>CALUYM010000001.1 GCA_944325035.1 uncultured Anaeroplasmataceae bacterium
CCTTAAGGGGCTTGTGAAGTTATAGGCCCTTATAGGGGAGCCAAAATACCACCCGTTGAACGGGTGGATTGTTATTTAAAATCTTTGACAAAAACATCTGCCTAAGTTAATATTTAGTTAGAAAGGCTGTGATATCATGCATAAACAAGAAGCGAGTTTATTATTTAGCATTTTAGGAAATGAAGATTGTGTAAAAATGGCTAAAATGTTGTACAATAAAGGTGAAATGAATTTAGAAGATTTGAAAAAAGCAGTAGGAACAACGGATGAAAAATTTGATAATGCTTTAAATATGATGCTAGATGTTGAATTAGTTTTTAAAGATAAAGTATATAAAATTAATGAAGCTTTGCTTAAAGAATTGCTAGCATTTATTGTAACACC
The DNA here is from genome assembly GCA_944325035.1 of uncultured Anaeroplasmataceae bacterium. Classification (GTDB taxonomy): domain Bacteria; phylum Bacillota_I; class Bacilli_A; order Acholeplasmatales; family Anaeroplasmataceae; genus CAG-307. The sequence goes on from CALUYM010000001.1 coordinate 385, forward strand.
ATGTAGTTGCGTTAGAAAATAGTGAGATTTTATCTCACTAATTTTTTTATAAATGAAATCAAAATAATTCTTCTTTGAATATTGTTTGATTGTGGTATAATTTATACATATCAGTTATATTTATTTTTTAGAAAGAGAGGCGAAGAATATGATTAAACGCATTTCAACAATCTTATTTAACCATCGTTATATTGCTCGCTTTGTTACTGATAAAATATGGGCAGTTTTATTATACTTTTTCTTTTTTTGTGCAGTTTTAACTATTCCGACTATTGTAAGTATTACAAATGCTAATTTAATTGATGGAACAGAATATACTGAAGTAGAAGAAGAACTTGAAAAAATTAATGAAAATATTTCTTTTGCAAATGGTAAAATGACTGTAAGTGATTCTTTTGTATTTCAAACGAGTTCATATATTTATTCTTTTAATTCAGGTACTATAAGTGAAAAACTTGTATTTCACTTTGGAGAAGATGAAGTTAGTGTTGTTGAATATGGACTAATTGTTTCATCTAAAACCTATGCAGAGCTTGGTGTAGATGATATTTCAATTAATAATCAAAATGCTAAGATTGGATCAATTATTTTAATTGAATTAGTTGATAAAACAGCTTCTAACGATCTAAATTTAATAAAAACTGTGATGGTTTTTTATAGTTTTTTTGTTATTGCAATTAATTATTTATTCTATTCAGCTATTTTTTATTTTTTAGGAGCTATATTTAATCGCTTAGTTCAAGGGTCAATTCGCTATAAAATTGTTCTATATTCATTAACGCCATTATTTATTTTCGATTTATTGGCAAATATGTTTTATTTAACAATTTTACATTATATTGGTATTATATATGCAATTTTTGTTTTATATCGTTCTTTAAAGGCGATTGTCAAAATCGAGTTTAAAAAGAGGTAATGTAAATGAAGTTTGTCGATTATATAAAAGAAAGTAATTTATTTCAAAATAATAATTTTGAAGTAGAAGAGGTTAGAATTAATCGTAATTTAAAAAAAGTTAAATTGAGTTTAGTGTTTGATAAAGTTTTAAAAATGAATGAACTTAAAAATTTTAAAGAAAACTCAACATCCTTTTTAACTAGCCATGGAGCTAAAAGCGTTGATATTAATATTGTATATCAAGATGACTATATGCATGAAGATGTTGCTAATACATATTTAAGCGAAATAATTAGTTATTTGAGTAAGGAAAACATTACTTTTTCATGTTTAAGAGATTTTAAAACTACGTATAATGATAAGATTTATACATTTTTTATCGCAAGTGACTCTGATTTTTTATGTAACTTAACCCCATCTTTAAAAAAAGCATTTCAAAGAGCATACTTAGAGGTTGATTTTAAATTTGAAGTTTCTAAGGAAATTCCAACAATTAATATGCTTAAAGAAGCTGAAGATAAACAATCAATTTCTGATTTGAGTCGTCGTGTTCAAGAAAATAAACAAATAAATGAAATGCGAGAACAAGTCCAAATCAAAACTAATTATCGCAAGGAAAGAATAGTGGTTGAACGATTAAGCAAGATTAAAGAAATACCACTAACTCAAGATGGATTGTTTACTTATCAAGAAAAAAGCGGTATTCCTACTTTCATGATTCAAGGTGAAATTTTTACAATATCATTAGAAAAGAAAAAGACTAGTTATTTATTAAAAATGCATATTTTTGATGATACAGATAGTATTGTAGTTAATAAATGGGTAAGAGAAGCTGAAGTTGAACAAATTAGTAAATTAAAATCTGGTGACATTGTATCTATCACAGGAAAAGCAGAGTATAATACTTATCAGCATGAGGTTGTATTACAAGCTTCGGATATTGTTTTCGTAACAAGGCAAACTAAAGAAACTGTCATAGATGATGCAAATGTAAAACGTATTGAATTAAATGTTCATACTAAGATGAGTCCACTTGATGGATTAAATGATGCATCTGAGTTTATTGATATTGGTGAAAAATGGGGAATGGAAGCAATGGCTTTCACTGATCATGCTGGGGTATATGAAATTTCAACGGTTGAACACTCAATTGGTAAGAAAAAAATCAAACCTATTTATGGGGTTGAACTACCATTTATTGATGATACAAAGTATAAAGTTTCATTTAATAAAAAAGATATTCCACTTCGAAAAGCTAAATTTGTTGTTTTTGATATTGAAACTACAGGTTTTTCCCAAACGTATGATAGAATTATCGAAATTGCAGCTGTAAAAATAGAAAATGGTATTATTTCTGATAAATTTGAAACTTTTGTTAATCCAGAAATGGAGATAAGTGAAAAAATAACTGAGCTTACAACTATCACTAATGAAATGGTTGAAAATGCTGATAAAATTGATGTGGCATTAACTAAGTTTTTAGAGTTTTCACAAGATGCTATTATGGTAGCTCATAATGCTAGCTTTGATATTGGAATGATTAAAGCTAATATGGAACGTTTAGGTGTACCATCTATTGATTTTCCAGTTATTGACACACTAAATTTATTTAGAGCTTCATATAATAAAGATGAGTTGCCAGAAAAAGGAGTTTCAAAGTTTAACTTAAAAGTTTTATCTAAATATTTTAAGATTAAACAAGAACAACATCACCGTGCTATTGATGATACTCGTGTTACTGCTGAATGTTTTTTACAAATGCTTCAAGATTTATATAAAAAAGGAATTGATAACTATCAAGACATAAATAAGGTTATCAATCCAAATAATTTCTATCGCTATTTAATTCCATCATCTATTCACATTTTATGCAAAACTGAGACGGGTTTACGCAATATGTATCGAATGTTATCAGATGCCTTGACTGTCCATTGTTTTGGAGAAGGACGTCTTTTAAAAACTGTCTTAAATACATATAAAGAAGGAAATTTAGTCACAAGCGGTGGATATTTAGGTGAGGTTTTTGAGAATGCTTTAAATCGCAGTGTCGAAGAATTACGTGAATCAATTCGATATGTTGATATTGTTGAAGTACAACCACCTTCTGCATATTTACATCTTAGTAGTGAATATAGCAATGGCTTGATGAGAATTGAGGATACAATTAAAAAAATTATTAAAGTAGCAAAAGAAGAAGATAAAATTGTTGTGGCTACTTCTGCTTGCCATTACATTAATAAAGAAGATAAAAAGTATCGAGATATTCTAATTGCCTCACCATTAATTGGTGGAGGACAACATGATTTAGCTAGATATAAAGTAGCTCCTGATGCACATTTGAGAACAACTAATGAAATGTTAGATGAATTTAAATTTTTAGATAAAGAATTAGCATATGAAATCGTAGTTACTAATACACGTAAAGTGGCTGATATGATTGAAAGTTATACGGTATTTCATAAAGAAATGTATGCACCACGAGATGATCAGTTTAAAGATTCACTTGGAGTTCCCTCAATTGTTGAAGAGATGAAGAATATTGTCTATACTAACTTAGAAAAATATTATGGAACTAATATTCATCCTATCATTCAAAAACGTTTAGATAAAGAAATGAACTCTATTATTTCAAACGGATATTCATCAACATATTATATGTCACATTTATTAGTTAAAAAATCTATGGAAGATGGATATATGGTAGGGTCACGTGGATCAGTTGGGTCAAGTTTGGTAGCTACCATGATGAATATTACTGAAATAAATCCACTTCCTCCACATTATCGTTGTAAGAAGTGTAAATTTGTAGCAATTAAAATGACTGATGAAGAGAAAAAAGAATATGGTGTAAAACCAATAGAAGAGCCATTTCAAGATCAATTAGCTCAAGTTGAATCTGGCTATGACTTAGATGATGCCATCTGTCCGTGTTGTGGAGAAACCCTAGCAAAGGATGGTCATGAAATACCATTTGAAACTTTCTTGGGATTTAAAGGCGATAAGGTACCTGATATTGATTTAAATTTTTCCGGAGAATATCAATCCAAAGCACATGCTTTTATCAAAGATGTATTTGGGCCAACGCATGCCTTTAGAGCAGGAACTTTAGCTACAGTTGCAGATAAGAATGCATATGGTTATGTTAAAGCTTATCTTGAGAAAAAACATTTGACAATTAGAAATTGTGAAATAGATAGAATAGCTTCAAAAATAGTTGGTGTCAAACGTTCAACTGGTCAACATCCAGGTGGAATTGTAGTTGTACCAAATTATGTTGATATCTTCCAGGTTACTCCAATTCAATATCCTGCAGATAATATTGAAAATGAATGGATTACTACACATTTTGATTATCACTCATTTGAAGATAACTTATTAAAACTTGATTGTCTAGGTCATGATGATCCAACTTTAATTCGCTATTTTATGGACTATGTTCATCTGCACCAAGAAGATTATCCATTTAAGAATCCAGAAGATATTCCTGTAGATGATAAAAATGTCTATAAGATGTTTTGTCAGACGGAAATTTTGAATGTAACAGAAGAACAAATTTTATCAAAAGTAGCTTCATATGCTGTACCAGAATTTGGTACTAACTTTGTAAGAAATATGTTAAATGATACTTTACCTCAAACTTTTGCTCAACTAGTAAAAATTTCAGGGCTGTCTCATGGTACTAATGTTTGGAATACTAATGCTCAAGATTTAGTTTTAGGTAAAACAGAATTTGGAAAAATTGCATTTAAAGATATTATTGGATGCCGTGATGATATTATGATTGATATGATTAATATGGGATGTGACCCATTAAAGAGTTTTTCAATTATGGAATTTGTCCGTAAAGGTAAAGCGAAAAAAGATCCAGTTAAATGGAAGGAATATATGGATTACATGGCTGAATCAAAAGTTCCAGATTGGTATATTTGGTCATGTGATAGAATCGAATACTTATTCCCTAAAGCTCATGCCACAGCGTATGTTCTAATGGCTTTACGAATTGCTTGGTTTAAGCTTTATTCACCTGCTTTATTCTATTCAGGATGGTTTTCAAAGCGAGCTAAAGCTTATGATGTCAATGCGTTTATAAGAGGTTCTGAATTTATCCGTCAAGAGATTAAAGAATTGACTAATAAAATCGGAAAAACTGCTAAGGATGATGATTTAATCACATCTTTAGGAGTTGCACTTGAGATGACAGAAAGAAAGTTGAAATTCTTACCTGTTGATATTGAAAAATCGGATGCCTTAATTTTTAAAGTTGAAGATAAGTATTCAATTCGTTGTCCATTTGCTTCTATTGATGGACTAGGTGAAGCAGCAGCCTTAAGTATTACTGATGCACGTAATGAGCGTCCTTTTACATCAAAAAAGGATGTCATGAATCGTACAAAATTAAATAAAACATTATTTGATCAATTTGAAAGAATGGGAACTTTTGGCAATCTACCAGATGAAGATAAAGAAATTGAAGAAGGAATTTTTGCACTACTTGATTAATTGTATCGCATTTGTTGTACAATTTTGGGATAATTGTGTAAATAATTAAATCAAACTGAAATAAGAGATTTCCTATTTACTTGTTTTACTATGATTGCTATAATACAATTAATAAAAGGAGTGATTACAATATGGTTAATCCAATGTTTAATGATTTACGAAAAGATGAAGAAGTACTTACAAAAGAAAATATTGCCACTTATCGTGGTATAACGATAAAGACTTTAATATTTCTAGCTATATCTATTATATCAGCCATTGTATTTGGAGCACTTTTATGGAATCAAATGCGTAATGGCCAACTACAATTATTGATAGTAGGAACTACAGTGTTTGGAATTGTCGGATTTATTAGTGCAATAATTGGTCGTTCAAGACCACGTTCTAGCTTTTCAACGGGTGTTATTTATGCTGTGTGCGAAGGTGGATTCTTGGGTATGATTTCATTAATAGGTGAAATGTTTTATCCAGGAATTGTCCTAATGGCAGCCATTTCTACAGTTGTTGTTTTCTTTGTAATGTTAGCAATTTTTGCATCAGGTGTAATTCGTAATAAGTCTAAATTTATGTCATTTGCTATTTCACTTGGCTCAAGCGTAATTATTTTAATTCTTGCTACTATGCTTTTAGGCTTATTTATGCCAGCAATTACTAATAGTTTACCAGTAATAATTTTAGTAGAATCTCTAGTTACGATTTATGGATGCGTTTGTTTACTTGCCAATTTTATTGAAGCTAATGCTTTAGTTCAATCTGGCTTTACTAAAGAATATGAATGGTCATGTGCTTTTGGCCTAATGATAAGTATTTTATATATTTATCTTCAAATTTTACGTATCTTAATGATTATCCTAGAATTAGCTGGTAAAAATAATTAAAAGGGTTCACAAGAACCCTTTTATTTTTGCCTAGTCAAATTCGAAAATAAAACATAAGATATATTGAGGTGAATCAAATTATGTTTAATAACTGTTATCCCGGTTTTAATAATGTTTTTCAAACATGTGAATATGAAGATATTCCTAATTACGTAAACTATCATACCCACATGATTAATAATCAAATTAAACGTCATGTAAATATTCCAACATTTTCTAATTCATGTGAAACTCGTGTTTTTCATGAATATGATCCAATGATGCAATTTATGAATATTGGACCTTCTTGTGGAGGATATAATCAACCAATGTATGCAAATCAAGAATTTATGAATAATCAACAGCCTAGTTTTATGAACCCATCAAATAACCAACCTTTTTATAATCAGCAAATGTCAAATGAAGGCATGAATAACTTTAACAATTTTTTTGTACCATTTCCATATCGTAATAACTAACAAGTCATTAGGCTTGTTTTTCTTTTAAAAAAATTAATAAGTCTTTAGAATATAATTGACTAGAGCGAATTAGTATGATTTAATTAAAGTGTAAGCGTTATCATAATTAGTTTAGATATTGATAACTACAATCGATTCTAAGAAAGGAGAGTTAAAGGATTACCTTTAACAAATAATTTATATGGAAATTGATTCAAAAAATATTAGAAACATTGCTATATTAGGACATCAAGGATCTGGTAAAACCAGTTTAGGTGAAGGTTTATATAGTATTTGTACTGGTAAGGCGAAAGGAAGTATCGAAAAAAAGAATACTGTAAGTGATTATTTAAAAGAAGAAAAAGAAAGAGGAAGTTCGATTTCTACTAGTGTTATTCCTTTAATTTATAATGGATATAAACTAAATTTACTTGATGTTCCTGGTCAAGATGATTTTATTTGGGAAGTAATTAGTATTACTAATTCTATTAAAGGAGCAGTTTTGGTAATAGATGCAGCTAGTAAAGTTCAAGTTGGAACCATTAAACACTTTAAAATGCTAAGAAAGAAAAATATTCCAACTTTAATTTATATTAATAAAATGGACAAAGGAAATCCAGATTTTAATGAAATCTATACTGATATTGTTAATAATTTTGGAAAAATTTGCATTCCATTTACATATCCTTTAGGACATGATGATAATTTTGATGGCTTTGTAAATGTTGTTGATTTAAAAGCACGTAAATACAATGGTATAGAATGTGTTGATGATGTTATTCATGATGATAAACGTGCAAAAATTTTTGAATTACATAATACAATTTGTGAAGCCGTTGCTATGACAAATGATGAACTTTTAGATAAGTTTTTTAGTGGTGAAGTATTAACTACAGAAGAAATCCATACTGGATTAAGAAAAAGTGTTTTAAATGGTGAATTAGTACCAATTATCTTTGGTAGCGCAACTAAAAACATTGGGATGCATACCATGCTTAATATGTTTATCGATTATTTGCCCAATCCAAATGATTTAAATCCTTATAAAGGTTATGATGATAATGGTAATGAAATAGTTCGAAAAACATTAATATCAGAACCATTTAGTGCTTATATTATTAAAACAATTGCTGATCCATATATGGGAATGATTCATTTATTAAAGATAGATAGCGGTGTTTTACATTTAGGTGATGAAGTTTATTCGCCTAATAATTCATTATCATTTAAAATTACGGCATTGTTTGAAATGTGTGGAAAGAATCAAACAAATTGTGTTCAGGCTGTTGCAGGTGATATTGTATGCATTTCTAAAGTAGAAGGATTAAAGACAGGTTTTACATTAACTGACCCTAAAAATATTATTTGTTACCAAGAAATTAAATTTCCAACAGCTGTATTTTTTAAAGCAATCAATTTAAAAAATAAAAAAGATGAAGATAAGATTAATACTATTCTTGCAAAATTACAATTAGAAGATCCTAGTATTTCTTTTACTAGAAATAAAGAGATGAAACAACAATTGATTGGTGGTTTATCTGAATCACATGTTGAGTTTATTTTAAATAAAATCAAATCAAACTTTGGAATTGAAATAGAGTCCAATGAACCTAAAATTGCATATCGTGAAACTATTCGTAAAGAAGCTATAGCGGTTGGTAGATATATAAAACAAAGCGGTGGTAGCGGTTTTTATGGAGTAGTAGAAATGAAATTTGAACCAAATGATGAAAGCATATTTACAGAAGAAATCTTTGGTGGAAGCGTTCCAAAAAATTATTTTCCAGCTGTTGAAAAAGGATTTTTTGAATCATTGTCGGAAGGATTGCTTGCAGGATTCCCGGTGATAGGAGTTAAGGCTACGTTATTAGATGGTAAATATCATCCTGTAGATAGTAATGAACTTGCATTCAAAATGGCAGCAATATTGGCTTTTAAAGAAGCTTATATGAATGCTAAACCAACTATTTTAGAACCAATATTAAAAGTTAAAATAAATATAAATAATGAATATATTGGCGATGTTTTAAGTGATTTAAATAATCGTCGAGCAAAAGTAAGTAACCTTGTAGATAAGGAAGATGGGACTTCGGTAATTGAAGCTTTAATTCCTGAAGCTGAAACAATGGATTATGTGACAAGATTAAGAGCGCTGACACAAGGTAGTGGATATTTTAATCGTGAATTTAATGCATATGAAGAGGTCCCTGACTTTCTAAAAGATAAAGTTATAAAAGAAAATAGTCTTCTAAGATAATATTAAAAGCAATAAAAATAGTTCTTATAAAGTAGAATTGTCAATTACTAATGTGCATGCTACTTTATAGAACTATTTTATTTTGAAATCAAATCAATAATATAAAATGTAAAAGTATTAGTTTGAGAATCATATTGATACTTTTTTAAATTAAAATAAAAACTGGCGTTATAATTCGTCAGTTTTAAAATATAAGTATCTTTTAAAGATACCAAGCAAAATTTAATAGGATTTTCATAAAACACCACTCAACCCTCAAACTTAATAAGGTTGAAAATATAAGAATCAGTTTGTTTAATTATCAAAACTTTGCTAGCTAGACTTATAGTAATTTTTATTATCGTGTTAATAAAAGATTATGCAATTAATAAGAGGGCATAATTGAAGATAACATATTGATTATATCACAAGATGCTTATTACTTTATTAAGCAGGAGTAATGGAATTTAAAAGCCATGAAAGGACTAATTTAACAAGTTTTGAACTTTTATAAATAAATCTATTGTACTTCTTTAAATAGCGATTACGCATAACACACAAAAGAAGAAAGAAAACGGACATATACCATTAAAAAACTGAAATCTAGCAGAATCTGTGAAACCCTGGCGTCAGTTATTAAGCTATAACACTTGTAAGCAGTACACACCTTATTTGACCCATTTCGACCAAAGCAATAAAGGAAAATAAGGAGAACAAAAAAAGACTAATAAATGATAACAAGATTAAACATAACGCTGAATATAATAAAGAAAATTTAAAACGTTTTGCGTTGGATAAAAAACAATCAAATACACAATGCTATATCAAAGAATTAATACGTCAAGATATGAATAAAAAAAACCCATAAAATGGGCTAAATTTTCAAAATGGTGCGGATAACAGGAATCGAACCTGCACTCCAAGGAACTAGATTCTAAGTCTAGCGCGTCTGCCAGTTCCGCCATATCCGCATGTATAAGATTAAGCAGTCAACCAACTGCGTGATTAATTATACTAAAAACTAGTTTGGATGTCAATAACTTTTTATAAAAAAAATTAATTAAAAATCATTTTATAGAATAATCAATACTTTAATTAAATAACAAACTACAATATAAGATATAATAATTTTAATACCATAAAAAATTAATCAAATTTGTGAAGCTAATATTTAGTATGATTAAACATAAAAAATATTGACAAAGAATATTTATATGATAAGATATCAAATGTTAGGTGTTGCCTTGCTTAACCATCTTTACAAAACAAGGAGAAAAAATATGAAAAAAATTAATTTGCAGATGTTGACTAAGTTAGCTATTGTTGCTGCTTTATATGTAGCACTTACGCTTGCTTTACAACCTCTATCTTATGGCGCAATTCAGTTCCGCGTCTCAGAGGCATTAATGCTTTTAGTAATTTATAACCCAATTTATAGTATCAGTTTAACTTTAGGTTGTTTAGTTGCTAATATTGCCTCTTCATTAGGACCAGTTGATATTTTATTTGGTACACTTGCAACTTTAATTTCATGCTTATGTATGATGAAAGTAAAGAATGTGTTTGTATCAAGTTTATTCCCTTCAATTGTTAATGGAATTGTAATTGGTTTAGAATTATATTTCTTATGGGAAGTACCATTATGGTTAGGTATGATCCAAGTATTTGCTGGAGAATTCGTTGTTTGTACTTTAATTGGTATTCCACTATTTAAATCCTTTGAAAAGAATGAAGCATTTATGAAACAATTAGAGATTCAACCATTGATGGAAAATCAAAGCAAGTTATCATCATTTTTAGATGGCTACACCTCATTAATGCTTGCTCTCGTAATTGTATCTATATTGTTATTCTTTAATTTAGGATTATATACAATAAGTGTAGATGATATTACTAATAGGTATACATTATATATCTACGCCACTAAAGGTTATGACTTAAATAATGCATATCCAATCTTATTTGGTGTGCTTGTCTTACCAGTTATTGCAGTTGTTTTAACTAAATTTACCAAAAAAATTATTGCATTTATTAGTGTAATTATCATTTCAATAATTGGAATTGTATTACTTGGCTATGCAATTAGTTTAAGTTTACAAAATATTGAATGGTATTATTGCTCTTACTTTTTGGTATTTATAGCTATGATTATTCTAGCTAGCTTTAAATTTAAAAAAGAACAATCAATAAAACAAGAATTGAATAATTAGTTTATACATATAGTTAATCGGGTGATAATACTTGATTAACTATTTTTTTATTTTTGTTTTTATTATTGGTTTAATCTATGGTTTTTTTACTAATCGTGTTTTAGAGATTGAAGAAGCACTTATGGAATTACCTAAAGAAGCAATTTTAGTTTTTTTTAAGATGGCAACTGTCCTTATTTTTTTTCAAGGTTTACTAGAAATCGCCCTTGACTCTGGAGTAATTGGAGCGTTATCAAAAGTTACTAATAAATTATTAAAGCCATTATTTCCTAAGTTAGATGATAAAGAAACATTTGATTATATTTCAATTAATTTAATCTCAAACTTTTTAGGTTTAGGTCAAGCTGCTTCATCTGCGGGATTAAAAGCGATGGAACGCTTATCTAAACGAACTGTTAATAATGAATGCAGTAAAGAAATAATAACATTCTTAAGTTTAAATGTATCTGGTTTTTGTCTAATTCCTCAGACTATTGTTTCATTACGTGAAAGTTATAATTCAAAGATGTCGAGTTCAATTATTTTACCATCATTTTTAGTAAGTTTAATTATTTTCATAACAATTTATTTTATAAATTTGAGGATAAATCATGAAATTTAGTGTCTTTATTTTACCTTGTTTTATACTGATAACACTTTTAGGAGCTTTATTTAGGAAAGTTAAAGCATATGATTCGTTTTTACAAGGTGTTAGAAATGGATTACGGACATGTTTAGAAATATTTCCGACTATGTTTGGAATGTATATCGCAATTAATATGCTTGATCGCTCAGGATTTTTAGATGAAATTTTTAGTATTTTTGGCAGTTTTAAAGAATTTATAACTCAAGCTTTTTTTAGACCATTTTCATCACAAGCTTCGCTAGGTTTAATGCTTGAAGTATATAAAAAATCAGGACCAGATTCACCAATTGGACTTACCGCATCAGTACTTCAAGGAAGTAGTGATTCAACAATTTTCGTAATGAGTCTTTATTTAGGGGCATATAATATTGTAAAAACTAAGAAAGCATTTATCTATGGTTTTTTTATTAGTTTTTTATCATTTTTATTAAGTTTAATGTTATATATCTTCTTATATAAATAAAGTTTATCTCTTTAAAAAAATCTTAAGCTGTGTTAAACTTAAAAGGATATTTTTGAGGTGGTTTTATGAAAAAAATCTATAGTTATGAATTATATAAAAAAAGAACTAATAAAGATTTTTATAACTTTATAAAAGATTATTTAAAATTTGAAGAAACAAGTGCTAATCTAGATATTAAGCTTAATAAAACTGATGATTTTATTAAAATGATTGAAAGGCATAAAGATAATACAATAGCTATTTTTGGTGATTACGATGTAGACGGTATTTCTGCTACAAGCATTATGTATAAAGGCTTAAAAAAATATAAAGTTAAAGATGTCTTAACCTACATTCCAAATCGTTTTAGTGATGGTTATGGAATGAATGAGAGAATGGTTAAAAATGCATTTGAAAAAGGGACAAAGTTGATTATTACTGTGGACAACGGAATCAGTGCATTTGAAGCTATAGAATATGCTAAATCACTAGGTATTGATGTGGTTGTTACAGATCATCATTTACCGAAAGAAGAAATTCCTAGGGCTGATATTATAATTAATCCTCATATTTCCGATCAACCATTAAAAACAGAGCATATATGTGGAGCAATGGTAGCCTACTTATTAATGAAAAGTTTATTACCAAATAAAGAGTTAGAAGAAGAAAAGTTTATTGCGATGACGGCTACAATTACCGATGTTATGCCTCTTGTTCATGAAAATAGAACTATCGTTAAAGATGTTATTCAAGTAATTAGAGAAAAAGGAACTACTTATAATAAAGGAATTGATGCATTATTACAAAACCTAAAAATTAGTTTTGATACTTTCTCAGCTGAAACTATTTCATTTAAGATAGGACCAATCTTAAATACTCCAGGAAGAATGTATAAAGCAGACTTAGCCTTTGAATTACTAATTGAAAATGATTCAGATAGAATACAATATCTAATTGATCAAATTCTTAATCTAAATCAAGAACGAAAGAACCAGTTAGAAAATTTAAAACAACAATTGGATCAAAGTATTAATCACAACGAACATGTAAATGTGGCAGTTTTAGAAGATGCAAACGAAGGTTTAATTGGTATAGTGGCTGGAAGTATTTGTGAAAAAACTAATAGACCCACATTTATTTTTACTAAAACACCTGAAGGAATGTATAAAGCTTCAGGAAGATCTCCGAAGTGGTGTGATTTATCAAGTATCTCAAAACGTATATTTGAAAATATTATACCAGTATCTTATGGAGGACATACACATGCAATGGGACTTACTTTAAAAGACATTGATGATGTATTTAAGTTTAAACAATTATTAAGTGATAATATTAAGAATATGGATAAGGAAGAATTAACTACATGTTTAAGATATCCTGATGAATTCTCTATTATAGAATTACGTGATATCTTAGATAAATTCCAACCATACGGTGAGGGATTAAAAGAACCATCATTTGCACTTACTATCAAACTTCCTCGTCCATTCATTATAGCTAATAAACATATGAAGTTTAATTTTTACATCAATGGTGAAAAAATAGAGGCTTTACAATTTTATAATGTAACATCATTTAAAGATTGTTATTATAATGTTTATTTTAAAATAAACAAGGACTATTCAGTATACTCAAAAAAAATAGAATATAAGTTTTTTATTGAAGAAATAGAAGAATTTAAGAATTAGTTATCAGTTATATGAGGTAAGTTTGCTAAAGATGTAGAAAGCAATTTCTATTTCTAATTGGCTTTGACTTTTAAGTTAAAAATTATAAAAAAAAGAACGATATTCATTAAAATAGACCCTATAAAGTAGACACATCAAAAAAAGGTTTAAATTCTACTTTTTAGGGTTTTTTTGTCATTGTATAATAGTTATAAATTAGAAATAGGATGATAAATTATGAAAAAAATTATTTTACGCCTGAACAAATTGAACAATTAAGACAAAATAAATACGTTAAAAAGGTTAGTGAAAAAGCTATCACATACACGGAAGGATTTAGAGAAATATTTCTTTTAGAATACAATTTAGGAAAAATTCCAACGTTGATTTTGACGGAAATGAGATTTGATTGTAAAGCTTTAGGTGGAAAGGGAATAGATAATATAACGCAAAGGGTTAAAAGTCAGTCGCTTCGTGAAGAAGGATTTAAAGATATGAGAACTGATAATCCAAATATGGGCAGGCCTACTACAAAAAATTTAACTGCCGAAGAAATTATAGCAAAGCAGAAAACAGAAATTGAATTGTTAAAAGCCAAGGTTGATTTTTTATTGGACCTGAAAAGATTAGAAAGTGAGGCGATGTGGAAATCATCAAAATCAAAGAAAAAGAAATATTCAAAATGATATACAAATTAAAACTTAAATATAAGGAAAAATTGAATATTAAATGGGCTTGCAAAATAGCTAGAGTATCTAGATCAGGTTATTATAATTAGTTAAAAAAAGAAGATTAGCTAAAGCATTAAAAACAAATAACTATGATGATAATAAACTAAATAGAGAATTTTATAATGGTAATTCTGGTGAAAAGTTACTTACAGATATTACTTACATTTTCTATGGTCAAATAGAGATGTAGAATATCTATCTACAATTAAAGATATCAATGGAATTTAAATAAAATAATACCAGTTGAATATAGAATATACCTTCTAGAAGGTGGACAAGCGTTACTAAATAAAACAATAAAAGCTGAAAGTAAAAATACACAATCAGCTATATTATGATTTAAAATTTTACCGCTAGTCCCTTAGGAGATTGAATATATAAAAATAATAAACTTTTTTTATTTGTGTCCTTGACTTGGGGGACTAAGCAAATTATATTGTCCTTTTTTATAATTTTATATAAATAGTTAAACATTTTATTTATAGTCTAATTTAGAAACATATTTAAAATTACGATAACTAAAATAAAAAAGATAATTCTTAAGTGAATTATCTTAAAAAATGGTTTTAAAACCAATCATATCAAAATTTAATGGTGGACTGTTAGGGACTCGAACCCTAGACCCACTGATTAAGAGTCAGTTGCTCTACCAACTGAGCTAACAGTCCATATGTTTTTAACGCGTATCGCGAACGCTCCTATATAATACACTATTCGAAACTTAATGTCAATAACTTTTTTTAAATTTTTTGATTAAAATTGTCGCTTTCATAAATATAAATTTTAAAATTTAAGTAAACATAAACTTTATTGGTAAAAATATTTAATTTCTTTAAAAATGAGGTAAAAATATGTTAAAATTAATCAATGTGAGGTGGGAAAATGATCACTTTAAAGAATATAACAAAGGTTTATAATCTAGAACGAAATGAAGAAGCTTTGGCTCATGTCAGTTTGACTTTTTCTAATTCAGGATTTACATCAATTCTAGGACCATCTGGCTGTGGAAAAACAACGATGTTAAATATAATTGGCGGATTAGATAGTTTTACAGAAGGTGATCTTTTTATAAATGGGACATCGATTAAAAGTTTTAAAGATAGTGAACTAGATAATTATCGTTCATGTGCGATTGGCTTTGTTTTTCAAGGATATAATTTAATTCCGGATTTAACTGTTTTTGAAAATGTTAAGTTGGGATTAGAAATAAGTAATAATAAATCAGAAATGAATAGACTAGTTAACGAAGCATTAGATAAAGTAGGAATTCTACATCTAGCTTCGGCCCTACCAAAAGAAATAAGCGGTGGGCAACAACAAAGAGTGGCAATCGCAAGGGCCATAGTAAAAAATCCAGAAGTATTATTATGTGATGAACCAACTGGAGCGCTTGATTCGAAACATAGTATTGAGGTATTGGAAGTTTTAAAAAGTATCTCAAAAAATAAATTAGTTATCATGGTGACTCATAACGAAGAATTAGCCTATAAATATTCTGATAGAATCATTACTATGAAAGATGGTAAAATTTTAAGTGATACTAAACCAGAAGTTGAAATAAATGAGTCTAAAGTTGAGTTTAGAAACTCTAAAATTCCTTTCTTATTAAATTTAAAAATGGCTTTACGTAATATTAATAAGAAAAGGAAAAAAAACATTTTAATAAGTATTGCGGCTAGTTTAGGAATTGTTGGGTTAGCTTTAATAATTGGAATCACCCGTGGATTTAATAATTATTTATACCATATGGAACAAGATGCACTCTCTCGTTATCCAATTCAAATTTTTGAAACCGCTTATGATACTGATATGCTTTTGTCATTCTTAGGCACAAATTCAAATAATACTGATGCTAATAGAGTTAAGTATCCAACAGACAATAAATTATTCATAAATTATTTAAAAGAAAATATTCATTCATACTCAAAAGAAAATAATATTACAAATGAATATCTTGACTATGTTTATAGGTTAGATAAAGATTTATATAAAGAAATTATGGTGAAAACACATATCGATATTTCGATGAATATTTATTCTAGTTATGAATTATACAATAGTCATGGTTCAATTTATGATGTATCGAACCAATATATGGAAGGGAAAGATATTGAATTTAGTCCAGTTAGTTTTTTATCGATGTTACCGGATAATCAATCATTTTTAAAAAGCCAATATGATTGCATATATGGTAAACTACCGATGAATAAAAACGAAATGGTCTTAGTGTTAGATGCATATAATCAATTAAGTGATGTGGCTATTATGGCACTAGGACTATCTAATCGACTTGAAGATCAATATTTCCATTTTAATGATTTGATTGGAACAAAATATAATTTAGTTCTTAATAATGAAAGATATTATAAAGAAAAATCATATACATATAGCTTGAATAAGAATATTACATATGATAATGAACTAGAAATAGTTGGAATTATCCGTCCTAAAGAGGGGAAAAATTTTGGTGTATTAAATAGTGGAATTGCTTATACTAAAGAGCTTTATAATT
This sequence comes from uncultured Anaeroplasmataceae bacterium, assembly GCA_944325035.1. GTDB lineage: Bacteria > Bacillota_I > Bacilli_A > Acholeplasmatales > Anaeroplasmataceae > CAG-307. Next base: position 17,520 of record CALUYM010000001.1, read on the forward strand.
ATATTGTGGAAGAAAATTTTAATAGTGATATAGCGATTGACTTAAGAAATGAAGAAAAAATTACAATTGATGGGAATAAATTAGATGATAATTCATTAAAGACTTTTGGCGCTACTAAAAAAATTTATAGTGTAAAGATTTTTCCAACAGATGACAAAGCTAAAGATGAAATTGAAAAATATTTAACTCAATGGAATAGTGGGAAAAAGTATGCAGAACAAATCATGTATTCTGATTATATGGCAGTTTTAACAGATACTATTTCTTTAATTTTTACACAAGTTACATATATTCTTTATGGTTTTGTAATATTGTCATTATTAGTCTCATCAATAATGATAGGGGTCATCACGTATAATTCTATTACTGAGAGAATAAAAGAAATTGGTATTTTACGTTCTTTAGGAGCCAAAAAGAAAGATGTATCACTGATGTTTAATTTAGAAAATATGTTTATGGGGTTGACAGCTGGTTGTATTGGTTTAATGTTAAGTTTGTTTATTGGTATTCTAATTAATATTTTTGCTAATTCTAATTTGGGAATTACCAGTCTTTTTACATTAAGTTGGTATGAAGTATTGATTTTAATATTTATTTCTATTATACTTTCATTTGCTTCCGGAACGATTCCAGCATATTTATTATCTAAGAAAAAGCCCGTTAGCTGTATAAGGAGTGAATAAAATGATTGAAAAGAAAAAAACAATCGAAATAAAATGTATTAAACAAGCATTTAATGGAAATGGAATTGTTAAATATAATAATAAGGAGTATACAATACCGGGAATTTTAAAGGATGAAATAGGACTTTTTTCATTAGATAAGAAAAATTTAAAATGTTCAATCACTTTAGAATCAATAGTTGCTAAATCACCAAATCGAGTAAATCCTTTTTGTTATAATCACGATATTTGCGGTGGTTGCCAGTATCAACATATGTCATATCCGTATGAATTAGAAGTTAAGCAAATGTATTTAGAAGATATTTTTAAAAATTTTAAAGATATCAAAATACCGAAGATTACAGCAATGCCTAGCCCTAACTATTATCGTGGAAAGTGTCAAATGACGTATAAAATGAGTAAATCTAAACGAGTAGTATGTGGATTTTATGAAGAAGGAACGCATAATCTTGTACCAGTTACAGATTGTAAAATTCAGGCTAAAAAAGGAACTGAAGTTATTAATGCATTAAATGAAGTCTTAACAAAAAACAAAATTGAACCATATAACGAAAAAACTAAAAAAGGAGTTATTCGCCATGTTTTACTTCGCTATGGCTATAATTCAAAAGAAATTTTACTTTGTTTAGTTACGAATGGTGAATTTTTTCCGGGACGAAAAAATGTTGTTAATGATTTAATAAAAAAAGATTTAGGTATTACAACAATTGTTCAAAATTATAATTCTAGAGATACTTCAATTGTTCTTGGCGATAGAGAAAGAGTGCTATATGGTAAGGGATATATTTATGATACCATTGGGACTAAGAAGTTTTATATTTCGGCTAAAAGTTTCTATCAAGTGAATCCAATTGGAATGCAAATACTTTATAAAAAAGCTATAGAAATGGCTAAAATCCAAAAAAATGAGATTGTATTAGATACATATTGTGGTGTTGGAACAATTGGTATTTTAGCTAGTGATTTTGCAAAACAAGTCTATGGTGTTGAATTAAATCAAGATGCGTATAAAGATGCGATACAGAATGCAAAATTAAATAATATCAAAAATATTTCTTTTTACAATGATGATTCTACGAAGTTTATGAAAAATTTAGCTCAATCAAAAGAGCATATTGATGTTTTAATTATGGATCCACCTCGAGATGGTTCAACAAAAGAGTTTATTGAATCTATCGGAAGTTTAAAACCAAAAAGAATTATATATGTATCGTGTGATCCAAAAACTTTAGAAAGAGATTTGTATCAAATTTCACGTGTTGGATATCATTTAGATGCATTAGAAGGTGTTGACATGTTCCCTCGTACTTTCAATTTGGAGTGTGTATGTCAATTGGTTTTAAAGGATAAAGCGAAATATGGATCTAATAAGTTACATAAAATGATTTAATCTTTTTTAAATCTTTTTATTATGACTAAATAGTGTTTATGCTATTTTTGATATAAAATAGATAAGGTTTTAAATAAATATATTGAAATAAATTTGTGATAATTCATTAATATTAGATTATAGTTTATAAAAATTAAAAATCTCGGTAAGTACATACCTAGTTTAGGTATGTATTACCGAGATTTTTTATTCTTCATTCGTTTTTGATACTAAGATAGGTTTTTTCTTTTTTTGAACCATTTTTTTAGGTTTAGATTTTTCTTCAGGTTTCTTTTCTTGATTTTTAGAAACTTGTTTTGTTTTTACATTTTTATTAATCTTAGTTTTTTCTTCTGTTTGAACAGTTTTTTTAGCTTTTTCTTTTTTAGAATCATTCGAATTTAAAGTTAAAGCAGGTTTAGGTTTATTTGATTTGGTCTGATTTTTAGAAGCTTGCTTGTTTTCTTTTGATTGAAGTTGCATGAAAATAGGAATTACTAATGGTTTGCGATCGGTAGCTTCAAATATAATCTTAGATAAATAATCAGCAAGACCATTTTTTAAATTGTTAACATTAATAATTGAATGTTGAGATAATTCATTTGAAACATAAGCTTTAGCTTTGTTAGCAAATCCTTTAGTTAAAGCTTCGTTATCTTTCATGTAAATGAAACCACGAGAAACAACTTGAGGTTCTAAGATAACTTTACGTTTGCTTATATCAATGGTCATAACAATCGAAAACAATCCATCTTCAGATAAACTTTTACGTTCCTTGATAATCGCTGAGTCAATATCACCAATTGTATCTCCATCGATATAAACATCACCAGCAGTTACATGGCCTGAAATACGAGCACCTCGATTAGAAAGCGCTAAAACATCACCGTTTTCCATAATGAATACATTTTCTTTAGGACAACCACATTCAACGGCTAAATCTCCATGAACTCTTTGCATACGATATTCACCATGCACAGGCATAAAATATGTTGGTTTTAAAATAGATTGTAATAGTTTGATATCACCTTGAGCAGCATGACCAGAAGTATGGGTATCCGTGATTGGTGAATGAGTAATGACATTAGCCCCTGCTTTGAATAATAGGTTAATTGTCTTATTTACACCTTCTTGGTTACCTGGAATTGGTGAAGAAGAGAATATGACAGTATCACCTGGAATAAGTTTGATTTGTTTATGTGCTCCTGAAGCAACTCTTGATAAAGCTGCCATTGGTTCCCCTTGGGAACCAGTACACAATAATGTTAATTCATTAGCCTTGTATTTGTTCACATCATTTTCGTCAATAAAGGTAGAATTAGGAACTTTTATATATCCAATTTTTATTCCAACTTCAATTGTCTTTTTCATCGAACGTCCAAAAACAGCAATTTTTCGGTTATGTTTTACTGAAGCTTCAACAACTTGCTGAATACGATAAATGTTTGATGCAAAAGTAGCTACAATTATTCTTGAATTTATTCTAGAAAATAAATCGCCAATAGATGAACCAATCTTTTTTTCAGATTGAGTATATCCCTCAACAGTTGCATTAGTTGAGTCAGCCATTAAAAGAAGAACACCTTCTTTACCAAGTTGTGCTAATTTTTCCCATTCAATTCCTGGACCTAGAGGTGTTAAATCAACTTTAAAGTCACCAGTTGTCATAATATTGCCATATGGTGTTTTAAAAACGAAAGCATAGCTATCAGGTATAGAGTGACATAGACGTATAAATGATAGGACAATATCACCTTTAAATTTGAATACTGAATCCTGATTGAATTCAACTATTTTTGGCATCGGCACATCTTTATGCTCAGCCATTTTGTTTTTTATCAAATCAACTGCAATTCCGGCAGCATAAATCTTAGGTACTTTCACTTTTCTTAACATGAAAGGAATACCTCCGATATGATCTTCATGGCCGTGAGTGATAAAAAGACCCACAATTTTTTCTTGATTATCGATTAAATATTGGTAATCTGGAATGACATAATCGACACCAAGTAAATGTTCATCGGGGAATAGAATACCGGAATCAATAATGAATATTTGATTTAAATATTCTATACAATACATATTTTTTCCGACTTCACCAAGCCCGCCAAGTGCAAAGATACCAATTTCATCTTTACCCTTAATTATTTGGTTACTCACAAAAATTTCCTCCTTTTTATTTTATAAAGTTTTCAAACAATGAAATTATACAATATTTAAAATTGAATTACTAGTGTAATTAACTAATTTTCAAGCTAAAATACTGATTAAATTATAAAAATTTTGCATATTTTTGACAAGTTTATCTAAGTAATTCGTAAAAATAAAATAATATTCTATTAAATATAAACAATTGAAATATCAGTTTTAAAAATAGTATTGGCTAAAGCTTTGAAAATATTGCATTAAAATATTTCTACAAAAATAAACTAAAATTGTTAAATGATATAATAACAAATTCTTGTCAATTATTTATTGTATGTGCTATAATGTAAAATAGAAAAAATTTAGAAAGAGTGATTATATGAGAGCGTCAAAAATGTTAATTGCGACTGCAAAAGAAGCGCCTCAAGAAGCAAAAATTCAAAGTCATATTTTACTTCTTCGTGGTGGATTTATTAAAAATTTAGTAGCAGGAGTATATAACTACTTACCTTTTGGACTTCGTGTTTTAAATAAAATAGAAACTATTATTCGAGAAGAGTTAGATAAATCAGGTTGCCAAGAGATATTATCATCAGCAATTCAACCAAAAGAATTGTGGGAAGAATCTGGTCGTTGGTCAAAATATGGTTCGGAACTATTCCGATTCCAAGATCGCCATAATCGAGAATTTTGTTTAGGCCCAACTCATGAAGAGATTTTTACTTCTTTAGCTAGAGATTTAATTAAATCACCAAAACAATTACCAATGAATTTATATCAAATTCAAACTAAGTATCGTGATGAAGCTCGTCCTCGTTTTGGTCTAATGCGTGGTCGTGAATTTAAGATGAAAGATGCTTATAGTTTTGATCGTGATGAAGCTGGACTTGAAGCTTCATATCAAGAAATGTATGATGCATATTCACGTATTTTTAAGCGTTTAGGCTTAGAATGTAAGCCAGTATTAGCTGATACAGGAGCAATTGGTGGTAACGGTTCTCACCAATTCATGGCATTATCTAAAGCAGGTGAGTCTGATATCGTATACTGTGATTGTGGATATGCAGCTGATGTTGAGAAGGCTGAAGCCATTTCAACTGAAAACAGTAATGAAGAATTACTTCCAATTCAAGAAGTTGAAACGCCAAATAAACGAACTATTGAAGAAGTAACTAATTTCTTAGGTGTTGATACAAAGAAATTAATTAAGAGTATTGTTTATAAAGATACAGAAACAAATGAATTAGTCATTGCTTGTGTAAGAGGTGACCGTGAGGTAAATGAAATTAAATTAGTTAATGCGATGAATACGGCTGAAGCATTTTTAAGCTTTGCAACTGAAGAAGACATCAAGTCGCTAGGTAGTATTCATGGCTTTGTTGGACCACAAAATACAAAATGTAAGGTATATGTCGATAATGAAGTAGCACAAATGCACAATGCAGTTTGTGGCGCAAACAAGTTGAACTATCACTTGGTAAATGTAAACTATGGACGTGATTTTACAGGTATTGTCTTAGATTTAAGAAAAGCTGTTGATGGAGATTTATGTCCTTGTTGTGGTCAACCTATGAAATTAACTAGAGGTATTGAAGTAGGTCAAATTTTCAAATTAGGAACTAAGTATTCAGAACCAATGGGCTTAACATATCAAAATCAAGAAGGTAAAAACGTTCCAATGGTGATGGGATGTTACGGAATTGGTGTTACAAGAACAATGGCTGCTATTGTTGAACAATATAATGATGAATTTGGTATTAAGTGGCCTTTAAATGTTGCTCCATATCATGTAGCAGTTTGTCCGGTTTCATTAAAAGATGAAAATCAGGTTAATTTAGCTGAAAAAATATATCAAACTTTAAAGAAAAATGGTATTGAAGTTATTATTGATGATCGTGATTCTAGTTTAGGGTTCAAAATGAAAGATTGGGAACTTGTTGGTTTACCATATGTGATAGTATGTGGAAAAAAAGCAAATGAAGGTATTATTGAATTTAAAGACAGAATGACAAATTCAAAGACTGAAATAAATTATGATGATGCTATTAATAAAATTATTTGTGCAGTAGAAGATATTCGTTAAAAATTAAAAGCTGTGAAAACTATTTAAAATAATTAGTTTTCATAGCTTTTTTTAGTTTTTTATTCAGCTATTTAGATTGAATATTACAAAATTTTTTTATTAGGCTTATAATTGGTTTAATAAGTAACAAATATTTTGATGTTTAGTTCTTGTATTATAAAAATAAGAATTAAAAAATGTTCGATAATAAATTCTCATAGCGAAAAAGACTTATCAGTTTAGTTGTGAAACTTAAAAAAAAGATTTTATTATGTTATAATGGGTGTAGAATTGAGGCGGTAATGTGACAAAACTAGAAGAACTACTTAAAATCATTTCAAATTCAAATCATATTGTATTTTTTGGTGGGGCTGGTGTTTCGGTAGCTTCAGGAATTCCTGATTTTAGAGGAGCCAATGGTCTTTATCAGGAAAATCCAGAAGAAATTGTTTCACATAGTTATTTTCTAAAAAATCCGAATAAGTTTTATAATTTTTATTTTTCTAAAATGGTTTATAAGGATGCATTACCAAATGAATGTCATAAGGCACTAAGTTATTTAGAAAAAATAGGGAAATTAAGAGGAATTATTACGCAAAACATTGATGGTTTACATCAAAAAGCCGGAAGTAAAAAGGTTTTAGAATTGCATGGCTCGATTTGGAATAATCATAGTGTAAATTGTAAAAAATATTTTTCTTTAAATGAATTAAAACAAACCGGTATTCCTAGATGTCCATGTGGTGGAATTATTAAACCTGATGTGGTTTTATATGAAGAAAATCTTGATGAAACTGTAATTAATCAATCTATTGAATTGATAAGTTCTGCAGACACATTGATTATAGCCGGTACCTCATTAGTGGTTTATCCAGCTGCTAATTTTATTCGTTTTTTTAAAGGTAAAAACTTAGTATACATTAATTTAGGAGTCGAAAATATAAAAAAACAACTAGATATTCCTAATGCTGTCAAACAAATTTTGAATCAATCAAATGCCATTATAATTGATGGAAAAGTAGAGGATTATTTAAATATTAAAAATTTTGAGGTATTTAAATGAAACGAAAAATTACAATAACAATTCTAACTTTAATTTTTGGTGTTTTAATTATTCTATCAATCTACTTTAAAACGGATTCCTTAAATGTGTTGATAGCTATTGATGGTTCTCTTTTGTTTATTTATTTAATTCATGTTATGTATCAGCTTGTTATAAAGAAAAAAATTTTATATTTCGAGGATAAAATAAAAAAAGAAGTACTTAGTCAAAAAATTGACAAACTTTCAGATTATAACAGATATGTATATTATGCTTATAATTATTTAGCTAATTATACGAAAAACCTAACTGAACAAGAAGAAAGACAAATTAGTGTTGCATTTATAATTATGGTTTTATATGATATATATAAAGAAAAAAAGAAAAAGATATTCAAGAATTAAAACAAAGAGTTATTGAATATTATAGCAAACAAAAAGAAAATCAATTTAAAATAAATTTCTTTTTTGATAAAAATAATATGTTTTTAGGCTTAGGTATTTCTGTAATTTTAGGAATATTTGGAATTGGGTTATTAATTGGTAGTAACTATGTATTTGACTATGCCAAAAATTTTAATTATTCTGGTGGATGGATAATGGCTATTGTTGGTTCGGTTTTAATTTTTCCTTTAGTTGTAAGAATATTAATAAGTCTTGATATCAAATAGCATAAAAAAAAAACGGATTAAAGTCCGTTTTTTAAATTATAGGGCGACGATAATAACCACGAGTATTATTTTTGCTATCAAATAGTTGTTCCTTACTATTAATATTTTTAATTCTATTTTGATACATTTGAACAATTTGTTTTACTTCATCTTTAGATTCAATTGTAAAACTTAATCGTAAACGATTAGTATATTTTGTAATTTCTTTTAGTTCATCAATTAGATTTAATGGCTTATCATTGATAATGTGGGTAATACAACCTTGATGATAAATTGGAAATGATGCAATGTCATCTTTTAATTCATATTTATGTTTATTACATACACCACATTCTCCTAATTCACGAAGTGGACAATATTTCATTGTCATTAAGTTTTCACGGCCATAAACGGTTATTTCTAAATTCGGATTGTTTCCATATTTTTGGTATTCATTATAAATTGATTTTATATCATTTAAAGATGTTTCCAAAGAAATAGTGACATATTTCACTCCTTGTAGGTGAAGTTCATAAACTGATGCGGCATTAATTACATTAAATGAGTAATCACTAATTATTTCCTTACCTTTGTATTTATTTAATGCGCCATAGTTTCCAGCTAAAATAAAGTCAGAATCAATGTCATCATAATTTGGATTGACATAAGGAATATAGTTTTTATAGTAAATATACTTGATACCTAATTCTTTTAAAGTGTTATATTGGTCTTCATTTACACAAAAAGCTGTAATTTCTAATTGTTCATTTTCATAATTAATGCTTTTAATCTCTTGATTTATGTTTGGTAAAACTCGACTACCCTGCATATCATCTTCAATCATTTCGATTAATTTACGTCTAGTTTCGTTAATTCCTGATATAGTCATAAATAAATCGCCATTTAAATTATTTATAATATCTTTTAAATAAAAAGATGTTTCATTTAATTTAGAAAGCTGCTTAAATAGTGTATCTGTATCGACAGGTTTATTTTGAGCATGTTGAAATAGACAGTTTGATTTTGCAATATAAGTCTTGCCAAATAATGTTGTTTTTAAAATAAGTGGATTATCAATACTTCCTAAGGCTTCAATTGTAAGTGCAGTTTTATAGGTATTATCAATGGTTAAATCAATTGATGAGTCAATCATTTTATAAATTTTTAGATCTTTTGCAAAATCTTTAAAAATATTTAAATAAATGCTACCAACACCAACTTTTAATGGTTGTTGATTTTTATCGTAAATTGTATCTACAGTAAAGTAGTAGTCTTCACCATTACTATCTTCAATTCGAACACGGTCTTTTATATTTAATTGTTTAGATAAAATAACATTGGTTAAATTATTTTTTTTCTCGCCAATAAAACCAATGAATTCTCCTTCACGATTACGCTTGGATTTATCAACAATTTTCCCACGGTCTTCATTAAATATAAAGCCTTTAGTATATGTTCGGTGAAATACTTTTTCTAGATTAATAGTTTGGTAAGAAGCATCGTCAATTTTCTTTCTATATTCACTAGTAATAATTTTAACATATTCGGGATTTTTCATTCTCCCTTCTAATTTTAAAGAATCAACCCCTAAATCAATTAAACTGCTTAAATTAGGCGAGGTATTAAGATCTTTCATAGAAAGGTAACTTGCTTTTTTACCGAAAATTTTTCCATCTTTTAAGATAGTATAATCACGACGACAATTTTGACTACAACGTCCTCGATTACCACTTCTTAGACTTAAAAGAGAAGACATTAAACATCCTCCACTATAAGAAACACATAATGCTCCATGTGCAAATATTTCTAGTGGCATATTAGAGTTTTCTTTAATAACTTTGATTTCTTCTAAAGTATTTTCTCTAGCTAAGACAACTCGATTGGCACCTAGTTCTTCAAAAAATTTAACATCGTGTAAATTTTTTACTCCACTTTGAGTTGAAATATGAGCCTCCATACCAGGTAAATTATTAATTACATAACTAATAATACCCAAATCAGTCATAATTAGTCCATCAACACCAAGAGTGTATAATTCGTTTACAAATTGGATACAATCATTTAGTTCATTATCTTTTAAAATAGTATTAACAGTTACATATATTTTTTTTCTCATACTGTGAGCTAAAATTAGAAGATGTTTTAGCTCATCAATGCTTAAATTTTTTGCATATGCACGTGCACCAAAGCGACTACATGCGCAGTAAACTGCATCTGCACCACTATAAAGAGCAATTTTAGCACATTCAAAATCCCCAGCAGGGGCTAATAGTTCAGTCATATATAATCTCCTTTCACAATTCGATTATTAATTTTAGCACAAAATAGAAAGCGGATAAAGAGATAAACTTATAATTTTGTGGTAGAATGTAAATGGTAATGTCAAAATGATCCAAGTTAGACTAGCAAAAGAGGCGGATATATTAAAAATATATGAGATTGAATCAAAATCTTTTGCAAAAGAAGAGTCATATTCATATGAAATTTTAAGAAAAGATTTTTTACTTTTAACGATGGCTTTTTAGTTTTGAAAAAAAATAATGAAGTGATTGGTTTTGTTGATGGTGGTAGAACTGATAGAAATAAATATGTTGATTTAATGTATGATGACCCGGGTGCGTTTAGTTTTAAAGGTAATTATTTAGCAATTTATGGAATTGCAGTTATTATTAACAATCAAAAATGATGATACTAGAAGCTTTTATTACTTACGCTAAAAATATGGATGCAAATGGAGTTATTTTAGCAGGTAGATGATTAATTATATCTTTTTATGAAAAACTTGGATTTACTAAGTTAGGAAAATCAAAAACAATTCATGGAAATATCAATTGGTATGACATGATAATTAATTTTAAGGAGTATATATGAAATTTATTAGTTGGAATGTTAATGGTTTAAGAGCTGTAATGGGGAAAAATTTTAAGGATGTATTTGATTCGTTAGATGCTGATGCATTTTGTATTCAGGAAACAAAAATGCAAGAAGGGCAAGCTGATATTGATATAGATGGTTACTATCGTTATATGAATAGTGCTTTAAAAAAGGGGTATAGTGGAACTTTAATTTATACCAAAAAAGAACCTTTAAAAGTATATTATGGAATTAATGAAGAGGGGTTATATAACGAAGAAGGACGAGTTATCACGTTAGAATATGAAAATTATTATTTAGTTACAGCCTATGTTCCTAATTCACAAGAAGAATTAAAACGATTAGATTTTAGAATGCAATTTGAAGATGATTTTAGAGAATATTTGGTTAAATTAAAAGAGAAAAAACCGGTTATTATGTGTGGTGATTTAAATGTTGCACATGAAAGAATTGATTTAAAAAATCCAGATAGTAATACTAAAAATGCAGGATTTTCGATTGAAGAAAGAACTAAGTTTACAGAATTATTAAAAGCTGGCTTTACAGATACATTTAGATATTTACATCAAAATGAGATCAAGTATTCTTGGTGGAGCTATCGTTTTAAAGCTCGCGAAAAAAATATTGGTTGGCGAATTGATTATTTCGTTGTTTCAAATGATTTAAAGGAAAAAATTCAAAATGCCGACATTTATAGTGATATAACAGGAAGTGATCACGCCCCAGTTATTCTTGAAATTGATTTGGATTAAAAATTAGCTTTACTTGAAGTATAACATTGTATATGTCTAAAACTTTTAGTTATTTATCTTAGAATTAGATTCAATTTAAAGAATTAATAGTTAATTATAAATATGGTTAATACCAACTATTATTTCTTTTAAAAATGAAGTTTTATGTCTGTATTTCAATTTATTAAGAATAAACTTGCAATTTTATTTATTTGTGATATACTACTAGTAGGATATTTTGCAATGAGGTGAGAGAAATCTCACTTTTTTCAATGAAAAGAAGGTGACGTTTATGTTAGATGTTAAAAAGGTTGAAGAATTAATAATGCCATATTTAAAAGAACACGATTTAGCTTTATATGAAGTTAAATGGGTAAAGGAGTTTGGCTTTCAAATACTTCGAGTTTTAGTTGATAAAAAAGGTGGTATTGATGTAGATACATTAGCGCTTGTCAATGACTATTTATCAGCTAAATTAGATGCTTATGAATCTGAGCTTCCTGATTATATGTTAGAGGTATCTTCACCAGGGGCTGAAAAAGAATTACGAAATAAAGAAGAAATTTTAGATGCTGTTGGTGAATATGTTAATATTAAAACAAAAGATATGACATATGAAGGATACTTATTAAGTTATGAAAATGATACTTTAATTGTTGAAATTAATATCAAAGGACGCATGAAAAAAGTATCCATTTTAGAAACAGATATTAAAAAAATTAGATTAGCCGTTAAAATTTAGGAGGATTAAAAGATGGTTAGTAAAGATTTGTTTAAATATTTAGAAGAATATGCTTCTGAATGTGGATTAAGTTATGATGAAATTATTGAAGTTCTAAAAAAATCTTTAGCTGCTTCTGCTAAAAAAGTTGTACCTAATTCTACAATCTCAGTAAAAATTAATACAGATAAACATGAAGTACAAGTGGTAGCACAAAGAAGAGTTGTTGAGGTATTATCACAAGAATTAGCTGATGATGCGATTGCTGAAATTACATTAGAAGAGGCAAGAAAAGAAAAGCCAAATGCTAAAGTAGGAGATATCTTGACTACAACTATCTCTCCTAAAGATGATTTTGGTCGCCAAGCTGCTAGAAGTGCTAAGTCAACATTAGCTTCAAATATTAAAGCTTTACTTCGTGAAAAAGCTTATAATTATTTTAAGTCATTAGAAGGCGAAATGATTTCGGCTGATGTTCTTGAAATTAAAGATACATTTGTAACTTTAAGTATTGGACAAAATGTTACAACTATTTTACCTAAGACTGAACAATTGCCTAATGATGAATTCCGCGTTGGAGATAGAATTAAGGTTTATATTAAAAAAGTTGAACAAACTACTAAAGACCCTAAAGTTAAAGTATCTCGCTTAGATAGAAACCTAATCACTCGTTTACTTGAAACATTCATTCCGGAAATCAAGGATGGTACAATTGAAATCAAAGGTATCGCCCGTGAAGCTGGAGATCGTTCTAAAATTGCTATCACTTCAATTGATCCAAAAGTTGATGCGCTTGGTTCATGTGTTGGAGAAGATGGAAATCGAATTCGTGAAGTTGTAAATGCATTGAATGGTGAAAAGATTGATTTATACAAATGGTCTGATGATCCAGAAGAACTAATTAAAAATGCATTACAACCGGCTAAAGTTACAACTGTTTTAAATATTGATCCTAAAGAAAAGACATCTTTAGCAATTGTTCCAGATGATCAATTAAGTCTTGCAATTGGAAAGGCTGGACAAAATGTTCGTTTAGCAGTACAATCTTGTGGTTGGAAGATTGACATTAAACCAGTAAGTCAAGCATATGAAGAGGGATTACTTTTCTAATGAAAACAAAAAAGGTTGTATTAAGAAGTTGTTGTCAAACACGTGAAGTTCTTGAAAAGAAGGATTTAATTCGTGTTGTTCGTACTCCAAATGGTGAAGTATTGGTTGATACAGTTGGTAAAGTAAACGGAAGAGGCGCTTATTTGAAGCGCGATGAGGCAGTTGTTTTAGCTGCAAAAAAATCTAAAGCTTTAGACAAAAAGCTTGAAGTATCAGTTCCCGATTCTGTTTACGATTGCATATTAGAGGTAATTCATGGACAAGACACTAAATAATATAGGTCTATGTAATAGAGCTGGCAAAACTTTAACAGGAACTGATATTGTCGTTGAAGGCTTGAGAAATAATAAGGTACTGTTAGTGTTTTTAGCTACTGATACCGCTAAGAACACATCAAAGAAAATTTTGGATAAAGCAACTTTTTATGGAGTTGAAGTTATTCAAAAGTATACAAGTGCTTTGTTGTCACAAGCGCTTGGTAAAACAAATTGCCATGTTGTTGGTATTATTGATCGAGGCTTTGCAAAATTATTGAAGGAATAAGGTGATATTTTGGCAAAGAAACAAAGAAAGACGGAAGAAAGAATTTCAAATATTCCGGCTAAAAATCAAAACAAAATTAAAGAGGGTGTCCTAACTTATAAAGAGGGCATGACGGTAGTTCAAATTGCGGAAGGACTTAATAAGACTATAGCTCAAGTCGTAATGAAATTAATGCAACTTGGGATAATGGCAAATCAAAATCAAAGTATTGATCGTGAAACGGTTGAACTTGTAGCTTTAGATTTTGGTTATGAATTAAAAGATGAAGTTGTAACTGATATCACACGTTTTGATGAGTTTACAATTGAAGATAATGAGGATAATTTAGAAAAACGTCCTCCTGTTGTTACAATAATGGGTCACGTAGACCATGGTAAAACTACCTTACTTGATTATATTAGAAACAGTCGTGTTGCTGCTGGTGAAGCTGGTGGTATCACTCAACATATTGGTGCTTACCAAGTTGAAAGAAATGGTGGAAAGATTACATTTATAGATACTCCAGGACATGCTGCATTTACTGAAATGCGTGCACGTGGAACAAAAGTAACTGATATCGTTATTTTAGTTGTTGCAGCTGATGATGGTGTAATGCCACAAACTGAAGAAGCTATCAGTCATGCTAAGGCAGCTAAATGCCCAATTATTGTAGCAGTAAATAAGTGTGATAAACCAACTGCCAACCCTGCTCGTGTTATGGAAGAATTAACTCATTTTGAGATTATCCCAGAAGCATGGGGTGGAGATGTTCCATTTGTTGAAATTAGTGCTTTAAAGGGAACAGGCGTTGATAATTTATTAGATGTAATCGAATTAACTGCAGAAATTATCGATTTAAAAGCTAATCCAAAACGCTTAGCGACTGGTTCAGTAATTGAAGCTGAACTTGATAGAGGTAAGGGACCAGTTGCTACATTCTTAGTTCAAAATGGTTCACTTCGTGTTGGTGATTACATCGTTTGTGGAGATACTTATGGTAGAATTCGTACAATGGAAGATGACCGTCATATTAAGTATCAAGAAGCTATCCCAAGCCAAGCTGTTGTTGTAACTGGATTAAATGAAGTTCCTTTTGCTGGAGATAAGTTCATGGCTTTATCTAGCGAAAAAGAAGCTCGTGAAATTGCAGAACAAAGAACTAATCGTACTAAAGATAAAATTCATATGGCTAATAAAAAGAGCTTGGAAGAATTATTTAGAAGTAAAGATGAATCTAAAGAACTTAACTTAATTGTTAAAGCTGACTTACAAGGTTCAGCAGAAGCCTTAAGACAAAGTCTGGAAAAGATTCGTATTGAAGACTTTACGGTAAATGTTATTCGCTGTAGTGTAGGTGCTATTACTGATACTGATATCATCCTAGCTTCTGCGTCAAATGCAATTGTATTAGGATTTAATGTTCGTCCAACTTCAGCTGTTCGTCAAACTGCAGCAGAAAAAGGTGTAGAAATCCGTTTATATTCAATAATTTATAAGTTACTAGAAGATATAGAAGCGGCTTTAAAAGGTATGCTTGCTCCAGAATTTGAAGAAGTTATCATCGGTCAGGCTGAAGTTCGTTCAACTTTCAAAATTTCAAAAGTCGGTACTGTTGCTGGATGTTATGTAACTGATGGGAAAATTGAATCTAATTCATTAGTTCGTATCATTCGTGATGGAATCGTTGTTTATGAAGGAAAGATGGCATCATTACGTCGTTTCAAAGATGATGTAAAAGAAGTATCAGCTGGTTATGAATGTGGTACTATGATTGAAAACTTTAATGATATTAAAGAAGGAGATATCTTTGAAGCCTCTGTTATGAAGGAGATTGAAAGAAAATGAGTCTAGCGTTAAAGCGTTTAGAATCAAATGCTTTAAGAGAACTTGCGATTATTCTTTCACGTGATTCAAAGAATAAAAAACTAAGCGAAGTTACAGTAACTGAAGTAAGAATTACAAATGACTTGTCATACATGACTATTTATTATACAACATTCTTTTCTAAAGATAAGGTTGCTGTAGAAAAAGCTTTAGATGAAGCTAAAGGATTTATCAGAAGTGCACTTGCAAGTAAATTAAAAGCTCGTAAGATGCCAGAGTTAGTTTTCAAGTATGATGAAGCCTTAGAATATGGAAATCATATGAATGAAGTAATCTCAAGCTTAAATATTAAGCATGACGATGAAGAAAATAAATAAAAATAATTAAACTGATTTTACTAAAATAGTATTATCAGTTTTTTTGAGAAATAACTTTTTTCCAAATGATAGTAATTAAAGTAAAAATCTTTAAATTATTAAAATTATATGCTAAAATTAAATTTGTAGAACTCCCTTATTTTTGTAAGTGGAGTTTTTTAAAGTAAAATGCAGAAACATCATAAAAAAGTAGACAAGGAGTTGATTTAAATGTTTCTAGCAATTAATTGGCAAGAGGTTTTAGATGCCATTTTTAACTGGTGCAAAACATCAGGTATTAAAATTTTAATTGGACTTATAGTCTTATTTATTCTATTTAAGTTAACGAACTTATTTTCAAATAGGATTAAAAAACGTTTGATTAAAAAGAATGCTGATAAAACAGTTGCATATGTTGTAAACCAAATTATTCGTAAAGGCCTAAAAGTATTATGGTTATTGTTATTTTTAGGTTATATTGGAATTGATACTGCATCAGTTGGAACAGTTATTGCATCACTAAGTGTATGTATCGGTTTAGCTGTTCAAGGAAGTTTAGCCAACCTAGCTGGTGGAATCGTAATTTTTATAATGCGTCCATTTAGAATTGGTGATTTTATTGAAGCTCAAGATAAAAGTGGTACAGTTGAAAGTATTCATGTTTTCTACACTCACATTGTAACTGGAGATAATAAGGTTGTAATGATTCCAAATGGTACATTAGCCAACGATGTAATTGTTAACTATTCTTTAAAAGATACACGTCGTGTAGATGTTAAATTTGGTATTGCTTATGAAGCTGATTACTTAAAAGCTAAACAAAGTATTGAAAAATTAGCTAATAGTTATGAAGAAGTTTTAAAAGATAAAGATATTTTTGTTAAAATGTCTAGTCATTTAGATTCTGCTGTTGAAATTTCAGTTAGGGTTTGGGTTAACAAAGATGATTATTGGGCAGTATATTATCGTCTTCTTGAAGATGTAAAACGTAAATTTGATGAACAACAAATTGAAATTCCTTATAACAAACTTGATGTTAATTTAAAACAAAAATAAAATAAGGAAGTGTGATTAATGAAGAAAATCGCAATTATAGGTGGTGGCGCATCGGGATTAATGGTTGCTAACTATTTAAGTCGAAATAAGGTAGATGCCAAAATTACTATTTTTGAACGAAATAAAGGTTTAGGTAGAAAAGTTTTAGCATCTGGTAATGGAAAATGTAATTTTATGAATTATAAGGCATTGCCATTTGATTATAATAACTATGATTTTATAAAAAAAATTTTTTCTAATTATCCAGTTGATACTATTTTAAATTATTTTCAAACATTAGGACTTATGTTTAAGTTTGATAGTGAAGGAAGAATGTATCCAATCAGCGATTCCAGTGAAACAATTTTGAATTTATTAACTGCTGATTTAAAAAATATCGAAATTCGTTTAAATGAAACAGTTATAGATTTAAAAAATAAAGAAGACAAGCTTATTTTAAACAATAATGAAGTTTTTGATTATGTTGTAATAGCAAGTGGTTCCAATGCAAGTATTGATTTAAAAAAAACAAAATCAACATACGAGTATTTAAAAAATTTAAATTTAAAATTTAAAAATCCATTACCAGGTCTTGTTGGTTTTAAAGTTAAAAATAATATTAAAGAATTATCAGGATTTAGGACCAAAGCTATGGTTAATTTATATATGGAAGATAATATAGTTAAACGTGAATTTGGTGAAGTAATTTTTAAAGATGATGGAATTAGTGGAATCTGTGTTATGGATTTATCACGATATTTTGAAAAAGGCTTAGAATTTAGTATTGGACTAAATATGCTGCAGGCAAAAACTGAATTAGTTGAATCGATGACATTAAGAAAAAAACAAAATCCAGACCCTAATTATTATTTAGCAGGAGCTTTTCATCCAAAAATGATTAAGTACTTGATTAAACAAGGAATTACTGATATTGAAAAAGCTGCTGATTTAATGCAAAATTTCCGTTTAGAAATCGAAGATGTCTATGGAATGGAATTTGCACAAATCGCACTTGGTGGAATTTCAGTTGATGAAATTGACGATAAATTTTCTTTGATAAAATATCCGAATATAATGGTTTCTGGTGAGGTACTTGACATAGATGGTAAATGTGGTGGATATAATTTACTTTTTGCTTTTTTAAGCGGATATATTGTAGCTAAAGCGTTAGAGGAAAAAATTAATGAAATATCAGATATGTAATTTTAAGATAAATATTGACCAAAAAAGTGATTTAGAAAGATTGTTTTTAAAAAAATATCGACTAAATTTTAAAGATGTTAAGTCATTTATAATTCAAAAAGAAAGTATTGATGCGCGTGATAAATATAAGATAAATTTATCTTATAATCTTATAATTGATACAGATAAAGTTCTAAAAGGCGTTAATGTTAAAGAGTTTTCTAAAGAACTACCAACTTTTACATATCCAAAATGGAATAAACAAAATCCTCCTGTGATTGTAGGTTTTGGTCCTGCCGGTATTTTTGCCGCCTTATATCTTTCAAGATGTAATGCAAAACCAATTATTGTAGAACGTGGCGGAGATATGGATACACGAATTAAAGATGTTGAAAAATTTTTAAATGATAAAATTTTGAGTGAAAGTTCTAATATTCAATTTGGTGAAGGGGGAGCTGGAACCTTTTCTGATGGAAAACTTACCACTAATGCTAAAGACCCATTATTTAATTTTATTTTAGAAGAATTTGTTAAATATGGAGCACCGGAAGAAATTTTATATGCATCTTTACCTCATATTGGTACAGATTATTTACGAAAAGTTATTAAATCAATGCGTAAAGATATGGAAAGTATGGGGGCAAAATTTTATTTTGAAACTACTTTTATAAATTTTGCAAAGTATAATGATGATATTTTAGTTAAAACTACAGCTGGTGAATTTAAAACTAATCATTTAATTTTGGGCTTAGGACATAGTGCTCGTGATACTTTTAAAATGTTATATAAAAATGATGTTATGTTAGAGCCAAAAAGTTTTTCGATCGGTGTTAGAATTGAACATAAACGTGAAAAAATAAATCAAATTCAATATGGAAATGCTGCTGAATTTTTACCAGCTGCAAGCTATAAACTGGCAGTTCATTTAAAAGATAGAAGTGTATATAGTTTTTGTATGTGTCCTGGTGGTGAAGTTATGGCTTCTCAAAGTGAAAAAAATTCAATTGTTACTAATGGAATGAGTTATTTTCTAAGAGCTAAAGATAATTCCAACTCTGCTTTACTTGTAGGCATAAACCCGTCTGATTATTATAAAGATAGTCCACTTGATGGAATGTATTTCCAAGAAGAATTTGAAAGAAAAGCCTTTAATGTTGCTAAAGATTATCGAGCTCCAGCGAATTTAGTTAAAGAATTTTTAGAAAATAAAATAGCAAATCAAGTCAGAAGTGTTAAGCCAAGTTATCCTCATGGGGTAGTATTTTGTGATTTAAATCAAGTTTTACCAGATTATGTTGTCAGTTCATTGAAAGAAGCTTTACCTTTATTTGATAAAAAAATGCCGGGATTTAATGATCCGGATGCAGTTTTAACTGGCGTTGAAACACGTTCTTCATCTCCAATTCGTATAATTCGTGATAAGATGAGAATGTCCAATATCACAGGAATTTACCCAATTGGAGAAGGAGCAGGTTATGCCGGTGGAATTATGACAGCTGCTTTAGATGGTTTAAAAACTGCTCTTTTGATAAGTGGAGAAAACGACTAATGTTGAAAACTTTAGTATAAAATGATAGAATAAACGTATAATTAAGAATTGGAGTTCAAACATATGATTATAACATTAGTCATCGATCAATACGGTGAAGATAATAATGGAACTACTATGACTTGTCGAAGATTATCACAAGTTTTAAGAGAACATGGCCATCATGTTAGAATTTTGGCTGGAGAATGTTCTGGTGATGAAGAGTTATTTGAAACAGGATATTGTAAGTTACCCATTGTATATCAAGTGTGTCGTTCTCAAGGAATGGTTTTAGCGAAAGCTAAAATGGATACTATAAAAAAAGCATGTGATGGTGCCGATGTTGTCCATTTTCTTTTACCATTTAAGTTAGCACGTAAGACAAAAGAATATTGCGATAAAATGGGAATTCCGACAGTAGCTGCGTTTCATTGTCAACCTGAAAATATTACATCAACACTTCATTTAGGGAAGTCTAAATTAGCTAATGATTATCTATATTCACGCTTTAAAAAGTTTTATGATAAATTTAGTGATGTTCATACACCTTCTAATATGATGAAGGAACAATTGATGATTCACGGTTATAAAGCTCAAATTCATTCTATTTCAAATGGAGTAAGCTCTTTTTTTAAACCAAAGCATGTAGAAAAACCTGAAAATTTAAAAGATAAGTATATAATTTTAATGATTGGTCGCTATTCAATTGAAAAACGTCAAGATTTAATTATAGAGGCTGTTAAAAAATCTAAATATGAAAAAGATATTCAAATAATTTTAGCCGGCAAAGGTCCATGGAAAAATTATTTATTAGAAAAGAGTAGTAGCTTAACAAACCCAGTTGTGTTTGGCTTTTATACACCAGATGAGTTACTAGATGTGATTAATTACTCAGATTTGTATATTCATTCTAGTGATGCTGAAAGTGAAGCTATAAGTTGTATCGAAGCTTTTTCATGTGGCAAAGTACCTATTATTTCTGATTCTCCTTTAGTTGCTACTAATCAATTTGCATTAGATGAAAATTGCTTATTTAAAAATGGTAATAGTGATTCTTTAAAAGAAAAAATTGATTTTTTTATTGAGAATGAAGATTTAAAAAATGAACTCTCAAAAAAATATATCGAATATGGTAAGGAATTTCAACTTGATGCATGTGTATCACGACTAGAAGAGATATTTATAAAAGTTATTAACACTGCAAATAAATAATAAAAAATTAGATTTATGAGGTGATTTTATGAAACCAATCAAAGAATTTAGAATTGATGCTGCTTGTGTTCCTTTAATTTCAGAACATTTAATTATTCATAGATCAGGAGATGTAGAAATTATTAAAAATACAAACATTAAACTGACTAAAATCGGTAAGAAAACAAAATTTTTTAAAGATTTAGACAGCGCTTTGACTTTAGATTTTAAAATGATGAATCGGTATATTCAAACACCTAATTACTATCATATTTCTGTTATTTATGAAGATGATACTGAAGAAAGCCACTTTTATATAGATAATCTTCAAGCAAACAATCAACTTTCATTAAGAAGTGTTTTAATGAATTATATTGACAAAGATTTATTAATTAAAGCTGTAACAGATTAAAAGAAAACCTATAAAGCTGATCCATTTAATTATGTAGATTTTGCTTTGTAGTTTTTTTTTGAGCAAAAAAGTAACTATTACTATGTTTAATGAATAATATATCTTATTAGTCTATTATGGTTTCAGATAAATACAATGATTTTAAATGTTTTTTTAAGCACTGTATTAGTGCTTTTTTAAGTTTTAATATTAACTTTGCTAAATTATGGGCGCATTAAATTTGCATTTATATTTTATTGTGCTATAATGAGAGTGTAGATGAAAATATCACAAGAAGGAGTCTTGATAATATGAATTTTTATTTAGATTTAGAAAGTAAAGATATTCTAGTATCATTAAATTCTAATAGTTCTTTAGAAGGAAAAGAAGGGTTTAAAGCTTTAAAAGCAAATTCAGTAGATGCTGCAAAAGAAAAGCATGTTCCTGTTGTAGAAGTGAATGGTGATGAAGTTAAAGTTACTGTTGGTTCAGTGCTTCACCCAATGACACCTGAACACTACATTACTCACATTGTTCTTGAAACAACTAAGGGATACCAAGTTAAGGCCTTAACACCAGGTCAAGAACCAGTTGCAATATTTAAATTATGTAGTTGTGAAAAAGCTGTAGCTGCATATGAATACTGTAATTTACATGGCCTATGGGTGGCAAATATTTAATTAAATTTTATAAAGAGAGGAAGATAAATATGAAAAAAGAATTAGTTTCAAAAATGAATGCGTATATCGCTAATGTTGGAGTTGAATTTGTTAAATTACACAATCTTCATTGGAATATTGTTGGTAAACAATTCAAATCAGTTCATGAATACTTAGAAGTATTATATGATGCAATGGCAGAAGAATTAGATAGTGTTGCAGAAATTTTAAAAATGAATGGCGAAATGCCTCTTGCATCTTTAGCTTCTTACTTAGAAGTTGCTTCAATTAAAGAACTAGAATCTGTAGATATATCAGTAAATGACGCTTTACAAATTGTTCTTGCTGATATGAAAGAACTTAGAAGTCAAGTTTTAGATATTAGAGCTTTAGCAAGCGAAGAAGATCAATTTGCTGTTTCTAATGCAATGGAAGATGCAGCAGGTCAATATGATAAGAATATTTGGTTCATTGAATCAACATTAAAATAATTATTTAAATTATTAAAACGATAGCACTAGCTATCGTTTTTTGTATAT
Source organism: uncultured Anaeroplasmataceae bacterium (assembly GCA_944325035.1). Lineage (GTDB taxonomy): Bacteria > Bacillota_I > Bacilli_A > Acholeplasmatales > Anaeroplasmataceae > CAG-307. Next base: position 40,133 of record CALUYM010000001.1, read on the forward strand.
TATCAAAAATAATGCTAAAACTAAGAGATATACTTTGATATAAATCAAATATAGAGTATAATTAGCATAATTGATGAAAGGAGTTAACTATGATGAAAAAATATACTTTAGTTAAAGAACAAAATTTGAGTGACTTAAATGCAGTAGGAAAACTTTTAATTCATAACAAATCAGGAGCTCGAATTTTATTAATTGAAAATGAAGATAATAATAAGGTATTTTCAGTTACATTTAAGACTACGCCCATTGATGATTCAGGTCTTAGTCATATTCTAGAACATTCAGTATTATGTGGTTCTGAAAAATATCCTTTAAAAGAGCCATTCGTTGAATTAATTAAAGGGAGTTTAAATACTTTTTTAAATGCATTTACTTTCGCCGATAAAACTATGTATCCAGTTGCCAGTCAAAATGATCAAGATTTCAAAAACTTAATGTCAGTTTACATGGATGCAGTTTTCAATCCATTAATCTACAATAAAGAAGAAATCTTTTTACAAGAAGGTTGGCGTTACGAATTATCCTCTGAAGGTGTACTTACTTATAATGGAGTTGTTTACAATGAAATGAAGGGGGCTTTATCAAGTCCTGATGATGTTTTAGCAAATGCAATTTCTAGAGCTCTATATCCTGATAATGCATATCGTTTTGTATCAGGTGGTGATCCAAAATCAATTCCAAATTTAAGTTATGAATCATTCTTAGATTTCCATCAAAAGTTATATCATCCTGCTAACTCGTATATTTTCTTATATGGAAATTTTAATGAAGAAGAAAGATTAAATTGGTTAGATGACGCTTACTTAAGTAAATATGAAAAAATAGAAATAGATACCGATATTGAATATCAAAAACCATTTAGTAAACCAATTTATTATCAGGAAGAGTATCCAATCCCTTCAGATGATGATAAAACCGAAAAATATTATTATTCATATAATGTTTGTTTTAATGATACACTTGATGTAAAAACATCATTGGCTTTAGATATGTTGATTAATAATTTATTTAATATTCCTGGGGCTCCTGTTAAAGAAGCTGTTATAAAACAAGGACTTGGAGCAGATATGTATGCCACATATCGCAATGATTATCAACAACCGATGATTAATATAGTTTTAATGGGGGCTAAGGAAAACGATGAAGAAAAATTCATTGAAATAATTGATTCCACTTTAAAACAAATTGTTAAATATGGAGTTGATAAGAATGCAATTATTGCAGCAATCAATTTTGACGAATTCAAATTAAGAGAAGCCAAATATTCTATTCCTAAAGGAATTATTTATAATATAACTGCATTTACTAGTTGGTTGTATGATGAAAATGAACCATTTTTATATTTAGATGTATTAAAATACTATAAAGAATTTAAAGGACATTTAAATACCAACTATTATGAAAAATTAATTGAAGACGCTTTTATTAATAATAACCACAAGGCATATGTAAGCTTAATTCCATCTAAAACAAAATCTGAAGAAGATAGACAAATATTAGAAGAAAAACTTCGCCATATAAAAGAAAATATGACGGAAGAAGAGCTTACGATTCTTAAACATAAAAATATAAAATTGAAATTATATCAAGAAAGTGTTGATAATGAAGAAGTTATAAACACTTTACCTAAATTAAATCTAAATGATATTGAACGAACATATCCTCAAGGCAATACAATTTGTAAAATGGTAAATGGAATTCCTTTTTATGTATCAGATTATAATACGAATGATATTTTGTATGTTAAATATATGTTTGATATTACTAAGATGAATGAAGAAGAATCAAAAAACTTGAAACTATTAATTAATTTATTGGGTTATATGTCAACCAATAAATATACCTATGGTGAGATATTTACTAAACAAAAATTATTATCAGGTGGTATGTCTATTTTAATTGATACACTTAATTTAAAAGATGGTAGCTTTAAAAATTATTTAACCGTTAAATTTTCAGCATTAGAAGAAAATGTATCAGCGATTAATGAATTGCTTGAAAACATCTTATTTAATACTAAATTTGAAGATAAGGTTCGTTTAAAAGAAATTTTAAACGAATATAAGCAATATTTAGATATGGACGTTATAAATTCAGGTAACGTTTATGCCGCGCGTTATGCTTTTGCACAAATCTCTAAAGAAGGTTATTTTAAAGAGCTAACAAGTGGTGTTACATTTAAAGAGTTTATTAATGAATGTTTAAATGAAAATTTAGATGATTTAATAAAAAAATTAAAAGAAATTAATCAAAAAGTGTTTGGTAAAGATAATTTAATTGTTCATATTACTAGTAATTTAAAAGACGTAATAGAGAAAAATAATTTTATTTCATGCTTACCAGAACATGCTAAATTAAATAATGAATTAGAATTTGTTTCTAAAAATAAAAATATTGGCTTATGCGCACCGGTAGATATTAATTTCGTAGCGTTAATTGGTAAATATGGAATTGAAAATAAAAATGGCAGTTTAAGAGTGATTCAAAATGCTATCTCTAATTCATATTTGTGGCAAGAAGTCAGAGTAAAAGGTGGTGCATATGGTGCCGGAATTAACTTCACTCCAAATGGTTATTTCATGTTTACAAGTTTTAGAGATAAGAATATTAAAGAAACAATTGATGCCTATAAACATACAGTAGAATTCCTTGAAAATTACAATCCAACTAAAGATGAACTTGATAAAGTAAAAATTGGAGCTATTGGAATTTTAGATACACCACTTCATCAAGAATTACAGGGACAAAGAGATCTGATTCAGATATTATCTGGCATTACCTATGAAGAAATTATAGAAAATAGAGAAAAATTATTAGATACTTCTTTAGATGATTTTAAAGCCTTAGCACAAATTCTAAAAGAAGCTTTAGAAAAAAGCGTTTATGCAGTTATTGGTAGTAATGATGCAATTCAAAAAAATAAATCATTATTCAATGATGTAATAAAGGTAAAGTAAGATTAAAGACAAGATAAAAAAACTTGTCTTTTTTTTATTTGTTAGTTGACAAAATAATAAAAAAAGAATAAACTATAAACAGTTAGTTAGTGCTAACTAATTAGATGAATAAATAATGTTTATCTAAACTAAATAATGAAGCTTTCTCTTTTAGGTCTACATTAAAAATTTCTTGGCTATAAATAATTCAAAGACCTTGCTTCATGAAAACTATATATTATTTAGCTTGTAGTTAGTGCTTTAAACTTTTTAAGTTATACGTCTTGACATTAAAACGACAAGACGTATAATTTAAATAATAAGTTAGAAAATGCTAACTATTTTTATTTGAAGGAAGGTTATATGTTTATGCAAAATTCTTCGCTAAAACCTCTTAGTGAACTTAAAATTGGAGGTACAGCCCTAGTAAAAAATGTATTAGGTGAGGGTCGAATTAGAAGACGCTTATTTGACATGGGAATTACTCCCGGATGTGAAATATATCTAAGAAAAAAAGCTCCTTTAGGTGATCCGATGGAAGTTACGCTTAGAGGATATGAATTAACTTTACGAAACGATGAAGCTTCACTTGTTGTTTGTGAATTTATTGACGAACCAAGAGATGGGAAGGTGTCACGATGAGAAAGGTTGCATTAGCAGGTAATCCTAACTGTGGGAAAACGACATTATTTAACATTTTAACAGGTTCAACAGCTAGAGTTGGTAACTGGCCAGGCGTTACGGTAGATAAAAGAGAAGGTTTATATAAAAAAACAAAAGAACCATTAGAAATTATTGATTTACCAGGTATTTATTCATTGTCACCTTATACACCAGAAGAGGTAATTTCTAGAAATTATATTTTAAACGAAAAACCAGATTGTGTTATAAATTTAATTGATTCTACTAATTATGAACGAAATTTGTATTTAACAACTCAACTTTTAGAACTTGATGTTCCAATGGTTGTAGCATTGAATATGACAGATGTGTTAGAAAAAACAGGAAAAAGAATTGATATAGCGACTCTTGAAAATGAATTGGGAGTACCAGTAGTCGCAATTTCAGCTCAAAAGGGTACAAACCTTGAAAATCTGATGAATTTAGCATATGAAGAATCTTTGAAAAAAAGAAAAGGTTTAACTGTATTAATTGAATCAGACCTTAAAGAAGTTATTGAGAATTGTCGGAAAGAATTTGAAATAATTAAAAGCGATAATTCACTATTTCACGCAATTAAATTAGTTGAAATGGATGAAATTGAAGTTAAATCAAATCCAAATTTAGTGAAATTAGTAGAAGAATTTCAAAATAATTATCAAAGTCCTATTTTTGGACACGATTTTGAAGCCGTTATTGCTGATAGTAGATATAATTATATTACAAAACATTACGTCAAAGCTAAAGTTGGATTTGAAGAAAGTGGTAAACATAAATTAACTTCTTCAGATAAAGCTGACCGTATTATTACAAATAAATGGTTAGGTATACCTATTTTCTTGTTAATACTATTTATGATTTTCCACTTAACATTTTCAGAAAACTTGTTCTTTTTAGGTGGTTTATGTAATTTTGAAGAGCCAAATTTTGTCGGTTCTATATTTGAAGGTTTATTTTTTACAGAATCTGGTATTAACTCTCCAGGTGTTATTCTAGCTAATTTTGTAAATGCTCTAACCGGAGGATTAACAGAAGTTGTAAACATAGGTTTATCAAATATAGGTTCCCCTGATTGGGTTTTGGGATTTGTGTGTGATGGTGTCTTAGGTGGATTATTTGCTGTTATTGGCTTCTTGCCACAAATTCTATTATTATTTCTTTTCTTCTCAATCCTTGAGGACTCAGGATATATGGCTCGAGTAGCATTTATTTTAGATCGTATATTCCGCAAATTTGGATTAACGGGACGAGCTTTTATGCCTATGATTATGGGATTTGGTTGCTCTATTCCGGCAATGATTAATACAAGAACTCTTGCTGAAGAAAGAGAACGTGTCTCTACTATCCGTGTTATTCCTTTTTTCAGTTGTGGAGCGAAGTTACCAATTTTAACGGCAATTGCTGGTGGTATAATTCAACAATTTAGTGGCCTTAGTAACCCTGATTTGATTGTTTATGCAATGTATATTTTAGGTATGATTATTGCAATTGTTTCAATTCTTATTATGCGCAAAACTACAATGCGTGGTAAGGTTGCTCCTTTTATTATGGAGTTACCAGCATATCATGCTCCTCAACCTAAGGTTTTAATGTTTCATTTATGGGATAAGTTGAAACATTTTATAAAAAAAGCATTTACAATTATTCTTGCGTCGACGATAATTATATGGGTATTTACTCACTTCTCATTTAATTGGGAATTCTTAAGTGATGAGCAAATGGATATGTCAATTTTAGCTGGACTAGGCCAATTGATAACACCAATTTTTTCACCACTTGGTTTTGGCTCACAGCTTTCTCGTTCATTCTGTTGGGTATTTGCAGTAGCAGCATTAACTGGTTTAATTGCAAAAGAAAATGTAATTGCTACATTTGGAACTCTTGGAGCTTGTGTATTAGCTACTGGTCAAATCATAGATGTTGATAGTGATGGTGGTGTATCAGCTGTAGTAGCAATGATTCAGGGCACGGGAATTACATGGCAAGGCTTAGTTGCTTTCATTGTGTTTAATATGACTACTATTCCTTGTTTTGCTGCGGTAGCTACAGCAAAGGCTGAATTACCAGATGGCAAGTTTGGTTACACTTTACTATTTTGGATTTTTGTATCTTACATAGCCTCAATGATTGTATACTTAGTATTGAGTTGGTGGTGGACTATATTCATTTTCTTAGTTATTGCAGTACTAGTTGTTTTAGGTATTCATTATTTTAATAAAAAATATCCTGTGAAAAATTAACTATGTCACCAATTGAATTAATTGTAATTATAGTATCTGCATTAATCGTTATTTCTGTATTTGGTAATATGATTTACCGAAAAATTAAGAAAAAACCTAGCTCCGAATGTGCTTGTTGTAAAGCAAGAATGGATAGGATGCTAAAGAAAATGAAAGATGATAGAAAGAATCTACATTAAATATGTAGGTTCTTTTTCTTTAAGCATTTAGTAGTTTATGGTATAATGGTACTAATCTGGAGGTGATGAAATGGAATATCAATCATATTTTAATGAAATAGTAGAAAAAGAATATGGCAAAGATGTATTAAAAGAAATTAATGATAATATTATTAAATTCAGAAAACCTTCGTTTCGCATTAATCCTTTAAAAGGAGATGTGACTTGCGTGCAAGCTAAATTAGAAAGCTTAGGATTTAAATTAAGCTCAATCGATTTTTACGATAATGCATTTATTTTAGAAAATAAAACGCAAGAAGAATTAGAAAATACAGATGTTTATAAAGATGGGCAAATATATCTTCAAAGTTTATCTTCAATGATACCACCTTTAATTTTAAATCCTAAAGTAAATACGGATATCTTAGATATGGCTGCAGCTCCAGGTGGGAAGACAACGCAGATTGCTGCATTAACCAGTAATAAAGCACGAATTACAGCTTGTGAAATGAATACAATTCGAGCTAAACGACTAGAGTATAATGTTAAAATGCAAGGTGCAACTTCTGTTTTTGTTTTAAATCAAGATTCACGTAATTTAGATGAGTTATTTAGTTTTGATGCTATTTTGTTGGATGCACCGTGTTCTGGAAGTGGCACAAGAACTACGAAAGAATCATTTAAGGGATTAACAGAGATTTTAGTTAAAAAATCGGTTGCAAGTCAAACTAAATTATTAGCTAAGGCATTAAAACTTTTGAAAAAGAACGGTACTTTAATTTATTCGACTTGTTCTATTTTTAAAGAAGAGAATGAAGAAGTTTTAAAAAGTGTTTTAAAAGACAAATCATTTCAAATTGAATCCATTGACTTTAATTCCAATTTGATCAAGAAACTTCCATCATCAATTAATGGTGTATTAACTATTGCTCCAACAGAGCATACTGAAGGTTTTTTTATTGCAAAGATTAGAAAGGTTTGATAGGATGAAAAGAATTGGTATTACAATGCGTTATGAGAAAGAAGATAAAATTGAATTTGTGAGGCAAGAGTATTTAGACTATGTAAGACCTTATTTTATTCCTATTTTATTACCAATGGAAAATTATGAAGAATTACTAGAAGAGTGTGATTGCTTTTTAATTACAGGTGGAGATGATATTAATCCAGATTTTTATTATGACTCAATCGATAAAGATTCAGTTTATGTAGATAGAAGAATAGACTTACTTGATAAGGCTGTTATTGATTATGCAATAAAAAAAGAACGACCTTTATTTGGAATTTGTCGCGGTTTACAATCTTTAAATGTTTTTTTAGGAGGAAGTTTAATTCAAGATATTGATGGTGAAATCCACAAGAATAAAACTGATGGACAACCATGTTTAATGACAGGAAATGGGAAGCATTTAAAAAATATCTTACCTCATAGTTTTAATATTAATAGTTATCACCATCAAGGAATTAAAGAATTAGCTCCAGATTTATTGAATGTAGGTACTTCACTCGGTATGGTTGAAATAGTTGAACATAAAACTAAACCAATATATGCTGTACAGTGGCATCCGGAAAAATTAAATACATTAGAAAGTAAGAATTTAATTACATATTTAGTTGATCTTACAGAACAATATTGTTAAGATTTAGATAAAAGAAAGGAGTAATAATCGATAAACGATTATGCATGAAAGAATATGACAAAATGGAAATTAGATGATATTTATGAAAGTGATCATTTATGGTTAGAAGATTTTGATAAATTAAAAGAGGAAGCCCAAAAAGTTAAGGCTTATAAAGGCACTTTAAATACTTTAGAAGGACTTGAATCTTATTATAATTATTCTGAAAAATTTGAAAAGAAGCTAGGCCTAATGTATAGTTATGCTCATATGAAGGGTGATCAAAACCAAAAAATAACTTTGTATCAAGACTTACAAAACAAAATGAGATCTTTACTTCAAGGGTATGTGGCAGATAGTGCATTCGTAGAAACAGAAATTTTAAATCTTCCTTATGAAAAATATGTAGAATTTAGTCAAAAATCGACTAAAATTAAGGAATATTTATTCAATATTAAGCGTATTTTCGATTTAAAAGAACATGTTTTATCGCCAAATGAAGAAAAAATTATAGCTAATTATCAATTAGTATCACATAGCTTTAGTAGTTTATATGCAGCGCTTCAAAATGGAGATGCAACTAGTTTTAAAGTGACTTTAACAAATGGTGAAGAAATTGAATTAAGTACTAATACTTATACAAGTATTTTGTCTAAATTAGAAAATCAAGAAGATCGTCGTCGTGTCTTTGAATCCCAGTTTTCATATTATGAAAAACATAAATATACTTTAGCTGCTATTTATAAAGGTGTTGTTGATGCAAATATCGCATACATGAAATCAAAGGGCTACTCATCAGTTCTTGAAGCTTACTTAGATGGTAATAAAATACCAACAGGAGTATATACGTCATTAATTAATACAGTAAAAGCCAATACTGCTCCTTTAAAACGCTATGTTAATTTACGTAAAAAGTTATTTGGTTTAGATGAATATCATACATATGATCGTTTCTTAGCTTATTCTAAAGCTAATGTAAGTTATCCATATGAAAAAGCATATCAAGATGTTTTAGAAGCTGTTAAACCGATGGGTGAGGACTACCTTGAACATGCTAAAAAAGCTTTAGCATCTGGACATGTGGATGTATATCCAGGAGAAGGAAAAAGAAGTGGGGCTTATTCGACAAGAATTGAAGGATTTGGTCCATATATTCTATTAAATCATACTGATACACTTGATTCAGCATTTACCTTAGCTCATGAGTGTGGTCATTCAATTCATACATTGTATTCAATTGAAAATCAACCATTTGCGACTAAAGATTATGTAATATTTGTAGCAGAAATACCGTCAACATTTAATGAACAATTGTTCCTAGATTATTTATTAAAAAATAGCACTGATAAGGAATTAAAAATTCAAGCACTTGAACAGCAAATCGACGGAATTGTTCAAACATTCTATCGACAAACATTATTTGCTAATTTTGAATATGAAGCACATCGTTTAGCATTAGAAGGCGAAGCTATAAATTATGAAGTTTTATCTAAAATAATGGAAGACCTTTATTTAGAATATTATGGAATTGATTTAAATAAAGAAAAACTAAAAAAATTGGTTTGGGCATATATTCCGCATATGTATTATACTCCATTTTACGTATATCAATATGCAACATGTTTTAGTGCTTCTATGAAAATGTATGAAGATTTTAAAAATGGTAAAAAAGATGCTAAAGAGAATTATATTAAAATGCTTAAGGCTGGTGCTTCTAACTATCCAGTTGAAATTGTTAAAATTGGTGGAGTTGATCTAACAAGTGAAGAAACATTTAAAGCTGTTTGCGATAAACTTGATTCTCTTCTTGATGAATATGAAAAATTAATTAAATCATAATATTTTATAATTAAATTTATAACACGGATTTATTTTAGCTGATGTTAAGATCCGTGTTTTTTTATAAATTAGTATAAGCAAAATAAATTTATTAGTAATCTAGATTTTGATATAAAAAGATAATAATATAACTATTTTTTTATTTAAAACAATAAATGATAAAACAAGATGATTATAAACAATTTCTTTTTCTAAAGATTTTCAGTAATAATTAATTCAATAATTAGTCTTGCTTAATTTGGAAAAATAATTTATTATTTAAAATGCAAGCAAAGTTTGAAAGAATAAGGTTTCGACTTTATTCTTTTTAAATTATAGAAAGGAGATAACAATGGAACATAAAGGTTTAATAAAGAGTGTAGACTTAAAGAGTAAAACATTTTCTTTAGAAATTAATAAAAAATTAAAATTCTTTTATTTACAAAATAATCTCTTAAAAAGATTTCGTAAATACTTATATCCAGGCAATGTTATCTCATTTGTCTCAGAAGAATCTGAAGAGTTACATGGACTTTATTTCTCAAAAATGGTTATCTATGTAATTGAAATTTTTGTTCCTACATCAAGAGGGAAAAGAATTTTATATAATAAAGAACAACTAAATGAATCACTACTCAATTTTTTTGATTCAATTGATACAATGATGTTTTTAGATTTAGAGATGACAATGCCTAGTTATAATAAATCTAAAGATTTCATACCTGAAATAATCCAAGCAGGATTCTTTATAGTTAGTAAGACAGGAGAAGTTTTACTTAAAGAAAACTACTATGTACGTCCGACTAAAGTATATCGAATCAATAAAAGAACATCTAAGTTTTTGCATATTGATTCAAAAGTTATAAGTAAAGAAGCGATATCTTACTTCAAATTTTATAATAAATTCAAAAACGCTTTAAAAAAATATCATCCCGCCATTATGATTTTTGGCCGAAATGACAAGTTAGTGATGGAAAATTCATATACTATTAATGGCTTACCATCACTTGCATATATGTCACGATTTGTTAATTTAAGTCAGCTTATTAAAAATTATTTTGAACTAAAAAATGATCCTGGCTTATTTTATCTATTTGAAAAGTTTAGTGGAAATGCCCATCATCAAACGCATGATGCGTTAGAAGATGCTGAAGTAACTTATGAGGTATACAAGTACTTCTTAAAAGAAATTAAGGAAAATAAGCTAGAAGGAGAATTTCTACGATAACAGGTATTATTGATAGTGGAGAAGGGGGAATTGCTTTTTTAAAAGGCATTCAAAATCCAAATCAGACTTATCATTTAATTATTGATAAGTCTTTTTTTCCATATGGATTAAAAAGTAGGGAATTTTTAAAAAAACGTACAATTTATTTAATTTTATATCTTATTAGGCAAGGAGCTAGTGAGATAATTTTAGCGTGTAATACATTATCTGCTTTAGTATTAAAAGATGTGAAAAAATATTTTAAAATTCCAATTTATGGAGTAATTGAACTCTTTGATTTTGAAAATAATAAAAATGCATTATTTATTGGAACCAAAAATACAATTAATTATTTAAAAAAACAAGAAAAAAACATTGAGTATTTTGATGGAACAGATTTAATTAAGTTAATTGAAACAAAAGGAGATATAGAATTATATCTAAAAGAAAAAGAGGATATCTTTTTAAGATATCCTACCATTATGTTAGGGTGTACGCATTTAATTGCAATTAAACAATATTTTAAACAATATTTAGCGCAAGATGAACTCTACTTACAATCAAAATGTTCAATAGCTTTAGCTACTCCACTATGTTCATTATCATCGGTGATATAACTAGCTATGCTTAAGATGGATTCAAAACTATTTTGCATAGCAACAGCTTCACTAGCAGCTAATAACATTGTACGGTCATTATCAGCATCACCAATCGCCATCGTTTCATCCATGCTAATATTTAAATAATCAGCTAAGAAACAAAGTGCCATACCCTTATTTGCTTCTTTATTCAAGAATTCTAAGAAAATTTTCGAACTTCGATTAATAGTAGCCATATTTACGATTTCAGGGCTAATTTGAGTTCTGATTGAATCAAGTTTTTCTTCACTTGATACCATCATACATTTTAAGAATAATTCATCATCATCGATATCATTGAAATCAACAATTACGGCTTCAAGATGATTAATTTTTTCTTCAACGGCAGTATAAGGATTTTTTTCATTAGTAATTAAAGTACCGTCCTTTTTAAAAGCATGGAAATTAGTATTTAACCGTTGAGATTCTTGAAAAATAATTTTAACCATTTTTCCAGTTATATATTTTTCAAAAATAGGTTTTTGTGTATCGTTTTCAATTACTAAAGAACCATTGTAACAAATTGTGTAGTTTCCACTATTAGTTAGGCCTAAGTAATGATTAACAGGCATTACACCTTCAATAGGTCTACCTGATGCAACGACAAATTTCGTTTCTTTTAAAGATGTGATTGCTTTTCGGTTGGCATCTGATATATTTTTTTTACTATCAAATAATGTACCATCGAGGTCACAAGTAATTAATTTTATCATTTGTTAAACTCCTTTTAAAATCACCCCATTATAACATAAGTAAGTAAAAAGACAAAGTTAATAACTAAATTTTGTCTTAATACTTTATATAAAATAGTTAAAAATAGAATAATGGGGGTGATATTTAATGAAAAAGTTATTTTTATTTATATTGATGAGTTTTATTTTTGCATTTGCAGTTTCAGCTAATGCAAGTGGTAATCAAGTTTACGTTTCAGGTGCTAACTTGGGAATTAAGTTAAAAACAGATGTCGAAGTTTTAGGCACATTTGGAATTGAAACACATGATAGAATTGAAACACCATGGAAAGATTTAATTATGGAACACGATAAGATTAAAAGTGTAAATGAGACTAGTATAACCGGAGCTAATCAATTTATTAACTTAATTGAAAAAAGTAATGGTAAGAATCTAAATTTAGAAATTGAACGTTATGGTAAAAGCGTTAATGTTGATGTTTCACCTGTAAAAAATAAGCTTTCTAAATATAGCTTAGGTCTATATATAAAGGATTACGAAATGGGTGTTGGTACATTATCATTTGTAGAAGCAAAGACAATGAAGTATGCATCATTGGGACATAAGATGATAGATAAAGAAATATATGGCGGAGAAGTCTATCGTGCTAAAGTGAAAGAAATAATTTATCCACGCGACAATTTAGCTGGGGCAAAAAAAGCTGATTTCGTTGGAAATCCAGTTGGGAATGTAAATTTAAATCAAGATAATGGTGTATATGGAGTTTTAACAGATAATAATATTTTAAAAAGTTCTACTTTAATGAGTATTGCTAGACAAAATGAAGTAAAAAAAGGTGCAGCTTCAATTTATACATGTTTAGAAGATATGAAAGTTGAATCTTACGATATTGAGATTACAGAAACTAAAACTCAAACAAATAATGAAATTAAAGGGCTAAAGTTTAAAGTAACCGATGAAATGCTACTAAATCGTTCGGGGGGAATAATTCAAGGGATGAGTGGATCACCAATTATTCAAAATGGAAAACTAATTGGTGTTGTTACACACGTTGTATTAAAAGATGCAAGTTTTGGTTATGCATGTTATGCAGAATTTATGTACAATTCAATGGGATTTAGTTTAAATAATTAAAAAAAGATGGCTGTGCCATCTAAATTTTTTACATTAATGATTTAATTAGTAGATAAATAAATGAGAAAAGGATAGATGCAACCATTGCTAAACATAATATCCAAACAATTACTTTTCCCCAAATAGACTTAATCGGATTACGATAAACTTCTGTTTTATTTGAAGTCTTATTTCTTTGTGCTACTTTTTCATTTCTTAATTTTGCTCTACGATTTTTTTCAGCTAATCTTTCTTGTTTGATTTCTTCATAAAGCTCTTCTTTGGTTTTTACTACCTCTAGATCTTTTTCAGCCATTTTTTCTTCACCTATTTCTTCATTGATATTTTTTTTATATACGTGATATAATTATATAATAAAAATGTTTAAAAAGAAAGGGGAAATTTATGAGCCAAAAAAATAGAGTTAAAATCATCTTTCATATTGATATGAATATGTTCTTTTGTTCTGTGGCGGTCATTAATCATCCCTCATTAAAGGGCAAAGCATTTGCAATTGGTCGAGAAAACACTACAAGAGGTGTAATTTCTACAGCCTCGTATGAGGCCAGAAAATACGGAATTAGGAGTGCTATGCCGCTATCAGAGGCATTTCGTTTAAAACCGGATTTGATTGTAATAGAATCAAATTACGAAGCTATTTCTTATTATCATCGTAAATTTGTAGATTTGGTTAAAGAATATACCACTTTGGTAGAAGTAGCCTCAGTTGATGAAGTATATGCAGATATGACGGAAATTTCTAAGCATCGTGACCCTATCATTGTCGCAAAAGAAATTCAAGCAAGGTTGGTTAAAGAATATAAATTGCCCTGCTCAATTGGAATTGGACCAACTTTGTTTTTAGCGAAAATGGCATCAGATATGGAAAAACCTTTAGGGTTAGTGGTTTTAAGAAAACGTGATAAGGAAGAAAAATTATATCCGTTGTCAGTTTCGGATATATATGGACTTGGTAAGAAACGATATCCATTATTGATAGAAAAAGATATTAAAACAATTAAGGATTTTGAAAATCCAAATAATAAAGAATTAATTATTTCCTTATTGGGAGAAAGCTCTTATCAATATGTAATTAATGCGATAAATGGTAAAACAAGTGATGAAGTAAAGCCGAAGCGATATGCTAAAAATGAGTCGATTTCATCGATGCAAACTTATGATAGTTATTTAAACAATGTTATTGATATTTTAGATGAAATGCATAAAATAACGAAAGATTTAATAAAGCGTTTAGTAAGTGAAGCATTAATGACGAAAACAATCAGTATAACATTAAGGAATAGAGATTTTAAAACAATAACTAGATCGAAAACAATTGACTATACAGATGATTTTTTCTACATTTTTGATGTTATCAGCGATTTAGTTGAAGATAATTATAAAGATGATGAGGAAATACGATTAATTGGTGTTGGTTTTCAAAATTTGAATTCAAAAGATGAAGTTTTAAAAGAGGAATATAATTTATTTACATTTGAGTCTTTCTTAGAAAGAGAAAATAATTTAAAGAAATTAGTCGATAGTTTTAAGGAACGATTTGGGAATGAGGCTATAAATTTAGGACTTCCAGAAAATAAGCAATAAATAAGCTGTGAGATAATTCAAAGATGAATAAGTTTCACAGCTTTTTATTATTTATTCATTTGTTCAATTGCTTTAATTACTTCAGCTGTAACTTCGTTTGGAGTAGAAGCACCACTAGTAATTGATACTTTTTTTACATTCTTAAACCAGTTTGGGTTTAAATCTTCTTTTGTCTCTACTAAATAACTAGGGATTTTAGCTATATTTTGACTTACTGATACTAATTTTTTTGAATTTGATGATGTTTTATCTCCAACAACAATGCAAAGCTCAGAACCATTTTGATTAATTAATGCCTCTTGCCGTTTAGTAGTAGCAAGACAAATTTTATTATCAATGATGGCATAACTATATTTTTTTCGTAATTCATCATAAATTTCATTTATATCAAAAATAGAAAGTGTTGTTTGATTGGTAATAAAGATTTTATTTCCTAAATTTGAAAGGTTTTTAGCTTCAGATAATGATGAAACCAAATGGATTTTATCAGATATTTCTACTACACCCTCACTTTCAGGATGATTCCTAGTACCAATATAGATTATTTCATAACCTTTTGATAAGTAATCTATAATGTGTTTATGTACAATTAAAACATTTGGACAAGTAGCATCAACAATATGAAGTCCTTTAAGTCTTGCTTTTTCATAAACACGGGGTGATACGCCATGTGCACTAAAGATAACTGTACCAAATTTAATTTTATCTAGCATATTAAATCTGGTATCACCATCTAAAACAATGATACCTTTGTTTATAATAGATTGCATTACATTTTTATTATGGATTAAATTACCTAATAAATAGATTGGTTTAACAGTATTTGGATTTTTTAAAGTTTTTTCAACTACATCCAATGCATATTTAACTCCATTACAATAACCTTGTGGATTTATTTTATAAATTTCCATTATTTAAGACCTCGACTTTATGATAAGTAAAGTATATCATAAATTTTGTTTGCTTAATAGATAAAAAAATGGTATGATAGCTTGGATAAAAATGAATTAATATTAAAAAGGAGATGATTATGATGAAATTTTCTGGATATGAACTTAAAGATTATATTGTTAATGCAGTTAATGACTTACATTTTACAGATTTCAGTGATGTTCAAAAAGAAGTATTTAATAACATTATTTCTCAACGAAATTTACTTGTAAAGTCAAAGACAGGAAGCGGGAAAACTCATGCCTTTTTAATTCCTGTTTTTAATAATTTAGATGAAAAAACAAATGAGGTTCAAGCAGTAATTGTATCACCAACTACGGAACTTGCCCAACAAACATACAAAGTTGCTCAACATATAGCGTCATTTTGTAGTGATTCTATTAATATTAAGTTATATTGTGGTGGAACAGATCGTCAAAGAGAAATTGATAGTTTAAAGAATCGTCAACCACAAATAGTTATTGCTACACCTGGAAAGTTAAATGATTTAGCTATTGAATCAAATGCATTAAAAATTTTCAAAGCAAAATATTATATTATTGATGAAGTAGATATGACTTTAGCTTCTGGATTTGAAAAAGAAATTGATGCGATTACTGATTTGTTAAAAGAAGCAAAGATGATGTTTTTTAGTGCAACTATGAATGAATCAATTTTACCATTCATAAAAAAATATATGCCTAATAATAAGTTTATTGAAATTAAAAATTTTTCTGAACTACAAATTGAACATAATTGGATAGCTTTAAAACATAAATCAAATGATGAAAGATTATTAGAATTATTAGATATTATTAATCCATACCTTTGTATTATCTTTTGTAATAAAAAGGAAACTGTTCAAAGAGTTGCAACACTTTTAAAACAAAGAAAACTATCAGTTACAGAAATTCATGGTAACTTAGATAAAAGAAGTCGTAGACAAATTTTAAATGAAATTAACAATTTAAAATATCAGTATATAGTTGCATCTGATTTAGCAAGCCGTGGAATTGATATTGATGGTGTAAGTCATGTTATAAATTATGAAATACCAAAAGATTTTGAATTTTATCTACATCGTTCAGGAAGAACTGGACGTATGAATTATACTGGAACTGTATATAGTTTTTATCATGAACTTGATTATGAATATTTAGATAATCTTGAATCTAGAGGAGTTGTTCCTAATTATAAGGATATTAAAAATGGTGAACTTGTTGATTTTAAAGGCCGCAATGTAAGAGAAAAGCGTCTTAAACCTTTGAATGAAAAAGAAAAAATAGCAAGAACTTTTGTAAAAAAACCGACTAAAGTTACACCTGGTTATAAGAAAAAAATGAGAGAAGAAATTAAAAAAATTTCTAAAAAATTATACCAAGCAGAAAATAAGAAACGCTATTACCGTAATGCAAAGTCGAAATAAATTATTTTCAAAGTCGCTACCTTTGAAAAAAAGAATTGATAAAAAAACGCTTTAATGATATAATTTAAGCACTGTGAAATTATTATTTATTTAGGAAAAGGTGAAAGTAATGGCTAGATCTACCCGTAGTTATAAAAATAAAACAAAAATTAGTTTTAAGTGGACTAAAGAATTAATTATTTTCTTAAGTGTGCTTTCTATTGCAATTATTTTAACGATTATATGCTTAATACCAACAACAAAAGAAAAATTCTATAGTGAGTTTACAAATGCAGCTGCTGCAAATAGTGCCACTGCTATTCCTGAAGACCACGTATTTTCTTATATTTCGTATAAAGAATTATTAAAAAAGAAAGAAGCTGCAACCAAAGAAGATCCGTTATTTATATTATATGGTTCATCATTAGATTCAACAACAGTTTCAAATCTTTACAATTTAGATGCGAAAGCAAAAGAATATGGAGTTACTCATATTTATATTTTTAATTCTCAATTTGCAATGGAAACAGATCAAGATGATGAAAATGATATGGCAGTAATTAAAACTAGAGCTCAAGAAATTACTGGAAATGAAGATACAGATTTAGATTTATTCACTTATAATCAATTATGGGTATTTAATGGTGAAAAAGGAATTGAATCATCTACTAAATTATCAACAGATATAGTATTTAATAGTAGTGATTACATGGCTAATGTTGGAGGCGATAATGACAATGATCCAACTTTTGCAAATGCAATTCAAAAATGTTTTAGTGAGTATAGTCCAAAAGGAATGGCTGCTCAAAATAATAAATCAAATTAAATATAATTTATAATCATAGAGATAGATTTCTATCTCTTTTTACGTAAAGGAGAAATAAAAATGATAGAAGAGATTAAACATAGTATTAAATCATGTTTAGAAAAATATTACTTAGATAATTATCAAGTTGAGACTAATATTATTGTTGAAGAACCAAAAAACCCAGCTATGGGTGACATTGCTGTACCAGCATTTAGTCTATTAAAAACTTTGAAACGTCCTCTTTCTGATTTAGTATCAGAAATAAAAGAAGTTCTTGCAAAGAATTTTCCGATTATTAAAGAGATTAATCCAACTGGTCCTTTTGTAAATATATTATTAAATAAAGAAGAGGTTGCTGTTGAAGTTTTGCAACAAGCAGTATCATTAAAAGACAAGTTTGGTTCTTCTCAAATCGGTAAAGATAAGACTGTTGTTCTTGATTACTCAAGCCCTAATATTGCTAAAGCATTCTCGGTGGGACATTTACGTTCGACTATGATAGGTAATTCATTAAAACTTATTTTACAAAAATGTGGTTATAAGACAGTGTCAATTAACTATCTGGGTGACTGGGGAACTCAGTTTGGTAAAATGATTGTAGCAATTGAAAAATGGGGTAATTTAGCTGAAATAGCTAAAGATCCAATTAATGAATTAGGCAAGCTATATGTTAGAATTAATGATGAAGAAAAAAATGATCCACAAATTGCTGAATTATCTCGTGAAGCTTTTAAGAAAATTGAAGATGGAGATCCTAAATATGTAGAGATGTGGAAATGGATTCGTGAAGAATCATTAAAAGAATCAAGTGAGATTTATAAGCTATTAAATGTAGACTTTGATTCTTATAATGGAGAAGCTTTCTATAATGATAAAATGACTCCTGTTGTTAATGAACTTGAAGAAAAAGGATTATTAGTTGAAGATCAGGGTGCAAAAATTGTAAATTTAGGTGATGATCTTCCGCCAGCTTTAATTAAGCGTTCTGATGGAGGAACTTTATATATAACACGTGACTTAGCAGCTGTTTTTTGGCGTAAGAAGGAATATAATTTTGATAAAGCCTTATATGTTGTTGGTGGAGAACAAAAACTTCATTTTACGCAATTAAAAGGTGTTTTGAATAAAATGGGACATGCTGATTTAGCATCTTCTATTGAACATATTAATTTTGGCTTAGTATTAAAAGATGGGAAGAAGATGTCAACTCGTAAAGGAAATGTTGTAAAATTATATGATATTTTAATGCAAGCAATTGAAGCTTCTAAGGCACAAATTGAAGAGAAAAATCCTAATTTAGAAAATAAGGAAGAAATTGCTCGTAAAGTTGGAGTATCAGCAGTTGTATTTAATGATTTAAAGAATTTCCGTGCATTAGATTATGAATTTGATATTAATCAAATGGTTAAATTTGATGGCTTAACAGGTCCCTACTTACAATACACTTCTGTTCGTATTAATTCGATTTTGAATTCAATTCAATTCGATTCTAATCAATTAGAACAATCTTTATTTATTAAAGCTCATTATTTTGAGATCGTAAAACAATTAGCATCATTTAAATCAGTAGTTGAAAGAGCGGCTGATGAATATGCACCAAGTGTTATAGCTAAATATTTATTAACACTTGCTCAATCATTTAATAAATTCTATTCATTAGAAAAGATTAATGTTGAAGATCAATTAGTAAAAAATACGAATTGTACTCTTGCATATGCAGTTCGATTAACTATTAATGAAGGCTTAAGATTACTTGGAATTGAATATGTGGATAAAATGTAATTGATTTTCGTAAAAAGATATGTTATATTAATATAGCATATCGAATTTGGGGGCGTGGCGGAATGGTAGACGCGATGGACTCAAAATCCATTGGTAGTGATACTGTGAGGGTTCGAGTCCCTCTGCCCCTACCATATTTGTACTAACATTTTGATACAATTTGTAGGGTATCGAAATAAAGCATATTAGCTCGAGAAATCGAGCTTTTTTTCATATATAGGCGTTTTACTAATAAAGATATAAAGTTAAATATTGGTCTTTATTGTAAAAACAGGTCTATTAGCTAAACGACACCCTATTAGTAAAACGAAAACCTATTAGTTAAACGATACCGGTATGCAAAACGATACCCCTAGTAAATTCCACTATTTTTGGTTTATCAATACCATAGTTTTGCTCTTTAACTCTTGGAGGTGCATATGCATGATAAGAGTTATAGAGTTATTTGCAGGAATTGGGAGTCAGCACGAAGCGTTAAAAAGAGCAAATATAGAACATGAAATAGTAGCCATTAGTGAAATAGATAAGTATGCGAGTAGAGCATATGAGTTACTTCATGGTAAGGTTAATAATTTAGGTGATATAAGAAAAATAGATAAGTTACCACGAGCTGATCTATGGACTTATTCCTTTCCATGCACAGATATAAGCTTAGCAGGAAGGTTAAAGGGATTTGAAAAAGGAAGTAATACCAATTCATCATTATTATGGGCAGTGTAAATGGTAAGGAAAAACTATTTAGATTAGGTGTAAATGTTGCGAAAGAATTAATTTTCCATTTTGGACATGGATTTTAAAGAAAGGACAAAAAATGAAAGTAAAATATAATATCAAAAATAACGATCTTGCAAAAAAAGTCTACTGGTTTGATGATGGTTCTTTTGGAGAATTAGAAGGTCATAATTATTTTCAAATGTCTTTAAATGATTCATCGACTTTTCTTTTAAACATTAACAGGGATAATTATTCTATATTATCAATTGAAGGGTATTTTCCGATAGAAGCTAAAAAATATATAAAATCATTTCATTTTTCACCGTTACATTTAATTAACGGAGAATTAAAACTAGACTGTAAGGAAAATGAATTAGATGGTGATGGTTGTTTTTTCCCTTTGTTATATCAAAATTTATATTATGATAATGATAAAGATATATTAGCTATTGGAAAACTTGATAATATCCATAATGTTTATATTAAGTTTGGTGAAAACATCTATGCTATATTTGAAAATGAAACATTTTGTGGTGTTGCTATTGAATTAATAAAAAAATAAATACCAATAGGACTAATTGCTAAAAAATGTAAACACTATCTTGTTTACGAGAGGGAGAATATCAAATGAAAAGTAGTTAATTGAATTTTATGATAATTATCTAGTAATTAATTCTTTATTTAATAAAACTATAACTAAATATGATGAGATTATTAAAATTTATTATACGAAATGAAGTGTCAAAAATTATTTTTGAACGCACGTTCTCCCTCTACTTATCCTGGAAGATAAAATATTATGCTGAATCCAACTAATCCACTAAATATTTTTTGAGTAAATTATATTTTGTATTATATAAAAAGAAAGTTTTATTTTCTGAAATCGAGAGTATATACTATCTTAAATGGTCATTTAAAAATTATTATGAGAACTTGCCATCTGGATGGAATATAACAGATTTACAAACAATAGCATCAATTAGTTTAGGTAAAACACCTGAAAAAAATAACTTATCATATTGGACTAATGGTTCAATTCCATTTGTTTCAATAAGTGATATTAATAGTGACAATCTTATACTAACAAAGCAAAAAATTTCTAAAAAAGCATTAGAAGACGTTTTTAAAAGTAAAATTATAGAAAAAGGTACTTTATTGATGAGTTTTAAACTAAGTATAGGTAAAACTACAATACTAGGTATTGATGCTGTTCATAATGAGGCAATAGTAAACTTAATCCCTTTTTATGACAAAAATCATATAATTAGGAATTATTTAAAAGTTTTCTTACCTGTTTTTATACAAAATATTGAAACCACAAAGGCTATTAAAGGTAATACATTAAATAAAGAGAAACTGATGAATTTAAAATTACCATTACCTCCTCTATTTGAACAACAAAAAATAATTGTAAAAGTCATTAGTATTATAAGATGTTTATCTTATTGATTACTAAGTCTAATTTTTGCACTATTTTTTCTTGATAATTAATACTATAAACAGGAATAAAAACATCTTTAATAGCCTCTATTGAAATACTTTCTTGAGCTGTTGCCTTTTTATGTTTTGTTAATTCGTTATAACCATAAATTGATTTTAAATAATATAAAATAAATTCTTCTAATATATTTTTATTTCTGCCATTAAATAATTCAATTTTAGCTACATTGGAGCCTAAGTGATATATACCCGGTTTGTTATGAATTGCCACATTTCCTATTGTACCAACATAAGGCGTAAGAAGACATTTTTTGTTGACTTGACTACGTTTTAGCTTGTTAGATAAATCTAGTTGAATATAATTTTCAAAGTCGTAAATTATTTTTGAGTCTTTAATATTTTTACCTTTAAATAAAGGAACACCATCGGTAACAAGATTCTTGGATATATATTGTGTGTATTCAAAACCAGCCAATTTAGTTACAAAAGCTATATCATTAAGTTTTAGCCAAAAACCATTGTTCATGTTAAATGGTATATTTATATACTTCTCATAATAATTTTTATCATTACTGGTTTTGATAGCATTACTTGCTTTATCTCTCTTAATAATTCCTTGTTTTATGAGGTTTTCTTTTTCTTGTTTAATCTTGTCTAATAAAACACTTGCTGGTTCATCATTAGGATCTTGCTTAACTAGTTTACCCTGAATGGCGTATTCTAAAATAGATTTTTTGAATCTTTCTTTAAATGATGAATCTAGTTTCATTAATTTATTTTCATAAGTAGAATATGTATCAATATTTGGATCTATTAGTAGAATTCTATCAACAATTCTTTTTTGTTCATCTAATGGGGGTAAAGCTATCAAAGTACCTTTAAATAATTGTTTGTTTAAATGTGGGATGGCAGCTCCAATTTTACTATTTCTATACAAATCTCTATTCAATTTAAAAACAAGTAATAGATAGTCATAATTTATAATTTTTGATATTTTAAGAATTTTAAAAGTACTCCCCATATATCCTCTAAAAGGTGGGATAAAAATTTCTCCTGAATTTTCGCCATCAACCAAAATTAATTTACAACTTTCATCAACAATAACACCAGAAGAAATATATTTATCAGTTTTTTTTGAGCGAATAACACGAGCTTCTAAGTATGGGAGTTCATATTCATTAGATTTTATTCCGTTATCTAACCAACAAATATTTGATTGTCTTATCCAATACCAGTTTTCAGGTATATCAAAAGGAATCTCTAATAGTTTTGGCTCTTGATTTCCAATCTTCTCATAATAGCAGTTAAAAGAACTTTTTTTATAATTTAATGCTATGGAGGATTTAAGAATGATTAAGGATTTTAAAAAATATTTAATTGAGTTGAACTTAGCTAAGAATACTATAAAAGCTTATTGTACAGCAGTAACTCAGTATATTGAAAACGGTTATGAATTGACTAAAGAAAGTTTATTAATTTGGAAAGCTAATATGATTGAAACATTTAAAGCAAGAACAATTAATTTAAAAATTCAGGCTATTAATAATTATCTTGATTTTAAGAATAAAGGGAGTTTAAAAATAAAATCGGTTAAAGTTCAACAACGATTATTTTTAGAAAATGTGATATCTAATGCTGATTATAATTTTTTGAAAAATAAGCTCAAAAAGGAGAAAAACAAATTATGGTATTTTGTTATTAGATTCTTAGCAGCAACTGGTGCTAGAGTTAGTGAGTTAGTTAAAATTAAGGTCGAGCATGTTATTGAGGGTTTTATTGATATTTATACTAAAGGTGGAAAAATTAGAAGAATTTACATACCAAAATCATTAAGAGTAGATACATTAAAATGGCTTAGTGAAATTAAAGTTGATAGTGGGTATATATTTTTAAATCGATATGGAACATTAATTACAACAAGAGGTATTGCTCAACAATTAAAAAACTATGCTAATAAGTATGGCATAAACCCAAAAGTTGTTTATCCTCATTCGTTTAGACATAGATTTGCTAAAAATTTTTTAGAGAAATGTAATGATATTTCATTATTAGCTGATTTAATGGGACATGAATCTATTGAAACTACGAGAATTTATTTAAGAAAAACAGCAAGTGAACAAAAAGAAATCGTTGATAAAATCATCATTTGGTAAATAAATATTTATTAGATCTATCACTAGTTGGTAGGTCTTTTTGTTTCATGTCAATATATAAAAAGATAACTTTTTAAGTTATAATAATAGCTACGAAAAGAGGTACTGAGTTTGTCTAATGGGCTATTAAAAATAATTGAAAATAAATATAAATCAACATTAATGGAATTGTTTTAAGAACGTTTTGTTAAAGATAGAGCTGATGAATTTAATATCAAATAAAATGAAAATGAGTATTCAATTAATGTAGCAGATATAAAGTTTAATTCTTTTAGAGCGAATATTGATAAATGTGGAAATATTTATGCTTACGTTAAACTTATTAAAGTTGATGTCCAATATTCTCAATATGGTAGTATTTATACATACTATAAAAAGAGAAATTTGTTCTTTAATATAGGTTTATCAAATTAAAAAGAGATTATACTTGTTATGGTTTGATGATGTAAATGGTTAACGATATACCAACATTTGCTCCTTAGGAATTGAGGAGATAAAAACGTCCTTCAAGCTGGATTCTAGATTCCACACCTGCAAATAATTTGCATTTAATCTCTGTGGTAGGTGTTATGCAAAACTGAAATGAATTAATATCACCATTCTTTTTTGTTACGCTTTTTAAGTATACATTTTTGATAATTTTAAATTCTCAATTTCAGGAAATGTCCCAATTTGGAGGTAAATAGCATGATCATCCAATATAAAAAGCAGATGGTGAAGTAGTTGATACTGATGATAAGTTTGGTAATTGGTATGTAACCTTTAAAAAAGAAGAGGCAAATGGAAAAAGAAAATATCGATATTGGGTATGGACTTCTTTAGATGCTCTTCCATATGAAGGTGAATGGTTTAAATTAACTTATGAAACACCGGTTGAATATGTTATTTGAAAAGAAAAAAGACTTCAAGGATTTAAAAAAAATAACTGGAGTCCAAAAAAGAAGATTAGAACTTTTTGCTGATGGATTAAGTGCTAGAGAAGTAGCACGTATAGAAAAAGTAAATCCTAAATCAATTTTCGAAACAAAGAAGCAAATCAAAGCTAAGGCAATAGTCTTTTATGGAAGAATGGGTATAAATGAAAATGCTGATAAAGAAAAGATTATTACTCTTAAAAATCAAGCCTGACTAAATAGTGGATATCTAGTTTGTAACAGCAATAAAAAAAAAAGTACTTGTCTATAATAATGGTGATGTTGTTTTATAGTTCGAATCGATTAGTGATGCTGCTAGGTATTTTAGCGTTAGTTTTAAGATAATTAAGAATAGGATAGATACTAAAAAAAGAAATTTATGTTGTTTTTTTAAAGTATCAGTAAAGACTTGAAGTGGTTCTAGAATCAGTCAGTAATATAAATTCTATTAATAAAATACCAAAAATGAACTAGAAATAGTAATACAAGAAACTTAAGACTTTATTTCCTCATTCCTTGATAAAGAAATGGATAGAAAAAGAGTTAGGAATTAAAGTTAAGTATGATGCTTTAGTTAAGAAGTTAAAAGACTTAGAACATTAAAAACAAGCGGTGTTTAGGTAAACAATCCATGCTAAAAGCATTTATATCAACGCTTAAAGATAAATGCGAAGTAATAACTAAATTTAATGAAGAAATATTGAATGTTATGGTTGATAAAGCGGTTGTTAATCGAGATAAGAGCATTGAGTTTATATTTAATTCAGGATAAAAAGTAAAAGTTGAGGCTAGGAAGTGAAATTCTTGTTTTTTTTTGTGTTAGACAATTATTAATTAATCAAAGAAAAATACATAAAGTTTCAATGGCTTTCGTCTTTTAATATCATTTGTCAGTAATTTGGTGTATAATATAAGTAACAAGGGATAGATCAAAAAAATAATAAAAGGAGTGAGGATTATGAAAAGTAGAATGTTTACACTAATTGGATTAGTGGGTATGTTGTCAGTAATTGGCTTATCTTCTTGCGGTGAAGAAAATACTGATCCTATGATTTATAACATTACTTATGATGAAAACGAAAATTATAGGATTACTGGTTTATCTGCAACAGGTCAAGAGGGGAGCACGATTTTATTTAGCGTTCACTGTGACAGCGTATTTTATGAGATTGGCGATGTTACTTATAATGGAAAAGCAACTGAAGTAACTGACTTAGGTTATAAGTTTATTATGCCTAGTGAGGATGTAAAGGTTGAAATTGATTTAGTTCCAATCACTGAATATGATAATCCTAACGATAATTTATCTTGGGCAAGTGATGTGGATGGTAATATTGTTATCCCTGATGATATTGAAGATAATCAATATGCAACTCAAAGAATTAATCTGAACTTTGATAATATTACTACATCAAATATGATTTCTGTTATTGATGATGAAATTCAAACATCAAATGAAGAAGTTATTCCTAGTGATGCTATAACATTTAAAGGAGTACAGTCTCCATCTATCAGCGTTTATATTAGTGGATATTTAGAAATTGATTTAACTAAAGTAAAAGAAGGGAAATCTTCTATTTATGTATCTTTGGATCCAAACAATAGTAAATTAGGAACTTTAATTAAAGAATTTAATGTAGTTAAAGAAAGCGAATATGAACCTGAGACAATGCCTGTTACTTTAACTTTTGAAAATAATTCAAGTGCTGATGACAAAGAGATATTTATTAATATTTATGAAAAAAATTCGATGGATCCATTTTACTCTTTAAGTTTTAAAGATTTAGACAATGGTAAATTTGAAATGGAATACCTTGTCGGTCATCAATATTTTGTTACTGCTGGTTATAGAAATGTAGATAATTCTAATGAATCTCTATCTTTCCTTAGTTCTGTTTGGTCGCTTGATGAGAATAGCAATGAACAAGACTATTTGACTAGAGATGGTAATTATCATAGATTTATTTTAACTTTGAAAACACCTGGAATTAATGCTACTCTTAAGATTGTTGATTTATATTAATAAGAAAAATAAAAACTTTGCCTCATAAACTATATAAAAAGGAGTAAAAAGTAACGAAACATAAAATTGCATTGATATTATCAGTAATGATGATTACGGAGTGATTATTAGTCTCTTGTAATAATAATGTTTATGATCCTAGCATAACTGATTTAGATGACAATAAACCAAGCGAACATGAGCATCCTTTTGGCAATTGGAAAATAGTAGCTGAAGCCACTTTTACAGATGTTGGTAAAAGAACTAGAGAGTGTGAGTGTGACGAAATTTAAGAAGTTATTAATGCGTTAGGTTATAATAATATTTTAATTGAAAAAGAAAATCCTACCTGTACATCTGAAGGCACAAACGATTATTACCATTGTTAACGTTGCGATTTGTATTTTTTTGATAGAGATGGAAATATAGAAATCAGCGGTTCTGGAGAGGTAAATTTAATTCTTGATAAATCTAGCTATAATATTGAAAATTTAATAATTGAATATTACAAATATGAAGTAAAATGTAATGATTATGATCATTAAATCACAGGAAATCATACATTTAAAGATGGCAATACTTGTTTAGATTGTGGATATGCAATTCCTTTTACAGCTGATAGATATATAAAAGGAGTTGATTTTAAAGGTGGTAACGCAAGTGTACCTGTTGATTTTGTTATATTTAAAGACTAAGAATTAATTTTAGCAGAATATTGTTTAGATGAAGATAAATGGGGTTATTTATTAGAAGTTAATTTTACTAATACTAGTGAAGAAATAACTAAGAAATAGTATTTCCAAACAATATTGAATACTATGGTTCTTTAGACGGAATACCTAGTTTAGAATATATTCATTTTGGCAGTAAATTACAAAAATTACTAGTGGACTCTTTGAGAATTGCACCAATTTAAAAGCATTAGATTTAACTCATGCTACATCATTAAAATGGTTTTACAAAGAAGCATTAAAAAAAATAGTGGTTTAGAAAAAATAGAAATACCTAGCATCTCAACGCTTCAAGACGAAATGTTTATGGGTGTTATAATCTTAAAGAAATTAAATTTTTAAGAAATGTGAGAGTAAATTAAATAGTGCTTTAGTTTTTGGTTGCAGTTCTTTCAAAGAATTAGTTTTATCTGAAGGTGTGACGTTTAAAGGAAGATAGATACTCTAAATCATTAAAAAGGTCGCTATTTGGAGAATGTAAATCGGTAGAAAGTTTAATATTACCTTCAACAGTAGAACTTAGTAAAAAAGTGAATATGTTTTATTTGGAACTCAAACCAGTTTGAAACATTTATACGTAAATTCAGAAGTAATGCGTTTAGATAATTTACATGGCTATTATTCGAGTGTTAAATGGTATGAAATATTAACTATCCATATCGAAAAAAATGTTATAGCCATGACTGGTTCATTTAAACTTAATTCTTATAAGTTTGCTTATAATCCTGAATGTAATATTGATTCAGTCGAAGGACTAGCTGAGTATTCGGATAATATGGTAGATGATTTATTCTGTAATAATCCTGGTTTAGGATTTTATGATAGTTATTTGTCTAATAATGCAAGTATTATATATGTAGAAGCAATTCGATTAACTTGGCTTTAGCAAGTTACTGATATTCCTGAACGTGTTAAAAATATTGAAAGTAAAGGTATTTTTATTGACGATACATGGAATGAGAAGATGAACCAATTAAATAAAAAGGTTTATATTAATATTTATTTAGAGGCAAGAAATTTTAGTTATTTAACATTTATAAGTCGGGGATTAGACCTCGGCTTTTTAATTTATGGTTTCATATTCTTAGTATAGATGTCATTTCGTATTAAACCGATGAAAAAGAAACATTATTTGTTTGTTTTTAAGCTTTTTTATTAGTGGTAGGATAAAAATGCTAATTTAGCATCTTTTATACAATCACTATGAAGTAGCCAAGAATTTCATGATGAACTTTCATTTGTATCTCAAAAAGGAATAACATCTAATTAAATTAAAATGAATATAACAAAAAAATTTGACTGCTCAATATTTGCAATCCCAAAATATGGAATTTGACTATAAGTGGATTTATGGTAATTGGGTAGATACAACATCAAATACTGCTAAACATATGAAAGAAGCAATAAATAATAATCTAGTATTTATAGGCGCTGCTAGTCAGGCTACTGTTGCATTGACCTATAATTTAAATTATGTATATGTTGATTCAGGTTGGAGGGATGTAAAATAAACTCCTTGGTTAACTGTTACAATTGATTTCTGAGATTTTTATGGAGGTTCTCATACTTTCAACTCAAAATCTTAAAACAGAACAATACCATTCAGATAACTATTATTCAGGTTCTTTAAGGAAATATTTATGTCTTTGCGGCATGTCATATTATGAAATTGAAGATAACTCTAGCAAATATGACTTTTAAGAACAATATTTTTATTATCATAATGCTAGCAAATCTTAAAGAGAATGACGCTATTAAGTAGATTAATCTTTAGATTATATAGATATTGAAATAAGGCTAATGATGATATTGTTTTCAATTTAATTGTATTTTCATGAATTTTCTTTTGTATATTATATTTATAGTATAAAGAATATGATAGTGATTAAATAAGTAAATTATGACTTAATGTAATTTTTTAAGGAACTATGGTTAAAAATACACTTCTAAATATTAAGATAGTAATATATAAGAGTATTTATCAATATTTAAAATCTTTTTGATAATGATATAAGTTGCATATGTTAATACATTCGTTAACTTCAATATAGAGTATTAAGTGTAGTTTAAAATATAGTTGGCATTTTATAAATTGTATTATATTTACGTATTTTATTAACATCTATCTTTTCAGTTACTAAAATTGAATTAGTTTAACTAAAAAACTAAGTTTTAAGTTGATTTTTAAATTTTTATAGATAATTCCTTATATTTTCTTAAAATAATCATATTCAAGGTATAATCATTTTTTATTTATAATTTTTGAAGAATAAATATATATTACCAAAGTTTTATTTTTATATAGAAGATATCCACTTAAATATGATAGAATAAAACTAGATAAAAAATAAGTAAACTTAATAAAAACTATATTTATTTTTTTGAGTATTTTTTTTGCTTTTTTATAAATAATTGATATAATAAGAAAGCAAATTGGTCCTAAAATCTTTATTTAGGCGTTTTATTGTGTATTGGAGGAATACAAATGACTAATTTATTAAAAAAAATTTCGATTATGTTATCTATTTTTAGTGTTTTAGTATTGACTTCGTGTAACATTGATAAGTCTGTAAATACTGATACATTACCGGAGCCAACGATTCCTAGTATTAGCACACCAAGTACTAGTGAACCAGAAGGTCCGACAACAAGTGAACCAGAAGGTCCAACAACAAGTGAACCAGAAATTATATATGTTGAAAAAGAGGTTTGTTTATCAGATATAACTCCAACCTATTTTGAAGTTGGATATGGTGGTAGTTATTTTGTTGATAAAGATATGGATGGTAACCCATTATCTTTATTGGTTGATGGTGTAGAAACTCAATTTGAAAAAGGATTTTTTGCTCATGCATACTCCGTATTAGCATTTGATTTTTATTCTGAAGTTTTAGAATTCAATACCAGCTTTGGTATTGGTTTATCAGCTCGTGGTAGAAAAGAAACTGATATTAAATTTAGTGTTATTATCGATGATGAAATTATCTATGAATCAGATACTATTAATAAAGATAATCCAACTGGAAGTATTAATTTAGAAATTAATCGCTATGTGAGAAGAATTATCTTAGTAATTGATGATTTAGGATCTAATGGATTAGATCATGCATTATGGGCAGCACCAATGATTAAATATATGGAGGCACAAAAAGTATGAAAAAAATATTAACATTTTTTTTGATGATTGTATCAATGTTTTCGATTACCTCATGTAATAGTGCTCAAGTAGAAAATAGAAATGATAACTCAAATATTTCTACTAATACAGGTTTTTCAAATGAACTATTATCTGATGAAAATGAAAGAAAGCTAACAACTAATCAAATGTATCAAAATTTTAGCAAAGTTGATATGACTATGGAAGTTATTGGCACTGTAGAACGTAATATCCATACTGATGTTAGTTCAGAAGGGCTTGAACGTTATCCAGTATATGGCAAAGTTTTAGCAAATGCCACTGATGATGAAAAAAGAAAAATATTAGCAGAAAATGACTTTATTCGTGCATCAAGTTCGACATATGATAGTATGGATAAGGATGGTAATTTATATCTAAATGATGTTTCAGCTGATCGTAAATTATATAAGCATATTGCTTCAGTCGGAAACTATTTAGGTGATGTATCAGATGATGAACCAGCTGTAGTCAAAAAGATAACAATTTACCCAAATAAGGCAGGGTCATATATAACTGGATTATATGCCCCAGCAGGTGAAGTTATTAAGTTTGAAATAAGTCAAGAAGATTTAGAAGCAATTGGTGGAACTTATGAAGTAGTAATTGGTCAAAGACAAGAACGTAAAACAGGAGAGAATAATATTTGGTTAGCACGTGATTTTGTTCGTATGCCATTATTAGCTAATACGATGAGTTTAAAAACTGAAACAGGATATGCAGGTTCTTATTTAGGTGGACCTATCTATCTTGATAGTATTAAACATATTAATCGTCCAATTACAATTACTATTTCAGGTGCTGTTGAATATCATCACTTTATTTTAGGATTAACTAGTGAGGAAGATTTTGCTAGAACCGAAAAATCAAGTGCTCCCTTCTTTGAATTAGCTGTACTAGATGATATGGTAAGACACAATGGTCCACGTGCATATGCTTTTAAAACAAATTGGGAAAAGTTAACTTATGAAGATTGTTATGATGTATCAATTTTATGGGCAAATATTGCACAAACATCTCGTCAATTTCCAAATAATTCATCATACTATGCTAGTATAAGCTTCTTATATGAACCATTTGTTGCTGCTGGTGCTGCAGTTGCATTCCAGGGAAGAAACTGGTGTAATTTGCCAATGAGTTGGTTTAATGCAGCTTTAGACTATGATGCGTTTGTACAACAAGGCTCATGGGGTGTTATTCACGAGTATAACCACCATTTCCAAAACTATGGATTACCAAATGGGGTTGAAGTTTCTAATAATGCAACAAGCTTAGTTTCCTATGCTTTATATACAAATATATCCGCACATAGAAGCCCTAATACAGAATACAATTTATATGACTGGAATCGTTATACGAATGCAAGTTTTGTATTAAGAGA
Organism: uncultured Anaeroplasmataceae bacterium; assembly: GCA_944325035.1. Lineage (GTDB taxonomy): Bacteria > Bacillota_I > Bacilli_A > Acholeplasmatales > Anaeroplasmataceae > CAG-307. The sequence goes on from CALUYM010000001.1 coordinate 72,255, forward strand.
TATAAATGCAATTAAAGGAACGAACGATACTTTATCTGCATACGCTGCATTATTACATTCGTTTGGAGCCGATGTATTCTTGAAAGCTGCACAACTTGGTAGTGGTGGAAGAAATAATCCAGATTACTGGTATAAAGCATTCTCAAAAGCATCTGGGTATGACATGACATATTATTTTGAAAATATGATTCACCAAAATATTTCTGAAAGTGCAAAAACAGAAATTCAAAACCTAAATTTAAAACCATATATTCCAGCTGCAACAATTTATCAAACTGGACAAATGTTTACTAATTTAGATGGCAATTTAGTTTCTAGTAACACAATGCGTCCATATAGAATTCAATATCAAGAAACAGTAAATATGAATTTTGCGAACGATTTAGTTGTTCCTACTGGATTCGACTTTACAATCAAGAGTTTTACACAACCTACATCTGGAAAAGTTGAACAAACAAGGGATAAGGTTTTACAATTTATACCAACTGATTCTCAACAATCTGGTAAATTCTATGTTACATTTACATTAGAAAATCAAGAAAAGACTATAACTCAGGATGTAACTTTAGAATTCCAATTTGAACAAAATAGAATGGGACTTGAAGCTACAACATATTCATATGATGCAAAAAATATGTACCGTAGCGTTATTATCGCTGATAGTATGAATTTCAAAGGATATAAAGATGTTTCTAATTATTATTTAAATAACGGAGTAATTCATACTTTACCAGCAAATTCTGTATCAACATTAGAAGGTAAAGTCTATATTGATAGTACTGCTAAATATAGAATTGGGGTAAAAGGCGATAGTCAAGTATTACTATATGTTTCAATTAATAATCGCGATAACTATCGTTTGGTTGCCTTCGTAAACAGTCAATTAAATTCATTTAATAATAGTATAAAACATTCTTATGAGGATTATGATTTAAACATTGGTGATTATGTATACTTTAAATTAGTTACTTTAAGCAATGCTTCAACTAATAAGGGTTGGGGAGAAATTGGACTAGGTAAATTTAATGGTGATAATGTAACAATGACATCGATCTCTAAAGATAAATTTTACAATGTTAATTTAGAGCATAACGATTCTAAATTTAATCATATAACATATTTCCCAATTGTTTACAAAGAAAATCTTTTTAAATCAGAAACAAATTTACAAGGTGCTACATTAGTCAACTATTCAGGTCAAGAAATATGGAGTAATGCTCATAAGCTTGAATATGCTTTTGATGGAAATCCAAATACTACATTCCATTCAAAAACAGCTCCAAGTGCAGAAACACCATATAGTTTCACTTTAAAATTAAACAAGGAAGTAAATTATAATCAAATTCGTATTGTTGGTTACAGTATGGCAAATAATGCGCATGTTCCTACATCATTTAAAGTTTATGCAGGTAATAATGTTGATAATTTACAATTAATTAAGACAGTTACTAATGCTACAGTAACAAATAGTCGCATTGTTAATGTTAATTTAGATGATTATTATAATTATGATTATATTCGCTTTGAAATCAGTGCTACAAATACTAATAAATATGTGGCAATTGAAGAAATCTATTTAAATTGTGTTTATAATCTAACTTCAGTTTCGATTGATTCAAACGAAATTAAGTATGAAGCAGATAAATGGACAGTTAATAATAAAGTTTTAGCTGTTTTTGATCATGCTATGGAGACTGAATCGGGTTCACTAACTTATAAGTTTACTGGTAATGCATTTGTAATAAAATCTATTACTGGCGAAAAATATGGACAATTTAAAGTAGAAATTGATGGTGTTGAATATCTTGTTGATTTATCAAAAACTTCATCAATAATGCCAGAAATTGTATTTTTACAAGATTTAGATATGAAAGAACATACTGTGAAAATCACAGCTTTAGGTAAGATAAATATTTGTTCTTTTCAATATCAATAGTTAAATATTAAATTTAGTCTAATGTTTACTTTGTTTTAAAATAAGTATAAAAAAATCGGATTATAAACTATTTCAGTTTAAATCCGATTTTTTTCTTAAAATTATTATTTTTTATTGAAGAAATCTTTTTCAGCTAGTTCCATTAACTCCCAGCATTCAATTGGAAACTGACGTTTGGCAAAAGGATATACAACATTATTTTCTTTATCGATATGTCTTCTTAATAATTCAATATACGAAAAAGAATAACCTATAATTTTAAGTTTCAAATCTTTTTGTTGATTTGAATGATAAGCATTTATTGCTTTATCTAATTCTAAAACATAATATCTAGCTAAATCATGTTCAATTAACATACCATTACGAATAATTTTTTTTGCAGCTTCACCTAAGTATTGTTCCATATAAGCAAAAAGTATTTTTTCTTCACGTTGATGATGTCTTTTATCAGCATATTCTTTAATAAAAGTGATTTTTTCTTTAAAGCTAGTGATATTAAAAATATTATTTTCCATGAAATTAATTATTTCATTTTGAAAGTCATCTAAAAAATCTAGAATATTTTGATGTTCATTTAATAAGTTTTCAATTATTTTCATCTAGAATTTCTCCTTAAGCATGAATGTGGTATTATTTAGGACTAATAATTCAAAACTTGTATTAGCAATTAAGCCGTTAATCCACTCAATTCGAAGACTTTGAAATATATCAAAACTAATTAGATTAGAATGAACATTTGAATTATATTCAAATATGATTTGATCATCAATTTGACTTGTAATTATAATACCACCATCACATGGCATTCCATCTAGCAAATATGATGTTATGACTTCAAATACATCATAAACTGTATTAAATGAATGACTAGGGATTTCTTTTCCAAGCTTAAAATAGAATTTTTTTAGTTCTTCTAAAGCAACATTATTACAAAAAAGTGAGTTTAATACAGACGCATGCTTGTTTTCAACTTCATCGACAGAGAAAGATAGCCAAGCATGAATTTGATTTTCATCAATTACTTCATCTAATTTTTTTGAGTAATCAATAGATGTAGGGTAATCATCTAAATTTAAATCATACAAATCGATTAATTTATTCGTTAAAGAATTTAAATATTTAATTTTATTATATAGTTGATAATGAATTGGTCCTAAGAATAGACTCATAAAATATATTTATCCTTTCTTACACCCTAATTATTTACATAATTTAAAGTGTTATTTTATGTATTTTTTAAAATAGTTCTAAAAATTTAATTAATTTTTTAATATTTTGTAACAATTTATAATAAACAAAAAATTGGCTTGAAGCTATAGATTACTATGGAGATAATCCAGTGTTACTTTTAATTTGACATAGTAATTAATTCATACAGTTTAATCATTAACTAATAAATAAATTTTCAAATACTTTTATATTAGATAAGATTAAAATTGATAAATTAGTTATTATAACAACTTCAAAAGTACTTTTATCTTTAGACTACAAGCCATATTAATTATCATCACATCAAAATCTCTTATAAGATTAAGTAAATCTTTAATTAAAGAGTTTGAATTACATTAAGTAAGATGATGAAAGTAATAGAAACTATATTTTTCTAAATTAAAACATTTTAAATGAGAAATTTAGTAATATGATTATCTTTATTTAAATTAGTTATTATTTATTCAACAATGCTAATATTTCATTAATGTCAAGTCCATGAACTAGACATGCATCTTCAAGTGTTTCAGATTGGGAAGCAGGACATCCTAGGCAGCCCATACCTGCATTTATTAAAATGTTCATAGCATCTTCACTTTGGTTAATAATATCAGCTACTATCATTTCTTTATTAAATTTATCTTTTGATTCATAGTTTGGTAAAAATTTTTTTAAATCATTTTGAACATTATCAATTTGTCCAATATTAAAATTTTCAACTAAGAATTTGATAATATTAGGAGATAAGAATGCAGGCAATGTTGGTCCTAAATGGATATTTTGAACTCCTAATGAAAGCAATGCAAGAAGAACAATTACTGCTTTTTGCTCATACCAAGCAATATTATATACAATTGGTAAATCATTAATATCATTTAAATTAAATACTTCTTTAAGTTTTAAAGCAATTAAAGCTAATGAATATGAATCATTGCATTGTCCAGCATCTAAGACACGAGGAATACCATTGATTTGGCCTAAATTTAATTTATTATACTTATATTTTGCACATCCTGCTGTTAAGATAATAGTATCATCAGGAAGATTTTTAGCAAACTCAGTATAATAATCACGTGATTTCATTCTTCCATCGCATCCAGCCATAACTACAAATTTTTTAATGGCACCTGATTTTACTGCCTCAACTACTTTATCAGCAAGACTTAAAACTTGATTATGTGCAAATCCTCCAATAATGTTTCCGGTTTCTAATCCAATAGGACTAGCACATTTTTTAGCATGTTCAATAATACATGAAAAGTCTTTTTTACCACTAACTTCATCAATATGGATACAACCTTCAAATCCTACTGCACCAGTAGTGTAAATACGATTTTTATAACTAGATTTAGGTGGGACTAAACAATTTGTAGTTAATAAAATTGGGCCATTAAACATCTCAAATTCTTCTTTTTGTTTCCACCAAGCATTACCATAGTTTCCAAAAAAATGCTTATATTTTTTAAAAAACGGATAATAATGAGCAGGTAACATTTCACCATGAGTATATATATCAATACCTGAGTCTTTAGATTGTTCTAATAATTGTTCTAAATCTTTTAAATCATGTCCGCTTACTAAAATTCCTGGACGGGTTCCAACGCCTATATTTACCTTTGTGATTTCTGGATGACCATAAGTTTTAGTATTTGCTTCATCAAGTAATGCCATTACTTTAACACCATATTCACCTGTCTTCATTACAAGATTAATAAGTTCAGTCATTGACATTGGTAAAAGAAGACTTGCAAGAGTATTTGCCATAAACTCATGAACTTCTTTACTAATATAACCTAATTGAGTAGCATGCTTATGATATGCTGCCATTCCTTTTAATCCATATAAAATTAATTCTTTTAAACTACGAATATCTTCATTTTCTTCGGATAAAACACCAACTTTACCAAGATTTTGATAAATGTTGGAAGAAGAATATTTACTTATACTATTCTTTAGTTTTCCACTAATTTCTTCCGTAATACTAACTGTTTTTTCAATTTGATTAGATATTTTTAAATCATCAAAATTAGCATTTGTAATAGTAATAAATAAATTAAAATCTAAAATAGAATAAATATCTGAATTTATATCTATTTTTTCTTCTTTCGCTTTCACTAATAAATTAGCTAAGTTTTTAGTAACATCAATTAATAAATCTTGTAAGTTAGCAGTATTAGATGTCTTACCACAAACTCCTTGTAGTGTGCAACCTTTATTTCCAACTGTTTCTTGACATTGATAACAAAACATTTTATATAATACCTCCATTTTTAAGCTTAATTTAAGATTAATATATAAGCTTATTGATTTTCTAGTTTGATTATAATATATTATTTATAACAAATATGTTGTATCTACAACGAAAAGGAGCTCTTTTATGATAAAATTATTAAAAAATTTAGCTTTGTTTAGAGGGATTAAAGAAGAAGAAATAGATGTTTTATTAAAATGTATTAATGCTACAATACAAGATTTTGATAAAAATCAAGCAATAATAAGAAGTGCTGAAAAAATAAGTAAGTTAGGTATTGTTTTAGCAGGGCAAGCACATATTGTTCAAATTGATTTTTGGGGGAATCAAAGTATTTTAACAAATTTAAAGGAAGGAGATACTTTCGGAGAAACATATGCATGTGTTAGTCAAAATGAAATAGGCGTATCAGTGATTGCAATTGAAAAAACTCGCATTCTTTTTTTGGACGTTAATAAAATTTTAAAAGTTTGCTCAAAAGTTTGTATATTTCATCATATTTTATTACAAAATTTATTAGAAGAAATAGCTAAGAAGAATATAATATTAAATCAAAAAATTTCTTTATTATCAAAAAAAACAATACGTGATAGAATTTTAGCCTACCTTTCTATTGAAGCAATAAAACAAGGAACTAAAATAATTGAAATTTCTTTTAATCGACAACAATTAGCTGACTATCTAGGTGCAGACCGGAGTGCTTTAAGTGCTGAGTTAAGCCGAATGCAAAAAGATGGATTAATATCATATTATAAAAATACATTTAAGCTTTTAAAAAATTGACATTTCTAACTTATCTTTATAATTTTATATATTATCAATTAAACAGTTTTTTCGTAAAATAAAGATAATAAAAGGAAGGTATAATTGTTTATTCGTATACTCACCCACCTAAGGTCAATCGTATTACCAACAACTACCTATGCAACAGCCTTATTATCCTACCTATAATCAAGCTAAAACTCCAAGAGTTTTCGCTTTGATCATATTATTTATTCCACCTGGCAATATCATTTACCTAATTGGTTTAGTTTGTGGTTTTAGTAAACTGCCTACTAAAATGAATTTTTTATGAATAATTTAGATTTTAATTCGTATAGGTATTCTAATCACAATATTTAGAATTGTAAGAATTAACTACAATTAAAGAATTAATTAGTAGAAACTAAAAAAAGACGACTTTAGTAAGAGAGTCGTCTTTTTTAACTTATTAAGTATCTAGGAAAGTAAAATAATATAAATTAAGCTAGAACACTAACATAATTATATTTTAGGTATTACTCAGTTTCTTGTTGAATTAAAGCAAGTTCTTTTCGCAGTTTAATTAATTCTTCTTTAGAAAAATTATATTTCTTTTTGCAAAAGTGACACATAATTTCTGCTTTACCATCTTGTTCAATAATTTCATCTAATTCTTTTAAGCCTAAGCTTTGTAAACCACGGCCAAAACGTTCTTTTGAACAATCACAACGATATTCAATCGGATTTGTATCAAGAATTCTGTAATCACCTTCAGTGATTTCAGAAATAACTTCCTCAGGAGACATTCCTTTATCAATCATTTCAGAAATAGATTTAATAGATTTTAATCTTTCTTCAATCTTATCTAAGACCTCAGCAGGGCAACCAGGTAAAATTTGAAGAATAAAACCACCAGCAGCCTTGCATGAGTTATCCGGGTTAATTAAAACACCTACTCCAACAGCAGATGGAGTTTGTTCACTAGCTGCAAAATAATAAGTAAAATCATCGCCAATTTCACCAGTTTGCAAATCAGCAATCGAAGTAAATGCATTTTTTAAATGCAGATCTTTAGTAACATATAAACTACCGTTAACTCCAACAGCTCTACCTACAGCTAAGTGACCATCATTATATTGCATAAACACTTCAGGATTATGTATTGATCCTTTGACAACACCATAAGAAGCTTCTACAATCATTTCTCCAACTGGTCCACCACCATCAATTTTAAAAGTTAAGTGTTCGCCAGCCTTATACATCAAACTCATCATAGCGCTGGCAGTTAAAAAGCGACCTAAAGCAGCGCATGAAGTTGGCCACATGCCATGAAGTTGACGTGCTTTTTCAACTAAATCTGTTGAACGGCAAGCATAAATTCTTGCATTATCGTTAAAACAATATGCTTTAATTGTATAATCATTCATCTTTATCACCGGAAGTATTTTAGCATAAAATATATTATAAAGCTATAAAAACAATTGTAACTTTGTTAAAACTGAACAATAAATAAAATATATTTAAAAAAATAACTAACTTTAATTTTTTTTAAAAAAATTTAAAAATGTATTGACAATAAAATTTTGAGAGTGTATAGTAATGTCAAATAATAAAAATAAGCAATGAAAAGAAATAGTAGTTTATAAATATATTTAAGCGAGCTGTAGTTGGTGTGAGTACAGTATAGATGTTATAAATGAACGCGTCTTTGAGCTAATCTAGGAAATAGTAGTATTAGATTCAGGTTCGCCTGTTATAGCGATAAAGTATGTTAGTACTTGAGAGTATATCATTTTATGATATGAACTAGGGTGGCACCGCGTGTAATTACGTCCTTAGATAAACGATATGTTTGTCTAGGGACTTTTTTTATTATTTAAATTGCTATGAGGAGATGTTAAAATGCAAAAAATTATAATGAATGAAATTGAAAATTTGAAAGAAGAATTTTTTGAGTATGTTAATGATCTATATTTACATCCAGAAATTGGAAACGAAGAAGTACGAAGTAGCAAATTATTAGCGGATGTTCTTATTAAATATGGATTTGATACAAAATGTCCAAATTTATTAAAAACTGATTTTTTAGGTATTTATAAAAGTAAGAAAAATGGACCTAAATTAGGATTTTTATGCGAATATGATGCATTACCAGATATTGGACATGGTTGTGGTCATAATATGATTGGAGTTATTTCAATTTTGGCTGCAGTTGCGTTAAAAAAAGTTATTGATGAAGTTGGTGGGGAAATTTACGTTTTTGGAACACCGGCTGAAGAGAATTTTGGTGGAAAGGTTGAACTAGCAAAGTTAGGCGCTTTTAATGGAATTGACTGTTGTATGATGATTCATCCTAGCGATAAAAATAGTGTTGGTGGTAAAACTTTAGCATTAATTCCTGTTAGATATGAATTCTTTGGTAAATCCGCTCATGGTGCTAATCCATATGATGGAGCTTCATCATTAGATGCAGCAGTTATGACTTATCAAGGAATGAATATGTTACGCCAATTTTTGAAAGGAAATTATCGAATTCATGGCGTTATATCAAATGGTGGTAAAGCTGCAAATGTTATTCCTGATTACACTATCTTAGATTATTATTTTAGAGCAGATACAATTGACTATGCAAGAGAAATTCAGCAAAAAGCGTTGAATATCGCCTCATCTGCGGCTAATATGACAGGTACAACAGTGAAAAGTAGCATTTATGAATGCATTTACGAGGATACAAAAATAAATTATACTTTAGCAAATGAATTAGAAGCTATTTATCGTGAATTAGGACTTGAAGATGTAAAAAAGGTCAGTGAGGTTCCAAGTGGTTCAAGTGATGTTGGCGCAGTATCATATATTTGTCCTACGATTCAGGGATATATAAAAATCGCTCCGAAAGGAACTTTAGCTCATAGCAAAGATTTTGCAAAATGTACAATTAGTTGTGAGGGAAAAGATGCGATGGAAATTTCAGCTAAAGCTTTGGCTCAGTTGGGATTTAATATAATTACAAACGATGAGCTGTTAAACAATATTAAAAAAGAATTCAATGAGGAGAGAGTGAAGTGAAAAAATATTTAATTTTATTTTTAAGTTTAATTTCAATCATATTTTTCACGAGTTGTGAATCGGAAAATAATGAATTTATAGATTGGACTTCATTAAGTTATGAAGCAAAATTAGAAATGTCGCCAGAAGAACAAGAGCGTTTATTAATTAAAAGTGGTACGCTTACAGTTGCAACTTCACCAGACTATGCTCCATATGAATTTTTAGACATTAAACAATCAGGAATGAAAAGATATCAAGGCTCTGATATTTTCTTAGCAAACTATGTAGCACAAACACTAGGACTTAAGCTAAATATAATTGAATCATCATTTGATGGACTAGTTACGCAATTAGATACTCGTAAAGCTGATATAGTGTTCGCTGGTTTAACTTATTCTGAAGAAAGAGCAGAAAGTTATACATTTACTGATACATATTATAATGCCGGTGATGGTGGACAAGTAGTTGTTGTATTAGAAGAAAAATTCGATGAACTAAATAGCAAAGAAGCTCTAAATAGTGGTAAATATACGATAGGTTGCCAACCTGCCTCAGTTCAAGAAGATTTAACAAGAACTCAATTGCCAAATGCAAAGATTCAAAATTTTTCAAAAATTAATGAAGGTATTATCTTACTTCAACAAGGAAGTATTCATGCTATATCATTAGCATATAACAATGCTGAAACAGTTCTTGCTTCTAACCCAAATTTAAAAATATTAACAAATTTTCAATTTGACATTGAAGAGCAAGGTACAATGGGACTTTTAAAGAAAGGTAATGAACTTGTTAATTATGTAAATGAAGCTATTTCCATCTTGGAAGATGGCTCATATGCATCATGGGTAGAAAATGCCAAAGCTTATGCTGCTTCAATTTCTAATGCTGATGAAATGAGTAATAGCAATTTTTTCCAAAGATTTTGGATGGTACTAACAGAATATGGTATTCAATTTCTTCAAGGTACAGGAATTACATTATTATTAAGTGCTATAACTGTTGTTTTTGGTACGATTATTGCCTTAGGATTAACTGCAATTCGTAAAAATAAATATAAGGGTGTAAGATTAATCGGACACGTTTATGTAGAATTCGTAAGAGGTATTCCACTATTATTATTACTATGGTTATTGTATATGATTTCACCTGCATCATGGCCAGGATATGTTAGTGTAACTATTGCATTATTCTTAAATAGTGGTGCTTATGTTGCTGAAATTATTAGAGCAGGTATTGGTTCTGTTGATAAAGGACAATATGAAGCTGCTAGAACGCTAGGTTTGTCTAAAATACAAGCAATGAGAAAAATTATTTTACCTCAAGCTATTAAAAAGATTTTACCAGCTTTAGGAAATGAGTTTGTAGCATTAATTAAAGAAACATCTTTAGCATCTGTTTTCTTTATCGGAGACTTAATGACTGTAAAGAATAATATTACGGCAATTACTTATCTATCAATTGAGCCATTTATAATAGTTGGTATTATTTACTTTGTATTAACATTTGGTACTACTAAATTAGTAAAAAAATTTGAAAATGTATTGGGGGCTTAATCATGAAAATTATAGAAATAAAAGATTTATATAAGAATTATAATAATGTTCAGGTCCTAAAAGGAATCAACCTTGATATTGAAGAAGGAGAAGTTATTACAATTATTGGTTCATCTGGTTCAGGGAAATCAACATTACTCAGAAGTATAAATTTATTAGAAATACCACAAAATGGTACAATAAAATTCAAAGGAAATGATATATTTTCAATAAATACAAATCATTTTGAAATTACTAATTTAATTAATCAAATATCTGAGTGTGATGATTCTAAAAATCCTAAAAATAAGGAATTACAAAAAAAATTAAAGCATGAGATGAAAGTTCAGCAAAAAATAACTGATAAAAAAGTTACAGAACTTGAAAAAACAATAAATGTTTATCGTCAAAATGTCGGTATGGTATTTCAACATTTTAATATATTTCAAAATTTGACTGTGTTAGAAAACATTATTTTAGCACCTGTGACATTAGGTTTGATGACCGAAGAAGAAGCTAAGCAAAAAGCTTTAGATTTATTAAAAAGAGTTAATTTGTTAAATAAAGCCGATTCTAAACCAACATCATTATCTGGTGGTCAATTACAAAGAATTGCAATAGTAAGATCATTAGCGATGAATCCTGCTGTGATGTTATTCGACGAACCCACTTCGGCACTTGATCCAGAAATGGTTAAAGAAGTATTGGAAGTAATTAAAAGCTTAGCAAATAGTGGTATGACAATTGTTATTGTAACTCACGAAATGGGATTTGCTAAAGAAATATCTGATCGTGTTGTATTTATGGATAAGGGAGTTGTAGCTGAAGAAGGGAGTCCTACTCAAATTTTTGAAAATCCTCAAACACCTCGATTAAAAGAGTTTTTATCAAAAGTGTTATAATAGATAACTATCTTGCTTGATATGCGAGATAGTTTTTCTTTTTTTATAAAAAAAAATTTGTATAATATATGTAGAATGTGGTGATAAATATGAAAAAAGAAATAATTGCCAGCATAGATGGCATGATTAAAGATAATATTAAAGATAGCCTATCTAAAAAGTTTTATCGATATTTGAAACGACAAAATGTTAGATTTTTTGTAAATCAAAAAGAATCATTTAACTATACGATAGTTAAAAAAGGCGATGTGATTAGTTTTGAGTTTATTGATACGATTCAAAAAGATGAAAATGAATTTGATTATAATTTAAAGATAGTTTTTGAAAATGAAGATTTTATTATTATAGATAAACCATCAGGTTTAAATACAATCCCTTCATTAAATGAACCAATCAAAAGTTTATATAATGCTTTATATACATATTTAAAGAAAAGAAATAAATTAAAAACAATTCATATTATTACAAGATTAGATAAAGATACATCAGGTTTAGTATTAGTAGCCCTAAACAAAGAATGTGCAACATTATTGAATAAAAACCATTCCTTGATGAATAAAATATACTATGCTAAAATAGAAGGTCATCTTGAAAACAATTCAATAATTATTGAAAAACCAATTGCCCGTGTTAGTGGCTCAACAAAACGAATGGTTGCAAAAAATGGTGATTATGCTAAAACAGAAGTAAAACGATATAAAGTATTAAGTAATAATGATATATTAGAGGTAAAAATATATACTGGAAGAACACATCAAATCCGCGTGCATTTAGCAAGTATAAAGCACCCAATTTTAGGTGATGTTTTATATGGTAATAAAGAGGAGAGATTATATTTACATGCGAGTAAGTTATGTTTTACATATAAAAATAAAACATGGAATTTTGAATCTAAACCAGAATGGTTTGATGCGTAATTAAAAAATTTTTCCGCTATGCATCACTGATTTTATTGTTTACGCTTTTTATTCTTTTGACTGTTTACTTAATTCCCAAAGTCTATGCTTTGCAGCAAGAAGAAAATAAAGAAGCATTTATAAATTTTGTAAAAGATATGGGATTTTGGGGTTTTTTTGTTATTTGTTTTTTAAATGCTTTACAAGTTATCATCTTTATGATACCAGGGGAATTATTTGAAATTATGTCAGGTTTAATGTATGGACCATATTTAGGGTTTCTTGCCGTTGAAATTGGTGTTGCATTAGGATCTTTTGTAGTTTTAGGAATTATTAAACTACTTAAATTTAATAATCTACGTTTAAAAGAATATTTACAAAAAAAGAAATTTTTTAATATGTTAAAAGACGCTAAACGTCTAGAAGTTATTGTTTTTTTTATAACATTGATTCCTTGTTTGCCAAAAGATATATTATTATTTGCCATTCCATATACAGACATTAAAACAACACGATTTTTATTAATAAATGCTATAGCACGAATACCATCGATAATTTCTTCAACTTATTTTGGTTCATCACTTTTGCATGGAAATTATAAAGTAGCAATTATTATCTTTTCAACCCAGGCATTAATTGGAATTTTAGGATTAATTTTCAATAAAAAAATAATGGAAATTGTATATCGAAAGAATAAAATTTAAAATCAAGTCCAAACTAAATATGAGGGATTTGATAAAATGTCTAATATAAATTGTAAAGCAAGCTATTGCGGTTTTAATCAAAATTTAAGCTGTACGAAAAAAAATGTAAAAGTGGAAGGCGTATTTTCCAGGTCTAAACTAGGAACTTTTTGTCAATCATTTAAAAATCCAACATCTACTAAACAATTTCAAGAAGAATTTGCCTACGAGGTTATTAATGATGAACTAGATAATCCGAAAGTTAATTGTAGTGCGAACTATTGTAAGTTCAATGAAAATGCGATGTGTAAAGCAAAGACTATTACTATTGGATCAGATGGTGCTAAATATCGTTCGGAAACTGAATGTGACAGTTTTACATTAAAATAAGGACATTTAATAATGTCTTTTTTTGCATATTTTTTAAGTTATAACCATATAGTTAAATAGAAAATGAGAGTGGGGAATAACATGAACAATGATAAATTAAATGAATTAGTAAAACGAATGAATGGTGACTTAATGGTTGCAGTCTTAGGATCAACAAGAAGTGGTAAATCAACATTTGTCTCAAAATTTATGCAAAAAAAGATATTACCATATATTAAAGATGATTTTTTAAAAAATAAATTATTGGATGAATTACCACAAACGGCAGAAGGTAAACAAATAATGACCGTTGAACCGAAATTTATTCCAAGTCAGCAAATTAGTGTTGAAATAGATGACATATCAGTTAATTTACGCTTTGTTGATAGCGTAGGATATGTGCTAGATGAAGCAGTTGGGTATAAAACAGATGAAGGACCGAGATTTGTAAAAACACCATGGTTTGAAGAAGAAATTGAATTTAAAGAAGCGGCTAGAATTGGTACAAAAAAAATTATGGAAAACCATTCTAACCTGGGAATTGTTTTAACATCTGATGGTACTTTCGGAGATTTTAGACGTGAAAGTTATGCTAAAGTTGAAGCAGAGTTAATTGCGGAGATGAAAAGTTTAGATAAACCTTTTGTTATAGTCTTAAATACTAAAAATCCATCAACTGATGAAGCAAAACAATTAGTAAGTTATTTAGAAGAGACATATAATGAATCGGTAATTGCTTGTAATGCTAAAGAATTAACAGAAGCTGATATTGATTTAATCATCAGCCGAGCTTTAAAAGAGTTTCCAATTCAAAAATTAAATATTAAAATGCCAAGTTTTTTAGATGAAATTGGTAATGATATTTTATTAAAAGAAAGTATTTCTAATTTAATTAATGATACTAGTAATGAGTTTAAAAAAATGAAAGAAGTAGAAAAAATTGTAGACTCATTAAATCAGTGTGAATATTTTAAAGAAGTTAAAATTGAACTAGCTGATGTAGCTGAAGGAACAGTAAATATTCAAATTGAGTTAACGGAAGAAGCTATTTCCAATTTAATTGAAGAACTATGCGGAACAAAAATTGAAACACAAGCTGATTTATTAAAAGCCTTATATATAGGTCATAAAGCTACTGGTTTATATAATGAGTATAATGAAGCATTAACACAATGCAAAGAATATGGATATGGTGTTGCAATACCTGGGTTAAAAGATATGAAATTACTACCTCCAACAATAATTAAACAAGCTGGACGTTACGGAGTAAAAGTAAGTGCAATTGCACCTTCAATCCACTTAATAAAAGTTGATGTAGAATCTAGTTTCTCACCAATAATTGGTTCACTTGAACAATCAAAGGTTTTAATTGAATCACTTGAAAAAAATGGTGAAGATGAGATTTGGAATAAAGAAATTTTTGGCCGTAAATTATCAGAAATTGTTAATGATGGTATTAAACAAAAAATATATTCTTTACCAGATAATTCAAAAGAAAAATTAAAAGATGTTTTATCTAAGTTAATAAATTCCAACCGAACTAGTTTAATTGCGATAATATTATAAAATCATAAAAATTGAACTCTAGTTCGTGGAAAGTCACTTTACTATCATAGATAATATAATTGGTGATTATATGATAGTTCTTGATGAAAAAGAGATGCGCTATATGATTGGTTCTCGTGTACGACAATTGAGAATGCGTAACAAAATGACACAAGAAAACTTAGAAGAAAAATCAGGGGTTAGTACTAGACAAATTAGTGATATAGAATGCGGAAGATGTGATTGTAAAATCACAACACTAATGAAAATTATAAATGCATTAGACATGTCAGTCTATGATTTCTTCAAAACAGAAATAATAGATATTACTGAAGTAAAACTGTAAGTAAAACACTTGCAGTTTTTTTTATACTTAAAATTTGTCGCTTAAAATCGATTAAATTTTAATTTTTATTAGTAATTTTTTAAAAATAATGTATAATAAGGTCGAGGTGAATTGATATGCAAAAAGTAATTGATTTTTATAATACTCATTCCGCTATTATTCATAAAATTGGAATTGGAATATTATTACTAATTGCACTTATAATAATTATATCTTTTATTAGAAAACATAAGGTCGCTTCGTTTTTAATTATTTTAATTTCTGGTGCTTTTGTTAGTTTTTATTTTTTGAATATTAGTATTGGTTTTCACTTTACAAGTTCGCTTTCATCATCATCAATTAGAGCAAATTTAGAAAGTCAAAACTATGAAATTGAAGAATCAAATAATTTTACTATTTATATGCAAAAGTCAAAGATTGATGATAAAATAGTATCAACAAGAGGAGACTTTTTTGCTGTTAAAAAGATGGCTTTTTTCTATATAGAAGCTAAACCTACTACTACAACATATGAAATTACCCTTGATCGTTTTGCTGAGGCAGATGTAGTGGTTGATTTAATCGTTCAAGAGATTAAAGTTAGTAATCAATGTTATTATTATTCGTTTAAAATAGATTACTATGATTCAACTGTTTTAGATTCTATTATTAATAAATATCCAACCTTAACGCAATATTTTATAAATGAAGTAGAAATTTCAGGTAAAATTTATAATGTTGAAAATCTTTATTTTGTAAAAACTGAAGAAGCTGCAACGAAAGATAATTTGAAAATCTTTGGTCAAAGTGTAAAAGAAAAAACAAATCAAAATGGTGGTGATAATGGTGAATAAAAAAGAATTAATTGCAGAAGTTGCTCAAACATTGAGTTATACTAAAAAAGATACGGAAGATGTTATTAATTGTTTCATCGATACCATTGTAGCTACACTGGAAAAAGGAGAAAAGGTAGTAATATCAGGTTTTGGTACTTTTGATGTCAAAAAACGAGAAGCTAGGAAAATACCAAATCCACAGACCGGTGAAACAATGAACATTCCTGAAAAGAAAGTAGTATCATTTAAAATTGCTAAAGCAATTCGTGAAGATTTAGATTAAAATGAATTTAATTGACGCAGTTTTAGATAATAATTTTGATACTTTAAGATATTTACTTCGTTTTGGGGATATTAATAGTAAAGATCATAATGAAAACACATTATTAATGTTAGCTGTAAATATTGGAAATTTAGAAATGATAAGGTTCTTGGTTTTGAATAGTGCTAATTTAAATTTGAAAAATAAAGATGGAAATACTGCTTTACACTTAGCTGTAAGAAAAAATAATATTGCAGCAGTAAAAATTCTTTTAAGAAATAAAGCAATATATGAAATTAAAAACAATGATTTAGAGACACCTTTGATGCTTGCATTACGATTAGGACGCACATTTATTTATCAAATTATTTTAGAATTTAATCCAATTCTTGATAATATAAATAAAAAAGGAGAAGGTTTTTTAGCTTATCTTATCTATGCCAATGATTTAAATTTGTTGAAAAAATACGAATCAAATTATAATTTAAAAGAAGTTTTAGATTATAATAATAATTCGCTCTTACATTTAAGCGTTTATTTGATGCATAATGAAATCACCAAATTTCTATTAGAATTAGGTTTACTTCCAAATTTACAAAATAAATATTTAGAAACGCCACTTTTTAATGCTGCTCGTCGTGAAAATTATGAAGGAGCTAATCAATTAATGCAATATCAGGCGTTACTATCTTTTAAAAATAAAGAAGGAAATAGTGTTTTTGAGATCGCAAGTTCTAAATTTGGCGAATATCTTTTAAATTTAAGCTATGATATAAGATATAGTTCATATTTAGTGAAGTATCCACTACATGTTGCTGTTATTCTAAATGACAGACTTAAGATAGAACAGTACAACACTATTTTAAATCAAAATAAAAAAGATGATTACAATAATCTTGCATCATTTTATGCAAAATATTATAATCATCCAATTTAAAAAATAGATGTTGATAAAATCAGAATAAATGCTAAAGAATTAGTAAGCATATGACAAATGGTAGGAACAATTATGTTGCTATCATTTTTTATGTATATATAACTTAATGAAAAACCTGATGCCATATAAGGAATTGCTAAGATTACTCGACTACCAAAATTTCCAGGTGTAGATAAAACATGCATAAATCCAAAGAAAATAGTTGAAACAATAATAAACAGATAATCATTTTTTAAAATAGTTTTGAAACATTTTCTAAAAATGACTTCTTCAACTAAAGGTCCAATTAAGCCAACTAATAAAAACATTATAAAAGGAGTGAACGAATTATAGGTAATCATAGTTTCTATTAACCTTTGATTTTCTGACGTATCAGTACTGCCAAGTGATGAAACTAGAATACTAGAAACAATATTAACCAAATACATTAATAATAACCCTTTTAAAATTCTTTGGGAAAAACTAATTGATTTTTCTTTAGTTTTTGTAAAATCATCTACTAGATTTTTTTTAAAAAGAACGAAAATAATAATTAATATTGGTAGATAGATAATAAATTGGAAGACAATACTGATAATGGCGTTATGATTTTGAATAAATTCTTTACTAAATAAGTTTTCAATTATTAAGCTGATTAAAAAAGAAAAAACTTCAGATATTACATAGTAAGTTAAAATAGCGATTAAAGCTTTAATAACTTTTTTATCTTTAAAGTATGTACTTATTTTATTCATTTAAATCTCCCCTTTTAAAAAAGTATAACATATAACATATCAAAAATACATAGTATTAGTAGGTGATAATTATGCAAAAAGCTAAATTGTGGTTTTTATTCAGTTTATTTACTATGTCATTAATCTTTTTTTTATATATAAAAGATTATATGTTAAAAGGGCTTGTCTATATTCCTCATGAAGAAATAGTTTTTTATGAAGATGATGGGTATTTAAAAGGTAGTTATTTAGAGGTAAAAAATGAAATAGAGGATATTTTTTCATATTTAACAGACGATAAAAATTATGCTCCTATCAATCACATTAGCAATATTTCAGAAACTTTAAAATTGCTTAATTATAACGATTTAGATAATAAATTAGTGTTATATTTAGATAATGATTTTAAAAATTATAAGAAAGAAATTCCATTGTTATTTGAATCTTATCATTTATTAGGATATGATTATTTGGATATATATACTAAAAATAATTATTATAGTTTTGACGAGAAAGCAATTTTTGATTTAGGAACATATAAAAATTACCAAGACCAAGAAAAAAGTGGAAATATTACATATTTATATCAATTAGGATATGACTTTGTTAACTTTAGTGTTAGTTTTGAAGAAGATAATATTGTATTTTTATTAGATAAACTTGAATTAGATTATATGAATGAAGATTTTTTAATCATCTTTTATGAAAACTTAGAAGATTTAACCTTAATCGAATTAAACTTTAAGAAAATTAGATACAAGGTACAAAAAAAGTAAAAAAATATGATACAATAAAGATGGTGATTTATATGGAGATTATTTTAGCATCAAATAACCAAAATAAAGTAAAAGAAATAAAAAAAATATTAAAAAATGTTGATATCTTAACACTAAGTGAAATTAATTTTTTGAAAGAAATCGAAGAAACTGGAAAAACATTTAAAGAAAATGCTTATATTAAAGCGAAAACAATTTATGATATTTATCATAAACCTGTTATAGCTGATGATTCTGGTCTTTGTGTTGAAGCACTAAATTTTGAACCAGGAGTATATTCACATCGCTATGCAGGTCCTAAGTCTACTGATGATGAAAATAATCAGTTATTGATACAAAATTTAAAAGGTATATCTAATAGAAATGCTTATTATACCTGTGTTATTTGCTATTATGATGGTGAAAAAGAATTATATTTTGAAGGAAAAGTAGATGGAATTATTATAGATGAAGCTCGAGGAAATAATGGATTTGGATATGATCCTCATTTTTATATTCCAAGTTTTAATAAAACTATGGCCGAACTTAAAATCGATGAAAAAAATACAATTTCGCATCGTTTTAAGGCATTAGAAATGTTTAAGGAGAAGTTTGATGAATTATTTAATAGTATCTGATAGCCATGGATTGATTTTAGAATTAGAAGAGTTAAAGAATACATATCCTGATTATCAAATTTTACATGCTGGAGATTTTACAATTAATGAAAAAATATTAAATGATCTAGGAATTATATATGTCAAAGGAAATTGTGACACGAATGGGCCTCTTGAAAAAGTATTGAATACTAATGAATGTTTAGTTTATATGGTTCATGGAGACATATATAATGTTAAATTTGGTTTAGACCGCCTTTTTTATCGAGCTTTAGAATTAGGTGCAAAATTTGTTGTTTTCGGACATACTCATCGTCCATTTATGGAACAAATAGAAGGAATTACTTTTTTAAATCCTGGTTCTTTGCGAGATTTAGGAAGCTTTATTCTGTTAGAAGATGGTCAATATAAGCTTCACTATTTAAAAGAGGAAAAATAATGCAAGTACTAGAAGTATTAGCCCTACCATTTCAAAAAGAATCAATTAAAAAAATTGATAAATATTTAAGTATAACACCTCAAACTTCTATTGAATATTATCAGGCGCTATCATATAAAGCTTTGATTTTAAATAGTTTAGATAAAACTAATGATGCTTTAAAAATATTAATTCCAAAACTAGATTTAATTTTAAAAAAACAGGCTATTGAAGAGTTTGAAAAAAATACTATTGTTTGTATAGCGGATACTTTAAAAGTTATTTTTATGGGATTAAAAAGATATGATTTGGCATTAAAGTATATTGAAATCAAAGAAAAACATTTAAATTTAATGGCCCATGATGCATATTTTAAAGATATGATTCTTTATTCAAAAGCAATACAGGATAAGGAAAATTTAAAACGATATATAAAGTTATATTTAGCTGATGACATAAGTGAAGAGAATCTTATTTTTGCTCATGAAATTTTAATCAATATTCTTTTTGATGAGAATAACTATGAAGATTTTTTAAAGTCTTATCAAATCTTAAATACGGAATACTTAAAAACAAAATCTAAAGATAATTTATTAAAGATTAATATTTTAAAAATAAAAATGCTTATAAATCAAGGTAATATAGATGATGCAATAGATTTAATTAAAGATAATATAGATGATGTTTTTGATAAATCTTTAAAATTAGAGTTAGGTACGATGCTAATTAAACTCTATTATGAAAAAGGTGATTTTCATAGAGCCTCAATACAAGATGCTAATTATTTAGACTTAATAGATGATGCAAATAATCAAACTAAGCGTGAGTATTATACTGTCGTAAGAGAACTCTATGAAAAGATGAATAATCATTATGCTCGAGATTTAGCTAATAAAGCTTTAGAAGAATTAGCATTAAAAGAAACAGTATTAAAACAAGAGCCTTTAAAAAAAGAAAGGGTAAAGCGAATTCAAGAACCAATTGTTATTGAACGAATTATCGAAAAAAAAGATGAAGTTAAAAATAATGAAACTAAATTTTTAGAGGGGATTTCTGAAACAGTTTTACTTTCTAAAAAATATTTATCATTGAAAGAAGTTTTAGATTTACTTAAATGTTTTACTCCATTAACATTACGAGAAGTTTTAAGACAAGTATTTGTGTTAAGTTATCAAATTTTGGATTTCTCCGAAGTGGTTATATTAATAAATCAAAATGATATTTATGGATATCATTATAAAAAGGAACGTCTTTATGATAAAAAATTTATAGAAGAAAAGATAATTAATACTGTCAATTATTTATCATATCAAAAAGATAGAGTGTTAGTGATTAGTGATCCTAGTAATTATACTTCAATTATAACTAATCAAAATGAGATAGTCTCTGAAATAGTGTCTTTTCCGTTAAAAAGAGATAAAGTTTATGGCTCAATTACATTCTATGGGAACAACTTAAGTAGTGATTTTAATTATGAATTACTAGAAATTTTAGCATCTTTTATAGATATTAGATTATCAATTTTAGCATTTGAAGATAGTTATAAACATGATGATGAGAATCGTAAAATTATTTTAGATACAGCTTTATTAGGCTTTATAGAAAATGACAATGGATTAATAAAATTAGATGATAAGTCAATGAAGATTCTTGATGTTGAAAAAAAATATTTGAATTTAAATGAATATTTAGATTTAATGACTCCAGCCGATAAAATTAATTATAAAAATACAAATACATTATTTATTACTGGAAAATTAACTAAAACACAAATCGAATATTCTCTTTTAAATGGAAAACGAATTAAGGAAATACGCTTATTAAAAGAACTATCTGATCGCTATGTGATTTTAGGGATGTTAGAAAATAAGACTGATGAATATAATGAAAATTTAAAGTTAAAAAAATTAAGTGAAGAAGATTTTTTTACAAAACTTCCATCTTTAAATCACTTAAAAACCTATCTTTTGGAATTAGACAACTCGAAAAGATATAGCTTTGTAATGATTGGGACAAATAATTTTAAACTTTATAAAGATGTATATGGCTTAAAGTTTTCAACTGATTTAATATATGCTATTGCACTTAAATTAAAAGAAGTGGTAAAAGAAGATGTTTTAGTTTATCATTTTGATAGTGATCGCTTTATCTTACTGTTACCAAATAATGATGAAAGAACAGTAAAAAAACAGGTTTTGCAGATTTTAGATGAACTTGCTTTAAAATTAGTTGAATTGAATAAACGTTTAAAACTTAGCTTTTCAGCTGGTGTTTTTTTGATTCGAAAAAAATATGGAAAACTAACATATGAAAAACTAGTTGAAAAATCTAGTCTTGCCCTAGATGAAGCATTAAGAAGATCTTTAAATGAAAATAAAGTTATCTATTTTGAAGAACAAGAAGTTAAAAACAGTTTTTATGATTTTCAAATGGAACTGCATATATCTGAAGCTATTGATAATTTGAAATTATGTCTTACATATGAACAAATTGTTAATTTAAAGACTAATAAACTTTTTGCATATCTTGCTAGAATTAATTTAGGTGGTTTTTTAGTTGATGATGCATATTTTTATAGTATTGTAAAAAAAAGAGGCTTGGAGGAATTAATTGATAAATATTTAATTAATAGAGCTTTAATTGAATGTAAAAAGTTTTATCATGAATTTGGAGGCTATTTTAAAATTTTTATTCAACTTCATGCTAAGACTTTAGCGATGCCTGATTTCATGGCTTATTTAAGTGAAAAATATCGACAATATAATGTCCCCAGAAGTATTTTTAGCATTGAAATTATTGATGAAGATAATTATAATATAAAGACGGTGCTAGAGATTTTTAATAAAGAGAAGATTTTGGTCGGTAGTTCGAATTTAGAGTTCGTTTTAAATAATCATTTAGCAATTTATTTCGCAAGTAATTCGAGCATGAAGATTTTAAAAGCTACAAAAGCTTTAGCTCAAAATTTAGATATTGAATTTATTTTAAATCAACAAAATTTTAGTTTTGAGGAATTAAGAGAAAATAATTTTTCATTCATAAAAGGAATTGGAGAAAAAATGTTGATTGAAGATATAATCAAAAGTATAAAATAGAAATGAGGTATTGTTATGGTAAAAAAAGAAGGATTTGAACATCGCGTTTTAATTGAACCAGATAATCCAAGTATTGTATGTAATGATGATTTATGTAAAAAATGTAAACTGTGTCAAAAGGCATGTCAAAATGATATTGGTGTATTTGGATTTTATGATTTAGAAAAGACAGGTAATACTGCGATTTGTATTAATTGTGGTTCTTGTATTCAAGCTTGTTCGTTTAACGCTATTACTGCTGTATCAGATATTGATCGTGTTAAGATAGCTTTAAATGATCCAGAAAAAATTGTTGTATTTAATACTGCGCCATCTGTTCGTGTTGGTTTAGGTGAAGAATTTGGTTTAGAACGTGGTGCATTTGTACAAGGTCAAATGGTTAGTTCTATTCGTAGTTTGGGTGCTGATTATGTCTTAGATGTGACTTGTGGTGCTGATTTAACAATTACAGAAGAAGCTAGTGAATTAGTTTATCGTTTAAAGAATAAGGATAAGTATAAATTCCCAATGTTTACTTCATGTTGTCCTGCGTGGGTTAAGATGTGTGAAATGTATTATCCTGAATTGATTCCAAATCTTTCAAGTGCTAAAAGCCCTATTGCAATGCAAGGCTCAATTGTAAAGACTTACTTTGCTCAAAAAGTAAATATTGATCCTAAAAGGATTGTAAATGTTACAGTTGCCCCTTGTGTTGCTAAAAAAATGGAATGTAAACGTCCAGAATTGAATGCAGCTATGGGAGCAGATGGTCAAGATGTAGACATTGTAATTACTACTGTTGAACTTGCTAAGATGATAAAAGAAGCTAATATTGATTTTGTTAACTTACCAGATTCTGATTTTGATTCAATTTTTGGACATGGTTCAAGTTCTGGATTAATTTTTGGTAATACTGGTGGAGTTATGCAAGCAGCACTTCGCACTGCGCATTATTATATCACAGGTAAAAATATGACTGATGAACAAATTGAAGCATGTGAACCAATTAGAGGAATTGAAAATCTAAAATTCTTAAATGTAAAAATTGGCGATTATGATTTGAAAGTGGCGGCTGTAAGCCAAATGAGTGAAGCTAAAAAACTAATTGAAATGATTAAGAATAATGAAGTTGAACTTGATTTTGTTGAAATAATGGCTTGTCGAGGTGGTTGTGCAAATGGTGGTGGACAACCACGCGTAATTAAGCGCCCTGAACAAGAAACTACACGTCAAAATCGTAATCATAATTTATACAGTACTGATAATAAGAATCAACAACTTCGTTTCTGTCATGAAAACCCAGAGATAATTGCTTTATATAATGATTTCTTAGGTGAACCATTAAGTGAAAAGGCTCATCATCTTCTTCATACTCATTTTGAAGATAAGAGTTATATGTTAGACATTAGTAAGAAAAAATAGAAGTAGAGTATCTGCAAAAAAAGCAGATACTTTTTTTAACAAATATATTTATTTAAAGGTAAAAGTTTATATTTTAAAATAAGCTTTTTTATAAAGTGAAGCGTTGATAAAAGTAAGTATTTCAAGTCAAATTTAAGATTAGTTTAAATTTTTTGCAAACTCAAACTTGAATAATTAAATTTTTTTGATATAATTGATTATGTTATTTTCTTAGTTTTCTAATAAAACAACAAAACTGTGTTTAGGAGGTTCTATACTTGAAAAAATTAATTGAAATCAAAGATTTAACAAAAGAATTTAACGGAAATATCGTATTAAAAGGTATTAGCCTTGATATTTTCGAAAATGAGTTTGTTACATTGCTCGGTCCTTCAGGCTGTGGTAAAACAACAACCTTAAGAATCATTGGCGGGTTTGAAGATCCAACATCTGGTTCAGTCATTTTTGATGGCCAAAATTTATTAGAAATTCCGGCCTATAAACGTCTAACCAATACAGTTTTTCAACATTATGCCTTATTCCCACATATGACTGTATATGAGAATGTCGCATATGGTTTGAGAATTAGAAATAGTATTAGTTATAAAGAACGTTTTAAGAATTTTTTAAAGGGGAAAAATAAAGTTGAATTAAAATCAAACAAGACCATTGAAAAGGAGATAAGTGAAAAAGTTTTACGTATGTTAAAACTTGTCAATCTTGAAGGTTACGAGAATCGTTCAATTGATAAATTATCAGGTGGACAACAACAGCGTGTAGCTATTGCTAGAGCCCTTGTTAATGAACCAAAAGTCTTGTTATTAGATGAATCTTTAGGAGCTCTTGATTTAAAACTTCGTCAAGAAATGGAATATGAACTAAAGAAGATTCAAAGAGAATTAGGAATTACATTTATATTTGTTACACATGATCAAGAAGAAGCTTTAACGATGTCTGATAAAGTTGTGGTTATGAATAATGGAGAAATTCAACAAGTTGGTACGCCAATAGATGTATATAACGAACCAGCAAATCGTTTTGTCGCTAATTTTATAGGAAAATCAAATATCATTGATGGAATAATGCGAGAAGATTTAATTTGTGAATTTGATGGTGTAAGACTTGATTGTGTTGACAAAGGTTTTAAAAAGGACGAGGAAGTCGATATTGTAATTCGTCCAGAAGATATTGATATTATGCCAAAAGGTCAAGGTTTTTTTGAAGGTAAGGTCATTTCTGAAATTTTTAAAGGTGTACATTATGAAATAAGAGTTAAAACGAATTCGCGAGAATTTTTAATTCATACAACTGATTTCCACCAAGTAGGGGAGGATGTAAGCCTTTTTTGGACACCAGACGATATCCATGTAATGGAAAAAATGGAGTGGTAAGATGGAAAAAGTAAAGTACCGTAAAACTCGCAATTTCTACCTACCTTTTTTAATTCCTTATTTAATTATTTTATTTGGATTTATTCTATTACCGATGTTATTTATCTTAGTATATTCAGTGATAGACACTAAGTCACAAGACTTACCTATTTATATTTTAACTTTAGAAAATTATCGACGTTTTTTTGAAACAGTGCTTTATATTAGATGTATTGGTAAAAGTTTATACTTAGCACTAATGTCTACTATTGTTTGTTTAGGAGTATGCTATCCTATTTCCTATTTTATTGCTAAAAGAAAGCCAGGTACTCAAGCTTTATTGGTTTTATTAGTAACTGCTCCAATGTGGATAAATATGTTATTAAGAACATTAGCAATTAAACAAGTTTTAGATGGTCCTTTACTAAAATTCGTACAATGGTTTAATCCTGATGTTAATATATTAATTGGTAATGATTTTTCCGTAATTTTTGGTATGGTTTATAACTATATTCCTTATATGATTTTACCAATCTATACAATTCTTTCAAAGCTTGATTCTCGATTGATTGAAGCATCAACTGATTTAGGTGCTAAAAATAAAATAACATTTTTACGTGTTATTGCTCCACTTTCTTTACCAGGGGTAATGTCTGGTATTACAATCGTATTCTTATCCAGTGCGACAACTATCACTATTACGAAATATTTAGGTGAGGGTCGTTATTTCTTAATTGGAAATTTAATAGAAACGGAATTTATTACTAATAGCCGTTGGTCATTTGGTAGTGCTATTTCTGTTATTTTATTAATATTTATAATGGTTATAATGTGGATTATGAATAAAATTGGACAAAAGGAGAAGTTAGACTGAGATGAAAAGTACTAGAGCTAAAATTTGGAGTAGAGTTTTAATTTTCTTATTTTTCTTTATTTACTATGTCCCACTTTTAAGCATCGTTGTCTTTAGTTTCAATGATGCAATGAGTGTTACTCATTGGGGTGGTTTTACATTTAAATGGTATGCAGATTTATTTACTAACGCTAGACTTATAAAAATTATCGTAAATACTTTATTAATTGCAGTTATTTCTACATTTGTTTCAATAATTATTGGAACAGTTGCGGCAATATCACTGACAAAGACACGAAAAAATATTCGCCATTTAATTTTGCAAGGTAATAATTTACCTATAATGAATCCCGATATTGTTACAGCAATTGGATTATTACTTTTGTTTGTATCTTTAAGAATTGAACAAGGTTATTTTACAATGTTACTTGCCCATATTTCTTTTTGTACACCATATGTTATTGTGACTGTTTATCCTAAAGTGAAGAGTTTAGATGAAAACATTATGGAAGCAGCGCTTGATTTGGGGGCAAAACCATTGAAAGCAATTAAAACTGCTATTTTACCACAAATTAAAGGGTCGATATTTGCTGCAGCAGCAATATCTTTTACGATGAGTTTTGATGATTTTGTTATTTCTTATTTTACGGGTGGATCACAATTGAATATTTCAACTTATTTATATACAGAAGCTAAAAAGATTAATCCAACAATCAACGCTTTATCAACTATAATTATGTTAGTTATTGTTTTAAAAATTGTTTTTGACAAATTAAAACAAAGAAAAGAGGAGCGAAATAAATGAAAAAGTTTTTAACATTTAGTCTTGCTTTTATGGTAGGAATTAGCCTTTCTTCTTGTGGTATGAGCCAAGGTGGAGATTTAAAAATTTTTAATTGTGGTGAATATATCGATGAGGAATTACTTGATGCTTTTGAAGAGCGTTATGGTGTAAACATTAGCTATGTTACATTTGATTCTAATGAGGCTGCCATCACAAAAATGAAATCTGAATCTTTTGATATTGTTGTTCCATCTGATTATGCTATTGAACAATTAATGTTATCTAATATGATTAAACCCCTAGACTGGTCTAAAATTGAAGGATTTACTAAAGATGATTTGGCTGATCCGGTTATTAAAATATTAGATCAATTAAAAAATGAAGAAAATGGTTGGGATTTTTTATCTTATTCAGTGCCGTATTTCTTTGGAAAAGTAGGAATTACGTATGATGCTAATATTGTTGATGATAACGATGTTAAAGTCGGTTGGAGCGTATTACATAATGAAAAATATCGTAATAAAGTAGCATATTATGATTCTTCACGTGATGGATTTATGGTAGCATTTAAAGATTTAGGATATTCTATGAATTCAACAGATCCAAAGGAAACAGAAGAAGCATTTGAATGGATTAAAAAAATTAGAGAAACAACTAATTGTGCTTTTAAGACGGATGAATTACTTTCTGAAATGCCTGATGGTAAGTATGCCTTATCACTTATGTATTCTGGAGATGCAATTTATTCAATGATGGAACAAAATGATGATGTTAATCTAAAATTTTATGCGCCAGAAAGTGGAACAAATGTATTTGTAGATGGTATGGTAATTCCTACTAGCGTAAGAAATGAAGAATTAGCATATAAATTTATCTCTTTTATGCTTGAGTATGAAAACGCAAAGGCTAATTCGATATATGTAGGATATACTAGTCCAATTAAATCGGTGTATGAAGATTTGGTTAAAGAAGGAGAAGAATTCTACGAGTATAAAGATTATTATCATGTAACAATAAATGAAAAAGATGAAATATTTCGCTTTAATGATGAAATGAAAGTAATTTTAAACGATTACTGGGTAAAATTAAAACTTAGTTAATTTGTAATAATAAAAAACCTCCTAGCATACACTTAAGTAGTGAAATCAGGAGGTTTTATTTTATGTTTAAGAAGACATTACCTATTTTTTTATTAGCATTGGTGGTAGTATTAAGTGTTTTTTATATTAAACAAATTGGAAATGATGTGCCAAGTGGTTCTTTAGATGATGGAGGAAATATAAATACAATTTCAACCGAATTTGCTCAAAAGCGTTTAGAAGTATTAGAAGAACGCACGCAAGTAATTTGTGATTTAGAAGCTTCAATTGCAGCTGGTAACTTGGAAAATACAGATATAGCAGTCATTGTAGACGAGATAAACAAACTTTATTATTTAAAATATACAGAAGTAGAATTAGAAGATGCTATTTCAATTCTTGGATATGACGAATGTTTAGTTATAATTGCAAATTTTGATGTAAATGTATCCGTATCTAGTTCTGAAATAAGCGCTAAAGAATTTATTCAAATAACAAATTTAATTAAAACTAAACTTAATAAGAACTACAAAGTAAGTGTAGAAGCAGTTAGTCTACAAAATTAATATTAATTATTTAATACTGGGTAAGATGATGGGTAAATCTTACCCTAAATAAAAAAAGATTAGAACGTAGTTTAGTTCTAATCAGTAAAATAATAATTAAGAGGAATAATTTTATTGTATCATATGGATAAAAATATTTAAAGTAAATCTTTTAATTAATCAATAAAAATACAAATTATTTAAAATCGATAAAAAAAAGTACGAATCAACGTACTTAATTAAAATATTTTATAAACTTATGTTTATTATTAACTAATGGTGACCCGTACGGGATTCGAACCCATACATGCATGCGTGAAAGGCATGTGTGTTAAACCGTTTCACCAACGGGCCATATTTTGCCTTCTTCATTTCAGGCAAGTATTATTATACCAAAAAAATTTGAGGTGTCAACAAAAAAATTAAAAATTTTCAAAAAATTTTTTCCAAAATTAAAGTTGGTTCTAGTTCAGATATTATTTTAGATTATGTTAATAATTTTGAAAAAAAAATATTAGATTCTGGTAAACTAAGAAAAGTTAATATATTCGATAAATATTTGGTTGTTATGAAAATAAATAAAAAAGAAAATTTAAAAAGTGATATTTATAAAATCTATAGTTTTTTTAATGAGCAGACAGATATTGCGTTGATTTCGTTTGAAGATAGTTATTTTCTTATTTTTAAAAATCGCAATAATAAAATTAAAGTCTATTCTCGTTTGTTTGGTAAATTAAGAAAAATTAATGGGTATAAAACAAAAAATGGATATAGATTATATTCAAAAAAAAGCATGATAAATATAAATTTTAAAAAAGAGGCAAACGTAAAAAAAATACGTATTGATGAATTAGAATCTTATTTACAAATTTCTGGTAAATGTCATGTTATAATAAGAAATATCGAAGAAAAGCAAGCTGATTTTAAACTAGACGGAGAATTTAGAATAATTAAAAATAATGATTTTTAGAAATAATCACTATAAAGAGTTAAAATTAAAAGAAGAGTAATCAATAAATCATAAATAGTAATAATTCGTTAATATATTTATGAATTTAAGATTACTTTTTATTATTTTATAATATTTTAACATCCTATTTGAAAAATATACATTTTGAAAATTAAACTTAATACGAAAAAGAAATTATAGCATTTGCAAGAACATGTGATAAAGGATAAATCTTATTATCCTTCAAAAATTTAGCACTATCAATGCTTTTAGGCTCTATACTTTTTTATAAAACAAGATCGTCATCGGAATAGTTTTACTAACATTTAAATATAAATTTTCTATACTTTTCAATTCAAATTTCAAATTCATTTTTATTACTAGGTAGAGCATCTAATTTAAGCATTTAATCCTTTATGGTTTTTTTATGAATAAAAAGGATAAAACAATTAATTTTGTTTAATTAAGGATATTAAAAAAGCAAGTACTTTGAAATGATAAAAATCCCTAAAAAGTAAAAACTGATTTAAGATAAACCTCTAAATTATGGTCGGGTCTTAAATTGATTGTTAAGTATCATATAAACAGGAATACTATATTAACTAAGCAACAATATATTATTATAGAATCTGCAAGATTACTACTATTTATTTGGTAATTAATTGAAAAGATGATTTAATTGTAACATTCTACGACATAATGAAAGAGTTAAATTTTAAGAAATATTTTGGTAATATTTCATAAAATGGTCGTTCTAGAAGCTATAATCTTGTTAGAATATACTGTACTGTTTTCTTTTTGTGATACCGAATATTGTTCATCAAGAGAACTTGAGAAAAAATATAAAACTGATATTAAATATATTTGGTTAATGGATTTCAAGTATCCTATTTTAAACATTTTTAGAAACTTCATTAATAATTATTTTGATTTGTCTCATCTAGATATATGGGACAAAACTTGAAGCTAATGCTAGTAAATATACATAGGTATGGAAAAAGCTGAACATTTATTCATAAATTTTGATACAATGAATATTAGTACTAAAAATATAAGCTTATTTCACTATCGAAATAACAAAATGATATTGTCATCAAGAAGATGAAATTCAAAATACTTTGATTAATTTTTTAAATAAAAAAATACTCGTTAGAGTGATATATTTTAGAAATCAATTATCAATAGTTTAACAAATTACACTACGCATATGCTACATTTTCAATTGATTTATCCATATTTCAATTTGTGAACAATCCGGGGTAAGTTAAAGTGCAAACGCTGATATCAAAAAATAGAAAATAATATTTTAAACCTTTTGATGTTCCATTTTGAGAAAAATTTATAACCCAAAAATTCAGTTTAATTCTTTATTTCCTACTCCAATATAGCATATTAAAAAAATAGCAAAACTAAAAATCTAAAATTGTCGTTGACTACATTCAATTTAATAAAAAAAAGTACTGATAGGGTGTTATATAATTATTTCAATAATTTAACAATAAATTTTTAGAAAACCCTAAAAATCTTCAACGTTTAGTATATTTTTTAGTGACTTTCAAAAAAGTGAAAATATGCATATTAAATGTAGATGAAGTTCGAATTGTCTAGTGTACGGTACTAAATTAATAATCATTAGATACATAAATTCTATTATATAAAAACTAGATTTTTTTCTAAAATAGCAATATAATTTCATATGAAAAACAATTGGAGGGAGAATATATGAAAAAATGGTTTTTAAATTTAGAAAAGAAGCAAAAAAATAGAATTTATGGAATATTAGGAATAATAATTTTAATTAGTGTTTTAGTAATTGGTGTAAGTGATAATGAGTCAATTGGATCAATTTTTTCGTTATTTTTTGTAATTGCCTTGATATTTATAATTGTGTTTATTGTATGGGATAAAAAAGCTGCAAATGATAGATTACCTAAAAATAATACTAATAAAATAGAACCAAAAACAACATTAACTCAGAAAATTGATAAATTTGATGCAAATGATTGGAGCACAAATGTAAAAATTATTGATGAGGATGGAAACGAAGAGTTTGTCCCTAATTATTATTGTTTAAAAAATAAAGATTTATGTTTAGTTGTGGAAAATGGTAAAACTTATCATACACATTGTGCTTGCTATAAAAATTGGAAACAAGAGTATATTTCAAATTTTAATGGCACATATAAATTAATATCTATTGAAGAAGTTAAAAAGCAAGGATTAAAAAAATGCAAATTTTGTGAGATTAATGATATGTCACAAGAGGAAAGGTTGAATTATGAAGTAAAAGGTAGAAAATATATACTTACTAAATTGACAAATAATAAGAGCAAAGAAGTTCAAGAGGTATTATGCTGCATTTCACCATTTGATAAAGTTGAATTAAATATTGATGAAGATAATAAAGTTTGCGCTAATATTTCGTATGATTTTGTAGGAAACGTAAAAGTAAGTTCACTTAAACCTTTAGATCTGGAAGAATTCGATGATGTCATTGCATGTGATGCATTCGTATACACTATTGAAGAAAATCCTGAAACAGATAAAATAGAAATAACTATTGCAATTTGCAAATAATTAAAAGCTGTGTTCCTAAATAATTAAAAAAAATGATAAATTCAATTTAGGGATAAATTATAACCATAACTCTAAAGAACTGGAATTACTTTTTTGCTTAATCTTAAGATATTTTGATAAATTTCTTTATGTGTCAATACTTTTATCGTGTCTATGCAATGTATCACATATTCGTATTCAATGTTCATATATATTTAGGCTGTTAAGTAAAGTAGCTTGCAGTAAACTCGAGGCTATATTTAATAATTTCAACTTCATTTACCGTTAAATAGAACATAAAAATTATCATAATATATTCTTGGATTATCGATTTAAATACAGCCTTATTATATTTGTATACTATCTTTTTGCATAAATTTTAGTCATGCTTAAAACTATAGATTGAGATATTTAAAAATTTTTTGCCATCAAGTGAAAGTTGTTTTTTAAAATAGCAACGTTAAACACGAAAAACTTGCGATAGTATTTGTCAACGTTGAATTAACGTTAATATAAATTTATAATAATGAAGTTAAAAGATAAAATAAAAAAAAGCTCGTGATGAACGAACTTTTTGTAAATTAGTAAATAGAGTTTTAATCTATATGTTTTCAAATGGTGACCCGTACGGGATTCGAACCCATACATGCATGCGTGAAAGGCATGTGTGTTAAACCGTTTCACCAACGGGCCATATTACCTTCATATATCAGGCTTTTTAATTATACCAAAAAAATTTAAACTGTCAAGTGATAAATTAAAAAAAGTATAAAAATAAGTTAATCGCAATATATAGTTAAAGCATATAATTGATATTCAATTTCAAGAATTATATAATAAATCTATAAAAAAGAGAAAATTTATAACGAAAAAGAAAGAGAGTATAAAAATATGTTAACAATAAAAAATAGATATATATATCAGGAAAATGAACCATTTTATTGGTTAGGAGATACAGCTTGGCTTATTTTTTATAATTTGAATGAAGAAGAAATTGTTAGATATTTAAAAAATAGAGCAATTCTTGGTTATAATGTAATTCAAGCCGTCTTATTATATTCCAATCCTAAAATGAGAGATGTAAATGAAATGCCACATAATATCATTGATATTAAAGGCGATAAATTTTGGAACAAAGTAAAATCTACCTTAGATTATGCTAAAAAATTAGGAATTTATTTTGCACTACTACCTATGTGGAGAAGTATTGTTAAAAATCAACTTATGACAGATTCAGAAATATTTGAATATATGAATATTATGCTTGGACATTTAGAAAAATACGATAATATCATTTGGGTAGTTGGAGGTGATGTTAGAGGTGATCAAAATTTAGAAATATTTAATCGTATAGGATTATTTTTGAAAAAGAATACACCGGATAAACTTGTGACATTTCATCCATTTGGAAGAACGGGTTCATATTTATGGTTCAATAATGAGTCGTGGCTTGATTTTAATATGTTTCAGTCTGGGCATCGAAGATATGATCAATTAAATTTATCTTCTTGGGATGATAATAATCAAAGTGAAGATTCATTTGGAGAAGATAATTACAAATATGTTAGGAAAAATTTTAGCTATGAAATTCAAAAACCTTGTCTAGATGCCGAACCTTCTTATGAAGGAGTGGTTCAAGGGTTGCATGATAATAATGAACCATATTGGGAGACTAGGCATGTACGAAGATATTTGTATTGGTCTATCTTAGCAGGAGCTTGTGGGTTTACATATGGTAATAATGCTATTATTCAATTTAATAAAGGAGAAACTGGCTCCTACGGAGTTAGAGAAAATTGGGAAGAAGGTTTACATTCTCCTGGTGCAGCTCAGATGCAATATTTATTCAAATTGATGAAAGAATTAGATTTCACTAAAGGAAGACCCATGAATGAGATAATTTTAAATAATAAATTTTTTCATCATTATTCTTGTGCTTTTGGTTCTGAAAATTTTATATTGATTTATACATATAAAGGAGATCTATTAAAAATTGATTTAGAAAAATATGCAAATAAGCAAATGAGTGCTTATTTTATTAATCCTGAAAATGGTAGTAAAAGCTATATAAATACATATTTTAATAAAAAAATTGTTTTTTTAAGACCTACAAAAAGACGAGAAATATCTAATGATTGGTTAATATTATTTGTAAAAGAGTAGCTGATTAAGAATAACTAACTAATTAAAATCTTACTTTTAAATTAGTTTCCTACCTATAATGCAAATTATAAGTATCAAATGTTTTAATATTTGAAAATGAATAATCATAAGAAATTATCTAATTCAGCATTTTTCAAATATTTTATACTTGATAACATAATATCAATGGGAAAGTTTCTTGGAAGTAATAAAAAAATGTTAATTTATGTAAGTTTTCCAAATACATAAAATAAAAAAAGCACGCATTTTACGTGCTTTCTTAATAATATTTTATAAACTTACGTTTATTATTAACTAATGGTGACCCGTACGGGATTCGAACCCATACATGCATGCGTGAAAGGCATGTGTGTTAAACCGTTTCACCAACGGGCCAAATAGATTTACGGACGTATTATACCAAAAAAAATTTATGTGTCAAGCATTAAAATTAAAATATACAAAAAAAATTTGAAAAATAACAATTTATATCAAAAAAGTAATTTATTAAACTCGATTTTATAATTAATAAAATAAATAAATTAGTAGTAATGAGATAAAAAACATTGTAAAAATGTACAAAATTGATTATAATAAAGTTGAAGAAAAGAGGGATTCATATGTCATTCGTTATTACAATTGGTCGTCAATATGGTTCTGGAGGAAGATTCATAGCGCAAAAACTTGCAGAAAAGCTAGGAGTTAATTTCTATGATAACGACCTTTTAACAAAAGTTGCGGAAGAAACAGGAATGTCTAAAGCTGTGCTGGATAATTATGATGAAAAAAGAGATGGTTTCTTCTCTGGTGTAGTACCTTCTTCATTTGGTACTGATATGTCATTAGGTCAAAAAGTGTTCTTAGCACAATTTGAAACTATAAGACATTTAGCAGAACGTGAGTCATGCATTATTGTTGGACGTTGCGCAGATTATGTTCTTAGAGAATTTCCAAATGTAGTAAATGTTTTCATTACTGCTCCACTTGAAAAGAGAATTGAACGAGCTGAAAAGTA
Source organism: uncultured Anaeroplasmataceae bacterium (assembly GCA_944325035.1). Classification (GTDB taxonomy): domain Bacteria; phylum Bacillota_I; class Bacilli_A; order Acholeplasmatales; family Anaeroplasmataceae; genus CAG-307. The sequence continues at coordinate 107,998 of CALUYM010000001.1, forward strand.
TTATGGATTGGATCCAAAGAAAAGCCGCGATATTATTTTAAAAATGGATAAGAAAAGAGCAAATTACTATAATTTCTATTCTGATAAGAAATGGGATCGTGCTGATAGCTATAATTTAACTATTGATTCTTCTGTTGGAATTGATGAGGCATGCGAAATTATTCGTGCGTATGCTGCTAAGAAATTAAAGATAGAACTATAAAAGATTAGAGGGAAGTAAAGCTTCCCTTTAATTTTTATATAGATTATTTTTTTGTAAAATACTATAATATTTATATGGGGAGGTTTTTATGAAAATATTTATAACGATACTAAGTATTTTTTTATTATTTTCTTTTTTAGGGTGGTGTTTAGAAGTTATCTATCGCAGTATTCGCAATAAAAGATTTATAAATCCAGGATTTATGGTGGGAGTGACTTTACCAATATATGGTGCGGGAGCATTGATTTTATATTTAATTTTTTTAATAGATTTAAAGTTTATTACTGGGGCTTGGGAGATTGTTTTAAAGATTATTTTTTCATCTATATTACTAACATTAATTGAATTTGTAGCTGGTTATGTTGCATTAAAAGTCTATCATAATCGTCTTTGGGATTATTCTCATAAAAAATTTAATATTATGGGATTGATTTGTCCTGAGTTTTCATTTTATTGGACTTTGTTAACAATTGTTTTTTATTATTTGTTTTATCCGTGGTTAGGAAGTTTTGGCCAAAATGTTTATCTAAATCAATTTTTAATTTTAATATTAGGTATTTCCTTTGGAATATTTTTAGTTGATCTTATATATTCTATTAAATTGCTTGATAAAATCCGTTCTTATGCCATTCAATTACAACAAACAGTTGATTTTGAGAACTTAAAACGCCAAGTTAGAGAAAAAACAAATAATGGATTGAAGCGAATTAAAGGTCTTTCTATTTTTAAAATCACTTACCGTGTTAGTCATTTTATCGATGAGGAAAGTCGAAAAATTCATGAAAGATTAAATAAAAACAAAAAGAATTAATTGATTCACAAATATGAACAAAAAAATAAAAAATATATTGCAACAACGTGTTAAAAATGGTAGAATTTGCATTGTATTACTCGTGTGATACAAGAGCTTAGTTTGCAGCAGAACAAGGAGGTATATTTTTTTATGCTTAGATTAAAAAATATTACGAAAGATTACCGCGTCGCAGGACAAGATGTTCCAGCGTTAAAGGGTATCAACCTATCGTTCCGTTCTAGTGAATTTGTATCAATTTTAGGACCATCAGGTTGTGGGAAAACTACAACTTTAAATATTATTGGGGGTCTTGATCATTATACAGATGGGGATTTATTCATTGGCGGAAAAAGTACAAAGTTATTTAAAGATAGAGATTGGGATGTTTATCGAAATCATCGAATTGGCTTTATATTTCAAAGTTATAATTTAATTCCGCATCAGACTATTTTAGGAAATGTTGAATTAGCACTTACTATTGCTGGGGTTTCAAAAGAAGAAAGAACAGCTCGAGCTAAGAAAGCTATTGATCGTGTAGGATTACAAGGTCAATATTATAAACGTCCAAATCAATTGTCAGGAGGACAATGCCAAAGAGTTGCGATTGCTAGAGCATTAGTTAATGAACCAGATATTTTATTAGCTGATGAACCAACTGGTGCTTTAGATACACAAACATCTGTTCAAATTATGGATTTAATAAAAGATATTTCTAAAGATAAGTTAGTTATTATGGTTACTCATAATCCTGATTTAGCTGAGAAATATTCAACACGTATTATTCGCCTTCTTGATGGTCAGGTTCAGTCTGATTCAAACCCGTTTTCTGAAGAAGATGAAATTAAGGAAATTACTTCATTAGAGCTTAAGGATAAAAAAAGTGAAGAGATAGTTGTAGAAAAAGCTAAAATGCGTATGAGCACAGCTTTCCGTTTATCTTTTAGAAATTTATTATCTAAGAAAAAGCGAACTATTTTAACATGTATTGCTGGTTCAATTGGTATTGTTGGTGTTGCATCTGTTTTATCAGTTTCTCGAGGGGTTAAAGACTATATTGCTTCTATGCAAGATGATATGCTATCAGGTAATCCTATCACAATTTCTAAAACAGGAATTGATTATAATGCTTTGATGAATGGAATGTCACTTACAGATAAAGCTGAGATTGTAAAAGAATCTGGATTAGTTAATGTTGATTCTTTAGTGGAATACCTAGCCGCTAATCAAGATGTTTTAATGTCAATTTTAGTCAACAATGAAATTAACAAAGATTATGTTGATTATGTAAAATCAATGCCAGAAGATTTTTATTCCGCTATTAAACTTGATTATGGATTAGAAGTTACTAAATCAATTTATACCGATTTTAAGGTATATAATTCAGTTGCTAGCAAATATGATAAAACTCTATCCGTAAACGCAATCACGAATACATACAAAGGTATTATTGAACAATTACCTGAATATGCAGATTATTCTAATATCATTGTAAATCTAGTTAATTCGTTTGGACAGGGAATTGCAGATAATAATTATATAAAAACGCAATATGATATAGTTGATGGCACTCTTCCTCAAAATGCTAATGATATTTTAATTGTCTTAGGTGATGATGAAGAATTAACAGATCTTTTACTAGCTCAACTTGGTTATTACACAGAAGAAGAATTTTTAAATATTGTACATAAGGGCTTAAATGATGGATTTTATAATCCTAATATAGATAAGAGACATTTTACATATGAAGAATTAAGAAATAAAAAATTTACTTGGTATCCTAACGATACAATTTATACTAAGACAAATATTGAGAATGCTCCATTTACATATAAATACTATAAAGATGATGATTTTAAAAATGGTGTTGAGTTAAATATTTGTGGTATTGTTAAACCAAAATCAGGAATTTCATATGGAGCTTTGGAAAGTGGATTTTTATATACTGAAGATTTCGCTAGAATGGTTATTAAGAATAATTTAGAATCAGAAATTGTACATTTTGTTAACAAAAACCAAGGAGTATATGAATCTTCAATTAAATTTGATAGTTCGACTGGTCAAGTTACATTCCAAGGAATTGGTTACTTACTACAGTTTATATATGATAATGACGCAAATCCTAATACAGATAATGTAGAAGGTAATCTTCCCGTTTTAGTTGGAGATAGCACTGGTTTTTCGAGTTCATTTATCTTCGGTATGAATACACGTGCTGATTCATCTTCAATTTTAAACCAAGGCCAAATATCTGTTCGCTTGACCACGCGTTCATTAGGTGGAGAGAAATTGCCATCTATTATTAGTGTGTATCCAACTGATTTTGATCAAAAAGATAATGTGACGAATTATTTGGATAAGTGGAATAGCGAAGATGATGTAACTTTTTATCGCTTTACAGATGATTTTGAAAAAACAGATGAATTAATTACACTATCTGCTTCATCATCAAGTCGTGAACATGATATCAAGTATACTGATACCGTTGGTATTATGATTGATATGATTAATATGATGATTAACATTATTACAATTGCACTTGTTTGTTTTTCATCACTTTCTTTAGTTGTATCAGCTGTAATGATAGGTATTATTACATATGTATCAGTTGTTGAAAGAACAAAAGAAATCGGAGTTATTCGTTCGCTTGGAGGAAGAAAGAAAGACGTATCTAATCTATTTAATGCTGAAACGATAATGATTGGCTTGTCAAGTGGTCTATTTGGTATATTTATAACAGGTATTTTATGCTTAGTTTTAAATCTAATCACAAATAAATTCTCACAAGTTGGTAATATAGCTAACTTAACATTAAGCATTTCATTGATTATGATTTTTATAAGTGCTTTACTAACTGTTATTTCAGGTTTCTTCCCCGCACGTTCAGCTGCCAAACGAGATCCAGTTGAAGCTTTAAGAAGTGAATAATTACGCAGGAGTCAGTCAATCTGATTCCTTTTTTTTAATTTTAAATCTAAAATCTTGTTTAGAGTGCCTTAAAAGAGTATAATGCTAACGAGTGGAGGAATTTTTATGAAACCAGTTTTAATTGCGATTGCCGGAGGAAGTGCTTCAGGAAAAACAACTGTAGTTGATAAGATTCAAAAAAGTTTAAATTCAATTGATGTTACTATTATTAGGCATGATGATTACTACAAAGACCAACGTTACGTTGAGATGTTAGATAGGCAAAAGGTGAATTATGATCACCCTGATGCATTGGATAATAATTTATTAATAGAACAATTAGAGAAGCTTTTAGATGGTCAAACTATTGAAGCTCCTTTATATGATTTTAAACTTCACACAAGAAGTGATAAGGTTCGTCAAATATCACCAACTAAAGTTATAATTTTAGAAGGGATTTTAGTTTTAGAAGATAAACGCATTAGAGATTTAGCTGACATTAAAATTTTTGTTGAGTCAGATGATGATATTCGTTTCATTCGTCGTTTAGTTAGAGATATTAATGAACGTGGGCGTAGTATGGATAGCGTAATAAATCAATACTTAACTACAGTAAAACCGATGTATTATGCATTTGTAAAGCCTTCAAAACGTTATGCGGATATTATTATTCCAAATGATAATACGCATGATGTGGCAGTAGGTGTAATTGTATCTAAAATTAAAGAAATTATAAACGAAAGGTAGAAAATATGATTGGTGTTGTAGCAGCTATGGATACTGAAATTAATGATTTAATTAGTATCATTGTTGAAAAAGAAGAAAAACAAATTGGAAAATATACATTTTATAATGGGAAAATTGATGGCGTAAAAGTAGTAATTTTAAAATGTGGAATTGGAAAAGTTTCTGCTGCTGTTGGTGTTTCATTAATGATTGAACTATATAAACCAAAATATATTATAAATACAGGAATTGCTGGAGGAGTTTCTGGTGTTTCATCAAAAGATATTATTTTGACTAAAACTCTAACTTATGGCGATGTGGATTGTACTATTTTTGGCTATGATTTTGGACAAGTGCCGCAAATGCCTTGCAAGTATCAAGTAGATGAAGTATTATTAAATAAGGTTACAAATGCTTTAAATGAAAAAAAATTAGCCTACAAATTAGGACATGCCATAACATTTGACTCATTTATTACGAGCTTAAAAGGAAAGGCAATTAAAAAAGAGGATATTACAATTTGTGAAATGGAAGGAGCAGCAATTGCTCAAACATGTCATATATTAAATACACCTTTTTTAGGCATTCGCTATATATCAGATATTGTAGATAGCGAATCTCAAATTTCTGATTATCAAACATTTGAAACTGAAATGGCACATTTATCAAGTGCAATTATAAAAAATATTATCGCTTTAATTTAAGGAATGGTGAGATTATGGCTTGTAATAGTGATTGCAAGAATTGTACAATTAAAGGAAATTGTACGGAAAAAAAATATTTTTCATTAAAAGAATCAAGAATTAAAAAGATTATTGCTGTTATGTCTGGTAAAGGTGGTGTTGGTAAATCAACTGTAACTGCCAATTTGGCATCGTTTATGGCTAAACGTGGTCATAAAGTCGGTATTTTAGATGCTGATATCACGGGACCTTCAATTCCTGCTGCATTTGGTGTTCATACACGTCTTGAGGGAAATGAAAAAGTAATGTATCCAGCGACTAGTAAGAATGGAATAAAAATGGTTTCTGTTAATTTACTTTTAGATAAGGAAACGTCACCTGTTGTATGGCGTGGACCAGTACTAGGAAGTGCAATTCGTCAATTCTATAGTGAATGCATTTGGGGTGATTTAGATTATTTATTTATAGATATGCCACCAGGAACTTCGGATATTCAATTGACAGTTTTGAATAATATTCCAGTCGATGGAGTAGTAATCGTAACAACTCCACAAGACTTGGTATCTATGGTAGTTTCAAAAGCGGTTACTATGATTAAACAAATTGGTATTCCCATCGTTGGAGTTATAGAAAACATGTCATATATGGTTTGTCCTTGTTGTAACGAAAAAATCATGTTATTTGGACCAAGTCACTTAGCAGATGAATGTTTAAAATATGGATTGAAATCACTAGGACAATTACCATTAAATTCAAAGATGACAAGTCTAATTGATGCTGGTAAGATTGAAGAATATGAAACTGATGAGTTTAATGTTGCTTTAAACGAAATTGAAACATTATAAGAGGAGATTTTTATGAATAAAATTTATATGATTGGCGATTCAACTATGCAATTTAATAATGCATATAGTTATCCGCAAACAGGTTGGGGACAAGTATTACCAATTTTTTGCCGTCCCGAGTATCAAATTATTGATTTAGCTAAAAATGGACGTAGTTCGAAAAGCTTTATTGATGAGGGAAGATTTAAATATGTTGAAACTAATTTACAAAAAGGAGATTTTATCATTTGTCAATTTGGACATAATGATGAAAAAGATGACCCAGATAGATATACATCTCCAGAAGGAACTTATTTAGAAAACTTGGCATACTTTGCACGAGTTGCAAAAGAAAAAGAAGCTCATATTGTTTTTGCGACTAGTATTTCTCGTCGTTCATTTAAGGATGGTAAATGTGTTGATACTCATAAAGGATATCCACAAGCAATGCTTAAGTGGTGTGAAAAAGAAGGATATACTTGTATCGATTTAAATGGTTTAACTCTTTCTTTATACAACAAGTTAGGTGAAGAAGAAACTAAAAAATTCCATATGATTTTATCTCCAAATGTTTACCCTAATTACATTGATGGAAAAAATGATAACTCACATCTTGTTTATGAAGGTGCACATATGGTATCTGAACTATTTGTAAGAGCATTATACAAGACAAATGATCCTTTAAAACAATGTTTTTTAGATTTAGATAATAAAGAAGAGATTGATTGGAAAATGTTAATTGATTAAATAAAATTAAGAATTCTAATAACAAAAGTTGATGCTAATCAAAGTTTTAGCATCAACTTTTATTACATACCTTTTATTAAAAATCATAGTCCACATTAGACTAAAATACAGCATAGAAACGTAAAATAATTCATGAATTTCAAGTTAAATGGCTTTTGTGAAAACGGTTTCTCTTGTAAATGAAAACGTTTTATGTTATTATTTTTATGCAAATGGAGTTGATAGTGTGGAGTTAAAAGAAGTCTTAGACTTGTTTAACAGTGTAGTAGTTGAAATAGATAGATTAACTGGTAAAGTAATAGAGGGGTATTATGAGAATAAATTCCATTTAAAAGAGATGTCTTTGAGTACACTTTTTAAAAAAATTTTTCTAAATTATGATAATCCAGTAAATGCTAATGTTTTTAACTCACTAAAAAATTGGATTTTAGAAACAGAAGGTTTAATTAATTCAACCTCGATTCGTTATGTTTCTTTACAAAATGTCGAAAGAACAGTTTATCTTCAAAAAAATACTACTGAAAAAAATATTATGCTAGCTTTTCAATTTTCTAAAGGAATTAAAAACTATCCACTCATGGATGGAGTAACTGGTTTGTACCAAAAAAATACTTTTGAACAAATTGTAAATGCTAAAATCGAAAGAAATAAAAAACCATTTTTCTTTGGAGTTTTAGACATTGATAATTTTAAACATATAAATGATACTTATGGATATTTGCATGGTGATTTTGTTTTACGCAAAGTAGGTAGTATTTTATTGGAAAGTTTTACCGATGGTTATGTAGCTAGAATTGGTGGAGATGAATTAGCTTTCATATGTGAAGATGAATGTGGATACCAACATGTTTGGGAAAGAGTAAAAAAAGTTTATGATTTGTTTAATGGTGAAAGACTTTTATCAAACAATTTAGAATATACAACCTTTACAATGGGAATATCTCGTTTTGGAATTGATGCAAAATCATATGAAGATTTATATTCTAAAGCTAATAAAGCATTATACCGTGGAAAAAGAAAAGGAAAGAATTGTTTTATTGTGTATTTATCTGAACTACATAAAGATATTAAGATTGAAGAAAATAGTGTTAATGAACGTATTACTCAAAATGATGCACTTAATTTTCTAGCTAATTTAGTAGTAGTTTTAAATCGTCCATTAGATTTTGAAAAGAATTTAACTAAAAGTTTAATTATGATTCGAGATTATTTTCAGGTAGATTATACAGCTCTTTTCAATGTTATCGATGGATTAGATGTTGTTCGTTTGAAAACAGAAACTGCTCAAATTATATATAAAGAAAGCTGTTTACATGAATTATATCAACAACATACTATTGGTGATGTTGTAAATATAATGCGAGTTTATGATTTGTATCGTTCAAATGAAAAATTATATGAATTTTTACATAAAAGAAATAAGATTATATCAATTATGCGAGTTAATATTATGCAAAACGATGAAGTCCTTGGAGTCTTAGAATTTGGTACGCTAAATGCCTCAAGATTCTTTTCTGTAAATGAAATTGAATTGGCTAAAGTAATTGCACGCATATATGCTAGTTTTAAGCAAAAAAGAAGTCAAAATTAGACTTCTTTTTTCTTTTTAAAATATAATTAATAGCAAAAAAAAGTAATTGTGTTATAATGTAAATCGGTGATTAACGTGCAAATTAAATTAAGTTCAAATTCGAATGAAAAAACTATTCAAATTGGAAAAATAATTGGTGAAAATCTCCATGCCAAAGATGTTGTTTTATTGGTTGGAGACTTGTCTGCAGGAAAAACAACATTTACAAAAGGTTTAGGTCTAGGTTTAGGAGTAAAAAAAGTTATTAATTCACCAACTTTTACTATTGTTAAAGAATATCAAGGGAGTAATTATAAACTATATCATTTAGATTTATATCGTCTAAATGGGCTTGGCGATGACTTTGATTTAGAAGAGTATTTTGAATCAGATGGTGTTGTAGTAATTGAATGGCCACATCAAATAGAGGAATTAATCCCTTCTAATTATTTAGAAGTTGATATAAGACGAATTGATGAAAATAATCGTGAAATTACAATAACAAGTCATGGAAAATATTATGAAGATTTATTACAGAGGTTAAATTTATGCTAAGTTTAATTGTAGATTCAGCTACAAAAAAATTATATGTAGCGTTATTAAAAGATGACAAAATTTTATATGAAAATTATCAAGTTGGGCGTAATGATCATAGTAAGTATATTGTAACAATGATCGAAGAAGCTTTAGCAAAAAACAATATAGAAGTCTCAGCTTTGAATCAATTAATCGTAGGAATTGGACCAGGATCATATACAGGTGTAAGAATGGCATTAACAGTTTTAAAAATGTTTGCATGCTTTAAGCAAGTTCCATTATATGAAATTTCAACCCTTTATTTAATGGCAAGTAATGAAAAGGGACTTGTATCTGCCAGAATTGATGCAAGAAGAGGGAATGTTTTTGGAGCTATCTATGATATGAGTTGTGATATAGTTGTTAAACAAGAAGGACTTTATCCAATGGATGAAATAAATGATGGTAAAATTATTGATGAAGAAAATTTTGTAGTAAATCCATTTAAAGTTCAACAAAAAGCTAAACTTGTTGAGAATATTGATACTTTAATACCGAATTATTTACGTGATACGGAAGCGGAGCGAAATTTAAAGTGATTAGAAAGGCAAGTATTGCAGATTTGGATATTATTACCGATTTAGAATTGAAAACTTTAGGTGAGACACTCGGAAGTCAAATGTTGAAGTCAATGATTGAAAATCCATTAATAAATATTTATGTATATGATGAAGATATAATAAAAGGATATATTTCTTTTTTGTTCGATGGACAAGCAGTAGAAATTTATAATTTGGCAGTATATGAGGAATTTCAAGGAAGAAAAATTGGGACAAAGTTAATTGAATTTATAATAGAGTTATTTAATAATCAAAATATAAATTATTTATTAGAAGTAAGATGTTCAAATCAAAAAGCAATTTCATTATATAAAAAATTCAATTTTAAAGAAATTAGGGTAAGGAAAAATTATTATGGTAATGAAGATGCTCTAGTTTTAATGCGCTCTAAAGGTGAAAATAATGAAAAATGATAAAACGAATGCAATTCGTATTGTTGAACAAAATAAAGTTGTTCATACTGTTTATGAATACCAACATAATAAAGATGAGTTTGTCGATGGTAAAACAGTGGCTAATTTAATTTCAAAGAATCCTGAAATGGTTTTTAAAACAATTTTATTGGAAGATAAGAATAAATTTTATGTATGTATGGTGCCTGTTTTAGAAGAAATTGATTTAAAGAAGGTTGCGAAAGCACTCGGATTAAAATCAGTTGAGCTGTTACCAGTAGCTAAACTTTTGTCTACAACTGGTTATGTTAGGGGTGGCTGTTCACCGATTGGAATGAAAAAGAAATTTCCAACTATAATTGATAAGCGGGCAAGAAATTTCGAAAAAATAATTTTTTCCGGTGGTAAAATCGGATTACAAATTGAAATGGCACCTGAAGATTTAATTAAATTAACAGATGCTACATTTCATGATCTAACGAGGTGATTTTATGTTAGTTTTAGGTGTAGAAAGTAGTTGCGATGAAACTTCAGTTGCCATCGTTCGTGATGGTAAAGAGGTTTTAGCAAATGTGATAAATTCACAAATTGATATTCATGAAAAATTTGGGGGAGTTGTACCAGAGGTTGCGTCACGTCAACATGTTTATGTTATTTCTATGGTTTTTAAAGAAGCTTTTGAAAAAGCTAATGTGAAACCAGAAGAAATTGATCTAGTGGCAGTTACAGAAGGACCAGGATTAATTGGTTCTTTGCTTGTAGGAGTTAATGCGGCTAAGGCTTTTGCCTTAATGTATAAAAAACCACTTATTGGTGTTAATCATTTAGCTGGTCATATTTATGCAAATGCAATCGAACACGATATGAAGTTTCCATTAGTTGCATTATTAGTTTCTGGTGGTAATACTGAACTTATATATATGAAAGAAAGTTTCGATTTTGAAATAATTGGTGAGACATTAGATGATGCAGTTGGGGAAGCATACGACAAAGTGGCTCGAGTGGTTGGTCTTCCTTATCCTGGTGGACCACATGTTGATCGTTTAGCGCATGAAGGTGTGGATACATATCATCTACCACGTGTATATTTAGAAGATGGTTCTTATAATTTTTCATTTTCAGGTCTAAAAAGCGCAGTTATAAATTTAGCTCATAATGCATCTCAAAGAAATGAAGAAATCAATAAAGAGAATTTATGTGCATCATTTCAAGCAAGTGTAACAGAAGTCTTAGTAAACAAAACATTACGCCTTGCAAAGGAAAAGGATGTAAAACAAATAATTGTAGCAGGTGGTGTTTCTGCTAATAAAGGTCTAAAAGAACGTTTTGCTAAAGAAACACCTGCTAATATTGAAGTATGTATTCCTTCAATAAAATATTGTACAGATAATGCAGCTATGATTGCAGTAGCAGGTTATTATCAATACATTAAAACAAAAGAAACTGCTGATTTATCATTAAATGCTAGTGCATCTTTAGAACTTGAAACAAAATAAATTTTAATTTTATTAAATTCATTATTTATAAAAGCAAAATCCAAGGGTATACTATAGATAATTAAAAAAAAGGTAGCAATGCATCAGAGTAAGCTATGGAGGAGACGTCCTATGAAGTAGTTGAAAGGTAATCATTGCCGAACATTTGTAGTGGCAGCTACAATTCGTGGGGTTATGGGTAATATCTATAACACTCCTACTATTTATTTAGTAGAGGTGCTTAAAAACATATCCTTTTTGGTATATATTAGAGCGCTTAGGCGCTCTTTTTTTTACGTAGGAAGTTTTTATGATTCTTATAAATTAAAAAATATTATTTTTTTAATATAAACTTAAATATAAAGTGCAAAAATGTTTTATATTATAATAATTTGCTTTTTAAATTTAGTTTAATAAATTAAAATAAAAAAGAAAAGGAAAATTTCGAATCTATCATAAATTTAGACCATAATCGTTTTATAATGAATAAACTAAAAGGTATCACCAGTTAAATAAGAAACTTATCAAGCTTCACTTAATTTTTATATGGATTTGGAAGTTTTTAAATATGAATTATGCTTTCTTAAAAGATTGTTTTGGAACTCCACTTTATAAATGATGTAAATAATATCTTAAAAAATGGTAAATTTTAAAGAAAGTTTTTGTTCAAAACAATTCAAAATAAAGGAATTATACGCTTTGAAATCGTTGTCTATTTTATCTATATACAAAATGTGTGAAGAAGTTGGCTTATGTGTTATGTAGTTAGTGAAGGAGAAAAATAGACAGCTTTAAAAGCGGCTTTTAATTCTAAAAATTTATAATTTTATAGAAATAACAAAACATTACATGAAATTGACTTTTCTATAAAAAATGAATTGGTACATTTTATAATCAACTCATATGATGAATAAAAAAACGTTTTAGCAATAGTTATAAAGTATAATAAAAAATTGAAGATTTAATTCGATCAAATGTATGAGTTAAGGCTAACACTCATAAATTTATTGTAATAGCACATATGAAACCAAAATTTTGAATGTTGATAAACAGTGATGAATTAAAAGAAACTTTATTACTTCTACAGTCTTCAAATTTAATAAATTTAGAAGAGTTCATTCTCATATTGGTTCATAAATTATGGAATAGAATAATTTTATGTTGCTATTGATAAGTTATTATCATATATAAAAACATTTTCATATCCACATGCATTAAATATTGGTGGAGGCTTTGAACCAAATATTTAAATACTCATAAGCCAATACCTATAAAGATTCTTTCTCAAAATTTAGTTAAGTATGTAGAACAAAAATTAATTGAATTAAATATGAATGTAAAATAATTAATGATAGAACCAAGATAAACAATTGTATGTGAAGCAGGAAGCATACTCTATATGATGGGAAATAAAAAAAGAAAATTCAAATCGCAAGTATTACTTTATAGACAAATGACAGACAATATACAAGCAGATTTATACCAAGCTAGGTATGAAGCTTTTATAGTTGGTAAAGAAAATTATAATACTTAGGAAAAATTACAGTTGCAGGTAAGTTTTGTGAATAAGGTGATGTACTGATAGAAGATGTAATGTTACCTAAGGTTAAAAATGGTGATTTATTAGTAGTTAAATCAAAAGGAGAGTATGAATATTCGAAGTTCTCTAATTACAATAAAACCCTTCGTCCTGTGTTTGTATTTGTGAAAGATGAAATAGCCAGGCTAGTGGTAAAAAAGCAAATGTTTGCAGATAAAGTCAGGGGGGAATTGATGAAGTTTAGTAAATACCATGGATTAGGTAATGATTTTATAATAACTGAGTATCAAAAAGAATATGATTATAGTAAGTTAGCTATAAAGTTTTGTCAAAATCATATTTCTATTGGAGCCGATGGATTTATCGTTGTAAAAAAAGAACCTTTGGAGATGATTTTTTATAATCAGGATGGATCTATGGCACCCATGTGTGGAAATGGAATTCGAGCATTTGCCAGGTATGTTTTTGAAAATAAAATAGTAAATGATCATAATTTTGCAGTTAAAACAAATGCCGGAATTTTAAGAGTAGAAATTCTAGAAGCGAAACAAGATAATTTTATAGTTAAAATCAATATGGGAAAACCAATTTTTGATAATAAACTGATTAAGGCTTCAGATGATTTAAATGTATTCGGTCGTGAGATTCTAATAGATAAAAAATATATTATTTACTCTTTATTTATGGGAACTATTCATACAGTTATTTTAACAGATGATCTAAATATTTCAGAGTATGAAGGAAATAAATTATGTAATTACCCACTATTTTTGGAAAAAACAAATGTTAATTTTGTTAAAAAAATTGATAAATTAAACTATAAAGTTAAAACATATGAACGAGGTGTTGGTTTCACTTATGCGTGTGGAACAGGTGCTTGTGCTACTTTTGTGATATTAAATAAATTAGGTTTAGTTCAAGATTTAGTTAATATTCATTTAAAATATGGTGTATTAACGATAACAAAAGAAAAAGATGATATTTATATGCAAGGGAGTGTATGTCATATATTTGATACAGAAATTGAGGTGAAAAAAAATGAATTTTAAAGGAAGTTTTGTAGCTTTAGTTACCCCCTTTAATGCAGATTATTCGGTTAATTATGCTGTATTAGGTGAGTTAATTGACTTTCATATCAAAAATAAAACAGATGGTTTAGTTATTTTAGGTACAACAGCTGAGGCTACTACATTAAATGAAACAGAAAAAGAAGAAATTATAAAATTTTGTGTCAAAAGAGTTAATAAAAGAATACCAATTATTTGTGGAAGTGGTTCTAATTCTACAATAATAGCTATCAGTAATTCAGAAAAATATGAACGACTTGGTGTAGATGCTTTACTTGTAATAACTCCATATTATAATAAAACAAACGAAAACGGGATGCTTATGCATTTTGAAGCTATTGCTAAAAGTGTTGGAATACCAATTATAATGTATAACGTGCCAAGCAGAACAGGTTGTTCGTTGTCAGTTAAAGCTATTGAAGAATTATCAAAAATTAAAAATATCAGAGGAATTAAGGAAGCAAGTGGTAATCTAAGTTTTGTAGCACAAATTAGTCATTTAGTAAGTGATGATTTTGCAATATTATCTGGAAATGACGATCAAATTGTACCTGTTTTATCATTAGGTGGAAGTGGAGTTATCAGTGTTTGGGCTAATATTATGCCTAATACAGTCCATGAAATAGTTGAAAGTTATTTAAAAGGCGATGTAATTAAAGCACGAGAGTTACAAATAAATTATTTAGATATTTGTAATAACTTGTTTTTAGAAACGAATCCAATTCCACTCAAAGAAGCTATGAATTATTTAGGATATAATGTTGGTCCGTTACGATTACCTTTATATGAAATGGGAGAAAGCAAAAAAATTTTATATAAATCACTAAATCGAATTAAGGAGGTATTGTAGTGAAAATATTACTTTTTGGATATGGCACAATGGGAAAAATTATTCATGATGCAATAGGTCCAAGCGATTCTTTGGTTGGAATAGTTGGTAATGGTTATGAAAATAGATTCACTAACGTAAAAGCAGATATTGTTATTGACTTTTCCCATCACACCAAGATTAAAGATATTATGGAATATGTCTTAAAAACAAAAACTCCTATTGTAATTGGAACAACTGGTTATACAGGTGATGAGATTAAATTAATTGAACAAATGTCAAAAGAGGTACCAGTATTACTAAGTTCGAATTATTCTTTAGGTGTAATAATGATGAATAAAATTATTAAAGATATTTCACCTATCTTAAGAAAAACATTTGATGTTGAAGTAATTGAAAAGCATCATAATAAAAAAGAAGATGCACCATCAGGAACAGCGAAAATGCTTATTAAATCAATTCAAGGGAAAGATGTTATAACATGTATTAATGGTAGAGTTGGGCATCAAAAAAGAAAACCTTTAAATGAAATTGGGGTTCATTCTCTAAGAGGCGGGACTATAGTAGGTGAACACGAAGTTATATACGCTGGTGCGGATGAATTGATTAGTATAAAACATGAAGCTTTTTCTAAGAAAATATTTGCAAAAGGTGCACTGATTGGTGCTAAATGGTTAGAATCACAAAAACCTGGTTTATACGATATGGAAGATGTAGTATTTGGAGGAAGAGAATAATGGATGCAAATTTTATTATTAATTATATTAAGACAGCTACCAAAAAAACCCCAGTAAAGGTGTATATCAATTCAAAGGAAAGAATAGACTTTCCAAAATCCAAAAGCTTTGGTAATGATACATCGAAAGTGATATTTGGGGAATGGAAAGATATAAAACCAGTTTTAGAAGAAAAAAAAGAGTTGATCATAGATTTAATAATTGAAAATGAAATGAGAAATAGCGCAATTCCTTTATTAAATAAGAAAAATATTAATGCAAGAATTGAACCGGGAGCGATAATTCGTGATCAAGTGGAAATTCATGATAATGCAGTTATTATGATGGGAGCAATACTTAATATTGGTGCAGTAGTTGGTGAAGGAACAATGATAGATATGGGAGCTGTTCTTGGTGGAAGAGCAATAGTTGGTAAAAAATGTCATATTGGCGCCGGATCAGTTTTAGCAGGTGTAGTTGAACCGGCTAGCGCAAAACCAGTTATAATTGATGATAATGTTTTAATTGGTGCCAATGCGGTAGTTATTGAAGGTTGTCATATTGGAAAAAACTCAGTAGTGGCAGCTGGAGCTGTTGTGATTGAAGATGTTCCTAGTAATGTAGTAGTTGCAGGGTGCCCAGCACGAATTATAAAACACATTGATACTAAAACTCAAAGTAAAACGGCTTTAGTTGAAGCGCTAAGAACAATATAAGAATAAACTAAGAAGGTGAACTTATGAGAAAATATAATATTGCAGTTGTAGGAGCTACAGGAATTGTAGGGCAGACACTCTTGAAGGTTTTAAGAGAATATAATTTTCCAGTTAATAATTTAAGACTTTTAGCTTCGGCAAAATCTGCAGGAAAAATAATTGAATATGACGGTAAAACATATATTGTAGAAGAATTAACTAAAGAATCATTTAACAATATTGAAATTGCTCTTTTTAGTGCTGGTTCAAGTGTTTCTAAAGAATTTGCACCAATTGCCGTTGCAGAAGGAGCAATTGTAATTGATAATTCAAGTTGTTTTAGAGAAGATAGTGATAAAGGATTGGTTGTACCAGAAGTAAATTTTGAGGATGTTAAGTTAAATAGGTTGATAGCTAATCCTAATTGTTCGACAATTCAATCGATTTTACCTTTAAAAGCATTAGACAATAAATATGGTTTAACTAGAGTTGTTTATTCAACTTATCAGGCATGTTCTGGAGCTGGAGTAAAAGGAGAAAGTGATTTAAAAAGAACGATAAATGGTGAAAAATCTAAACATTTTCCGCATGATATTTCTAAGACATGTATTCCAGAAATAGACACTTTTTTAAATGATGGATACTCAAAAGAAGAAATAAAAATGATAAAAGAAACTAAAAAAATGTTACATAAACCAAATTTACCAGTTAGTGCAACATGTGTTCGAGTACCTGTTTTAAATTCACATGCAGTTATGATCATGTGTGAATTAGACAAAAATTTTACGCTAGATGAAGTTAGGAATACTTTAGCTAGTTTTGAAGGAATTAAAGTTTTAGATAGTCCTAAAGATCATTTATATCCAACTTCAATTATTGCAAATGGTACAGATTATGTATATGTTGGTAGAATTAGACGTGATTTAAGTTCTAAAAATGGTTTATTGTTATGGGTGGTTGCGGATAACATTCGTAAAGGTGCAGCTTCAAATGCTGTACAAATTGCTTTGAGAATGGTTAAAGAGAATTTAATTTAAGAGGTTAGTATGTTAAAAGTAATTAAATTTGGTGGTTAAAGCCTTTCTTCAGAAGGAAAATTTAAAAAAGTAAAAACATTGATTTATTAGATATATCAAGAAAGTTATAGTTGTAAGTACTTTTGAAAAACAACGATGATTCAATAATTACAGATTTATTATAGATTTTACACACTTATTTAAAATATTGTGTGTCATATGATTAAATTTGGCAAATGATTTCAAATCATTATTTTGATGTTAAAAGAATTTTAAAAATTAATTTCGACATTGAAACTGAATTAAATTTATGAAATTAATAATAAAATAGTTGTTCCAGGTTTTTTTGGCTTATCTTAATGGGGAGATTAAGTTGTTTAGTTGAGGTGGTTTAGATGTAAGTGATTCGATTATAACCCGCTGCTTTGATGCATATTTATATGAAAACTGGACTGATGTGTCGGAAATTTTAATATTAGATTTACGAATAATTAAAAATTCTAAACCAATAAAACAAATAACCTATCATGAACTAAAAGAAATATCTTATATGAGGTAAATGATTTACATGAAGAAACTATTTTTCTAATCAGAACCAAAAATATTCCTATTAATATTAAAAATACTAATCATCCTAAAGATGAAGGTACGTATATTTTAAATAATGATAACGATAATAATTAGATTATCCCAGGAATTACTGTTAAAAAGGATTCATCTTTTTTTCTATTTTTGAAAGCTGATGAAGTAGTTATAAAAGAAGCTATTGCCTTAATTGTCATAGTAGGTCGTAATGGCAGGTTATATTAGTTTATCTAGAAAAGTATTTAATGTGTTAGGAGAAACAATTATTAATGTTAAAATGATAGTTCAAAGACTGGATGAATTAAATAAATTATAGACATTGATATGGTAAATTATGAGAAAGCTCTTCGTTTAATTTATAACAACTTAGTAGCTTAATAAAATTTTCTAGTTTTTCAACTAGAAAGTTTTTGTTTTTTTATTAAATATGATATTATAGATAATAATAAGATGAGAGTGAGTGATGACATATTGAAAATAAAAAGAACAATTCTAGGTATATTAGTAATTACAGTAATGATCGTAATTTTTATTTTTTCTAGTCAAAGCGGAAACGAATCTGGTGGAATAAGTGAAAAAATTGCTTTAAATTTAATAAAAATTTTTAATCATAATTTTGACACTTATGATGAAATACGCCAAAATGAAATTTTAAACTCAGTTGAGTTCTTAGTTAGAAAAGGAGCTCACATGGTAGAGTATGGAATTTTAGCAGGATTAATTTTTCTATTTTTCTTTGGAATGCGACTTTATATGCGAGTTTCATTAAGTTTTGGTATAACATTACTTTATTCGATTTCAGATGAGTTTCATCAACGTTTTGTATCAGGAAGAACTGGAGTATATACTGATGTAATGATAGATATGATTGGAGCGATGTTTGCTTTGATTATATTAAGCTTTATTTCTTACTATTATCATAAGCACAAAAAGAACCAGTAAATATGAAATAATCAAACTAAATACTATTTAATAATAAAATATGACTTTTTCTGTCATATTTTTTTTATAAAACGATCATTTGCCAAATTAAAGGATGATAAAAGCTTGATTTAATATCATAATTTATATACAATATAAGTGGGAAAATACTTTTATATTCAAAGTATTTTTCGGGATATAAATTTGAAAAGAAGGTCATTTTATGAATAAAAAAATAATGATTATCACTGATTCATGTTCAGATATCCGTGATGAAGAGATTAAAGAACTAGATGTATGCGTAGTACCTATGCAAATCGATTTTAATGGTGAGATGTATCAAGAGGGTATTGATATTAGTGTAGAAGAGTTTTATGACAAATTAGTGGCTTCTAAAGTGTTTCCCAAAACTAGTCAACCATCTCCTGAAGCATTTGAAAAGTATTATTTACAAGCTAAAGAAGAAGGGCGCGATGTATTAGTTTTAACTATATCATCTGGTCTATCTGGAACAGTTCAATCTGCTAATATAGCAATTGAACTCGCTGATTATGAAGGTCATGTTACAGTAATAGATACTTTAAATTGTTTAACTGCAGAAAGATTAATTGTAAGAACAGCATGCAAATTAAGAGATGAGGGAAAAACAATTGAAGAAATTGCTGAGGTAATTAATGATATTAAACATCGAATTAAAATTTTTGGTATAGTTGATACTCTTGAGTATTTTTTTAAAGGTGGTCGTTTATCAAGAGCGGCTATGATTATAGGTTCATTAATTCAACTAAAACCATTTATTAAGTTGGATGAAGCTGGTAAGATTACAAAATTTGGGCAAGCAATTGGGTTATCACGTGCCATTAAAGCAGCTTGTGAAGATATTAAGAAAAATCCTATTGATGAAGATTATGAATTATGTTACGGATATACAATGGGACATGAGAATATTGACAGATTAATTGCTCAAACACAACCATTATTAAATAGTAAAGACTATACAAAATCAAGAATTAGCGCCGCTGCTGGCTCTCACATTGGACCTGGAGGACTTTGTATTGCTTATGTAATGAAAAGAGGAGGGAATAAATAATGTTGTTTTATTCCATCGTTGCGGTGGTTATTGGATGCTTATTCTTAATATTTGGGATTTCCCATATCTTTTGCAAAGATAAAATGAGCAAATTGTATAAGGATAAAAAATTTATTAACATAAACAAATATCTATTATTTGAAGGTTTAACTATGTTATTTTGTGGAGTAGTTTTATTGATTAGTGGTTTATTTTCATTTATTGTCGAAGCTGATTTAATATTTTCTTTAATATTTACATTTGCTATTTTAATTTTTTTTACAAGTGATATTGTTTGTCGAAAGAAATTAGTCTTATCTGATTAATTTTAGACCAAATTAATAAATTATTTATGATTATTTCGGAAATCTAGATTTAGATTTCCATTTTTTATTTAACTTTTGAAGAAATTGTTTAGAATTTTTACAAAATAAAAAAAATTTATTCAAATTTATTTACAATTATTATAAAATAAAAGATGGAACAAAAAGGAGTAGATAGAATTATGATTAAATTCAGATATGACACACAATTATTAATAGAAGGAGAAAATTTGGATGAAGATGTAATTAAAGAATACATCGAGAGTAATTTTGAAGGCGATTCATTAGTATGTGCTGGTGATGATGAACTAATTAAAGTGCATTTCCATACCAATGAACCATGGGACTTACTTAAAGAGATTCGCAAATATGGAGAAGTATTTGACATTGTAATTGAAGATATGGATCGTCAAAGTCGCGGTCTTAAGGGTTAGGAGATACAAGTGAAGCATAGTTTATCATATAATTTTTATTTAAAAATTTTACAAAGATATATTATTGCTCCTATACTTGTTGACTTATTTATGCTAGTACTTGTTTTTATTGAACCAAGTTTATGGCCATACTACTTAATAATTTCGATAAGTGTAGTGATAGTATTTTTACCTTTAATTACGATAATGCTAAAACGCTTGAAAAAAGCTAAAACTGCAGAAGGATGGCAAATGTATGAAGGACGAATCCTTAAATTAGAACCAGAAATGTCTTTTACCTTCAAAAGTTATTTAAAAGCCTATGTTGAAATCCATGATGAGGGAAAATTTATGGTAGAGACTTATCCAGTTTTAGAGCCTAAATTATATGACAAGTTAAAAAATAAAGAAGTGCAAATAGCTTATAAAAAAGGAAAAAAAGCATTTATAATGATGATACTATAAAATAATTGGAAAGGAATATAACTTGAATACGCAGTTATAATAAAAAATATGAATTACTTATATGCATTTATTTCATTATTAGGTGGATTAGGAGCATTCTTAATCGGTTTTAAGATTTTATCAGAAAACGTTGAAAAACTTGCAACAAAAGGTTTAAAAAAACTTTTTAATAAAACAGCTGGTAATCGTTTTATCGGAGTTGGAATTGGAGCTTTAGCAACAGCTATTGTTCAATCGTCGAGTGCTACGACTGTTATGGTTGTTGGTTTAGTTAACGCAGGTGTTATAACATTAATTCAGGCAACATCAATGATAATGGGGGCTAATATTGGTACTACAATTACAGCACAAATAGTTGCACTTCAGTCATTTGATTTTACTCAGTTTGCAGTTGTTCTTGCATGTATTGGTGTTTTCATTGATATGCTTAGTAAAAAGGATAGGACTAAAATTATTGGTATGTCTTTAGCAGGATTAGGACTTGTTTTCCTAGGTCTTGAGTATATGTCGGCATCAATGGAAATTTTTAGAGAATCTGATTCATTTATGAACTTTATCTCAGGGATAAATAATCCATTTTTATTATTGATTATAGGTGTTGGTTTTACGGCTTTAGTTCAATCTTCATCAGCAGTTACTACTATTATTATTTCCATGGTTGCTGCTGGAATTACTATTGGTACAAGTCCTAATGCCCCACTTTATTTAGTACTAGGTTCTAATATTGGAACATGTATTACTGCTTTTTTATCGAGTATTGGAGCTAATCAAAACGCCAAACGAGCTGCATTGATTCATTTTTTGTTTAATTTCTTTGGTACAATTATATTTGTAATTATATTGTTGATTTGGCAAAACTTTATGAATGACACATTAGTTAGACTTTTCTCAAGTCCAGCGACACAAATTGCGATGTTCCATACATTTTTTAACGTTGTTTCTACAATAATTTTCTTACCATTTATCAAATATTTTGTTAAAATCTCAGAGATTATCATTAAAGATAAGAAGGGTGAGAAACTTGAAACAGCATTAGATGAACGTTTTTTATTAAATCCGTCAGTTGCAATTAGTCAAGTAATCAAAGAAATTTCTCATTTGGGTACATTAGCGATGATGAATTTAAATAAAGCTCTTGAAGGATTTCTAAATAGTGATAATACATTAGATGCAGAAGTAAAAAAGAATAACGAAATAATTGAGGAATTGAATAAAGCGATTATTCAATATTTAGTTAAAATTTCGAGTAAAGAGATTTCAACTGAAGATGAAAATATGATTTCAAAATATCATCATATTGTTATAGATTTAATTCGTGAAAGCGAAATCGCAGATAATATTTTAAAATATACTCATAAGATTACTGATGAAAATATTACATTTTCTGATAGCGTTTATGAATCAATTCGTGGACTAAGAGATATGTTAAATGAGCAATTCGATAATATTAATATTATGATTTTAAAATCAGATTATTCACTATGGAATAAAGTAAAAGAAATTGAAGATAATATTGATAAACTTAGAACTACATTGATTGATGACCACATTAAACGTTTAGAAGAAGGAAAATGCAGGGCACAAAGTAGTGGTGTATTCATTAACTTAATTTCTAATCTCGAAAGAGCAGGAGATCATCTAGAAGTTGTTGCACAAACGCTAATAGAGGAGTAAAATATAGTTCGTAGAGCAAAAAACAAAAATACATATAAATGGAGAAAATGAATATGAATAAATATGTTGAAAGAGTGTTAAACGAACTAAATACAAAATATCCAAATGAGGTTGAATTTAAACAAGCAGCTTCTGAGATTCTTAATTCGCTTGTTCCTTATGTTGAAAAACATCCAGAACTTGAAAAGAATAAAATACTTGAGCGATTTGTCGAACCAGAACGTTTGATATCTTTTCGAGTGGTTTGGGAAAGAGATAATGGAGAAGTAGAAGTTAATAGAGCCTATCGTGTTCAATTTAATAGTGCTATTGGTCCATTTAAAGGTGGATTGAGATTTCATCCGAGTGTGAATCAATCTATTATTAAATTTTTAGGTTTAGAACAAACCCTAAAGAATAGTCTAACAGGACTTCCTATGGGTGGAGGCAAAGGTGGTTCTGACTTTGATCCAAAAGGAAAGTCAGAACGAGAAATTATGCGTTTTTGTCAAGCATTTATTACTGAATTATATCGTCACATTGGACAATTTAGGGATGTACCTGCTGGAGATATAGGAGTGGGAGCTAGAGAAGTCGGATATATGTATGGACAATATCGACGTATTTGTAATGAAAGTGTTGGGACATTAACAGGTAAAGGAATAACATTTGGTGGTTCTTTGGCAAGAAAAGAAGCAACTGGTTATGGACTTTGTTATTTTACAGAAGAAGCAATGAAAGAGATTTTAAATGAAAGTTTTAATAATAATATTGTTGTAATCTCTGGGTCTGGCAATGTAGCTATCTATGCGTGTGAAAAGGCAATAGAATTAGGAGCTAAAGTTGTAGCTATGTCTGATTCTGATGGATATATTTATGATGAAAATGGAATAGATTTAGCTTTAGTAAAAGAAATAAAAGAGATAAATCGTGGGCGAATTAAAGAATATATAAATGTTCATAAAAATGCTACTTATGTTGAAGGTTCTTCTGGTATTTGGACAATAAAATGTGATATTGCATTACCTTGCGCTACACAAAATGAGTTAGATTTAGAATCAGCTAAAATTTTAGTAAAAAATGGAGTTAAAGCCGTTTGTGAAGGCGCTAATATGCCATCTACATTAGAGGCAGCCTATTATTTGATTGAAAATAAAGTTATTTATGGTCCAGCTAAAGCTGCAAATGCTGGTGGTGTAGCAACATCTGGGCTTGAAATGAGTCAAAATTCTTCTCGTTTACAATGGAGTTTTGAAACAGTAGATAATAAATTAAAAGAAATTATGATTAATATTTTTAAAAATTGTTATCAAATTGCTAAAGAATATGGTAATCAGTATGATTTATTAAAGGGAGCTAATATTGCTGGATTTGAAAAAGTTTCAAAAGCAATGTTAGAGCAAGGTTTAATGTAGTGAAAAAATATGAACAAGATTTTATTGAGAAAATAAATTATATTGTAAATACAGATAAATATCAAAGACTAAAGGTATTTATTCATCACGGGAAAACATCAATATATGAACATAGTCTTGATGTAGCCTATCATTGTTATGAATATGCTAAAAATAAGAAAAATTATAACTTGGATGATTTGGTTTTAGCTGCTTTATTTCATGACTATTATTTATATGACTGGCATGATAAGAAAAAGTATAATCGTAAAGGGCTACATGGCTTTACCCATCCCAAAACATCTGTTTTAAATGCAATAAGAGATTTTAATATCAATAAAAATGTTCAAAAAATTATGATTAGCCATATGTTTCCCCTAACACTATTTCACATACCAACTTCAAAAGAAGGATGGATCTTGTCTTTTTTTGATAAAAAATGTGCATTAAAAGAAACTTTTTGCAAAAAGAAATATAATTAATAAATTAAAATAAAAGACTCTTTAAAGTAAACGCGTATAATAAAGTGTGATTTTACTTTGTGGAGTTTTTTTAATATATAAATGTAAAAAGATAACGCCTATAAAATAATAAAAAACCTCTAAAGTAAATATAATAGTTAGAGGTTTTTATGCATAATCATTTTTGTTTATAAATTTATAAAATATTGTATCTAATTTTGAATTAACTTAATAGAAATATAATGCAGGTATCAAGCGTTCATTTGATATCATTTTAGTTATAGATTAAAAATTCTCGCTTTTATCATTAAAATTCTCATTTTCGTTAATACTACTATTAACCGTGAATTTTTTGCAAAATAGTTGTGACATTTTCAATAGATTTAATTAAATCATCCAGTGTAAGTTCATCTAAAGACTCAAAAGATTTGGCAATTTTCTCACGAATAATTTTTCTAACTTCTTTATGTCGCTGATCTCCTTTTTCAGTTAATACAGGATGAACTTTACGTTGATTTTGTAAATCTCGTTGTCGAATAACATAACCTCTTTTTTCTAAATCATCAATGACTCTTGTCAATTGTTGATTAGAAATTCCCATAGCTCTTCCTAAATCAGACATGTTATCAAATTCGCGATTAGAAATCAAAGTAAAACACAACTGTAAATTAGGCGGTAGAACTTCTATTTTTTTAGTTAACGTAGGTTCAGCTAAAAATATTTTCTTTTGATATCCGGCTAATTCTAAAAATAAGTCAATTAATTTTGAATATTTTTTATCAATAGACATAACAATCACCAAGCTAATTGTAATACAAAGAAGAAAAATATACAAGAATAATTATTTCATATTTGTGAAATATTTTTCTTGACTAATGAAATGAGAGTGATATAATATCGCTTGTAGAAAGGAAGTAGTTTTATGATCAAATTAATGAGTAAATTCAGAAAAATAGATTGGTTTTTCTTAGTTATCATAATCGGTTTATCGGTTGGTCAAGTATATTTTGATTTAAAATTGCCTGAAAAAACTGCGACAATAATAAATCAAATGATAGACCCAACTAAAACAACAGCTTATATTTGGGAAACTGGTAAAGCTATGCTTATAATTTGTTTAGCATCAGGATTATCAACGATTGTAATTGGTTTTTTTGCAACAATGGTTGCGACAAATTTTGCCAAAACACTTCGTCAAGAGATGTTTGAAAAAGTAGAATCTTTTTCTCTTGAAGAGATGAACAATTTTGAAACAGCTAGTTTAATAACAAGAACAACTAATGATATTCAACAAGTACAAATTGCTTATGGTATGTCAATGAGATTAATCTTCATTGCACCAATAACTGCAATATGGGCTATTACTAAAATAGGAAATACAAGTGGAATGTTAAGTTTATCTGTTGGTTTAGTAATTGCATTTATTTTAGCTTTAATAACTATAATCTTTGCTATTGTTATGCCAAGATTCCGTCGTGTACAACAATTGACAGACCGTCTAAATGATGTAACACGCGATAATTTAAATGGGTTAAGAGTAGTTAGAGCATATGATGCTGAAGAATATGAGAGTAGAAAGTTTGAAGAAGCGAACAATAATCTAACTCATAATAACTTAGTAGCTAACCGAGTAATGGCAATATTAGGTCCAACTATGACGATAGCTACATCTTTAATTAGTTTGATTGTCTATTGGGTAGGAGCAGGAATTATTAGTAAGAATAATATTGATTATGCATCCTTAACAAGTTTTACTTCCTATGCGATGCAGATTTTAATGTCATTTTTAATGTTATCAATGCTTTTAATTATGATTCCACGTGCTAGTGTTGCAGCTGGTCGTATTTTAGAAGTTTTGAACACCGAAAATAAAATCAAAAATCCTAAACATGCAACTAAAATTGAAGGTGACGCATCTTTAAAGTTTGAGAATGTATCATTTAGATATCCAGGTGATGCTTCAAATGCTATTGAAAATATTAATTTTGAAGTTTCAAAAGGAGAAACACTTGCGATTATTGGTGCGACTGGTAGTGGTAAGACATCGATTGTAAATTTAATTCCACGCTTTTATGATGTCACAAATGGAAAAGTTATTATTAATGGACATGATATTAAAGAATATACAAAAGAAGATCTAAGAAGAGTAATTGGGTATGTACCACAACAAAAATTCTTATTTTCTGGAGATATAAAGTCTAATATTAAATTTACTAAAGATCATGTTACTAATCTTGAAATGCAAGAAGCATCTCATATTGCGATGGCAGATGAATTCATTGAAAAAATGCCAGAAACATATGATTCTCATGTCGCTCAAGGTGGTAAAAATTTAAGTGGTGGTCAGCAACAAAGAGTTTCAATAGCTCGTGCTATTGCTAAAAACCCTCTTATCTATATTTTTGATGATTCTTTTAGTGCTTTAGATTATAAAACTGATAAAGAAGTAAGACGTCGCTTAAAAGAAAAAACCAAAGATTCAATCAATATCATAGTTGCTCAAAGAATTGGAACAATTATTGATGCAGATAAGATTATTGTATTAGAAAAAGGTGAAATGGTAGGTTTTGGTAAACATGAAGAATTACTTAAAACTTGTGATGTTTACAAAGAAATTGCTTTATCACAATTATCGAAGGAGGAATTAGGTCTATGATGCGTGCAGGAATTAATCGCCCTTCTCATGTTGAAAGAGGGTTTAAAAAAGGTGGATTTAAGAAACTTATTAAATTCTGTCGCCCATACTATGCTCCAATTATTATTTCTGTATTATTGACGATTGGAGCATCTATTTTACAAATTGTTTCCCCTTCTTATTTATCTAAAATTTCGACTATGACTTCACATATTTATTATAATGTAAAGGGTTATGTCGTAAATGGAATTTATATAGCTGATGGTGCAGCATATGAAACAACTGAAACTCTTTTAACAAATATTGCAAAAGTGGGAACTTTACTAGTAGTTTTTTATGCCTTAGCGTTTATATTTAACTATTTACAGAGCTTTATTATGTCAGGAGTCAACCAGGGTGTAACTAAAAAGTTTCGTAAAGATTTACAAGCTAAGATAAATCGAGTTCCATTATCATATCTTGACCATTCAAGTTATGGTGATATTTTATCAAGAATTACAAACGATGTTGATACAATTGGTCAAAGCTTAAATCAATCTATTAATGCTATTTTTAGTTCAACCTCACTTTTAATTGGTGTATTAATTGCGATGTTTGTTACCTCATATCAAATGGCTTTTACAGCATTAGCGACTGTACCAGTTTCGCTAGTTCTAATTATTTTGATGGCATCTGTCAGTCAAAAATTCTTTCGTGACCAACAAATTGCACTTGGTGAATTAAATGGTATTATTGAAGAAAATTACTCAGGAGCTGTTGTTGTTAAAGCATTTAATGCAGAAAGTCGTTTTATTGAAAAATTTAAAGATGCAAACAACCGTATTTACCAAAATGCATGGAAGAGTAATTTCCTATCTGGATTAATGATGCCAATTACAAGTTTTGTATCAAATATGGGATATGTTGCAATTTGTATAGTTGGTGGAATTTTATTTAAAAATGGTTCCATTGAAATAGGTGTTTTAACGGCATTCATTGTTTATTTAAATTTATTCCGTTCACCAGTTCAACAACTAGCTCAAGCGATGACATATGTTCAACAAATGATGGCTTCATCTGATCGTGTATTTGAATTCTTAGAAATTGAAGAACAAGAAGATGAATCACATAAGACTGCTAAAATTGAAAATTTTCAAGGTCAAGTTGATTTTGAAAATGTATGTTTTAGTTATTATCCTGAAAAACCAATTATTAAAAACTTTACTTGCCATGTTAAACCGGGTGCAAAAGTTGCTATTGTAGGCCCAACTGGTGCAGGAAAAACTACCATTGTTAACTTATTAATGCGTTTTTATGAAATAAATAGTGGTAAGATTTTAATCGATGGTGTTAATACTAAAGATATGAAACGTGAAGATGTAAGACAATTGTTCTCAATGGTTCTTCAAGATACATGGATTTTTAACGGTACTATTCGTGAAAATATTGTATATGATAAAGAAAATGTAACTGATGAAGAATTAAAAGAAGCATGCGAAGCTACGAATATGGAACAGTTTATTGAAGCTCAAAGTCATGGGTTTGATACAGTGTTAAGCGACAAAACCGCTTTATCTGAAGGACAACGTCAATTAATTACAATTGCTCGTGCAATGATTCAAGATGCTCCAATGCTAATTTTAGATGAAGCTACATCTAATGTTGATACAAGAACTGAGATACAAATTCAACAAGCAATGGATAAATTAATGGAAGGTAGAACTTCATTTGTAATTGCACACCGTTTATCAACAATTAAAAATGCTGATTTAATTTTGGTACTAAAAGATGGAAATATTATTGAACAAGGAAATCATGATGAACTTCTCGCTCAAAATGGATTCTATGCTTCTTTATATAATTCACAATTTGAAGAATAATAAAGTAAAGGAAAGTGCTGATTTTATTTGGGACTTTCCTTTTTTTATGAAAAGGATAGAACTTAAAATTTTAATAAAATTGTGTAAAACACTTTTATTTGTAAAAAAAAATGATACAATATACATGTAAATTTTTTTAACGAAGAAATAGATAAGTAGAATTTTTAACTAAAAGAGACCAGGGGTAGGTGAAAGCCTGGATTAAAATTTGAAGCTACTATGGAGTTAAAACGTAAACTGGCGTTAACAGTGTAAGAGGGCTAGTAGAGTAATACTAGAACTAAGGTGGTACCGCGATAATTCGTCCTTAGATTTAATCTAAGGGCTATTTTTTTTAAGGAGAAATTTTATGAAACATTTAAAAAGTTATGAAATTAGACAAATGTGGCTTGACTTCTTTAAATCTAAGGGACATAGTGTTGAACAAAGTGCTTCATTAGTTCCACAAAATGATCCAACCTTATTATGGACAAATGCTGGAGTTACGCCTTTAAAAAAATATTTTGATGGAAGTGTCATACCTGATAATCCAAGAATTACAAATGCTCAAAAATGTATTCGTACGAATGATATTGAAAATGTAGGTAAAACTGCTCGTCATCACACTTTTTTTGAAATGCTAGGTAATTTTTCAATTGGTGATTATTTTAGAGATGAAGTTTTACCATGGGCATTTGAACTTTTAACATCTGAAAAATGGTTTGGAATTCCTAAAGAAAGACTATATATCACATATTATCCAACTGATAAGGAAACATTTGATTTATGGGTTAAATGTGGAATGGATGAAGACCACTTAATTCCACTAGAAGGAAACTTCTGGGAAATTGGTGAAGGACCATGTGGGCCGGATACTGAGATTTTTTATGACCGCGGAGAACAATGGGATAAACGTGGCAAAGAATTATTAGTTAATGATATTGAAAATGATCGATTCATTGAAATTTGGAATATTGTATTCTCACAATTTAATTCTAAAACGGGAGTTCCAAGAAGTGAGTATAAAGAGTTACCACATAAAAATATTGATACTGGTTCAGGCCTAGAAAGATTATGCTGCATAATGCAAGAAGTTCCAACAAATTATGATACTGATTTATTTAAACCATTGATTAATAAGATATCAGAAATAAGTGGTGTCAAATATGAAGGTCAAATGGCATTTAAGGTTATAGCTGATCACGTAAGAACTTGTACATTTGCGGTAGCTGATGGTGCAACAATGTCAAATGAAGGACGTGGTTATGTATTACGTCGTGTACTTCGTCGTGCAACTAAGTATGCAAAGAGATTAGGTATTAAGAAACCTTTTATGAAAGAATTAGTAGATGTGGTTATTTCTATTATGGATTCATACTATCCTTATTTGCATGAGAAAGCTGATATCGTAAAAGAAATTATAACTAAAGAAGAATCTAAATTTTTAGAAACAATTTCTCAAGGTGAAAAACGTTTCCAAGAAATTGCTAAAAAAGGAGATGTAATCGATGGAGCAGATGCTTTCTTATTATATGATACTTATGGTTTCCCATTTGAATTAACTCAAGAATATGCAGAAGAGCTAGGAAAGAGCGTCGATGAAGAAGGCTTTAAGAAGGCAATGGCATTACAAAAAGAAAGAGCACGTAATTCACGCAAGGATATTGCTTCTATGAAAGGTCAAAATGAAGAATTTATGGCTTTTAAAGAAGAATCTGAGTTTGTAGGATATAACACTCTTAAAACTGAATCTAAGGTGATTGCAATCTTTGATAATAGTGTAGTTTTAGATAAAACTCCATTCTATGCATTTTCTGGTGGACAATTAGCAGATAAAGGTAAAATTAATGGAATTGATGTATTAGATGTGATTAAAATGCCAAATGGTCAACATTTACATACTCTAGATGAGGTTAATTTTAATCTTGGTGATATTGTTACATGTGAAGTAGATAATGAAAATCGTGTTTTAACTATGAAAAATCACTCAAGTGCACACTTATTTCAAGCTGCTTTACAAGAACTTTTTGGTAAAAATATTCATCAACAAGGTTCACAAGTTTCATCAACATATATGCGTTTTGATTTTAATAACTATAATTCTTTAACAGATGAAGAAATATTAAGTGTTGAAAAACTTGTAAATAAATATATCAACGAAAATCATAGAGTAGAAACTCATGTTTTACCAATTGAGGAAGCTAAGGAACTTGATGCGATGGCATTATTTGGTGAAAAGTATGGTGATTTTGTTCGTGTTATAGATATGGAAGTATCTAAAGAATTCTGTGCTGGGACTCATGTATCCAATACAAAAGAAATTGAAAAATTCCAAATTGTTAGCATTGAGTCAATAGGATCAGGTATTTATAGATGCTTAGCTACCACAGGTCATAATGCTTTTGAAACTTTAAAAACATATTTAGATAATTATGATAAAGAATTAATGACCATCAAAACTAAGGGTATCCAAATTGTTGAAAATGCGAAGGCAGAAGGAATCGAATTAGAGTTTAATGATGACTACAAAATTACTAAAGAAGAAGGATATGCATATGTTCTTGATTTAAAACAACATATTCAATATGTTTCAAATTTAGTTAAAAACTTAGACAAAGAATATAGTCAAGAAAAGAGTAAAAATGCATTGAGTAATCTAGACAGTTATGAAAAACAAATTGAAAATAACAATTTGTTTGTAACTCTAGGTGAAATGGATACAAATATTTTAAAAGATTTGGCACAGGCTTTATCTAATAAATATCAGTTAGATGTTGTATTCTTAACTTCACTAGGCAGTGAAAAGGTGAGCTTTGTATGTAAAACAAACTCTAAATACAATGCTTCTAATTTAGTAAAGATTGCTGCTTCTTTATGCAATGGTAAGGGTGGCGGTAAGCCAGATATTGCTCAAGCAGGTGGGAAAGACTTAGATAAAGTAGATGAAGCTATTAAAGCAGTAAAGGAAAGTTTGTAATGAAGTACTTAGGTTTAGATTTAGGCTCTAGAACATTAGGGTTAGCCATATCTGATGCATTAGGAATGTTTGCTAGACCATATACAACACTTCGTTTTAATGATAATGATTATGATTATGCTATTAATGAGACAATTAAAATATGTGAAAAAGAAGGTATTACTGAGATTGTCTTAGGTAATCCTAAGCATATGAATGGTGATGAAGGCATACGAAGTAAAATTAGTTATGAATTTAAAACTAAAATTGAAGAAATTTCAAAAATTAAGGTACATTTAATTGATGAACGTCTAACGACAGTTAGAGTAGATAAAACAATGTTGATGGCAAATTTAAGTCGTGAAAAAAGACATCAAAAAAAAGATGAAATGGCTGCAGTGATTATACTTCAGGATTTCTTAGATCGAAAATAAAGGAGAAATAAAAAATGGAAGATAGAACATTAACAATAACAACTGAAAATGGTGATGAAATTCTTTGTGAAATTTTATTTACAACTCATTCAGAAGAGTTTAAGAAGGATTATGTAGTATTTGTTGAAAAAGGTACACAAAATGCATCAGCTGCATCATACGTTCAAGGTGAAGAAGGTCGTGGAACACTAGAACAAATTAAAACTGAAGAAGAATGGAAGATGCTTGAAGAATTACTAGATGATTATCTAACAAGAAAAGAAAAAGAAGAAAATGATTCTTGCGATGGTTCATGTTCTTCATGCTCTTCATCATGTGATTCTTGTTCTTCATGTTCATGCGATGATGAATTAAATGATTAGTTATGAAAATTCAACTGAGTAATCAAGAACAAATAAAACTTAATAATTTAACTTTTAACGAACAAATTAAAAAGATTAAATCTTATGCAATAGAGAATAATGTTCCAATTATTCAAGATGAAGGACTTGCATTTTTACTGACAATTATAAGAATAAAACGTCCTAAACGTATTTTAGAAATTGGAACAGCTATTGCTTACTCAAGTTCAATGATGGCAATTAATTCAGATGCTATAATTGATACAATTGAACGTGATAGTAAAATGGAAGAAGAAGCCATAAAAAATGTTAAAATATTAGGATTAGAAAATAAAATTAATTTAATCTACAAAGATGCACTAGAATCATTTGATTTAGTGTGCCAAAATAAATATGACTTGATCTTTATAGATGCAGCAAAGGCTCAGTATACAAATTTCTTTAATTTATATAAACCACTTTTAAGTGAAGATGGAATTATTGTATCTGATAATATGTTATTTCATGGTGTTAAAATAGAAGATGCTAAATCACGTAGTCTTCGAGGATTAATTCGTAAGCTTAATCAATATCAAGATTTCCTACTAAATCATGATGAATTCGATTCAACAATATTTAATGTTGGTGACGGAATGGCAGTTTCGACTAAGAAAAGATAATCTTGTCAAAAGACATTTAATTTATTATAATTAATTATAAGAGAAACATTAGAAAACGGAGAGAATACATCGAGGTTAATTATGAATATACTGTTTTTTTTAAAACCAAAGGCTACTGTTAGTTATTTATATAATGATTTCACAGTTCGTCAAGCTCTTGAGAAAATGGAAAGAGTTCGATATTCTATCATTCCAATCATTGATCGTGATGGGAATTATGTCGGAACAATTTCTGAAGGTGATATTCTTTGGAGTATAAAATCTCAAGAAGACTTTTCGATTAAAAAAGCTGAAGAGATGAAAATAGCTTCAATTAAAGTGAATAGAAGCTATAAAGCTATCAATATTAATCAAAATGTTGAAGATTTAATTACTTTAGCGCTTGATCAAAACTTTGTACCTGTCGTAGATGATAGAGATATGTTTATAGGGATTGTTACGCGAAAAGACATAATTAAACAATTCTTAAAGTCTAATACAGACTTTAAAGATTTATAGGAGATGGAGGAATTCAAAATGAAAATTGCTGTAATTGGCTGTGGCGCAATGGGCTGTTACTTTGGTGCAAAATTATCTGAAAAGAACGAGGTTGTTTATATTGATGCATTTCCAAAAACAGTTGATATTTTAAATGAACGAGGAATTATTGTTAAAGAAAATGATGAGGAGAAAAAATACAATGCTCCTGCTTTCTTGAGTGGAAAATTTGATCAACCTGCAGATTTAGTCGTATTATTCGTTAAATCTACTCAAAATATGGCAGCTTTATCAGAAAATGAGAAGCTATTTACTCCAAATACAATTGTAATGTCTTTACAAAATGGTTTTGGTAATGAAAGGGAAATTTCACGCTTTGTTGATCCAGAAAATATCATTATTGGTAATACATTAATCAATTGCGTAACAGAATCTGTTGGTATAACAAAAAAATCTGGAGAAGGTCTAACAGTTATTGGTAGCTTAGTTGGTAATAAAAAGACGGCCTTAACAGCTCGTTTATGTTTAGAACAATCTGGAATTATCACAGATGTATCGGATGATATCAAACGTGTAGTATGGAAGAAAATTTTTGTAAATGCAACTTTAAATCCTTTGACTGCCATGTTTGGTTGTAAGATTAAAGTTGTGTATGAAAATAAAAATATTTGGAAGTTAGCTGAAAAAATTGTTGAAGAAGCAATCACAGTTGCTAGAAAAGATGGTTGTGAATTCAGCCATAATGAGGTATTAGAAGATTTACATAAAACATGTGTTAATGTTGGTAAAGGATACACATCAATGTATCAAGATGTAGAAAATAAGCGTTTTACTGAAATTGAAAAAATCAATGGTCAAATTGTAAATTTAGCTTATAAGTATAATGTTCAAGCACCTTATAATGAGTTTGTTTTAAATTCGATTAAGGCAATCGAAAAATTATACTAAGAATATTAGTCCTCTGATGTAAGAGGACTATTTTCATTCTTGCATTTAATTCGCTTGAATATAGGGTAAACAAATGTAAAATTATAGTAAGGGAGTGTTATTTTTTGAATATATACGATATAGCAAAAGAAGCTGGAGTATCAATCTCAACAGTTTCAAAATATTTAAATAATAAAAATATCCGTCCTGAACTTAGAAAAAGAGTAGAAGAGGTTATCAATAAACATAATTTTGTACCAAACCAAGTAGCAAGAGGTTTAGCTTCAAAATCGATGAAAACAGTCGCTGTTATGGTAGTTGATTTGAGGTTAATGCATTATGCACAAGCTGCATTCTTTATTGATAAATCACTTTCAAGTTTTGGATACAGAGTTGTAATTTGTAATACTTTGGGTAAACCTGAAGAAAGCATTAACTATATTAAATCAATGATAAATATAAATATAGATGGTTTTATTTTTATAGGTTCAATTTTTAATTATTTGAATAATTATCCCGAAGTACTAAAAACATTAGATGAAATTCCCGTTGTGTGTGTGAATGGTCATATAAATGTTAAAAAAACAGTTTCAGTTTTCATCAATGATAAAATGGGAATATATGAAGCTACTAAATACTTAATAAAAAAAGGAAGAAAAAATATTCACTATATTAAATATCTGGATACTGCAAGTGCTATAAACAAAAAAGATGGATATGAGGTAGCAATGATGGAGGCTGGGTTACCAAGAAGGATTCATTCGACAAATGAATTTTCAAGTGGTGGATATAAAGTTTGTAGTAATATTATTGCTAATCGTGAATCCATTGATGGTATTATTTGTGGTGAAGATTTAGTAGCTATGGGAGTAATGTCATGTCTAAAGGATGTTGGCTATCAAATTGGGAAAGAAGTAGATGTAATCGGATTTAATGCTAGTGAATTTACATCCTTATGTGATCCTAGAATGACTAGTGTAGATAATCTATGTGAAGAATCATCGGAAATTTCTGCTAAACTAATGTTAAAACTATTGAATGATGAAAAAGTTGAAGATGTGCATTTGAATCCACATTTAGTTATAAAGAAATCTGCGTGATTTCTTTTTTTATTTTAAACAAAAAGCGCTTTTTGTAATTTATAAAAAAATGTCATAATTTTAAAAAACTTTCTTAAAAGCGCTTGCATTTTTAACTGTAAGCGCTTATAATTATATTGGATATAAGAAAAAGCGCTTTTCGTTTTTGGAGGTATGAAAATTATGGAAATGACATTGCGTTGGTTTGGTAAAGGATTTGATAGTGTAACACTACAACAAATCAGACAAATTCCAGGTGTTACTGGTGTTGTAACTACATTATATGATACTAAACCGGGGGAAGTATGGACCCAAGAAGCTATCCACAATCTTAAAATGGAAGTGGAAGCGGCAGGCTTAAAAATTGCCGCAATTGAAAGTGTAAATGTACATGATGCAATTAAAATTGGTGCACCTGAAAGGGATATGTACATTGATAATTATATTCAAACACTAGAAAATTTAGGTAAAGAAGATATTCACATTGTTGTGTATAACTTTATGCCAGTGTTTGACTGGACTCGTTCAGACTTAGCTAGAGTTCGTCCAGATGGAGCTACAGTTTTAGCTTATAATCAAGCAGAGATTGATAAGATTAATCCTCAAACAATGTTTGATTCAATTAATAACAATTCAAATGGATTTGTTATGCCAGGATGGGAACCTGAACGTTTAGCTAAGTTAAAAGACTTGTTTGAAATGTATAAGGATGTAGATGATGAAAAACTATTTGAAAATCTAATCTATTTCTTAAAACGTTTAAAACCAGTTTGTGAGAAATATAATATAAAAATGGCTATTCATCCAGATGATCCAGCTTGGCCAGTATTTGGATTACCAAGAATCATCACAGGAAAAGAAAAAATTATGCGTCTACTTAAGACAATTGATGAACCATATAACTGTGTTAACTTGTGCACAGGTTCTTTAGGTTCAAATCCAGATAACGATATTGTTGATATTATTCATGCAACTAAAGGACGTGTACCATTTGCTCATGTAAGAAATCTACAATATAACTCACCTGGTGACTTCCAAGAAGCTGCTCACCTATCAAGTGATGGTTCTATGGACATGTTTAAAATTATGCAAGCATTCTATGAAACAGGATTTGATGGAGTTATTCGTCCAGATCATGGTCGTATGATTTGGGATGAAGTAGGAATGCCAGGATATGGTTTATATGATAGAGCATTAGGTGCTTGTTATTTACAAGGGTTATGGGAAGCTATTGATAAGGAAGAAAAAGAAGAGGCTAAAAATGAAACTTACGATTAAAGATATTAAAGGTTTAACTTTAGAAAATTGCAAGATGCCAAAATATGACATCGAAAAAGTTAAAGATGAAACCAAGAGAAATCCTATTTGGTTACATTTTGGTGCAGGTAATATCTTTAGAGGATATATAGCTAGACTTCAACAAAATTTACTTGATAAAGGATTAGCTAATAAAGGTATTATCGCCGCTGAAACATTTGATTATGAGATTATTGAAAAAATCTATAATCCACATGATAATCTAACATTACTTGCGACACTTAGTGCTACAAAACCTACAAGTTATGAAGTGATTGCTTCAATCGTTGAAGGAGTTAAAGCTTCAACAAGTGATGAAGTTTGCTTTAATCGCTTAAAAGAAATATTTAGAAGTGAATCACTTCAAATGGTTTCTTTTACAATTACTGAAAAAGGCTATCAATTAAATGGTTTAGACGGTAAGTATTCAAATCTTGTAAAACAAGATATTGAAAATGGACCTACTAAAGCATGTCATGCAATGAGTATTTTAACTGCATTATTATTTGAAAGATTTGCTTGCGGTGCGCATCCTGTTGCGATAGTTAGCATGGATAACTGCTCACATAACGGAGAAAAAATTGAACATGCAGTTTTAACTCTAGCAAACGAGTGGTTAGAAAGAGGCTTTGTAACAAAAGATTTTATCGATTATCTAAAAGATGAATCAAAAGTAACATTCCCTTGGTCTATGATTGATAAAATCACTCCACGTCCTGCTAAGGAAGTAGAAGAAGCAATTATAAAACTAGGTTTTGAGGAAATGGACCCAATAACAACTTCAAAAAATACTTTTATAGCTCCATATGTTAATGCTGAAGTTTGTGAGTATTTAGTAATTGAAGATAAGTTCCCTAACGGTCGCCCTGCATTAGAAAATGCTGGTGTGTATTTAACAGATAGAGAAACAGTTAATAAAGTTGAAACGATGAAAGTAACAACTTGTTTAAATCCATTACACACTGCTTTAGCCGTATATGGATGCTTATTAGGTTTTAAGACAATTGCTTCTGAAATGGAAGATAGATATTTATCAAATCTTGTATCAGAAATTGGTGCAGAAGGAATGAAGGTAGTTGTAGATCCAAAAATTTTATCACCTCAAAAATTCTTAGATGAGGTATTGAATGAGAGACTACCTAATAAATCAATTCCGGATATGCCTGAAAGAATTGCGACTGATACATCACAAAAGATTCCAGTTCGTTATGGCGAAACGATTAAAGCATACGTACGAAGTGATGCTTTAAATGTAGATGATTTAACTTATATTCCACTGGCAATTGCAGGTTGGTTAAGATATCTACTAGCTAAAAATGATAAGCTAGAGGATATACAATTAAGTTCTGATCCTATGCTTGCTACATTACAAGATATGTTAAAAGATGTAAAAATTGGTAGTACAGTTTCAGAGGAAGTATTATCGCCAATTTTAAGTAATGAACAAATTTTTGGGATCGATTTAACTAAAACAGCACTAGCTAAAAAAGTAACAAATATGTTTAATGATATGATTCAAGGAGAAGGCGCTGTTTTAAAAACATTAAAAAAATATCTAGATTAAAAAAAGATGAAGAAAAGGTGAAATTATGGAAATTGCTCTAGGGATAGTGTTAATACTATCATTCTTTGCCCTAGTATATTACTGTGTAAAAGGGCACAACTTAATGGTTGGTTTCTTTGTAATGACATGTATTTGGGCTTTAATTGCCTTAATCGGAAATTGCATTGTACCAAATGATGCCATCACTGGTAAATATGGAGCTCTTGGAGGAAGTGTAACTTTATGGACACAAAGCTTAGGTGTTCTAACTAATATTTTCCAAGAAGGTCCACAAGGTTATGGTTCTTCAATTTTAGTTAATATTTTCTTTGGTGCGTTCTTTGGACGTATCTTAGTTGAAACAAATATTGCTTCAACTCTTATCCGTAAGGTAGTAGAACTTGGTGGAGATAAGCCAAGAGTTATTCTTACATTATTATGTGTTGTAACTGCTTTATTATTTACATCAATGACAGGTATTGGTCCTGTAATTTCAATTGCAGTTATTATTGTTCCTATTTTATTAACATTAGGAGTATCTGCTCCAGTAACATTATTTGCGTTCATGGGTTCAATTATGGCCGGAATTTTCGCTAATATTACAAACTTTGCACAATACATTGGTATTTTTGGTGCATCACAAGATGTTTTCTCATATCAAAATTATGCTTGGTTAGGATGGACTGGTCTAGTTGTTACATTAGTTGTAGTTTTAGTAGTTGCAAACTTAGTAATGAGTTTTTCAAAGACAAGCCATGCATGGGCTGCAAAAGCTCCTAACAAGGCTCCAAAAATTAAGATGAAAAATGGTAAACCAGTAATTGTTGAACCAGTTGAAAGAATGAGTAAAATTGAAAATGCTCCTTG
Organism: uncultured Anaeroplasmataceae bacterium; assembly: GCA_944325035.1. Taxonomy (GTDB): domain Bacteria; phylum Bacillota_I; class Bacilli_A; order Acholeplasmatales; family Anaeroplasmataceae; genus CAG-307. Next base: position 147,649 of record CALUYM010000001.1, read on the forward strand.
GTATTCATGGATTTCAATTGTTTTACCTGTATTACTAGTAATTACTCTTAAATTCCCTATTATTTTAGCATTTATTGTTTCTGGATTATATGCATTAGTTACTTGCCGTAAATTAGATGGTGGATTCAAAGGTATTTGTCGTAAATTAGCTAAATTATTTGGTGATGGTGCAATTGATGTTGCTCCTATGATTGGATTCTTATTATGTTTAGCTATGTTTAATAATAGTGCAACATTCGTAGCTCCATATTTCCGTGCAGTATTAGGAGATATTATTCCAAAAGCTGGTTTAGCATTGGCCATTGTATTTGCTGTATTCGCTCCATTAGGATTCTTCCGTGGACCTTTAAACTTAGTAGGTTGTGGTGCTGCAATTTTAGCCGTTTTAAAATCAACAAATCCACAATTCTTCGATGTAAATACAATTCTTGCTGGTGATCCTGCGTTAGCAATTAGTACAATTACATTTGGATTTGGTCTATTCGCTATCACAACTGTTGCTCCACAACACTTAGACGTTACTCAATCATGGGTTGCATGGGGATTCGGTTATACAAAAGTTTCTACTAAAGATTATATGAAGATGAGCATCCCTACAGGTTGGATTGTTTGTATCATTATGATAGCTATTTTATATTTCGTTTCATTAGGAAACGGTATTTTCTAGGAAAGAAGGAAGAAAAATATGGGAAAAAGTGTAAGAATGGGAATCGACGTTGGTGGTACACACACTAAGGCCGTAGCTATCGACAACGAAACTCATGAAATTATAGGAAAAGCTTCAGTCAAAACAACTCACTCTGATAAGGCTGGAGTTGCAGCCGGAGTTGTAAAATCATTCCAAAAATGTTTAAAAGAAAACAATATTTCTCCAGATGATGTAATTTTCGTAGCACACTCAACAACACAAGCTACAAACGCTTTAATTGAAGGTGATGTTGCAATTGTAGGTATCATCGGTATGGGAAGAGGAATCGGTGAAAGTTTATTCGCTCGTTTTCAAACTTGTTTAAAAAATATTACTCTTGATAAAACATCAGGTGGTAAGAAGATTAAAATTGTCAGTGCATTCTTAAATATCAAGAATACTACTGAAGATGATATAAATAATGCTATTGACACTCTTGTTAAAAAAGGTGCTCAAGTAATCGTAGCATCATCTGCGTTTGGTGTTGACGATGATTACTTTGAAGAAAGAGTAATTGAAGCTTGTAAAGCTAAAGGAATTAAAACAACTTCAGCATCAGCAATTACTAAACTTTATGGTTTAACTCGTCGTACTAGAACTGCTGCAATTAATGCATCAATTTTACCAAAGATGTTAAATACAGCTAATGAAACAGAAGGTTCTATTAGAAGTGCAGGAGTTCATGTTCCATTAATGATCATGCGTGGTGATGGTGGTGTAATGGAAATTAATGAAATGCGTAAACGTCCAGTATTAACTATGTTATCAGGTCCAGCTGCTTCTGTAATGGGGTCATTAATGTATCTTAGAGCATCTAATGGTATTTACTTTGAAGTAGGTGGAACAACTACAAATATTGGTGTTATCAAAAATGGACGTCCAGCTATCGATTATTCACAAGTTGGTGGATATAAGACATATATTTCATCACTAGATGTTCGTGTTTTAGGTGTTGCCGGTGGTTCAATGGTACGTGCTAATAAAAATGGAATTATTGACGTAGGGCCTCGTTCTGCTCATATTGCAGGATTAGATTATTCAGTTTATTCTGAACCAGAACGTATCAAAAATCCTAAACTTGAATTATTCAGTCCACGTCCAGGTGATCCAGCAGACTATGTTAAAGTAGTTTTAGAAAATGGTGACGCAGTTACTATTACTAACTCTTGTGCTGCAAACGTTTTAGGATTAATTAAACCTGAACACTTCTCTTATGGTAATAAAGAAGCTGCTTATCGTGCAATGAAAGTATTAGCTGATTACTGTAATACAAGTGTTGAAGACATCGCTACTCAAATTATGGAAAAATCTTATGCTAAGATTGAACCAGTTATCAATGAATTAGCTCGTAAGTATAAGCTAGAAGAGGATCAAATGTCATTAGTTGGTGTTGGTGGTGGTGCATCGTCATTAATCATTTACTTTGCAAATAAGCGTAAGTTAAATTATTCAATTCCTGAAAATGCTGAAGTAATTTCATCAATTGGTGTTGCTTTAGCTATGGTTAGAGACGTCGTAGAAAGAGTTATTCCATCTCCTACAAAAGATGACATTCGTCAAATAAAGATGGAAGCGATTAATAAGGCTATTCAATCTGGAGCAACTCCAGATTCAGTTGAAGTCCATATCGAAATTGATGCACAAACTTCAAAAGTTACAGCTATTGCAACTGGTTCAACTGAGGTTAAGACTTCATCAATGTTACAAGAAGTAACAGAAGAAGAAGCAAAGGAAATTGCAGCAAAAGACTTGAAAACAGATGTTGCAGATGTTAAATTATTATCGAAAACTGATTATTTCTATGTTTTTGGTCAAAATAATCCAAATCCACATGAAATGGGTACAGCTATTCGAATTATTGATAAGAAAGGCTTTATTAAAGTTCAACGTGGATATGCATATGCTGAAAAATCAAATGCACGTGATTATCTTGAAGTTGTACGTCGTACATGGGAACAAATGGCCGTATACAAGACTGAATTAGTTCAACGACCTGAATATTACCTATGTATGGGTGCACGTGTAATGGACTTTACAAGTTTAGATTTATCACAACTAGAAGTATTAATGGATATGGAAGTTTCAAGCTTATCTATTGATGCCGATGTAATTGTTATTGCAGCAAATGCAAGACACTAATTAAGGAGGGCTTACTATGACATTAGAAGAAATTGTTCTAAATCTATCAAAAATTGATGATATAACATGGGGAAAATATAATCTAGAAATAGATCTACTCCATAATAAGATAAAAAAAGATGAACAAGATTCTCTTGTCATAGGAGCTATTAATTGTGGTAAGGAATTGGCAAAAAAGTTAAAAAATGAATACGGCACAAATGATTTAAAAGAAATTGCTTCACTAAATAAATTACAAATTTTAAATCGTCAAGGATATAATGATCCTGCAGGAAGATTAATCTTTGCCCTATTTACGCCACCTCGAAAAATTCAAATTATGGAAGAACCACTTAATAATTGTCGTCGCCATACAAAAGAATTTCGCAATATAAATAATGCTATTTTTATTAAAGATAACCTAGCACAGCTAATTACAGCTCATGAATTATTTCATTTTTTTGAAGAAGAAAACAAGAAGACAATTTATACTAGAACCACAAAAATTGTTCTATGGAAATTTTTGGGAATTCGATATAAATCAACAATCAGGAACTTAAGTGAGATTGCTGCGATGGCATTTGCAAGAGAAATCACTGATTTTCCATATAGCCCATTTTTAGTTGATTTCGTACTTTTGTGGGATTATAGTAGAAGAAACACTTTGAAAAACTATAATGAAATTGTAGAGTATTATAATGAAAATAATGAGGATAAATTACCACTAGCTTCACTTGATGGTGTTGAAGATTAGAATTAAAGACTATGAAAGGTAATTAAAATGTAATTTTGATTACAATAAGATTATCCTTTCATAGTTTTTTTTATGAAGAAAAAGTTTAATAATTTTTCTTGAGTTTTTTTATAAAGGTAATCTTCTTATGATAAAAACTTGGTTCAATTTGAGCAGTTTTCATAATATTTGCAATAATTCCCATCATTGCGAAGTTTATAATTAGACTTGAGCCACCATAAGACAAAAAAGGTAGTGTTACACCAGTTACTGGTAATAAGCCTATTACAACGCCAATATTGATAAATACTTGAATAAAGAGTAAAGTAGTGAAACCAAAAACTAAATTTTTAGCAAAAGGACATCTTAAGTTAAGACTTAATCTATATCCAGTTAAAATTATATTTGCAAATAAAGCTATGATAAAAAAACCACCTATAAGTCCTAACTCTTCGACACAAATTGGAAAGATAAAATCTGTTTGTGGTTCGGGTAGATAGTAAAATTTTTGTTTACTATTAAATAAACCATAGCCAAATAACCCAGAAGGAGATAGCGCAAAAAGTGACTGAATAATTTGAAATCCAGAACCTAAAGGATCAGCCCATGGATTTAAAAAAGAAGTAATTCTTGCCATTCGGTAGGGTGCAATTAAAATTAAAACACTGAATGATAATAATGCTACAACTAATCCAATAGCTAATGGCTTTAAAGGAATTAAATCTTTATACATCATGATAAGGATAGTCATAATTAATATAAATCCTGATCCGAAATCCGGTTCTAACATTATAAGAATGAAAACAAACAGGACTAATAGTAAATATAACAATAAGCTTTTAATATGGGAGAATTCTCCCTCTTGATTAGCACAAAATTTGGCAGTAAATATGATAAAAGATATTTTCATCAGTTCAGATGGTTGAAATGAAAAATCGCCAAAACCTAACCAACTTCTAGCACCATTTTTAGATATTCCTAAAAAAGGAAATAAAACTAAAATTAATAAAATCGTTGATATTAAAAATAAGATATTAGCCATTTTCTTAAGTTTAAGATAAGGAAATTTTTTAAAAAAGAAATAAGCGAAAAGTGATAATACAAAAAAGATAACTTGTCTTATTAAATAGTAAGCTTTATTTCCAGTTAAATACTCAGCCCAAATCATAGATGCGCTATATATCATTATAATTCCAATTATGGATAGTGTGAAAAAAGAAATTTTATAACTAATAATTTTTTTGATAATAATCACCATTAAATAATACGAAAAATAGTGACTATTTAGAAGTAAAAATTCACTTTTAGCCAAAATACTTGACATTAGAAATTCAACTAGATATAATTTTAAAAGCATTATGCAAGAGGTGATAAATTGAAAAAAGTTATAATTGGTTTATCTGGTGGTGTTGACTCAAGTGTAGCAGCTCACATTTTAAAAGAACAAGGATACAATGTAGTCGGAGCATTCATGAGAAATTGGGATTCGGCTTTAAATAATGATATTAGAGGAAATGATACAATCAATGATGATGTATGTCCTCAAGAAGTTGATTATGCTGATGCTGTTTTAGTAGCTAAAAAATTAGGAATTGAAATCAAACGTATTGACTTTATTGAAGAGTATTGGAATACTGTTTTTTCGTATTTTATTAATGAATATAAAAACTATCGTACGCCAAATCCTGATATTTTATGTAATAAAAATATTAAGTTCAATGCTTTTTTAAAATTCGCTTTAAATGAAAATGTAGATTATATTGCAATGGGACATTATGCTAAGGTTAGACATGATGAAACTAAAAGTTATCTATTAAAAGCAAAAGATCAAAATAAAGATCAAACTTACTTTTTATGTATGTTAAGTCAAGCTCAACTTAGAAAAAGTTTATTTCCACTAGGTGATATTGATAAGCCACAAGTTAGAAAAATTGCGCATGATTTAGATTTAGTTACAAAAGATAAGAAGGACTCTACAGGGATTTGTTTTATTGGTGAACGTCATTTTAAAGAATTTTTAAAGAATTATTTACCGGCTCAACCAGGTAATATTGTATCAATCGAAGGAGATATACTAGGACGTCATGATGGATTAATGTATTATACAATTGGTCAACGAAAAGGATTAAATATTGGTGGTTCTAGTAAGTATGAAAATGCACCATGGTTTGTGGTTGGAAAAAACATTTCCAAAAATGAATTAGTTGTTGGTCAGGGATTTAATAATCCGTTATTATTTAGTACAAGTTGTATTTGTGAAGATCTAAATGAAATTACAGATCCTCTAGAAATAGGTAAAGTATATCAAGCTAAAATAAGATATAGAGGTGAAGATAATCCTGTAAAAGTAGTAAAAAAAGACAAAAAAACAGTGGTTGAATTCGTTAATCCAATTCGAGCTGTAACCCCAGGTCAAGCTATTGTTTTTTACGATGGTGATATTTGTATGGGTGGAGCTTTTATTAAAGAAGTATATTATAATGGTGAAAAAAGACAATATTAACTATGAACTAGTGTGAAAACACTAGTTTTTGTTATTAAGGAATACGATTTATCATATATAATATTGGTGATAAAGTGAATATAATTTTAACAGGCGGCTTTAGTGGTGGTCATATCATACCACTTATAAGACTTGCTAAAAAAATGAAAGAACATCAATATTTATATTTAGGATTTGAAAACCACTTAGAAGAAAAACTAGCAAAAGAATCAAATATTGAATTCTTTGGTCTAAAAAAATTTGACACTAAGTTTAAACGATATTTTTATGTAAAAAAATATTTTAATGAAATTGAGCAAAGGATAAAAAAATTTAAACCACAATTAGTTATATCAACAGGTGGCTATCATTCATTTCCAATGATATACTATGCAAAAAAAAATAATATAAAATATATTTTAATCGAAGAGAATATGAAAATTGGATTATTAAATATGTTATTTAAGAAAAATGCATATAAATTTATTACTTCTTTTCCACTTTCGCTAGGTGAATTTGGGCCTAATCCTTCAATTTATTTCAATCCTGTAAAGCAATCTATTGAATATGATTTTTTATGTATAGGTGGTTCTTTAGGGAGTCATATAATAATTAAAGAAGCAATTAAATTATCCAAAAAATATAAGGTGTTAGTTATAGCAGGGAGATATCAAGCGGAGTATTTAAAATATCAAACAAAGAATTTTAAAGTGTTAGGATTTGTTAATTTATTAGATTATTATGGAATATCGAAATTAATTATTACTAGAAGTGGTAGTTCAACATTATTTGAATTAATTAAAGCTAATGCTTCTTTTGTAACTATTCCAGCATCAAAGACGAAACGTAATCATCAATTTTATAATGCTAAGTTTATAGAAAAAAATGGTCTTGGATTAATGTTAAATGAAAATCGTATTACCAAAAAAAGTCTAATTAAAGCTCTGAATTTTGATTTTACTAAAATTAAAGAAACGCAAAAAAATTTTATAGAATCATTTGAAGATAATTTCTATGAGGAAATTATACGTGGAATTTAGACATTATATAAAAAATAATAAAATTGGTCGTATAATTGAAAATATTTCTTTTTCTGAGTTAAATACTATTGGACTTGGTGGAAATATTAGATATGTAGTTTATCCTAAAAATTTTAGAAAGCTTAAAAAATTATTAAAAAAAATAAAAAAAGATAATAAATCTTATTACATATCAGGTTTTGGCTCGAATTTATATACTAAAAAATTTGATGGAGTTTTAATTAAACTAGATGATATTAAACGTAAATTTAAAATAAAAAAAGATATTCATCTATCTGCCAATTATTCACTTAGTCAAGCTTCTAGAAAATTGATAAAAGAAAATATTTCTAGTTTAATAAGTACAATTGGAATTCCAGGTAGTTTAGGTGGAGCAATATATATGAATGCCGGTTTCTCCAATTATAATGTTAGTGATCACCTAAAAAAAATTCGTATTTTAACACCAAATAACAAAGTCAAATGGATTAAGAAAAGTGGTTGTGAATTTAAATATCGCTATTCAAGTTTTATGAATAATAAAAGTATTATTTTAGAAGCTAAATTTTTTATAGTTAAAGATCTTAATATTCAAAGTAAGTGTAAAGAATTACTGATAAAAAGATATAAAAGTCAACCTGTTGGAAAGAGCTTAGGGTCTATTTATAAAAATACTTCTCTATATTATGCTGGGGAAGTAATTGAGAGATTAGGATTTAAAGGTTTTACTCATAAAGGTATAAAAATAAGTGAAAAACATGCTAATATATGGATTAATCAAAATGGACATATTAATGATTTGTTAGAACTATTATTTATAGTTGAGTTATCAGCTTTATTAAAATTAAATATCCGTTTAAAAAGAGAAATAATTGAATTTTAGTATTAGTTATGTAATTATATAGATTTAATGTTCAGTAATTCTAAAATTTTAGTAATTTTTATAAAAATTAATATATTAATATTTTGAGATTATAAGATAATTTTTAAAAGAATGGCTTAAAATTACATCTATAATTTTATTTTAAAATAAAGTCCACTGAATAAAGTTAAAATATATTGAAAAGTTTAATCTAACTAAATTTTTGTCATAAATTAAATCAAGTTAGATTAAATAATTGACGTTTTTTTAGAATTATTATTTTTTACTGAAGTATAGAATCTAATTGTGTTAAATATCCATCTAAAAAGAAAAATAATTGAATTTTATTGCTTCTTTTTCAGGTTAAATTTCACTTGAAAATAGTATTTTTATAGGTTAAAATATATAGTAAGAAAATCTTCGTTTTTTTGTCGAATTTGTGTAATGGAGGTATTAATTATGTTATTTGGAGAAGAGGAAAGCTTTTCATTAAAACCTATAATTAAAGTAATTGGCGTCGGTGGAGCTGGAAAAAATGCAATCGACCGAATGATAGATTATGAAGTTCGTGGTGTTGAATTCATAACAGTTAATACAGACGCTCAAGATTTAAAAATTTCAAAGGCTAATACTAGAATTATCATTGGTAAACATTTAACTAGAGGTCTTGGTGCAGGTGCTAACCCTGAGGTTGGGCGCAACGCAGCTTTAGAAGATGAAGCATCTTTAAAAGAAGCTGTTAAGGATGCTAACATGGTGTTTATTGCTTGTGGTATGGGTGGTGGCACAGGAACAGGTGCTGCTCCAGTTATTGCACGTATTTGTAAAGAGTTAGGTATTTTAACTGTAGCTATTGTAACTAAGCCCTTCTTTTTTGAAGGTCCTCGTAGAATGAGTGTAGCCGTGCAAGGTCTTGAAGAAATTCGAAAATATGTTGATACTTTAATTGTAATCCCTAATGAAAGATTATTTACAATTGTTGATCCAAGTACACCAATGTTGCAAGCATATCGTGAAGTTGACGATATATTACGTCAGGGAGTACAAGGAATTGCTGAAATTATTAATTTTCCAGGCTTAGTTAATATCGACTTCGCTGATGTTAAAACAACTATGAAAGATAAGGGGACTGCCTTAATGGGAATTGGGGTTGCTAAAGGTCCTAATCGTGCTGTTGAAGCCGCTCGAAAAGCAATTCATTCTAATTTGCTTGAAGTATCGATTGATGGCGCAACTGATGCAATCGTGAATATTGCTTCATCTGAAGAGGTAACTTTAGTTGAAATTGGTGAAGTTTTAGCAGAAATAAGAAATAATTGCGATAAGAATTTAAATATTATTTATGGTAACTATATTAACAACGATTTAGGGGATGAATTAGTAGTATCTATCATCGCAACGGGATATGAACTTAAAGCCAAAGAAAATGGTATTGAAAATTTAGCTAGCGAAATTTTCTCTAATACCTCAAATACTAATATTGATTATAAACGTCAAGAGATTCAAGAAGATATTGTAGAAGATGAAGAGGATGATGAACCTGGAGAACTTGACCACTTATTTAAGAATCGTCGTTTTGAACGCCAAGAGAAAAAACGTTTAAAAGAAGAAATGAAAGCTCAAAAGAAAGCGGCTAAGAAAAATGCTCAAGAAGATAGAACTTCAGGTATTAGTCTTCCGGATTGGTTGAAAAAATAATGGCGTTTGATTTTTTAGAAAGAGAATTAATGGTTCTTGGTGAAGAAGGAGTTAATAAGCTTGCTTCAAAACGTGTATTAGTATTTGGTTGTGGTGGAGTTGGTGGAGCTTGTATAGAAGCTCTAGCTAGAGCTGGAATTTTAAACATTGATGTTGTTGATGGCGATGTTGTAAGCTTATCTAATAAAAATCGTCAAATTATAGCATTAGATTCAACTTTAGGAAAATCTAAAACAACGGTTATTAAAAACCGCCTTTTAGATATTAATAAAGATATTAATGTTTTTGAATATAATTTATTTTATATTGATGCAACATATCATTTAATCGATTTTACTAAATATGATTATGTCATTGATTGCATTGATACAGTAACTGCTAAATTGCATATTATTGAAGAATGTACTAGGTTAAATATCCCATTGATTTCGTCAACTGGAACTGGTAATAGAATGGATCCTACTAAATTTAGAATAACTGATATATTTAATACTACATATGATCCACTTGCTAAAGTTTTACGCAGTGAATTAAAAAAACGTAATATAAAAAAATTAAGAGTTTTAGCATCAACAGAGCAGCCTATTAAAATTCCCGAGGAAAGAAAGATCAAAGATCCAATTTCTAAAAGGAATATTCCTGGTTCTATTTCATTCGTTCCCCCAGTTGCAGGTTATATAATTGCCTCATTTGTAGTTAAAGAGTTATTAAAATAAAAATCGGAAAAATCCGATTTTTTTATTTTTATAAACCAATAATTAAATAAATATAATTATGTTCTATATTACATTTTGATGGAATGATTTTTAATTATTAATTGAGTTGAAAAAGATTATAAAAAATATTAGACCAATACTAATACCTACAAGTCAAATTAGAATTTTTGATATTTTGTATTGTAAAAATTTCAATATAAAAATCATAAAATAGAAATAGCTAAAGTGTAAATAATTTTATATCTATTATAAGTACTTAATAGTTCTTTTTAAGAATATTTTTCATTAAGAAATTATCCTTATCTTAAATGATTAATATTATAAAACTATATTTTAATAAAAAATATTAAATATAGTAAACTATAATCAAAATAAATAATTAAAAAAATAAAACTTTTACTATAAAAATAATGTTTAATTAGCATCTAAAAAGTAAAATAAGCTTGACATAAAATATTTTTTTATATATTCTATATATAAGTTTTGAAGGGAGTATTTTATTATGCTCAAAAATCTAAAAAAAATTTTCGATAAAAAAATAAAAAAAATATCCATAGAAAAAGATGAAATAAAAAAGGAATTAAGTACACAACAAAAAGATTGTGATAACATAGATAAGATTCAAGATTTAGAAAACGAAATGAAAACAGATTCCAAGTTAAATGATCATAAAAAAGTTAAAAAGAAAAATAAGAAGAAATTAACACGTAAGCAAAAAATTATAAAACGTTCTTTGCTTTGTTCACTTGCCGTTTTATTATGTTTTGTAATTGGTTCAGTTTGTTTTTTATTTTTGGGTGGAAATGATGTTCCTGCCCAAGCTGGGGAAACTAACGCAACTACTACAATAAAACCTTTGCCTATTAATTCTAATCCTTCAAAAGAGACTGATTTAGATAATATTGCTTATTTAGCATATAAAATTCAAACTTCTAGAAATTTTAAGTCTGTGAGCAATGGACAAGCAACTTCCAAGGTAATGGGAATTCCTTATGTTCAAACGATTGTTGATTATCGTTCTGTTTCTGATGAATATATGTTTCAAAAGACAATTTCAACATCTTCGATGGTAAGTTTTGCTCTAGAAAAATTCTATTTTGATGATAAAATTATTAGACGTGAAGGTTCACCTAATGGTCAAACGGATGCAAATTGGGCTGAAACTCCCAAAGATGCAATTACTTATAAGTTAGCAGACCAGCTTTATGGTTGGACACCAAATCAAATATCGGCATATATTTTATGTGAAGAATCTATTTTAACGACTGAACGCTTGGCAAATGGGGAAAATGGATTTTATGAAATTAAATTAGTTTTAGACCCATCAGTTGCCCCTTATAAATATCAACGACAAGTAAAAGAATTTGCTGGTAGTAATAGTTACCCTGGTTTCAGTAAAATTGAATTAACTTATAAATTTGATAGCCAATGGAATATAATTTCAACTCATACAGAAGAAATTTATGGAATATCAATGTTTGGAATGAATTTAACAATTTCTACAGATATAAATGAAGAATTTACATATGAAGATGAAGTTGAAATTCCAGAAGTAGATTATTATGAAGCATATCGAAATATGCCAGCTATAGGAGAAGTAGATGATAAAATAATATCTGCACAAGAACTATTTTTACAAGGCTTCTCTAACTTACTAAATGGAAACCTAGAAAAATATCAAATAGATTTAATTATAAACGAAAGGCGTTTTAATATTATTGCAAATATTGAAATGGCTTCTAATACTTACTTAATAAGTATAAATGACGAAATATTTATAAAAGCAGATTTAAATAATACGAATTCTGTATATATAAATTACAAAGATTTACACCTTAAATATGAACTAAGTGATAATGAAAAAATGATAAATCTCATTGGCATTATCTTAGATGGTATTAATATTTCAAACAATCAAAAAACAAGTATTAAATTGGATATAAACTCTATCATGCAGGCTTTACTTTCTGCACCAGTTGAAATTGATGATGTAAATAATACAGCTGTAATAAATACTATCCTGCCGCTAGGTATAATTGACCTACCAATTCAATTTAGCTTTATTAAAAATACAGATACATATATTTTTAATTCTATTATTTCAGATGTAGAAATTGAAACAAATAAGATAAAATTGTCTGTTAATAATACAAGTCAAATTGTTTTATTCGAGGAAGCAAATCATTATCAAAATTTGGGATATTTAAGTTTTATTTTAGAAGACATAGCCAAACTTTTAAATGCTAAAGCTATTAGTTTTGAAGGTGATATTAAGATTCCATTAAATGAAAAGACAACTAATGTTAATTTAGATGGAATATACGACCCAATATCTAAGCGATTAAAAATAGCATTCACCTCTGATTATATGGAAGGGTTGAATTTTGATTTATATTATCAAGATGGATATATTTATTTAGTTAAAAATGAATTAAATCTAAAATTTGAAATAAATCGCTTGAATGAAATAATTGAAATTATAAAGAATAATAAAAATTCAGAACAAGAACAAGCTAGTGAAGATTTGTTACTGATATTATCAATACTTAAAGATATTAAACTAGATGAAACAATATCTTCTATAGTGATAACTGAAAATAGTTTAGATTTTACAGTTTATACGATTAATAGTGCATATAGCGCTTCTATATTTAATGAAGACAACAATCTAGTTTTAAATCTGATGGATTTAGTTAAATTAACTTTAACCCCAACTAATTCAAATGATTTTGCTATTCCTGAGACTTCAACTGATGTAAGTGATCTAGTTGTTTTAATTAAGTATTTCTTAGCAAACAAAGATGCAAAAGCATATGACATTAACTTAAATTTTGATTTAAATTATAATGATATGATTATGACTTTTAGTGGCCATGCATATTTTGATATTAACTTAAATTTAAAATTTACAGGATATGTTGAAGCTGAAGGTGTAAAGATTCCGTTAGACATAATTTTAAAAGATTCAAAGCTTTATGTAACAGTTCTAGAAAAATCATTTATGTTTAAAATAAATGAAATATTTAATTACTTACCACAAATTAATATTGATCTTGTTACATCAGTTTTAGCATTACTTGTTGTAAGTCCAAGTATTTTAAATAATACATTAACATTATCTTTAAACGATATTAATTGGAATAATATTAATATTTCAAATATAAATATGGAAATTAATCCTACTGATTTAAAGGTGATTGATGGTATTCCATCTGATTATTATGAATTAAACGATTTAAAAAACTTAGTAAACATTGTTCAAGAAATTATCGAAATTTTTAAAAATGAAAAACTTAGCATTAATTTCAAGACATTAATTAACTATAAAAATAACAATTATCCAATCGAAATTAATGGTATTTACGATCAAACTAAAAAATCATTTAGTTTAGAAGTTAAAATTGGTATAAATGATACAACTTTAATAATTAATTTATCATATAGTGATAAACTATATTTTTCATTTAAAAATATAAATATAGCTCTAACAAGTGAAGAACTAAAAGAAATCTCAAATCGCTATAATTTGAATAAAGAGTTATACTCGCAGTTTGACCAAATTATTTCTATTATGTCAAATATGATATTAACTATTTATCAAAATGGAATAGATGCAAAATTAGACTTATCTTCTATTATTTCCGCAATTGGAATTATGGCCGTTAATTTAAATGTTGAAGATGGACACCTTTATCTTAGTGCATCTAATATAGAGGTAAATGGCATTATTTTAACTGATATAGGGGCTAGCTTAGCATCTACAAATTTAAATGTAAATATTCCTGATAAAGATTACTTATCATATGACCAAATTCGTCCTATTTTAGATATCATCGATAATAGCGTAAATATTATTACTTCAAAACAAGTAATGGTTGAACTAGACACTATAATAGTTATTAACAATACTACACTATTGTTACAAATTAGAGGAATAATCGATTTTAAAGATGGATTAAAGACACATTTAAATGTAAAAGTAATTGCTCAATCTAGTGAAATAAATCTAAATATATCATATGATGGTAAGTATTTCTATTTTAGCTATGAAAATATCAATCTAAAGCTTACATTGTTAGAATTAAAAGAAATAGTTACTAGGTATAAAAAATCATCTTTAATAAATCAAGGAATATACAATATATTAGAAATGCTAGACAGAATTCAAATCGATTCAATTAATAATCGAATTGATATTATTGTAAACCTAGCAAAGATAACTGATTTAATTGAAGAAATAGTACTTAGTGTTAATAGCGATAATGGTAATTTATTAATTAATATTAGTGATTTAGAAGTTTCTAATGTTATAATTAAAAATATTTTCGTTAAACTTGGAAAAACAAATTTAAATGTCGAAGTTGAAGATAAGAAATATTTAACATATAATGATATCTTACCGATATTAGAAATAGCAGATACAATTTTACAACTAATAAATAATCAACAAGTGTCTTTAGAATTTAAATCAAAAATTTTAATTAATGAAGAAATTGCTGAAATAAGTGTTAGTGGAGTATTAGACTTTAGCACTGACTATAAACTAAATTTAGATATAAATATGTTATATAATGATTCAAATATCTCATTTAATTTAATGTATGTTGATAATTATTTTTATTTAACAAGTAATTATATAAATATTAAATTAAATTTCGATGAAATTAATCAAATTATATCTAAAGTTAGTGCTAAAACGGTAGAAGCGAATAATATATCTTTAGTTATTGAAATATTAAAGACTATAAAAATTAATTTAGAATCAGGAGTTTCTATAAGTCTTAATTTAGCTTTAATTTCAAGTCTTTTAGATATAATTACTATTACGATACATGAAACAGCAAATGGTGTAGCTTTAGAAATAGCTAATTTATCGATAGGTAAGATAGAATTAAAAGATTTAGATTTCTTTATTGAAAAGTCTAACCAGGAAATTAAAATAAAAGATGTAAATTATTTAACATATAATGAAATCTTGCCAATGATTGATATAATTAATTATGGAATTCAACTTTTTGAAAACGGTAAAGTATGGATTGATTTGAATACTGATATTTGTCTAGACGATTTTAAGGCTAGTATCAATATTAACGGTTTAATTGAATTTAAAGATTCTTTACAATTTAATCTAAATATATCTATTTTAACAAATAATAAATCAACAACTGTTAGATTAGATTATGATGGTACTTATTTCTATTTAACAATGAATGATTTGAAAGTTAAATTAAAACTTGCTGAGATTAAAGAAATTGTAAGTCATTATATATCGGAGTCATATTTTATAAACGAAAACATAGATATAATTTTAATGCTTTTAAATTCATTAAATATAACTATTCAAGATGGATTTTTAAGCATCTTAATCAATCTTAAAAATATTACTGATTTAATAAATCAACTTCAATTTAAGCTTAATTTAACCGAAACAGGATTGAATGTTGAAATTTCAGATTTGAACATATATAACTTACAAATTTTACCTATTTCAATTAAAGTTAAAGAAACAAATTTAAATGTTTATATTAAAGAAGATACATATTTGAATTTTGAAGATATACTTCCTATTTTAGATATTATTGATCATGTTTTAAACTTTGTAAAAAATGAAAGTACTTATATTTCTTTAGATACAGTCATTAAATATAATAATTTGAGTATTAATCTTAGCATAAATGGAAGTATTAATTTCCAAAATAATTTCATGTTTGACTTTGATATAAAAGCGTATTTAATGGAAGAAGTTTTAAATATAAACTTATTATATGATGGATTATATTTATACATAAGTTATGAAAAACTTAACTTTAAATTAACTATACCAGAGATTAATAATATGATAAGCGAGTTTGTACAAATTCCTAATTTAGCTTCGTCTTTTGATTTAAATACATTAATCACTTTGTTAGAAAGTATCAAATTGACTAGTGAACAAAATATTGTAACAATTTTATTTGATTTAAGTGCTATTACAACAAAGTTAAATAAATTAAAGTTAAGTATTCAAAAGATAGATAATATTTTAGAGCTAAACATATTTGACTTTACGATTGACAATTTATCAATTACAGATACTAAGATCAGGCTAAGTGATACATCTGAAACGGTTAAGATTCCTGATAAAGACTATCTTACATATAACGACTTAAAACCAGTTATTAGTCTTGCTAAAGAAGTTCTTTCTTATTTAAAAAGCCAAAAAGTCGCCATAGATTTATCATTTAAGCTTAATACTTTCAACGAAAGTTTTGATATTAGAGTTTTAGGAATTGTAGATTTTAGTGCAGACATTTGTCTTGATTTTGATATTGAAGTATTATATAAAGATACAAAGTTTATTGCATCAATAAGCTATGAAAATGAACACTTCTATTTTAAACTGAATCAAATTCAAGTATGTCTAACTTTTGATGAAATTATTGAGATTATTAATCACTATAGGAGTCAAAGCTATAATATAGATGATTTAACAATACTAAGCATTTTAAAAACAATTGATTTAAAAGTGCAAAATAATGTTATAAATATAAGTATTAATTTAGGGCAATTGACCGATTTAATAGACGAGATTACATTTAATATAGAAGAAGTTAATGGTAAGATTAATGTTACAACTAATAACTTGAAGATTTTTAACATTGAATTAACAAATTTAAATATAGATATTAAAAAGACAAGTGAAGAAATTACAATTAATCCAAATGATAAGTATCTAATTTATGATGATATTATTGTTTTATTAGACATTGTCGACTATATAGTCGATGTGATTAAAACAAATAAAACATATTTAAATATTAATTCAACCATTCAAGTTAATGATAAAAAAGTTGATTTTAATTTAAATGGTTCAATAGATTTCACAAATCAATTAAAACTTTCAGTTTTGGTAAATTTGAAATATGAAGGTAAATCGATTGATATTTCTATTTATTATGCTGATGGATTCTTATATTTAAATTATGAGAAATTGAGTATTAAATTGACAATTAATGAAATAAATGAATTATTGGGGAATCAAAATAATTTATTTAAATCAAATAACACTTTGGCCTTGATAAAAGAAATTTTAGAAAGCTTGATTTTAAATCGTATTGATAATGTTATCAAGATATCATTAGATTTGATTTCAATGTCTAGTTTAATAAGTGAATTAAATTTAGAACTAGCTTTATCCGAAGATGGTTTAAATGTAGATATATCTACATTAGAATTTGATGGAATAAGTTTAACTAACACAACGTTGAAATTTAATGCTAACGCAGAAGAAATAATAATCCCTGACAATAACTATTTAACTTATGATGATTTATTACCAATTCTTGATGTTGTAAAAACATTTGTTAGTACGATTAAATCGGGACAAATTGAAATTGATTTAACATTTATTTTAAATTTATATGATGAAGATGTTGAAGTTAATATCAATGGTATCATTGATTTTAGAAATAATCTAAAATTAGCTTTGGATATAAAATTGAATATTGATGAAGGATTAATTAATGCTAAATTAGTATTTGATGGCGTGTATTTCTATCTGTCATTTAACAATATTAACGTTAAATTAAGTTATTCAGAAATTAAGAATATTCTTGGTCATTATCAATTGGAATTAACAAATAATATTAATTTTGACTTAGGTGTTATATTAAGCTTATTGAAAACTTTAGAACTAAGTGTAGAAAATAAAATAATTAATATTAATTTAGACTTAAATCAAATTAGTGCGTCATTAGGAAATTTAATTATTTCCTTGGAAGTGATCAATGAAAAATTAGTTTTTAAGGCAGCTGATTTGATCTTTAATAAGTTCCATTTTAGTCAATTAGAATTAAATATAAATAAATCTTTAAATGAAGTTCAAATAAAAGATGTTAACTATTTAACTTATAATGATATTTTAATATTATTAGATATGGTCGATTATTTTATCGCTACAGTAAATGAAGGTAAAGTTAATATTAACTTTGAAACTGAAATTTTTATTAATCAAAAAAGATTTAAATTAGATTTAAATGCAATACTTAATTTCCAAGAAGCTATTATATTTAATTCATGTATAAAGATTTCTTATGGTAATATTAATATCAATTTAAATATTTCATATGATCAAACATATTTTTATGTAAGTATAGCAGATATTAATCTAAAACTAACATTAAGTGAACTTAATGAAATTATTCATCGATATACGACTTATAATTTAGAAATAGGAAATACTTCGGTTTCACTTAAACAATTAATTTCTGTTATTTCAACGATTAATTTAGAACGTATTTTAAATGGTTTTTATATTAGTTTTGATTTATCTTATATTACTGAATTAGTAAAAGATTATAATATAACATTAAGTTACACAGATAAACTTGAAATCATATTAGGAACTATAAACATTAATAGTCTTTTAATTACTAGTCGAAAAATTACAGCTCAAAAAACAGAACAAATTGTAGAAATCCCTGACAATAGATATTTAACTTATACAGATGTTGTAGAAACTTTAGATATTATTGATTATGTTTTAATGGCTTTAAATGATGGTTCTATAGCGTTTGATTTTAATACAAACATATATCTTCAGGAAGTTGAATTGAATGTATCTATAAGTGGAAATATAGAAATAAAAAATAGTTTAATGTTTAGTGTAAATATAAGTACTATTTACAAGAATCAACTATTTGATTTAGTAATATCATATGATGGATTATATTTCTATTTAAACTATGAACAATTAAATTTTAAATTAACTATGGCAGAAATTAATCAATTAATAAATAACTTTACTGAGTTACCAAGTAATAGTTTGAATATTGATTTAGTAAAAATACTAGAGATTTTTAAAAACTTAAAAATTGTTAGTCAGGATAATTCAATTATCATCATTGTTAATTTAGGTTCAATTACTAATTTACTTGATAAAGTTAAATTAACTTTTGTTAAATCAACTAAAGGAATAGATATAAGCATATCAAATTTAGAAATTAAAGATATTAAGCTTAATAATATTAAACTTTCTATTTACAATACTAACGAATTAATTGTTATTCCTACTCAAGATTACTTAACATATGATTCACTACTGCCAATTGTTGATATTATAAAAGAATTAATAGATACAATTAAGGCACGTCAAATTGAGTTTAATTTGGCATTTAATACAATATATAATAATGAAATTATAAAAATATATTTAAATGGAATAATTGATTTTAGAAATCAATTAGAATTTGCTTTAGATATAAATATAATTTTAAGAGATAAATTAATAAACTTTGATATTATTTATGATAGTAATTATTTCTATTTTATGTTCAATGATATAAATATTAAATTGAATTATTTTGAAATTATAGAAATATTGGAGCGTTATTCTATATCATTAAATGGATCTAATAATTTTGATTTAAACATAATAGTAAATTTGTTGAAGTCGTTTAATGTTAGAGTTGATGATCAAGTTGTAAGTATGAATGTTAATTTAAGCGGTGTTACGAATTTAATTAAAAACATATCCTTGTCATTTGAATTAATCAATTTTAAATTAGTTGGTGGAATTTGTGATTTAAATATTAATGATATTAAGATAAATAAAATTGAATTTAATGTTGATAAAACTGTAAGTGTTGTTGAAATTAAAGATTGTGATTATTTAACATATACTGATATCTTAAATGTTTTAGATATTGTGGATTTTACAAGTGATATTATTAAAAATGGAATTATAGAAGTTAAATTTAATACAAAAATTCTATTTAAAAATCAAATTATCAGTTTAGATGTAGCTGCAATTATAGACATTAGAAATCAAATTATATTTAATGTCGATATGAAAATTTTATATTTAAACTCTGTTATTGATATTGACTTAGCTTATGATGGCACACATGTATATATAAATATTGGTAATATTCATACAAAGTTAACATGGGTGGAAGTTAAAGAAATAATTTCTAACTATCAAAGTGAATCGCTTAATCTAAATGATTCTTCACTAGCTTTAGAAAAAGTTTTAAGTATTATCTATTCAATGAAAATAAAAAGAGTATCAAATGGTTTTAGTTTAAGCTGTGACTTAAATTCAATTATTAGTTCAATAAATACATATACAATTGAAATTGTTTATACTGATTATATAAGTATTAAGTTAGATGATTTAAATCTAAGTAGTGTAAATATTACTAATTCTAATGTAGTATTAAACAAAACAGTTGAACCAGTTAGAATTAGGGATGAAGCATATTTGTCATTTGAACAGTTAAAACCATTTATAGAATTGCCAGCATATTTTATAAACTTAATTAAGAATGGACAAATTCAAATTAACTTAAATACAACTATTATATATCAAAACGAAGAGGTTAATTTAAATCTTATTGGTGTAATTAATTTTGATAAAAAATTACTAATAGATCTAAATGTTAGTTTAGGATATAGAGGAGAAAATATTTCATTAAACATCTTATATGATGGAACTTATTTCTACTTAAATTATGCAAATCTTCATATTAAACTCACAATTGATGAGATTATGACAATTATTCAAAGATATCAGGCAGTTAAATTTGATAATGTTGCAGCTGGAAATGTAGGAATTAGTGCAAATCAAATTATAGAATTCTTTAAAAATATTCAGCTTGTATCAAACGGTGACGTAACAAGAATTATCTTTGATTTTAGAATGTTTACAAATCTAATTGAAACTGTAACGTTGGATATTAAATATATGGATTCTAATTTGATTCTAACTATAAGTGATATTAATGCTTTAGACGTTAAATTATCAAATATAAATGTTGAATTATCTATAAATAGCAAACAAATTGAAATTCCTGATAATAACTATATTGATTATGTAGGAATTGAAATGATTTTATCAGTGATTGATGAAGTTATAGAAATGTATGAAAATAAAACTTTCCATGTTGAACTAGCATTTGATACTAAATTAAATGGATTAAATATAGGAACTAATTTCAGTTTAGATATTAATCTAAATACATTTGATATAAACGGTGAAATCGCATTAGAAATTGTAAAGACAATTCATAAAGTTAAATTTGCTTATAGTAAGGAATATATTTATTTGTCATATGGTGAAATTGCTATTAAACTTCATGTTTCCGAAATAGAACAGTTAGTAAATTTCATTAAGCAAAAATGGAGTTTAACTACTTCTCAAGAATATAGTTTGAAAGAAACTAGTGCAACTTTAAGTCAAATTTTAGAAGTTATTGAATCGTTAAAAATCAGTCACAATAATAATGCATTAGATGTGGTTTTATCTTTATCATCAGTTGTTCAAGGGTTAAGCGACTTTAATGTGATTATTAAAGTTATTAATGAAAACCTAGTGATTTTATCACCAAACATTACTTATTCTGGATTTACCTTAACTGATATTAGTGCGTATTTAAGTGGTAATGTATCAAGTTTTGAAATCCCTAATATGAATTATTTGAATTTTGAACAAGTAAAAGAAATAATAAGTTATTCACGCGATATTTTTGATTTATTTAATGAAAAAAGATATAATTTTAGTTTCACAACCGAAATAATTAATAATGGCAGTGCTCGTTTTAAAGCTGATGCCAAAGCTCTATTAGAAATCAATCAAGATAATAGCTTTAATCTACAAATATCTGTTGACATAATTGCATTAACAGATAAAGATAAAAACTATACATTGGATATTATTATTAAAGATGGATATGCTTATTTAAATATTAAGCTTGCAACTCGCGATGATGTGAATCATGATTTCTTAAAAATAACATGTAGCATGAATGATTTACTAGAGATTATAGCTACAATTACTTCAAATTTAGGAATTGAAGTTCCACTACTTGATCAATTCATAACTAAAACTTATAATTTTGCATTATTTAGAACAAGTAATTATTCAATTATTGACAATATTTCTGCGATTGTCTTTAGTGATTATGTAAAGTCTATTGCTCTAATTAATAATGCATTGCGTCTAGTTTTAGATGGAAATAAGATTTTTGGAGCGAGTGATGATTTAGAAATATTTATAGGTAAATCAGCTAACTCACAAAAAGTTGATTATTTTGAAATATACAATATTTATTCATATAATACAGTTTCAAGAGTAGAAAAGTTTAATATTACTCTTATCTTAACATATGAAGATTTCATAATCGAAACTCCAGATACAAGTGAATACATTGATATATCTACGATTAATGATTTACTTCAAACAGCATTTAATACATCAACGCTAACTGATTTTAATATTACCGGAAGTGCTAATGTAAAAATGACTGTGATTGGAATCAATATTAATATGAACATAAATTATCAATTTTTATTAAAACTTGATGAGAATAATATTCCAACAATTATGATTAAATTTACAAATATTCCAGTAATTCCTGGAGTAAATAATGATGTTCCTTATAAATTTGGTGATGTTGATGGCGGCTCTAATCGTGAATTAACTATTTATATTCAGAATGCTTTAACATACATTTATCGCCATGAATATATAGCAACATTAACAGGTTCAAAATCATATGAAAAGAAGCTTATGACTTCAAATGATGCATTTGTAGGTAATATCATGGATTATCTATTGAAATATGGATTTGGATTTAGTGATTCTATTATGAATGCAATTTATGAAGGCTTGAAAATTGATCCAAATCATGTGATGGACTTAGCTAAATTAGTCAACAATTATTCAAAAAATGAAGATGATACTTATAATTTAAGTATTTCGTTGTACCAATTAACTGGAAATTCACAATTGGGAGATATTAGCTTAACACTATCTACAAGTGAAGAACAAGGAATGACAATGATTACTAATGTTTCTTTAGGCTTAGATATTAATGTATCAGTTTTATCATTAACTATTAGCACAAGTGATACTAAGCTTAATAATGTAGGTCAATCTGTTGATTTAACTAATTTATATACATATATAAATGAATATAAATATAATATTGATGAAGCATGGGAAGCACGTGATGGAAATTGGACGAAAGCATCGGAAATACTTTTTAAATTGACTATTGTTAAAAATGATGGTAGTGAAAACCTAGTTAAAGAGTTGCGTCAAAATGAAAATATCGAGTTACCAAAATTTGATACATATAAATTAATAAACGGTGTATATTATCAATTTGCTGGATGGTATACTACTGAAGATTTTGTATCTGGTAGTGAATTTAATGAAGAGCTAATGCCAAGATATGATATAACTGTTTATGCAAAGTGGATTTTAGCTGATACTGGTACTATTTACTTTGAAACAGAGTTTGGGAAAAAGCCGGAACCTATATATCAAATAGTAGGAACTGAGCTTACTTTACCAAGTATGGAAATTTACTCTGACGGGGACATAACATATCGTTTTGTCGGATGGAAATGCAATGGTGAATTATTTAACTTATCAACAATGCCAAAAGGTGAATTATTATTAGTAGCTATTTGGGAAGTTGTTAAAACTTATGTGATAGTTGATGATGATTACATCGAATTTATTCCTAATGATGAAATATTTATGGAAGGTGAATGGATTAATGCTAGCCATGATGCAAGTTATTATGAGATATACCGAAATACTACAGGAAAAGATTTAGCTAAAATGATTAATGACACGCTTATTTTTGATGAAGATTTATTAGCGTATGTATTTAATGTTAAATTATATCATCTAAATCGGATGAATGATTTATTTAAAGTAATCTATAATGTTAATGAAAAATTTAGTCAAAATGAAAAAATTGTTGGTCATGCTTATAAAAAAGGAACAGCCGCATTAAGTTCTAATATTCCTGATTATATGTATGACTCATATGAAGTAAATGCGTGGTTTTCAGATAGTTCATTAAGTAATATCGTTGATGTAAACTACATTGAAAATGATATAATTTTATATCCATATTATTCTACTAAAGCTGAGTTTTTCAATTATAATCAAAATGTAATTACAGGTATAACTAATTCATTTACAACTATAATTTTACCGATATATAATCAAGAATTTATAATAGTTGATACCGTTGGAACTAGCGCTTTTCTTGGAAATGGAGTAATTGAAACTGTTATTATGTCGAAATTTATTACTACATTACAACAAGATGCGTTTAAGAATACAACAAAATTAGTGAATGTATATTTATCTGATACTATGACTGCTAATACAGTTGCTACTGATGCATTCTATATGGCTAATTCTAGTAGAGCTAATGAAATTAATTTCTATGGAAATGGCTCAATTGATTTTAGTAAATTACTTGCGTATAAGGGTGGATTATTTAACCAAAAGAAGTATTACTATAATTCTTTAAATAAAACATTAACTAAATATGATTTAGTAAGTATTATCAATAAATATATCGGAATTTAGAAAGGTATGTCGCAATTTTATTGTGACATCCTTTTTATTTAAAAAAATTAAATTTATTTTTGGAAAGTCTAGAATATATTAAAAAAAAAGCCTATAATAAAGATGTAGAAGAAGGTGAATTGTATGGCATTAATCGAAGTTAGAAATATATCAAGGATATATACGATGGGAGAAAATAAAATTCAAGCTTTAGATAATATTAGTTTTGAAGTTGAAAAAGGAATGTTTGCAGTTGTTTTAGGACCATCTGGAGCTGGGAAAACAACGCTTTTAAATTTGATTGGTGGCATGGACCAAGCAACTTCTGGAGAACTGATTGTAGATGGTAAAGATGTTACTAAATTTAATCGAAAAGAATTGACTGATTATAGAAGAAAGAATATTGGATTTGTCTTCCAGTTCTACAACTTAATGCCAAATTTAACAGCTTTAGAAAATGTTGAATTGAGTGTTGAAATGTGTAAGGGAGCCTTAGAACCGGAAAAAGTATTAAGTGATTGTGGATTAGAAGGAAGAATGAATAATTTTCCATCACAATTATCGGGTGGAGAACAACAAAGAGTCTCTATTGCAAGGGCTTTAGCAAAAAATCCAACATTATTATTATGTGATGAACCAACGGGAGCTTTAGATTATCAGACTGGTAAAAGTATATTAAAATTACTGTTTGACATGTGTCAAAAAGAGCATAAAACTGTTATAGTTGTTACGCATAATCAAGCTTTAAAATATATGGCAAATAAAGTTATATATATCAAAAATGGAAAGGTGGACCATGAAATAATAAACGACAATCCTAAACCAATTGAGGAAATAGAGTGGTAATATATGAAAGCTTGTAATAAAACAATTTTAAGAGGTTTTAAAAAGAATATTAGTCGTTTAATTTCAATAACCATAATTATATTTTTAGGAATAGCATTTGTAGAAGGTCTTGGAACATTAGCACCAACTATTGAACGTTCGTTTTCAAACGTGTTAAATGAGCAAAATGCATTTGATTTAGACATTAAAGCTACGGATAAAACAGGAATTAGTGATGAGTTTATTCAAAGCTTACAATTATTAGATGGAGTAAAAGATGTAGAAGCATTTACAGTAATTGAGTATGATGAAGATGAGAGTAATATTTTAGGTAATATTTTACCAGAAAATACTCGAGCTTATTTTCTACCAGAATCAGGATTTAAAGTGAATGAATTAGAAATCATAGAAGGTAGAATGCCTGAAAATGGAAATGAAATTGTTGTAGAACGTTCAAGTGAATATATAAAAGAGGTAAAAGTTGGTGATAAAGTAGTTTTTAATATTACATATTTAGAAAAAACTATTGAGTTAGAGGTAGTTGGTATTGTTGGTAATCCATCAATATTTGATACAACAGGAGAACCATTATTAACTGATCAAGATGTTTTTTTAGAAAGTATTTATTATTTACATAGTGATTTTGTTACTGATAATTTTGGTTCTTTAGCGCCAATTATAAAAACATTACTTGTTCCCACAGATGTATATTTAACTTTTAATGATACACAAGGATTGGATCGATTTTCAGGTAACTATCTTGAGAAAGTGAATAAGCACAAAGAAGAAATAGAAAATTTGGCTAAAAGTATTGAAGAACAAGGTCCAATTAAGGCCTTAACTTTAGAACAAACTAAAAGTTATATTTTTTTGTCAGAATATTGTGATAAGGTACAAATTATTGCATTAATTTTTCCTCTATTCTTTATTTTAGTAACATCACTTGTTGTTCTTACGACAATGAGTCGAATGATTGAAGAGGAAAGAGCTATGATTGCTTGCCAAAAAAGTATTGGTGTAAGTGATATGAAAATATTGTCTAAATATATAATTTTTAGTATGGTAGCTTTATTAGTAGGTTCTTTTAGTGGTATGGCTGTTGGTATGTATTTGATGCCTGCTGCTATATTTCCAGCCTTTACAATTAGCTTTTATGTACCACCCATGTCTGCCTATGTTGAACTTACTTATGGACTAGTGTCAATGCTGTTTATGTTAATCGCTACTTTCTTTTTGACCATCTATGTCGTCAGACAAGATTTAAAATTACAACCAGCTCAATTATTATTGCCTAAGGCACCTAAAGCTGGTAAAAAGATTTTTTTAGAATATATTCCATTTATTTGGAAACGATTATCATTTAAATATAAATCATCAATCCGTAATATTTTTAGATATAAAAAACATTTATTTATGACAGTTATATCTATTAGTGGTTCAACAGCTTTAGTATTTGCAGGATTTGCTT
Source organism: uncultured Anaeroplasmataceae bacterium (assembly GCA_944325035.1). Taxonomy (GTDB): domain Bacteria; phylum Bacillota_I; class Bacilli_A; order Acholeplasmatales; family Anaeroplasmataceae; genus CAG-307. The sequence goes on from CALUYM010000001.1 coordinate 174,611, forward strand.
TAATGGCGATTAGTCAAGATAAGACAACGGAGCACTTTGAAAGTATCGGTAATACTTTACTTCCAATTTCATTTGTAATAATGATTTTTGCAATACTATTATCAATATTTGTTATTTATAACTTAACTAATATGAACATTCAAGAGCGTCAACGTGAAATAGCCACATTATCTGTTCTTGGTTATCATGATTTTGAAGTAGCTACATATATTTTTAGAGAGATTATGACAATGGCTATTTTTGGAATTGTTATTGGAATACCACTTGGAGTTTTATTGGTTTGGGGTGTATTTGAATATATAGATTTTGGTAAAATATCATCAGTATCATGGTATTATTATATTGCGACTATTTTACTAATAATAGTTTTTGTAATTATTGTAGATTTAATGTTTTATCGGAAAATTAAAAAAATAGATATGACATCATCTTTAAAAAGTGTAGATTAAAAATTAAGACCTAGGGTATTTAAAGATACCCTAGACTATAGCAACATAGCCAAGTGGTAAGGCAGGGGACTCTGACTCCCCCATTCGTAGGTTCGAATCCTACTGTTGCTGCCATAAAATATAATGAATTGTCAGATAAATTTCTATTATGTTATCGATAATTCAATTGAAGCGACTAAAAGTTAATTTTGGTCGTTTTTTGTTTTTTTAAATAATTTGAAAATATGATTATTCTATTTTTTACTAGCTTATTTCTTACATTTCTTGATTCTATCATTTATAGCACAATGATTTTTCTAATAACAATAATTAGAAATCTTCTTTATATTTCTTTATTATTTTTAATGAATCTGTAAAACTGTAAGTGTATAGTTAAATAGTTAGTAAAAGAAACTATGAATTTTGATAACAAAATAAATTAGATAAAAAAACTTTAAAAATGATTGTATATAGTAAAAAATTATGGCTATTTATCATAAATAATATTTAAAATAATGAAAAACAATGAAAAATAGAGTAATATATAGGTGAATGTAAATTTCAGAAAGTTGGATTAATAATGATTGGAAGATACCGTGAAGACCTGCATCAAATACCGGAATTAGGGTATGAAGAATTTGAAACCCAGAAATATATTTTAAACACTATTAAAAACTATAAATGTGAAATAAAAAAAATTAAGACAGGAGTGGTTTGTTTTTTTGATAATAAAAACGAAAAAACGATGGCATTTAGAGCGGATATGGATGGACTTCCAATAGTTGAAGATAATATTTTATCCTATAAATCCAAACATAAAGGCAAAATGCATGCCTGCGGTCATGATGGTCATATGGCTACACTACTTGAATTAGCTAGATTTTTAAATGATAACTATCAAAATTATGATAAAAATTTTCTTCTAATTTTTCAACCATCAGAAGAATCAAATGTAGGAGCAAGTTCAATAGTAGATTCCGGAATTTTAAAAGAAAAAAAAGTTAAAGCTTTATTTGGTTTTCATGTTTGGCCGGGACTAGAAGAAGGGAAAATATTTTCAAGACCAAAAGAACTAATGGCTAAATCTGCAGAAGTAAATATTGAAATTTATGGTAAATCAGCTCATGTTGCCAATAGCGAATTTGGGCATGATGCGCTAATGGTTGCTTGCTACTATCTTAAAGATATTTATGAAATGGAACAAGGTATTGATAATAGTATATTTAGATTGTTAAAATGTGGAAAAATGGAATCTGGTTCAATTAGAAATATTATTTCAGATTTTTCCAAATTGGATATAACAATGCGTGCATATGATTTAAATACATTTAATTTTATGAAAAACAAATTACAAGAAATAGCTAAACTCTATGAGCAAAAATATCTTGTAAAATTTAAAATTGATATAAATGAGGGCTATCCTGTTTTAAATAACGATGAAGATTTATTTCAAAAAGTTCTTAAACTTATTCCAGATTTAAATATCTTAGATAAACCCGTTTTACAGTCGGAGGATTTTGGCTTATACACCACTATGCTACCATGTGTTTTTTTCTTTCTTGGATTAGGAGATACCTTCCCGTTACATAATCCTAAATTTGAGTTTGATTCACTGCTATTAAAATATGCAGCTGCACACTTTAAAAAACTTTTAGAGCTAAAAATTTAACTTTGAAAGAATAATAAATTATGATATAATTTTTATTATGAAATGAGGTTTTTATATGATAACAAGACATCAATTACGTGAAGAAGTTATTAAACTTTTATATAATGTAGAATTTATGAATATTTCAATTATTGAAGCAAGGGATACACTAGAAAATGTAGATGAAGAAGCAATTAAATTAGCATCTGAAGTTCTAGTTAAACAACCAGAAATAGATAGTATCATTGAAGAAAATTTAATTAATTATTCGCTAAAACGTCTAAATGCAGTTGATAGAGCTATAATTCGTCTGGCTGTATTTGAATTATTACAAGGTACAAGTGCAAAAATTGTCATTAATGAAGCTTTGGAATTAACTAAGGAATATACCGATCTTGGTGATAAAAAAGCGGTACGATTTAATAATAAATTATTAGATAATATAAATAAAAATATGAATAAATAATTGAGGTAAATATGGAAGAACGCTATTTAACAGTCAAAGCTTTAACTAAATATATTAAATTGAAATTTGATTGTGATAAACATTTAACTAATGTTCTATTAGAAGGCGAAATTTCCAATTTTAAATGTAATCAAAGAGGTCATTTTTATTTTACTTTAAAAGATGATGATGCTCAAATTTCAGCTGTGATGTTTAATAATTATGCAAGTCAAGTTAAATTTCGACCAGAAGATGGAATGAGGGTTTTTGTAAAAGGATATATTACAGTTTATGTAGCAAGTGGAAGCTATCAAATTTATATTCAAGAGATGAAACAAGATGGACTTGGCGAGCTATATTTAAAATATGAACAGTTAAAAAAAGAGTTAAATGAGTTAGGTCTATTTGATACAGCGCATAAAAAAATGATCCCAGTTATTCCTAAAGCAATTGGGGTAATTACTTCCCCTACAGGAGCAGCGGTTCATGATATAATTAATACTGTTAAAAGACGTTTTCCGCTAACAAAAATTATTGTTTATCCAGCAATCGTTCAAGGTGATGGAGCTAAGGAATCGATTGTAAAACAAATCAAAAAAGCGAATAGTGATAATTTAGTTGATGTTATTATTTGTGGTCGTGGTGGTGGTTCGATTGAGGACTTATGGGCTTTTAATGAAAAAGTAGTAGCATATGCAATTTACGAATCAAATATACCAATTATATCAGCAGTTGGTCATGAAGTTGATTTTACAATTGCTGATTTTGTGGCAGATAAAAGAGCAGCTACCCCAACAGCTGCAGCTGAATTGGCTACACCATTGATGGATAATTTATTAAATTTTGTTAAAGATAGTTATAATCGTATTAATAAAATGATAAAAAGAGTTTTAGATGATAAACAAGCATTAATTGTTAATGTTGAAAATAGATTAGAATTAAAAAAACCAAATATAAATGATTATAGTGAAAAAGTTAATCAATTAGTTAATAGAATGAATTTTTCATTTGGTAATTTAATCTATAATAAGCAAATCCTTGTCAAAGGATTAGAAGAAAGAATTAAAGCAAATCATCCAAATACTAAAATCGATAATAGCAAAAAAGAAATCAATAATTTAGTTTCCTTATTAAATAATAGAATAAAAAATATTTTAAATGATAAGCAAAATCAATTTAATTTAAATGTAGAAAAGCTTAAAGCTTTATCACCATTAACTATTATGGATAAAGGTTATTCAATTGTTTTAAAAGAAGATAAAGTTTTAAAAAGCGTTTTTGATACAAAAGAAGGGGATCAGTTAAATCTAAGATTAAAAGATGGAAACATTAAATGCTTAGTTATGGAGGTAAAAAATGGAAAATAATCAAGAAAAATCATTTGAAGAATTAATAAAAGAGTTAGAGCAAATTGTTAAGAGTCTAGAAAATCGTGATATTTCTTTAGATGATGCTGTTAAAAATTATACAAATGGAATTCAAATCTCAAAAAAATGTTATGAAATCTTAAATAAAAATCAAGAACTAGTTGCATTACAAATGAAAGAAAATGGGTTAGAAAATTTTAAAGAATAGGGTGATTTAAATGAACTTAGAAGATATTGAAAATCCCTTATTCTTGCAAAATCTATCTAAGAAAGAATTAAAAAAATTATGTGAAGAAATCAGACAATTTTTAATTGAAAATATTTCTAAAACAGGAGGACATTTAGCCTCTAATTTAGGAGTTGTTGAATTAACAGTTGCCCTGCACTATGTTTTTCATAACCAAAATGATAAACTTATCTTTGATGTTGGCCACCAAGCCTACACTCATAAGATTTTGACAGGAAGAGCCAAAGATTTTAAGAATTTACGAAAAACGGGTGGACTTTCTGGATTTACAAATTATGATGAATCGCCATATGATTGTTGGGAGTCAGGTCATAGTTCAACGTCTATTTCTGCTTTGTCTGGTTTTTTACTAGCTAAAAGAAATGGAAATAAAGAAATTGGAGATGTTGTAAGTATTATAGGAGATAGTTCAATTGCAAACGGAATGGCTTTTGAAGCGTTAAACTTTGCTTCGACGATTGATGGTGAAAGACCAATAATTATCTTAAATGATAATAAAATGGGGATTTCTAAAAGTGTTGGAGCATTAAGTAATATGTTCAATATGATGAGAAGACTTAAATTCTATCGCGGATTAAAACGTTTTTTAATAAAAATAAATCCTCGTTTTGTAGTAAATTGGTTTCATCAAGTTAAACGTTCAATTAAAGGCTTAATTCAAACAGATAATATTTTTGAAGATATGGGATATGACTATTATGGTCCATATGATGGAAACGATTTAAACGATGTAATTCGCGCATTAGAAAGAGCTAAAATAAGTAAATCTCCTTGTGTAATTCATTTTTTGACAAAAAAAGGTTTAGGGTATGAAAAGGCAGAAAATGATGAATTAGGATCATATCATGGTGTTGGACCTTTTGATATTTCAACAGGTAAATCTTTAAAAATATATGAAGAAAATGAGTTTTCGTATAGTGAAATTGTTGCTAAATCATTAATTGAAACTAGACGAAAACTACCATTTATTTTAATTAATCCGGCTACTATGGTTGGAAATAGACTCATTAAATTTGAAAAAGAGTTTCCACAATCAATTTTTGATGTTGGAATAGCTGAAGAACATGCCGCAACCATGGCTGCAGCTATTGCACTAAATAAACAAAAAGTAGCACTTTTAATCTATTCAACGTTTGCTCAGAGATGTTATGATCAAATTTTAAATGATATTGCTAGAAGAAATTTAAATGTTGTAATGGGTTTTGACCGAGCTGGATTAATCGCAGAAGAAGGTTCAACTCATCAAGGAATTTATGATATAGCAATGTTAAATTCAATGCCAAATATAACTATCTGCATGGGAAAGAATTTAGCTGAAACCAAGGCGCTAATTTCATATGCATTTAAAATCGAAGGACCAGTTGTAGTTAGATACCCAAAAGCTAATGAAATATATACATCAGATTTAGAAGTATTAGATATGAGGTGGCAATATGAGGAAAAAGGATCAGCTTTAACGATTATTTCATATGGGCATGATGTAATGCGAATAAAGAGGCTTATTAACGAAAATAACATTGATGCATCTTTAGTTAATGCTAGATTTATTCGACCTATTGATAAGCAATTGTTAATAAAAATATTTGATGATGGAAACCCAATATTAGTAGTTGAACAAGTAGTAAAAAATGGCTCTTTAGGGCAATTAATTTCATCTTATGCTAATGAGGTTGGAAAAAAAATCAATTTAACACATTTAGCAATAGATACCGACGAATATATTATACAAGCTTCATATAATGATTTATTAAATAAATATCATTTGGATAATGAAAGTATTTTAAAGGAAATGAAGAAAATATGCGCCTAGATTTATATTTAGTAGAAAATAATTTTTTCACATCACGTAATAAAGCTCAAGAAGAAATCAAGCAAGGACATGTAATGGTTGAAGACAAAGTAGTAACTAAGCCAAACTTTGATATAAAAGACAAAGTTAAAATCACAATCAATAATATATGTCCATATGTAAGCCGTGGTGGATATAAACTTGCAGAAGCCATTAAAGTTTTTAATCTTGATTTTAATAATAAGGTAGTTCTAGATATTGGTGCTTCAACCGGTGGGTTTACAGATTGTAGTTTACAACATGGTGCGGTTAAAGTTTTTAGTGTAGATGTTGGAAGTAACCAATTAGCTCCAAAATTGAAAAATGATAATCGAGTAATATCATATGAAAATACGAATATATTAGATTTAAACAATGAATTAAAATTTGATATAATTGTAATGGATGTATCGTTTGTGTCAATTAAGCATTTACTTGACGCTTTAAAGACTTTTTTAAACAATGATAACTATTTAGTAGCTTTAATTAAACCGCAATTTGAGGTTGGAAAGCTTATTGATAAAGGAATTATTAAAGACAAGAATAGTCATTTAAAAGTTTTACAAAAAGTTCGCGATTATTTAAAACAAGCAGGTCTATATATTAATAAATTGGCACCTAGTCCAATTAAAGGTGGTAGTGGAAATATAGAGTTTCTAGCTTTAATATCTAAAGAAGAAAAAGGATATATTGATTACTTATCAGTAGTTGAAAAAGCGCATAAGAAAGGATGATAGCGTGTTAGTTTCTTTAAGTGTTAAAAATTTTGCAATTATCGAAGATTTAACAGTTGATTTTAAGTCAGGAATGACTGTTTTAACTGGTCAAACTGGTGCTGGAAAATCATTAATTATTGACTCGATATCTTTACTTCTTGGGAAAAGAAGTGACTCAGATATGATAAGATATGGTGAGATAAAGGCTCAAATTAAAGGTATATTTACATATGACAATGAGATGATTAATTCATTTTTAGAAAAAAATAATATTCCTATTTTACCAGAACTTACTATTTATCGAGAGATTCAAAAGACGAGAAGTATTGCTAAAATTAATAATACTTTAGTATCCTTGCAAATGCTTAAAGAACTTGCTAATTTCTTAGCAGATATTCATGTTCAACATGATACATATGCGTTGTTTAATCCTGATACATATATATATTTAATAGATAAAGTATCAGATTTCAACTTTAATAAGCTTTATAATGAATATCAAATTGCTTATTTAGCCTACTTAGATACTTTTAAGGAATATGAATACATTCAAAATGCTTCTAAAGAAAAAAAAGATAAACTTGATTATTTAGAATTTTCATATAAAGAAATTTCTAGTTTAAAATTAACTTCAAACGAAGATGAACAAATCGAAGAGAAAATAAATAAATTAAAAAATTTTGATAAAATTTTTAATGCTTTAAAAATAGGATTAAATAACTTAGACAATGAATATTTTTCGATTGATAATATTTATTTAGCTTTAAAAGAAATGGAAAGAATTAAAAATTTTGATCAAAGTTACGCTAATACTTTTACAAAATTAGAAGAAGCTTATTATAATTTAGAAGATTCTCTTTCAGATATTAGAAACTTTTTAGAAAACCTAGATTATGATGAAGAAGAGTTAAATCATTTAAATGAAAGACTTACTGCTATAAATAATTTAAAACTTAAATATCATAAATCATTAGAAGAACTGATTAAATATGAACAAGAACTTCAACTAGAGTTATCATTAGTTAATAATTACGATCAAGTTTTGAATGAAGCTTTAATTAATCTTAAACAAAAGCATAAAGAATTAGTTTTAAAAGCTAATAATTTAACAGAATTGAGAAAAAAACGCGCCAGAATCATTGAAAATGACATAATAAAATTATGTCAAGATCTTGAATTACCACATACAAAGTTCGAAATCTATTTTAAAGAAATTGATTTGAGTGATTATAAAAATAAAAATGCTTTCCGTGATGATGGTGTTGATTTAGTCGAATTTATGTTATCGACAAATTTGGGAGAACCGGTTTTACCACTTTCAAAAGTTGCATCAGGTGGTGAATTAAGTCGTATTATGCTCGCATTTAAAACTTATTTTGCAAAGGAATCTAAACTTTCACTTTTAATTTTTGATGAAATTGATTCGGGTGTATCAGGGCATGTAGCATTTGAAATTGCTAAGAAAATGAAAGAGATAGCACAAACAAGCCAAGTGTTAGCTATTACGCATCTTCCTCAAGTTGCTGGTATTGCAGATAATCAATATTTTATTTATAAAGAAGAAAAGGAAGGTAGAACGTATACTAATTTTAAGGTTTTAACTAAAGAAGAGCGTATAACCGAAATTGCCCATATGTTAAGTGGAGATAAGGTTTCAAAATATGCTTTAGAAGCGGCTAAAGAGATATTAAATCATTGATAGTAAGCTTAGTTATTAAGGATGTTTTTATTAATATTTATATTTTAAAATAAAAAAACTAAGAGTTTTGATTTCCTCTTAGCTTTTTTTATTTTTTTAATTCTTAGAAATAAATGCTTTATACCCTAAATATGCTTCATAAACGTCTGCTTTTGAAACAATTTCCATAGGTGCGTGCATGTTTAAAACAGGTACACCGGCATCAATAACATTCATATTATAGTTTCCTAAAATGTAAGCGATAGTACCACCGCCACCTAAATCGATTTTACCTAATTCAGCAGTTTGATAGTGCACATCAGCTTCATCCATAATTTTACGGCACCATGCAATATATTCAGGCATCGCATCATTACATCCACTCTTACCACGAGAACCAGTATATTTATTGAATACTAAACCATGAGAGAAGAATGCAGATTGAATATCAGGAGTAGCACTGGCATAAAGTGGATCTACGGCTGCAGATACATCTGAAGATAACATTTTAGTATTTTCCATAGTCTTATTTAGTTTAACTAAAGTAGCTCCACCTTGAGCTTCTAATAACTCAGTAATTGTACTTTCAAACCAACGAGATTGTGCACCTGTAGCTCCAATTGAACCTACTTCTTCTTTATCGACTAATACTGCACAAGTTGTATACTCACATGTTCCTTGATCGATAACGGCGCGTAAAGAAGTATATGCGCAAACTCTATCATCATGGCCATATCCAGCTATCATGGATGAATCTAAGCCATAATCACGAGCAGGACCAGCAGGTACAATTTCAATTTCTGCAGAAACAAAATCTTCTTCCTCAATATCGTATTTATCCTTTAATAGCTTTAAAACATTAGCTTTAACAGCATTCTTTTCTTCTCCTTGAAGTGGAATATTTCCTAAAGTCAAATCTAAATCCTCACCTTCAATAGCAGTAGCTAAAGTCTTAGCCATTTGTTGACTTGAAAGGTGTACTAATAGATCAGAAATACCAACAACAGGATCCTTAATATCTTCTCCGATATTAACATTTACAACTGTACCATCTTTTTTACAAACAACACCATGTAATGCAAGAGGGATAGTTACCCATTGATACTTTTTAATACCACCATAGTAATGAGCATCACCCATCGCAAATCCTTTTGCTTCATAAAATGGATTTTGCTTTAAATCAATGCGAGGTGAATCAATATGTGCACCTAAAACACGTAACCCATCTACAATTGGTTTTTCGCCTATTACATAACATGCAATATTTTTCCCTTTATTAACAAAGTAAATTTTGTCACCTGGTTTAATTGTTTCAAAACTTTCAAATGGTTTAAACCCAGCATTGTTTGCAATTCTAATCGCTTCATCTACACATAAGCGTTCAGTTTTACCTTTAGTAATATAATCTTTATAGTCTTCAGCAAAATTCATAATAGCTGAAACTTTTTCAGTACTTGCTTTTTCCCATATATTTTTTTTAAGCATTATATCGACCTCTTTCTTAGTAATATTAACTACACTAATAATATAATTATTGCCAGATAATGTCAAGTTAAACAAGTTTAACTGATGCTTTAATTAAATATGAGTTAGTAAATTGAAAATTAAAATGTATTTTTTATAAAGCATCATTACATTTAGCAAAATATTTAAATTAAAAATATATGAATAATCTAAATAAAAAATTTTAATTGATATAAGCGTTATATAATACTAATTAAGTTATATTAAGAAAGTAGATTTTAACTAGAAAATATGATAAAATCACACTAGATATATTTAATATCCTTAGATTTTTTTTTTATGATATAAGTCTAGAAATTTAGATTAAAATCCAATTCTATTAATATAAAAATAACAAAATTAAAAATGCATCGATGATATTTTTTTTATTAGATAAATGAAGAAAGGAATGATAATAATGATTAAAATACTTTTCATTTGCCATGGAAATATTTGCCGAAGTCCAATGGCACAAATGATGTTTCAAAATAAAGTGAATATGCTTGGAATGAATGATAGTTTTTTGATTGATTCTAAAGCAGCATCATCTGAAGAAATTGGCAATCCCATTTATCCACCAGCTTTAAAAACATTAAAAAATCATAACATACCTATTATTTCACATAAGGCAATTCGTTTTGAATCATATGATTATGAAGAGTATGACTTTATTATAACGATGGATAAAAGTAATATAAATCGTTTAAAATATATTCATGAAGATTCTAAAAATAAATACCGTCTTTTAGCAAGCTTTTCTCGTCAAGAAAAAGAGGTGGAAGATCCTTGGTATACAAGAGATTTTGAAACGTGTTATAATGATATAGATAAGTATTTAGATGGATTTATTAAATATTTAAAAAGATATAAAAAATTTTAAAATAGACTCTTAAGATTAGATAAACTTTTAATCTTAGGAGTCTTTTATGTTTAGGCGAGTTTATTTCAATTTACTTATTATGTAAATTATTTTTTATATAAAAAAAGGTATAGAATTAATCTATACCGAAATTAATTAAATTATTTTGCAAGTGCACAAGTGATGATTGCCATTTTATATACTTCAAGAGCGTTACAACCACGGCTTAAGTCGTTGATTGGAGCATTTAAACCTTGAAGAATTGGACCATAAGCTTCATATCCACCAAGTCTTTGAGCAATCTTATAACCAATATTACCAGATTGGATTTCTGGGAAAATAAATGTATTAGCATAACCTGCAACTAAAGAACCTTTGCACTTAGTTTCAGCTACAACTGGTGATACAGCTGCATCAAATTGTAATTCACCATCAACCTTTAAGTCAGGGCATAATTCCTTAACCTTAGCAGTTGCATTTCTCATTTTATCAACAGCTTCACCTTTTCCACTACCTTTAGTTGAATAAGAAAGTAAAGCAACTTTTGGATCAATTCCAAATACTTCAGCAGTTTTAGCTGTTTCAATAGCAATTTCAACAATTTCATCTTCAGATGGAGCAATATTAATTGCACAGTCACCCATTGCAATCATTTCTGCACCACTTTTTGTTAAAATGAAACAAGATGAAACAATCTTATTACCAGGTTTTGTTTTGATTAATTGTAAAGCAGGACGAACTGTATCAGCAGTAGAATAAGTTGCACCACCAAGTAAAGCATCAGCTTTACCAATCTTTACAAGCATAGTACCAAAGTAGTTAGCTTTTTGTAAAGCGCTACGACATTCATCTTCTGTCATCTTTCCTTTACGTAATTCAACCATCTTAGTTACCATTTCATCAAATTCAGGGTAAGTAAGTGGATCAATAATTTCTACATTATCAATATTGAAGCCATGTTCTTCACTAGCTTTCTTTACATCTTCAACATTCCCAATTAGAATTGGTTTAATTGCACCTTCAGAATTTAAACGGCTAGCTGCTTCAAGAATTCTCTTGTCAGTTCCTTCGGTAAACACTAAAGTACGTGGATTTTTTTTCAATTTTTCAATTAATTTATCAAACATGTGATTGAACCTCCTATTAACAATAATATATTACTACTTTTAACCAAATTTATCAAATACAAAATGGTGTTTTAACAAAATGAATTTTTAAATTTCAACATGTTTTATGTTAAAATATTATTAAGGAAGTGATAATATGCTTTATTTATTAGATACTACTGATATTAGCTTGGATGATTTAGTAGATTTTATTCCCTATTTTCCTAATCAAATGCAAGAAAAATTTTCAAAAATTAAAAATCACATATATTTAAAAAACTCTCTTCTTGCATATTTAATTGTTATATTTGGAATAAAAAAAATAGTTGGATATTATTTCTTTCCAACTATTATAAAAGGTAAAATTACAGAAGATATAGGGATACATGTAAGTATTAGTCATACAAATAATTATGTTGCAGTTGTGATGAGTCTTGATGAAGTTGGATTAGATATTGAAGAAAAAAGACAAGTTAGCGATAAATTCATAAAAAAACTAAATGCATCAAATGAAAATGATGCATTAGAAAAATGGACTAAATATGAAGCTTTATATAAATTAAATAATAAAACTATTTTAAGTGATTTTGATACAAAGAAATATTCAATTCGAACTATTCATTTAGATGAAAATGAACTTATTATAAGTATAGCGAATAAAAAGGGATAATTTTTCTTGTTATAATAGCATTTTTAAATTATAATTTAGGTGAAATTTAGGAGGTTTAATTTATGAATGCAGTTATTTCAGTTGTAGGTATTGATAAAGTAGGAATTACCGCTTTTGTTACGAAAACGTGTGAAAAGTATAATGCTAATATTGTCGATATTAGTCAAAAAGTACTAGATAATTATTTTACGATGATTATGATAGTATCTATTGATAAGTTAAATGTAAATTTTATTAAATTTGTTGAAGAATTTGAGTTACTCGGTAAAAATAAAGACTTAGTTATTAGAGTAATGCATGAAGATATTTTTAATGCTATGCATAAAATTTAGGTGATAATATGTTTAATAATGATGAAATTTTAGAAACTATAAATATGATAGATAAAGAAAACCTTGATATTAGAACAATTACAATGGGTATTTCTTTAATTGATTGTATGGATAGCGATATTCATAAATCATGTGAAAAAATATATAATAAAATCTATAGATATGCTAAAGATTTGGTTAAGGTTGGTAATGATTTACAAAAGACATATGGAATTCCTATTATTAATAAAAGAGTTTCAGTTACGCCAATTTCAATGTTGTTAGGAGCATCTAAAGGTGATCCTATCCTTTATGCAAAAACCTTAGATAAGGTGGCTAAAGATATTGGAATTGATTTTATTGGAGGGTATTCTGCTTTAGTTCAAAAAGGATTTAGTGCTGGAGATTTAGAATTAATAAACTCAATTCCACAGGCTTTAGCTTCAACAGAACGTCTTTGTTCATCTGTTAATGTTGGATCTACAAAAGCGGGCATTAACCTAGATGCTGTAAAAATTATGGGACATGTAATTAAAGAATCAGCAAATTTAACTAAAGATAATAATTCTATTGGTGCTGGTAAACTAGTTGTATTTTGTAATGCTGTAGAAGATAATCCTTTTATGGCTGGAGCCTTTCATGGAGTAGGAGAGGCTGATGTGGTGATAAATGTAGGTGTATCTGGACCGGGAGTAGTTAGAGCAGCTTTAGCAAAGCTTGAAAAAAATGCGCCTATTTCATTAGTTGCTGATACGATAAAAAAGACTGCATTTAAAATTACCAGAATGGGACAATTAATTGGTACAGAAGCGTCAAAGCGTTTAGGAGTACCTTTTGGAATTGTTGATTTATCACTAGCCCCAACCCCAGCTATTGGTGATAGTGTAGCTCATATTTTAGAAGAAATTGGACTTGAATCATGTGGTGCATATGGCACAACTGCGTGCTTAGCTATGCTTAATGATGCTGTTAAAAAAGGCGGAGTTATGGCATCAAGTCGAGTCGGAGGGTTATCAGGGGCATTTATTCCAGTATCGGAAGATGCAGGTATGATTGCAGCTACAAAACGTGGAAGTTTAACATTAGAGAAATTAGAAGCTATGACAGCTGTTTGTTCAGTTGGCCTAGATATGGTTGTTATTCCTGGTGATACTTCTGAAGAAGTAATTTCTGGAATTATTGCAGATGAAGCTGCTATTGGAATGATTAATTCTAAGACAACTGCTGTTAGAATTATACCTGCTGTTGGGAAAAATGAAGGTGATGAATTAAATTTTGGTGGTCTTTTAGGTTGTGGACCAATTATGAAAATAAACACTTTTAAGCCAGATACTTTTATTAATCGTGGTGGGCAAATTCCTGCCCCACTTCAATCTTTAAAAAATTAAAGTTCTGACATATTAGTTTTATCTTTTTTAAAACTGAATATTAAAGAATAAATATAAAAAGATTTATAAACTACTAATAAGTGAATAGAGAGGAGAAAGTATAGTTGTATTTGATGTTTAAAATTAAATATAATTATATAAGTAATTTATGGAACGTTTGGATAAGATATTAGCTCATTTAAATTATGGTTCGCGAAAAGAAGTAAAAGAATATATTAGAAAAGGATATTTTATGGTAAATGGGGAAACTATCTATGACGATGACCATAAAATTAATCCTTTAGAAGATGAAATAACTTTTGATGGTGAAAAAGTTGAATACACTGAGAAAGTATATTTTATGTTAAATAAACCAGAAGATGTCGTCAGTGCTACTTGGGATCCAAGATATAAAACGGTTGTTGATATTTTAAGCGACTATGCAAAACAAAAGATTTTTCCAGTCGGTCGATTAGATATTGATACAACTGGTCTTTTAATTATGACTAATGATGGTAAATTAGCACATAAATTGCTATCACCTAAGTATCACGTTTGGAAAACTTATGAAGCTAGATTTACAGGAGACTTTAAAAGCGAATATGTAAAAAAATTTGAAGAGGGAATTACAATTGATGATGGTTATACTTGTTTACCTGCTAAAGTTGAATTGATTCAAAAAGATTTAGCTTTAGTATCAATTCATGAGGGTAAATACCATCAGGTTAAAAGAATGTTTGAAGCACTTGATATGAAAGTTGTCCAATTAAAACGAGTTTCTTTTGGACCATTAACTTTAGATTCTAATTTAAGTTTAGGTGAATATAGAGCGTTAACGGAAGAAGAAATTAAACTTTTAAAAGAATAGGGTGGTGTATGTGGATAAAAAATTGTATGGTATTGAACAAAGACTTTTAGATACAGGGAAACGAAATCGATTAATTAATTTTAAAAAAAGTAATATTTCAACTATTGAAATTGTATTTGATATTTATAAGCTTTTTGATGAATTAGAAGAAGGAAAAATTTATAATTTTGCCAAATTATTTACAGAATTGGATGAGGATTTGTCACTTAATGATGAAGAAAAAGCTAGGATTACTAATAGTTTAAGTGGCATAATGCCTTATAAAATTAGATATTCTAAAGAAGAAATTAATCAATTAGCTTCACATATCAAGGATAAGAAAGTTAATTATCTATTTTCGACAAGTCATGAAAATAATTTAATGCGTACACTTAATCTACTTCGTAATAAAAGCCACTTATTTTTTGTTGAAAATGGAATTAATCCATTATTTTTAGCATTTGGATTTTTAAACTACATCGAAAATAATGAAAAATTTAGTGCACCCTTAATCTTAATCCCTGTTTCAATAAAGAAAAATAAGCTTACTGACAGGCCAACTTTGATTATTGAAGATGATGAACCAGTTTATAATATTAATTTAATTGAAAAATTACTTCGCGACTATAGAGTTAATATTAACGTTGAATTTACTGATTTGAAAGAATATTTTACTGAAATAAACGAAATTGTTAAAAAATTAAATTTTAGTGTAGATGAAAGTATTTATTTAGGATTATTTTCATTTTCTAAAATTATGATGTATCAAGATATTGCATCTAATGAAGAATTAGTTAAGCAAAATCAAATTGTCAAAGCTTTTTTTAATCAACCATCAACTTTGAATGATGGTTTAAAATTAGAAGAAGTCGATTTAGATAAGGTAGAATCTATTTCACAACAAAATCAAGTATTATACGCTGATTCAAGTCAATACAAAGCTATTTATCATGCAAAAAAAGGGTTATCATTTGTTTTACAAGGTCCACCAGGTACAGGTAAAAGTCAGACAATTACCAATATGCTTGCAGAATTAATTGCAAGTAAAAAACGTATCTTATTCGTTTGCGAAAAAAGACAGGCGCTTGAAGTGGTTTATCGTAATTTAAAAAAAAGAGATTTATCGCAATATGCATTATGCTTATTTGATACTAATGTAAATAAAAAGGAAGTAGTAGAAGATATTTATCAAAATCTTTTAAGTGTTCAAGATAATCGAGTTGAAATATCTGATTATGCTAAACAAGTTTTAACTGATGTTGAAGATGCTCATTATGAGTTAAATGATTATTTTAGAATACTGACTAATAAGATAATGCCGTTAAATAAGTCTTTATATGAATTGATTGCTTGGCATAATGATTCAATGGAACGTTTAAATACTCCGTTTAATAATATTTTAGAAATAAAAGAAGATGAATTAAGCGAATATTTAGAAGAAATTGAACGTTTTGAGTTTACTTTAAAAAAATTAAATTCTAAACCGCAAGAACATCCTTTTTTCTTATTTAATCGAAATTCTTTATCCTTAGATGAATCACAGGAATTTAAGACATTAATTAAGGAATCTTATACACTCTTAGATGATATAATATATGAAGTAGATGTAATCAGAGAAAAAACCAGTTTAACTTTTAAAAATCTTAATGGAATAGCAAATATTTGTAATTTTATTCGCTGTTTTAATGTATTAAATGGCATTAATACTAAGTACTTTTCTTATCACAATATTAAATTAGATTATGATACTTTTAAAGTTTTACAACAATTGATTGAAGAAAATAAAAATATTCGACAAAATATCACTCAAAAATATAAACTGGAATTTTTAGATCTTAATGAAGATTCCTTATTAAATGAACTTAATAACAAGTATAATTCGCGTTTAAAGCGTCTATTTGGCTACAAAAAAATAGAGGAGTATATCGAGTCTTTCTTAAATACAAAAGCTAAACTTAATTATGAAACGATAATTAATGATTTACACATGCTCCAAAAGTATAAAAATAAATACCGGGAAATTTTAATAGCTGAAGTATCATTTAAAGAAAAATATGATGAATACGTAGGATTTAAGACTAACTTTACTCAATTAGGAAATATAATTAAAAGTCTTTTGTTTATTGAAAATACTAGCTCGTTATTAGAAAATTATAATCCTTTATTTTTAAAAGAAACGATAGGAACAGATACTAATGAAGTGTATTTAAATGCTAAAATTTCACCTCTTGAAAAAATGATAGAGAGGTTAAATATAACTATTGACAAGTTAAATGCATATTATGATTATGATTTGAAAGAAGAAGAATATCACATATTGCTAACTAAACTTAAGGTTTCATATTTAAATTTTTCGAAAGTATATGATTATGTTGATTTTATAAAAGCATTTCAAACAATAAATCCTAAACTTAATGAATTTAAACATGAATTTTTAAATTTATCTTCAACAAATTTAACTTCAATTTTCAAAAATAAATTTGCTAGTTGTTATTTAGATGAATATTTAAAAGAAAAGTCTAATTTAGAAATTTTTTCAAATGCATATTTAAATCACTTTTTATGGAAATATCAAGAAAATGATGATAAGATATTTGATATAGCAAAAAGTAAAATAAAAGAAATTGTGACTTCTTCTTGGCCACAATTGGATAGTTTAATGGCAAATAATTTAGAGGTAAAAACTCTAGTTGAAGAAGCTAATAAAAAAAGAAAATTAAGATCATTACGAACTTTATTTAAAGAAATCCCAAAAATTTTAACAGATTTAAAACCGATAATAATGGCAACTCCAATGTCAGTGGCTACTTTCTTAGAGCCAGGAACATTTAACTTTGATTGTGTAATTTTTGATGAAGCAAGTCAATTAACACTTGCTAATGCTTTAGGTGCGATTTATCGTAGTAAACAGGTTATTATTGTTGGAGATAACGAACAGCTGCCACCAACATCTTTTTTTGATATGATTAGTATCGATGATGAAGACGAAGAAGATTATGATGTTTATGAATCACTTTTAGATGAAGCAATTGTAACATTGCCTAAAATAATGCTTAAATGGCATTATCGATCAAAAGATGAGAGTTTAATCAACTTTTCTAATCAAAAAATTTATCATGATTTAACTAGTTTTCCAAGTTCAATTATCAGTGATAATTTAGGAATTAAACTAGAATACGTAAAAGATGCAACTTATTATCATGGAAAACGAATTAATCCCTGCGAAGCTAAACGTGTCATTGAAGTTTTAGAAGATATAGTTAAAAATAGACCCGAAAAAAGTGTTGGTATTGTAACTTTTAACATGGCTATGCAACAATATTTAGAAAATTTAATAACTGTTTTCCGCTTGAAAAATCCTGAATATGAAGCCTTTTTTGATGAAGAAAAAACAGAAGCTTTTTTTATTAAAAATCTAGAAACAGTTCAAGGAGATGAACGAGATATCATTATTTTGGCCACAACATTTGGATATGATGAAAAACAAAAATTATCATTCAATTTTGGACCTATTAATAAAGAAGGCGGATATCGTAGATTAAACGTAGCAATTACACGTGCTAAAGAGGAATTAATTTTAGTTACTTCATTAAATAATCAAGACTTTAATTCCACTAAATCGACTAATCGTGGTGTTTTAATGTTTAGAGATTATCTTGCGTATGCCCAAGAAGCTAAAGAATTAGCTCATTCAGGAACACAAAGTTCTGATGAAATGATTACTAGTATTCAAAGTTTTCTTAATAAGAATGGTTTTAAAACTATTACAAATTTAGGATTGTCTGAATTTAAAATTGACTTAGCAGTTTATTCATCCAAGGGAGATTCTTATAAACTTGCAATTTTATCTGATGGGCCAAGTTATCAAAAACTTAAAACTATTCGTGATAGAAATCATTTAATTGATAAAATCCTAAAAACGCGAGGATGGAATGTTTATCATATTTGGTCATTAGCTTATTTAAAGCAAAAAGAATTAATTCATCAAGAAATATTAGATCATCTTACTTCGAAAAATCAAAATGATGTAATTAGTAATAATGATGATGCTTTTTATGAGATAAAGGTTCAATCAAGTGCAACTAAATTAGAAGATTTATTTGAAGTTTATCCAGATATTAATAAAATGATTTTAGAGTGTGACCTAACCAAAAATAAGCATGATAATATTAATGAAATTATGAAAAGAATAATTCCCGTTAGTTTTAAAGAATTAAAAAAATTAATCTTACCACTATATGGAAAAACTAGAATGAGTCCATCTTTATCTAAAGAAATGGATGAAGATATTAAAAATGTAATTGAAAAATGCGGCTATAAAACATCAATAGGTTTTATTTTAGATCCAAATCATTTTTTCAATATTCCATTTAGGAAGCATCAAGAAGGTTATTATTATCCACCAATAGATGGGATATATATCGAAGAATTAGAAAATGCTATTTTGACTATTTTAAAAGAGATAAAAACAACAAATAGAAAGACTTTATTTCAAACTTTAAATAGTTTAATTGGCTATGCTAAGGGCTCAATTGTAACAATTGAAACTTATGAAAATGTTATAAAGGCCTTGTCTGAATTAGGTGATATTACTCTTACAGATGATATAATCAGTGTTGAAGATATTTTGTGAGTACTTTAGCTATAAAAATAACAATAATAAAATCATATATAATTATTGTTAATAGACACCTCGCTTTTTGCGAAGTGTTTTTATTTTTAATTATAAAATTTGAGAAAATATAGTACAAAAAATCAATGATATTTTATAATAATAAAAGAAATTATATATTGTATTATTGCTTAAAAAGATCTGTAAAAAACTTTAAAAACAGATGAAAATATCTAGTTATATCCATTCAAATTTTTTCCCATTTTTATTGTTTACATTAAATATCTTATATGGTATTATTTATGCAGTTATATAGATTACCCTTTCCGAGTAATATTAAAAACTAAAAAAATTTTAGTTATTAGGAGAAACGAAATGGCACGTAAATTAGTTGAACTTAAAGGTGTAAGTAAGGTTTATGGTGAAAATGTCATTCTTAAAGATTTAGATATGGCGATTAACGAAAATGAGTTTGTTACTTTACTTGGGCCTTCTGGTTGTGGTAAAACCACTACATTAAGAATTATTGGTGGATTTGAAACCATGAATGAGGGGCAGTTATTACTCGATGGGGAAGAAATACAGATGTTACCATCGCATAAACGCCCAGTAAATACTGTATTTCAAAGATACGCTTTATTTCCTCACCTAAATATTTATGATAATGTCGCTTTTGGCTTAAGAAACAATGTTTATTCAAATGTTTATGACATTGGTGTAATGAATATGATGGAAGAGTATGGTTTTGATGAAGAGGAAATCGACAATGTAATTAAATATCTTGAAAAATTTAATCGACCTTCAGATGTTAAGAAAGCTGCAATTGATTATTTTTCAACACTTTCAGTTTCTTTTAAGGTTAACGCTGATTTAAAAATAATTACTAAAGAACAAAAGAAAGCATTAAACTATAAAGGTGTTTTAGAAGATATTATAAAACGTTATGATTTGAATATTAATCTAACAGGAAACAAATATAAAGAAACTGTCACAATTCTTTTATCAGAAATTCAATCAAACGATGTTTATTTTAAAATGATTACAAGATTAAATGATCGTAAGTTCAAAGAAGATGTTATTCGTCATGAAGTAACTAAAGCTCTTAAATTGGTAAATTTAAATGGATATGAAAAAAGACAAATTAATTCATTATCAGGTGGCCAAATGCAACGAATTGCTATTGCTAGAGCAATTGTAAATAAACCACGTATTCTTTTATTAGATGAACCATTGTCAGCTTTAGATTTAAAACTTCGTAAATCAATGAGAATTGAGTTAAAGGAAATTCAACAAAAACTAGGTATAACATTTATTTTTGTTACACATGATCAAGAAGAAGCAATGGTTATGTCAGATACTGTAATTGTTATGAATGGCGGAAAAATTCAACAAATTGGACGACCAGAAGATATTTATAATATGCCTACTAATCGTTTTGTGGCAACATTCATTGGAGAGGCGAATATAATTCGTGGTGTTTATAAGACAAAACAACGTCTTGAAATGTTAAATAAAACATTTAAGGTATCTGCACATGACTTTGAAATAGATGATAAAATTTATGTCATTGTTGAAAAAGAAGATTTTGACATTGTCCCACTTGAAAGTGCTAAATTAATTGGTAAAGTAGAAAGCGTTAAATTTAATAAAAATGCTTATGATTTAACAGTTTTAATTAAAGATACAAAGGTTAAAGTATTATCGGATAATAAATTTAATGTTGGTGATGAAATCGGATTTACAATTGATCCAAATAACATTTATTGTGAAGCTTTAACAGAATCAAAAGAAAGAATTCTAGCAAACTATGATGGTGGAAATATTTTAGAAGGTACATATAAAGGGAATAAAATAGTTGAATTTCTTGATCAAGAGTTTGATACATATGTTACAACATTTGAACCAGGCGAAGTTGTGGATGCTGTGATTAGACCCGAAGACTTCGATTTAGTTTTAGATAATCCTGATTCTGCTATTTTACAAGGTGTAGTTACTAAATCAATTTTTACAGGAATTCACTTTGAAATCCATGTAAACTGTGAAGGTGTAGATTTATTAGTTGAAGATTATCAGAATGTTGAAGTTGGACAACGAATTGGTCTAAAAGTTGATTCGTATGAAATTCATATGATGAAAGTAAACGAGGAGGAATAGTGATGAAGAAGTTTAAGTCCTATTCAGTTCCTTATTTTATATGGCTTGGTTTACTTGTAATCCTGCCATTATTATTAATGTTATGTTTAACATTTTTACAAACAGATGGTATGAATTTAAATGGAGCAGTACCTACGTTAAATAATTATCGTCAATTACTTGATATTACCTATTGGGAAGCATTGTGGAATTCATTTGTTATTGCTTTTTTTACAACAATTATTTGTTTATTAATTGGATATCCAGTAGCTTATTTTGTCTCATTTTCTAATATCAAACGTAAAATGTTAGTTTTACTTTGTATGATATTACCGATGTGGTCAAATTCAATGCTTCGAATTCTTTCATGGTATAAGTTGTTCAGTTCTGATTTGTTTACTGGTTTAAATTTAATTGGCAGTAAAGAAGCAGTTATTTTTGTATCTGTAACGACATATTTGCCATTTATGATTTTTCCAATTTATACATTATTAGAAAAAATGGATCGTTCTTTAATAGAAGCATCAAAGGATTTAGGGATACCAGCCTGGAAAACATTTTTTAAAGTTACATTACCGCTTTCTTTAAAAGGAGTAAGTTCAGGAATGATTATGGTATTCTTACCATCAGCTACCGGTTTTGCGATTAGTGCTATAATCGGTAATGGTAATGTTAATATGATTGGTAATATTATTGAAAACATGTTTAAAACTGCAAATAACTATAATTTAGGTTCATTGTTATCTATTTTTGTATCAGTAATAATTATTCTAATCTTAGTTATAATTGAAAAATTCAATGCTAAGGAGGAACAATAATGATAGAAAGTAAAGGCTTAAGAAAATACTTACCAATTATTTTTAAAGTTTTTTTTGTAACTTTATCAATGCTTATCATGTATATACCGGTACTTATTATCATCTATCAATCATTTAATTCCGATGCAAATGCCATGCAGGCATTACATTTTGGACATTTTACATTTTCAAATTATGCGGAAATTTTTACAAATCGCCGTTTATATCAAAATATTATTGATTCGCTATTGGTTTCATTTTGGGCAACAGCTATTTCAACTATATTTGGACTTTTTGCCTCAATTGGTATAAATTCATTAACAGGAAAAGCTAAAAAAACTTTAAAATTCTTAAATGAGGTGCCAATGTTACAATCTGAAATTGTAACTGGTATTTCAATCATGTTAATTTTTAGTCTATTAATACCAATAATTCCTCAAATTTTTGGTTTTCCAACAATGTTAATAGCACATGTTTTCTTTACTATTCCTTATGTAATTATGATGATTTTACCTAAATTAGAACAAACTGATGAGTCATTGTTTGAAGCTGCGCAAGATTTGGGTTGTTCTAAAACAAAGGCCTTATTCAAGGTGATTATTCCTTCTTTACAAACCGCAATTATGACAGGTGCATTACTAGCATTTACATTATCGATCGATGATTTTGTAATTTCATATTTTACTCAGGGTAATGGTTTTTATAATTTTTCAAATTATGTTTATAATTCATATACAAAACGTAATTTTTCAGCGGGCGCTTATGCTTATAATTCATTATTAACCTTGGTTACTTTAGCAATTGTGCTATTTGTATCAATCAAAACAGGTACAAAGAAAAAGAAGGGGGTAAGTAAATGAAAAAAATTATTTCAATTTTTTTATTCCTAATTGTATTTACAATTGTTTCTGTAATGATTTTGAACTCTGGTAGTGGTAATAATACTTTGTATTTACTTAACTGGGGAGAGTATATAAATCAAGATTTGATTTCTCGTTTTGAAAAGGAATATAACTGTGTGGTTGTAGAAGAGACTGTTACTTCAAGTGAAACAATGTATCAAAAAATTGTTTCTAATACAACAAGTTATGATGTGGCGATCCCTGGTGATTATATGGTAACAAAATTGACTAATGAGGGCTTATTAAAGCCAATTGATATCAATAATCCAGAACTTCCAAATCTACATCAAAATGATATGTTTGTAGATGAATTAGTTAAAATTCGTGATAAGTATAATTTTTCAGATGAATACTCACTTCCATATTTTTGGGGAGCGTATTCGATTTTATATAATACTCGCTATGAAGAAACTGAAAAAGTAATACAGGAAAATGGATTTAATGCTTTATTTAATCGTGATTTATTTAAGGAAGATGTTAAAATTGGCATGTATTCGACAGCTCGTTGGACATTATCAGCTTACTTAATGTCTCAAAATTTAGATCCAAATACCGAAGATTTTGATACACAAAAAATAGTATCAGCTATTAAAAGTGCTAATATTGATGTTTGGGGAGATGATCAATTAAAACGCCAAACAGCCACTGGGAAATTAGATTTAGCATTTACACAATTAGGTGATTTTTTTGATGGCTTATGGTTAAGTTTAGAAGAAGGTCTAGATGTGAATGAAAATGGAGAAACTGGACTTGATGCTTTAAGTTTTAATGTAAATGTTCCTAAAAATACATCAGCTTTTTTTGATGCGATGGTTATACCTAGAACATCAAAAAATTATACTTTAGCTAATCAATTTATTAATTTTATGCTAGAACCTCAAAATGCGTATGAGAATGCGTTAGCCATTGGTTACTGTCCAACATTAAATAGCGTTGTAAACTTATATCAAGAAGCTGCTAAAAATGGGAAATACTATTACGAAAATAAGGAAAACCCAAGTCGAAGTGTTTCTATGCAAGAATTCATAGATAAATATCCTGTTTATTTAAATCCATTAGTCAATTCGGATATAGAACAAGTTACTCTATTTGAACCAAAAACTGCAGATTATATGACACTATGTGAAACAATAATTAATCAAGCTAAGTCTAATGTCGCAACTGGCTCTAATACTGGCGCTATTATTTGTTATACATTTACCGGGGTAGTTAGTCTAAGTATCGTATCTTATGTATCCTATTCAATTTATAGAAAACATCGGAAAAAGAAAAATGCTAGATAATCAAGAATATACTTTTAAAAAAATTAATGAAGCAAGACAATTTGTAAAAAAAATTGTTGGTTTAAAACCATGTTATTTTGAAAAGGATGTTTTTAATATATTGAAAGAATTTGGATTTGTTGAGTCTTTGACATTAGAAGAAGTTCCTTACTATTTACCATCTAAAGGTTATGATATCTCAAGTATTGAGTCATTTACAAATGGTTTTATTACAAGTGATAAATATAAAATTTATGCAGTACGAATGGAAAAACACTTTAATTTATTTGTTGTAACATATAATATTTATCAAGAAATGGAAGATTATTATAGTGTTACAATAAATGAAGAAACATTAAAATTATGTTTTATTTTAGAAGTAATGAAAGTAGATAATAATTAAAACAGTCTTCTTTAGATAATCTTGACAAAGAAAATAAATAAAGTATAATATATGCAAATGCGATGAATAGAAGAGTAATTTAATTAAAGTTTTTAGAGACAACATGGTTGGTGAAAATGTTGATTTTGATTAAACGAAGGTAGTCTAGGAGCAGTAAGGATGAAAATTTAGTAGTTCTTACCGGGTAATTCCGTTATCAATTTTGAGAGCTAGCTTAGGCTAGAATTAAGGTGGTACCGCGTTTATGACGTCCTTTATTGGGCGTCTTTTTTATTTTTTGAGGTGATATCTTGCGCTTAGAAACAAAACGTTTAGTAATTCGTAGTTTCAATGAATTTGATTTAGATGATTTTTATGAGCTTAATAAGGATGAACAATTGACTTATTATGCAGGATTTAAACCTCATCCAGATAAAGAGACAAGTAACTATCAATTAAAAAGTATCATGTTGCTTAATGATTATTTTGCTATAACATTAAAAGATGATACCTTAATTGGTGACCTTAATTACTATAAAGATCCATTAAGAAGAGGTTGTAAAGCTTATCAAATTGGATTTCTTTTAAGAAAAGAATACCAGCATCAAGGTTATATGCAAGAAGCTTTAAAAAATTTTATTGAGTACTTATATTTCCAATTAGATATTGAAATATTGTCTTGCGTAACAATGGTTAATAATAAAAGTGCTCAAAATACGATTGAAGCTTTAGGCTTTCAATATGATGGTGTTATTAGACAATACAAAAGGCTTTATAATGGAGAATTAATTGATTGCAAATTGTATACACTAACTAAAGATGAATTAGAAAGGAAGTTAATATTATGGCAAAAGAACTGAGTTCAAAATATGATCATAAACAAGTAGAAACTGGTAAATATGATTTTTGGAAAAATAGTGGTTATTTTACATCTGGCGATAAGTCAAAAGAACCATTTACAATTGTCCTACCTCCACCTAATGTAACAGGTAAATTACACTTAGGACATTCATGGGATACATCCATTCAAGATATGATTATCCGTCGTAAACGTATGCAAGGATATGATGCATTGTGGTTACCAGGTATGGACCATGCAGGTATTGCAACGCAAGCGAAAGTCGATGCAAGATTAAAAGAACAAGGAATAAGTCGTTTTGATA
The DNA here is from genome assembly GCA_944325035.1 of uncultured Anaeroplasmataceae bacterium. Taxonomy (GTDB): domain Bacteria; phylum Bacillota_I; class Bacilli_A; order Acholeplasmatales; family Anaeroplasmataceae; genus CAG-307. The sequence continues at coordinate 200,882 of CALUYM010000001.1, forward strand.
TTGGACGTGAAAAGTTTTTAGAATATGCTTGGGCTTGGAAACATGAATATGCGGAAATCATTCATGATCAATGGAAAGCTTTAGGTTTATCATTAGATTATACTAAAGAACGTTTTACTTTGGACGATGGCTTATCAGAAGCTGTAAACCATGTATTTATTTCTTTATATAATAAAGGATACTTATATCAAGGAGAAAGAATTATAAATTGGGATTGTCAGGCTAAAACTGCTTTATCGAATATTGAAGTTATCCACCAAGATGATGAAGGAGCATTTTATTTTTTCAAATATCCTTTTACAGATGGAAGTGGACATCTATTAATCGCAACAACCCGCCCAGAGACAATGTTTGCTGACCAAGCAATTATGGTTAATCCAAATGATGACAGATTTAAAGCATATGTTGGTAAGGAAGTATATATTCCAGGTACGGATGTAAAAATTCCTGTTATTACAGATGAGTATGTTGATATGGAATTTGGTACTGGTTGTGTTAAATGTACTCCAGCGCATGACCCTAATGACTATGAAGTTGGAGTAAGACATAATTTAGCAATGCCTCTTTGTATGAATGAAGATGGAACAATGAACCACATGGCTTTAAAATATGAAGGTCAAGACCGCTTTGAGTGTCGTGAAAACTTAATTAAGGATTTAAAAGAAGCTGGGTTATTTGATCATCAAGAACCATTAGTTCACTCTGTAGGTCACTCTGAAAGAACTGGAGTTGTAGTTGAACCACGTCTATCTAAGCAATGGTTTGTTAAAATGGATGTATTAGCTAAACAAGTATTGGATAATAAAGAATATGAATTTGTTCCAGAAAGATTTAAACATACACTTGTTAATTGGTTGACTAATATTCAAGATTGGTGTATTTCACGTCAATTATGGTGGGGACATCGCATTCCAGCTTGGTATAAAGATGATCAAATGAAAGTACAAGTAGAATGTCCTGGAGATGGTTGGTACCAAGATGAAGATGTCCTTGATACATGGTTTTCAAGTGCATTATGGCCTTTTTCAACTCTAGGTTGGCCACGTAAAACAGAGTTATTTGATAGATATTATCCAACTAATGTACTTGTAACTGGATACGACATCATTTTCTTCTGGGTCTCTAGAATGCTATTTGAAGGAATTGAATTTACTGGAAAAGCTCCGTTTAAACAAATCCTTATTCACGGCTTAATTCGTGATAATAAGGGACGTAAGATGTCTAAATCTTTAGGAAATGGTATTGATCCATTTGATGTAATTGATAAGTATGGTTGTGATTCACTAAGATACTTCTTAAATACAAATAGTTCTCCAGGCTTAGATTTACGCTATGATGAAACAAAGATTGAATCTTCTTGGAATTATTTAAATAAAATTTGGAATATTTCACGTTATGTAATGATGAATATTGAAGGCTATGAAAAAATTGATTTAGAAAAAGCTAATTTGAATCTAGCCTCAAGTTGGATTTTAACTCGTTTAAATGAAGTTATTAAAGAAGTTGATTATAACTACGATAAATATGAGTTTGGTGAAATGGCAAAATCACTATACAATTTTGTATGGAATGATTTTGCAAGTTGGTATATTGAAATTTGTAAGGTAGACTTGCAGGGAAATGATTTAGAAAATCAAAATGTCACGAAAAATGTTTTAATTTATGTTTTAACAGCTATTGTTAAAATGTTGCATCCAATTGTTCCATTTATTACAGAAGAAATTTATCAAATTCTGCCACATGAAGAAGAATCGATTATGATTTCAAAGTGGTCAAATGTAAATGAAACTTTCACTAATATTCATTCAGTAAAAGCAATGAATATTATTATGGATATTATCACGGCTGTACGTAATGAGCGTGCTAAAGCAAATAAAGCACCGTCTGTTAAAGTAAATATCCGTCTTGAAGCCAAGAGTGATGAAATTAAAGAAATTCTTGAATCATCACGTCCTTATTTACAACGTTTTACTAATCCTAATGAATTAATTGTAACAACTGAAAAGGCTAATTTGGAGAATCAAGTTGTAGTGGTATTAGATGATTTAACTATTTTTATTCCATCAACTGATCTAGTAGATATCGAGGAAGTTAAATCAAAATTAAAACAAGAATTAATTAAGCTTGAAGCCGAATTAGAAAGAAGTAAAAAGATGCTATCCAATCCAAACTTCGTAAGTAAAGCTCCAAAAGAAAAAATAGAACAAGAACAAAATAAGCAAGCTTTATATCAAGCTAAGTATGAAGAAGTTAAAGAACATCTTAATCGTTTGGAGAGATAATTATGGAAGAAATTAAATTAATATCAAGTTTTGATAAATTAAATATTGCGGTAAGTTATCTTGCCCCAGAAAAACCAAAAGCAATTATCCAAATAGTTCATGGAATGTCAGAGCATAAAGAAAGATATTATCCTTTTATGCACTTTTTATCGCAAAATGGCTATATGGTTATTATTCATGATCATCGTGGTCACGGAGCTAGTGTTGAAAATCCTAATGATTTAGGTGATTTCTATACTACTGATATTAAAGGTATCGTTGGCGATATGCTACAAGTATCAAAATATGCCAAAGATTTATATCCTGATTTACCACTTTATATTTTTGCCCATAGTATGGGAACCCTAGTTACAAGATGTTTTTTAAAGAAATATGATGATTTAGTGGATAAAGTTGTATTGTGTGGAGCGCCAACTAGAAATTATTTAGCTGATTTTGGAATAGTTTTAGCTAAAATTCGTAATAGTTACCATCAAGGACCAGATGATTTTTTAAATAACTTAGCAATGGGACCATATAATAAAAAATTTAACGCCCCTTATTTATGGTTGAGTAAGTCAGAAGCGAATATTCGTTCTTATAAGGAAGATAATTTATGTGGATTTGTTTTTAAAACAAATGGTTTTGTTAATCTATTTACATTGCTTAAAGAATCATTTTGTAGCGATTACTTGATGTTAAATCCAAATTTAAAAATATTTTTAATTGGTGGCTCTGATGATCCTGTAATTGGTGGAGAAAATAAATTCAAGGATTTAGAAAACTTTTTAGTAAAACGTGGCTATAAGGATGTAATTGCTAAATTATATCCAACTCTTCGCCATGAGATTTTAAATGAAGAAGAGAATGAAATAGTGTATAACGATGTCCTTTTATTCTTTAATAATTGATTTTTGAAAAGCATTATTTTATAATCAATTAAAAAAAATAAAATTAAGCTATCTATTGTAATATTACATATATAATTTATAAATGGTAATGTTTTAATTGATGTTTGATCGTATAGATTAATTTAGACTTTTAAGGAGCAGCATTTATGTCAAATTTCTTAAAAGTCTTTTTTATTAAATCTATATTTTCTATTAATTTTTAATTATGTCTAATATACAAAAATTTAAGATGTAGTATTAGAATTGTTTAAAAGTAGACGGAAGATATGATAAACTTGAAATTTTTTATAAAAAGTTATTGACATGATATTTTTTTTTGGTATAATTACTACTGCAAATAGCAAATACATAAAATGCAGTAGTAGTACAACGGTTAGTACTCCACATTGCCAATGTGGAGATACGGGTTCGATTCCCGTCTATTGCTCCAAAAAGAACATGTGGCTTGATACTCATTAGTAGTGTCAAGCTTTTTTTACAATAATTATTAAAACAGTACCATGTTGAGTATTAATGATTCTATCTTTTTTATCTTCTGACTATTGCATAGTTTAAATCAAAACTAATCTTTGATTATTAACAAGTGTCCGTATAGATCAATTAGTCAAAGATAAAATTATTTCACTTAAAAAAAAGAGACATATTTCATAAAATGGTAATATTATTAAAAAGTCAATATTACTTTTATATATGATATAGTAAAAAACATAATTTAACTACTATCTTTATATATTTGATAAATATTTATGATATTGCTAATATTAAACTATTATTTAAAAAGTATAAATCAAAAATTAGAGAAAATATCAAAAATGCTAAAGGAAAAATTTGAAAAAGATACATTAATAATGTTGTATTAATATTTTTGAATATGAAGAATTGTTTAATTGATTTTTTGACTACTCTAATGGTTTATTTGCCTTTAAATGGATATAATTTATATTATCAAAATTAATAGAATAAATAGTAAGTATTCATATTTTATGGTAAAATCTTTAAAAAAGTAGGTGATTTAATGAAAGGACCATATAAGAATAAAATACATCCAAATCCAAACGTTCCGAGTCTTTGTTTTATAAAGAATATAATTAAGAATTCAAATATTATAATTGGCGATTATACTTATTATGATGATTATGAAAGTAATGGTGAAGACTTCGAAAAGCATGTAACCCATTTCTATCCATTTATAGGTGATAGGCTAGTAATTGGAAAGTTTTGTACTATTGCTAAAGGAATTAAATTCATTATGAATGGAGCAAATCATAGGATGAATGGTTTAACAACTTATCCTTTTAACATTATGAGCAATGGTTGGGAAAAAGTAACTCCTAAACTAGAAGAGCTTCCGTTAAAAGGAGATACCATTATAGGTAACGATGTATGGATTGGAGAAAATGTCAGTATACTTCCAGGTGTTCATATTGGTGATGGAGCAATTATCGGAGCGAATTCAGTTGTTGCTAAAAATATAGAACCATACACTATTGCTGTTGGAAATCCTTGTAGAGTAGTAAAGAAAAGATTTGACGATGAAAAGATTAAAAAACTACTTGAACTTAAATGGTGGGATTGGGATGAAAATAAAATCTTCGATAACGTTGAAGTGTTAACTAGTGGAAAGATAGAAGATTTAAAATAAAGATATACCATAGAATGAAATATTAGAGTTATAAAAACTTAAAACTATATTTCATTAAAATTAACTAAATATTAAATTATTATAGATTGATATCGATAAATAATTGGTATCAATCTTTTTTATTTAGTAAAGATTCTTCGAGTAATTAGTATTATATATATCTTTACATATATTATTTAAACTGATCTAGGGTTTTAAATTCTTTAAAAATTTTATTTTTAGTTATGAATAATAAAATTATCATAATAGTTACCTCAGATAGGTTATTTATATACTAACTTATTTGATATTCCGATTCAAAATCTAAATAAGGTATTACTAAATATCTATTTTATATTGATTAAATTAAAGTATAATGAAAATTATGTTGTATCAAAATTATTTATTACAAATATCAAACATTTAATGAACAATTGAATTTTAACGATTATTTACTAATAAGAATTTAATAAACTTGACAATATGTTTTTATCAGGTATTATAGATATATTAGCTTTAATGTATGATAGAAAAGAGGTTATTTTAATGAAACAAATAATGGAACTGACTCAAATATTCTCTTTTCATTGGCCACATTTATTAATAATTGACTTTTTTCAAGTAAAAAAAGAAAGGTCAGCATCATTATCAGTATCTAAATCCATAAACACCTTTAATTATCATTTTAATAAGAATCATTATTTATATACAAAGTCTTATAATAAAACTAGTGATATTGTTATTGTTTTTCTTTTTGTAGGGATATTAATTCTATCTTTACTTTTGTTCTTGAACATCAAACCTAAAAAAGATGAAAAAAAGAATTACATTAGACGGTATGATTGTATAATTGATATATTAAAAGCTTCCTTATTTGAATATGATTATTTAAATGATGAATTAACTTTTGAGAAAAATATGATTACTAGTAACCAGTGTAGTTCAAAATTAATTTTTCATTTTTCACAGTCTGGTCGATATAAAAATATTTGGAATATGCTTGAATTAAAAGAGGATTATTCTGGACGAATTTTGATTGAAAAAGATTTGTCTTTAAAATGGTATAATATTGATATAAAAATAATTAGAGATGAATATAATAATGCTTTGTATGCTGTTGGAGCATTAGAAGATGTTGATGAATTAGTAAAGAAACATCAGTTTTTAGAATATCAAGCGAATCATGATTGTATGACGAATCTTTTAAATCGACAAGGTTTAAATAAAGAAATTGAGGAAGTTTTAAGGAATGATTCTTCTGGAGTGATAATGCTCTTTGATATTGATAATTTTAAAAAAGTTAATGATACATTAGGTCATCCATTTGGAGATGCACTTTTAAGAGAGTTTGGTTCTTATATCAATAATTATTTTCATAATCATATAGTATCAAGATTTGCTGGTGATGAGTTTATTGTCATTCTAACTGGAAAATATGATCAAATAAACATCAAAGAGTTGCTTGAAGATTTAATGATTAAATTGTATAATGATATATTTATTGACTATGATGATTTAAAAGTATCATGTAGTATCGGTGCATTAATTTTTACGGGCAATGTTACTTTTACTAAATTATATAATCAAGTTGATAAATTACTATATTATGCCAAAGATGATGAATCTAGGTCGTTTGTAATTAATACATATCAAGATAATAATGTAGTAAATATTCTTCTAAATAAAAGATAAATTAAAGAATTATTGCTAGACTATCAAGCCCACAGTCAATAAAAAAGAATTTTTTTATAAAAAGTTATTGACATGATAATTTTTTTTGATATAATTACTACTGCAAATAGTAAAAATTTAAAAATGCAGTAGTAGTACAACGGTTAGTACTCCACATTGCCAATGTGGAGATACGGGTTCGATTCCCGTCTATTGCTCCAGTTTTGAATCTAAATCGGTAGAAATACCGATTTTTTGTTGGGTTCTAGCAAATATATGCTAGATAAGGAGAAAGATACTATGAAAATTTTAAAACGATTGTTTGAACCAATTGATTTATCAAAAGGTATAATATGGAAAGTTATTGTGTTGTTTTCAATTCCAATCTTATTAAGTTATATATTTCAACAAATTTACACAATTGCTGATGCGGCTATTTGTGGTCAATTTTTAAATGAAAATCAGGTGGCAGGAGTAAATAATACAGGTAATATAGTATTTATAGTATTACAGTTTGCGTTTGGATGTACTGCGGGATTTTCGGTTATTACTTCTAATAAAATAGGTCAAAAAGATATTGAAGGTGTAAGAAGAAGTTTTGCTACGCAAATTAAGCTGTCTTTTGTCATTAGTATTATACTTACCATTATTGCTATATTGTGCATAAATCCACTTTTAGCAGTGATTGGTCTTAAAGCTTCGAATAATCCAGTTCAAAATGAAATTTATGAGTCTGCAAAACTTTATGTTTTAATAATATTCGCAGGGACATTTACGCAAATTTTTTATAATCAAGTATGTTCATTTTTAAGAAGTGTAGGCGATTCGTTAACTCCTCTTTTATTTTTAATTTTTTCAACTGTTGTAAACATTTTATTAGATTTATTGTTTATAGCAGTTTTTAATTGGGGAGTAGCAGGAGCTGCTATTGCAACTGTTATTGCCCAGGCAATCTCTGCAATAGGATGTTTTATTTATACTTTCTATCATTATAGAGAATATCGTTTAAAAAAATCGGATTTTTCATTTAATTTGAATGATGATATAAGACATTTAAAGTTAGGTTTACCACTGGCGTTTCAATTCTCAATACTTTGTATAGGATTAATTGTAATGCAGGCTGTAATTATAAAATTTGATACAAATACAGCAGGACAAGTCGTCACATCATATGCACAAAATGGTTTCGGAGCTGCTACAAAATTAAATAACTTCTTAATGTGCCCATTTAATGCTCTAGGAACAGCGATGTTATCATATTGTGGACAAAATTTTGGTGCAAATAAGAAAGAACGTATAAAACTTGGTGTCAAACAAGCATTTATCATCGTTTTTATTGAATATATAATTTTTGCTGGAATAGGCTTATTATTAACTATTAATGGTTTTTATTTATATATTTTCTATTCTGCAGATAAAGTAAATCCAGAAACTATTCGCTATGGAAACATATATTTATACTGTGATTTATCATTATATTTTATTTTAGGAATGCTATTTGTTTTAAGAAATTCATTACAAGGAATTGGCAAAGCATTATATCCATTTTTAGCAGGTATTGGAGAGTTAGCGGGAAGAACCATGATTTGCCTGACATTACCTACATTAATTAATGGTGGTCCAATTTCAACTGAAGCAAGTGATATTTCATTGCTAGGAATTTCTTTTGCTGATCCATTAGCTTGGATTTTTGCTACAAGTATTATGATTTATGGAGCTGTTAAGTATATTTTTAAGATATCATCAAATGAAGAAAATATTATAAATATGAAATAAAGAAGTGGAAATATCCACTTTTTTATTTTAATTAAAACTAATCATATTAATAATAATTTTAGTATTTTTTTGACTGTAATTGTAAATAAAAAAAACACTTTAAGGAATAATAAGAGTAATTAAATAAATTTAAATAATTATATTGTTTTTAAGCGATTTAATTATGTGTAAAGCTTTCAATTTAAATTGTATTATGATATAATTGATAAAGTAAAAAAACGAAAGGTGATAAAAATTATGGCTAGAATTGAAATAGCAAATATTCGAACTGCCGCTGCATCGCTACAAGAGCTTAATGCCGGATACTTACTATATCAAAAACAGGAATTTGAAGATTTTGAATTTGAAATTATAAAAATTCCAACACTATCATTTATCGCTACTGCGATTTTTGATGATAAGAGAGTTACTTTACACTATGGCCAAGATGCCAAGGGGGACTGTGGGTGTAAATTAAAGGGCCTATGTCGTCACGAAATTTGTTTGTTTTTCCTACTTCGTGATAAATTAAATGAAATCTTTAACGATAAAAAATCGGAAGATGAATTTTTTAACAATGCACGTCAAGATGAGCTTATGCAAGAGTTGATGGAAATCAATATCACACGTAATGTACATGAATTTGAACTAATTCCAATTGTAACATTAGAAAATGATAAGTTATTCCTAGCATATGAATTCATTTGTGAAAAATATCGCAAAGTTATTTTAGATATTGAACAGTTCTTACAAAATATTGAATCTAAACAAACTTTAGCTATTGAAAATGAAAATCTACAACTAGATTATAAGTATTTTAGTCCTATTAGTCAGAAGTTATTAGATTTATGTTTTTTAAATCGTACTGCGATGTCTAAGGTACTTGATAGAACACAAATTAACGAAGAATTTTTAACATTTATTTATGCAATATATAAAGATAGTATCTATTACTGTGAAAATTTATTTACAAAAAAGATTCATTTTAAAGAAGAATTACCAAATGTAAAAATCATTGTTGAGGATACTACTTTAAGTCTTAACAATTTAAATTTTAGACTAATTATAACGCATTCAAAGAGTTTCTGCTTTATGGGAGATTATTGCTATGTAATATCTGGTGAACATAAAATGTATGCAACATTATTAAAGCGTTTATTAGATAAAAAGTGTTTAGAATTAAATGACAATAACTTTGAAATATTTTTAAATAATATTTATCCATCATATTCAAAATATATAAATTATATGAATTACACGCCACGCAAGGAAATTAAGATTGATACATACTTTGATTATGATAAAAAGCGATTAACAATTCGTTATGAGGGTGATTTTAAAGATGATACTTTCTATTTAAAAAAGAAAAATTATAAGCTTCTTATTAGAAACTTAGGATTCTTAAAATCAAATAACTATACTATTAATGATTTTGATGTAATATGCGATATTATTAATAATAAACTAGAATTGTTTAAAGCATATGGAGATGTATTCTTAAGTGAAAATATTACAAAATTAAAATTCGTTAAAATGAATAGTCAAAAGATGAGTCTAAAGATGAAAGATTCAATTATAAGTTTAACTTTTGAAGGCATGCATTATTCAGCTAATGAATTAAAAGATATTTTAATTGCGTATAAAAATAATGAAAGATATTTAGAGTTAGAAAATGGAGAAATTATTTCTATTGATCCAGACACTGCATCACTATTTAATGATTTGGTTAACGAACTAGGTATTAATAATATTCAAGAAGAAATTAAAATTCCATTGCATCAAGCATATTTTATAGCTAGTCGCTATCAAGATTTAATTAACTCAAATGAACTTTTAGATAAATTCAGTCATGATTTAATTAATTATCATCAATACGATGTAAACCCAAGTGATGCAATTAGTCATACACTAAGAGATTACCAACGTGATGGATTTAGATGGCTAAGAGTATTATCAGAGTATAACTTAGGTGGAATCTTAGCTGACGATATGGGACTAGGTAAAACACTAGAGATTATTAGTTTGATTGATACTCTACCTCGTGATAGAGCATATTTAATAGTAGCTCCAACTTCTCTAATTTTTAACTGGGAGATGGAATTTGAAAAATTTACACCACATTTAAATGTAAAAGTTATATATGGTCAAACTCGAACTAAAGAAGCAATTGATGAAGCTTATAATTCCAATTGTATTTTGATAACTTCATATGAATCAATTAGAATGGATTTAGAAAAATATGATAACCTTAATTTCCGTTTAATGGTAATTGATGAAGCTCAATACATCAAAAATCCAGATGCCTTAAAGACAATGGCTGTAAAAAAAATCAAGTCAGATTCTAAGTTTGCGTTAACAGGAACACCAATAGAAAATAGTTTACTTGATTTATGGTCAATTTTTGATTTTGCACTTCCTTCATATTTAAAATCTAAACAAGAATTTGTTAAGACTTATGAAAATGTTGAAAATAAACATTTACTTGAAGAATTAAATAAGAAAACAAGTCCATTCATCTTACGCCGTCTAAAAGGCGAAGTATTAGACTTAGAGGATAAAGTAGAAAACTTTAGCTTCAGTTTTATGACACCAGAAGAAAGAAAGTTATACGATGCCTATTTATTACAAGCTCGTCAAGAGTTAAATGGTGATTTCAAAATTAGTCATGTTTTAAGCTTATTAACAAGACTAAGAGAATTAGCATGTGAACCACGATTATTCTTAGAAAATGTTACTGCACCGAATTCAAAAATGGATTTATTAATGGAAATAATTGATGAAAGAATAGCTGAAGGACATAAAATGTTAGTTTTCTCACAATTTACATCAATCTTTCCATTTATGGAAGATCGTTTAAAGGCAAGAGGAATTGAATATTTAGTCTTAACAGGTAAAACTGATCCAAAGGATAGAATAGAACTTGTAAATAAATATAATTCAAGTCCGAATATAAAAGTATTTTTAATTAGTCTAAAAGCAGGTGGTACGGGACTTAACTTAACAAGTGCGGATACAGTTATCCATTATGATCCATGGTGGAACTTAGCAGCAATGAATCAAGCAACTGACCGTGCTCACCGTATTGGACAAAAGAACATTGTTCATGTTATTAAGCTTATTAATAAAAATACAATTGAGGATAAAATTGTCGAATTACAAAATCGTAAAAAATACTTAACGGATGAAGTAATTAATGATGAAGATGTTATTAGACATATGACAAAAGAAGAGATTAAGGAGTTATTTAAATAATGAAATATTTAGTTATTAGTGATATTCATGGTAGTTTTAAATATTTAAGTAAAGCATTAGAAGCATTTAATTATTTTAATTGTGAAAAAATCATTTGCTTAGGAGATATTTTATATCATGGTCCGCGAAATGATCTTCCTGAAGAATATCAACCGAAACAATGTATAGCAGCTTTAAATTCATTAAGTGATAAAATTATAGCTGTTAAAGGAAATTGTGAGGCTGAAGTTGATCAAATGGTTTTAAATTTTAAAATAGAAGATTCTCATTTTGAAAATATCAATGGTTTAAATGTTTACTTAACACATGGTCATCATTTAGAAGAAGTACCTGCGAATGTAAAAATTATTTTCCACGGTCATGATCACTTGCACAAAGCAACTTTTATTGATGGTATTTTTTATTTCGATCCAGGTTCGATTAGTATTCCAAAAGGTGACAAAATTCACTCATTTGGAATAATTGATGATATAAAAATTCAAGTCTTAGACTTTAACTATAATATATTAGATGAAGCATTAATTGATGATTTAAAAAAAATTGAAAATTAATAACTATAAAATGCTCAATTAGATTGGGCCAATTAGGTGTTTAAGTGAAAGCTTAAACATCTTTTTATATTCCCAATGTTAAGTGAAATTAAATATGAAAAGAATTTTTAACTATTGATTAAATAAATTGAAAGTTTTTTAATAATATTTAGTGGTATAATTTAAAATGGTGAGAGTATATGAAAAAATTATTGATTGACGGTATAAAAACTCTTTTAGCTGGAGTTTTAATAGGTATTTTTATATCTTTATTTCAGTTTTTGACTCATGAGATTATTAAGCTATCAACATATTTATTAACATATGATGGAAATTTAATATTTATATTAGTTATCTTATTAAGTTTAAGTTTTAGTTTTGTTTTAATTTATATAAATAAAAAAAATCCTGGATATACAGGTTCAGGAGTTCCACAGTTTGAAGGATATCAAAGTGGTTTTTATAAGATTAACCCTTATAAAATGTTTATTTTTATATGGATTAATTCCTTATTTGGTTTTTTCTTTTGTTTCTTATTGGGAGGAGAAGGTCCTTCGATAAGCATTAGTTCAAGTATTGGTTTAGGAATAAATAAAAAAATAAAAAGAGATGACAAAGAGTTAATTGCTGCATGTGGAAGTGCTGGATTTGGTGTAGCTTTTATGTCACCAATAGCGGCATTTTGCCATTTACTTGAAGAAAATAAAAAACTATTATCAGTAAGACTTATCATTAAAGGATTATTTATAATTGTAATTAGTTTTATAATTTCTCATTTTATATATAATCACAATTTGTTAAATATTAGTAGTGATTTAGTTTTACCAATTAATTATTATTACATTTTAGTGTTAATTTTCATCTTTTCATTATTTATTAGTAAATGCTACATACTTTTAATTGTCAAAATTAAAGATATGACAAAGAGAATAAAAATTTGGAGCTATTTATTACCAATATTTATTTTAATTTTTATGGTGATTAAGCGAAATAATTCATTATTGGTCGGAAGTGGTATTGAAATTATTAGTGCTGATTCTACTGATGTGTCTTTACTAATAATAGTTGGAATTTTAGTATTTAGATTAATAGGTACTGCTATTTCTGCAAATCAAACTATATCGGGAGGTTTAGTTTTACCTATGATTGCGTGCGGAGCTTTAGTAGGAGATTTGATTGTGACTCTAATAAGCTCTTGGGATGAAGATGTTATTAAATATAAAAATTTAATAGTAATTATCTCAATGCTTTCTGTGTTTAGCTTTGTTTGTCATACTCCATTAACTGCTCTAGCATTAAGTTTAAAATTACTATGTTTTAAGGCAATTCTTCCACTTTTTATAGTATTATTCTTTGGAACATTAGTTTTATATTTTTTTAGGCAAAAAAATATATATCGTGAATTAGAAGAAAGACTACCAGGCTTTAATGAATATTAGAACTTTTAATTTGTCTTTTCTTGTTTAAAAAAGATTTAATTAATGGTAAAATAAACTTATATTTTAATTTTGGAGGATATTAAATGGAGTATTTTGATGTTCTAGATGAAAAAGGTAAGAAAAAAGGATATACAATTGCAAGAGGCTTACCAGCTAATGAGGGTGACTATTTAGGTATTGTAAATGTTTTAGTTTTTTACAAAAATAAGTTTTTAGTTACAAAACGTCATCCTGAAAAAACTTCTCCTAATATGTGGGAAATAACTGGTGGTGGTATTTTAGCTGGAGAAGAAGTAATTGATGCTGCTATAAGAGAATTAAAGGAAGAAACCGGTATTAGCAGATCTAAAGAAGATTTTATTTTCTTAGGAGCGGAAATTTCATCTTGTTTTTATGCTAGTTTATTTTTAGTCAAATTAGATAAAATGCCAAAAATTGTTTTACAAGAAAACGAAACTGTTGATTATAAATGGATAGAAATCGATGAGTTTTTTAATAATGTATCGGCTAAAGACTTCTTACCATATTTAGGATTAAGATTACTAAAATATAAGTCGCTTGTTTTAGATAATATAAATAGTTAATATATAAAATCATTAAGTAATAATACTATCCCATGTTGTATGTAAAATAGTCTAAATTAATATTTTGAGTCTTTGATTGAAATTAAAAAAGCTATAAGATAAAAATTTTTATTTTACCTTATAGCTTTTTTATTAATAATTTTTATATTATAATCCTTTTTAAAACTAAGCTTTGTCTTTAAATTAAAAAATAAATTAAGCATTAAAATAAATCATTTTAGTTATATTTTTTTAGTTCATTTTCAATTAAACTATTTGCAATTTCAAATGCTTTTACCCTTCTTTTAGCTAACGTTATTTGTGATTTATATCTGTTTGAATTCTCTTTTGCCTCAAATGTTATAATTGTTTGTTTTAATTTATGCAAAGTTGAATCAATTTGACGTTTGGCTTCTTTTAAATCATCTTCTAAAAATTCCATTTGCAATCTCCTTGTATAATATATTAGTATAACTTGAATTTCCTTATTAGGTTGGTATTAACTATATTTTTTTTATTGTGTAATTTATATATTATATTTAAAGAAAAGTCAATTTTAAAATAATGTATATTCAAAAGATATTATGACCAATATAAATTTTTAGTTTTTTAAAATAAAAAGAGTAATCTTTTAATGATCAATTAAATTTAATAGCAAAAGCATATGAACAACTGATTACTCTTTTTTGTATCAAAATATTGTATTAATATAACTTATTATTTATAGAAAAATAGAAGTATTATTTTTCAAAAATTTGTAATTCATCACGAATTGAGTCTAAGACATAATGCTTATCAGGTAAGATTTCGCCTTTAATAATTCTAGCTGCTAGATATGTTTCAATATAGCGTTGAATGAAACGTTTTAATGGACGAGCACCGTATGTTAAATCAAATGCTTGTTCAATAACATATTGTTTTAAATTTTCAGTAAAATCAACACTTATATTTTGTGATAAAAGACGAAGATCTAATTCATGTAAAATCTTATCAACTATCTTAATTTGTATATCCTTAGTTAAAGTATTGAAAACTAAAATTTCATCAATACGATTTAAAAATTCTGGCTTAAAATAACTTCTTACAACGCTTAATACTCCTTTTTTATTGTTAGGATCTTGTAACAATAATTCTGCACCTAAGTTAGAAGTCATAATAATAATAGTGTTTTTGAAATCGACAACTTTACCTTGTGAATCTGTTAGGCGACCATCATCAAGAATTTGTAGCAGTAAATTAAATACATCCTTATGCGCTTTTTCAATTTCATCAAATAAAATAATTGAATAAGGGTTACGTCTGACAGCTTCAGTTAGTTGACCACCTTCATCATAACCAACATATCCAGGAGGAGCACCTATTAAACGTGCAACGGTATGAGCTTCTTGATATTCTGACATATCAATACGCACAATGTGCTGCTCAGAGTCGAATAAAGCTTGTGCCAATGCTTTGGCAAGTTCAGTTTTACCAACACCAGTAGGTCCTAGAAACATAAATGAACCGATTGGACGATTTTCATCTTTAATCCCGGCTCTTTGACGAATAATTGCATCAGAAATAAGCTCAATTGCTTCATCTTGTCCGATAACACGATTTTTTAAAGTTTGAGCTAAATGTAAAACTTTTTCGCGCTCTCCTTGCATTAACTTAGAAACAGGAATATTTGTCCATTTAGATACCACTTCTGCCACATCATCTTCTGAAACTGTTTCAGACAAAAGTTTGTTATCTTTATTTTGATTTTCAAAATCACTGATAGCTTTTTCTAATGCAGGAATTTCTTGATACTGTAGTTTCGAAGCTTTTTCAAAGTTACCAGCATTATAAGCTTGTTCTAGTTCAAAACGCTTTTTATCTAATTGTTCTTTACGATTTTTAAGACTTAGAATCTCATTTTTTTCATTATCCCATTTACTACGGATGTTTTGTTCTTTTTTATTTAATTCATTTAGTTCATTTTCAAGTTCTTCTTTATGTCTTAAAGAAGTAGGATCCTTTTCTTTTTTTATCGAGATAAGTTCAATTTTAATTTGATTAATACGACGAATGATGTTATCAAGTTCAACAGGCATTGAATCTAGAGTTAAGCGAACTGAAGCACAAGCTTCATCAATTAAATCAATTGCCTTATCTGGTAAAAAACGGTCAGTGATATAACGATTTGATAAAGTTGCAGCTTGAACTAAAGCATTATCCTTAATATGAACTCCATGATGAACTTCAAATCTTTCTTTTAATCCTCTTAAAATAGAAATTGTATCTTCAACGGTAGGCTCTGAAACAATAACTTTTTGGAAACGACGCTCAAGTGCTTGATCCTTTTCGATGTATTTTCGATATTCATCAAGAGTAGTAGCACCAATACAGTGTAATTCACCACGTGCTAGCATTGGTTTTAAAATATTACCAGCATCCATCGCTCCATCAACTTTACCAGCTCCAACTATTAAGTGAATTTCATCGATGAAAAGAATAATTTTACCATCTGATTCAGAGATTTTTTTAAGTACAGCTTTTAATCTTTCCTCAAATTCACCGCGGTATTTAGCACCAGCAACTAGGCTTGCCATATCTAATTCGTATATAATCTTATCTTTTAGACCGGTTGGGACATCTTGCGAAACAATTCGACGGGCAAGACCTTCAATGATGGCAGTTTTACCAACGCCAGGTTCACCTATTAAAACCGGATTATTTTTTGTTTTACGAGATAATATTTTTATAATACGTCTAATCTCTTCATCGCGTCCAATTACAGGGTCGATTTTACCTTTTTTGACTAATTCGACAATATTACGACCAAATTTGTCTAGAATGTTTTCATCGTTTGCATAGTTTGGTTCTTGCATATTATCATCCTTTCTGTAGTATGATTTCCAACTACAACCATATTATACTCTTAAATTTTGGCACTGTCAACATACGAGTGCTAGTTTTTGAAAATGATGTTGGAAGATATAAAAATCAAGATTCTTTATAGTATCTATGAAATAAAAAATGATATTTTTCAATAATATTTAATTATATGAATTAAGGAATTAGAAAAAATAGAAAGAAAAAAATAAAAAATCATTGACATCTATAATATGTTTTGGTATAATCTATCTGCTTGAATAATATAAGCAAATGGCCGGGTAGCCAAGTGGTAAGGCTAGGCACTGCAACTGCCTCATGCGGGGGTTCGAATCCGTCCCCGGCCTCCAAATTTGAACTATTATAAAAGTTAGGTTTTCCTAGCTTTTTTTTATTTTTTAAAATTTGGAAGTAGGGTGTACGGATTTGAATTTTTTGTGTTATTTTTATTTTTAAGTACAAAGATAAGAGATAAAATTCAAAATCTTAGCTTTAAAAATGGTCCACAAAGGTGTATAATAACATAACTGAAAGATGTAGGTGTTAATATGATTTATGATGATTTAAAAAAAGCTAATATGCAAGCTATGAAAGATAAAGATACTGTAGCCCGCGGTGTTTACACCGTTTTAATAAATAAGTGTATGCTTAAAGCAGTTGAATTAAAACCACAAGGTAAAGACTTAACTGATGCTGATACATTAGCAATTATTAACAAGACAGTTAAAGAGCTTGAAGAAGAATTACGTGCTTTTAAAGAAGCTAATCGTAGTGATAAAGTTGAAGAATTAGAAAAACAAAAATTATTGCTTCAAACTTATTTACCTAAATTAATGAGTGAAGAAGAAATAATCGCAGTTTTAAATAATTTAGAAGATAAGTCAATTAAAAATGTAATGATGTATTTTAAAACTAATTATCCTGGTAAAGCTGATATGAAACTTGTATCAGAGCTTGCTAAGAAATTATAATAATTAATCAGGTTTAATCCTGATTATTTTTTCCTAAAATTACTTTCAAATATTTATATATCTTTTATTTAAAAAGTTATTTTTAAATAGAAATAAACGATAAAAGTAAAAAAAGTGACTGGAAACCTTTATTTTAGAATTTAATTATTATATAATTAAAACATACTAAAAAGGAGTTTAAGTCTTCAAAGACTTTTTATATAGATTATGAAAGTAAATTTTACAAATCAATTAGAAATTGACACTAAAGGATATGAAAAAATTATTAAAAAAATTTTTAGAAAGGTAAAAGATAAACATTTTTTTAATATAATATTTGTTTCAAAAGAAGAAATACAACGTATTAACCGTGAGTATCGCAATATTGATCGTGTTACTGATGTAATTAGTTTTGCATTAAATGATAATGATGATTCTAATTATTTTGCAGAAAAAGAATTAGGTGATATTTTTATTTGTATCGACCGTGCTATTGAGCAAGCTGAAGAATATGGTCATTCGATTGCACGTGAAGTTGGATTTTTAGCTGTCCATGGATATCTTCATCTATCTGGATATGATCATATGACAGAAGAAGATGAAAAAATAATGTTTACTAAGCAAGAGGAAATCTTGCAAAAAGCGAGATTAAAACGAGGTGAATACTAATGCAAGAAATAGTAAAAAAAGCAATTGAAGGATTAAATAAAACATATTCTCCATATTCAAAATTTGGAGTTGGTGCTGCCCTTTTGATGAAAGATGGTTCATATATTACTGGAGCTAATATTGAAAATGCAGCTTATGGTGTTTGTATTTGTGCTGAACGTTCAACAATGTTTACAGCTCATAATTTAGGCTATAATTTAAAAACTGATGTAGCTAAAATGTGTATTGTTGCCAATACTGAAAAACCTGTTAGTCCATGTGGAAGTTGTCGACAAGTTATGAATGAATTATTACCAAAGGATTTAGTGGTTGTCCTTGCTAATACTAAAGGTGATATAAAGGAGGTTACTGTAAGCGATTTACTTCCTTACAGTTTTGATGAAATTGAGCTATAAATCTGGATTTATAACTATTATCGGACGTCCTAATGTCGGTAAATCAACTTTTTTAAATAAAGTTATTGGTCAAAAAATTGCAATTATGTCTGATAAACCACAAACAACTCGTAATACTATTTTAGGAGTTTTAACACGCACTGATTGTCAAATAATATTTACGGATACTCCTGGTATTCATAAAGCTCATTCTGAACTAGGTGAAAGAATGAATGAAGCAACATATAGTGCTACTCAAGGACAGGATGCAATTTTGTTTATGGTTTCTGCAGTAGAACCAATTGGACCTGGAGATCGTTTAATAATTGAGCGTCTTAAAAATCAAAAGAAACCGGTTTACTTATTAATTAATAAAGTAGATCTATTAAAAAATAAAAATGATGTTCAAAAAATAATTGTATCTTACATGAATGAAATGGATTTTAAAGAAATTTTTCCTATTTCTGCTAAAGAAGGAATCAATATTGATAATTTAATTGATAATTTAAAATCACTATTAAAAGAAGGACCGCAATTTTATCCTGAAGATATGATTACAGATCACCCTGAACGATTTATTATAGCAGAACTCATTAGAGAAAAGTTATTATATTTTACAGAAGAAGAAGTTCCGCATAGTATTGCATGTGTTGTTGATTCATTAAAGCCTTCATTAGATGAAGAAGATAAACTTGATGTTTATGCTACAATTTACGTTGAACGCGAAAGCCAAAAACGAATTGTTATTGGATCAAATGGTGCATTACTAAAAAAAGTAAAAGATTTAGCTAAACGCGATATAAAACGTTTGCTAGGTTCACGTGTTAATCTTGATTTATGGGTTAAAGTAAAAAAAGATTGGACAAATCGACCTGATGTTTTACGTAGCTTAGGTTTTGAGAAGGATAATTTCTAATAAATGGTATAAATTTGTCACTAAACCTCATAATATAGGTGAGGAGTGAAACAAATGAATGAACATTTTAAGAAGTTTAGACAAACTGGTAAAATTGCTGATTATTTAAAATATAAAGAAGAATTGGCTAAAGAAGTCAAGTTAAAGGAAGTAAAGGATGAAAACAATAAAGACAAGGGGACTAGTAATCCGAAGTCTTGATTATAAAGATACATCAAAGATTGTGTATTTACTATCGCCTTATGGAATATTAAGTATTAAAGCCTTAGGCGTAAAAAAATATAAAAATAAGAATTATAATTTTTACGAGCCACTAACTTATGTACAAGTAGAAATAACTGACTCTAGTTTTCCAAATCTAGTTGAATATTCAGTCGTTGATGGCTTTATTGATATAAAGTCTGATTTTGAAAAGTTTTTTGCTTATGCTTATTTTATGGAGTTTTTAAATAGGCTACCATCTGATATACCATTTGAAAAAACACTAGATTTTGCTCTGAATACGATTAAGTTAGGACGTCTTTATAACCCTTTATTACTTATATTAATGTTTCAAATCAAAGTATTACCTCTTTTTGGGATTAAACCTGATTTAAAAAAATGTGGGTATTGCTTAAATAAACCACAATTTTTAGATATAAATAGCGGTTTATCATTGTGCAAAATACATAATCATATAGGAACAGTATTGATTAATGATATATTGCTGCTATATTACTTTGATTTGAAAAAAGATGATTATTCAATATTAACAAATATTGATTTAAAGTTTATTTTAGATTTCGTTACTAATTATTATTTATATCATGCCGATATAAAATTAAAAAGTCTTAGTAGCTTAATAATAAAATAAGCTTTTTTTGTGAATAACAGTTAGTTATAACTAATTATAGACGAGGTTTAAAATGAAAAAAATAACGATTATTAAAATAATGATTGATATAATAATGTTAATTATTTTAGTTCTTTTAATGGGGTATTATCAATTTACTGACAAAACTCATCAAATGTTAGGGAAAGTATTAGTTTTGATATTTATAGTTCATAATTTATTGAATTTAAGGTATTACAAAGTGATATTCAAAGGTCAATATAAGCCACTTAGAATTTGTGGTTTAATTGTAAATCTTTTATTGTGGCTATTAATGATTGGAAATGTAGTAACTGGAATTATTAGTGTAAAAAAACCAGGGACTATGATTGTTAATTTTCATAGTTTTTTTACCATGTGGACATTTATTTTGATTTCAATTCATATTGGATTAAATATAAAAAATTTAATGAATTGGGTGAAAAAAAGATTAAATATAAAAGAAAAAAGATTTATCAATATAGTAGCGCATATAATTGTTCTATCTTTAGTATTGTATGGCATTTTTGTTATATTTAGAATTAAAATATATAAAGATTTATTTTTTATCGATAATAATGATAGATATATTTATTCAAATTTAGCCCTTTTTATTTTAGATTATATATCTATGATGTTAATTTTTGTAAGTATCACCTATCATTTTCGTCTACGACTTATCAAAAGACCTGATTTAGAAAAGAAAAATAAAAGTATCTAATTTTTCCTTTATAGTTGATTTTATTGAATATAATTTGTATAATAATAGCGATATAAATAACGAACCATTTAGAGAAGGTGAGAGGTCAAGCTCTATGACCCTTCAGCAACTTGCCTATAAGGTGGAGTGCTAAAACTTGAGTGTGATGGAGTAAAAAATCATTCTTCACACGGAGAATGATTTTTTTATTAAGGAGGTGATTTAGTGGTAGTAAGTGTTGCTTTAGATATATCAAATAATCAATGTAATCGACTTTTTGATTACGAGGTTACTAAAAATTTAGAACCTTTTGTTAAAATTGGTGTTCGTGTTTTTGTTCCCTTTGGATCGCGTAGTATTCTTGGTTTTGTTGTAAAAATTATAGATGAAACGACTTATGATAAGCCATTAAAGTCGATTAAGGAATTAATTGATTTTGAACCGGTTTTAAGTGATGAGTTAATTGAACTAGGACTTAAGATGAGTGAGTATTATTTTTCATTTCTATCATTAAATTACTTAATGATGATACCATCATCTTTAAAAGTAAGTTATCCTAAGGTGTTAAAGGTTTTAGATGAATCCAAATTAAGTGATGAATTGCTTAAAAAGATAAATAATCGAAAAGAAGTACCATTATCGCAATTAGATGAATTTTTAACTGAAATTGGACATTTAAAAAAGATTAATGCAGTTTCGATTACAAATTTATTTAAGGAAAACGGTAAAGCTTTAACAAAGCGTTATGTCTATTTAGCAGATATGAGTTTAGGTAAAACTAATAAGCAAAGAGAAATTCTTTCATATCTATTTGAGCTCAATGATAAAGTATTATTTACAAGTTTAGTCAATGATATGGGGTATTCAGCCTCAGTTTTGAATACTCTAAACAAAAATGGAGCAATTATTATTAAGGATGAAGAAGTATATCGTAGCGTTAATTATAATAAAATTAACAATCAAAAGATTGTACTAAATACTTATCAAGAAGATGCTTTTAAACAAATATCTAATTGTGATAAATATGAAGAATTTTTATTACATGGTGTTTGCGGTTCTGGGAAAACAGAAGTATATCTTAATTTAATTGAAAAAGTGATTAAAGATAATAAGACGGCTTTAATGCTTGTTCCAGAGATATCATTAAGTTCGCAAATTTCTTCTAGGTTCAAAGCTAGATTTGGAGATATGGTGGCAATTTTACATAGTCGTTTAAGTGCAGGTGAAAAATTTGATGAATGGAGAAGAATAAAACGTGGTGAAGCTAAGATTGTAATTGGAGCTAGAAGTGCACTTTTTGCTCCGCTGGTTAATTTAGGAATAATTATTATGGATGAAGAACAAGAAACCAGTTACATACAAGATTCTAATCCACGATATGATAGTCATTTTGTCGCAAGATTTCGTGCTAGATATCATAAAATTCCCCTAGTATTTGGAAGTGCAACTCCTTCGGTTGAAACTTATTACAATGCTTTAAATGATAAAATCAAATTGCTAGAAATTCCCATTCGTGCTAATAATACTAAACAAAATAAATCATTAGTTATCGATATGCGTCAAGAACTTAGAGAGAATAATAAATCCGTTTTATCACGTGCTCTTCAATTTGAATTGAAAAAGACACTGAGTAATAACGAACAAGCGATTTTATTAATTAATCGACGCGGATATTCAACATTTGTAATGTGTAGAAGTTGTGGAAAAGAAATTAAATGCCCCCACTGTGATGTTAGTTTGACATACCATCGTTATAACAATTCTCTCGTATGCCATTATTGTGGACATCAAACACCAAGTCCATCACTTTGTCCAACTTGCCAATCCCCATATATCAGATTTGTTGGTGATGGGACTCAAAAAGTCGAAGAAGAATTAAAATATCTTTATCCTGAAGCTAGAGTATTACGAATGGATTCTGATACAACAAAAGGAAAAAATGGTCATAATGAAATTATTGCATCATTTCAAGAACATGAAGCTGATATTTTACTTGGAACTCAGGTAGTAGCGAAGGGGCTAGATTTTCCACTTGTGAGTTTAGTTGGTGTTGTAAATGCTGATTTAGGATTAAAAATACCATACTATGATGCTTATGAAAAATCTTTTGATCTATTAGAACAATCCTCTGGTCGGGCAGGTAGAAAAGATACAACTAGTACTGTGATTATTCAAAGTTACAGTCCAGATAATGAGGTAATTCAAACTGCATCTTGTCATGATTATAAAAGTTTTTATCAAAGTGAAATTAAAAGACGTAGATTAATGAAAGCACCACCATTTAATAGTGTAATTGAATTAGTTGTTTCATCAAAAGACATAAGCCAAGCGAGTAATGAAGCTATTAGCATTGTAAATTTGTTAAAAATAAAACTACCAACAGCTACGATACTAGGTCCAGTTAAAAATTGTATTTTTAAAATTAAAGATAGGTATCATTATCAAATAACTTTGAAAGTAAAAAATGGTGATTCATTAGATGTACTTAGTTATTTAAATGAAAGATATCAAGTTTTTAAAGATATTTATTTATCAATTAGAAGGATGTGATTAAATGAAAATTATTTTTATGGGAACACCTGAATTTTCTGTTCCAATTTTAGAAGCGTTAAATGAAAAATATGAAGTTGTGCTAGTTGTTTCACAACCGAATCAACGTGGGAAAAAAAATAAAATAATTTATACACCGGTTGCTCAAAAAGCTTTAGAACTTGGTCTTAGTCTAGCACAACCTCTTTCAATTAAAGAATTATTTGATAGGTTTAAAGAGTTAGAGGCTGATGTGTTAGTAACTGCAGCATATGGCCAATTTGTTCCAGTTAAAATGTTAAATTTATTTAAAAAATGTATTAATGTTCATGGTTCATTACTGCCACATCGTCGTGGTGGAGCTCCAATTCAAAGAGCAATTATTGAAGGTGATACTGTGACAGGAATCACTATTATGGAAATGGTTAAAGCAATGGATGCAGGTAGAATGTATGCTAAGCGAGAAATTCCTATTTTAGATGAAGAAAGCAACGAAACTATGTTTGCCAAATTATCCATTCTTGGCCGTGATTTATTAATGGAAACGATTGAAGATATTGTTTCGGGTAAAAACGAGGGAATACCTCAAGATGAAAAAGAGGTTACTATTAGTCCTAATATAGATGTAACTGAAGAAAAAATTGATTTTAATAAAGATTCGCGAGCAGTTTTTAATCAAATAAGAGGGCTAGCTATGAATCCTGGGGCGTATGGAATTATAAATAATAGTCGAATTAAAATTTATAAATCAAAAATGATTGAAAATGACACTAACCTAAAACCGGGAGTTGTTATCTTGGCTAAGAAACGCTTAATTATTAAATGTGCAACTAATGCGATTGAAATTCTAGAATTAAAGCCAGAAGGAAAGCAAATTATGCCTGCTTCAAGTTTTTTAAATGGACAAAGAATTTTTAAAGAAGGCGACTACTTTTTGTAGAAGAATGTTATATCTTGTGTTATAATTTTCTAATGCGGAGGTGTGGTCTTTGAAAAAACTTAATAAAGCTAAATTTTTCCATTTGTTTGATGAGTTTTTTGGGTTTGAACAAGGAATTGATATCTCCGATGATACCCAAGTCTTGTTTAGACGTAATGTTGTTATTAAAAATATTATTTTTGTTTCAAACTTAGTTTATACATTATTGTTGATGCTATTGTCACTTTTAAATACAGCATCATCGAGTTGGATTTTAACTTTCATCTTATTTCCATTAACTTTTTTGATTAACTCTACATTGAAAAAAATGATTAATACCCATAAAGGAGACTATTTACATCAGCAAATTGCAATGTATTTTGCCTGCTTTTATATGTTTGTGTCATCTATTTTAGTCTATATGAAAATGAAAAATTCTGATGTAAGCTTTGGTGAGGCAGGATATATCTTAATATATTATTCGCTAGTAATTGTATCTCTTTATCAGGATAAAAAAATGCTTAAAACAATTTCAATTTGGGTAGTAGTTTTAGTTACAATTCTACATTTTACAGTTACATACGATTTAATAAATACAGCATCAGATGATAGTGTATTTAAACAAGTTATGGCATTTATGCATTCAAAGGAATTTTCTGATATTTTGATGAGAACTATTATTTTAATAGTCTTTATGGTTGTTTTATATGTCATCGTAGGTTTGTCGCAATTTATGCAAGATGAACGCAAGAAGGAACTTATAAAGCGAAAAGAAGTTGAAAATGATTTTACTAAAGTAGTTACAGAGATGTTTAAAGTTACACTAAATGATAGAGTTTTAACGGCAGATGATACTAAGCAAATCAAAATTGTAAGTCAAATGGTTGGAACGTTATGTCATATTTTAGGCGAACCTGATGATGTAGCGAAAGCAACATATGCATTTTCAAGAATACATTTAGATAAAAAAGTTGATCTTGATTTAAGTCAAATTCAAGATAAAGATGAACAGTTTTTAAGACTTCGCGATCAAACTGAGCTTGGAAATGAAATAGTTAGACGTCTTGAGTTATCACGTCGATGTGAAGATATTATCAGAACTCATGAAGAAGTTGGTTCAGATATCGAATTATTAAAAAGGATAAAAGAAGATAAATTAGATGAACGAGGTCAAATTATTTTAATCTGTGAAATGTATACAACACTTCGAAGTGTTAAAAATTATAAACGTCCATTAAATCATCGTTTATCTATTCAAATAATGGAACAGGAATTTAGATCTTATTTAGATGGATATATCTTTGAACGTTTTATACGTTTTCAAGATAAATTTGAAGAAATATATGATAATTATAAGGAGAATTAATTATGCAACAAAAAGTATTTAATACTAAAGGAGTATGCTCGAAAAAAATTATTTTCGATTATGATGAAGAAGGTAAAATTCACAATTTAAAATTTGAAGGTGGATGTAATGGTAATTTAAAAGCTATCAGTCTTCTTTGTGAAGGAATGGAACTAAACAAAGTAGAAAAAATTTTAGAAGGAAATACTTGTGGACCACGTTCTACAAGTTGCGCAGATCAATTAGCACAAGCTATCAAGGAGGTAATTAATAATGCGTAAATTTTTTACATCAGAATCAGTAACAGAAGGTCATCCTGACAAAATTTGTGACCAAATCAGCGATGCAATTTTAGACGATATTTTAACACATGATCCAAATGGTCGTGTTGCATGTGAAACAATTGTGACAACTGGTTTATGTGTTGTATTTGGAGAAATCACAACTGAACATTATGTAGATGTTCAAAAAATTGTTCGCAATAAAGTTCGTGAAATTGGCTATACTCGTGGAAAATATGGCTTTGATGCAGATAATTTAGCCGTTTTAACTGCAATTGATCCTCAATCACCAGATATCGCTATGGGAGTTGATGAAACGCAGGAACATGAACAAGGCGCTGGTGACCAAGGAATTATGTTTGGATATGCTTGTGATGAAACAAGTGTATATATGCCTGCAGCAATAACTTATGCTCAACAGCTTGCCAAAAAATTGTCTTCTGTACGTAAGGATGGAACACTTGACTATCTTCGTCCAGATGGTAAGACACAAGTTACAGTTGAATATGATGAAAGCGATAAGATTAAACGTATTGATACTGTTTTAATTTCAACTCAACATTCACCTGAAGTTTCAATGGAACAATTAGCAAAAGACATTCGTGAATATGTTGTAAATCCAGTTTTACCTACTGATTTAATTGATTCTCAAACTAAGTTTTTAGTTAATCCAACTGGTCGTTTTGTAGTTGGTGGGCCTCAAGGAGATTCAGGACTTACAGGTCGTAAGATAATTGTAGATACATATGGTGGAGCTGCATGCCATGGTGGGGGAGCTTTTTCAGGGAAAGATCCATCTAAGGTTGACCGTAGTGCTTCATATATGGCGCGTTATATTGCTAAAAATATTGTTGCTTCTGGGGTATGTACAAAGTGTCAAATCCAGTTATCATATGCAATTGGTGTTGCTGAACCAACATCTGTTTTAGTTGATACATTTGGTACAAATAGAGTAAGTGAAGAATTAATCCAAGATGCAGTTGTTAAAAACTTTAAACTAACACCTAAAGGAATTATTGAATCACTTGATTTAAAACGTCCGATTTATGCTCAAACTGCCGCTTATGGTCACTTTGGACGTGATGACATTGACTTACCTTGGGAACGTCTAGATAAAGTTGATATTTTTAAAAATCTATTATAATGAAAAAATATTGGTTTATTTTTAAGAAAAAAGCCAAATTTATAATACCTATTTCAATCATTTTTATAATATATGCTACAGTTATTCCAATAATTTTTAAAGGACATTCGACATGTTTAATAAAAGAATTTATTGGTATTCCTTGTCCAACTTGCGGCATGACAAGAGCTTACCTTGCTTTTTTTAGAGGCGACATTTTAAATGCTTTCTATAATAATCCTCTATTTTGGACGGTTCCAATAATTTTGATGGTCATTATTTTTAGTGAAATAGGAATTTGGAAAAAACTTTATAAAAGCAAATTGTTTTGGATAAGTTATATAATTATTTTGTTAATTTTTTATATTCTAAGAATGATTTATATTTTCCCAAATCCACCAATGGAAATGGGAAATGGTATATTATTTAATTTTTAAGTCTTACTGAGTTTTAGTAAGACTTTTTTGAATTCCCGAAACTTTTTGCAATATATTAATTGAGGTGATAAAATGCGGTGCTTGATTTGTAAAAGAATAATTCAAAGGAAATTAACTTTTAGCAATATCTTTAAACATCAAGTTGATTTGGTTTGTGATTATTGTTTTAAACGCTATCCATTTCATATTTGTTGTTCAACATTACCAATTGGGAAAAACATAAATATTTATAGCTTATTTGAAAAAAAAAATCAAATACCTGACAATGCATTTTTAATTGAATACTCAAGAATCTTTGAATACATTTTAAATAATTTCTCAAAATCTGTTATTTTAGTCTATAACAATTTATATTTAAACGATTTTTTAATTAATAATTTAGAAATTATAGCTAAACTTTTTAATAATGAAATATATATTCTTTGTAATTATTTATCTAATTAAGCTTAAAAAGAACTAAAGAATGAGGAACAAAAGTCAATATTATGTTTAAAAAGTTAATAATATAGCGAAAACTGATATATTTTAAATAAATTTTTCGAACGAAAAAAGTTTCAATTATAATTTAAACTTGTATAATTAAAGTTATATAGAAAGGGGTATACATATGCTAGTAGGAAAAGTTAAATGGTTTAATAATGAGAAGGGGTATGGATTTATTGTTAAAGAAAATTACGATGATATTTTTGTTCATTACTCACAAATACAAGATTCAGGTTTTAAAACACTTGAAGAAGGTGAAGTCGTTGAGTTTGAATTAATGAATGGCACTAAAGGCTTGCAAGCGCAAAACGTTTTTAAAATTTCTAAAGCTTGATTCTTGTAAACGCTTTAGTGATGTGCTATAATATCAGTGTAGGAAGGAAAAGTATTTATTAAGGAGTGATTTTTTATGAAATTAGAAGTAATTGGCAAAAACGGTTTTGTACCAAGCGAAGCTAACCGTGAATATGCAGCTAGCAAGTTAGAGAAGGTTTCTCATTTTTTAAAGGATGATGGAAATCTAGAAGCTCGCGTAGTTTGTAAGGTATATAATGATCACCATAAAGTAGAAGTTACAATTCCTGCTAAGAATGTAATCCTTCGTGCTGAAGCAAGTGATGAGACTGTTTACAGTGCACTTGATAAGGCCATTGATAAACTTGTCGCACAAATCAAAAAATATAAGACAAGAACTAAATCTAAAGATAATAAGGAAGGAATTAAAGAAATATTCGTAAATGAAGAATTTGATGCAAAAGCTTTAGAAAAAGAAATTATTGCATCTCAATTGGTTCGTTCTAAATCTGTTGAACTTTCTCCATTATCTGTAGAAGAAGCAATCGAACAAATGGAATTATTAGGACATGATTTCTTTATTTTCCAAAATAAAGATAAAGATAATACAGTTTGTGTCATCTATACTCGTGAAGATGGCGATTACGCAGTACTAGAAACTAGATAGTCAATTAATAACCATAGCCAATTATTTGGTTATGGTTTTATTTTAAAAAAATTACTAAAAAAGTTAATAATTATCATATAAACTTCTTACAAAACATTATTTTGTAAAATTTTAGATGACAAATAATAAAAAACGTTGTTTGTTCTTTATTAAAATAAATATATATTTTCTTGAAAAAATATAGTAATTTTGTTAAAATAAACATATGTATCAATTTATGGCTACATTTAGTAAAATTAACTAAAGGTGAGGGAAAAAAATGTTTAAAAAATTATTTGATTCAGGATATAAAGAATTAAAGCGTTGCGAAAAAATTGCTCAAAAAGTTTTTTCTTTTGAAGCACAAATGTCGGCTCTTAGCGATGAAGAGTTACAAGCCAAAACGCCTTATTTTAAAGAACTATTAAAAAATGGTAAAACTTTAGATGACATTTTACCTGAAGCATATGCAGTTGTAAGAGAAGCTGCTTGGCGTGTAACAAGTAAGAAACCTTACTTTGTTCAAGTTTGTGGTGCGATTGCGATTCATGGTGGAAATATAGCAGAAATGAAAACAGGTGAAGGAAAAACATTAACTGCTGTTATGCCTGCGTATTTAAATGCATTAAGTGGTGATGGGGTTCATATTGTTACTGTAAATGAGTATCTAGCTGCTCGTGAAGTCGATGGAGAGATTGGACAAATTTATAAATTTTTAGGGTTAACAATTGGCTTAAATATTCGCGATTTGTCTCGTCAAGAGAAGCGTGAACAATATTCATGTGATATTTTATATTCAACAAACTCAGAATTAGGTTTTGATTATTTAAGAGATAATATGTCTGTGCGTGAAGAAGATTTAGTTCAAACCCGCGGTCTAAATTATGCTATTATTGACGAAGTAGACTCAATTTTAATTGATGAGGCTCGTACACCGTTGATTATATCTGGAGGAGCTAAATCAAGTGTTCAAAGCTATGTATCAGCAGATTCTTTTGCTAAATCTCTAACTGAAGAAGACTATGAAATTGATATTGAATCAAAGACAATTCAACTATTAGAATCAGGAGTTTTAAAAGCTGAGAAGGCTTTCAATTTAAAAAATTTATATGAGATTGATAATGTATCGTTAGTTCATCGTATTAACAACGCTCTTAAAGCTAATTATATTTTCCAAAATGGCGTTGAATATATGGTTCAAGATGGTGAAATTGTAATTATTGATTCATTTACAGGTCGTGTTTTAAAAGGACGCCAATATAGTGAAGGTCTTCATCAAGCATTAGAGGCTAAAGAAGGTGTTGAAATTAAAAAGGAAACGGTTACAGTTGCTACTATTACTTATCAAAACTTTTTCCGTATGTATAAAAAGTTATCAGGTATGACTGGTACAGCCAAAACGGAAGAAGAAGAATTCCGTAACATTTACAATATGTATGTTGTAACAGTACCAACTAATAAACCGGTAATTCGTCAAGATATGCCTGATTTATTATTTGTTTCGCTTGAAGCAAAACTAAATGCATTAATTGAAGAGATTAAAACGCGTCATGCAACTGGTCAACCAATTCTAATCGGTACAGTTTCAGTTGAATCTTCTGAAGTGATTTCACATCTACTTAATAAAGCAAATATTCCACATGAAGTATTAAACGCTAAAAACCATGCTCGTGAAGCTGAAATTATAGCAAAAGCTGGTGAAAAATATGCTGTTACACTTGCGACAAATATGGCAGGACGTGGTACAGATATAAAACTTGCACCAGGAGTAAAAGAATTAGGTGGATTATGTGTTTTAGGTACAGAGCGTCATGAATCACGTCGAATTGATAATCAGTTACGTGGACGTTCAGGTCGTCAAGGTGATCCAGGTTATTCTCGTTTTTATATTTCGACAGAAGATGAATTATTAAAACGTTTTGCGGGAGATAGATTTAAACAACGTATTGATGTTGCGATTCGTTATTCTAATGGTGGGGATGACTCTAAACCGTTAGAATCGAAGTTATTTACAACAATGATTACAAACGCACAAACAAAAATTGAAGGTGTCAACTACGACTCTCGAAAAAATGTTTTAAAATATGACGATGTTATTCGTAAACAAAGAGAATTATTTTATGAACAAAGAATGCATGTAATTAAAGATAAATCAATTGAACCTATTGCTAAAAAATTAATGTTAGCTGGTGTGCAAAATGTTGCTTATTCCCATATGCATGAAGTTGGTCATAATAAATACAATATTGATGATGCTGCTATTACAATTGATTTTAATGATAATTATTTTGGTCAAGGTAGTGTTGATATTGGTGTAATTCAAACCAAGGATGAAGTTGAGATTATTGAATATTTATCAGATATAGCAATCAAGAAGCTTGAAGATAAAAAAGAATCAATTGATGAAGATGTGTATCAAGAATTTTTAAAAGTAATTGTTTTACGTGTCTTCGATACTCATTGGACAACACATATTGATAAAATGTCAGAACTTCGACAAGCAGTATCCCTACAATCCTATGCTCAACAAAACCCATTCCAACTATATCAAAAGAGTGGTGTAGAATTATTTAACAATTTGATGAAGAAAATTGAAAATGATGTATTACGTTATTTGATGTTTGCACAAATAAGATCAAATCTTGAGCGCAAGGACATGTCTGAAAATACAGTTACAAATGATTCTAAGGGTGGCGAAATTAAACGCGCTCCAAAAAAGAATTTGGTAGAAGTTGGACGTAATGATTTATGCCCTTGTGGTTCAGGTAAAAAATATAAATATTGTCATGGACGTTAAAAAAAGCTCGTATGAGCTTTTTTGACTAAAAAGTCATTTTTTTGTTTAGATAATAAACAAAATATTATAATATAATATGTGGGGTGAAGATAATGGAAAAATATGAGATTAATCGCTATTTAGAAAATTTTAAAACTAAGATCGATGATTTCTGCGTGGCTTTAAGAATTAGTCAACTTGAAAAAGAGTTGCCTGACTATGAAGCAAAAGTCGCTGATCCAAACCTATGGAATGATTCAGCTAATGCTCAAGCAATTATTACAAAATATAATCAAATTAAAGGAAAACTTAATTTGTATAGAGAATTAAAAAATCGTTATGACGATTTGAATGAGTTAGTATTAAACCAAGATAGTGATGAGGGTGTATTAGAATTAATTGAAGAAGAAATAATCTCATTAAATAAAAGTTTAGAAGAATTAGAAGTTGAAGTTACATTATCATCACCTTATGATGATAATGGTTGCATTCTAGAATTTCATCCAGGCGCTGGTGGAACTGAGTCAATGGACTGGGCTTCAATGTTATTTAGAATGTATCAACATTATGCTAATAAAAAAGGCTTTAAATTTAATGTTATCGACTATCAACCTGGTGAGGCAGGAATTAAATCAGCAACTGTAGAAATTACTGGTCCATATGCTTATGGATATTTAAAAGGAGAACGAGGTGTTCATCGCTTAGTAAGAATTTCGCCATTTGATACTAATAAAAGACGACATACATCATTTGCAAGTATTGATGTAGCACCAGTTATTGAAAACAATGATGAAATTGTTGTCAAAGATGAAGATATTAGAATTGATACATATTGTTCATCTGGAGCTGGCGGTCAAGGTGTTAATACAACCTATTCCGCAGTTAGAGTTACTCATATACCAACTAACATTGTTGTAACATGCCAACAAGAACGCAGTCAAATAAAGAATAAAGAACTTGCTTTAAAAGTTTTAAAATCAAAATTATTTGAATTAAAGATTCAAAAAGAAGAAGAAGAGATTCGCAAATTAAAAGGAGAACAAATGGACATTGGATTTGGATCTCAAATAAGATCTTACGTTTTTTGTCCATATACTTTAGTAAAAGACCACCGGACTAATTGTGAAACAGGTAATATTGAAGCGGTAATGAACGGTGAAATCGAAGATTTTACACGTGCATATCTAAAAATGAATGCGTCTAAATAATGACTAAACATAAATTAATTCAATATGTAGAAATTATAATTGGTGTGATTTTACTTGATTTAGCTTACTTTTTCTTTTTTGAACCAGCATCATTAGTGACAGGTGGAATTATGGGATTATCAATTTTAATTGATGATTATCTCCCTTTTTCTCCTTCAGTTTTTATGTATATTTGTAATATTACTCTTTTAATTATTGCCTTATTTGCATTGGGTAAGGATTTCTTTATTAAAACAATATTTGCCTCTATTTTCTCCCCTACTGTTGTTCTAATTTTAGAAAATTTATGTGAACCAACATGGTTTTTATCATCAGTTAATCCCGCCAATTGGTATTTTATATCAATGTTAGTAGCTAGCCCTTTGACTGCTTTAGGCTTAGGTTTATGTTTAAGAGCTCACGGTTCAACTGGTGGCATGGACATACTACAAAAAATAATGTCTAAGTATTTGCATATACCATATTCAAAAACAATGTATTTAACAGATTGGTTGATTGTTATTTTATCTGGTTTTTTTGTAGAATCAAACCATTTATTTTCAATTGAATGCGTTGTCTACGGGGTTTTAAGTGTATTAATTATCGGTTATGTAGTTGATTATGTGGTATTAAATGCCAAAACAAGACGTACTGCTTATATTATTACAAAAGAACCAGATAAAATGAAGCAAATGATTTATGATAAAATCGGACGCGGAGTAACTGAATGTGATGTTCGTGGTGGATATGAACAAAAAAATATGGTGATGTTAATTTGTACACTTGATGTAAATGAAGCTTATCGCCTTCAAGATTATATTAAGCAAATTGACTCAACATCATTTACTTTTATGACAAAAACAAAAGAAGTCGTAGGTGAATTTGAGTGATTAGGGTTTTAAGTTTATTTTTTAACAAAGGAATTTATGAAGTAACATTTACAAATGGTGAAGTTTTAAGATGTAATGAAGAATTAATATTAAAATATCGTCTAGTTAAAGATAAAGAAATAACAGAAGAAACTTTTTTATTAATATTAGAAGACTCAAAGTGGTATCATTTTTATCAAAAAGCAATTAACTACTTAAGTCGTGGACTAAAATCTTCTTATAAGGTTTATTTGTATTTAAAAGAAAAAGAAGTTTCTGATGAGGAGATTATAAAAGTAATTGAACTTCTAAAAAAGAATAACATTTTAAATGACGGACTTTATTTTGAAACTTTAACGGAACAATACATCCGTAATGGTTATGGTAGTTTATACATAAAACAAAAAGGTTTATTAGAAAGAATAGATAGTGCAATCATAAGTGATATCTTATCAAAAGTTGATAGAGATATGTATGTTGAAAATGCAATGAAATTATATATCAAAAAGAAAAGTATTAATCAAGCTAATTTGACTTACAATGAGAAACAAAAAATAAAGCGATATCTATATAGTAGGGGATATGACTTTGATATTATCGAAATTGTAATGCGTGAGGAGTCAAGATGAAAAAAGACAAAATTTTAGATTTAACTCAAAAATATGAAAGAATAAAAAAAGAAAACGAAATAATTAAAAATAGAATATCTTATATTAGATTATTTATATTTCTTCTAATTATAATCTCTTTAATACTATTTTTTATTTATTATAAATACATGATTATCTTTCCAATTATTACGATCGGAGCCTTTATTTATGTCAGTTTTATTCATAGAAAATATTTTATTATAGTTGATGATGCAACATTTAAATTATCGGTACTAAAAGCATATTTAAATCGGTTTGATGATTCATTTAAGAAAAATTCAGATTCAGGTCTAGATTTAAAAAGTGATTCTTATTTAGAATCTGACTTAGATATTTATGGTAAATCAAGTTTATTTTCTTATTTATCATTTGCTAAAACACCCTATGGAAGAAAATTTTTAAGTGATGCATTAAAAGGAAATATAATTAAAGAAGACAAATTATTAAGACGTCAAGAAGCAATTAAAGAGTTAACTGAAAATTTTGAAACAACACTTACAATTGAAGCGGCCTCTTTTAAATTTAGTGGAATAAATGATTCTAAGAAAATTTCAATTTTAGAAAATGCATTTAACTTAGTTTCAAATGATATAATCTTTAATAAAAAGACTTTATTTATAAATGTTTTATTATTTATCATATTAATAATTTCTATTGCCCTAGCAGTTCTAAAAATGGTTAACCCATATATTCCATTAGTTGTATTAGTTGTTAATTATATTATTAGTCGAATGATATTTGCTAATATAAAGCCAGTTTCAGATGCTTTTGTGCAAGTAAATGATATCTTTTATGGATACAATTATTTACTAGATGCTGTTAATTCATCAGAATTTAAAAGCGAAGAGCTAGTCAAGCTTCAACGAGATACTAAAAAACTAAGTGCTCATGCCATTAAGCATTTTAGGATGTTATCGTCAATTGTTTCAACAAGGAACAACTTCATTTTTGGTTTTATTTTAAATGGAATTTTCTTATTAGATGGTGTTATAATCTATCTTTTTAAAGAATGGCAAAAAAAATATCACCGTGATTTTGAGCGTGCAATTAAAAATATTGGACATTTTGAAGAATTAATTTCTTTAGCGACAATCGGGATTGTTAAAGAGGATAGTACAACGCCAAAAGTTAGTAATATTTTTACATTTAGAGGTATAAAGCATCCTTTAATTGAAGAAAAAAAATGTGTTGCTAATGACTTTATGTTTAAAGGAACTAATATAATTACTGGGTCAAATATGTCAGGTAAGACGACTTTCATGAGATCTATTGGTGTTAACTATCTTCTATTCTTGAGTGGGTCAGAAGTATCATCGCTTAAGTTTGAAGCACCAATTGCTAAGCTATTTACTTCTATGAAAGTTGTTGATGACGTTAATAATAACATTTCAACATTTTATGGTGAGATATTGAGAGTAAAAGAAATCTGTTTATATTTAAAAACAAATGAGCCGATGATTGTTTTAATAGATGAAATATTTAAAGGAACTAATACGAAAGATAGAATTACTGGTGCTTTTGCAGTTGCTGAAAAGTTAATAAAAGGCAATGCTCTTGCAATTATTACAACTCATGATAGTGAATTGTGTGAAATCAAAGGCGTATCTAACTTTTATTTTCTAGAGCATTATGAAAAGGATAAAATTGCTTTTGATTACAAAATTAGAACAGGTGTATCTAACACAAGAAATGCAATATACTTATTGAAAATGGCAGGTGTCATTGAAGAATAGGACTCTAGTCCTATTTTTTTTATAAAAAAAAAGAACCATAAGGTTCCTAAAATTGGTCAATATTTTGATCAATTTTTTGTAAAAATTTTAAAACTCCTTTATTATTGTTATCAAAATCGGTTACGTATTTAGCTTTATTTTTAACTTCTGGCAATGAATTTATCATAGCTACCGTGATACCATTTAAACATAACATAGGGATATCTACATCGCCATCACCAAAAACAATTAAATCTTGTTCATTACGTTTTAATTTCATTAACAATTCTAAAATGGCATAAGCCTTATTAGTGTTTTTTAAGGTTAAAATTGTAATTGAATAATCACGATCATGTCCGTATTCGAATAAGTTAATTTCATCATCATATTTTTTTACTTCATTAAAAAATTTTTCTTTTTCACTATTTTTTAAAATAAAATAGATACTATTAGGACTTTCAAGTTCTATCTCGTCAAAACTACCTTCAATCAAAATACTATTTTCGTTAATTTTATATAAAAAACTTAAAATATCGAGTTTATTATAAATAAATAATTTTTGTTTAAATGAATAAAAGGCACTAACAATAATATCTTTTGTAGATGTAAAAATCGCTTTTAGTTTTGAAATAGAAATTGACATGCAAACACCGGGGCTTCCATCAAAAAAATCTAGTGCACCACCATTATTGGATATAATTGGGCCTTTTAAACCATACTTATCATGAATGATTGATAAATCATGATATCCTCTAGAAGAAGCCAAAACGATAATATTATTTTTTTCTAATTCTTGTAAATATTCAATCGTCTCAGTATCTGGGATATTATTTGAAGGAAGAAGCGTTCCGTCTACATCTAAGACAATAATCTTATTCTTCACAAAATCACACTCCTGCTTTTAAAATTTATACGTTTTATTTTACTAGATATTTAAGGTAAAATTTGTCTAACTTTAAAATTGGTATATTATTTATTATCTCATAATTAGTATGAATTTTCAAGCATTGATAGTTTATTATATTAAAAATCAATAAGGCATTATATCATATATTTTCAAAGAATTTGATATTAAAATAGATAATTTAAATAATTGTTTCTTTAATATAAACTTAATTTATTGTATAATATCTTCAATAGGAGGAGATGAAATGATTTTAGCTTTTTTAATTCAGTTTAATCTTTCCCTTTTATTTAGTTTTTTAATTGGTGTAGGTGTCGGATTAGCGGTTATGTCAGTTGGATACTTAATTTTAGTCTTATCTTCAATGAAAAGCGAAAAATATATCGTTGAAACTCAAGTTAAAGATGTAAATGATCAAGAGATTTTTGATATCATTAAAGAAACTCAAGAAATGTTCAAGGATGAAAATTTAAAAGGAATTCAATCAAATATTGCTTATGCTAAAGATTTATCTGTTGAGTTAGTTTTAAATATTGCTAGAAAATTTTTTCCTGAATCGAAACATCCACTATACGAATTATCGATAAATGAAGTGTTAATGCTTGGAACATATATTTCAAAGCGTTTAGATGAAGTTCTTGATTTTAAAGGACTCCGTATTTTACGTAAGTTAAAGATTTCTACTATTGTAAGCTTTACTGAGGTTAAGGAAAAGATTGAGGCAAATTCAATTGTAAAAGCTACTAAAAAATATAAAATTATGGAAGCTTTATCAGCGACTAAAAAAGTCATTAATATAGTCAATCCAGTCTATTGGGCACGTAAATTTTTAATAGATACTACATTAAGTGTAGTTATAAAAAAATTATGTCTAGTCTTAATTGGAGTTGTTGGTGAAGAAACATATAAAATTTATTCCAAATCAGTTTTTGATCGTGAAGTTGAAATTGATACAGGTGTTAATGAAATTGTATCGGATATTGAAGCTGATTTAGAGGCTGATTTAAAAGATACAAATCGTGTTGATTTAGAAATGGAACTGCATAAAAGCATTGATGAGTCACTTTTAAGATTAGATGTCCCAAAATCAGACATTGTTAAAGAAGAGCCAAAGAAGAAATCATTTTTCTCACGGTTTAGAAAAAAATCATAGGAGTTGGTGGTATGTTTAGAAAAAATAAAAAATTAACCCCAAATTTAGATAGCGTTAAAGTTAAGGTAAAATTTGTTATTCCTCAAGTTTCAGAATCAACAGAGGGCTTAAAAACAGCCAAAGATGCCTTTAGAAAGAAAGAATTTGTATCATCTTTATACGGAACTGGAATTAAAGATGTAATATCTTATCATGATAATGCTAAAGAAGGCATTGATGTAACTAAAGCTTATGATTCGTTTAGAAAAGAAGAAGATAGACGAATTACGGACGAAGAGCGTTTGAAAAAATATGGAACGATGTTTCCAGAATTTCAACAAATTAATATTGAAACAGCTAAAGAAGTATATGGTAAGGCAATTACTATTAATAAGAAAAATGAAGTAGAAAAGAAAAAATCACCAGTAAGTTTTTCTTTTATTAAAGAAAAAGAAAATAGTATTCCAAATAATAATGAAGATAAAAACAATCATGAATCATTGAAATCAAGTAATCCATTTTTTGATTATGTTGATACATCAAAACCAAAAGAAGATATAAATAATGATAATTTAGAGTTAAAGGGATTTAGTTTCGATTTTGATTCATTGATTACAGATGACTCAAATCAAGATATTAAATCATTTGAACCAGTAATTGAAATCAATGAAACTGAAGATATTCAAATACCGACTGATAAACCGCAAGTATTTAGTAATATTGTAAAACGCTCAAAAGAAGAAATTGAGGAGATTTATAAAGCTAGTACGCACTTTGAGATAAAAGAAGATGCAATTAAAGAAGACAAAAATTCTAATAACCTAGTAGAGGAAACTCCTTTAAAACCTGCATGTTTTGATATTCCTAAAGTTGTAAATCCATTTGTGAACTATTTACTTCCGCCACTTGATCATTTCACAAGAACGCCATTAGAAGAAACCTTAACTCCACAATGGGTATTGGATAAGCGTGATATTATTAATGAAACTCTACGTTCATTTGACTTATCTGGTGAAGTTACAAGCTTCACCGAAGGTCCAACTTTCACTCGATATGAGGTCTTACTTCAAAGTGGTGTCAATGTTAGAAAAATTGTAACTTTGACAGATACTTTCCAAGCAAATTTAGGAGTAAAAACAATTCGTATTCAAGCCCCAATTCCTGGTAAAAGAACCATTGGGATTGAAGTGCCAAATGAACAAACTAAGACTGTATGGTTTGGTGATATTATCAGTGACGAATTTGTTCATGATCAAAACCCTTTAAATGTTGCACTTGGTAAGGATATCGATGGTAAAGTAATTACGACTGATATCACAAAATGGCCACATGGGCTTGTAGCTGGGGCTACTAATTCAGGGAAATCTGTATGTATAAATACTATTTTAGTAAGCTTATTGCTAAAAAATAAACCAGACGAACTAAAATTAATTCTAGTTGATCCTAAGCAAGTTGAGCTTATTGCATACAACGATTTACCTCATCTTATTACCCCTGTTATTTCAGATGCCAAAATGGCAAGTCATGCTTTAAAATGGACAGTTGAAGAGATGGAACGTCGTTATACTATGTTTGCGCATACAAGAGTAAGAAATATTAAAGATTATAATGATAAGACGAAAGAAGATCCAACATTACAAAAAATGTCTTATATTGTAGTGGTCATTGATGAATTAGCTGACTTGATGCAAGTTTGTGGTGCTGATGTTGAAGAATCAATTCAAAGAATTACTCAAAAAGCTCGAGCAGCCGGTATTCATTTAATTGTAGCTACTCAACGGCCAACAGTTGATGTTGTAAAGGGTACGATTAAAGCTAATATCCCAACACGTCTTGCGTTTAGAGTATTTTCAAAAATGGATAGTTTAACAATTTTGGATGAAGATGGAGCTGATTCGTTACTTGGTAAAGGAGATATGCTTTTAAAAGAAACTGATTTACCACTTCGTCTACAAGGTGCTTATATTCCAGATAAAGAGATTGACTTTGTGACTGATTTTATCAAGAAAGAGTCTACACCCGATTATATTTTTGATCATAGTGATTTAAAACAAAAATTTGAATCTGAACAATTTGGTGGTACTCAATCAAATAGTGAGTCTGCTGAAATGTTATATCAATGTGCAAAATTTTGCATTGAAGAAAATAGTTGTTCAATCAATGCGATGCAACAAAACTTCAATTTAGGATTCAATCGTGCTTCGCGGATTGCTCAAGCATTAGAAGAAATGGGTATCGTTAGCGAAAAATTAAGTAAAAAAGGTCGTGAAGTACTTGTTACATTAGAACAATTAGATGAAATTTTTGAGCGATAAGAAAGGATATTTATGCATAAGAGTAAAAAGAAAGTCTTAGTTGAAAAAATTAAGAAAAAAGATGATGCTGCCCCTCAGTTAATTGAGACTTATCTTTTTTCTAATGCTTGTATTAAATTAGTTATAACCTATTTTATTTTAATATTATCATTTATTTTAGTTGAAGATATCAATAAATTATCATTCATATCACCAAAAATATTTTTTACTTCGATGATAATTTTTATTTCTATTATGATATTTTTTCTTTCTTTTTTGGTCTATTTTAAGTTTGGAAGAAAAGAAAGTTTAAAGGAAAGATTTATTGTTAAAATATTTGATATATATGACTTTTTAAGTTTTATTTTAATGACGATTAATGTATGCTTTTTTATTATTCTATTTATTTTAACACCTACAGTCATTGATGGAAATAGTATGAAAAATTCATATTATGATGGAGATAGAGTCTTAGTATGGCATCTAGGCTATACTCCTAAAATCGATGATGCTGTGATAATAGATGTTGCAAGTGGGAATTATCCCCAAATATCTAATTTTCATAACGAAAAGTTTTTTATTAAAAGAGTTATTGCAACATCAGGAGATAAAGTTGAAAATACGGGCTTTACTTATTCTAAAACAGCGTATCTTAAAATTAATGGAAAAATCTTAAATGATACATGGTATACACAAGAAGAATTTCAAACAATGACAACTTATGAAAAAACTAATGCATCAATTTTAGATGAAAATAGTTGTATAAAAAAAGGATATTCTATTGTTATAGGGGATAATCGGTCTAATTCTTATGATTCACGTTATATTGGGGCTGTATTAGATAGTGATATTCAAGGAAAAGTCGTATTTATTTTTTTTAGTAAAAATGGAAATTTCGGTTTTCCTAAGGAAAATATAAAAATTAATTAAATGTAAGGAGTGATTGCTATGCCAATTCAGTGGTATCCTGGGCATATGGCGAAAGCAAAAAGGGAGATTACAGAAGTATTGCATCTAGTCGATATTGTCTTAGAAATTAGAGATGCTAGAATTCCTATTTCTTCGAAAAATCCGATGATTGATGAAATTTTAAAGAATAAACCACGCTTAATTCTATTGAATAAAGCTACATTAGCTGATAAGAATGATACAAAACGTTGGATGAATTTTTTAACAAAAGAT
Organism: uncultured Anaeroplasmataceae bacterium; assembly: GCA_944325035.1. Taxonomy (GTDB): domain Bacteria; phylum Bacillota_I; class Bacilli_A; order Acholeplasmatales; family Anaeroplasmataceae; genus CAG-307. The sequence continues at coordinate 242,963 of CALUYM010000001.1, forward strand.
AATGTATTTGCATTGGATATTGATAGTATAAGCGGCTATAATATGAATAAAATTCAACCAATGATAAAAGAAATATTAAAAGATAAATTAGATGCTTTAAAAGAAAAAGGTCTAGTTAATAAGTCACTTCGAGCATTAGTCGTTGGTATTCCTAATGTTGGTAAATCTACATTTATTAATGCAATGGCTAAAAGAAAAGTGGCTAAAACAGGTGATAAGCCTGGTGTAACTAAAAATCAGTCATGGTTAAAAATAACTGATACTTTACAATTTCTAGATACTCCTGGTATTTTATGGCCAAAGTTTGAATCGCAAGAAGTCGGAATTAAACTATCAATTTGTGGTTCGATTAAAGATGAAATTGTTGATTTAAGTCTAGTTGCATTGGAGGCTTTAAAATATATTTATTTATATTATCCTGATTTTTTAGTTCAAAGATATAATGTAAATAAAGATGACTTATATTTAGATGAGAATGAGTCAGCTTTACCAATTGCAATATCGATTGCTAAAAAAAGAGGTTGTTTGTTAAAGAAAAATGAGTATGATTTTGATCGAGTATTTACATTAGTGATGAATGATATTAGAAATAATCGGATTGGAGCGATGACTTTTGAAAAAGTTTGATGACGTTAATCTCTACCAATATGAAGAAGAATTAGAAGATAGTGGAATTAAGTATATAGCAGGTGTTGATGAAGTGGGACGCGGGCCACTAGCTGGTCCTGTAGTTGTAGCAGCTGTAATTATGCCAATCGATTTTCGATTAAAAGGGATTAATGATTCTAAGAAGTTGAGCGAAAAAAAGCGAAATGAACTTTATAAAACTATTAATCATGAAGCTCTTGCAATAAGTGTAGCTTTTGTAGATGAAAAAACTATAGATGAAATTAATATCTATGAAGCCACAAAAAAAGGCATGTTAGAAGCTGTTGAAAAATTAAAAATAAAACCAGAACATGTTTTAATCGATGCAATGCCTTTAAATGAATTATCAATTCCTCACACATCTATTATTCATGGTGATGCTTTATCTGCTTCAATTGGTGCAGCTTCTGTTATTGCTAAAGTAACTCGTGATACATTCATGGAGAAAATGGATTTTAAATATCCGAATTATGGCTTTAAAAATCATAAAGGATATTGCACTAAAGAGCACTTAGAGGCTTTAGAAAAATATGGTCCTTGTGAAATTCATCGAAAAAGTTTTAGTCCCGTTGCTAAGTATTATACGAAACAATTACAAATTGATTTTGATAATTTAGATAATTAGAAAGACAATAACAATTTGTCTTTTTATTTTGAATTTTTTACTTTTTTGTAAATAAATAATTGTATTATTAATTATAATATAATTAAAGGGAAAAACTGCCTTCTATGAGAAAATAATTGAGTTGACAAGGTGTAGTCAGTAGTTTAATATTAATGTACAATTAATCAAAGATGGCATCAGGAAAGGAAAGATGAAAAATGAAGAATGTAATAATCGTTGAATCACCTTCAAAATCAAAGACAATTGAATCATATATGGGAAGTGATTATAAAGTTGTTTCAAGCTTAGGTCATATTAGAGATTTAGCAACTTCTGGTAAAGATGGATTAGGAATTGATATTGAACATAATTTCAAACCTGATTATACTATTATAAAGGGAAAAACAAAATTAGTAAGTGAACTAAAAAAAATATGTAAGGGTGCTAAAGTTTATCTTGCTACCGACCCTGACCGTGAAGGAGAGGCTATTTCTTATCATTTAAAAGAAGTCTTAGGATTAAGTGATGATGAATATGAGCGTGTAGTTTTTCATGAAATAACAAAGCCTGCAATCAAGGAAGCATTTAAGGAACCAAGAAAAATTGACTACAATTTAGTATCAAGTCAGGAAACTAGAAGAATGTTAGACCGAATTATAGGTTTTAAATTATCAAAACTTTTACAAAAGAAAATTAAATCTAAATCTGCTGGTCGTGTTCAGTCAGTTGCTTTAAAACTAATTTGTGATTTAGAAACAGAAATTGAAAGTTTCATCTCAACTCCTTATTATGAGCTAGAGGCCTTATTTGAGAATTTTAAACTGGATTTACAAAGTTATAAAGGTAATAAAGAAAGAATTTTAACTCGTGAACTGGCTAATGAGATTAAAGATTCTTTATTAAAAGAGTTTACAGTTTCGAATGTCGAAGCGAAAATACAATCTCGTCAAAGTAAACCAGCATATACAACCTCAACTTTGCAACAAGATGCTTCAAATAAATTAAATTATAATTCAACTAAAACTATGCGTATTGCACAAAGTTTATATGAAGGTAAAGAAATTGGGAATGAACATATCGGTTTAATTACATATATGCGTACTGACTCAACTCGTCTGTCTGATGTATTTGTTAAAGAGGCTAATGAATTTATTAACGACTCTTTTGGCTCAGATTACGTTGGGACTACTCATATTAAAGAACAAAAACTTGCCCAAGATGCGCATGAAGCCATTCGAGTTACTTCGATTTATCGTCGTCCAGAGGATGTTAAAGATTATTTAAGTTTGGAAGAATATAAACTTTATGATTTAATTTATAAACGTACATTAGCTTCATTAATGTCTAATGCTAAATTCAGCAGAAAAACAGTTTTATTTAGAAATAATGAAACAGTTTGGAAAACAACAGGTCAAACTTTATTATTTGATGGGTATTTAAAAGTTTATGGTAAAGAAGAGGATGATTTAAATAAGACTTTACTCAATTTTAAAGAAGCAGAAAAGTATGAAGCTAATGATGTTTTAATCAACGAATTATTCACTAAACCTAAAACTAGATATACAGAATCAAGCTTAATTAAAGATATGGATGAACTGGGAATTGGGCGACCTTCTACTTATGCTCAAACTATGCAAGTTTTAAAGGAAAGAGAATATGTTACTTTAGATAAAAAATATTTAGTCCCAACAGAACAAGGAAGATTAACATCCAAAGCTCTTGATTCATATTTTAGCCCAATTATTAATGTAAAATATACGGCTCAAATGGAAGAAGATTTAGATAAAATCTCAAAAGGTGAAGAAGACAGTTTGACAGAATTACATGAATTTTATGATGAGTTTATGCCTTTATATGACAATGCAATAAAAAACATGGAAGCTACTAAACCTGTTTTAACTGATGAGATTTGTCCTGAATGTGGAGCTCATTTAGCAGTTCGTAAATCTAAATATGGAGAATTTTTGGCTTGTTCAAATTATCCTAAATGTAAGTATATAAAACAAGATGAAAGTATTGATTTGTCACAAGACAACGTTGATACTGGTGTAACTTGTCCTAAATGTAAAAAAGAACATTTGATTAGTCATGTTGTAAAAGTAGGTCCTAATAAAGGTAGTCTTTATTATGCATGTAATAATTATCCCAAATGTAAAACTACTTTTTCAGATATTCCAACTTTAAACACTTGTCCTAAGTGTGGAGAAATGATGCTAAAAGATAAAGATGGTAATTTGTATTGTTCTAAGCATTGCGAAAATCAAACAAATATTACTTGTCCTGTTTGCAATAAGGGTCATATTGTAAAACGTATTGCAACTCGAGGGAAGAATAAAGGAAATGTTTTCTTTGCATGCGGTAATTTTCCAAAGTGTAAGACTATTTTTAATGATGAGCCATTAGCTGAAAAATGTCCAATTTGTGGTTCGAATTTATTCAAAGATAAAGATGGTAATAAATATTGTTTAAATAAAGAGTGTGGATATAAAGAGTAAGGCATTTTGCTTTACTCTTTACACTAAATAGAGGGTTTTCCCTTTTTCTTGAAATTGACTATTAAAAATGATATAATTTTTTTAGTATGACAGGAGTTGATTAGATGGCTTTTTTTGGCTTATTTAAATCGAAAAAAGATAAAGAAAAAAGTAAGAAATTCAAGCTAGGTCTTCATAAAACACGTGAAGGGGCTTTTAAAACTTTAAAGGAAATTCTTAATGAGAATACTAAGATTAATGATGATTTGTTCGATCAATTAGAAGAAATTTTCATAGCTGCTGATATTGGTGTTGATACAGTTATAAAGTTTATTGAAGATTTAAAAGATGAAGTTAATCATAAGAAAATTACTGATCCAATTTTACTTCAAGAAATGATTATGGATAAAATGTTTGAGATCTATCTAAAAGGTGAAATTGTTAATGCAAATCTAAATCTTCATGATGGATTAAACGTTTTATTGTTTGTCGGCGTAAATGGTGTTGGAAAAACTACCTCAATTGCAAAAATCGCTTCTAAATTAAAATCAGAAGGAAAGAAAGTGTTACTTGCTGCAGGTGATACATTTAGAGCAGGTGCAATTGAACAATTAACAGAATGGTCACGACGAATTGGTGTAGAAATAGTAACAAAACCAGCTGGTTCTGATCCATCTAGTGTTATTTTTGATGCGATTAAGAAAGCTCAGGCTGAAAACTATGATGTTTTACTTTGTGATACTGCAGGTCGTTTACAAAATAAAGTTAATTTGATGAATGAATTAGCTAAAATTAAGCGAGTTATTGAAAAGGAAGCTCCGGGCGAACCAACTGAAACACTATTAGTGATTGATGCTACAACGGGACAAAATGGAATGGTTCAAGCAAAAGCATTTAGCGAATGTACTAGCGTATCAGGTATTATTTTAACTAAACTTGATGGTACTGCTAAGGGTGGTATAGTACTTGCCATTCGAAATGAAATGGGAATTCCAATTAAGTTTGTTGGTCTTGGTGAAAAAGTTGATGACTTAGAAATATTTGATATTGAAAATTACTTATACGGTCTATTTGCCGATTTCTTTAACTAATGATAGAACTTGATAAACGTGAAGAGATAATCAAATTGTTTGATACATACTCATCACTATTAACCGATAAACAAAAAATGTACTTTGAGGCTTATTACTATGATGATTTTTCATTGTCAGAAATTGCTCAAAATTATGGTGTGAGTCGCAATGCAGTTTTTGATCAAATTAAAAAAACTGTTTCAATATTAAATAAGTATGAAAATAATATTCACCAAGTTAAGCATCTTTTTATGTTAGAAGAGTGTTTAAAACTTGATAATATCGACCAAATAAAAGAACTAATTTCAAAAATAATTGAGGAGTGATTGTATGGCATTTGATTCTTTATCAAGCCGTTTACAAATGGCATTACGCCGTGTTACAGGTAAGGGCAAATTAAATGAATCTGATATCGATGATATGTTAAAGGAAGTTCGTCTTTCTTTACTAGAAGCCGATGTAAATTTTAAAGTTGTAAAAGATTTTTTAAATCGCATTAAGCAAGAAGCATACGGCGAAAAGATAATGAAAGGTCTTAATCCAGGCCAACAAGTTGTCAAAATTGTTAGAGAAGAACTAAAAAATACATTAGGTAGTGAAACTGTTGAACTTAATTTAAAGCCACAAGGTAAACCTACTGTGATTATGATGGCAGGGTTACAAGGTGCAGGTAAAACAACGGCAGTAGGAAAAATGGCTGTTTATTATCGTAAAAAATTTAATAAAAAGCCGTTCTTAATCGCTGCTGATATTTACCGTCCTGCTGCAATTGATCAATTAGTTACAATTGGTAAACAAATTGGTGTTCCTGTTTTTGAGATGGGAACTAAAGTTAAGGCTGAAAAAATCGTTAAAGAAGGTTTGAAAGAAGCACAAAATCAAGGCGCTGATTTTATCATTATCGATACAGCTGGTCGTTTACATATTAATGAAGAATTAATGGAGGAATTAGTTAATGTTAAATCAGAAGCTAATCCTGATGAAATTTTATTAACAGTTGATGCGATGACTGGTCAAGACGCTGTTAATGTTGCACTATCTTTCCATGAAAAGTTAAATGTTACAGGTATTATTTTAACTAAGATGGATGGTGACACACGTGGTGGTGCTGCCTTATCAATTAAGACTATGACTGGTGTACCTATTAAATTAATGTCAACTGGTGAAAAATTAGATCAAATCGAAATTTTTTATCCTGATCGCTTGGCAGATAGAATTCTTGGAATGGGTGATGTTTTATCACTAATTGATACAGTTACTGAAAATGTCGATGAAGATGAAATGATGGATATGGCTGAAAAGCTTATGTCTAACAAATTTAACTACAATGACTTATTAAAACAATTAAAAATGTTTAAGCGCATGGGTTCAATTTCTAAGATTTTAGGATTCTTACCTGGATTAGGCAAAATTAAAGATGCTATGAAGAATGTAGATGGAACTAAAGAATTTGAGCGTATCGAAGTTATTATTGGCTCTATGACTGAAGAAGAACGACGCAATCCACAATTGATTAATCAAAGTGCTACAAGACGTAGTCGTATTGCTAAGGGTAGTGGAACTAGCGTTACAGAAGTGAATAGATTAAGAGATATGCTTGAACAACAAATAAAAACAATGAAAAAAATGTCTACAATGAGTGAAACCGATATGATGCGCATGAGCCAACAAATTCAAAATGGACAAATGCCAAACCAAATGGGTCGTCAAAGACAAGGTAAGGGTAAGGGAAAAGGAAACTTTAGATTTTAATATTAAGGAGGGATTTTAATGGAGTTAATTGGTGCAATTTATGATGCATCAACAATTTCTAAAATTCTGCCTTTTGTCGATGGAATAGTCGTTTACTCAAGCGACTTTTCTTCTTTTTCGATGAATGGTCTAAAAAAAGATGAGATCTTAGAAATTGTTAAAAGTACAACCAAAGAAGTATATATTAATTTGGAATTTATGTTTGAAGATGAAGAAGAAACAGCACTGACTTCATTTATTACTACATTTACACCTTATGGTAATGTTAGTTTTATTGTATCTGATTTAGGAGTTTTCCAAATTTTAAAGGAACACAATAAAGCAAATAAAACAATTTATAATCCGAATACATTAATAACAAATGAATTTGATTTAAATTTTTATCATATGGTTGGTGCTAAAGCTGCAGCTTTAAGTTTGGAAATAACGCTTGAAGACCAAGTTAAAATTCTTGATAAAAAAGAAGGTAAAGCATTTATGGAAGTATTTGGGTATCATTTGATGTTTCACTCAAAAAGAAAACTTATTTCTTTATATCAAGAATTTATTGGTTCAAATGTCGAAATTGATAATAAAAATTCATATTTGATTGAACAAACAAGAGATGATAAATATCATATTTATGAATCAAGTCGAGGAACAGGGTTATTTAGACCATATGTTACTTCATATTTTGATTCATTAGATAAGTTATCAAAACTTGATTATGCTTTTATAAGTAATTTGTTTATTTCAGAAGATGAATATTTAATTATTTTAAAAATATTTAATGATTATAAAAAAGGTCTAATTTCAAAAGATGAAGGTATTTTATTTTTAAATAAATTAGATTTAAAATATGAAGATGGTTTTAAATATCAAGATACAATTTATCAAAAGGAGAAAGTATGCATAAGGTAGAATTATTAGCACCAGCTGGCGATTTAGAAAAATTAAAGATAGCTGTAATGTATGGAGCTAATGCTGTTTTTATTGGCGGCGAAAAGTTCTCACTACGTGCAAGAGCTTCTAATTTCACTATAGCTGATATTAAAGAAGGTTGTGAATTTGCTCACAAACATAATGTTGATGTCCATGTCACATGTAATATCTTACCGCACGAAATGGATATGGAAGGACTAAAAGATTATTTAAAAAGTCTTGAAGAAGCAGGGGTTGATGCAGTAATTTGTGCATCTCCACTTGTTATCATGACAGCATTAAAAGAGACAAAAATGGAAGTTCATGTTTCAACGCAAGAATCAAGTTTAAGTTCTAAAATGGTCAAATTTTGGGAAGAACTTGGTGTAAAACGTGTTGTTTTAGGACGTGAATTATCGACAGATGAGATTAAGAAAATCAAAGCTAACACAAATATTGATATAGAAGCATTTATTCATGGCGGAATGTGCGTAAGTTATAGTGGTCGCTGTATGTTATCAAATATTATGACTAATCGCGATGCTAATCGTGGTGGTTGTGCTCATAGTTGTCGCTGGAATTATGATTTAGTTATTAATAGTAAAAAAATTAATCCAGATGGAAATTACTTCCAAATGTCATCAAAAGATCTTTGTTCAATTGAAGATTTAGTTTCATTAATGGAAACTAAAGTTGATTCATTTAAAATAGAAGGACGTATGAAGAGTCTTCATTATATCGCTACTGTCGTTAAAACATATCGGATGATGATAGATGAATATAATGAAACAGGTACAATAAAAGATTATTCATATTATCAAAAGTTTTTATCTAAGGCTGAAAACCGTCTTACAAGTCATGGTTTTTTACGAAATGATTTAGGTATTTCAGAACAACTTTATAATTCAAGAAGTGAAAACCCAACTCAGGATTTTGTCGGAATTGTTAAAGCATATGATAAAGAGACAAAAGAAGCTATCATCGAAGTTAGAAATTTTTTCTTACCACATTCAAAATTAGAAATTTTTGGACCACATAAGCGAGATACAATAGTTGAAGTTGAAGATATTTTTGATTTAGATGGAAATACCTTAGATGCTTGCCGTCATCCTAAAGATTTAGTAAAATTCAAGTGTGAATTATGTTTAGAAGAGTATGATATGATTCGCTGGGTGAATAAATGATCTATGAAATTTTAGATTTAAAAGTTGATATCGAACTTATTTATAAACCGGAAAATCGTAATACATATTTGCGAGTAAGAGATGGAAAAATCATTATTACAACACCGCGTCGTTTAACAGAAAAAGCAATAATAAATTTTGTCACAGAGAACTATTCATTTGTAAAAAAACATTTAGAAAAAAACAAAAACTTAAATAGATCAAATCATATTATCCATTTATTTGGAAAACCTTATAATTTTAAAATAATTGAATGCAATGAAAATACTGTTATTTTAGAAAATGATATGATTTTAATTAAGACAAGTTATAATTCATATAATGAAATTAAATTTCTTGTTACAAAATTTTATGCATCGTATTTATTAGATTTTTTAAAAAATCATTATTTAGAGATATTTGCTTTATTTGCAGATATTTATCAAGTACCACCAACATATAAAATTAAAGATTATAAAACATGTTTTGCTAAATATGTTTATCCAAATCATGAAATTATTTTTTCAACATTACTTGCTAAATATGATCCATTTTATATTAAATTAGTTATTGCCCATGAACTTTGTCATATAAAGCATAAAAACCATCAAGCTCCTTTTTATGCCTTATTCGAACAAAAATTCCCTCATGCTAAGAAACACCAGCATGATTTGAGAAAAATTGTTTATAACGACTATTTTTAAAAAAATACTTTAATAATAATTTAAGATAGGTTATAATATTAAAAGAAAAAAATGCGGAGGTCCTTTATGGAAAATAAAAAATATTATGAATTAACAGAAGAAGGTCGTGCTAACTTAGAAGCCGAAAGACAACATCTAATTGACGTTGAAAGACCTAATAATATTAAAGCATTACAAGATGCACGTAGCCAAGGAGACTTATCTGAAAATGCTGACTATGATGCAGCGCGTGATGAACAAAGCCGTATTGAAGCACGTATTGCAGAAATTACGGAAATTTTAAAGAACGTAAAGATTATCACAAAAGATAAATCAACACGTGTTGCGACTGGTAAAGAAGTCACAATTAAATTTATAGAAATGGATAAGATCGAAGTATATAATATAGTAGGTACAATAGAAGCTGATCCATTTGAACATAAGATTTCTAATGAATCACCTTTAGGAAAAGCAATTATTGGACATGATAAAGGCGCAGTTGTTACAGTTGTAACTGAAAAAGGAAAAGAATTCAAAGTAGAAATTCTAGATATTAAATAAAAATGTGCTCTATAGTAAAATCTATAGAGCATTTTTATTTAGTAAAGAAATGATAGATTAAACTTTTTACAAAGTATTAAGCAATTCAAACTAGGAAAGATCTATTTTTAGTAGATAATAAAAATTTAATATCTTTGCAAATAATGATAGAAATTATTTTGTTTCTGTTAAATGTAAATAAAGCTTCATTAAAGCTCTTTTTTCAATGCGAGATACATAACTGCGAGATATATTCATAAAAGCGGCGATTTCTTTTTGAGTCATTGCTTTTTTATTATTCAATCCATAACGTTGCTCTATAATTTCCATCTCACGTGAGTTTAGTACATCTAATGATTTTCTCAATTCATCTATTTTGTATTGATGTTCCATTTTATCAAGTACTGATTCACTATTATCTTTGATTAAATCGATTAATTCAATTTTATTTCCATTATCAAGACCAACAGTTTCGAATAAATAAGTATAATTTCGTTTGTTTTTATTTGAACGGATATTCATTAAAATTTCATTTTCAATACATCGCGAACAATATGTAGATAATTTATTTTTCGTATCTATCTTGAATGTGTCAATTCCTTTAATTAATCCGATGATACCTATTGATAGAATATCATCTTTTTCTTCTTTAGTGTTTTCATATTTTTTTGCAATATGTGCAACTAAACGTAAATTGTGTTCAATTAATTTAGCTCTGGCTTTTTGATCTCCTTTTGACCAAAGCTCTAAATAATGTGTCTCGTCACTTTCTGATAATCTCTCAGGGTAGGATTCTTTTTTAACTGAACCAATAAGTGGCAATATAAGTAAAAAGCTTAACATAAAAATCTCCTTTAATATTTTACAAAATCGATAATTCTTGTTATAATGTACGGCAGGTGATATTATGCTTCAATGGTTTATACCGTATAAAAACATCGTACCGGATGAATATGTTTCTACAATTTTCGATATTGATTATAATAAACTATATTCACAAGGTAAAAGATTAATACTTACAGATTTAGATAATACCTTAATTTCTTACATTGCAACTCGTCCCACAGAAGAGCTTTTTAAATGGAAAGAACTGGTTGAGCAAATTGGTTTTGAAGTTATTATTGTTTCCAATAGCCGTAAAACACGTGTAAGTGAATTTGCAACGGAATTACAACTACCATTTGTTAAATTTGCTAAAAAACCTACTAAATTTGGTTTTAAAAAAGCTTTAAAATTAGCTTCTCGCAAATATGAAAGAAGTGAAGTTATAGAATTAGGAGATCAGCTAATGACTGATGTCTATGGTTCAAAAAGAATGAAGTTTTATACTATTTTAGTAAAAGCAATTGATAAAAAAACTGAAAAATGGGTTACTAGATGTAATCGTAATTTAGAACGTAAAATGTTGAAAAAGGCAAAAAAGAAAGATTTAAACCTGTATCAAAGTAAATTAGAAAAATATGAAAAGGAGAACTTATGATAAGATATTGTCAAGGTTGTGGTGCAAAGCTACAAACTGAAGAACCTAAACAAAGAGGTTTTGTACCTAAAATAGACATCAAAGCTGATAAAATATACTGTCAAAGATGTTTCAGATTAAATAATTATAATGAAATGCCTAAGATAGTTGCTACAAATCAAGAATATGAAAGTGTTGTTGATGACTTATTAAAGAAAAATGGATTAATAGTACTTATAGTTGATTTGTTTGATTTTACTGGAACATTTATTCCAAAAATAATTGACCGCCTACGTGAGAAGAATGTTATTCTAGTCGCTAATAAATTAGATTTATTACCACGTTCTGTTAAAGTAGAACATATTGTTGAATGGTTAAGTCAAATGGCGAATCGAATGTTTTTCCGTTTGGATGCGATTCATGTTGTCTCAAGTAAGAAGGGATACTATCTAGATGATTTAATGCAAACAATTGATATAGCGCGTCGTGATAGAGATGTATATTTTATGGGATGCGCAAATGTTGGAAAATCTAGTTTAATTAATGCTTTGATTAAGAGATTTACAACTGAGGTAAAAGATGTAATTTCTACATCACCAATTCCAGGCACAACTCTAAATTCGATAAAGATTCCTTTTTTTACAGAAGATAATAAATCATTCATAGATACTCCAGGTTTAATTAATGAACATAATGTCTTAAATCACATTTTACCTGTATCATATGATAAAATTTTACCGAAAAAAGAAATTAAACCGATTACTTATCAATTAGAAGTTGGTAATATGGTTTTTATATCAGGACTAGCAAGTGTTGCTTTAGTGGATGGAGAAAATGCAAGTTTTACATGTTATTTTTCGGAAAATCTTTTAATTCATCGTCGTAAAATTAAGGGAAGTGAAGAATTCCTAGAACGTCATGTTGGTGAACTATTAATTCCACCTACTAAAGAAGAATTTCCACATTTAGAATATGAAACTTTTGAATTTGAAATGAGTCAAAAGAAAAAAGAAGATATCGTGATTTCTGGTCTAGGATTTATTGCTATTAATAAACCTTGTAGAATTATAGTAAAAGTTATTAAAAATACGGATGTGTTTAAACGTGCTGCCATTATCTAAAGAACTAGTTGAAAAAGTATATTTTAAGGTTAAAGAAAAATATGAATCTTTAGGAAAAGATAAAATGAGTCGTTTTTATCATATCGATGGTGTTTATAAAATGGCTTCGCAATTAGCTTTAATATATGAAGTTGATATTTATAAGGCACAAATTTGTGCGCTTTTACATGACTATTATAAATATGAAGACTATAAAATTATGTCTTCTTTTTTAAGTGAAGATGAGATTAAAGAATGTGAAGAGTGTAAGGTCTTATATCATTCTTATGCCAGTTCTAAACAATTAAAAATATTATTTAATATCAATGATAAAGAGATGGAAAATGCGATTAAATACCATGTTTTTGGGCATCCTAATATGACAAGGTTAGAAAAGATTATTTTAATATCTGATTATACTGAAGAAAATAGAAAATATGAAGATTGTATTAAGGTGAGAAAAATTTTATTTGAAAAAGGTATTAATCAAGCAATTTATGAATCTACGCTAGCCACTATTAATCATTTGAAAAATAATAATATAGAACCTCATAAATTACAACTAGAGGTACTTAATGAATATGAAAGGAAGTTAAAAATGCAAAAAATAGAAGTAGTAAATGAAGCGTTAAAAAAAGTTAATGCGACCAATGTTTTATGTTATGATACAAATGAAAAATCACCATTTTTTAGTAATGTAATTGTTGCATCAGTTGATTCTGTTCGTCAATTAAATGCTTCTTTAGAGTATATAAAGGAGAAGTTAAGTGAAGCAGGATATCAAATAAAAAATACGACTGGAGCTAATTCAGAATGGGTGATTGTAGATGCATGTGATTTATTAGTACATGTATTTTATAAAGAAGAACGAGATCGTTTCCAAATTGATAAATTATATTTAGATTCACCAGTTATAAATTTAAGTGAATAATTAAATTTAAAAATAAGATAAGTTTTAATAATATTAAAATTAGACTAACTTAGTTTCCAAAAGGGCGAATAAGCTTTTATTCCTTTTTAAATCGGTTAGTCTATTTTTATTTATCCAAAATAAATCATCATGATAGCTAGTAAATAGATAATTAAAAAGGTATGACACATGAATAGATGTCATACCTTTATTATTAAGTAAAGTTATTATTATTTGTACTATTTTTAAATATCCTTTTCCTAAATTTTATTTTCTTATCTTTTTTATTTTCACTTATTTTTTTATTTCTTAAAATTTCATCTTCTTTTTGCTTATTCATAAAATCATAGTATTCAACAATTGAATTCCAATTGTAGAATTTTGCATATTCAACAAGGGTTGAAACCTTATCCAAAAATAAAGCATCATTGATAGCTTCAAGAAATAAAAGGCTTTTGTTACTGACAATTTCTAAAAATTTAGCAAAGTCCATTTCTTCATCATCATAGGTAACTTTTAAATCGGGAATTATCTCATACTTATTTTTACATATAAATTGTTTAAATTTTGTCTCACTATTTTTATAAATTGTAAAATCCATTAATGCAGCATAAGCTTTAAATATAGGATTTGGATTTAAACAATTTTTAAAAATTTTCATAGATTCGCTGATATAGGTATCAATTTTTGGTAGTAAGTAAGTTTGGCTTAAAGTTTCCTTTAAAAAATCAAGCTCAGTAAATGAGTAAATAACGCAATTTTTAAATTTTATATAAAGTCGTTTTCCACTATTATCAACATTTTTACTATGAGCAAAATTATAATCATATTTTGAGTAATCGTCTTTTTTTAGATTGGTTTTTTTTAATTCCTCATAAAAGATGATTGATATAGATATAGAGTAAAGAAGTAACATATTATTTGGATAATATTTATTTTTAATCGTTTCTTTTGTCATATTTTTTATAAACATATCTTGTTTATAATTTGTCATTTTTTTATATAAATCATAATCGAATGAATGAATTTTAGTTAATCGAAATAATTCGGGAATTTGATAAGAATTAGCGTATAAGAATAATTTTGTGTTTTCAACATCAAAGTATTTGTGATATTTATACTCAAGGCGATTAATGGTCTTTTTAGCCAAATAATACGAAGTATAAAAAAAACTCATAAATTCACTTCCTTTTTATTTTTATTATATCATATTTAAAAACAGTGTTTAAGCTATTCATTTTAATTTATATTAAGAAAATGTGTTTCTACTTTCAAATTAAGTCAATTTATTATATAATATTGTTCGGAGGTTTAACATGGAAAAAATTACGAAAAATGATTTAGCTGAAATTGAAAGACAAATGTTTAATAAAGCACGTGATATCGATGTATGTGCATTTAATTGTCTTTTTACGGATTTTCCTAAAGAGTTATTAATCGATGCCTTATCAATGTATCAAAATAAAGATGGTGGCTTTGGTCATGGTGTCGAGCCTGATAATTTAAATCCAAATTCAACCGTTTATGAAACCTATATGGCTTTACTATATTGTTTCCAAGGCGGATTTAAAAACTATAAAGAAAACGAAATGTTAGAACAAATGCTTAATAAAGCTTTTAATTTCTTATATAATCGTAAACCTGATTGGTCATTATTTGATGAGAGTAATTTAAAGTTTGCAGCAGCTAGCCGTTTTCAAAATGATAGTAATTCAACATACCCAAAAATGGCTATAGTAGCATTAACTATTTATCTTTTAGATGATAAGAAAGTCTATTATAAAAAAGCACTAGAAAAGTTAGGTCAAATTGAAAAAGAATTAACTTTAAGTGATAGTTTAACATTTGAAGAAGCTTTTGGATATGAATTGTTATTCAACATTTTAAACAATAAACAAATTTCATATGCAAAAAATGTTTATGATTATTATATTAAACTTAAAGAAATATTACTTAATGAAAATATTTTGTCTGAATCGAATGCAATTTACTATGTATTATTAAATAGTAAGTTAAAAGAAGAAGCATTAGACTTAATTGTCAAATCTAGAAAGAATCATGGTTTATGGGAAGTTACTCATGAATGGGGTAATATGTATCCAGAAGCTGAAAGTGCTAAGCTTAAATGGTTAGGGCTTGTTACTTATCGCGATTTATATATCTTAAAACAAAATGGAAGAATCGAGGAATAAAATATGAAAAATAGACCTGTTGTATTATGTATTATGGATGGTTTTGGACTAGCAAAACCAGGAAAAGGAAATGCAGTTGATTTAGCTAAAAAACCTAATTTAGATAAGATTTTTGCAACATATCCACATACACATCTAGACGCTTCTGGTGAAGCGGTTGGCCTACCTGAAGGTCAAATGGGAAACTCAGAAGTAGGGCATATGAATCTTGGTGCTGGAAGAATTGTGTATCAATCTTTAACAAGAATTAATATTGCAATTAAGAATGGAGATTTCTTTAAAAATGAAGCTATTCGTAGTGCAATCGAAAATGCTAAGAATAATGGAAAGAAAGTTCATATTTTAGGGTTAGCTTCAAATGGTGGTGTTCATTCGCATACAAATCATATAAAAGCTATTGGAATGCTTGCAAGCACTATGGGAGTTGACAAGGTATACTACCATGCATTCTTAGATGGACGTGATGTACCACCTACAAGCGCCAAAGAATTCCTAACAGATATTTTAACTCAAGAAAATATAAGCGTTGCTACTGTATCTGGTCGTTACTATGGTATGGATAGAGATAAAAACTGGAATCGTATTCAATTATCATTTGATGCTATGACTAATATGAAAGGTATAGTATATAAGACTTGTTTTGAAGGAATTGATGCGTCATATGCGCAAAACATTTTAGATGAGTTTATGATACCTTTTATTGTTGATACAAATGGTCAAATTGAAGATGGAGATTCAGTAATTTTTGCAAACTTCCGTCCTGACCGTGCTATTCAAATTGCTACAGCTTTATCTAATCCAGAAGCAACATTTAGTTTAGTTAAGAATGAAACTGATCCAAAGTTAGATATTACTCATGCACCTAAGAATATTACTTTTGTTTCAATGATGAAATACGCTGATAGTGTTAAAGGTAGTCTTGCTTTCCCACTACAATCATTTGATAATTTGTTTGGTGATGTTATTGCTAAAAATCATATGAAACAATTACGTATTGCTGAGACTGAAAAATATGCGCATGTTACTTTCTTCTTTGATGGTGGGGCTGATCGAGTAATTGAAGGTTCAGATCGTATTTTAGTTAATTCACCAAAGGTAGCTACTTATGATTTACAACCTGAAATGTCAGCATATGAGGTTTCAGATAAGTTATGTGAAGCAATTAAATCAGGCAAATATGATACAATTATTGTAAACTATGCAAACTGTGATATGGTAGGTCATACTGGAAATATTGAAGCTGCTATTAAGGCTGTTGAGGTCGTAGATGAATGTGTAGGGCGTTTAGTTGACACATTAAATGAAGTAGGTGGTGTAGCCTTAATTACTGCTGATCATGGTAATGCTGAAAGAATGTTAGATGAAGATGGAAATGCATATACAGCTCATACTACTAATTTAGTACCATTTGTTTTAACAAGTAATGAGTATAAATTAAGAGATGGTGGAATCTTATCAGATATTACTCCAACAATGTTAGAACTTCTAGAAATTGAAAAACCAATGGAAATGACTAGTACATCTTTAATTGTGAAATAAGCATGTTGCTTTATTTAAAATTTAATATATGTTATAATAAAAATGTCTTCAGGGTCGGGTGAAATTCCCAATCGGCGGTAAACTCCGCGAGCTTCGGCAGGAACTGGTGTAATTCCAGTAGCGACAGTATAGTCTGGATGGAAGAAGAAAAAATTTTTTATTGACGTCATGACCCTGAGTTAATATCTCGGGGTCTTTTTTATGGAAAGGAATTTTATTATGAAAAATGTAAAAATAAAACGAATGATTTTAATTGCTATGTTAACTGCAATTTCACTGGTACTATATATATTAGGGCCTAAATTTGCATTGCCTATTTTCCCTAGTTTTTTAGAAATTAATTTTAGTATGTTACCAATTTTTATTGGTTTGTTTATACTAGGACTTAAAGATAGTTTGTTGATTATTTTACTACGTTTTTTAATTAAACTACCGTTTAGTTCAACAGCTTCAGTTGGAGAAATCGCAGATTTAATATTAGCAATTATAACAGTAGTACCTAGTCACCTTCTAATGAATTATGTTAAGGGTAGAGGACATAGTATAATTCAGTTTATTGGAATTTTAATTTCATGGAGTATTGCAGGGGTTATCTCTAATTGTTTTTCACTTCCGTTATATATGGAAATGTATGGAGGAAAAGAGGTAATAATTGGTGCAATGAGTATGGTTTCAAATGTTAATGCAAGCAATTATTTTTGGAAATATTTACTTATTTGTGTTATTCCGTTTAATTTAATTATTGCTAGTTCTGTTTTAATCATAACATTCCCTGTTCATTCAAGATTAAAAATTGTTTATAAAAATTTTAGATTAGAAAAGACAATCGGAGAAAAAAATGAAAAAATGTAGAATTATAATTTTAAAAAAAGTTACTCACTTCGATTTGATTGAAAAATTTGAAAATCCGATACTAAATGCTTGTAACTTAAATATTGGTGATACTTTTATTTCAGTTGACGCTAAAATTCCTCAAAATTTTTGTGAAAGTGCATGGCAAAATTTATATCCATATGTTTTAGCATTGGCATCTGGTGGAACAGATATTTTTAATGGTTGGATGAAAAATAAGAATCAAGTAGTTATTTCTTGTAATGATGGTTTTAGACCAGTTAGTTTTTTAATTGAAAGTATTGAATAAAATTAAGAATATTATCTAAAAATAAGTTGAAACTATATATGATTTCAACTTATTTTTATATTGTTTAAAGAAATGTAGATAAAAAATAGTTTATTTTAAATAACTTTTTTGCTATAATTCATTTGAAATTCAAAAGATTGTAATAAAATATTAAATTGATTGGAATGGAGAAAATAATATGTGTAATTATGTGATTGTTAGTGACTCGACTTGTGATTTAACTGATGAGTTAACTTCTAAGTGGGATGTTAAAATTCAACCAATGACATTTCGTATAAATGATAATGAATATAAAAACTATTTTGACGAAAGAGATATTTCATTGAAAGATTTCTATGACAAAATGAGGGCTGGAAATAACGCATCAACTTCGCAATTAAATACCGTTGAAGTTGAGGATTTCTTTCGCCCATATTTAAAAGAAGGCAAAGATATTTTATGTATTGCTTTCTCATCTGGTCTTTCAGGCAGCTATAATTCGATTCGTATTGCTAAAGATTTGTTACTAGAAGAATATCCTGAGCGTAAGATAATAATAGTTGATTCGCTTTGTGCTTCAGCTGGAGAAGGGTTATTAGTTTATGAAGCAGCTAAAAACCGAAATAAAGGATTAAGTCTGGAAGATAATGCTAAAAACTTAGAAGAATTTAAATTTAAAATTCAACATTGGTTTACAGTTTATGATATTGATACTCTACGTCGAGGAGGAAGACTTTCTAATTCAACTGCATTTGTAGCTAAAATGTTAAACATTAAACCTGTTTTAAATGTGGATAACGAGGGACATTTACAAGCTATCTATAAGAAAGTTGGACGTAAAGTAGCAATGCGTCAACTTATAGACTCAACCATTGCTGGGTATAATAAAATGGAAGAAAATATTACAATTATATCACATGCTGATTGTAAAGAAGATGCTGAATTATTAAAGAATATGTTAGAAAAAGCATATGTAAACGAAGGAATAAAGTCAGAAATTTATATTACTAAAATAGGCCCTGTTATTGGTTCTCATGCAGGACCAGGAACTCTCGCTTTATTTACAGTTGGTCATAAACGTTAAATTTAATTGATATCAAGAAATTATCTGGATTCTTTTTAAATCTAACAATAATAAAAATTGCCTTTTTCTGTTAACTTTTAAATAAATCAAGAATAATATAGTTTATTTTTAACAAAATATAGTGTATAATGTTTGTGGTTAAAAAAACAATATATTGAAAAATTTAAGGAGTGTGTTTTTATGCCATTTATTACTAGCGTTTACGCAAGAGAAGTATTAGATTCTCGTGGAAATCCAACTGTTGAAGTTGAAATTACAACTGAAAGTGGAGCCTTTGGTCGTGCCCTTGTACCATCAGGTGCATCTACTGGTGTTCATGAAGCATTAGAACTTCGTGATGGTGACAAGTCTCGTTACTTAGGAAAAGGAACTACTAAAGCTGTTGCAAATGTTAACGATATCATTGCTCCTAAAATGTTAGGAATTGATGTTCGTGATCAATTATTAATCGATAAGACTATGATTGAACTTGATGGAACAAAAAACAAATCTAAATTAGGTGCTAACGCAATGTTAGGAGTATCTATGGCTGCTGCTAGATGTGCTGCTGACTATGTTGGTGTTTCATTATATAATTACTTAGGTGGTTTCAATGCAAAACAATTACCTCTACCAATGATGAACATTTTAAATGGTGGAGCTCATGCTGATTTCTGTATTGACTTCCAAGAAATTATGATTTTACCTGTTGGTGCTCCTACTTTCAAAGAAGCATTACGCTATGGTGCTGAAGTATTCCATGCTTTAAAGAAAATTCTAAAGTCAAAAGGATACAACACTGCTGTAGGTGATGAAGGTGGATATGCTCCAAAATTAGGTTCTAACACTGAAGCATTCGAATTAGTAGTTGAAGCTATCGAAGCTGCTGGTTTCGTTCCAGGAAAAGATATTTGTTTAGGTATTGACGTTGCAGCATCTGAATTCTATAATGCTGAAACTGGTAAGTATACTCTAAAAGCTGATAAGGGTGAATTCAACTCTAAAGAAATGGTAGATAACTACTATGTACCTTTAACTAAGAAGTTCCCAATTATTACTATTGAAGATGGTCTTGCAGAAGATGACTGGTCTGGATGGAAGTATTTAACTGAAACTCTAGGTCAACATGTTCAATTAGTTGGAGATGATTTATTTGTAACAAATACTGAACGTCTTGAAAAAGGTATTAATGAAGGTTGTGCTAATTCAATTCTAATTAAAGTTAACCAAATCGGTACATTGACTGAAACATTTGACGCTATCGAAATGGCTAAACGTGCTGGTTATACTGCGGTTGTTTCTCATCGTTCTGGTGAAACAGAAGACACTACAATTGCTGATATCGTAGTAGCTACTAATGCAGGTCAAATTAAGACTGGTTCTCTAAGCCGTACAGACCGTGTTGCTAAGTATAACCAATTATTACGTATTGAAGATCAATTAAATCACTATGGTGAAACAACAATCGCTCAATTTAAGGGTCTAAAATCTCTTTATAACGTAGTTAAGTAATAATAAAAAAGCTAGTGAGGCATATCTCGCTGGCTTTTATTTTTGTTAAAACAAATAGTTTTCTATATAACGTATTAATAACATAAAACAATAAAATATAATTTACAATAAACTTAGTTAAATATGCAATATAAGCATGAAAAACTATAAATTAAAGGTATTAGACATATATAAAAAAAAATTTTATAATAAAGTAGTCAGCCTATATTAAGAATATAGAAGCTTTATCAAAGAATCAAATAAAAATATGAATAGTTAATGCGATATAAGTTTATTATTTTTTTGAAATATTACTCTTAAAAATAATAGAAAAATATTTAGCTTTTTAATAATACTACTAATTTAAATAAATTAAAGATAACAATTTTATGATATAATAATATTGATATAAAGTTTTTAATTAATATATTACATATAAAAAGATAGCTACTTTTGACATTAAACAGTTAGAGGTGTATGATATGGGTAAAAAAATAGAAATTTATAATCAAGTATATACTGGTGAACGTTCACTTTTTATGATAAAAGATGCATTTATTAAAGGATGTCGTTTTTATGATGGAGAATCTCCACTAAAAGAAACAAAAAATTTAGAGATAGATGATTGTGATTTTGAATGGAAATACCCTTTATGGTATGCTACTAATATAAAGGTTTCAAACTCAACTTTTAAAGACAGTGCCCGTTCAGGTATTTGGTATACTAAGAATATTGAAATTACAAACACAGCATTATTTGCACCTAAGCTTTTTAGAAGATCAACTAATATTACAATTAAAGATAGTGTATTATCGCATGCATTAGAAACTTTATGGAATTGTCAAAATATCGAACTTGATAATGTAGTAATTAAAGGAGATTATGTTGGGTTAAACTCAGAGAATATTAAACTGAATAATGTCGTTGTAGATGGAAATTACTTTTTAGATGGGGCTAAAGAAGTTGTTATTAGAAATTCTAAGATTATTTCTAAGGATGCTTTTTGGAATTGTGATAATGTTTATGTTGAAAACAGTATCATAAATGGTGAATATTTAGCTTGGAATACTAAAAATATAGTTTTTAAAAATTGTATTATTAAAAGTGAGCAAGGTTTGTGTTATATTGATAATTTAGTCTTAGATAATTGTGAACTATTAAATACAAGTTTGGCATTTGAATACTCAAGCGTTAAAGCTAAAATTAATAATATAGTAGATAGTATCAAAAATCCCAATAAGGGAATTATTGAGGCATTAGGAATTAAAGAGATCATTTTTGATCAAAACATAAAGACAAGTCCTGATGCCACAAACATTATTATTGAAGAGGGTGAAAATAATGTATAATTTTGATGAGGTTGTAACTAGATATAATACGGCATCTTCTAAATGGGATGTTAAGAATAATGAATTGCCAATGTCTATCGCAGATATGGATTTTAAAACATGTCCTGTTGTAATTGAAGCTATTGAAAATAGAATAAAAATTGGTGCATTTGGATATTCATATCCAACAGAAGAATGGAAAGAAAGTATTATTAATTGGTGGAAAAATTATCATAATTTTACTTTTGATTCTCAAAATATTATTTTTTCAACAGGGGTAATCCCTTCTATTTCTGCTTGTGTTAATAGATTAACAAATATTGGGGATAATATTGTCTTATTAACTCCAGTTTATAATATTTTTGTAAATTCTATTGTAAACCATGGGCGTCATTTGGTAGAATCTGAGCTATTGTACAAAGATAATGAATATTCTATTGATTATCTTGATTTAGAGGAAAAACTTTCCCATCCATTAACTACAATGCTAATTTTATGTAATCCACATAATCCTATTGGTAAAATTTGGGATAAAGATGATTTATATAAAATAGCTAAATTATGTAAACAATATGGTGTAATTGTTTTAAGTGATGAAATCCATTGTGATTTATGTGACGCAAACAGTTCCTATACTCCATTTTTAAGTGTTTCAAGAGATGCTCAAGAGATAGGCGTAATGCTTTTATCTGCTAGTAAGGCTTTTAATTTAGCTGGCCTTCAAGGATCAGCGGTAGTCATTTTAAATGAATTAACCTTTAATAAAGTCCAAAGAGCTTTAAACTCGTATGAAGTAGCAGAACCTAACTTCTTCGTTATTGATGCAATGATATCAGCTTTTAATAATGGTAGAGAATGGTTGCTAAATCTTAATGATTATTTAGAAAAAAATAAAAATTATGCCAAAACATTTATAAGAAACAATTTACCTAATCTAAAAGTAATAGATGGTAAGGCAACTTATTTGCTTTGGATTGATTGTAGAGAAATTACAAGTAATACAGATGAACTTCAGGAGTTCTTAAAAAATGAGACTGGACTTATTTTGTCTAATGGTTCAAGCTACAAAGGAAACGGACATTATTTTTTACGTATGAATATTGCAACTCAACGTATTCGTTTAGAAGATGGATTAAAACGTTTAGAAAATGGTATTAGAAGATTTTTGAAACGAAAATAAAATTGATGAGGAACTAATCCTCATCATCTTTTTTTAAATATATCTTTTTATATGTAAGTGGTGTTTGACCAAAATATTTTTTAAAAACTTCAGTAAAATAAGACGAACTATTAAATCCGACTAAATCACAAATTTCTGTAATATTTGTTTTATTTGAAAGAAGTAAATCTAGACTTTTTTCTAGTCTAAATTTGATTAAATATTCTGTAAAAGTAGTATTAAGGCTTTCTCTAAATAATTTACAAATCTCACTGCGGCACAAATTAACCTCTTTTGACAAATCATCAATTTTGATTTTTTTGGAAAAATTCTGATTAATGTAGTCTATAATACGTTTCAATCTATAAGAAGATATTTTTGAAGTATTCTTATCTTCAATTGGTCTTTTAACAACACTCAACCACAGTTGATATAAGTTAGAAATAATTTCTAATTCATAATCAAATATTTCTTCGTAGTATGAATTGATTATAGATTGTGTAATTTTAATTTCATTTTGATTTAATAAAATATTATTAAAATTAAAATTTTTGAAATATTTTTCATAAATAATGCTATCTTGATTTTGGAAAATTAAACGAGGATTAATTAACAAAGCATACCAAGTAGCATCGGACACATAGTTAGCTCCGTGGAGTTGATTTGGCATCACAAGCATTGCATCTCCCTCGTTTAAAATATATTTCTGTTCACCAACATTATAATTAATTGTACCACTTTGCACATATACAATCTCAATTTCAGGATGCCAATGAAAGTTAATAAATTTTAAATTATTTTCAGAAAACTGGTTTTTATATATACTAAATGGAAAATCAAGTGTGCCATGGAATTTCGTCTCATACAAGTTTTCATTTATTTCATTATCAAGTTCAAACATAGTATCTCACCTTGAATTTATTATAATTGTTTTTTTTATTAAATTAAATACTATTTTTTTAAAATAGTATTAATTTTTTATAAAAATAATGTTTTTTTAAACTTTTTTTATAAGAATTATCGGTTATAAGCATGATAATTGTGATTATAATTTATCAATATTTTTATAAAAATAAAATTCTAATTGTAATATAGACTTTAAAATGATATAATTGTAATGACTTATGAAATATACTTTTTATAAATAGAAATACTTGGAGGTATCCTATGCATGTTATAGATTATTTTATCTTATTCATTTCGATTTTTTTAATTATCATTGTAATGATGCAAAATTCTAAAGATGACATTAATGATGCATTCAGTGGTAGCAAAACCGATTTATTTAAGAACCAAAAAACAAGAGGATTAGATTTATTTCTTGAACGTGGAACTTTAGTTCTTGCCACAATCTTTTTTGTGTTAGTTATCGTTGCGGCAGCTCTTTATTTATAAGAAAAGATTTCGTGAGCGAAATCTTTTTATTTTTTAAAGGAGGACTTTTATGGACCAAATAGAAGAAAGAATTATTGATTTTTGCAAAAAATACGATTATATAAAGGTGAATCGTTTAGCTAAACTAGAAAATATTTCAAGAGATATTGCCAAAACATTACTAGATGATTTAAAATCACGCAAAATTTTATATAAAGAAGGACAGGATTATTACTTAATCAGAAATGGTATTATCCAAGTTAAAGAACGAGGATTTGGCTTTATTACTGTTGATGATAGTAATGAAGATTATTATGTTCCAGCTGACAATATAAATGGCGCATTAAACGGCGATAAAGTCTCATTTATCGCATATGATGTTCGTGGCAATAAAAAAGAGGCTTTTGTTTTAAAAATAACTGAACATGGAAACAAATTTGTTGTTGGTGAAGTTGTAAAAAAAATGACTAGCAAAGGAATTACATACTATGTTGATTCGAAAGTAGAAACATTTGATTGTAAATGTTATATTGAGGAAAAAGATTTAAATGATGCAGTACCTGGAAATATTGTTTCTGCGCAAATTTTAAGTTTTAAAGATAATAATAGTTGTACAGGTATAGTTACCAAAATAATTGGATATGTCGATGATCCTGGAATGGATATTTCGATAATTGCATCTAAACATAATTTCTTCGTAGACTTTCCTGATTCGGTTATAGAAGAAATCAAATTAATTCCTAACTCTATTAATGCTGCTGATTATCCTAATCGTAAAGATTTTCGTGATAAGTTGATTATTACTATCGATGGTGATGATTCAAAAGATTTTGATGATGCTGTCAATGTTGAAATTTTGCCAAATGGAAACTACTATTTAGGAGTTTATATTGCAGATGTCGCTGAATATGTAAAAGAAAACACAACATTAGATAATGAGGCTTTATTTAGAGCTACATCAGTATACTTGGCTGACCGCGTAATTCCCATGTTACCGCATAAACTTTCCAATGGAATTTGCTCATTAAATGAAGGAGAAGACCGTCTTGTTTTAGCTTGTGAGATGGAATATTCTCCAGCCGGTGAACTATTAGATTATAAAATATCAGAAGGAATTATTCGAAGTCATCGCAGAATGACATATAATAATGTAAATAAAATTTTAAAACAGGATGAAGAAACGATTGAAAAATATAAAGATATTTATCAGCTTATTTTAAATATGGAAAAGTTGTCTAAATTACTACGTGGATTACGAACCAAAGCAGGCGCTATTGATTTTGATGTACCTGAATATAAAGTAATCATGGATGAAAAAGGTAATCCAGTGGAATTCCAGTTAAGAACACGAGATGTGGCTGAGATGTTGATTGAAGATTTTATGTTAGCCGCTAACCAAACAGTTGCTTATCATATGGCTAATTTACATTTACCATGCGTTTATCGTATTCATGAAAACCCTGATGATGAAAGTGTTGCTAAAGTATATCAAATGATTAATTCGCTAGGCTATAAAGTTTTTTTACCTAAAAATAAAATTTTGCCTAAAGATATTCAAAAAACAATGACATTAGTCAAAGGTAGTGAATCATTTTATGTTGTGAATCAAATGATGCTTCGAGCAATGGCTAAAGCTAAGTATAGTGAATCAAATATTGGACATTATGGGCTTGCAATGCGCTATTATTGTCATTTTACATCGCCAATTAGACGTTATCCAGACTTAATGGTTCATCGCTTAATTAAAGAATTGATTATTCATACTGAAGATTTTGATGATAAGTTTACTCATTTTGCAAGTATGATTCATGAAATTGCCACTCAATCATCTATAAAAGAAAGAGCAGCGATTGAATGCGAGCGGGAAGTTGTTGATATGCTAATGGCTCAATTTATGGAAAATCATATAAAAGAAGTTTATGAAGGTATGATTGATAGTATTACTAAATTTGGCATGTTTGTATTATTAGATGATGGTGTTGAAGGTTTAGTTCATATCTCAACATTAAAAGGATATTTTAATTTTGATGAAATAAAAATGCGTTTATATTCCTCAAGGCGAGAATATAAAGTGGGTGACAAAGTAAAGATAATTGTCACTGGTGCTTCTAAAGCTAAACGCAGAGTTGATTTTATGCTATTAGAAGATTATAATGAAACGTTTGGAGTGTAGTATGTCTAATATTATTTGTGAAAATAGAAAAGCAAGACATGATTATTTTATTGTCGATACATATGAAGCGGGAATTAAATTGACTGGAACTGAAATTAAATCTATTAGAGCTCATAAAGTAAACATTAATGATTCATATGCAATTGTTAGAAATAATCGAGTTGAAATTTTAAATATGCATATTTCAAAATATGATTTAGGAACAGTTTTTAATCATGATGAAACAAGAAGTCGTGAGTTATTACTTCACAAAAATGAGATTATAAAATTATTTAATAAAATCAAACAGGAAGGTATGACTTTAATTCCATTATCACTGTATTTTAAAGGCAGTTTGGTAAAAGTTGAATTAGGTCTTTGTAAAGGTAAAAATTTACGTGATAAAAGAGAAGCTTTAAAAGAAGCTGATGCAAAACGAAATATAGAAAAAGTACTTAAAAATATGAACCGCTATTGATATCAAATATGTAGAATTAATTAAAACTAAATGGTACTTTAAATATTAGATAAATAGGTGTTTAAGTTAAGATTTAAGCACCTAGTTTCTTTTTATAATTGTTTTACTAAAAAAATAAAGCTAGGTGATTAAACATTATAGGATATTCTTCCTGAATTTCAAGCCATCTATAGCTTTCAAATTCATGCAATCCCAGGCTAAAGATTATATTATACCATCCGCAAAGTATATCCAATTTTTCCTTACATTCACCATAGCTTTCTTTTGAACTAATTTCATATCTAACAAAATTAGACATTTCTGTGATAATAGAATTTATAATAATAAAAAAATGAAAATATTATTATTGCTATGGAAATAAAAAAATTTTCTAGCAGCTTATTAATCAATATTTTAGAGATGAAATAGTTAGTCTAATCAATTGTAAAGCCGATTTGTTGATTCAAATACGACTATGAAAGACTAAAATAAAGTGGAAAACATATACTTAAGTTTTTACTTGCTTAATTTTGATTTAAACGTTATAATAACTATGCACATGTGCATATTTGGGCTAGTTTTTGGATTCGCCAAGATAGATGAAGACTTGTAAGCATGTTATGGTTGCGCATATAAAAACGCCGAGGTTTAAATTAACCGCAAAAACACATTTATTTGCTAACAACAATGTTAGCATGCAATTAGCTTGCTAATTTAATCAAGCTCGTCACCTCTCTATTTTCCTATGGTAGGGACTGCTGACGTTTAGAATAGTAGGATATATTGATTTGTCGCCACCTTAGGCAAGTTTACGAATTTAATAAGGTTAGTCTATATTATGTTTGCATAGTAGCTAGATATAGATGAAATTAATTACTATGCTAAACATGTAGAAATCAAGGCATAGTCTTTTTTGTACCGGGGTTCGACTCCCCGCTGGTCCACCAAAATGAAAGCATAGGTTTGATACAGTGAAAATAGCTGTTCAAACTTTTTTTATGCCCAAATATAGGGATTCAAACCTTTAAAGCGTAAATATTTTTTTGAAGTTCTTATTAAATATCTCAAATCAGAAGATTTTTAATTTGCACAAAAAACATTTAATGAGCATAGATGGATATTATATATGTATAATATAATTCTTTTATAAATTATAAATCTTTTCTAAAATAATGTAATTTTTCTGGGTATGCTGAAAATTGGTTAAAAAAAACATTTTAAGCCGAATCAATCTAAATAAAATTTTTATAGATATAGAAAATCCTAGAACTGATCAAGGAGCTGCTCATGATAAGTTCGAATGGCATAGCCATGTAATTGGCATTAGCAAATATAAAACTAATGGTAAAGAATAATCAAATCTAGGATGTATTAATGCGACTTGACTCGTCCACTTTTATTTGAGCAATGTCATTCTACAGCAAGGCAAGTATATATGTAAATTACTATTATGATTCTAAAACTTAGATCAACAATTTTAAAAATAGTTACATTTTCTTTTAAAAATTGGTATTTTAGTTAATTTATTTAAAAATAGAAAACAAAACAATGAAAATGACGTGGAATAACAATAGCAAGAAACACTAAAGTTGAATATGAATGGGAAAAGGAACGCTATTTTCGTTTTGTAGCAAGACTTGTAAAAGAAGAGGAAATTTAAAGTGAAAACATGTTATATATAATTACTTAACATTAGTACTAAATATTAAGTCAGACTGTTGGCAAATTAAGACAACACTCTGAAATAAGGTTTTGAGACATAATTTTTTTATTTTTATCGTTATAAAATTATAAAAATAAGTTATTTTTTTATTAATCGTTACTTGAAAATTAATTTTAATATAAAATTAGAAGGGCTATAAGGAATCTATACGTATTTTAGTACAACATGACTTAATATTCATATTTTTTAATAAAGTAATAAATTAAAGTTTTTACTTTCTTTCCTTTTCTATCTTTTTACAAAAAATTTAAGAAACTTCTTTTTATAGTATTTTTTCATAATGTAAGCTACTTTTCATAAGTTAAAAACTAAAAAAAGAAAGAAAAAAAAGCTTCTCTATCTTTTTTAATATCAAAATGATAATATCAACTTGTAAAAATGAACGAATTATTTTAGCAGGAGGAATAAATTATGTACGAATATGAATTATTTTACAATGGTGAAATTTTTAAAGGTGTTGTTTCAGAAGAAATTATTCAAAAAATGTTAAGGACATATGATCGTAATTGTTTTAGCTATGAAAAATTAGCAAGTGCATTCAAATCTAAATCAGACACTACATGTTTTTGTCCTAATGTGCATTGTTCACATTTGATAACCATAAAAAAGAATCAACATGTATATACTTGTCCATGTTGTGGGAAAAAATTTCACATCTAATTTAAATTGATTTGGCTAGAGAAAAATTATTTTGAATCTTCTTTTAAATATGATTATTTGAGAAAATATATACAAAAATTAATAAAATCATTTGTTTTTATTAATAAAATTGTTAAAATTAAACAAAGTATTTAATATTAATTAAGGTGTATAAATGTGAATGTGGAAATGAAGTTGAAGTAAATATTAATAAACTACATACAGGCCATACAAAATCCTGTGGTTGTTTAAAATATATTGTTAAGGATTTAATAGGAATTAGAAATAAAAAGAATTATTGGAAATGTAAATGTGATTGTGGAAATTATTGTGAAGTATCAACTGCTTCATTAATGAATGGAACAACTACTTCTTGTGGGTGTAAAAACAAAGAAAACCAAAATAATATTGTCAATTATCGCAATGATTTTATAGATGGAACTTTAATTACAGCTATTATTTCAAATCGAAAAATGAATAAAAATAATAAATCAGGATATCGAGGAGTTTATTTAGATAAAAATAAAAAAATGGGTAGCTAATATAATGTTAAAAAAAAATCATATCAACTTGGAAGATATGGTAATATAAATGATGCAATTCAGGCGCGTAAACAAGCTGAAAAAAATATTTTGAAAATTTTTTGAATAATCTAAAAAACAAATGACTAAACTTAATTTTAATTTAAAAATAAAATATTGATGAGAGTAAGCCAATACCTGACAATTTTATAAAGAGTACGAGTGTATTTGCGGTTGTATATATTGGAAAAGTTATTTGTTCAACAAGGATGCATGATTATATCGAAGCAGACTTAGAAGAAAATAGTAATGAAAAAGGCTGTAAGATCGGTTATATCTTAAATAAAGATTACTAAAATAGAGGGATAATGAATGAAGATTTAAGTCTGCTTGTAATTATTTATTTGAAACTGCGGATATCAATTTTATAATTGTTATATATTTCATAGATAATCCTATATCTGGTCGTGTACAAGAAAAGTACGAATTTAAAAAGGTTAAAATGTTAAAATTCCTAACTAATTATGGAATATAAAAGATTTATAAGTTTGTGTTTAAAAAAGAATTAATAAATAATTTGATTAAAATGAATAAAAAAATCATAAAGGTTGAAAACTAATATATGCTAACTTTTCAACCTTTTTTATTACTTTAAATAAAAATATTGACATTTTTAAAAAAAAGTATTAAATTAGAATTAGTTAGGAGCAACTAACTAATTTTTTAAACAATAAGTTAGACAAAACTAACTAAGGAGGATATATGTACAATTTACAAAATCTATTGATATTTCATGCATCTTCAACTTTACTAGGAATAAAACCTTCCAATTTAATAAGAATGCCTAATACTAATTTGAAAGAGTTTATTGAAGAATATAATAAAAAAAATATATTTATAAAAGGAAGAATAGTGCATTTTTCTGAAAAAGAAAGCTTAGTATTAATATATAATGTACGATTACTTTCAAAAAATTTAAATAAGCATAAAATTAAGAAAATACTCAAACAATATGGTTATACAGGTGATTTAGAGGAAAAATTAATTTTTTTAGAAAAACGACTGAACTCTCTTAATTCATTTCCCCATGAAATTGGTTTATTTCTAGGTTATCCTTTAAGTGATGTTTTAGGTTTTATTAAGAAAAAAGAATGTAAATTTGTAGGATATTGGAAGGTTTATGGCGATGTCTTAAATGCAAAAGAAACATTTAAATTGTATAATATTTGCCGCAACAACTTGTTAGAAGCGTTTTGTCAAAATGAATTAGGTTTAAATATATAGGAGGAAATATGAAAACGATTGTAATATATTATTCAAGTACTGGAAATACAGAAATGATGGCAAATGCCATGGCAAATAGCATTGGGGCTCAAATTGTACCTGTTGAGAAAGCAGCTATAGATATGCTAAAAGATAAAGATGTTGTTTTATTAGGATGTTCTGCAATGGGGGCTGACCAATTAGAAGAATTCTATTTTGAACCTTTTTATGAAAATGCAGCTTCAGAATTGAAAAATAAGAAATTAGGATTTTTTGGGTCTTATGAATGGAGCGAAGGAGGTCCATGGATGGATATATGGTTAGAAGATGCTAGGAAAAAGGGATTAAATGTTTTAGGCGACTTAAGGGTTTATGGCACTCCTACTGAAAATGATTTAAAAGAATGTGAAGAATTTGCAAAAAATATAGCAAAATAATCTATTTTAAGATAAATATTAAAATATAAAATATTTTTTAAATTTAAAAGAGAACAGCATAGTTAAGCAAGTTCTCTTTTGATTATTTTATTCTTTAGTTTTTGTATCTTCTATTACATTATTTTGTTTTTTTAATAACTCCACAATTTCCTTTAAATAATCTTCTTGAGTTGGTTTAGGTTCTTTCTTTGGTTCTTCTTTTGCTTGTTCAGCAACTACATTTCCATTTTTATCTAAACGTTTTTTAGCTTGTTCGGCAACATTTTTAGATTTGTTTACAAATTTAACAAATGTAAATACAACTAATCCGATAATAAAGAAGTTTATGATAGCTTGAATGAAATTACCATAATTCCAAGTAAGAGCTTCTTTAATAATTTCGCCAGCTTCATCAACTTGAGCTTCTTTTAAGACAATTGATAAATCAGCTAAACTATCTACAGGTGTGGCCCATACAATAAGCGGAGTTATAATATCTTTAACAAGACTATTGACAATAGCTGTGAAAGCAGAACCGATGATAATACCAACTGCAAGGTCTACTACATTTCCACGTTTCAAAAATGTTTTAAATTCATTAAAAAATTTTCTCATAATCTACTCCTTACTCCTAAATTTGACTATATTATAACTTTTTTTATGCTTAAATTTCAACTAGAACAATTTTTTTATGATATTTAGTTTTTTCTTCTTTACTTTTACTAAATTTTGAAGTAGACTATAAGAGTAAATAAAAAATGAACAAGAGGAGCAAGACAAATGAGTAAACTATGGAGGAGGCATCCTAAGAAGTAGTTGAAAGGTAAGCTTGCCGAACGAGAATCTAGGCATAGATTTGTCGTGGGGTTATAAAGAACATTTATAACACTCCTGCTAGATTTAGCAGAGGCGCTTAAGTATTTTTGAACAGAAAATTATTTAAACTATTTAGGCGTCTATTTTTTAGACGCATTTTTTATTTAATAAACTTTTCAAGGAGTGAGTATTGTGAAAAAATTTTTAACATTTTTAATGATTATGCTGTTTGGTATAACATTGTCAAGTTGTAAAACAGATAATCGAATTAGTGAAGATGCCTTGGTTATTGGATTAGAGGCGGGGTATCAACCATTTAACTGGACGGTATATCAAAGTTCAGAACATACTTTACCTATTTATGGAACTGAAGGTGAATATGCAGATGGATATGATATAGCAGTTGCTAAGTATCTATCACAAGATTTAGGTCGTGATGTAATTATTAAGCGTACCGCTTGGGATAGTTTAATTCCAGATTTAAATAAAGGTGAAATTAATATGGTTCTTGCTGGTATGACAGCTACAGAAGAACGAAAGAAAGAAATTGATTTTACTGTTCCGTATCTTGAGAGTAATTTAGCTTTCTTAATTCAAAAAAATAATATACCAGCTGGAAACAGCGAAGAAAATCCATTAGGATACGAAGAATTATTAAAACTATTTGAAAATAAAGCTTTAATTTGTCAGGCAAATGTAGTTGGAGATGGATTTATTGATACTTATTTTGCAAATGAAGAAAATAGTTCATTTAATATTAGACATTTAGATCCAGCTAAAACTTACCCTCTTGCTGCTCAAGATGTTGCTTCTGGTGCTGCTTTTGCAATGCCGGCTGAACAACCTGTTATTGAAGCTATGGTCAATATCGATGAAGCTAGTTTAGGTATTTTATATGTAGATTCTTCATTTTTATCTGAAGAAGACAAGGTTGGTCTAACTGTTTCAATTGGTGTAAAAAAAGGCAATGATGACTTATTAAATGCTTTAAACGAAGCATTAATGCGTCTTACGACAGAACAACGTGCTGAAATGATGGGGCAAGCTGCGATTCGTTCAGCTCAAAATGCAGATGATACAAAAGGAAATAGTGTGTGGTCTTTAATCAATAATAATGCAAAATGGATAGTATATGGTACTATTTCTACGCTAGTTTTAGCAATTGTTGGTACTGTTGTCGGGTTAATTATAGGTATTTTTATTGCTTATGGTAAAAATATTAAAATCAAAGAAATGGATAGTACCTTTGTCAAAGTAATTAAGGGATTTATTTTAGGTATATGTAATATTTACTCAACAATACTGCGTGGTACACCGATGATGGTTCAAGCTTTACTGTTTAAATATGCATGTTTAGCTTTAGGACTTAACTGGGCCTTGATTAAAATCCCTGGGGAAGTTGGAAATGTAGTTAATGGTTGGTTAGTAGCTGGTATTATTGTAATTACATTAAATACAGCTGCATACATGGCTGAGATTGTAAAATCAGGTTTAAATGGTGTTGATGCTGGTCAAAGAGAAGGTGCTCTATCACTAGGATTTAGTGAATTCAAGACATCAATTACAGTTATTTTACCTCAAGCGATTCGCAATGCCTTACCAACGATCGGAAATGAATTAATTGTTAATATTAAAGATTCATCAGTTTTAAACGTTATAGCAGTTACTGAGTTATATTTTAGAATGAATACTATTGCTACATCTACTTATTCATTCCTAACTTGTTATATAATTCTTGCATGTATTTACTTAATATTAACTTTAATAGCTTCATTTATTTTAAAGTTAATTGAAAAGAAGTTAGATGGAGTTAAGTTTAATTTGAATCCATTTAGAAGAAAAAGAGGTGAATTCTAATGAAAGTATTAGAAATTAAAAATATCGCTAAATTTTATGGACCTAATAAGGTTTTAAAAGATATCTCTTTGGATGTTGAAAAAGGTGATGTTATCTCAATAATTGGGCCATCGGGGTCTGGAAAGTCTACTTTCTTACGTTGTTTAAACTTATTAGAAGTTCCAACACGTGGTAATTTAGTTTTTGAAGGAAAAAACTACTTTAACATTAAGTATTGTAAAGATGATTTTGTAGACTATGATGCATATAATCATACTTTAAATGAATATAATGAAAAATTAATAGAAACAGAAGATGAGTTAGCAATTTGGGAAAATCAATTTTTAGTAGATAAATCAAAGGAACTTAAGGCAAAAATTAAGGATGCTAGAAAACAATTTAAAGCGATTCGTAATAATCCAATTTTAAAACGTGATTTTTTCAATGAAGAAGCTTATAAAAAAGCAGTTGAATCTAGTCCTAATACTATCATACCTTCTAAAGATATAAATCAAATTCGTTCTCGTGTGGTAATGGTTTTTCAAAGTTTTAATTTGTTTAATAATTTTAATGTCTTAGAAAATTGTATTTTAGCTCAAACTAAAATTTTAAAGAGAAATTATCAAGAGGCTAAAGAAATTGCGATTAAACATCTTAAAAGTGTAAATATGCATGATAGAATGAATTATAGAATCTCTGAATTATCCGGAGGACAAAAACAAAGAGTTGCAATTGCTAGAGCTCTTTGCATGGACCCTGAAGTCATTTTATTTGATGAACCAACTTCAGCTTTAGATCCAGAAATGGTCGGAGAAGTGTTACAAGTTATGAAGGATTTGGCTAAAAAGGGTATGACTATGATAGTTGTTACTCATGAAATGCAATTTGCTAAAGAAGTATCTAATAAAGTTATCTTTATGGAAGGCGGGCACATTGTTGAACAAGCTCATCCAACAGATTTATTCAACAATCCAAAAGAAGAAAGAACTAAGGAGTTCTTAAAAAGATATCTTGCAAGATAAGGATAAATAATAATTAAATATAATAGTTTATCATAAAAAATGCTAGGCTTTTTTATGATAAACTTTTTTTATTTTTTTGATTTAAAATTATTGAAAAAAATAAATTTTTTTAGTAAAATCTAGGTGAAATAGATGTTCTTTTTTAGGCAAAACTAGAGTAATCTAGTGACGCAAAGCTAGAGGGTCCTGTGATGGATAGCCAGTTGCAGTAATGCAACTTTTTTTGTGTAAAAAAGGAAATAAATATGAGAAAAAGAATACTTTACATTTCCATTTTTGTTAGCATTTTACTTACACTAGGCGTAACTGTATACGCCATGTTTACCTACAATAATAAATTTAAAACTAATATAAATACTTATACTATTAACAATACTTCAATAGTAGAACCAACATCAAGTCTTGATATAACATTTAATAATTCAGGTGAGGTAGTTGATTTTACGTATGGAGTTACGAATAATGATAGTAATGCCTATTTTTATAATTTTGTTCTAATTGGAGATAGCGTAGATTCAACACTTACAAATATGATTTATGTTTACTTTGATTCAAAATATATCGGTGTCCTTTCATCTTTATTAAATAAAGAGATTTCAACAGATTTATTTATTAATTCAAGTGAAACAAGAACAAATCAAATTAGTTTTGAATTACATAATTCATCTAATTTACTTAAAAATTCAGCAATAAGAATTAGAATAAGAGCCTTGGTTAAAACAATTGATAAATCTAAATTCATATTAGCCAATAATGAAGAAACATTTATAAAAGCCATAAATGATGTTAATCAAAGTAGTAGTGATAGAAATGTCATTTTAACTGACGATATCACTTTAAATACTGATCTTACCTTGATAAATGGTGTTAATTTGGATTTATGTGGTAAAAATCTTGTACTGAATAACTCATTATTAATTAATGGCGTCAATGAACAAGTAGTAAAATTAGCAATTCAAGAAATACAGGTAGTATCACTGGCAATATTAACTTAAATAGTGAACATGCCCTAGTAATACCTTATGTAGATTTAACGAATAATTTAAATATTAATAGTTATAATCACGATTTGCTCGTTAAAGTCTTTCAAGATTATTTAAATAATCATCAGTATAATAATAAAGAATCAGTTTTTGGTTATTTGTCGATATATATTGGGCATAATTTAAATGTGTCAATCGATGGAGTAGAAGTTCTAAATGATGGACTTTATCAGTATAACGGTAATATCAGTCAAATTTTAGATGTAGTATTAACCTTTGGTGAAAAAGAGGTCTTATTGGAATTAAATGTTTTTAGTCAAGACGATATTTTAACTACAATTTTTAGTAAGGAATTATTACACCTTGAGCAATTTGCATCTAGTGATAATACTATTCAATTAGGATATAATTTATATTTACCAACCATTTTAAAATCATATAATGCTACAGTAAGTTACTTTTCTTCGGATGATTCGATTATGACAAATGAAGGTAAATTAATGCCAGAAAAACAAGGTAATATAACATTAACAGCCCATATTTATGTAAATAATAAAATCTATACAAAAGTCTATTATATTCATGTAGTGCAGCAAGATAATCAAGATAAACTCCAATATCTAGCGATTTTAATTGAAGGAAGTATTAGTCCATTTACAAGTTTATATGATAGTTCAAATGAAAGCACATATTATAGTTTACCGACAATTGATACATATCAAACATTATTCAATATTAGGAATTTAGGAATTCTTGAATTAAGCTATGAACTTGAAAGTAACTATTATTACATGGGATTAGACATTCAAACGGAAAATTTACCGGATGCGGTATTAATTCCAAATTCTAAAATGACATCAGCTATTATTTATTTAAAACAAATTACGTATCAAAAGACGGCCAGACTTACAATAAAAGCTCGTTTTGATAATGATGAAGTAGTCCAAGCATATATAAACTTAAATATAAGTCTTGATCAAGGAACTCTTCAAAACCAAATTTTTAGCGATGTACAAACATATTTAGATAGCGTTGATATTTTAGGACTTATGCTTGAGTCAAGAAACACTTTAGGAGTAAAAAATGTTAATGCTGATTTTAGTTTGCCAAAAGAAATTGGTACAGTGAACCTAAGTTATAAAGCTAAATCAGATAGCCCTTATATACTAGAAATAAAAGATGGAGTTACATATGTCTCTTTTAAAAATAAATTTAAAGAGTTTGATATAACTGATAAACGAATTCCATTAACGGTCGTAATTAAAGGTTATGACGAACTAGGAAATGAGAAGGATATCGAAAGAGATTTATATTTTATTATTCCTGGAGCTTTAACACCAGTTAGTTTCGCACCATTTCAAGATATCGAAACTGATCATATCGTGAAAAGTTTTTACTATAGTTTGTTATATCAAGTTTTATTACAAACAAACGAATTAATGAAGTATGATGAAAACATTAATTTAATTGATGCAAATATCACTAACATTTTAGCTTTAGAATCATATATTCTAATCAATGACTTAGTTAATGTTAAAGAATTTGTGTTTGAATATGGAAATGAGTCAGTAATTCTTGACAAATATGATTTATCTTTTTTAAGTAATATTTTTACATGGGCAAGTTCAAGTTCAACTGATACATTTATTAAATGGGCAGAGGCTAATAATATTACAGTTATAAATATTGATAAACATATCAGTTGGATTCAAGCCGATGGAATTTCAACTTTAAGTGATGGTGAAATTGAATTTATTATAAGGTATGGGGATAAATACTCATTCTTTAAATCAATTTTTAGTAAGTATATTAATACTTTAGATAACACATTAAGCAGTTCTGATATTTCTGATTTAACTTCAATTTTAGCAACTGACCAAATATTTGCAAATATTTTAGATTGGATTATGAATTCTACTGAATACGTCACAATTTCTGAATATTTGAATGAACAAGGTGTAACAGGTTTTGAAACATATTTCCAGTCAAACCAAGCACTATTAAATACTTATAATGATGAACTAGAAACAATTAGTAATGAAGAAGAACGTGTAATTTTATTTTATGTTTATAATCGATATATTTTAACTGAAAATAATCTAGTAAAATACGAAGCTTTTTATAATGTATGGGTAGAAACTGTAGAGAGAAATAATGCCATTAATGATGGTACTGTAAAACGTTTTGATGGACTTAAATACACTGGTTCTAAATTTAGTACAACTGTAGGATGTTATGATATTATCTTTCCAATTATTTTAGGTTGGGCTTTAGATTATGGAACATCATTGACACTAAGCAGTGCTTTGTTGGGTGCTGGAGTTAGTAGTGAAGAAATGGTCAATATTTTTAGTGAAACGGAATTGGCATATACAAACACATGGTTAACTAACTCTAGCACAAGTGCAGCTATGGTTACTAAAAATGAATGGCGGATTATTGAAAAATATTTAAGTTTTTATGGAATCAGTTATTCCAATTTAGGTATTACAGTTGATGTATTTTATGATGATAGACAATCAAACCAGCCAACTGTGACAAGTCAATACATTGAAGTGACAAAAGCATCTTTTCTATTTTGGACCTATTATGCAACTAACCTAAATAGTTCCTTTGTCACAATGGCAATTAATGATATTAATAGTAAATACACGGAAATTTTATATAAGAATGAATCGTTTATTAACCAATATAATACAATTTATGACGAAGCGATTAAAACATATGAGCAAAATCCTAAATATCAAATTGTAAATGGTTTAATGTTTAGTGATGGAAAATCAAAAATTTCATACGATGAATATTGTCTTTTAAATGAATTATTTATTACATTTAAAGAAAGTATAAGTAATAAAACGGTTATTTTAGAAAATACATATCAAATTAGTGATGTAATCATTAACTATTATTGGTCAAAAGCTTCTAACGAATTTGAAGATATTACAAGTCAAAAATTAGATCAAAATAGAGCAAAATTGATTAATACTATTGAAAATCTTGCAACATTTCAAGAGATAATTGATAAAATAACATCATTAGGAAGTTCATCAAGTCTAGATACTGATTATTTTGATAATTTATCAACAATCAGTAAAGAAGAATTACAATATTTAGTTGATGCATACAAGGATAATTTAGATTTTATTAAAAAGTTAAATGAACTTATAACTAGTTTTAGAATTAATTTAGAAACATTTATTGTTGAAACAGTAACTGATGGAGTAGACCGAGAATTAAGTTCAAATGAAATTAATGAGATTCTTACCAGTTTAGCTACAATATTAGGCGGAAATGGAAAAAAATTCCAATATTTAGTAATTCCGCAAATAGATGCATTGCATACTGATTTGTTTACTGTATTACAATATTTTCCACATTTAGAATCATTAGCACTAAAAGGCAATGAATTTACATCACTGTTTAAAGATGCAACTATAGGGGATATGATTTATTCAGCTAATTATGCTGCAAACATAGTATTCCAAACAATTGTAAATTCTAATGTTAACTTGATGAGTTTAGTATTTAATTATTCTAGTTTATATAGTATTCAAGGTCTAGAAAACTTACTTGAACTACAATATTTAGAAATCAAAGGAAATTCATCACCAGTTCAAGGAGAAACTGGCTTATCAGATGTGAGTGAGTTTTTATTGTTACTTGCGAAAAAGCTATCTAACAATAAAAATCCATTAACCTATTTAAACATATATGGAAATGATATTGAAGAAAGCTATGCAGAAATTTATCTTATGCAGCTATATAATGCATATAAAGATTACAACTTATATTATTTTTATTCTATGAACGGTGAAGAAACAATATTTAAGTTTGATGATGCAAACATGGTAGCATCTGAACTTGCAAGCTTAATAAAAAAAATTGGTTCGATAACTACTCAATATTTATATTTACCAACTCAAGTTACAAATGGTACCTATATTGGTAATATTACATGGAGCATCGTTTCTGGTGCTACATATATTTCAATTTTTGATAATAAATATATTGAAAATCTTAACATTAATGGTACAGCGATAGTTATGGCAACAGTAACTGTAGACATTAATAATGATGGATTAATAGATCAGTCCTATTCAAGATATTTTGTAATTGAAGTAAAGAAATTTTAGAAAGGAGATGAATTTAGATGCGAAAAAAAATAATAGTTAGTTTATCTATAATTTCAATTTTGATTTTATGTAGTACGATAATATATGGCTATTTCTATAAAGCCCTAGATTCATCAAATCCTCATAATTTTAGTCAAAATATATCAAATGGAATAATCGAAATTAATTCATTGGATGAATTTTACCAAGCCATAACGTATCAAAATTCTACTGCAAATAATACAAATATTAGTTCCAAAGATGAAAGAATCACTATCAAAGTTAATGTTGATTTAACATTAACGACTGATGTTAGTATTTTGCGCGATGCGCATTTATATTTAAATAACGTTTCAATTGATCTTAATGGTTATACTTTAGAATTTAAAAATAAGTATGATGGGTTATTTATGGTGTATGGAATAGGAACATTTAAAGATAGCACGGGAACAAATAATATCTATTTAGATGTTCCAAATGCATATGTTTTATTTTCTGATACGATTAAAGTGTTAGATGATATATCTATTATAGAGAAAAATATTTCAGATAGTGTATTAGTAAACACAGCCATGAATTATATAGTTTTAAATTTAGTCTATGCAGGAATAGGTAATATTAATAGTTTAATTGGCAAAGAATTGCATTATAATCAACAGCTTTGTAGTTTTGAACACAAAAATATCACCGATTATTGCTTGTATACTTATACAGATTTATTATTTGAATATAATTATTTTAATCATCGTGATTTAAATATTACATATAAGTCATCTGACACAAATGTTTTATCAGATACTGGCAATATAAAAGGGCAGGGACAAGCTATTTTAAGTATTAGTATTAGCTATAAGAACCTATCGATTACTAAGACAATTACGGTCCATAGTGTATCAGAAGCTGAATATGCTAAAGCTAGTTTAATTAATTTACAAAGTTATTTATATGTTAATTATTTCGATGATACAGAAAATAAATATGTATTTAAAACATCTTTTATGATACCTCGACAAAATGAATACTTTAATCAAAATTACACAAT
This sequence comes from uncultured Anaeroplasmataceae bacterium, assembly GCA_944325035.1. Taxonomy (GTDB): domain Bacteria; phylum Bacillota_I; class Bacilli_A; order Acholeplasmatales; family Anaeroplasmataceae; genus CAG-307. The sequence goes on from CALUYM010000001.1 coordinate 284,517, forward strand.
AACATTAAATTCTGGTCTAACAAGTGAGATTATTATTAATGATACTAATTTAAGTGATTATTTTGATATTTTCGATACATATTATGTATTATATTTAAATTCTGATATTACAAATATGGTTCTAACTAGTAGTAATGGTAGTGTTTCTTATGCAAGTGATGTCTTACCTGTAAATGCCACATCAAGTAAATTAATTGATGACAATTATTCATATGTATTAAACTTTGTAGTTGAAGAAATTGGAAATCAGCTTATGGTCTATGATGATTCTACCTTTGTAAATAGTGGTTATACTGAATATGATTTGCCATTAAACGCATATGATTTAGGTTATACCAGAATAAAAAGCATTTCATATTCTTTAGTTAGTAATGATGAGGCAACATATAAATTAGAAACAAGTGATAATTATGTTAAATTATCGGTTTCTAAAGATGGAGTTTTACCTTATTTAGGACAAAATGTTTTTATATCAATTTTAGCAACTTTTCATACTGATGAAACAATAACTATTCAAATTCCTATCACATATGCAGTACGTGATACAGGAGAAGGTTTGGATTATTTTGCATCATTTTATACGTATTTTAATAATCAATTTGTATATAAAACTAATAACTACACTTATAATAGTTTCAATTTGCCATTTGCATATCAAAGAAATTTACCGACATATACATTTATTGTTTATGAAAAAAATTCGGATGGCTCATTTAAGCGTGTTCCTACAAGTGATGGATTATTTACTATTTATGTGGTTAGTGGAAGTTCTACAATACAAATTGATGATTTAACATCTATTAACTTGAATAATTTTATTAAGAATAGTAATACTGAAGTTTTGATCAAGATTAATCCATATTATATTAATAAAATAGATACAGAGTATTACTTTGCATATGTTCCGATTTATCAAAATGCGAGTAATTATTATTATGATTTATCATACACTGATGAAAATGGAATATATCAAAAGTTAAATTTTATGAACTTAGATGATGTTGAGGCAAATTTAAATAGTAGAATAGATTCATACGAATATATTAGTCATCTAACAATTCCTGGAATTGTTAGATATCAAAATGCGAATTCTATAATGGAAGAAGCATTTGAAAGTTCATATTTTTATCTACTAGTATATGAAATTCTTCATTTTGACTCAGCATATGTCGATGGTAAAACTTTTATTCAATCAACTAGATTAACTCAAAAAATTGATGAAATAGTTCTTACAAGTTCGAATTCAAATTCATCATTATCAACATATATTTCATCATTAAAAGGTATTAATTTATTAACAGGGTTGGTAAAATTGACATTAACAGGGTTTAATTTTCCATCACTTGGTGAAAATTGGCCGATTAATATGACATATATATCAGAAATTGTTAGTTTAAAATCGCTAAATTTATCAAATACAGCAATATATGACCAAGCAGAAAGTTCCAATACTTTTCCTACTGGTACGTCAAATGAATTTTTACGTACATTAAGCAATTTAAATAATCTTGAAACTTTAGATTTGAGTAACAATAAGATTTATAATTTTGAAGCATTGACTAATTTTCCATCGCTAAAGACTGTTAATGTCACAAATAATGTTTTTGAGGCTACTAGTAGTTCTTTTGATTGGTTTAATAATATTTTTGAAGGTATTGTTAACTCGATGTATGGTTCAAGTGGAAGCATTAACCAAGCAACTTATGCGATATTAATAGCTAATGGAGTAACAGTAACGCTAGGTGATTCAAGTATTACTCTAACAGACGATCAAAAAAAGATTATATCTGCTTTAACATCACTTCTTTATCAAGATAAGCTTAGCCAAACACAGTCTATCGAAGATGCTTATAAATATATTGATTTAAGTAATATTATAAATTATTTGACTAATACATTTATCATTGAAAATGGTGATACGAGGGTTAAATATGTTTTCAACGAAATTGGATTTAGTTATGATAGTACAGCTGATAGTAAGTTTATTTTCCATATTAAATATAGTATAAGCTATTCAACTAAAAATATTTTTGGTGGATGGAGTGCGTATAAAACTGATAACTTGCCAACTACAATTATAGATTACAATTTTACTTATTCGGTTTATCGATATTAGGTGGTGAAAAAATGAAAAAGATATATATTACGCTACATGGTTTATTAATAGTTACGGTACTTATTTTAACAGGCACCTTACTTTACGCTTGGTTTAGTAATAATAATAGAGCTCATATTAATGATATGTTTGGTTCAATTGATAGTGCAAAGGGAATTGAAGTGATATCGTTTGAGGCGTTTGATAAAGATTATGCTGAAATAAACAATGATATTTTGCAAAAACCTTTCACGAATAACAGTTATCCTATAAATGACTTGTTACCAGGGGAATTCTTTTATACCTCTATTTCATTTAAAACAGTTAAAGATTCAATTGATAAGGTTAATATTGTTTTAGATGATATTAAAGCTGATGCCTTATTGAATTCATTAGGTAATCCATATATAAATGGAGATACATATTTTAATATGACCGATGTATTTAAGATTCAAGTTGATTCGTTCTGGAGTCTTAATAATGATAACTATGAAAGAATAGAAATTGATACATTAATTCAAACGGGTAATCTTAATTCTAATGTTAAAGATGATATATATTTTACTGGCAGCAAAATCCAAAGTAACAACAAAGTTTTAATTTCACGACAAAACTTAGTTACATATTTTAATCCAGTTAAAAATCAAGAGATAATTATTACCTTTAAGTTTACCTTTGATTTTGGACTATTAAGTAAAAAAGAAAATGCTTCAAATATTTCAATAGAATCTATTTCAGATAAATTTATTGACTTTGGAAGCTTCATGATTTATGGTTAGGAAGTGTTTTAAGATGAAATGAAGAATTACTTTAATTTCTATAGGATTATTTTTAGTCTCAACACTTTTCATAACAACTTTATTTGCATGGTTTATTGAAATGGATAATTCACCTTCATTTTCAATAAAAAGTGCTAATGTTAGTTCACGAGTTCAACTTTATAAAGGAATCGATTATAATTATGATGGAAATCTTGATTTAATTAAGGATGAATTTAATAATTTAATCCCAAATTATGAAACAAGTGATGACTGGATTCGCAACCCGGCAGATACAAGTGCCAATGCTCTTCCACTAGATTTAGTTAACATTATGCCATCTGAGGTATATACATTTAAAATTAACGTTATTAATATGGGAGATGTAGATGCATATATTAAAGTTGTATTAGAACAAGAATTCTTAAATAATGATATTTCTAACTTTTTTGATATTAGTATCTTTAAGCTTGGCGATGAAGAAATATTTGAAAAAACAGATGATATTATCTACGGTGGAAGAGATACAGATTTTATAAAATGTCCAGAGCTAGTTGATGGAAGTATCAAATACTATCCAATTGATTTGATAATTAAAATTAAATTTCTGCGTTATGAAGAATTATCAAATGAGATTAAAGCTCAAATTTCACATGAAAGATATAATAATTATCAAGGAATTGATGTAAGTAGTATGAGTTTATTTACTTTAATATTGTCTAGTTCGCTTTAAAAAGTTTACAACTATTTGTTGTAAGCTTTTTTTACTTGTGCATTTTATAAAAATCATCTTATCTAAATAAAAAGAAACATTCAATATTTATAAAATGATTATGTATATATTAAACATATAATATTTTTTCATTCAATAATTATAAAAATGCTTGATATTTGGATAAATAAGAATATAATTATTTATGTTTGTAGAAAGAAGTCTTAGTATGAATTATATTAAAGAGTTATTAATCATTTTATTCATATCATTTATTGGAGAGATACTTAATCATTTTATTCCTTTACCAATTCCCGCTTGTGTATATGGTTTAGTTATTATGTTTTTAGCTTTATGCTTAAAGATTATAAAAATTGATAAAGTAAAAAATACTTCTAAGTTTTTAATCGAAATAATGCCGTTAATGTTCATACCAGCAGGTGTTGGTCTTATAAGTTCATTTAATGAATTAAAACCAATGTTACTATCAGTAAGTATTATCACAGTTATTACGACAATACTTGTCATGGCTGTAACAGGTGTAGTTAGTCAAAAAGTATGCAATCATGATGAAAGAAGAACAAAAAGTAGTAAAATGGTAAAACAAATTAATCAAGAAATAGATGAGGTGAATGATTGTGAATAATTTTTTAGTAAGTGAATCAGAAAGTTTTGTTTCAAATTCACTTTTTTTTGGAGTATTTATAAGTATAGTTGCATATATGATAGGTGTTTTAATTAAAAGAAAATTTAAGCTAGCTATATTTAATCCATTACTGATATCAATAATAATCACAATACTTTTTCTATTAATTTTTAAAATAGAATACAAAACTTATGAAACCAGTGCAAAGTATTTAAATTATTTATTGACACCTGCTACCGTAGCTCTTGCTATACCACTTTATGAACAATTGAATCTTTTAAAAAAACATTACAAAGCTATATTAATTGGTGTCACAACAGGAGTTCTTACAAGTTTAACAAGCGTATATTTACTAGCATTGATATTTAATTATAATCATACTGAATATGTTACTTTACTGCCTAAATCCATTACTACTGCAATTGGAATGGAGCTTTCAAATCAATTCAATGGTTATACTACAATTACTGTTGCTGTTATAATTGTAACTGGAATTGTTGGCAATATGATTGCTTGTTTTGTTTTTAAAATATTCAATATTAATAATTCTATTGCAAAAGGACTTGCATTAGGAACTTCAAGTCATGCAATTGGTACAGCTAAGGCAATGGAATTAGGCGAAATAGAAGGAGCAATGAGTAGTTTATCAATTGCACTTAGCGGTATTTTAACCGTGATTTTAATTAATTTATTCCAAATGTTTATTTAAAAATAATTAATCAAAATGAAGAGGTTATATAAGTAACTTCTTTTTTATTTACTTTTAAAATATAAAAAATTCAATAAAACTTTTTAGTTACTAAATTTATAATATTTTTTTCATTTTTTTAATAATTTACAAAAAAGAATTTTAAATAATTTTTTTGAGATAAATATAAATTTTTTTAGCTTTTTATAGATACTATTTTGAGTTTCAAAATTATTTTGTAAAATAGGCTTTACAAAAGAATGCAATTTTTATATAATGTAATAGAATATTTTGATATTCAAAAGGAGTGTTTTTTAATGTTTGAAAGAGTGAAGAATATTTTAGTAGATGCTTTAAATGTTGATGAAAATTTAGTAACACCTGAAGCATCTTTAAAAGATGACTTAGGAATTGATTCACTATCAGCTGCAGAAATGTCATTAGAACTTGAATCAGAATTTAACTGCGTTTTAAGTGATGAAGAACTTCAAAACTTAGTGACAGTTGATGATGTAGTTAAACTGGTAGAAAGTAAATAATTTTAAGGCTATAGTTCGCTATAGCCTAAAAAATTATGTTATGGAGGCAAATATGCAAGAAAAAATTGATGATGTAAAACAAATTATCAGTCTCTTTGAAAATTCAAAGTTACAAACTTTAGAATTAGAGATTGAAAATTTTAAGATAAAACTAGAAGCAAAAAAATTAAATGAAAAAACAGAAGTAAAAATTGAAAACAAGAAAGAAAATGGACGTTTCATAGAATCTCCTCTTGTTGGAACTTTTTATTCAAGACCTAACCCAAATTCAAAAAGTTTTATTGAAGTTGGTCAATATATAAAAAAAGGAGAGCCTTTATTTATAATTGAGGCAATGAAGGTTATGAATGAAATTAAGGCAGACCAGGATGGAACAATTTTAGAAATTTTAGTTAAGGATGGAGCAGTTGTTGATTTTGGCGCTCCGATCATTAGATTGGGTGATTAGATGATAAAAAAGATTTTAATTGCTAACAGAGGAGAAATCGCTTGTCGAATTATAAGGACTTGCAAAGAAATGGGCATTTATACTGTGGCAATTTATTCAAAAGCTGATAAAGAAGCTTTACATACAAAGTTAGCCAATGAAGCCATTTGTGTAGGAGATGCTCCATCGAAGGATAGTTATTTGAATATGAATAATATTATTCAAGCTGCGTGTCTAACAGGATGTGATGCAATTCATCCTGGATTTGGGTTTTTAAGTGAAAATGCTAAATTTGCTAAATTGGTAGAAGAATGTGGCTTGATTTTTATAGGTCCTAATCCTGATGTAATAGAGAAAATGGGAAATAAAGATGAAGCAAGAAAAATGATGAAAGAAGCTAAGGTTCCAATTATTCCTGGTACGATGGATGCTGTTTTAACACCTGAAGAGGGTTTAAAAATTGCTAAATCATTAAAATTTCCTGTAATTATTAAAGCTGTTCATGGTGGCGGAGGACGTGGAATGCGAGTTTGTACATCTGAACATACTTTCAAGGATTTATTTTTACAAGCTAAGGCTGAAGCTATGACTTGTTTTTTAAATGATGAGTTATATATTGAGAAGTATTTTGGAAAAACTAAACATATAGAAGTTCAAATTATAGCGGATAAATTTGGAAATGTTTGTCATCTATATGAACGTGATTGTTCATTTCAGCGTAGAAATCAAAAAATAATCGAAGAAGCACCATCGAGTTTTATTTCAGATGATTTAAGAAAAAGAATGACAAAAGATGCTGTTAAGGCAGCCAAATATGTTGGATATGATTCAATTGGAACAATTGAGTTTTTAGTTGATGAAGAAAACAACTATTATTTCATGGAAATGAACACAAGAATTCAGGTTGAGCATCCCATCACTGAACTTGTTACAGGTGTAGATTTAGTAAAACAACAAATTAGAATTGCGCAAGGACAAAAACTTAATTTTAGTCAAAAAGACATTATTTTAAAAGGACACGCTATTGAGTGCCGTATTAATGCTGAATCAATTAAGGATGATTTTAAACCTTGCACAGGAAAAATTTCTTTTTTACATCTACCAGTAGGAGCTAATATTAGAGTAGAGACGGGAATTTATCAAGGATTTGAGATATCTCCGTTTTATGATTCAATGATTATGAAAGTAATTGCTTATGGAAATACTAGATTAGAATGTATTAAAACAATGAGAAGAGCTTTAGAAGAATTAATCATAGATGGAGTAAATACAAATATTGAATTTTTATACTTAACGATGTATCAAAAGAAATTTATTGATGGTAGATATCAAACAAATTATGTAAGTGAATATATAGAGGAGTTGCGAAATGAGAGATTTATTTAATGAACGCCAAGCAAAAATAAATGAGTATTTAAATCATCGCAATAAACTACCTAATTCGCAAAGAAAAGATATTCCGGATAATATTTTTATCAAATGTGATAGTTGTGGTCATGTGATTTTAAAAGAGGAATTTGAAAAACAATTAAATGTTTGCCCAAACTGTAACTTTCATGCTTATATTAAACCGCGTCAAAGAATTTTAAATATGTGTGATAGTTTTCAAGAAATTAATCAAGAATTAATAACAAAAGATAATGGTTTTCCAGGATATAAAGAAAAACTTATTAAGGCTGAAGAAATCAGTAAAGAAAACGAGGCTATTTTAACAGGTATTGCTAAAATCAATGATATTGAATTTGCACTAGGAATTATGAATAGTCAATTCATGATGGGCAGTATGGGGAGTGTACTTGGGGAAAAAGTTGCTAGACTTGCTGAAATATCAATTCAAAAGAAGATTCCATTAGTAATATTTTGTGCATCTGGTGGTGCAAGAATGCAAGAAGAAATTATTTCATTAATGCAAATGGCAAAAACAACGGCAATAATTTCTAAATTAAAATCAATGAATTTAGGATATATAACAATAATCACAAATCCTACTTATGGAGGGGTTAGTGCATCTTTTGCTTCACTTGGTGATATTACAATTGCTGAACCAAAGGCTAATTTTGGTTTTGCAGGAAGAAGAGTAATAGCAAATACAATAAAAGAAGAACTACCTACTGATTTCCAAAGTGTAGAGACTTCTTTAAAACAAGGAATGATTGATATGATTATTAATCGTAAAGACTTAAGAAAGGTGTTATATGATTTAATGTCATATTTAGGATAGACTATGCAAGAAAATTATTTTTTAATAGCAAGAGATAAAAGTCGAACTAATTTTAAAGATGTTATAAGACATATATTTACCGATTTTTATGAATTAACAGGAGATAGATCTGGTTTTGAAGATAAGGCTATAATTGGTGGATTAGCGAAATTTAATGGTCAAAAAGTCATGATTGTTGGCCATAATAAGGGTCATAATATAGATGAAGATTTAGAGTGTAATTTTGGAATGCCAAGCCCAGAAGGATTTCGCAAAGCAATTAGATTATTTGATTTAGCTAATTGTTTTAAACTTCCAGTTATTACATTTATTGATACACCTGGCGCATATCCTGGTAAGGATGCAGAAGAAAGAGGACAAAGTGAAGCGATTGCTACATCAATGATGAAAATGTTAGAAATTGAAGTACCTATTTTAAGCATTGTTCTATCTGAAGGTTCATCAGGTGGAGCCTTAGGTTTATCACTTGGCAATAGGCTTTGTATGCTAGAAAAAGCTACATATTCAATTTTGAGTCCAGAAGGTTTTGCAAGCATTTTATTTAAAGACGAATCAAAAGTAGATGAAGTTTCAAACTTGATTAAAGCAAGAGCGAAAGATTTATATGATTTAAATATAGTTGATGAAATTATTAAAGAGGATGATCCACTAAAAAATATTGCATTAACAATTGCAAATTTTTTAGAAGAAAATAAAAAATATAAAGCTTCGCAAATAGTTGCTAAACGATTTAAAAAGTATAGGATGATTGATAAATATGAAGGGAATTAAACTATTAGGTTTTGGTCATTCGCATGGAGATGTAAGTGTTAGCAATAGCGATTTTACCCAAATTGAAACAAGTGATGAATGGATAGTATCGAGAACAGGTATTAAAAGTCGCTATTTAGCGGTTGATAAAACTACATCAAAAATGGCTTTAGAAGCGGCTTTGATGGCAATTGATGAAGCAAATATTGATAAAAATCAAATTAAAGTCATTATTGTTGCGACAATGACACCAGATAATTTTACACCTGGCGTTAGTTCTAATTTAGTCAAATCATTAGGAATTAATGCATATGCTTTTGATATAAATGTAGCATGTAGTGGCTTTATCTATGCTCTAGATATAGCGACTAAAATATTAACAGAAGGGTATGCATTAGTAGTTGGTGCAGATAAAGTATCTAATATTATTGATTTTAAAGATCGTAACACTTGTATTTTATTTGGTGATGGTGCAGGTGCTGTTGTTATAAAAAAAGCTTCGTTAGCTTATAAATCGTATATTAATACAATTCCTGATGATAAAGATGTTTTAATTGCAAGTGGTTTAAAAAAAGATAAAGTTATGGAGAATAGTTATGCGCATGGTTTTTTAAGCATGCAAGGTCAAGATGTATTTAAATTAGCATTGAATAGTATTAAAGATGTAATTCAAAATTTAGGGGAAAATTTTGATCAATTAGTACTTCATCAAGCAAATAAAAGAATTATTGATTTTGCCATAAAATATTTAAATATTGATGCTGCTAAGGTCTATACAAATCTACAACATTATGGAAATACCTCAGCAGCAAGTATTCCAATTGCACTATCTGAGATGAGTAAATTAGGACTTTTAAAAAACTGTAAGAATCTACTTTTAATTGGATTTGGGGCTGGACTTTCTTACGGGGGAATTTTATTAGAAATGGACGGAAAAAACAATGAAATTAATCAATGAATTATTAAATATTAAATATCCAATTATTCAAGGAGCAATGGCAAATATTACAACTGGAACTTTTGCAGCTGCTGTGTCAAACGCAGGTGGTTTAGGAATTATTGCAAGTGGAGCAATGAATAAGGAACAAATTCTTAAAGAAATAAAAGTGTGTAAAAATTTAACTGACAAACCATTTGGAGTGAATGTCATGCTTATGAATCATTATGCTGATGATATTATTGAAGCATGTATTGAAGAAAAAGTAAGCGTTGTAACGACTGGTGCCGGTAATCCAGGCAAATACGTTGAACGTTTAAAACAAGCTGGTATAAAGATAATACCTGTTGTTCCAAGTGTTGCACTTGGTATGAGAATGGCTCGTTTAGGTGTAGACGCTATTATAGCTGAAGGTACTGAAGCAGGAGGACATGTAGGTGAACAAACAACAATGACATTAGTTCCCCAAATGGTAGATGCTGTTGATGTACCAGTTATTGCAGCTGGGGGAATTGCGGATAAAAGAGGTTTTAATGCAGCATTAGCTTTGGGTGCCCAAGGAGTTCAAGTTGGTACCTGCTTGTTAGCTTCCGAAGAATGTCCTATTCATGTAAATTACAAAGAAGCTGTTAAAAAAGCAAAGGATACTGATACTGTTGTAACCGGAAGAAGTTTAAATGCTCCGGTTAGAATTTTAAAAAATGTTATGTCACGTAAATATTTAGAACTTGAACGTCAAGTAGCAAGCCGTGATGAATTGGAAAGTCTAACTTTAGGTGCATTAAGAAGAGCTGTATTTGAAGGCGACATTCAAAATGGTTCTGTAATGCTAGGTCAAATTGCTGGATTAGTTAAAACTATTCGTCCTGTAAAAGAAATTTTAGAAAGTATTTGTGAGTAATATGAAAATAGGTTTTTTATTTGGTGGACAGGGTTGTCAATATAAAGGAATGGGACTTGATATTTTTGAAAAATATAGCTCATATTTTGATGAGTTTAAGTCGTTATTTGATTTAAATACTATGTTTTATTCAGATAGTATTGATGAAACAATTAATTCACAACCGGCTATCTTAATATTTGAATTGATAGTAGCTAAAATATTAATAGACAAAAAGATAATCCCTCAAGCATTAGGCGGGTTAAGTCTAGGTGAATATGCAGCTTTAGGATTAGCTGATGTTATTAAAACGAATGATTTAGTGGAATTAGTGAAAAAAAGAGGAATATATATGCAAGAAGCGTTAGAGAATTCTAATTCTGGTATGTATGCTTTAATCGGAGTAAATGAAGATTTATTAAAAGAAGCTGTTAATTATGGAAGCTCTAGTGGAGTAGTTAGCGTGGCTAATTATAATAGTTTTAAACAAATTGTTATAACTGGAGAAAATAAAGCATTAGAAACAACTTTATCGTATCTAAAAGAAAAAGGCTTTTCAAAAGCTATAAAATTAAATGTTACTGGTGCTTTCCATTCATCAATGCTAGAAGAGGCTAGTTTAAGGTTGCAAAAAGATCTTAAGGCAATTAATTTTTCAAAATCAATATGCGACTTATATTTTAACTACTATGGTTCTCATCAAAATCTTGATGAAGAAGGATATATTGAAAATTTAACAATGCAAATAAAATCACCTGTTAAATTTAGAGAATTAGTTCTTGATATGTATAATAATGGCATTGACACTTTTGTTGAAATATCACCTAAAAAAGTCTTAGAACCATTAATTAAAAATATTGTCCCTAATGCTAATATTTATTCAATTTATAATTTAGAAACTTTAAATAAAGTGAGTGAGGTCTTAAAAAATGCGTAAAGTAGCACTTGTTACAGGTGGAAGTAGAGGAATTGGTAAAGCAATCGTATTAGAGCTTGCAAAAAATGAATACGATATTGTCTTTAATTATAGTGGAAATGAAACAAAAGCTTTAGAGACTGCAAAGGAAGTTGAGGCTATAGGTGTAAATTGCGATACTTTTAAATGTGATGTTAGAGATTTTGAATTAGTGTCACAAATGGTTGATTCAATTATTAAAAAATATGGACGAATTGATTTACTTGTAAATAATTCTGGAATAACTAAGGATAATTTAATGCTAAGAATGAGCAAAAATGATTTTACTGATGTTATTGATGTAAACTTAGTTGGTACTTTTAATTTAATTAAAGCAGTTACTAAACCTATGTTTAAACAAAAAGCTGGAAATATTATTAATATTTCAAGTGTAATTGGTGAAATTGGAAATGTTGGACAAGCTAATTATTCAGCAAGTAAAGCTGGTGTGATTGGTTTGACAAAATCAATTGCTAAAGAATATGGTACTAGAAATATTCGTGTTAATTGTATTTGTCCAGGTTTTATTCAAACTGATATGACTGATAAATTAAGTGATGAAATGAAAGAAGCTATTTTAAAACAAATAGTATTAAAACAACTAGGTAAACCAGAAGATGTTGCTAACTTAGTTTGCTTTTTAGCAAGTGATAAAGCTTCATATATAACAGGTCAAGTTATTAATGTTTGTGGAGGTATGGTTATATGAGACGTGTATGCATAACTGGTCTTGGAGTAGTTAGTCCAATTGGTTGTTCTAAAGAAGAAGTCTTAACTTCACTTTTAGAAAAAAAATGTGGAATTGATTTAATTACTCAATTTGATACAACTGAATTTAAGACCAAACTTGCAGCTGAGGTTAAAAACTTTGAAACAAAGTACTTCACACAACGAGATTTTAAATTTAATGATCGTTTCGTAAAGTTTGCGAGAGAAGCTGCTAAAATGGCAGTTACTGATAGTAATTTAGATGTAGATAGTATAGATAATTCAAGATTTGGCGCAATTATTTCATCAGGAATTGGCGGTATTGGAACTATTGAAAAGTTCGCAGATGTTATGAAAGAGCGTGGACCGTCAAGAATTAGTCCATATTTTATACCGATGATTTTAATAAATTTAGCAGTCGGAAACATTAGTATTGATAATAAAATAAAAGGTCATACTTCAAGTATTGTAACTGCATGCGCAGCATCAGCTAATGCAATTGGAGAAGCTTTTTTAAAAATTCGTGATGGATATCAAGATATCATGTTAGCAGGTGGTGCTGAAGCAAGCATTACTCCACTTAGTGTGGGCGGCTTTGAAGCAATGCGGGCTTTATCATTTGAAACAGATAAAACTAAAGCAAGTATTCCATTTGATCAAGGAAGAAATGGATTCGTAATGGGAGAAGGAAGTGCTATTTTAGTTTTAGAAGAATATGAACATGCTAAGAAAAGAAATGCTCATATTTATGCTGAAATTGTCGGATATGGAGAGTCATCTGATGCTTACCATATAACAAGTCCAGATGTTAGTGGTGAAAGTGTAGCATTAGCTATGGAGAAAGCTATAAAAATGGCTAATATTAAAAAAGAAGAAATTTCATATATTAATGCACATGGAACTAGTACAAAGTTAAATGATGAAACAGAAGCAAAGGCGATTAATAAACTTTTTGAACATAAACCATATGTTTCCAGTACAAAAAGCTACACAGGCCATTTATTAGGTGCTGCAGGTGCTATAGAGGCATTAATTAGTGCCATTTCATTAGAAAATTCATTAATACCACCTAGTATTAATGTGTTAAATCCAGAAGATAATGGATTAAATTTAGTGTTAAATGAATGTATAAAAACTAATGTTAATTATATTATGTCAAATAGTTTAGGATTTGGTGGACATAATGTTAGTTTAATTTTTAAAAAGTATGAGGAATAGATATGTTAGATATTAATCAAATTAAAGAGATAATCCCCCATCGTTACCCATTCTTATTAGTTGATAAAATTATCAAACTTGATTTAGAAAATAATGAGGTGATTGGATTAAAATGTGTTAGTGCTAACGAAGAATTCTTCAATGGACACTTTCCACAAATGCCAATAATGCCGGGGGTTTTAATAGTTGAAGCTTTAGCACAAACTGGTGCTGTAATGTTACTTTCAGCAGAAGAAAATAAGGGAAAAATTGCATATTTTGCAGGAATTAATAAGATTTCATTTGTAAATAGTGTATTTCCAGGTGATGTTTTAGAGTTAAATGTTAAATTTACTAAATCAAAATTTGGTATTCATTTTGCAGATGTAGTGGCTAAGGTTGATAGTAAAATAGTATGCAAAGGTGAGATAATGTGTGCAGTTAAATAATTTTAAAGATGTGATTGTTTTAGATGAAGTTGATTCTACAAACGATTATATTAAAAATTTACCCACAATGTTTAATTATGTTGTTATTGCAAAATCTCAAACGAAAGGTAAAGGTACGCAGGGAAAAACTTTTTTTAGTCCTAAGAATAAAGGATTATATATGAGTTTTACAGATGATTTTGAAGAGTTTAATTCAAATTATCTTGTAGCTTTAGTAGCGTTAAGTTTTAAAAAAACTATTTTTGAGCTATATAATAAAAATTTAACTATCAAATGGATTAATGATTTATACTATAATAATCGGAAATTAGGTGGGATTTTAGTTGAAACCATTTTTAATGGCTCACACTATCAAAAAACAGTTTTTGGAATTGGAATAAATATATTTAAATCTGAAGTTCCCGTTGATTTAAAAAATAAAATAATCTCATTAGATGAATTCGTACCTAATATAGATTTAGATATTATCATAAAACAATTTTTTCAGAATTATATTTATTATAAAAGTCTAGAAATTGACTTTGTTAATTCATTGTATTTAAAATCGGTTAGATATTATACTAACCATTAGTATAAGAATAAACTGTTGACAACATAGTCAGCAGTTTTTATTATCTTAATATTAATAAATTTTTATTAATTATAAAAAAATCTTTTCTAGAATTGAGACTTTTGATATAATTATGAAAAAGTCGTGGAAGTGTTATATATGAAAAATAAATTAAACTTAAATGGTTTATTAACATTAATTTTTTTAATTTTATTTTTATTGAATTCTTTCTCAGCAAGTTTAATGAGGCAATTTAATTATTTGAACCATCCTAACTTATCACTTGGAATAATTTTTAGATTTTTAAGTATTATTTCATTTATTTTAATACCATTAATTCTTTTATTCAATATAGACAAAGCTAAAAGATGTTTAATTTGTATTTCTTTACCATCAACTATATTAGCTTTCTTTTTCATTCCTCAATATGAAAGAATTAATTCCTTAAGTACTTTTGATTTGACCTCATACTTATTGTTAAATTTTTTTAAAGTATTTATATGCATTTACATTATTATTAAAGAACCGAATAAGAAAAATCTTTTGTTTAATTGTAAAAGTATACCATTTTTACTAATAGTTATTGGACTTAGTTTACCGCTAAATATATTTCATTTACTCCCTTTTAAAAATAATAAACTTTTTATTTATCAATTTTTTAAACCTTGGTATTTTATTTTTCTAATAACATTCATTTTATCTGCAATATTCACTTTTAAATATTTAAAACAAAAAAATATGGACTATGTAGAGAAAGTCTTATTTATTCTTTCTTTAGCTATGCTAATGCATTTATTTGAAAGATTTAGCTTTGTAAGAACTAGACCATATCAAACTGCAATAGATATAGTAGGAGCATTACCTTTTTATGTATGTAGTTTTGGAACGCTATTATTGCCATTTGCTATTTATTCAAAAAATGATATTTTTCGCAAACTCATCTTTTTAATTAATGCTCCAGGAGCAATTATCGTTTTTGTGCAGCCATCTATGAATAATGTATCTATTTTTGATTATGATGTGACATATTTTATCTATAATCATATTTTATTATTTATAACATCTCTATCATTATCATTATTATTTAAACAGAAAATGACTATTCGAGGAATGATAAAGCCTCTATCAGTAAGTTTGTTAGTGTATTTTTCTTTTATATTTGTTTTAAATGCTATTTTTGCCAATTTTTGGATATATGATCCTAATTTTTCATATGTTGCAAAATCTCCTATACCTGCTGATTTTGTTTGCAATCAGCACATTCGTTTAGGTAAAGCTATTTTTTATCCATTTTATATACTGCTTCTTGTAATGGTACACTTCACAATTAGCATGATTACTCTTTTCATATATAAGATTTGCTTAAGACTTAATAAAAAGCAAAATCTTCTAAAAACAGTTAATAACTAATCAAAATTAGGTTAAGTTTTTAACTGTTTTTTTATTATTTAAATATTAATAAAAGCATAGTAACTTCCATTTTTTACAATTTCTTTACAATGTTTTACATTATTATGTAAGAATTATAAAGAGTTTTTGCTTATAATAATAACTGTAAAAGGAGATAGAATTATTTATGAAAAACAGAAAAAAATTTGTCAAATCTTTAGGAACATTAGGTGCAGTTGCGTGCTTAGGATTAGGATTAGTTGCATGTAACGGGGATAATCCGTCAACTTCTCAAGGTGATTCTAATCAAAGTACCAATTCAAACTTTGATACAAGTAAAACTATCAAACTTTATACAAGAGATAGAGCAAGCGGAACTAGAGATGGTTTTTTCACAGGAATTGGTTTTGAAGAAGCTAAAGCAGATAACACAAAACTTCGTAATGGATATGTAGAAGTAGCTACAAACGGTGATATGATTACTGCGGTAAAAAATGATGAATATGGTATTGGTTATGTATCTTTATCATCTTTAGAAAACTCTGGTGTTAAAGGATTAATATATGAAGGAGTTGAACCTACAGTAGATAATGTTATTAATGAATCATATAAATTAACTAGAAATTTTAACTATTGTATTCGTTCAACATACCAAGATCCGCGTGTTGAAGAATTAGTAGATGCTTTTATTGCCTATATGAATACTTATGAAGGACAATCTACTATTGAATCAGAAGGAGGAATTATTAAAACTCCTGCTGAACAATCATGGCAAGAAATTAAATCACAATATTCAGTGATAACTGAAGATACTAAAGGTATTACTGTTAAAATTGGTGGTTCAACTTCAGTTAAAAGTATTGTGGACGAACTAGTAACTGAGTTTAATGCAATTGTAAAAGGCGGTGCTAAATTTGAATATAACGGAACTGGTTCAAGTGATGCATATAAAGGAATTGTAGCATCTGAGAGTGATGCTAAAGCATTACATATTGGTTTTGCATCAAGAGAATTTAAAAGTGATGAGGTTTTAACAACTGAACAAAAAGGCACTATGTGTACAGATGCGATTGTTCCAGTTGTTAATATTAAAAATCTAATAACACAAGTTACTGCTTTACAGTTAAAAGCAATGTACGGTGTAGATGGAAATATTTCGAAATGGAGCGACGTTAAGTAGTTTATGATTAGTGCAACTTTTGAACAAAAAGTTGGTAGAAAAACGGTTATAGATAAGGTATTGAGATATATGTTTATGGCAATTGCAGTATTATGTTCAATGGCAATTGCCATTATTGCTGTCTTTATTTTTTATCGAGGAAGTCTACCATTTATTAAAAATTATCAAATTGATGGTCAAAATTACCATGTAAACTTGTGGCGTTTTTTAACAGGAAATATTTGGTTTCAACCACCGAATTTATATGGCGCCGGATTTATTATTTTGAATACACTATATGTGACCTTTTTATCTTTAGTATTAGCTGTCCCTATTTCAATTTTAACAGCATTATTTATAGTTAGAATTGCTCCAAAAAAGATAGGAAATATTTTGAATTCAGTAATTGAATTACTAGCAAGTGTTCCTTCAGTTATTTATGGTCTTTTTGGTGTAGGTGTAATAAATGTAATGGTAAAAAATATCTCAAATGCAGTTGGTTATCAGTCAGCAGGAGGATTATCAGTTTTATCTACAGTTTTAGTTCTTGCAATGATGATTATGCCAACTATTACGATGGTATCTGTCACTACAATTAAGTCTGTTAAACAAGAATTAATTACTGGATCTCTTGCATTAGGAGCATCACATGCTCAAACAAATTACAAAGTAGTTTTAACATCTGCAAAATCAGGTATTTTTTCAGGGATAATTTTAGGTGTTGGTCGTGCATTAGGGGAAGCTACTGCTGTATCAATGGTATGTGGTAACTCTGGGGCAGGTTTTACTTTAAATATATTTGATACAACTAGCACACTAACATCAACAATGTTATTAGGCTTACATGAAACATCAGGTGTCGATTATGATATTCGTTTTAGTGTTGGTATTCTTTTAATTGTAATTATTATTGTTACAAATGTCATTTTAAATACAATAAAAAATAGGATTGGTAAAGTTTATGCAAGATAATAATCAAACAAATGAGATTAAAAATATAGAAAAAAATAAAAAAATGAATGCTAAACAATCTGTTAAAAGAATTCAAACTGTATCGTGGATTTTTAATGGTATTACAGGACTATTTTCATCAATAAGCTTTGTTATTCTAATTATTCTATTTGTTTATATTTTTAAAAATGGATTTAGTTCACTTTCATTTAATACAATCGTAAGTGATTATAATTCAAGTGCATATTTTGGGACTGTCACAAGAGATGAAAATTCACGTATTTTTGATTTGCCTGATGAAGAAGATGGAGTTTTGTTTTCTAAATATTGGGGAGTCGGCTTATCTTATGGAACTGATTTAAATGGTGATGAAGTTATAATTTTTAAATATGTTGATAATGAATCTCCATTTAAAGAAATGGTAAATCACAATAATAATGATGAACCTTCTTCGTTAGATACAGGAATGGTTTTTAAAAGAATCACCGTTGTAGAGCGTGATTCAGGTAGGACAAGAGTATATAATTCTAAAACTGATTTAAAGACGATTGTTACGGCATTAGATAATACTGATAATGTTAAAGAAATCTATTTTCAAAGTCTTGGTGGAGGAATTAGAGGTTCGATAGTAACTACTCTATATTTAATTCTTTTAACTTTAGTAATTGTAATTCCTTTTGGTGTATTAGCAGCAATCTATTTAGCTGAATATGCTCCTCGTAATAAATTTACAAATGTTGTAAGAACAATGATTGATATGATAAGTGGAATTCCTTCTGTAATTTTTGGTTTAGTATCAATGATTGTATTCGTACCATTTGTAAGCAGTATAACAGGAAAGACTGGTGGTAGTATTATGGCTGGTGCTTTAACTCTTTCAGTAATGCTATTGCCGGTAGTTATTCGTACAACCGAAGAAGCCATTAATACTATCCCCAAAACATACCGTGATGCATCATTAGCACTTGGTGCAAGTAAAACAGAAACTACATTTAAAGTAATCCTTCCAAATGCATTACCTGGTATTTTGACTTCAGTTTTATTATGCATTGGTCGTATCATTGGTGAAAGTGCAGCCTTAATTTTTGCCATTGGAACTATAATTCAAGATAAAATTTCTATAACAAGTTCTTCAACAACCTTGGCTGTTCACATTTGGACTGTCATGAGTGGTGATAAACCAAATTATTCGCAAGCATGTGCGATTAGTATTGTCATTTTAATAATTGTACTTTTACTTAATATTTTGGTAAAATTAATAGGTAAACGTTTGAATCGATTTGAGGTAAAATAATGAAAACAGTATTTGAAGTAAAAAATTTAGATTTAAAATATGGTGAAAAACATGTTTTAAAAGATTTAAACATTGATTTATATGAAAAGCAAGTTACGGCTTTTATCGGTCCATCTGGTTGTGGTAAGTCAACATTCTTGCGTTGTTTAAATCGCATGAATGACTTGGTAGATTCTTGTAAAATAACAGGTTCTTTAAAATATGAAGGAGAAGAAGTTAAAGATATTAATCCGATGATTTTAAGAACAAATGTCGGAATGGTTTTCCAACAACCTAATCCATTCCCGATGTCAATTTTTGACAATATTGCTTATGGCCCTCGTTGTCATGGTATTAAAGACAAAAAACGTTTGCAAGAAATTGTAGTTAATTCTTTAAAGAAAGCTGCTTTATATGATGAAGTTGCTGATCGATTAAAAGATTCAGCACTTGCTTTGTCAGGTGGACAGCAACAACGTCTATGTATAGCACGTGCTATTGCAATGGAACCAACTGTTTTATTAATGGATGAGCCTACATCAGCACTTGATCCAATTGCAACTTTAAAAATTGAGGAATTAATTAGTGAATTAAAAAAGGATTATACAATAATAATTGTTACGCATAACATGCAACAAGCCACTCGTATTAGTGACTATACAGCCTTTTTTATGATGGGTGAAATCGTTGAATATGCAAAAACAGATGAATTATTCAAAAATCCTAAACAAAAGAAAACAGAAGATTATATTACAGGAAGGTTTGGTTAAAATGAAAATTGATATTGAATTAGAAGAATTAGTAAAATTATTATTAAAGATGGCTCAGATTGTTGAAGAAAACCTTAAAAAAGCTTTTGCTTTTTATAAAGGTGAAATTGAAGATTGTAGTATAGACGATGATATAGTTGATAAAATGGAACGTCAAATTGAGGAAACATGTCTTGATATTATGCTTCGTGAGCGTCCATTTGCTAAAGATATGCGTGAGTTATCAGGTATCTTAACATTAGTTTCAGATATTGAAAGATTAGGAGATCATGCTGAAGATATTTATAATTTATCAGTTCGACTTCATAAATTAGGAAATTTTAATATTCAAAGTGTAGATAATATGTATGAAAAAGCTATGAAAATGGTTCATGATGCTATTATTAGTTTTATCAATAAGGATGAAATTTTAGCTACAAAAGTTATTGATTCAGATGATTTAATTGATGAATTATATTTAAAAGAAATTAATCATATTATTGATTTAGACAATTCAAACGAAATTTCAAGCGAACTTGCTATTTTAACAACACTAGTGGTAAAATATATAGAGAGAATCGCTGATCATTCAGTTAATATAGCTGAATGGGTTATTTTCTTAATAAGAGGATTCTATAAAGATAAACAAATTTTCTAGGAGTTTAAGCATATGGACTTTTTAATTTATTCAATTGAAGATGACCAAAATATCGCAAAAATTATCAACAAAACACTATCCAATCAAGGTTTTATTGTTAAATCATTTTATGATGGGTATTCTTTTTTCAAGGCGCTTGAAAAAGAGATTCCCAATATGATTTTATTAGATATGATGTTACCTGATATCAGTGGAGCAGAAATTTTAAAACGTGTTCGTGCTAACGAAATATATGATGATGTCGATATAATTATTATATCTGCAAATCATATGCTTATGGATAAAGTTGATGGTCTTGATTTAGGGGCGGATGATTATATTGAAAAGCCGTTTGATATTTTAGAATTAATTTCAAGAGTAAATGCTAAGTTTCGCCGTCTTAAAAGACAAACAATTTATGTTTCAGGTGACTTAACACTTGATTCGTTAAAACATGTTTGTACATATAAAAATGAAAAAGTCCAATTGACATTAAAAGAATTTCAAATTCTTGAATTATTATTAAAAAATAAAGGGAATATCGTTACTAGAGATGAAATACTTTTAAAAATTTGGGATGAAGATAAAGCATTTCAAACTAGAACGATTGATATGCATATTCGCTCAATTCGTAAGAAAACGAGTGATGATTTAATTCAAACTATTTATGGTGTTGGATACCAATTAAACTGATATGAAAAGAAAATTTATCACAATTAATATCTTAGTAAGTTTTTTATCTTTATCTATATTTGTCTTTCTTCTTAGCTTTATAATAAAAGATTTTTATAATCGTAGTATAGAACATGAAATCACTGGCTATTTGAATGTGATTTTAGAAGTATATGAAGATGATGAGAAATCCTCGGCTGATATTTTATTAAAAGCTGATGATAAAATTCGTATTACATTCATTGATAAGAGTGGCAAAGTAATCTATGATACTAAAAAGATTAGTCATGATAACCACTTAAATCGACCTGAAATAGAAGAATTAGGTAAAATTGTTTATCGTGATTCGGATACAATTTTAAAAGAATGTGTTTATATTGCTGGAATGAAAAATAATACATATATTCGTATTTCAATCGAAAAAAAATCCATATTTACATTTTTTTCATCACTTTTTTTAGGAGCTGCAATTATTTTAATTGTAATTTTAGTTTTATCAATTATTTTTGATAATTATTATTATAAGAAAATGATGAAACCCTTGCAAAAAGAGATTGCGAAACTGGGACAAATAGTTGGAAATGATAGCGATGGATTAGATGATATTCACCAATTAAGTACCAGAATTGATAAGGTTCATTCATTAATTGATGAAAAAATTGAGAGTTTAGAAACGGAAAAAAATAAGCTCAATTATATAATTGAACACATGAATCAAGGCTTGATTATCATATCTGGGGATGGTAAGGTCTTAATCAGTAATAAATATGCATTAAATTTATTAGAATATTATAATGATGATTACATAGGCAAAAATTATGTGTACTTACTTCATAATTTTAATATTACTGATGTTATTGATAAAGCATTCATCACGCCTTTTAATGAAAATAAGATTATAAAACAAAATGAAAAATATTATTCAGTTTCGATAATTTCTTTAGAAGGCAGTTTTGCAAGTGTTGATAAGAAAAATGGAATCGCAATCTTTATATTAGATATATCTGAGCAAAAACGAATTGAGCAGATAAAAACTGATTTCTTTCAAAATGCTTCGCATGAACTAAAAAGTCCACTTACTACCATCTTAGGTTATCAACAAATGATTCAAGCTGGAATTATTAGTGATGAAGATGAAATAAAAAAAGCGACAGAAAATACTATTAAAGAGGCGAAACGCATTAATAATATTGTTATTGAAATGCTTGAATTATTTAAATTAGAAAGTAAACTATCTAGTTTTAAAGAAACTTTAAGTATTAGCAATTGTATTGAATCACTTACTAATTCTGTTATTCCGCAGCTTGAACAAAGAAATATTAGTTTTCGCTTTGAAGGAGAAAATTTTAATGTTTTAATGAATAAAGAAGATTTAACAAGGCTATTAAGAAATATAATTGATAATGCTATTAAGTATAATAAGGACAATGGTTTTTTAACAATTAGTTTACGAGCCAATTTGTGTATAATTAAAGATGGAGGAATTGGTATTCCTAAAATTTATCAAGATCGTATTTTTGAGCGTTTTTTCCGAGTTGATAAGGCAAGAAGTAGAGCAATAGGTGGGACAGGCTTAGGATTGGCGATAGTAAAACATATTTGTTTAAATTATGGTATTTTTATCTCAGTTGAAAGTGAAGAAGGATTAGGTACAACCTTCACACTTGATTTTAAAAATGTTATTATTTAAAGGGAACGCTTATAAAGTTCCCTTTTACTATTTTTAATAAATTATTAATATAAAATGCTATGAAAAAATGGAATATGGAATTTAATTATGCTAAAATAGTAAATGTCTAGGTGGTGATTTGATGGTCGATAAATTTTTTGATAAATTCTTTTATATTGCATTGTTTTTTATTGTTATAGGAATTCTTTTATTTTGTTTGCCATCAAAAAGTGTTTTAATAATTTGTTATAGCTTCGTATGTTTTTTAATATGTATAACTGGAATTATAAAATTAGTGTTTTTAGATAAAAGTGTTTTAACAAATGATGATTATTATTTAGACTTAATAGAAGGATTCATAAGTATTTTTGTAAGTGTTATTTGTTTAAATTTTTATGAATACTACTTAGTAAGTTTAATTTTAGGAATA
This sequence comes from uncultured Anaeroplasmataceae bacterium, assembly GCA_944325035.1. Taxonomy (GTDB): domain Bacteria; phylum Bacillota_I; class Bacilli_A; order Acholeplasmatales; family Anaeroplasmataceae; genus CAG-307. The sequence continues at coordinate 307,958 of CALUYM010000001.1, forward strand.
GTTTATTTGATTATTCCGATTGTGAGAATTGTTTTATCCACTAATAAAATAAATCAATTCATTATGGATATTTTTAAATTTATATTTGCTAGTGTTCTTTTCACTGCAACTTATCATGCACCATTATTAACTAAAATATATACAGCTTTAATTTTCTTGATAATAGGTATTGGAATTTTAGTTTTAAAAATTATTTTCTATTATAAACATAAAGATGATGAGGGGTTATTTTAATGAATAAGAAGACAATTAAACGAGTATGGTATCTAATTGCGATTAGTTGCCTTATTGTATTTAGTTTAATTTTAATAAGTTCAATGTTATCAATTGGTGAAAGATTACGTAAAATCCATTTATCAGTTGAAATTATTTTCTATGTTTTAGTTTTCATTCTTGTTTTCTTTTGTATAATTAATCCGATAAGAATTATTTTAACAAGTCCTAGCTTTGAAGTAACTACAACTTTGGATAAAGAAGATAGAAAGACTAAAGCTGTTTATAGAAAAGTAGCTAAAAATATTATAAAGGAACATAATTTAACAGCTGAACAAACTACACTTTTAACTAATTATAAGACGAATTCTGAACTTGAATTAAATTTACAAATTATATTTAATGACGTAATTAAAGGACAACTGAATGCTATAATGATTAAGAATGCTAAAACAGTTTTGATATCTACTGCGATTTGCCAAAATTCACGCATGGATATGTTTACTGTTTTTGCAGTCAATTTAAATTTAGTTAAAACATTAGTTGTAAAATGTGGTTTTAGACCAAATATGAAAAATTTAAGTAAATTGACATTGAATGTATTTACCACTGCTTTGATTGCCGAAGGCTTAGAGTCAATTTCATTAGATGATATACTACCACAGAGTGCAAATAATTTTTTAGGAGAAATTCCATTTATCAAACCGGTTATGTCGTCTGTAACTCAAGGTATTGCTAACGCATTACTAACTTTAAGAATTGGGATGGTAACCAGGAAATATCTATTTAAAGATGGAACTTGTATAACTAAAGAAGACATACGAAAACAAGCATTTAAAGATTCTTTACTTTTATTACCACAAGTTATTTATGGCACACTTACATTCTTTCCTAAAAAAATTGTAAAGTTATTTAGTCGTAAAAAAGATGAAGATGATATAAATGATAAAAAATTTAAAACTTCTAAGGAAAATTTAATAGAGGTATAAAAATAATTTATAAGTTTTATTAATTCTAAAATTAAGAGTAACCTTAACTTATATAATAGTTATCGTAATTGGTAATTTTATATAGGTTATAAGGTTACTTTTATTATTTTATAATCTATTACTATATTAATTTGATATAAATACTTAAATATTTGGTGATAATTTGTAATACTATTTAAATTTTTTCTAAAAAAGTAATATAATACTATCATATTATATACATATGATTTCATTTATAAAGAAAGGAATTATTATGGAATATTCAAAATTAATCAAAGATATAAGAGAAGAATTGATTGTAACACAAACGAACTAGCAGAAATGCTTGACGTTTCTTATGAATCAGTTAACAGATGGGAAAATGGTCACTATTGTCCTACTATAAAGGTTAGAAGAAAAATAAAGAAGTTACGTATAGAAAAAGGTTTTGATTTTAACATATACCATTACAAATGAGCAGTAAATCATTAATAGATTAAAAAAACAAGCTTAGAATTGTTCCTAATAATGCTAAAATTTAAACTTGGTTCTATTTCTTGATAAATGAAGGAATCAGACCATATCAAGGAAGCAGATTTAAAGAACGAATAGAATGGATTATATTCGTAAACGGGCAGTGTATTACATTCGAGGTAAAAGAATTTAATAGTTACTTTGCCAGTCAGAATAAGATATACACGGATAAATTATCCGAATGTGACATAGAGCTGAATATTAAATCTCTAGGAAAAGTTTTTGAACGAATATCGAAAATGTATGATCGTATTTATATAGATGAAATACAAGATATGATAGGATATGATTTGGAAATTTTAAAAAATTTAATTGCAACTAAAACTGAAGTTATAATGGTAGTAGATCCAAGGCGATGTACATATTCAACACATTCGACTAAAAAATATAAGAAATATAGTTTTGGTAAGATAGATGAATTCTTAAAAAAGAATGCAGAAATTCAGATGTTGAAATTGACTAATATACCCTAAATTGCACATATAGGAATAATGATTTGATTTGTTCTTTTGCTAATAAGTTATATCAAAATAGAACTCCTGCAACTTTTATAAACAAAGCTTATGATGAAGTAGATGGTGTAAAAATAATAGGAATTGAAGATGTTGATGCATACATTAAAAAAACAAAGCTGTTCAATTAAGAGATAACAAAAAAATTAATGTTAATACGAAATATCCATGTTATAACTTTGGAGAATCAAAAGGATTAGAATTTAAGAGAACATTAATTTATCCTACTAACCAATGTGCGATTGGATTATTGACAAATTTAAAGAATTAAAAGATCAAAGTAAGTCAAAGTTATATGTTGCAATTACTCGTGCATTTGATAATGTTGTTATAGTGCGCAAGGATAAACAAAATGTGATTTACCTATGATAAAATTATAAATTGGTATAAACGAAAGAAATATGTGTATGTCTAATGAAAAATATTGAGATTTCTATACTGACTGACAATGACGGATATGTTCTGTTAAAGTGTCTTACTTGTGGTGAAATATTTATGCTCAAGCCTTCTGATATTGAAGAAGAAAGCAAGATAGATATCTGGTGCCCTAAGTGTGGACTTAAACATGATACTTATTTAGATGACGAAGTCTATGAATTGACAAATAGAATGGTACAGAATTATGTTACAGACATGTTAAATGTTTTTACAAAAAATATTAAGAAAATATTTAAAAAATAATAAGAATATAAAAGTTAAGACGAGAAAAATAACAAAAAAGGAGCCAGAATTACCAATAAGTAGAAAAATTGGGGATTTTGAAATAAAGAATTATTGTTGTTGCGATATACAAGCGAAGATTAAGAGTATAAATAGTTTTGAGGGTGGTTACTGCCCATTTTGTGGAGAGATTTTAGATGGAAATAACTAAAAATAACTTAGAAAAATTAGTAGAAAATTTAGAGTTTTAGTCTCTAATGTAATGAATGCGTATTTTCAAGAACAAGGGGATGCTTTGAAATAACTTATCAATTGCATTAATGAAACACCATTGATATATGATTATTTGCAAAGTATATCTTATTATATTACTGTCTTAGAAGAAACTCTAGATAGTATTAATTCTTCTTATGGAAGAGAAGCTTTGAATTTAGATGCTAACAGTAAGCAAAGGGCATATTTACTATATAAAATATTTGAGTATATTTTACATAAGAACATATCAACATATATTTTTGGATCACATTATACAAACGAAAATAAGTATCAAGACATGGCAAAATCATTTGGATATCGATTAGTATATCCGTTTGTTACTGAAATTGATGAATACATTAAAGATATTGCAACAGATATGGCTTTCGATGATGTAAATAAGTATAATATTAATAAAAATTGCTTTAGTGTTCAAGTTAACATAGCAGAACATGGTGGAACGGTTCATGCTGAACAAGAAAATGCTCTCAGAGTAGAGGAATTAGAAAATACTATAAAAAAAGTCTCTAATATTATCGATAATTTAGATAATCAAGAATGGAAGTCAATACTTATTCAAAATCTTGATACTATAAAAAGTGAAATTCAAGAAAAAAAACCTAAAAAATTGAGTATCAATTCTTGTTTAAATACGATGAAATTTATAGCATCGTCTGTAGCGATGATACCAGATTTATCATCTGGCATACAGATGATAGCAACATTATTAGGGATAACTATTTAAATGTGTTATATTATCTATCTAACACTTTTCCAATATATATTCATAATTCTTTTTGATTTGATATAGCAAAATTTCAGATTTATGTTCTTCAAAAAGCGCTCTTTCATTGATATCCTTTAAAGCCATAAGAATTTTAATTTCCATTTGCATAGTAAGTTTTCTTTTAGAAGAAGTAAATGGATTAGGTTCCTTGAATGTTTTTCCACAACCACAAAGAAAAACTCTACGATATAATTTAATGATTATTTTATCCTCGATAGCAGAAGAATGATTAATTGTTTGAAAGCACTAGTTTCTTAATTTATATTCACCAATTGTACCACAATAATGGCAACATAAAGTGACGTCTTTAAATAACTTTAATTTTATGATATGATTATTTGTACTCGGGTCATATATTTCATTGCGATTTGCTAGATCGATGTTTTTATAGGGCCTAAGTACAATCTATGGATATCTTCTTTATCCATAAAAAAAAACTCCCTTGATTATGGTTTCTAGGCAATTCCATTATATCAAAGAAGGTTTTTATTTTTTATCAATTATAAATCTATTATTTTAAATATTATTTATAAAGGGGCTGTAAATTCAGCCTTTTTATTATTTAAATAGTAAATGCTGAACTAGCATTGTAATTATTTCAGCAATGCTAGAACATATTATTTCTAACATTAACTTTTTAATAAAGCTTTTCATATAATCACTCTCCTTTTATTAAATATATAGTTTTTTAGATTCTTGGCTCAGTATTTTTTTATATCGCTAATACCTAAAATCAAATTTTTTTTCAAATTTTATTTTTTATGTTTTTACGTGTCTATATATGGAAAAGATATAATGTAAGTATGAAGAAGGGATAATTGATAACATGAAATATAAAGTAGGAGAAGACAATTTAGTTTATATAGATTCATCTAATTGGAGACAACTATATGAGTTGCTAGATGAATTTTCTTTAGTTCCTGAAGAAATTTGTTCTATATTAAAATGCGATAGAAAATATGTGCAAAGAATTACTGATTAGATACCACATTTGTTTTTAATTCCTAAAATAAGACAAATTTTACTGCAAAACGTAAATGCCTCACCTTTCTAACCGAATATTATGTTTGAGGGCAATTATTTGTTTTTAAGAAATTTTTATTTCTTTAGTAAGAAAGCTTTCCAGGAATGGCTTGAAAATAAAGCTATCTATTTGTGTGAATCTTTATTTATAGATTTAACATGGTTTTTTAAAGGATCTATAAATGATGAAATTGTAAATGCTTATGATTGCATTAGACATTATGAAAAAGTAGCACCTAAGTTTCTTTCATCTGAAGAAAGGGAACAATGGTATAAAAACCAAAGGGGAGAATATAGAGCAAGCTAAAAACATATTGGCATCTTCATTGAATGAAGAGGTGTAAAAATACTTAATATATTTTTAGCAGATAAGTTTAAAAAATATGATTTTACTGTGGAAAATAAAGTTTTTATGCCTCAAATTGAGAAGAAAATAGACTTAAAATTTAATACAAATAATTTATTTAGTGGCAAGATGTCTTTATATACAGTAGAAGAATTAGCTGATGGTAAGAGTAGGAAAATGGGATATATTAATGGTTATAGAGCTGGAGCTATAAAGGTAAAATTAGGAAATCAAAATTCAAAGGTTTTATTTGGTATCATTAATACGATAAATGCTTTTAAAATACCAGTTTTATGTAGTTGTATTGAATTAAAGAATATATTTGATTCTAATGAAATTATTGAACTTATTAATAGACAATTTGATTGAAACTTGATTTGGTAGATAGACACAGTGAGGGAGGATTGTGCGAGAAATTTTAAATTATATTGAGTATAATTTAAATGTAGAATAGTGATTTATGATGACTAAGAAATATAATACAGTTTTTGTTCTTTATGCTATGAAGATTTAGTGATTATGCATGGAATATGTTCATTTGTTGTAGTTGAAAATAATTGCAAAAAATGCTATGTCAAAGGCAGTGATTTGTCAGAAGTAATGCAGTGGGATAAAATAGGTGCGATAGAAAGGCCTGATCCAGAAACTGGTGAATATAGGCAATTGTGGCAGTCTGTAGATGCAGGATTAAACTGTAAACTAGCCAGAAATGGGGAGTTATATTAATGAAATCGTTGATTATTGCAGAAAAAAGTTCCTTGGCAAAAAACATTGTTGAAGCAATCAAATTTTTAGATGAACATGTGCCTTCACAAAAGGTATTATTGGGGATTATTTTTGAGTCTGAATCTTATGTTTTTGCTGCTAGATGACATTTATACCAATTAAAATATATCGAGGATTATACAGGGATTAGATCTTGGAAAGAGTTGGCATTACCATATTTTCTAGCTCAATTTGGACGGAAGTAAGCTTGTGCTGCTAAAGATTACATAAAAATAATCCAATCACAGCTCTCAAGAACAGATATTGATATAATTATTAATGCTGGAGTTGCTAGATGAAAAGAATAATATTTAATACGTGAAATTTTGTTCAAGCTTGGAAATAAAAAGAAAGTTAAAAGGCTATGGATGCCATCTCAAATGCCAGAAGCAATTGCGGCAGCTTTAAAATGTATGGCTTGATTCGGAGGATGATAGATTATTTGAAGAAACATTAGCAAGAGCAATCTCAGATTGGTGTTATGGGATGAATTACACCATGTTTGCAATTATAAAAAATAGCGGTTCATTGCTTAGAGTTGGTAAAGTTGTTTCAACAATTGTTCGTATCATTAAAGAAAGAGGTGAAGAAATTAATTTATTTGTTCTAGAATTGTATTATACCGTTGAGTCAAATACGACTATTGGTGGATAACAGTTACATTTGGAACATGATATGGACTTTCAAAAAAGTGAGTTAAATGAAGCTAATATTTTAGTTCAAACTTTAAATCAAATGACGGGAATTGTAAGTGATATGGCTACAAAAGATGTGACAGTACGACCACCAAGATTATTTTCATTATCAAAACTACAAAATTATATGAGCAATAAGTATAACTGGCCAGCTAGTAAAACATTAAATAAATTGGAAGAATTATATTTGAATAAGTATGTAGCATATCTAAGAACAAATACATAATTTTTGCCTGAAGGAGAGAAAGAAAAAGTTGAAAGAATAATTGGACACTTTAGACAAAACGGTTATGATGTTCTAGCAAAACCCGATGATAAAATTTTTGATGATTTCAAAATTAAGGATTATGGAGCGATAATTCCTAAAATTAATTTTCCTGAGGAAGAGATATTAGATGAAAGCAAACGTTTATTATATGATTCAATAAAAAATAGATTGTTGGCATATTTTCGTAAAGAACCAAGAGTTGTAACATAAGTAGAAATGACTGTTAGCTTTGAAGATATTGATGACATCATTATAAAAGGTCATACGGTTAAATCTAAAGGTTTGGCAAAATTTGATTCTCATAAAATTGTTAAAGATATAGAAATACTAGGCCTAAATATAGGGGGTATGGTAAAACCTAATTTTAGAGTAGTCGAATATGAGACAGTCGCTAAGAAATATTACACTGTTGAGATACTTAATAATTACTTAGAAAATCCATTAAAGAAAAGCAAAGGTAAACAGATGCAGCTATCATATATGTAATAAATGAAGCTTCTTCATGATCGAAATCTGAGGATGTTTTCCCTGATAAACTAGTAAATGTTGTTTCTACTTCCCCCAACTTACGCTGTTCCCAAGAAATATTTATAATGTTATTTAACATTCATAATAAATACCTTTACATATAAAATGATGTTAAAAATAAAAAAATTTACAAAAGTATATTTATTAAATATACTTATAAAGTGTAACTAATAAAGAATAATTACAATTAAAATAAAAAAAAATAGATTTATAATTAATTAAATATTTTTTAATTGTATCTTGACATATACATTTAGATAGTTTAAAATTATTATGTTGTAACATGCACCACTTAGAACAGGTTATAAATACTATAATGTTACCTGTATAGTGTGTCTTAAAAATTTTCAGGAGGTGTAACGACATGTATGCAATAATTGAAACTGGTGGAAAACAAGTTAAAGTTGAAGCTGGACAAAGTATTTTCGTTGAATTATTAAACGATGCAGTAGTTGGTGAATCTTATACATTTGATAAGGTATTATTCATCGGAGGAGAAAAGAACGAAATTGGTGCTCCTTACGTTAAAGGTGCTACTGTAACTGCTAAGGTTGAAAAGAATGGTAGAGCTAAGAAGATTATTATCTTCAAGTATCGTCCTAAGAAAAAGTCTCGTACTAAGAAGGGACATCGTCAATCTTATACTAAGCTTACTATTGAATCTATTAACGCTTAATCTATATGATTAAATATAAGATTATTAAAAATAATCTAGATTATAAAATTGAGGTCAAAGGACATGCTAATCAAAATCCTTATGGATCAGATATTGTATGTGCTAGTGTCTCAACAATGCTTGTCTTGACAATTAATTTGTTAGAAAAGTTAGGCCTTAATTGTTGCAACGTCTCAAAGCCAATCTTTGAGGAAGGCTATGCTTTAATTCATATTAATATGACAAATGACACAGCAATCAAAATTCTTGATAATTTACAAGAATCTCTTGATATGTTAAAATTAACATATCCTAAGAATATAAAATCTGAAAAATAGGAGGTACCTACCATGTTGTTTTTAAATATTCAAGCATTTGCATCTAAAAAAGGTGTTGGTTCCACTAAGAACGGACGTGATTCAGAATCAAAACGTCTTGGTGCAAAGAAATCTGATGGTGAATTTGCCACTGCTGGTTCAATTATTTATCGTCAAAGAGGAACTAAAATTTTCCCAGGCAATAATGTAGGAATCGGTGGAGACGATACTTTATTTGCTAAAGTTGCTGGAATCGTTAAGTTTGAACGTAAAGGCCGCGATAAAAAACAAGTATCAGTTTACCCATTACAATAATAAAAAAGCCCACGTTCGTGGGTGTTTTTTTTGTGATAAAATGCATTGAATGGTCACTAGACTATTCAGAAAGGAGAATGCCTATGTTTATCGATGAGGTCAAAGTTGAACTAACTGCGGGAAAAGGTGGAAACGGAATCGTTGCCTATCGCCGTGAATTAAAAATTGAAAAAGGTGGACCATATGGTGGAAATGGTGGAGCAGGTGGTTCAATTATCTTTATTGGAGATAAGAATTTATCGACATTACTTGATTTAAGATACAATCGTATAATTAAGGGTAAAGATGGTGAAAACGGTCGAACTAAGGGAATGTATGGAAAATGCGCTGATGATACTTATATTCGAGTTCCATTAGGTACAACAATTTTTGATGATGATACAAAATTAGTTATTGCTGATATCACACGTGATGGACAAGAAGCTATTATTTGTAAAGGTGGTCGTGGTGGCCGCGGCAATATGGCTTTTGCTACGGGAATTAACAAATGTCCTGATTTTGCCGAAAAAGGTGAACCAGGGGAACATCGTTACATTCGTTGTGAGTTAAAAGTATTAGCTGACTGTGGACTAGTAGGTTTCCCAAGTGTTGGTAAATCAACATTAATCAGTGCTGTATCCGCAGCTAGACCTAAAATAGCTGCTTACCATTTTACAACCTTAAATCCTAATTTAGGTATGGTAGAAGTACCAGATGGAAGAAGTTTTGTAATGGCCGATTTACCTGGTATTATTGAAGGAGCTAGCCAAGGAGCTGGTTTAGGACTTCAATTTTTACGTCATATCGAAAGATGTCGTGTTATTGTTCATGTCATTGATATGGCTGGAGTAGATGGAAGAGATCCATACCAAGATTATCTTACTATTAATCAGGAATTAAAAGAATACAAAATGAATTTATCACTTCGTCCACAAATTGTCGTTGCCAATAAGATGGATTTACCAGAAGCAAAAGAAAACTTACAAAGATTTAAAGAACTTCTTCCAGAAGTTGATATCTTACCAATTAGTGCACTTACTAAAGAACATTTAAATGAACTTTTATATAAAATAGCTGATTTATTAGCTGTTACTCCAGATTTCTCATTGGTTGAAGCAGATGAGATAAATGAAGTCGTAACTTATAAATTTGAAGAAGAAGAAAAACCATTTAAAATTCGCCGTGATAGTGATGGATTATTTGTGGTTGAAGGTGAAAAACTTAAGAAATTATTTGATATGACAAATATTGAAAATGATTCAGCAATGCGTCGTTTTGCTCGTCAGTTACGAACTATGGGTGTTGATGATGAGTTACGCCGTTTAGGTGTTAAGAACGGTGATATTGTAAAAATATTCAGTTATGCTTTTGAATTTATAGATTAACATAAAAGACTGTGAAAATATTTAAATGAGTTTAAATACTTACTTAAATACACAGTCTTTTTTTACTAGTATATCTATAAAAAAATTTTATAAATAGTACAACGTCTAAAAGAATATTAAACAAAAATCTGATTAAACTAATAGTATATTAAAAAACTTGCAAAATTAACAAAAAGTTGTAAAATATATTTGCTTAAGGTACCCGGTTTGGGACTAAAAAGAAAGGAAAAAATTAATATGAACAAAAACAGAAAACAAATTATGCGTCTTGTATCAATGGCGATGTTAACAGCACTTGTAATTGCGCTTCAATATTTCGCATCGTTCATTAAACTTGGACCATACTCACCTGCCTTAGTATTGGTACCTATTACAATTGGGGCTATGCTATATGGAAGTGCTGCTGGAGCATATTTAGGATTTATTTTTAGTTTAGTTGTATTATTAACGCCAGGTCAATGTGAATATTTTTATAGTATTAGTGTTATTGGTACAATTATTACAGTAGTTGCGAAAGGCACTTTAGCAGGTTTATTCGCAGGTCTTTCATTCCATGCTTTAAAAAAGAAAAATTTTATATTAGCTGTCTTTATCGCGAGTATTATTGGGCCACTTACAAATTCATTATTATTTAGAGTTGGTGTAATCACTTTCTTCTATGAAATGGTTTCAACTGGGGCTAGTGAACAAAGTACATCAACATTTGTATATTTATTCTTATTTTTAACTGGACCAAATTTCTTTATCGAGTTAGGGCTAAATGTATTATTAGCACCTGCAATGGCTCGTATTTGTGATATTATAGCAGATAAATTAAAACTTGATGCGTTTGCTTTTAAAAAGGATAAAAATCCGGGTTATAAAAGAATAAAAGAAAAAAATGAAAATATATAAAAATTAATGAGCAAGGTTTAAATCCTTGCTTTTTTTAAATCTAAATCTATTTATAAAAAAATTTCTAAGAATAATTTAAGTATTTAGCTATATTTTTAAATAAGAATACAAATTTTGATTAGATGAGTAATATTATTACCATCAAAAAGTATAAAAATAAAAATATTTGACCAATAATATCTTGTAAATACCTAAAAATATACTATAATATACTTATAATATGCATTATTTAATTTTTATTAATTGAGGAGTAAAAATGTTTTGTAGAAATTGTGGAAAAGAAATAGAAGATGATTCATTATTTTGTACATTTTGTGGTACACCAATAAAGAATAATCAAAATAATAATTTGACAAACACAGTTAATGATAGTGGTTCTTTTTTATGGGCAATTTTAGCCTTTTTTCTTCCAATTGTTGGTTTAATATTATGTATTATGTGGAATCAAGAAAAACCAAAAACGGCAAAAAAATTAGTCATTGGGACTATAGTAGGATTTATTTTTGACATAATTCTTTCGATTATTTTATCAATATTAATAGGCTTTATTATGTTTTCGAATATAGAATGGTTTAGCCAATATTTTTAGTAAAAGAGATTAATAACATAAAAATCTCTTTTATTATTTTTATATTGTTTTTTTGTCTTTCTTATTGTAAAATCATTTTTGTTTGGAAGTGTTATTGTGAATAATGATTTAGCAAATGCTAACTTAAAAAAATTAGTTTTAAAACTAGCAATCCCATCAATGATTGCTCAGTTTATTAATGTCTTATATGGTATTGTTGACCGTATATTTATCTCAAATATCTCAGGATATGGTGAACTCGCATTAGCTGGAGTTGGAATTGCTGCACCAATTACGACGCTGTTTACCTCATTTTCCTTTTTGATTGGTCAAGGTGGAGCTCCACTAGTCGCTATGAAATTAGGTGAACGTGATAAAAAAAGTGCTGAAAGAATAATGGCTAATTCATTTTTATTTTTAATTTTAACATCAATTCTTCTAACAGTTATTTTTTTAACATTAAGAAAACCAATTTTATATTTATTTGGTGCATCTGACAACACATATGAATATGCTAGTAGTTATATGACTATTTATGCTATTGGATCAATTTTTGCAATAACTGGATTGGGATTAAATTCATTTATCACATGTCAAGGCTATTCAAAAATTGCAATGACTAGTGTCGTTATTGGAGCGTTAACTAATATTATTTTAGACCCAATTTTAATCTTTAATGCTAATTTAGGTGTGGCCGGTGCTGCTTATGCTACGGTTATTGCCCAAGCCTTATCTTTTCTATTTGTTTTTATTTTTTTATTATCAAAATTTAGTGGTGTAAATTTAAAGTTTACAGGCTATTCATTTAAAACTTTAAAACAAATTATAGCTGTTGGCTTTTCACCGTTTTTAATTAGTGCAACTGATAGCATTATCTTAATATGTTTAAATGCAGTGTTGAAATCAAGCGTCAAAGATAATCCGGATTTATTTATTAGTGCTAATACAATTGTATTAAGCTTTATGACGTTAATATCTTTACCTCTTTCTGGAATTACCTTAGGCGTTCAACCTATCTTGAGTTTTAACTATGGAGCTTCCAATAATAAACGTGTAAAAAAAGCATTTTATGGTATGCTTAGCTTATGTGGTATTTATTGTATTGTTATGTTGATTCTTGCACAATTATTTAATGGTTTTTTTATTAATATTTTTAATCCATCAATTGACGTTTACAATTTAGCTAATAAAGCTATTCGCCTTTATACAATTGGCGTTTTACTATTGCCGTTCCAATGGGCATGTGTTGACTCGTTAGTAGGACTTGGTAAATCAAATATTGCTATTTGGTTATCTTTGTTTAGAAAAATATCAATTTTTGCTTTAACTGTTTTAATTCCACAGTTCTTTTCTCCTATTTATACTTTCTTATCAGAATCAATCGGAGATTTAATATGCTCAATTACTTCAGCAATTGTTTTCTTTCTTGTTTTTGAAAAGATTTTAAATAAAAATAAAATTAAAGAAGAAGTGCTAGATAGTATTGATTAATCCTCACTATAAATGAGGATTTTTATTTTTTTAACAAGTCTAAAATTTAAAATTTTCTTCTAACAAAATTTAATTAAAAATTAACAAATATTGACATCACTTTCAAGACTATTGTATAATTATGCTGAGTGCTTGGAGGGGTTTTAATGTTTATTTTGAGAGAAGATTTAATCTTTACTTAAATAAATTTTGTTGATAATTTTTAATTATCAACGTTTTTGACTTTTATATACCATTTATAAGGAGTGATACTATGGTTGAGAATAAAAAAATCAAAGGTGTTGGATTAAAAGTAACTTTTATTTTAGTCGTTACATTTTATATAAATCTAATGATTATTATGTTTAGAGAATCTAATTTATTGATTGAAGAATTAAAGATGATTTCTTTAATTTTATTATTAGTTTTAGATTTTTTTATATTTATATATATTATTTCGCTTGTTAAATCAAATAAAAAAAGATTTCGCTTTTCTGAAAACGATTTAAGAAAAATGGTCAGTACCCTACCTTGTCCTAATTATGAAGAAATAGTTCGTGAAGAAATTAAAAAAAATGATAAAGAGATTAAAATGGTAGATGCAAAAGAAGAAATTGATCATCAATTAGATACAGCTTTGGAACTTGCTAGTATGAATATGGAAGTTGATTTATCAAAATTAGAAGATGCTAATGATGAAGTCAATTCATTAATTAGTTCTTCAGAATGGGATTTTACGTCTACATTTAATGAAATTGCAGAAAAATTAAACGATATTTTATTAACAAAAGGCTATAGAATTGAAAGGAAAAGTATTGTTACTTTTTTAAGTGCAATGTCAACTACAAAAGTTATTTTTCTAGATGGAGATAGTTTAGTTTCATCTTTATTTATTGAAGCTTTTAATATTTTTATAGCATCAAGTATGACATATACAGAAATAAAACCAAAGTTTCATCATCCAATTGATTTATACTTTGAGGCTAGAGATAATAAACGGTATAAATCAGAATTTATAAAGTCTTTATATTACGCATCAGATAATAAAGATGGAATTCATTTTGCAGTTTTAAATGATGTCTATTTACCACGAGCTGAGGAGTATTTAGCTGAGTTATTGCCAATTTTTGATAATCCGGTTGAAAAACATACAATTTTACTACGTACAAAAGACAAAAATATAAAATTAGATTTTTCTACAAATCTATGGATTATTGGTATTTTAAAAGATAATAGTTCATTCGTTTCTAACCGTATTTTAATGAAAAATTCATGTGTTGTAAAAATAAAAGGTGAACTATGTGAAAAAGAGGATATAGATTTAGAAGAAACACAGATGTTATCTTTTGGACACTTTAACGAATTAATTCGAATAAATCGTGAAGAATTTTTATTAAGTGAAGAAACATGGAAAAAAATTGATGATTTGAGCGACTTTTTAAAAACAAAGGAGCGAGTTGCATTAGGAAATAAAGAATATTGTTTAATAGAAGATTATATTTCAACTTATGCTAGTATGGGTTATAGTCTAGAAGAAGCACTTGATTCTGTTTTAGCATTGCGAATCTTACCATTTATTTTATCAAATAACTTAGAAGAGGAACGTAGACATGAGTTACTTGAGATTTTAGACAAAATCTTAGGAGTTGATAATAATATTTTATCTTCAAAATTATTAAAGTAAGGAGGAAATTTTGGTAATGAATTTGATACTTGCCACAGCTTTAAATTTCCTTGACATTGCTGGGATTTCAAAATCAGTGTGGGAATTTTTATCTAAGCCATTGATGATTATTATATATGTATCTTTAATGGTATTTATGGTTATTTTGCTATGTTTACTAGTTATTACTAATGAGTATCGTAAACCTAACTATTATAAAACTAAAAAAATAGAAAATCCGGATATTATAATTGGCGATATAGATTCATCGCAAGATAGTAAGAGAAAACGACATAAAGATAAAGCTGATTTTGTTGGTCAATCTGAGTTATTAGAAGATACAATTGAAAAAGATTACCGAGAAGATGAAAATGACGATGATAATCAAATAAAAGCTGATAATTTATCTAAAAAAGAACTTTATATCTCTAATTCAATAAATCAAGAAGAAGTAAATCAGGATAAAACAAGATTTTATATGCTAAGTCAAATTGATAAAGAATATGAAGTTGAACATGATTTTAATTTTAATAATACATTAAGCTTACAAGAAATATGTAATATATTCAGAGATTTTTCTAGTTATAGACTTAATTTATATTATGATATATCAGATATTCGTCGTTTTATAGCAGGACTAGCAACCACCCATATTATAATTTTGCAAGGTATGTCAGGAACTGGAAAAACATCTTTAGCCTATGCTTTTGGGGAGTTTTTAAATAATTCTACGACAATTTTACCTATTCAGCCAATGTGGAAAGAAAGAACTGACTTAATTGGATATTACAACGAATTTACAAAGAAATTTAATGAAACAGTACTACTTCAAAAATTATATGAAGCAAATTATAATGATCAAATATATATTACAGTATTAGATGAGATGAATATAGCAAGAGTAGAGTATTATTTTGCGGAGTTTTTATCATTATTAGAAATACCTAATTTAGAAGGAAGAATGCTAGATGTAATATCAGATGAATGGGAAAGTGACCCTAAATTATTAAAGAAAGGTCAATTACGTTTACCTGCAAATATGTGGTTCATTGGAACAGCGAATAACGATGATTCAACATTTGCGATATCAGATAAAGTATATGATAGAGCAATGGTAATAAATTTAGATACTAAGTGTTTACCGTTTGAGGCTAAAAAAACTAATTTTGAAGCAATAAGTGCAAGTTATTTAGAAGAGAAGTTTAAAGAAGCGGTAAAGAAATTTAGAATAACGACTAGAAATTTAAACCGATTACAAAAATTAGATGAATATATGATTGAAAGGTTTCATATAACATTTGGGAATCGAATTATGAAGCAGATAAAGACATATGTACCAGTGTATGTAGCTTGTGGTGGAGATGAAGTTGACGCCTTAGATGATATATTATCAAGAAAAGTATTTAGAAAGTTAGAAAGTCAAAACCCGGTGTATGTTAGAAGTGAAGCTAAAAAATTAGTTAATTTCATGGATGATTTATTTGGAACTGAGAATATGAAACTTTGTAAAGAAGTAATTTACAAAATAGAAAGAACTGTTTAGAAAGGATGGCCTTAGATGAGAAAAGTTGATATTTTATACCGAAGTTATCTTAATTATCGCCATTTGACTGAGAAAAATTCGGATTTATTAAAAGAACGAAAAATATTTAAGGCTAATCATTCAGAACTTGATAGTTTAGAATCAAAACATTATAAGATTACAATTGACGCTGACTGGATAAAATTTATCGAATCAAAGTTAGATTATATTGAAAAAGCTATTAAAGAAGATAGACAATTTATTCTAACGAATGGTGAAGTAGTTCCAATTGAAAAAAATCGGCGTGTAAGTAGAGCATCGGTTGTTCATTTAGCAAAGCATAGTAATCTAATTAAGACAATACCACAAAATCCAAATGATACTTTAATTCCTGAAAAAATTTATCAAGAGGAAAAATTAACAGATTATGCAGTTTATGAAAATCGTTTTTTGTATATGCTTTTAGTAAATTTAAAGGAATTCGTCCAGCTGAGACTTGATAAAATTGCTGAAATTAGCAAAACCTTTGAAACTAAAATTCAAATGGATAAAAAAATAAGTATAAGTGAACGTGAAATTAATTTTAAATTAACGTATGATGAATTAAATTTAGAAAATATTGAAGAAGCACTTGATGAAACAAGTAAGGAATTATTCATTCGCATTGAAGATGTAATGGTAAGAGTGAATAGTTTTTTAAAAACAGATTTAATGATTGAAGTTTCAAAAGCTCCGATTATTAAACCGCCACTTATAAAAACGAATGTCTTAAAGATGAATCAAAACTTTAAACGTTGTGTCGAATTATATGATTTTATTTCAGCATTTAATGAAGATGGCTTTTCAAAACAAGAGATTTATACGCGTTTTAATCCGTTTAGCGATAAAGTTGCGGATAATGTTTTAGAACTTATTTCACTTACTTCATTTTTTGGTTTGAGATATGGATCAAACATTGAAGAAAACCTAAAAGCTGAATACGAGAAAGAAGAAGAAAGAATTCGTCAAGAAAAAGCTAAAGAACACCTATTGAAACTAAAACAATTAAAACGTGTATTACAAGAATCTAAGACTTCATTAGAAGAATACTTATTGGCTTTAGAAGAAAGAAATAAATTCTTAGAAGCTCAAGTCCTTAAACTTAAGACACTAGTTAATGAAAAAGATTTAAAAATTCAAGAATTAAATGACAGTATTATTACCTTAAAAAAAGAAATTACAAGTCTTACTCTCCAAATTGAGGAATTAACATTCGTTATAAAACAAAAGGATGAAGAGATTGTAAAACTTAAACTTGAATATGAACAGGCTATAAAAAAATTGGTTTTAGAGTATGATAATAAACTTGAAAAACAAAAAAATGATTTTGAAGAAAATCTCATTAATCTTGAAAATCGTAATAAAGAAGTTCTTCAAAGCCTGGAAAGCGAATGCGAAAGTAAGATTAAAATAATCATTGAATCATATGAAGATAGAATTTCTATGATGAAAGATGACATCAATAATCTTAAATTAACATATGAAAATGATATGAATCTTCAAACAGTTGAGAGTAGTAAGAAGTTCGAAAATTTAGCTCAAGAATTTGATTTGTTTAAAGAGAGTGTTAATCAAGATAATAGATCTTTAAAACAAAAAATAGATGAGATAACAAAAAAATATAATGATTTAAAGAAGGAAAATGATTTAGCTTCAGCCCAAATTCATGGCCTTCGATACAATCAAGGGTTAATCAAAGAAAATGAGGATTATACTTCAAAAGATGCGTTTTTAAAGCTTGAAGCTGAGTATGATGCTTTTACGAAGTTCTATAAAGCTCAGTGGAAGAAAACAAAAAAAAGGATTAAAGAAGATATTTTAAAAAATAAAAAGTAATGAAAGGAGATTTGGTGATGAAAAGTAGAAGGCAAATTAAAATAGCACTGGTTTGTTTATTTTTAGTTATGAGTTTAGTAGCTGTTTTATTACTAGGTTCATTAATTTATCGTTATCTAAATGGTGACTTTTCATCTACCACTCTTTTAAAGTCAGAAACGACTTATGTCATCATGTTTGCTGGATTATTAGCGTTTATAATTCTTTTATTACTGATAATTAATGCTGCTAAAGCTGTTGATATTTATATTCCAGAAGTTAATTTAGATATTGATAAAGAATTAAGTATATCAAGATTTCAAGGTAATGATGTTATAGAAGAATCACAATCAACCAGATTAGAAACTTACGAAAATTCATTATTGGAAAAAGATTATAAAGAAGATGAGAATGACGATGATAATCAAATAAAAGCTGATAATTTATCTAAAAAAGAACTTTATATCTCTAATTCAATAAATCAAGAAGAAGTAAATCAGGATAAAACAAGATTTTATATGCTAAGTCAAATTGATAAAGAATATGAAGTTGAACATGATTTTAATTTTAATAATACATTAAGCTTACAAGAAATATGTAATATATTCAGAGATTTTTCTAGTTATAGACTTAATTTATATTATGATATATCAGATATTCGTCGTTTTATAGCAGGACTAGCAACCACCCATATTATAATTTTGCAAGGTATGTCAGGAACTGGAAAAACATCTTTAGCCTATGCTTTTGGGGAGTTTTTAAATAATTCTACGACAATTTTACCTATTCAGCCAATGTGGAAAGAAAGAACTGACTTAATTGGATATTACAACGAATTTACAAAGAAATTTAATGAAACAGTACTACTTCAAAAATTATATGAAGCAAATTATAATGATCAAATATATATTACAGTATTAGATGAGATGAATATAGCAAGAGTAGAGTATTATTTTGCGGAGTTTTTATCATTATTAGAAATACCTAATTTAGAAGGAAGAATGCTAGATGTAATATCAGATGAATGGGAAAGTGACCCTAAATTATTAAAGAAAGGTCAATTACGTTTACCTGCAAATATGTGGTTCATTGGAACAGCGAATAACGATGATTCAACATTTGCGATATCAGATAAAGTATATGATAGAGCAATGGTAATAAATTTAGATACTAAGTGTTTACCGTTTGAGGCTAAAAAAACTAATTTTGAAGCAATAAGTGCAAGTTATTTAGAAGAGAAGTTTAAAGAAGCGGTAAAGAAATTTAGAATAACGACTAGAAATTTAAACCGATTACAAAAATTAGATGAATATATGATTGAAAGGTTTCATATAACATTTGGGAATCGAATTATGAAGCAGATAAAGACATATGTACCAGTGTATGTAGCTTGTGGTGGAGATGAAGTTGACGCCTTAGATGATATATTATCAAGAAAAGTATTTAGAAAGTTAGAAAGTCAAAACCCGGTGTATGTTAGAAGTGAAGCTAAAAAATTAGTTAATTTCATGGATGATTTATTTGGAACTGAGAATATGAAACTTTGTAAAGAAGTAATTTACAAAATAGAAAGAACTGTTTAGAAAGGAGTTAATATAACATGGTTAAAAGAAATAAACTAATGTTTGCTTTATCTTGTTTTTTAATGAGTCTAATTGCATTAATCGGAGTCTACTTTGTTTTAGCCGCAGTTGGTTGTATTGGCTACCGAACTAATCATATAAAGATAATTTCAACAAGTTCTGAAAAAACTTATGATGGAACTGAATTGGTAAGCAATGACTATAAAATGGTAGGTGAACTGGGTTTTGGTGCTACATTGGATATTGATTTTACTGGTTCGCAATTAAATGCAGGTACATCAGACAATACTTTTCAAGTAAAAGTACGTGATGCAAATGGGATAGACATTTCATCAGATTATGAAATTGAAACTGTTTTTGGAAAATTAAAGGTAAATCCTATCACAATTGGTATTGAAGCGAAAAGCGCTGAGAAATTATATGATGGTGTTGCTTTAGAAGCTAATGAATATACAGTTACTCAAGGTGCTCCAATTGAAGGTGATAGAATTGAAGCAGTTGTAATTGGTTCAATTACTGATATTGGTGTAATTGAAAATAAGGTAACTGCCAGGGTTGTTAATGAAGTTGGAGAAGATGTGTCTAGTAATTATAATTTAGTTTTAACTAATGGTAAACTAACAGTACTTGCATCAAGACTTAGTGTTCAAACTCAAACTATTTCTAAATATTATGATGGAACACCATTAGTTACTGATCCTAAGACTGATTGGCAGATAACAAGCGGACAACTTTTAAAAGGACATTATACTGAAGTTTACATGAATGCTAAAATTACGAATGTAGGTGAAGTATCAAACACTTTAGTATTTTATATTAAAGATGAAAATGGAAATGATGTTACTAATTTATATGAAATTAATTACTCATATGGGAAATTAATAGTCGAAGCTTCTCCACTTGTAATTCAATGTGGTAGTGATAAAAAAATTTACGATGCCACCCCTTTTAGTGTTGAAGATTATACAATTATTAGTGGAAATTTAGCTGAAAATAATCAGGTAGTTGTTACAAATGCTCCAAGAGGGATAAATGTAGATGAATATATTAATGATTTGCAATTTCGAGTTGTTGATTCATATGGTAATGATATTTCTAGAAATTATCAGATCAAAGTGTTACCTGGGATGTTTGAAATTTTGCCAAGAATAATTAAAATTAAGACAAACGATGCGACTAAAATCTATGATGGATATGCTTTAACTGTTGATGACTATGAATTACTTGAAAATTCGATGACTTTAATTGATGGTCACCAATTAGTTTATATTAATGATGTTTTTGTAGACGTTGGAAAGTATGAAAACATATTCAAATCAATAAAGATTTATGATGGACAAACTGATGTAAGTTCAAATTATGAGTTTTATTTTGAAAGTGGGTTAATTTCAATTTTACCAAGAGATATCGAGTTAACTATTCTAAAAGGTGAGAAAGTGTTTGATTATAAACCTTTTTACTATACTGATTATCAAATAACTGGTGGAATGACTTTAGAAGGTATTTTGAGTAAAACATTTTTTAAAGTTGATGAAGAAAAAAGCGATAAAATAATCAAAGCTGGATATTATAATGCGAGTGATTACTTCCTTTTTAAAGCATATTTAGGTGATCAAGATATTACGTCTAACTTTAATATTATTTTAAAAGACGTTGAAACTAATAACGTTTATATAAGTCCATACCAACTTACTATCAAAACACCTAGCGTGACTAAGGTATTTGATAATAAACCGTTTAATATTTCAGAAGTTGAAATTGTTTCAGGTCGTGAGTTTATTCGAGATATTGGTGCGAATGTTACTATGAACCCGCATGAAAATATTATTTATGCAGGTACATATTTTAATAGTCTTACTACTTTGAATATTAATATAAATGGCGTTGATTATTCAAAAAGCTTTGAAGTATCTGAAATAGTAGAAATGGGAACATTAACTATAACTCCTTACGAATTTACAGTTATTACTCCTAATATTACACATGAATTTGATACCGAAAATCATTATACAGTTAATGTAGATGAACTTGTTTTACCAGAATTTATTACTAGTAATGAAAATAGATTTAACTTGTTTGTATTTAAAGTTGATAGTGCAGGTAATAAAGAAGATACAACATCATTTATAAAATTTGATAATACGATGGTAGGTACTCATACAAATCGAATATCTTTAGTAATAAGAGATACAAATTTTAATGATATTAGTTCGTCTTTTTATATTAATTATGTATATGGTTCAGTCACAATTACTAAAGCTAATATTTTAGTAACACAAACAAAAGATATCAATTCAATATATACTGGTACATCAGAATTAATGCCAAAAGAAGATTTTAAAATCACTGATAAAGATGGTTATGAAATTATTTGGCTAAATACGTTAGAGTACCAAATTATTTCTACTAATACTAATCTTAATGTAGGAAAACGCTTAAATAAGGTTGAGTTAACAGATGTTTATATAAATTTTGGCGGTTATAAAATTCCCACTGATTATATTTTAAATATTTCATATAATTATGGATATATTGAAATAATTCCAAGAAAACTTATTGTATCTCAATTAGAAGATTATGTGACATATTTTGATGGAAATGTTAAAAAAGTACCTAATAGATTATATGAAGTAAAAGATGGATCAAGTTCAAATAATACTTGGTTAAATGAATATTTAAAAAATAATACAATAATATTTAATCAAAGAAATGATATCTTAAATGCTTATAATTATATAAATAATTTTAATATAACTATATCTAATGGAGAAAATGACTTAACAGCTAACTTTGAGATAAGTTATAATTATAGAAACATCATTGTGATGCCTAGAACTATTAATGTATCTCAAGTATCAGAAATTGCCAAAACATATGATGGAACAATGGTTAAAACTACGATAAATGATTTAACAATATTACCACTAATACAGCCGGATGATATAGTATCAAAAGATGAAATTATGGATATCTTAACTAATTATTACAATTATGAAATAATTCAAATCGCAACATTAGTTAATTTTGGCTCAATGGATAATAAATTTAGAATTGATTTAAGCGTAAAAGATGAGACATCTATCTATTCAAATTCTAATTTTTTAATGAAATATGATTTTAAAGAAATTAGAATTTATAAACGAATTTTGAATGTTTATCAGAAAAGCGATTTAGAATTAATTTATAATGGTGAAGCACAAGGCTTAACTAATTCAATGTTTAATGATTATGTTGGAATTTTGTGTAAAACGGAATTTTTAAATTATTTAAACAATAATGTTACATTTAAAATAATTAATGCATTAAAAAAAATTGATGTAATCAATACTGAAAACAGTTTTGAATTAAGCATTTACGACAGTACAGGAGAAATAACGGATAATTTCATCCTTAAATACGAATATTTAAAATTAATTATCAAGCCTATTGAAGTATCTGTTGAAGTTTTACAAAAAACAGATATCGAATACGATGGACAATCTCACCAATTTAAATTATCTGATGTAATTGTTGATTCTTCAAATATAATTAAGAAAGATTTAAATAGATTTAGTTTAAATCTAATTAGTTCTCAAAGTGCAATTACGCCAGGAATCCATAATTTGCGTGTAAGAGTTGAACCCCAAATTGATTCAATTTATACAGAAAATTATATAATTAAGGAAACAAGTGGAACATTTACAATTAAACCACGTTTTATACTAATTACGTCAATGGGTAAACAAGCCTACTTTGATCCTAATAAAGAACTTTATAACAAGGATTTCTATATTGCTAAAGAAACTCCATTAATTTCTGGACATGAGATTAAGGTAGTAGAATTTACACGTCTTTCAACTATTGGCAGTGTTCGCAACATTTTGACGTTTATAATAACTGAAAACGGAAAAAATGTGAGTGATTATTATGAAATAATGCAAATATCACAGGAACTTGTTTATTTAAAAAATAAAACATCATATTTTATTGCACCAGAAAGATATATTGTTGATTATAGTTCATTAGGCGATTCTAAAGTTGCCTATGCCAATGGTGCTAATATAGAATTAGTCGGATTAGATTTAGAAGAGTTTGAAGGATGCACTTATAAAGTTATATATTCCGGCCAAGCAACTTTAGGTAACTCTGGAATAATCAAAATTGAGGAATTTCATCTTTATAATAAATTAGGTGAGGAAATAACTTATGATTATGATTTTATTTTTGGAGAAAATATAATTCAAGTTGTAAATTTTGATGCGACTGTAACTACGTTAAATCATACTAAAGAATATGATGGAACCCCATTAAGTGGGTCAATAACTGATGTAATAGTATCACCACTGACGGAAGGATATTTCTACGAAGTTTCAGAGATAGCTGGAAGTATTACTATGCCAGGTATTACTGCTAATACAGTTAAGATTGATATTTATTATTTAAATGATAATAATGAAAAAGTATATGTTACAAATCAGTTTAGAATTACATATAATTACGGAACTTTAAAAGTAGACCGACGCAATTTTACAATCATTGTAACAACTAATGGCGATATACTAACTGATGGTTTGCTTGACAGTCATAAGGATTTAATAGAGTTCATCTATTCAGATGATGCTGGTACAATCACAGTTCAAGGATTTTATTTTACTGATACTAATATTTCAAAACTATATGTAACAAATCCAAAATATGTTTATGAATAAAGTAATTTTGAAAAGGAGCATTTAAACCTATGATAAGTTATAAAAAATATGAAGAAAAAATGCGAAAAATTGCAAAAGTACGTCATACCATTTATCGACTTCGTCTTTTAATTGGCAGTATGATTTTGTTAGTCATTGCACTAATAGTATCTTTTTTGTCAACTAAAGGGATTATCATTAAAGGTCTGGAATGCCCTTTAGAAATTACGTATGGAGATGACTATTTATATACAGCTAAAGCATTATTTTCTGATGTAAGTTATGAATTTAGACCAAAGGGAAGAAGTGAGTGGAGTGATGAAAAGCCGTATTTACCAGGAGAATATGAGATGCGCGCTATTTCTAATCGTTTTTTTGGTGCTAAAGGCTATTCAGATATTCAAGTTTTTTCCATTTTACCAAAAGATATTGAAATCAAAGTTAAGGATTCAAAAATAACATATGGTGATGAACCATCATTAACAGCTGATTTAGTTGGAAATGATAGAATCGCTGAAGTTGAGTTTAATTATGAAAACATTGAATTAACATCTACTGTTGTAAATCCCATTGATAGTTCAATTGTAATTGTTGATGAAACTGGACGAGATGTAACTAAAGCATATGACATTAAAACGGTTAAAAGCGATATAACCTTTTTAAAACGTAATTTAACTTTACAAATAAATTCAGAAACTAAAATATATGATGGTAAAGAACTTAATGCCAAAGATTATACAATTGTAGATGGTAGTTTTGGTTTTTCAGATACTATTAACATCGATTTTTCTACGGGAATAAGTAGTGTTGGTAATACCATTGTAAAAAGTAAAAATGCTATAATCAAAAATTATGATAAAGATGTTACAAACCATTATAATTTAACTATTTTAGAGGGAAACTTAGAAATTACAAAACGTCCTCTTACTATAACTACTGCAAGCGAAAAGAAGGTTTATGATGGTTTACCACTCACAAATAGTGAGATTAATTTATCGCAAAATGGATTAGTCGCTGGTCATCATATCGAAAAGATTAAAACAACTAGTATCGTAAATGCAATTTGTGCTAAAAATCAAGTTGAGGAAATTCAAATCTTAGATGAAGCTGGTAATGATGTTACAGAAAATTATGATATAAATTATGAATATGGATTGCTTGAAATTGAAAAAAGAAAAATCACCTTAGAATCATTTAGCAAAACTAAGGTATATGATGGTTTAAAACTAAGTAATAATTTATATCAAATTAATTCTGGTTCATTAGCTGATGGAGATAAACTTAGTGTATCTTTAGAATCTTCCATTATAAATGTAGAAAAAACAACTAACCAATTTAGTGATGTTCTAATTACTAATTTTGCAGGTGATAATGTTACAGCTAATTATAACATTAACTATATTGAAGGAACATTAGAGATTTTACCAAGAAGAATTTCTTTAAGTGGACTAGATCATATTTTTGTCTATAATGGTTTAGAACAAAAAGCTTCAGGCTATCAAATTAACTCGGGAAGTTTAGTTCCAATGCAGACTCTTAATGTAACAATTTCAGGTAGTTTAATTAAAGTTGGTCAAATACCAACATCATTTGAAAGCATTGTCATCAAAGATGAATATGGAAATGATGTTACAGCTAATTATGAAATTGACGAAGTAGTTGGAAGTATTACTATTTTAAAGCGAAAGATTAGTATAAAACCAATTGATTTGGAAATTTATTATACTGGTTATGAAATAATGACATCACATTATGAATTTACAGACGCCTCTTTATATCAATTAGCATATGGTGATTTTTTAACAGATGTGACAACAAGCAAATCATTGGTCGATGCTGGTAATTACTTCAATCAAATTATTTCGTGTAAAATATATAATATTAATAAAGAAGATGTAACGGATTGTTATGAAATTGATATGTCAAGTGAAGCTCGCTTGAATATCAAACGTCGTCCAATTATAATTATACCTGAATCTAAAAATAAGGTTTATGATGGAGTTAATTTAGTTACAGATCAAATTATTATCACAGATGAATCTCGTTTTAATCTTGCAAGTACTGATTTTTTTAGTGATGTAAGACTTAATAATTCAAGAATTTTGAATGCAGGTAGCATTGATGTCACGATTGCAAACTATGTAATTGTTAATAGTGAAGGAAAAGATGTAACAAATAACTACGAAATTACAGAAAAAATTGGTAAACTAACAATAACTCCACGTCCAATTACAATTAAACCAATTGATGTTAGCAAAGTTTATGATGGACAAACTTTAGGAACTAATAATATAGTTCTTTCTAATAAAAGTAGCTATAGTTTAATTCCTGGTGATGCAATTTACGGTTTAACAACTAAAGTCATCACTTATGTAGGAAAAAGTTTAAATAGTATTTCTAAAAAGTCTGTTATAATTACGAATTCAACAGGAGATATAACCTCTAATTATGAAATAACATATGAAGATGGTTATTTGGAAATTTTGCCAAGAAATATATCAATAAAACCAATTGATAAAAGTAAAGTGTATGATGGAACTAATTTAGAAATTTTAGCAGATAATGGTTTTGAATATCTTAGTTCAACTCGATATTTTCTAGCTATAGGCGATGAATTAAATGCTACTTATAATGGCTTTCAACGATATGTTGGTTCTACAAATATTTCATTTGAAACCATTCAAATTCAAAATAGTGAAAATATAGATGTAACTGATTGCTATATAATAGACAAAGAAGATGGTATTTTAACTATTTATGAAAGAAGTATTTCGATAAAACCTGAAGATGTCGTTAAGGTATATGACGGAATTGCTTTGACTTCAAATAAAGCAGTGCTTGCTGAGAATTCTAGATATGATCTTGCGATTAAAGACAGAGTTGAAATTACTACTAATGGAAGTGTAGTAAATGCGACTGAAACTGAATACTTGGATAATGCCGTTATAAACGAAATAGTTGATTATAAAATTTTAAATAGTGAAGGTTTAGATGTTACATATTGTTATAATGTTGATGTGAATATTGGCTATTTATCTGTATTAAGAAGAGAAATAAGTATAAGTCCACAAATAGCATCTAAAGTCTATGATGGTACTTTCTTAACATCAAATAAAGTAGTTTTATTAAAAGATTCTAAGTATCAATTAGTATCAAACCATGAAATTGAAATTATAACTAATGGCAAAGTAAAGTATGTAAGTGATGGTAGGGTTAAAAATCAAATAGAATCATTTATTATATATAATAATAATCAAGAAGATGTAAGTTATAATTACAAAGTTAATACAGTCGATTCTAGTCTAGAAATTCTAGCACGAAAATTATCGATTAAACCGATGGATATAAATAAGGTATATGACGGATTTTCTTCATCAGTTACAAGTGTTGATTATTTGAATAACACTATGCTAGCTTATGAAGATGTTATTAAATTTGAGCTATTAAACTACAATAATTTCAAAAATGTATCAGATTCAACTGATAATAATACAATATCAAATGTTCAAATTTTTAATACTGATGGTATTGATGTAACTAGTTCATATGAAATTGACTTAAATCCTGGATGCGTAATAATTAGTAAACGCAAAATTGCAATTCAACCACAAAATGTGACAAGAGTATATGATGGCGATGAATTTATTCAAACCAAGGGAGTTCTTGTAAATTCAACTTTAGGTAAAGGCGATAATTTGAGCATTACCTCAGAAACATTAAAAGATAACACACATGGCGTAATACAGTATAATGTTATACATCATGAAATTTATGATAATTATTTAGTTAATACTACAAATAATTATGAAGTAACATATTTAAAAGGCGAAATTAATATTTTACCAAGACCAATTACGATTAAACCAATTGATATTGAACATGAGTATGATGGTACTATTTTTAAATATAATCTTAATACAGTTGAAGTTTTAGATAATAGTTATGGACTAGTTAAAACTCATAGTCTATTAGTAAATAGTGTTTTGGGGTCAATTGTAAATGTTGGTATTACTAAATCTACTATAAATTCAGTTTCAATCTATCAAGATGAGATTAATGTAACAGATAATTACGACATTACCTTTATAGATGGCACTTTAACAGTTTTAAAACGACAAATCACCATTAATCTAAATGACCTTGAAAAAGTTTATGACGGAACAAATCGAATAGATCTAAATGATGCTTATACATTGTCAAAAGAACTTGCGCCAAATGATAAAATATCGTTAAATATTTTAAGTGACAACTCAACCATCGGAACACATGTGACTAGAGTATTAACAGCTTTTGTCTTTAAAGACAATAACGATGTTACAAATAACTATGATTTATCATTTACAAATGGAAGTATAAAAATTAATAAACGAGATCTTGTAGTTAGTCCAGTTAATGCAACCAAAGTTTATGATGGTCAACCATTAGGAATTACTGAAGTTATTGTAAATGGCTTAGTGGAAAATCATGAATTTATCTTTACTTCAAATACAATTACAAATGTAGGAAGTGTTGATTTTTTAGTGCAATCTTACGATATTTTGGCCAAAAATGGAAAATCATTGCTAGAAAATTATAATGTTAGATTTGAAAAAGCCTTAATATCTGTAAAAAAACGCGAAATTAACGTTGAATTTAGGTCAGAATTTGAATATGATGGAACAAATCATCACATTGAACATTACTATTTTACGAATGAAACTTATCTTGCTAAAGGTGATATCTTTACTTTTAGTACAAATAATAGTCAAATGAAACCAGGAACGTATTATTTTGATATAGCAAATTATCAAATTTTCAACAGTTATGGATATGATGTAACTAATAATTATATCATTAATAAAGAAACAGGTTGTTTAGTAATAAATAAACGGAAAGTTACAGTTCAAATTCTTGATAAACAAAAGGTATATGATGGTATGCCGCTTACTTCAAATGAATATGAGGTTATATTGGGTTCTTTAGTAACTGGAGATATATTAGAAGTAATGACTAATGGTTCGATTGTTTATTATCAAGAAGGTGGAATAATAAATGATTATTTAAGTCACAAAATATATGATTTAAATAATCAAGAAGTTTCAACATATTATGAAATAGAATTTATTTCAGGTAAATTAAATATTATAAAACGTGATATTACTATCAAAACATCATCGGCCAACTTCGTATATAATACAAACTTCCATTCTAGTGATGACTATGAAATAGTATCTGGGAATTTAGTATTGAAAGATATTATTAAAGTGCAATCGAAGTTTTTTAAAGATGTACAAATAATAAATGGAAAAGTTGTTGGATATGATAATACTTTAAGTGTATTAATTTATAACGATAGTATTGATGTAACAAGTTCTTATAACATAACTTATGAATATGGCATTGTAACAATTGAACAGTATACTGTATATTATAAAACACCTTCTAACTCAATAATGTATGATATAAATAATCCGATTTTTACTAGTTTTACAATTGCTGGAGATGAAGCGAATAGTTATTTAAACACTGATAAATTAATTATAAAATCTAAATCTTTAGCTAATTCAAAAGATAAACTAGGTATTGTTCAAAATATTCAAGAACTTTCAGTTGATTCAAATAACTATCAATTTGAGTGTCTTTCTATAGGACAAATCCGTGTTAGTTTATCAATAACATATAAATCTAAAGATTTAATGGGAGAGTATAATGGACAAGCATATCAATGCTTAGAACTTGGTACTATATCTTATACGGATACATTTGGTGGTCAGATTAGATTTGAATTAAATCAAAGTGAATCTAAAAAATACATTAATGCTGGTGTGTATAATAATGAACAATCTCTTATCTTTAAATATGAAAATAAAGATGTGACCGATTTTATAGTTGTTAAAAATGATTATGGAAAAATCACGATAACAACTCGAGAAATTACAATCCAAACAGCATCAGCTAAAATGGAGTATAATGGTCAAGCTCTAACTACAAAACATGAAAATGTCGTAGTAAAAACAATCTTAGGTCATATAGTTAAATATAATACATTATCAGAAATAACTTATCCTGGTAGCATTGATAACGTTGTAGATAAAATCAACATTTATGATGGTTTATTGGATGTAACTAACAATTATTCGATTAGATATAATTATGGTACATTAACTGTATATGCTAGATTAAAAATCACAACTGCTAGTCAAACTTTTGTATACGATCAAGAAAAACATTATTTACATAGTTATACAATTGATGAAGATTCAAATATTTTGTTTAAGGAAGCAAAATATAAGTTTAATTTAGAATTTTTATATAATAAGTCTAATCCAATGATACACGCTGGTACTTATTATAATATTGCAAGTTTAGCTAATGTTTATAATGACTTAGAAGTCGATGTTACGAATTATATTCAATTTGAATATACTCCAGGTAATATTTGTATTGAACGTGCAGATTTAACAATCGAATCAATTTCTTTACAAAAAAACTTTGATGGAACAAATATTATAAATCATAGTTATAAAATTAATGGATTAAATACTATTTATAATGATTCTACTATTTTAGTAGCTAATAAACCTGATAAATTAACTTTAGAATTTAATGATGATGAACAAGCTATTTATAGTGGAGAATCTAGAGAAAATAAATTTACATTCAATATTACAAATAACAATTTTAATGTTAGTAGAAATTATAATGTAACAGTTATTTATGGTCTATTAGTTATCTCGGGTTCGAAACAAGTGTTGATTTTAACACCTAGTTCAATTACTAAACTATATGATGGTGTTACAATTAATAAAGCTAACATTTCATATCGCTTTGGACTTGGCTATTTACCAACTGGATTTGATATTAAAATATCAGAAATTAAAATAATGAAAAATAATAATGAGGTTGATTCAATTACAGATGTTGGAGAGTACATTATTAGCTTTACTAATAAAGATGATATTAGAATATATAATGAACAGGATATTGATATTACTAATAACTATGATATATATATTCAAACGTCAAAAATTAGAGTTATCAAAGCAAGTATATCTGTTAGTACTGAAGATATGTACCGAGTTTATACAGGTAAGAGTGTATCTACGAAAGAAGTTAATATTTCGATTTCAAATGGAAAACTACCAGCTGGTACAGAAATTAAAGAGGCAAAATTTGAGTATATTTATAATAAAAACCCAGAGATAAATCATGCAGTTATCGCTGGAGAGTATACTATTAGAATTGCAAGTTTTGTACTTGTAGATGCTAGTGGAAATGTAATATTTGAATTTAAATATAACGATTCAAGCAATCTAGATGTTGATTCGGTTGATGGTAATTTTAGAATCAGCTTTAGTTTTGGAATACTAACTATTGCAGATACCAATTCTTAAAATGGGAATTTAGGAGGATTATAATGAATCAAGGGTTTAAAACCTATTTTGGGGAAGGCATGCAAACCTCAAAAAGGACTTTAAAGAAAAAAGGAAATCTTATTAAATTTTATTTTCTTTGGATAATCAGTTTTTTAGGAAATTTATCAATCATATTTGCACCGGTTGTCAGTCTTGTTAAAACAAGATTGGCATACCGTGCTAATTTAAGTGAAGATATTTATGTATACGATGCACTTCGTAAGTCTGATAGTATCAAGCAAAATTGGACAAATTTTGTTTTTGCATTTACTAAAGGTTTATTACTATTAGCTGGAATAGTGTTAATCGGTATAATTGGAGGATTAGCCTTTGGATTTGGATATGTTTTAACAAAAAAAGGTCAAGATGATTTTATGTTAGGCACTTTATTGTCAATTCCATTTGGCGTTATTATGTTTATATACATAATTGTTTTTTGGATTTATTTTGCACCAAGTAAGTATCTTCTAAACTATAGTCAAGATTTAACTAATTCTAAGGTGCTATATAACTCAGTAAACACAATGCGAAATGGTGGTAAATGGACATATTTCATGCTAAATTTTGTATATGGTCTATTGATATTTTTATATCTAGGAATTACCTCATTTATCATAACTATGATGATGTTAAATCAAGAATATATCGTTATAGTATTTGGTTATATTTTATTGATTATATTTGTAATTGTTTTTTTAGCTATTTATCCAAGATTATCTTTAGCAAGAGCTTGTAGCTTATATCGACTATATGATGATATTATAGAAGTTGATTTTGAATGTGAATGTGCAACTTCAATGGAAACGGCTTCTTATGTTTCTAGAAAACGGAATAGTAAAGATAAAAATAAGTTTATAGCAGCAAATAAAGAACAAATTCTTGTAAGCTTGTTTAAAGAAACAAAGGCAGATAAGGGCAAAAAGAACAATGATATTTTAGCTAATTTTAAAGATAATACTAAATTTAAAGTTACTGAATTAAGTGATGAAGAAAAAGATATAAACTTTGATAATGCTGAAAATATAAAAATTGAGCGTTTATCTGAGATTGATAAAAAAACCTACGATAATGATTTTTCAGATAATGCGCCTAATGTGGAATTAAATTTTGCTCAAGAGAATTCTATGTTAGAAGAAAAATCGAAAATTACTGCTAATTCATTTGAGGTACCAAAGCAAATGAAAAAACAATTGTATAAGGATAGACAATCAGAAACTAGTATTTTTAATGATAAAGCAAACGCTAATTCTGAAAAAAAATATAATAGTGAAGATATTGATGTAATTGGTGGAAGAGAACCACAAACTATGTCAAACAACAAAAATAATCTAAAAATGACAAAAACATCAATAGATAATAATGAATAATTTTCTTAGAAAGGAATGAATTAAAAATGACAACGTATCGGATTTTAGCTATTGTGGCAATAGTCCTTGTTTTAGTTATCGGTTTAATCCGCTTTAAACTAAAGCTATTTAAAAAAGTCTATGTCTTTAATTACATAAAACCGTCAGCTAAGAAAATTGTCAAAGATAGTGGAATGATGTCAATCATTTATGAACCTAATAAAGAGACTAGACGTTTTATTAGCGAATACTCCTTAAGTAAAATTAATAAAAGAAAATTTTTTCTAGCTAAATATCAAAAAATATATAAACAAATCATTTATTTTATTTATGTTTATGATCGTAATAACAAGCTGATTAAATTAATTGAGGTTAAAGATGCTAAACGTAATTCAACATCACAAATGATAAAACTTCCTAAAAAAACAAAGTCTGTAAATGTCTATTTAAAAAGTGTCAATAATGAAGTTTATAACATGTATGCTATAAGACCGATAACAAAACTTCGTTTATTTGCGGCTTCAATAATGTCTAGTCTACAAGTCTTTTTAATAGTTTTTGCTTTAAGGAATTTAATACTAGAGTTTTATAATCCAATTCAAGTTGAATCATTTTTAAAATCAGATCTAAATTTAACAACGATAATTTACGTATTTTTATTAACAATTGTCTTTTTTATTAGCTACTTTTTAATAGCCTTAATCTTAAATGGTAATTTTAGAAAGAAAGGAGGAACTTTATATGATTTCTAAATCAAGTAAAAAAAATAATATAATTGATTTACAGGAGTATTTATTCCAAATTGATCCTGAAAGTAAGAATAAGTATGTCTTTTTAAAACTGATTAATAATTATAAAGAACCTCTTTATGCTTTAAAAGCTGGAATAAAGCAGTTTGATAATTTAGGTAATGTAATTGCCGATGAAGATTTTGATATCGATGGTTTAAATGTTAATAAGCACCAAGAATTTGTACCATATGTTAGAATTCAAGTAAAAGATCAATGCTGTAAAATAAAATTTGACCTAAAAGGTGCTAAATTTAAAAAATTTGTTTTCCCATCTATTGAGGTAAAAAAAGCAGAAAAACTAATTAAAGATACATTTAAGTCTACTAATAGAAAAAGTAGAAATCGTTTTAGACTAATTTTATTGAGTGTTGCTTTAAGTATGATTGCAATTTCATCATTTGTAAGCTATTATTTTATTAATGATTACTTAAATAATAATTTACATATTGCATATGATGGATATGAATTTGATGTCAATCGTAAAAATGCAACTATTACTAAATTACCAGATGATGAGGAATTAATTATTCCTACTATTTTAGCAAATGATTTTAGGGTTGTTGGAATTGAAGCTAGTGCCTTCGATGGACTAAAAGCTAAAAAAATTGTTATTGAATCTGAAAATATTTCTATTCCTAGTTATGCATTTAGTGAATCTGAAACTTTAACTAGTTTTGAAGCTCAAAATTTAGCAAGTATTGGTGATTACGCTTTTAATAATGCTAAAAACTTAGTATCAGTAAAAATAAACATTGTAAATAGTATTGGACTTAATGCTTTTGAAAGCTGTACAAATTTGGAAAAAGTTGAAATTAATGCAAAAACTATTTCTTCATATGCTTTTAAAGATTGTTCAAACATCACAAGCTTTAGCTCGGATATAGTAGAATATATTTCTTCATATGCTTTTCTAAACGCTATCAAATTAACAACCTTAAATGTCCCTAATGCTACATTAGGAAATAGGTGTCTTGAAAATACAGCTATTGAAACATTAACGTTTGGTAATGTTGATTATAATGTGATGACATTTGGCACATTATTTGGAATTGAAAATGAAAATGCAACAGTAAAAAATCTTGAAGTAAATATGCCTGATATTCCAAGTAATTTTTTTCAGTATTTGCCGAATTTAAATCTTGTTTTAAGTGATTCTGTATATGTAAATTATGGTGCCTTTAATCACTCAAAATTAGCTGGTTATAAAATAGTTAATGGAATGGAAATTCTAAATAATACGCTTATATCTATTTCTCCTGCTTTAAATGAAATAAGCATTCCAAGCGAGATTACTAGTATCAATAGTCAAGTTTTTAAAAATAGTCAGATTTCATCGATTACAATAAATTCAAGTAATATTAATTTGAATGAATCTCTCGATTCTATTAAAAATTACTTTTCATTATATATGTCTGAAAATACACGTATTATAGGTGGAATTATTAATAATCAAAACCTAGGTAGTGTTACAATGAGTGCCAATAATATTAATACATTTGGTAAACTTTTTACTCAATATCAACCATCTTATGTTATGATTATAGGAACATCAATTCATTCGGGATTTTTCTCAGATTATATGGCTAATGGTGAAATTGACATTACATCTTCTGTTAGAAATATTGCTTCTAATGCTTTTGAAAATGCCAATGTCAAGAAATTATCAATTCCAGCATTAGGAGATAGACTTGATACTTATGGTACATTTTCTTTGCTTGAGGAACTAAGTGTTATTAATAATAATGAATCAAGTTTACCGGCAAATTTTGTAAGAGGTTTTACTGAATTGAAAAAACTTAGTATTTCTTCAAATATTACATCTATGTCTTTACCCTTGATTGGAAGTAATTGTACAAGTTTAGAAGAAGTTATTACTCCATTTGTCGGTAGAAGTAGTGACTTTACTACCTCACTAAGTACATTTAATAGCTCGTATACTAATTTAAAATACTTAACAATAACAGGATACGGTACATTAGGTGCACTTGGTGCTAATAATTTAAAGGAATTATCTTTCAATACTTTAAATGTTTCATCATCAACTCATGTTTTAGACGGAAGTGATAATCTAGTAAAATTATCTTATTCAGGTGCTCAATCCTTATCGAATTTGTTTTCCGTTATTCCAACTAGTCTTATTTATGTATCTATTTTTAATAATGGGCTTTTGAATACTTCTAATCTATTGGAAGGGTCAAATGTGAAGATTTTTGAATCACATGGTATTTCAAGCTATAATGATAAAGCATTTACAGGAGCGCAATCTTTAGAGTATGCATATTTCGATGATTATATAAATAGTTTTCACTCATTAGGGAATTTAAATGAATTGATTTACCCTAATATATTAAAAATTTTATCGCCTACTTTTTTATCTGGAACGTATAATAATACAATTCAAGTTTTAAATTACATAAATTATAATCATATCTATAATTTGAAATATGAGGATAAAAATTATCAATATGATAGTATTTTTATCTATGATCTTGAGGTTTTAATGGATAAGTTAAATATAAATAGTAAGTCAGATTTAATCTTACAAGAAAACGGAACAACATTAAGTCTTCCATATTTCGGCTCGTTACCTTTAACCCTTAAAAAGCAACAAGAAGAAGTAAATGTAACAATAATGAACCCAAATACAGTTACTTTAAGATTAGTAGATAAAACAATTACTACTTATAAAACACTACTTCCAGATGAAAAATATAAATTGCCAAAAAATGTTATTGATTCTACTCAAATTTTTGCAGGTTGGTATACTGATTCTCAATTTCAAAATTTACTTAATAAAGAAGAATTTTTTGAAACAAATCAAACACTATATAAACGATATCTAAACAAGTCAGATTATCAGATTGCCGGAACAACTAGAACGTATAATTTTGGAAATAATAGTCAATTTAACTTCTTAGCAACTGCAACGGGTAAAATTGAGATGTATTTATATGGAGATGATATAAATAAGATTTCAGTCTATCAAAATGGTATGAATATAAATTTAACGCAAACAAAGGAAGAAGAGTTAGTTAAAATTTCCTTTATGACTTCTATGTATAAAACATACCAAGTATACTTATATTCAGATTCTTCCCCAACTAAAACCACAGTTTTAGCATCATATACTGATAGTGTTTTATATCATAAATTTGAAGCATCATCAGGACTTGGATATACGGAAGTTAAGGCAGTAATAGCTTCTAATAAAATTGAAATTCCATATTTTGAAGGATTTACTTTTAAAGGATATTACAGTAAATCTAATGATTTAACCAGCGTATGTTACTTTAATGAAAAAGGAATTCAAGTAACACCATGTCCAGAAAATGCTAAATTGTATCCAATATATGAATAGCCTAAAAACCAGTTTTGCAAAGCTGGTTTTTAAAATAATAAAGTCAGTTATTGGCAAACACTTCCAAAAAGTGCGTTTTTTACATTATCCTTGCTTATTAAGAATTGACAAAAGCTATTGTAAAATATTATAATATGTTCGATATAGATTTTATATTAGAAAGAGGAATTATAAAATGAAAAAATTTGAAGTGTTAAATCGTATTGCATCTGTTGGTGTAGTAGCTGTAGTTCGTGCTAACAGCGAAGATGAAGCAGTTAAAATTTCATCTGCTTGTATTAATGGTGGAGTTCCTGCAATTGAAGTTACTTTCACTGTTCCTGGAGCTGATCAAGTAATTAAGACTTTAAAAAAGACTTTCAGTGATGATCAATTAATCGTTGGTGCTGGTACAGTACTTGACTCTGAAACTGCACGTATTGCAATTTTAGCAGGAGCTGAATATATCGTAAGTCCTGGTTTCGATCTTGAAACAGCTAAGTTATGTAACAGATATCAAATTCCATATATGCCTGGTTGTATGACAATTACTGAAATTGTACGTGCTATGGAAGCTGGTTGTGATATTGTTAAGTTATTCCCTGGTTCATTACCTGGTGCATCATATGTTAAAGCTGTGAAAGGACCTCTTCCACAAGCTAATATTATGCCTACTGGTGGTGTAAGCTTAGATAACGTAGCTGATTGGATTAAAGCCGGTGTAGTTGCTGTTGGTACAGGTTCAGATTTAACTGGTCCTGCTAAGAAGGGTGACTATGAAGGTGTTACTGCTAATGCTAAGGCATTCGTTAAGGCTGTAGCAGATGCTCGTGCTAACTTAAAGAAATAAGAATGAACCCTAACTTGGAGGAATGTTATGGCTAAAAAAGAAAAAATTATTACATTTGGAGAAATAATGTTGAGATTATCTACTCCAGATCATCAAACAATTAATCAGACACATTCCTATATTGCTAATTATGGTGGTGGAGAAGCGAATGTTGCGGTAGCTTTATCGCATATGGGACATAAAACTTATTTTATGTCAAAGCTTCCACCTAATCAATTAGGCGATGGAGCCATTTCCCATTTGATGGCCAATGGTGTTAATACTGACTACATTGTCCGTGGTTCGACAACGCTAGGTATTTACTTCCTTGAAACAGGTTTTGGTGGAAGACCTAGTAAAGTAATTTATAACCGTAAGCACAGTGCTATCACTAGAATTGACTTATCAGAATTTGATTTTGACGATGTGTTTGATGGTGCAACATGGTTCCACATCTCAGGAATTAGTTTAGCATTAAATGAGCGTGTTGCTAAATTTGCGGTTGAAGCTTGCAAATATTGTCATGAACATGGAGTTAAAGTATCATTTGATTTTAACTATCGTGCTAAATTATGGTCAATTGAACAAGCAAGACCTTGGTATAAATTAATTATGCCTTATGTTGATGTTGTGTTTGCGTCATTCTATGACTGTAATACTATTCTTGAAATACCGTTAGACAAAGGCTTAGAAGATGCTTCAATGCATGATAGACGCATGAATGTATTCCCTAAGATGATTGAAAAATATAATCTTTCTTATGTTTTTGGTACTGATCGTGTTGTCTATAGCTCAACTGACAATTCATTAGCCGGTTATTATTACACAAAAAATACATCAAAAATCACCAATCCAATTCGTTTTATGATTTATGATAGAATCGGTGGTGGAGATGCATTTGCGTCTGGTGTAATTCATGGTTTAATTAAAAACTTTGATGATCCAGATTATGCTGTAAGTTATGGCTTAAATACATCAGTATTAAAGCATACTATCTATGGTGATGCATGTTTATTATCTTGTGAGGATATCGAACAATTTATGGCAAGCAATTGTTCTGCCGAAGTACAGAGGTAATTAAAATGATTATAGGAAAATTAAAAAATATCGCTAGATATAAAGGTATCGCTAAAAATATCGATACAGCTATCGATTATGTTTTAAATAATGATATCTTAGCTTTAGCTCCTGGTAAATATCAAATTGATGGAGATAATGTAATTTTAAATCGTGACACATATGTCGCAAAACCATTAGAAGATTGTTTCTATGAAAATCATGAAAAATATTTAGACTTACAAATTGTTTTAAAAGGTCAAGAATATTTTGCATACACAGATATTTCTAATCCAACTTTAAAAGAAACAGCTGAATATAATGAAGCTAAAGACGTAAGAAAGTTCAGTGCACAACAAGGAGTTTTCTTTGTCTTAGAAGAAGGATTTGCTATTGTTTATCCAGAA
Source organism: uncultured Anaeroplasmataceae bacterium (assembly GCA_944325035.1). GTDB lineage: Bacteria > Bacillota_I > Bacilli_A > Acholeplasmatales > Anaeroplasmataceae > CAG-307. The sequence goes on from CALUYM010000001.1 coordinate 347,544, forward strand.
GATGTACATTTAGCTAAGTGCGATGTGAATGGTGGAACAGTAGAAAAAGCTGTTATTAAAATTAAAATTGAACAATAATTAAGGAGAAATACAATGAAAAATTTAAAATTCAATTCTAAAAAAGTAGTTACAATGGGCGAAATTATGCTTCGTTTATCTACTCCTGCAAATACACGTTTTGTACAAGCTAACCAATTCGATATTATTTTTGGTGGTGGTGAAGCAAACGTAGCTGTATCATGTGCAAACTATGGTTTAGATGCTTGTTTCGTTTCTAAATTACCTGATAACCCAATTGGTCAAGCAGCTGTTAATTCTTTACGTCGTTATGGTGTAGATACAAAACATATCGCTCGCGGTGGTGAAAGAATTGGTATTTACTACTCTGAAACAGGTGCTTCAATGCGTGCTTCTCAAGTAGTTTATGACCGTGCTCACTCATCAATTGCAGAAGCTAAGCCAGAAGATTTCGACTTTGATGCAATTATGAAGGATGCTGGTTGGTTCCATTGGTCAGGAATTACTCCTGCTATTTCTGATGACTCAGCTAAATGCCTTGAACAAGCATTAATTGCTGCTAAAAAATATGGTGTAGTAGTATCTGTAGACTTAAACTTCCGTGCTAAGTTATGGACATCTGAAAAAGCAATTTCAGTTATGAGACCATTAATGAAGTATGTAGATGTATGTATCGGAAATGAAGAAGATGCTGAATTATGTCTAGGATTTAAGCCTGAAGCAGATGTAACTGGTGGTAAGACTGATGCTGCTGGATACAAGGGAATTTTCCAAGCAATGGCTAAAGAATTTGGTTTCAAATATGTTGTTTCTACATTACGTGAATCATTCTCAGCTTCTCATAATGGTTGGAAAGCATTAATCTTCGATGGTGAAGAATTCTATGAATCTAAACGTTATGATATTAATCCAATCGTTGACCGCGTTGGTGGTGGAGATTCATTCTCTGGTGGTCTAGTTTATGGTATGATGACTAAAGAAACTCAAGGAGAAGCTTTAGAATTCGCTGTAGCTGCATCTGCATTAAAGCACACAATTAACGGAGACTACAACTTAGTTACTGCTAAGGAAGTTGAAAAACTTGCTGGTGGAGACGCTTCTGGTCGTGTACAACGTTAATTAAATGGCAGATAATAAGTCAGTTGATAGGATTTTAAGAATTTTAGAATTAATTTCCAAAAATCCAAATGGTCTCACATTAGCTGAGATTTATAAAGAATTAAATCTTCCTAAATCAACTGTCTTTGATTTTTTACAAGCGTTATATAAGGCTGATGCGATTTATTATAAGGACGAAATCAGTAAACGTTATGTTATTGGTTCTAAAATATACGCAATCGGTCAAGCCTATACGAAGAATTCATCTCTTATTACTGTCTGTAAACCAATTGTTAAAAATTTATGTAATAAATATGGTAACTTATTAATTGTTACTAAACGTGTTGCAAGTAACATTGTTTACATACATAAATATGAAAGTGATGATAGTAAGATTGCTACCTTCGAGATAGGAGGTAGCATTTCTTATATTCATACCAATTCCATTGGTAAATGTTACCTAGCTTTTGATAAGTACTTTCAAAACTATACATGTGATAACTTGGAATTAGTTACTCCATATACTATTGTGAAAAAGAGTGAATTAGAAGCAGATATCGCTTTAGCTAAAACCTTAGGCTATACACAAGATTTAAAGGAAGACGATTTAAGATATAAATCAATCAGCTTTCCAATTTATAATTTTGAAAACCGTTGTTGCGGAGCTTTAACATATCAAGCGCCTGTTGATTTTGATTTTAGTGATAATCTAATTCAGGATCTAGAAAAAGCTTCAAAATTGATTTCAATAAAGCTTGGTTACAAAAAATAAAAGAAAGGAATTAGTATTTTATACTAATAAGGAAATGCAAATATGAAAATGGAAGTACGTTATGCTAATCATCCAGAAGATTCAAAGTATTATACTACTGAAGAATTAAGAAAGAATTATTTAAAACAAGATGTTTTTGTTAAGGATGACATATCATTAGTTTACTCACATCAAGATCGCATTATTTCAGGTGGAGTTTACCCAGTTGAAAAAGAATTAAGCTTGGAAGCATCAGATTGCCTAAGAGCTAATTATTTTCTAGAACGCCGTGAATTAGGTATTATCAATATCGGTGGTGAAGGTGTTGTTACTTTAGATGGAACTGTTTATAATGTTAAGTCTAAAGATGGTATGTATGTAGGAATGGGAACTAAGGAAGTAAAATTTGCATCAGTAGACCCTAAAAACCCTGCTAAATTCTATATTTCATCTTGCCCTGCACATACATCATATCCAACATATTATATTGACTTTGAAAAAGCAAATCATCGTCCATGTGGTGAAGCTTCAACACTAAATAAGCGTGTTATTAATCAATATATTCACCCTGACGTATGTAAGTCTTGTCAATTAGCGATGGGAATGACTGAACTTGAAGAAGGTTCTGGATGGAATACAATGCCATCACACACACATGAACGTCGTATGGAAGTTTATTTCTATTTTAATGTTAAACCTGGAAATGTTGTTTTCCATATGATGGGGACAAAAGATGAAACTCGCCATATTGTAATGAAGAATGAAGAATTAGTAATCTCTCCAAGCTGGTCAATTCATTCAGGAGTTGGAACTTCTAATTACTCATTTATTTGGGCAATGTGTGGAGAAAATCAGGAATTTGATGATATGGATAATATTCCTACTGAAGAATTAAAATAAAGTATTAAAAAATCGCTGTTATAAGCGATTTTTATTTTGCAAAAACTTGAAAATTTATATTAAATTTTGTATTCTATATCTGATGAGGTGCATGTATGGGATTGAGTAAATTAGTTAGAGAAGTTGAAGATAATAAAATACAAACAAAAAACTATAATATATTTGAAGGATTTTTGGAAAGTAAAAGTTCGACTGACATTAATCATTTCATAGAAGTTATAAGGAAAATAGCTAATGAATTAGATGAAAATGATTTTTTTAAAATTTCAGAAGTATGTGATTACTTTTTATTATCAGCATTTATTTTACATAATCAAAAAAAACATGTTTATAATATTAAAATTTATGCATCGTTATTTATTAACGATGTATATGCAGCTGTAGATGCTCTTTTTAAATTAAAAAGTTTAGACGAAAATGATATTAAAATTCAGTCATTGAGCTTCTTGTATTTTTTCTCAATTTGTTATAGCCAAGAATTATATGCAGAGATTTTAATGGCAAATTGTGAATTTCAATCGAAATATAACGTTGACCATATGCCAATTGAATACCAATTTTATTATTATATCAATTTTATGATGTTATTTTCTAATAAATTAGACTATGAAAATACAAATAAAATGAAGAAAAAAGCGATGGAGGTTATAAATAGATTAAATGATGATTTCTATTCAAATTTTTTTGAATTAGTAAATCTTTCATCAAGAGTCGTCTTTTTTGAAAAGTATCCATTTGATATTAGAAATGATGAAAAGTTAAATCTCTATATAAATGTACTCTCTCATATAGATTTCTCGCATACATTTTCCATTGTTAGTCTTGAAAGTCATTCAAATATTATTAGTTTATTAATTAAGCATAATTTATTAGCTGTAGCTGAAAAAATATCATTAATTGTTTATAAGAGCTCACCTTCATCTAATGCTAAGTTAAGAATGCTTAAATGTATTCGATCAATTTATAACAAAAATAAAAAAGAAAACTTACGACCATTTATAGAAGAATACTTAGATATTCTTGAAAAAAATTATTCAATCAATAGGGTTTTATTTAAAAATTATTTATCCAATTCAAATAGGATATTTGAACAATCAAAAGAATTGGATAGAATTTATGAAGCATATAATCATGATGCATTAACGGCTTGTTTATCTAGAGCAGCTTTTTTAGATATGAAATCTAGTCCACACAATGAAAATGGTTATTTAATTTTCTTTGATTTAAATGATTTTAAGAAAATAAATGATATATATGGACATAATATTGGTGATAAGTATTTAATAAATTTTGCCAATATTTTGAATAAACACTTTGATATTGAATCAAGCTCTTATCGAATTGGTGGAGATGAATTTGTAGTAATTACAACTATTTCTAGAATAAAATTAATTGAAGTATTAGAAAAAATATGTTCTGACTCTAAATTGATATTTCAAGATTATTATACCGGCCATTGTCCATATTCAGCTGGAATTGCTTATTTTACTAATACAGAGAATTTAGACAAAACACTAGAAAAAGCTGATAAGGCAATGTACTATGCTAAAAATACGCCTGATACATATTATTACTTTTCAGAAGATATTTTAGAATAATTATTAATAAAACTAGGGTGGTATTATGTTCATTAAGAAAAAAATAATTAATATATATTCAAACAAAATTCGTAGATATGATTTAGATAAGGCATTTCATTATTTTGATTATTCGACATATACGGGTTTGAAGAAAACAGATTTTTCGTTTAAGTCAAACACTAATACACTAAATGGTTGTTTTTTTTATTATGAAATGTATAATAAGGATGAATTGATCATTTTTACGCATGGACTTGATTCAGGATATATAGCATATATGCCAGAAATTGAACGTCTTGCTAGAATGGGGTATCGCGTTTTAGCATACGACAACACTGGCTGCGTATCTTCTAGCGGAAAGAGCATTAGAGGACTAAGTCAATCATTAGCTGATTTAGATAATGCTATTAATCATTTAAGAAGTCTTACCGAATTTAAAACGATGCCTATTTCAGTTATTGGACATAGTTGGGGGGCTTATGCAGCTTTAAATATTCGTGAGTATCAATCAAATATTAAATCCATTGTATCATTGGCAGGATTTATAAGTATTTCAAATTTATGTAATCAATACGTTCCATTTATATTAAGGCCATTAAAACATATAGTTTTAGGGCTTGAAAAAGAAGTAAATTCCAAGTATTATAAGGCTAATGCCTTAAATTCTTTGGACCATGATGATACCAAATTTTTAATTATTCACTCTAAAGATGATGAAACAGTTTCATTTAAATATAATGCTAATTATTTGTTCAAACATTGTCAAAAGCCAAACGTTAAATATTTGTTTGTTCAAGGGAAAAATCATGGACCACAGTATTCTAAAGAAGCTATTCGTTATTCTAATCAGGTTTTAAAGAAATATCGTTATTTAGTATCATCTGGAAAATTAAAAACGGAAGAAGAAAGAATTACATATATGAAAAATACCGATTTTAAAAAGCTATCTTTATTAGATGAGTATATATGGAAAGAAATAGAAAATACATTAAAAAATAAAGGAGAATAATCATGGTTTTATTAGTAGATATCGGAAATTCGAATATAGTTTTAGGGTTAGCCAGTCCTCATGATAATAAAATTCATAAATTATTACGATTAAAAACATTTATTGACAAGACATTTGACGAGTATTATTTATTATTTGAAAATCTATTAAAAGATGAAAGTTTTGATGGTGTAGCAATTTCAAGTGTTGTTCCAATTGTTACAAGTGCTTTGAAAAAAATGTTTGAAGCTTATTATAAAATTACCCCACTTATTTTAGGACCAGGTACAAAATCAGGAATTATGATTAAAGCCGATGACCCTCGTAGTGTCGGCGCTGATTTAATTTGTGCCGTAGCAGGAGCTCTTATATATTCAAAAGATGTAATAATTGTTGATTTAGGTACAGCAACTAAATATATCTATGCTAAAGATAATACTTTTCATGGGGTTTCAATTGCACCGGGAATAGCTATTTCCATGAAAGCATTAGTTTCAAGTGCTGCATTACTTCCGTCAATTGAACTACAAGTTCCTAAAAAAGTCTTAGGAAATAATACAATTGCATGTATGCAATCGGGTATTATTTATGGTGCAGCTGCTCAAGTTGATGGTATGATTGAACTGATTAAAGAAGAAATTAAAAATCCCAATGTAGATGTTATTGTAACAGGTGGACTTGCCAAAATTATTATTCCATTATCAAAACATAAACTGATGTATAATGAAAATTTGGTACTTGAGGGCTTACTTCAAATATATAAAAAAAATACAGAGAATGTAGCCTAGTTTAGGCTATGCTTTTATTATAAAAATTTCTTGAAAAAGAAGTTGCTTTTTGTTATATTTTACTAGGTGATAATTAATGTCTATTTTAAAAGTTACAAACGTAAGTCATGGATTTGGAGAACGTACAATTTTAGAAAATGCCTCATTTCAGATGAATAAAGGTGAGCACATTGGACTTGTTGGTGCTAATGGTGAGGGTAAAACCACTTTTTTAAATATTATAACTGGTAAAATAAGTCCAGATTCTGGAAAAATTGAATGGTGTAAACGAATTACAACTGGATATCTGGATCAATATACAAAACTTACACCTGGTCTAACAATTCGTGAATTTTTAAAAACAGCTTTTGTTCATATGTATGATTTAGAACAAGAAATGTTTAAAATGTATGAAAAAATGAGTGAAGTATCTGAAGATGAAATGAATTTAATGTTAGAAGATATTGGTGAGATTCAAAATGAATTGGAAACATCAGGATTTTATACACTAGATAGTAAAATCGAAGAAGTAGGTAATGGTTTAGGGCTTGGTGATATAGGTTTTGATAAAGATGTAACTGAGTTATCTGGAGGACAAAGATCAAAGGTCTTATTAACTAAATTATTATTAGAAAATCCGATGATATTAATTTTAGATGAACCTACCAATTATTTAGATGAATCGCATATTCGATGGCTAACTAATTATTTACAAAATTATGAAAATGCATTTATTTTAGTTAGTCATGATATCCCATTTCTAAATCAAGTTGTTAATGTTATTTATCACATTGAACAAGGAGAATTAACAAGATATAGCGGTAATTATGATTTATTTATGTCACTTCATGAAACAGAACTTCGTCATCAAGAAATAGCATATCAAAAACAACAAAAAGAAATTGAAAAGCTTGAAACTTTTATTGCTAAAAATAAAGCTAGAGTTGCGACTACAAACTTAGCTAAATCTCGTCAAAGAATTCTTGATAAAATGGTTATTTTAGATAAACCATCTGAACAAATTAAACCAAATTTCCGTTTCAATGAGTCACATGGGACTGGTCGTTTTGTCGTTACTTGTCGCGATTTGGTAATCGGATATGATTCGCCTTTATCTAAACCTTTAAATTTAGTAATTGAAAAAGGACAAAAAGTAGCAATTCGTGGAGCTAACGGAATTGGTAAGTCAACTTTATTAAAGACAATGCTAGGTTTGATTAAACCAATATCTGGAAGAGTTGATTTAGATTATAAATTAGAGCCAGGATATTTTGAACAAGAAGAACATGCATCTAGAAATACAGCATTAGATGAAGTTTGGAATATGTATCCAGCTATGACTAATGCAGAAGTTCGCGGTGCTTTAGCAAGCTGTGGATTAAATAAAGATAAAATCGAATCTTTAATGTTAGTTTTATCTGGTGGTGAACAAGCTAAAGTTAGAATTTGTAAGGTAATGCTTAAAGAAACTAACTTTTTAGTTATAGATGAACCAACAAATCATTTAGACCAATTAGCAAAGGAAGCTTTAAAAGAAGCCTTACAAAAATATAAAGGAACTATTCTGCTAGTAAGTCATGAACCTGAATTCTATGAGGGCTTATGTGATGTTATTTTTAATGCTGAAGAGTGGACTACTAAAATTGTTTAAAAAAATAAATTTGTGAAATTAGTAAATTTATAGAAAAAATAATTTAAATATTAGAGTTTTAGATATTATTAATAATAAAAAGTCTTATTTTTTAAGGAAAATCTTCTTTTTCTCACAAAAATAAGACTTTTTTGCAATTTGCATTAAGATTTAACATTGATTATAATGAAACTACCATATGGAAAAAGAAAAAAGAAGGAGGGTTTAATGTATAACTATGCAATGTTAATAGGTCGTTTGTGTCAAGATGTAGAAGTGAAAAACACAATGGATGGGAAAAAAGTTTCTAAATTGACACTAGCAGTTACTCGCCCATTTAAGAATAATTTAACAGATCAGTATGAATCTGATTTTATTGATGTTTCAATTTGGGATGCGTTATGTGATATTGCAGCGACTTATTTAAAAAAAGGTTCTCGTTTAGCGGTCAAGGGACGCCTTGTAACTAAAAAAATTACGCTAGAAAGTGGAGCTATTATAAATAACCTTGAGTTAATTGGAGAAAAGGTCATATTTATTTCATCTGAGCCAAAAGAGAAAAATCAAGAGGCTTAAACACAAAAAGGAAGACATCACATCTTCCTTTTCTTTTTTTACATTTTTTTAAAACCTTAAATGGTAAATTAATAATACGAGGTGATTTCTTGTATATCGAAAAAATATTATTAGTAGACTCTGTGATTCATTATAGTTTAGTTAATGTCTCTAGTTATTTAACCTTATCAAAAGTAAATAAACGTAGGTTTTTGATAAGTATTTTGTTAAATTTAATAATGGTCAGTTGTTATATCTTAGGTCAAAGAGGTATAGGTATTTATCTAACTAGTAGTATTATCTGTATTTATCCTTTTTATACAAAAAATATAAAAAAAATTTTTAAACCTAGTTTTATCTATTTAATGTTGAATTTTTTATTAGGTGGTATTGTAGAAGCTGTTTATCTAACAAGTATTGTCTCAACTTTATTTATCTTTATTATATTAGTCATCTTGATTATAAGTGTGGTTATATATAAATTAATATATAACATTAAGATTAATTTAAATAATCTTTATTATGATTTGATTTTGATTGATAAAAAAAATAAATATATTGTTAAAGCTTATTTAGATACTGGTAATTTTATGGAGAGTAATAATAGAAGTATTATGATTTTAAATATCGGTAAAACAATCGGTAGAAAAATCGGTGTAGATTATAGTACAAGTATTAGTGGGACAAAAGAAATAAGTTTATATGAAGTTGATAGAATTTACTTAAAAAAGGATAAAAAGTATATCGAGATAGATGCTTATTTAATTTATGAAAATATTAAATTTGACGCTTTAATTGGTTTAAACATCATCGGAGGGTAATATGTTGCAATTTATAATTAAATTATTAAAAAAAATATTAAAAAAAGAAGATTTAAACTATAGTTATACACCATTTAATTTTCCAGAACCATTAAAGGAAGATATTGAAAGAGAATTACTCTTAAAAGTTGAAAAAAAAGATTTAGCAAGTAGAAATATGTTAATTGAACATAATATGCGTCTTGTAGTATTTATTGCTAAAAAATTTGAGGGACCTAAATTAATGTTAGAAGACTTAATTTCAATTGGTTCGTTAGGTTTAATTAAAGGCATAGAATCTTTTAAAATGGATAAGAATATTAAGTTAGCTACCTATTGTTCACGTTGTATTGAAAATGAAATATTAATGTTTTTAAGGAAAACTAGTAAGTTAAAATTAGAAATAAGTCTTGATAATACATTGAATATGGATGGTGATGGAAACGAACTAGTTTTAGCAGACATTTTGGGAACTGATGAAAATGAGATAATGGATAATGTTATCAATAAAGAAAAACGTGCAATCTTATATGAATCGTTAGAAAAACTATCTAAAAGAGAAAGAGAAATTTTATCACTTCGATTTGGACTTTATGACAAAGATGAAATGACACAAAAAGAAGTAGCTACTTTTTTGGGAATATCACAATCTTACATCTCTCGACTAGAAAAAAAGACAATCGACAAGTTAAAAGATATTATAGATGAACGAATGAAAATAAAACATGTTTAAGTGAATAATTATTAAAAAAAAAAGAATAGAAGAAAATTACATGTAAATACTTCTTATAGGTGATGAAAATGTATAAAGTAGAAATAACAGGAGTAGATACAGCAAAACTTGAAACGATTAGTGCTGATAAAATGAGAGAACTGATTCAAGCTTATCAAGATGGTTGTGAAGAGGCTCGCAATATTTTAATCAAAGGGAATTTAAAACTTGTATTAAGTGTTATACGTAAATTTAGCGGTAGAAATGAAAATGCTGATGATTTATTTCAAGTAGGATGCATTGGATTAATGAAAGCAATTGATAATTTTGATTTGAAACATAATGTACGATTTTCAACTTATGCTGTTCCCATGATTATTGGTGAAATTAGAAGACATTTACGTGATAGTGGTTCGATTAGGGTTTCTAGGAGTTATAAAGACTTAGCATATAAAGCTTTAGCACTAAAGGATAAATTATATCAGGAAAATCACACTGAGCCTCGAATGGAGGAAATAGCCAAGACATTAGGTGTTGAAGTTATTGATATAGTCTTAGCATTAGAAGCAATTCAAGATACGATAAGTATGTCAACTCCTATTTATGATAATGGGGGAGACGTAATCGAACTTGAAGATCAATTAGGTAGTGATGATAAAATACTTGATAAGTTTGTGGAGTCAAGAATGTTAACTAAAGCTTTTAAAAATTTAGAAGAAAGAGAAAAAGCTATTATCTATAAACGATATTTTTTAGATCAAACACAAATGGAAATAGCTACAGAGCTCAATATAAGTCAAGCTCAAGTTTCTCGACTTGAAAAAGGTGCATTAAGTACTATGTATACATTTATGAAAAACTAAAGTGTTTAGTATAAACTCTTTTAATCTTCATTTTAGTATGGTATAATAAATTGCTAGAAAGAAAGAAGGTTTATAGAATGAATATATGGAAAGATGTCGATAAAAGACGTATAACACCAGAGAAATTTTTAGCATGTATAGAAATTTCTCAAGGAATGAAGAACAAGTATGAATTAGATAAGGAAACTGGCTTTTTATATCTTGACCGAATCCTATATACTTCAACTCATTATCCTGCAAATTATGGGTTCATTCCTCATACATACTGTGGAGATAATGACCCGCTTGATGTTTTAGTATTATGTAGTGAGCCTATTTTACCAATGACTATCTTAGATTGTCGGGCAATTGGTGTTTTGAAGATGACAGATCAAAATCAACCAGATGAAAAAATTATTGCTGTTCCACTCAATGATCCTAACTATAATACATATAATGATATTTCTGAATTACCATGTCATATTCATGAAGAAATACAACATTTTTTCTCGGTTTATAAAAACCTTGAAGGTAAAAAAACGGTTGTTAATGAGGTTTTAGGCGTAAAAGATGCTAAGAAAGTTATTCAAGACTGCATTAATTTATATGAAGCTACATTTGAATAAGGTTAGCTAAGTTTTATCTTTAATTTCTAATTCAAATTTGCTATAATAACTTTGTTATTTTTATGGAGGTGTTATTATGGCATTAACTGCCGGTATTGTTGGTTTACCTAATGTTGGAAAATCAACTTTATTTAATGCGATAACTAAAGCAGGTGCTTTAGCCGCTAACTATCCTTTTGCCACAATTGAACCAAATGTTGGTGTAGTGAATGTACCTGATAAACGTTTAGAAGTATTAAACGATATGTATAAACCAAAGTCACTTGTTCCTGCCTTTTGTGAAATTACTGATATTGCAGGCTTAGTTAAAGGTGCTTCTAAAGGAGAAGGACTTGGGAATCAATTTTTATCAAACATTAGAAATTGTGATGCGATAATTGAAGTTGTTAGATGTTTTGAAGATTCTAATATTACCCATGTTGAAGGAAGTGTCGATCCAATTAGAGATATTGAAATTATCAATATGGAATTGATTTTATCAGATTTAGATATAATCGAAACACGAATTTCTAAAATTGAAAAGAAAGCTCAATCAAAAATTGATGATGCGCCTTTTGAATTTGCTTTATTAAAAAAGTTAAGAGAAGTTTTAATTGACTCAAAACCTGTTCGTATTCTAGATTTTGATGACCAGGAAATGCCTTACATTAAACGTTATGGTTTTTTAACTGCAAAACCTATTATGTATATTGCTAATATGGCTGATAGCGAAATTCAACATCCTGAAAGTTCACAACATTATAATAACTTAGTAGAGTATGCGAAAGCTGAGGGAAGTAAAGTGGTTCCAATTTCCGCAGAAATTGAAGCTGAAGTTGCCACTTTAGAAGATGAAGAACGAGAAATGTTTTTACAAGAATTAGGGATTCCTGAAGCTGGATTAAATGTCTTAATTCGTGAAACATATAGTTTACTTGGATATGCTACATATTTTACAGCTGGTGAAAAAGAAGTGAGAGCTTGGACTTTTAAAAAAGGAATGACTGCTCCTCAATGTGCTGGTATTATTCACTCAGATTTTGAACGTGGTTTCATACGTGCCGAAACTGTTGCTTTTGACGATTTAGCTAAATATGGTTCAATGCAAGCAGTCAAAGAGGCTGGCCGTGTGCGTCAAGAAGGTAAAGATTATATCGTTCAAGATGGCGACATTATGTTATTTAAATTTAATGTATAAACTGATGGTATTTTAGAATTTAATCTAAAATACCTTTCTTTTATCAAAAAATAATATATTTTTTTTAAATAATATTTTTTTATTATTTATCTTTGCTAGGTTGAAATATATGATTTTTTTTGATATTATTTAAAATGTCAGTTGTGTATAAAAATGTCAAATTTAATTAGTAAAGTAAATTTTTGATATTTAATATAAAGATGAAATTTTTAGGAAAGGGTTATATTAATTAAGGGACAAATATGGATATTTTTGATTTAATACCTGATAACTTTTTCTCAATTTTATCATCTAAAAATAAACGCCTATATGTGGCATGTTTAATTGAAACATTCAGAATATATGAAAATGGTTCAATTCTTGGTACGGATAAAAAGATGTTAGCAGATGAACTAGCGCATTTTTTAGAACACCACGAATCATATAGATATGATTCGTCTGAAGATGAAAAAATTGATGAAATTGATGAAGACATAGAAGAAGCTAAGAACTCGAAACGTTCCCTAGCATATTATGTTTTACGTAAATTTGAAGAATGTGGCTGGATTTATATTGATGTTGATAACGATTATCAAGAAATTTTAAATTTCACTGATGCCGGAATAACGATTATGGAAGCGTTGATGCAAATAAATCCTAACTATGAAAATTCAAGTTATAATAATGATTTTTATGACGATAATGACTATCAACCATACAGATATCATCAATCTGATTACAATGGTTATATCTATACAATTTATTGCCTTCTTACAAATCCGATTATTGAAGATTATGCTGTTGTATGTCAAGAAGTATATCGAAATACACGCCTTTTAATCCGTTCACTTCGTAAACTTGATTCACGAATGAAAGATTATATATCACAAGTAGTTGAAACAACAGAAATTAAAGATTTAATTACAAAATTAATTGATTACAAATCTGAATTGATAGATGGAAGTTATTTAAAATTAAAAACGGGAGATAACATAAATAAATATCGTTTACCAATTGTATCAAAGTTAGAAGAATTTGAGCAAAACGATAATATTATGTATGTTATTAGTAACAGTTATAAAGGTCATTTTCAATCTGCAGATGATGCTTATAAAAAAGCATACCGTGTTTTAGATGAGATGATTGATATTTTTAATAGTCTTGATGAGTTTATTTCTGAGATTGATTTTAAAAATAAAAAATACATTGATTCTACAATCGGTAAAATTAAATTTTTATTAACAGAAGATGATAATATAACAGGTAAAATAAACACTATTTTACGTTATATTAAACTACAAAATAAACATGGACATATTGATAGCGCAATTCAAACTTGTCAAAGCTTATTTACTCTACGTCAAGTTAAAACTTATAATCAAGAATCAAGTTTATATACACCACGTGGAAAATATAGCCGTAATTTAAATCAATCACTTGATTTAAGTGAATTTGAATTTACAGATGATGCGCAAACTTTCTTAAAAGAATATAGTCTTCCATATAGTGAAGAATCAATAGCTCGTTTTGTTAAGTCGCGTCAATATGATGGCCAGATTCGCGCCTCACATATCGTCAAGTTCTCAACTGACATTGATGAAGTGATGATGTTAATTTATACATTAATGTATGCGTGTGAAGTTGGTTTAGAAATTACAAAGTGCGATAATGTAATTGTCCACTATAAATTTACATTTAATGATTTTATTATAAAGGTTGGTGACTTCTAATGTTAGAAAACTACGAAGCTTTAAGTCAAACCCAAAAGAATTTATTTCAAGATATTGCGAACAGATTATTATCAAGTACCTTTTTGTCACGTGATAAACGTGATAATAAAGATAACTTTTATTTCGTTGTTTCGTTCAAAGAAATTTTCGATGAATTCTTTCAAATCTTAGGATATGAGTTATTATTAGATCAAGCTCAAGGTGTGGTTATGATTAAAAGTAACTCTACATCTAATACATTAAAATTAAAGCGTGATGAAACTATTATTTTACTTATCTTACGTCTTTTATTTCATGAGAAGTTAAAAGAAACATCTTTGAATGAAAATGTTGTAATTAGTATTCAAGATATTCATGATAAGTATAACTATTTAGAAATTAAAAGAAGAATTAACAAAACTGATTTAGTTAGTGCTCTTCGTTTATTCCGTCGTTTTAATTTAATTGAAACAATGGGTGATATTACGGTTTCAAACACAAAATTGGTTTTATTACCTTCTTTACTTTATGCAATCAACACAGAGGAAATAACCGAAGTGTTTAATTCGATTTCTCGAATAATTCAGGAGGTTTCAGACGATGAAAAAGCTAACTAAGATTAGACTTATTAATTGGCATTATTTAGCAAATGAAACTGTTACTGTTAAAAATAATATTCTTTTAACCGGTCCTAATGCATCTGGTAAATCTACAATTTTAGATGCTATTACTTATGTTATTACAGCTGGTGATACGCAGTTTAATATGGCAGCCAATGAAAAGGGTAAACGTGATTTACGTGGCTATATTAAATGTAAACTAGGTGTTGAAGATAAAGAGTACCTACGTGATGGCGATGTAACCGGAGATATTGTATTAGAGTTTTACGATGAAAAAGAAGATAAGTATTTTTTAATTGGTGCAGTAATGGATGCTTTTGGCGATTTATCGCCAGTTAAAACTTTATTTTTTCATGCGGAAAATACACGTCTAGATGATTCATTTTTAGTTGATAGTGACAATAAAATATATTCAACTGTTGAATTTAGAAAGAAAAATTCAAATTTTGAATACTTCTTAACTAAACGTGAAGCTAAACGTGGATTTAGAACAGCTTTTGGTTCAATCAACGAAGATTTCTTTCGTATGATTCCAAAAGCATTAGCATTTAAACCAATTGCGGATGTTAAAGAATTTATTTATCAAAATATTCTCGAGGAAAAAGAAATTGATGTATCATCAATTAAAGATTCAATTCGTTCATATAAGGAGTTAGAAAACACACTAAAAGTAATTAAATCTAAGATAACTGATTTAAAAGAAATTGAAACTCTTTATAGTGAAATTGAAGAAATTAATGAACGTGTTAATTATCTAAATTATCTATTAAAATTATTTGAAGTTGAATCTTTTACTTCTCGTAAAAATGATACTTTGACTCAAATTGAAGTATTAAAAGAAAGAAAAGAAGCCAAATTCCAAGAAGTTAATCATTTTGATAATGAAATTGAAGAATTAAATGAAAAATCGCGTGAGTTATATAAAGTACTTTCTAATAATGAAGAATTTAAACAAGAAGAATATCTAAATCGTCAGATTAATCAAGTCTCGGCCAATTTACGTGAAATTGATGGTGCTTCACAAAATTATTTAAAGCGTGCTTCTCATATTAAAGATACCATTAATAGTTTACGTCGACAAAATGATTTAGATATATTCAAAAGCTTTCAAAACATATCTTTAAATAATTTAGATCCATTGATGATTCAAAGTACTAAACAAGATTTAATCGTTTTTAATCAACAATTCCAAGAATTAATTAATCAGAATTTAGTTGAATCTGGTCGTCTACAAAGTCAAAAAGATGAAGTAATTCGTGATATTGAAGAAGTAAGAAAAGCATTTTTACCTTTAAAACAAAACAAACTTCGTTATAATTCAGATTTACTTGATATTCGTCAAGATATAATTGAGGGATTAAAAAGAATTTATAATAAAGAAATTTCGGTTCATATTTTTGCTGAACTTATTCAAATAAAAAATATGGAATGGGCTAATACAATTGAAGATTTCCTCGCAAATCGTCGATTTGACTTAATTGTTGAACCAAAATATTATGATGCCGCCTTAGAAATTTTTGCAAGAAATAAAGGTAAGTATCGTACATATGGCTTAGGTTTGGTTAATACTCAAGAAATGGAACGGTATAGTGAATCTTTACCAAATTCGCTTGGTTCAATAATGGATTCAGAAAATATTGATGCGATGCGCTATATTAATTTTACATGTGGTGCAGTAATTATGTGTGAGCATGAAAGTGAGCTAAAAAAATATCCAACAGCCATAACTAATGATGGTTTAATATATCGTGGTTATGTAGTTCGTAACTTACGTCCTGTTGAAAATCGTTTTATTGGTCATAATGCACTTGCTGAACAAACAGAATATTGGAATCGTCGTGGAAGCGAATTAAGAGAACGCTATAATGAAATTAATGAAAAAATGATCATTTTAAATGAACAAAATAAAGCGTTAAATAGTTTAGATATAATTCAGTTAATTCAATCTTTAGACAAAGTGTTAAAATTTAATGAACTTTCTAAAAAGTTAGAAGAATTAAATTTACAAAAAGCTAAATCTAAGAAACTTTCATTAACAGAACTTGAAGAAGAGTATAAACACGTTGGAGTTTTACTTAAGAATTTCGAAGCTAAAAAAATGCTTAGTGTTCAAGATATTGGAGCAATTGATAACTCAATTCAAACTTATGAACGTGAAATTGAAGGAATGGAACGTGAAAAAGCCATTGTTGAAGGAGAGCTTAAGTCGTTACTACATTCCGATTTATCATTAGAACATAAAGCTCGTGAAGAGTATCAAGAGTTAATAAGTACAGGGTCAGAACGTCGTGTATTATCTGATTTAGAAGCTAAGCTTCAAACAGAAATTAATAATTATGATAATCTAGTTGACGGTATAGTACATAAACAAGTTAACTATGTAAATCAATATAATTCAAATTTAGAAGTTGGTTTCGCAAATATTGATACATTCTTACGTGAACTTGAAAAACTTGAAAAATCAGAACTAATTAAATATGAACAAAAAGTTCGCTCTGCTAGAGAAACTGCTGAAATTATTTTTAAGGAAGATTTTATTTCTAAGTTAAGAAATAATATAGAAACTGCTGAGGCTGAAATATCTAAGATTAATGATACTTTACGCTTGATAAAATTTGGTCGTGATTCATATGAATTTATTTTCCCTAAATCAAATGAGTATGGAGCTTTTTATGATATGTTTAAATCAAATAATGTTCAAGATGGTCAGTCAATTTTTACATATGATTTCGAAAGACAATATAATCAACAACTTGATGAACTATTTGCATCACTTGCCCAAGATGAACTAAATTCAAATGGTGCAATTAATAAATTTACTGATTATAGAACATATATGGATTATGATATTAAGATTATTAATGAACAAGGTCAAACAATGCTTTATTCTAAAGTATTTAAAGAAAAATCAGGTGGTGAAACTCAAGTACCATTCTACGTGGCAATTATTGCATCATTTGTAAGGATTTACACACAAAATAAAGCAGCAACAAAAGATTCAATCGGTATAGTATTATTTGATGAAGTTTTTGATAAAATGGATTCAAACCGTATGAGAGCTATGATGGATTTCATTATAACTATGCCATTACAAGTCATTATTGCTTGTCCACCACAAAGAATGGGTATATTGCAGCCATATACTGATACTACATTAGTAATGGTGAGAAAGAATAATCGTGCCCAAGTTTTACCATTTGAAACGACAGATGAAAACGCAGGTGAGATTTAATGGGATTATTTTCAAGAAAAAACAATGATTATGAAACAGCTTCAAAAGAATTAAATGCTTCTAAAGCTACATATGCTAGTGAGCGTTTAATTATGGAACAAATCAAAGATGATGATGAAAGAGCCTGTGAACTTGTTGATAAGTTGAAGGAAGGTTCACCACTTATTATTAATTTTGAAAAACTTCCTTTAATGGCTATTAATAAGTTACTAGCATTTTTTACTGGTGCTTGTTATGCTGTTGATGGAAATACCATTAAAATTAATGAATTTACTTATTTATTTGCTAGAAAAGTAGATTTTCTTGATGGTACACTTAATAATTTTATTGAAAAGCTTTGATTAATCTTGAATTAGAATTATAAATAAGTTATAATTCAAATCGTATATAAACATTGATGAGTTAGACGGAAAATTACGCCTTAATAGCGAGCTAGGATGGTGAAAGCTAGCACTAGTAGTTTTTAGATCACTAACAAAAATGGGTTATCGATGAGGTAACTCCGTTTTCCGCGTTAAGGATTAATGAGTGCGAGCTATGCTCGAATTAAGGTGGTACCGCGTTAATGACGTCCTTTCATATTAATTGAAAGGACTTTTTTATTTCATCTAGGAGGATAAAAATGAAAGATTTTAAAGATACCCTATTAATGGGAAAGACAGATTTCGAAATGCGAGGAAATCTTGGAAATAAAGAACCATTATTTCAAAAGAAATGGGAAGAAATGGATCTTTATAATAAAGTTTTAGAAAAAAATAAAGGTAAGAAAGAATATACATTACATGATGGACCTCCATATGCAAATGGTGATATTCATTTAGGCCATGCCTTAAACAAAATTTTAAAGGATATTATTGTTCGTTATAAAAATATGAATGGTTTTTATTCTTTATATATTCCAGGATGGGATACACATGGTCTTCCAATTGAAAATGCTTTGCAAAAAGCTGGTATAAATCGTAAAGAAAAAACAGCGGTAGAATTTAGAGAATTATGCCATGATTATGCTTTAAAACAAGTTGAACGTCAAATGATTGGATTTAAACGTCTTGGTGTTTTAGCTGATTGGGAACACCCATATATTACTTTACAAAAAGAATTTGAACGTGATCAAATTTTAGTATTTGCGAAGTTTTTAGAAAAAGGTTTAATTTATAAAGGATTAAAACCAGTTTATTGGTCACCATCATCCGAATCTGCTTTAGCTGAAGCTGAAATTGAATATAAAGATATTACATCTAAATCTATTTATATACGTTTCCCTATTGTAAACGGAAAAGATGTATATGAAAATGCAAGCTTTTTGGTGTGGACAACAACTCCGTGGACATTACCAGGAAATTTAGCTGTAGCAGCTGGCCCTGAAATAGATTATGTCGTTTTTAATTCTAATAAAGGAAAGTTAATTTGTGCAGAAGCTTTACTTAAATCTTTAACTGAAAAACTTGGTTTAGAAGATATTGAAGTATTAGCAAATGTGAAGGGAACTGACCTTTTATCATTAGAGTATAAACATCCATTATATGATCGAGTGAGTCCAACAATTAATGCTGAATATGTAACTACTACTGATGGTACAGGTTTTGTTCATATTGCACCTGGATATGGTGAAGAAGACTATAATGCTGGTAAACAATATGGCTTAGATATTTTAGTCTGTGTTAATGATCGTGGTATTCAAACAAAAGAAGCAGGTCCTTATGAGGGATTATTCTATGAAGCAAGTGAAGATGTTATTATTAAAGACTTAGAAGCTGGTGATTTCTTATTAAAATTAGATCCAATTGTTCACAGCTATCCACATGATTGGCGAACTAAAAAACCAGTTATTTTTAGAGCAACTCCACAATGGTTTGCATCAATTGATTTAATTAAAGATGATATTTTAAAATCAATTAATGAAGTTAAATGGAATCCTTCATGGGGAGATGTTCGACTATCTAATATGATAAAAGATCGTCATGATTGGTGTATTTCTCGTCAAAGAGTATGGGGAGTTCCAATTCCTATTATTTACTGTGAAGATGGAGAACCTATTTTAGATGTAGAAGTAATTAAGCATATCGCAGATTTATTTGGTCAATATGGTTCGACTGAATGGTTTAGACGTGAAGCGAAAGATTTATTACCTGAAGGATACACTAATCAACATTCTCCAAATGGTATTTTTAGAAAAGAAACAGATATTATGGATGTATGGTTCGATAGTGGGTCTTCACATTGTTTATTAAAACGCAGAGGTTTAAGTTATCCAGCTGATTTATACTTAGAAGGATCTGATCAATATCGTGGTTGGTTTAACTCCTCAATTATAACTGGTGTTGTTACAAACGGATGTGCACCATATAAAAATATCTTGTCACATGGATTTACATTAGATGGACAAGGTAGAAAAATGTCTAAATCTTTAGGTAATACAGTCGACCCAATAAAAGTATGTAACGAAAATGGCGCTGACATTTTACGCTTATGGGTGGCATCTGTTGATTTCAAGTCTGACTTCGTTATGTCTAAAGAATTAATAAAACAAGTCTCAGATTCTTATCGTAAAATCAGAAATACGATAAAGTTTATGCTAGCTAATTTAGAAGGCTATTCTCAAGATAAAGCAATTTCATTTGACGATATGCCAAATGTTGATAAATTTATATTAATCAAGTTTAATGAATTCGTGGGTAACATTAAGAATGCCTATGACGAATTTGATTTTAATGAAGTTTATCGTTTGATTAATACTTTTATTACAAATACATTATCATCTTTTTACCTAGATTTTATCAAGGATATTTTATATATTGAATCTGAAACATCATTAACACGTAGAAGTGTTCAAACTGTGTTATACACTGTTTGTCTTGGCTTAATTCAATTAGTTGCACCAATCATTCCACATACAGCTTCAGAAGCCTATTCATTCTTACCAGGTGACAAAGATGAAGATGTATATTTAACAGATTTACCTGAAGTAAAAGATTTATCACAATATGATGAAATTAAAAATTCATTTGAAGAGTTTATGACTTATCGTGACCAAATTTTAAAAGCACTTGAAGAAGCACGTGCATCTAAAGTCATTGGTAAATCGTTTAGTGCTAAGCTTACTTTAGTGGCTGATGATAAGGCTAAAAATTTATTTACAAAGTTAAATGCCAATTTAGCCCAAATTCTTATCGTGTCACAATTAGAAATTATAGATGGTAATGAGTTCAAAGTGTTAGTTGAACCGGCTGTTGGACATGTTTGTGCTAGATGTTGGGCTACTGTTGTTTCAGTTGATGAAGATGAACTTTGCCCTCGTTGTAAAGAAATTGTGGTAAATTTCAATGCGAATCCTCGTTGCTAATGATGATGGAATATCATCACCATTATTAAAACTACTAGCAAAAAGTTTAAAACGATTTGGTGAGGTTTTAGTCTGTGCCCCTAATATTCATAGAAGTGCGACAAGTCAAGCTATTGATTTTATAAATCATAATAAAAGTGATTTAGAATTTGTTAAGGAAGAAGATGGGATTAGTTATTATACTCATCTATCTTATCCTACTGATTCATTACTATATATTTTAGATTTTCATGACTTTAAGCCAGATTTAGTTGTTTCTGGAATAAATATAGGAATTAATTTATCAACAGATATTTATTATTCTGGTACTGTTGGCATTGCTACAGAAGCCGGATTAAAAGGTATTTCTAATTTTGCGATTTCAATTAGTAAAGATTATCAATTAAAAGATTTAAGATTTCTAGATGATATCATAGACTAAATTATAGAGAATAAATTATATAGTAAAGATTATATATTAAATGTTAATATTCCATGTAATGTAGACGAATTAAAATATAAAACCACTCCTTTATTTGGAATGCAAAACGATAGTTATTATTCTAAATTAGGCTTTGTAACATTTACTCCTTTAATATTAGATAGAACAGATTTTTCTCAAATAAAAAAATTAAATAAAAACCTAAAATGATTTATGAGAATGGGAGATTACTAAAAACTCTCATTCTTTTTTATAATTGATAATAGGTATTTAATTTGTTTACAAGTTTATTATAAAATGGTAAAATTATGTGGAATGCATATTATAAATATTTTTCTTTTTTATTTATAGTTTATTATGTTAAATAGGAGGATGCGTATTGAAATTATTACAAACTTTAAAAGAGATTTTTTTATCATCGCTACCACTTCTAGCGATTATTATTATTTGTCTTTTTATGGCACCATTAGATAGTACAAAGGACTATATTAAATTAACTGTAGGTTATCTGTCCGTTGTCATTGGACAGGCTTTATTTTTAGTTGGATTAGAAACCTCAATTCTACCATTAGGACATTTAATAGGTGGATCATTTGCAAAATATAAAAAAACAATTGTAATTATCTTGTTTGGTTTTTTATTCGGATTATTGGCTACAGTAGCAGAACCTGCTTTAGCAGTTTTAGCCAAACAAGCTAATATTATTTTACCATTGATAAACAATACAGCGTTTATTTGGATTACGTCTACTGGTATTGGTATTTGTGTTTCACTAGCTTTATTTAGAATTTTAAAAGATATAAATATTAAATATATGTTTGGTATCTTATATATAATTGTATTTTTAGTTGTAATATTTGCCCCAAAAGAATTTGTTGCTTTAGCTTTTGATGGTAGTGGAGCAACAACAGGAGACGTTTCTGTTCCATTTATTTTAGCATTAGGAATGGGTATTTCGGTAACTTTTTCCAAAAACAAAACAAATGATGACTCATTTGGCATTATTGGAATTGCATCTGTTGGACCAATTATATCAGTTTTGATTTATGGTATTATATTAAAATCAACAAATGGTGGAGTTATTCCACCAACTAATGACTATGATTTGAGTACAACATCATCTTTATTGAATATTGTTGGTGGTAATTTATTAGATGTGTTACTAGCTATTTTACCGATTATTATTATTTCGTTACCTTTTCAATTCTTTTTACTAAAAATTCCAGCTAGAGAGTTTGGAAAGATGCTACTTGGAGTTTTGCCAGTATATGTTGGGTTATTAATTTTCCTGTCAGGAATTGATTATGGTTTTGGTTTTGCCGGTCAACATATTGGAGAGGCATTCTTTTCTGAGTCCAAACCAGAAGGCTTTTATTGGCTTTTATTATTAGTTGGTTTTATTTTAGGAGCGGCTATTACTTTAACTGAACCTGCAGTTTCCGTTTTAGGAAATCAAATTGAAGAAATCACCAATGGTCATATTAGAAAGAGAACTATTTCATTTACACTTGCTATCGGAATTGGTTTTGCATCATTACTGTCTATTTTAAAAATTTTAACTCAAATTAATATTTTATATTTCTTAGTTCCACTTTACGCATTAGCATTAATTTTAATGATATTCACACCGAAAATGTTTGTTGGTTTAGCGTTTGATTCAGGAGGGGTAACGGGAGGTGCTTTAACTTCTGCCTTTTTAACTCCACTTACATTAGGTATTGCTCAAACCGTTTCTACAAAATTTGGTGGAAATGAAACAATTTTAACTAATGGATTTGGAATTATTGCCTTTATTTCTGTAACTCCTTTGATTGCTGTTCAAATTCTAGGTATTATTTATGAACGTACTCGTATTAGAACAGTTCAAGAAGGTATAATGATTAAAAATGAACTTGACGAGTTCTTAAATTTAAATAATGATCAGACTTTTACGAAAAAAGAGGAGGAGACATTATGTTAGAGAATTTAGGTATACAATATTTTGTAATTATAGTTAATCGAAATGATAAGAAAAAATACTGTGAATTGGCAAAAGAGTATCATGCATTTGGTATTCAAGTAATGTATGCGAAGGGGTCATATGAAGCAAGTATTCTATCAAAGGCCTTTGGGTTAAACGTTGAAAGAAAAAAAGTTTTTATTACATGCCTTTTACATAAAAATGATGCTATAAGACTAATTGAAACATTAAATAATGTGTATCATTTCGATAAACCTAATACAGGGGTTGCGTATAGTATTAATATAGAAAGTGTAGGTTACTAAAATGACAAATTTAAAAGCGTTATATGTTATTGTTAATGCCGGATTTTCATCACAAATTGTAGATCTAATTAATGAATGCGGCGGTGGAGGTGCGACTATTTTAAATGCACGTGGTTCATATGGTAAGTCAAAAACAATTCTTGGAATTACCATTGATAGTGAAAAAGAAATAGTTTTAAGTATTTTAAATAAAGAAATTGCTGATAAGGTAGTTGAAGAGATTAAGGAAAAAGCTGGTGTAGGAACTAATGCCCATGGTGTTTGTTATTATATGCCTGTAGAAATGTCTACAATAAAAGCATAAAAGCTAGGAAACTAGCTTTTTTTATAAAATTTTTGATAGAAAGTCTAATCAAAATAGATAATAAAATGTATTAATTTTTAATAATTTAAAATTTACTTGAATATGGGTATCTTGCAATAAAGATATTTTTATAGTATAATCATTAGCAAGCATTTGTTTGCTTAACGAAAGATTCTGGCGTAATGCCTTGAGTTCATAGAAATAGGAGATGATGAGATTTGGACTCGGTACCCTTTCAACTGTTTATACAATTTATTCTTATTTTAATTAATGCGTTTTTTGCTGCCTCTGAGATTGCGGTAATCTCGCTTAATAAGACAAAATTAAAAAAAGCTAGCGAAGAAGGAGATAAGACAGCTACTCGACTTCTAAAATTTGCTGAAACACCTGCAGGTTTTTTATCAACTATTCAAATTGGTATTACTCTAGCAGGATTTTTAGGTAGTGCATTTGCTGCTGATAACTTTGCTAGTCGTCTTACTAATTGGATGTATTATTCACTAGGCTGGACAGGATTAGGTTTTAGTGGCTTAAATACCATTAATGTTGTGCTAATTACAATTATATTATCATATTTTACATTAGTTTTTGGTGAATTAGTACCAAAGCGTATTGCAATGCAAAAATCATATGGTGTTGCCAAAATTACATCTCGTGTTGTAAGCGGAATATATGTAGTTATGAGACCAGTAATTTGGTTCTTGTCTTTTTCAACTAACTTTGTATTACGTATTTTACGTTTTAAAGTTGAAGCTGAAGAAGATAGTGTAACAGAAGATGAAATAAAAATGATGGTTGACCTTGGTGAAGAAAAAGGTACAGTTGAGGAAACTGAAAGCAAATGGATTCAAAACATTTTTGAATTTAATGATACGATGATTAGAGAAGTCATGACTCCAAGTCGTGATATTAAATACCTTTGCTTACCTATTACTAAAGAAGATATAGATGCGATTGTTAAAGAATCTGGATTTTCACGTTATCCAGTTTGTAAAACGGATCTTAATGATGTAGTAGGAATACTTAATGTTAAAGATTATTATGTTAATCAAGATAAAAAGATTGAAGATTTAATTCGACCAGTGTTATTTGTCCCAGAGACAACCTTAGCCGATGATTTATTCCATAATTTACAACGTACCAAGAAAAGTTTGGCATTAGTTGTTGATGAATATGGAACTACTACTGGTTTAATTACAACAGAAGACTTACTTGAAGAGATTGTTGGTCATATGTATGATGAATATACCACTCCTGATGATATTGAGTTTGAAGAATTAGAACCTGGTGTTTATAAGGCAAGTGGTAATTTAACTGTAAGCGAATTAAATGAATATTTAGATGAAGATATTGAAGAAAGTGATGTTTATGATACTATAGGTGGTTTAATTTTCAGTTTACTACCATATGTACCAAAAGATTCTAGCAATGTAGTAGTTGAAAAAGATGGATATCGTTTTGAAGTGAAAAAAATGGTTGATCGACGTATTCAAGAAGTATTAATCACTAAGATACATGAGATTAAAAATGAAACTATTACGAATAATGATATAGTTAAGGAGTAAGGATACTTACTCCTTTTAATATTTATTCAACTTTATTATATTTTTTGAAACAAACTGCAAATTATAGTTTTTCTTTTTAGGGGTAAACCTCAATAATTAATAAAAATATAGAAAAAATAAGTTTTTTAAACGAATTTTATTCGTTTAAATGAAAATGATTTAACATTCTAAATCAAAGATTACTATTTAGAACTAATTATCATTAAAAAGTTTACTAAAAAATCTTTTTTTTGTTATTTTTGACACTTTAGATTAATTTGACTTTATCGCTAAAAAATGCTAGTATTTTTATGGATGTGATTGTTATGAAATTTCGTTACTACTTTTTTAAAGAACAAAATAGAGTATACGATAAGGCTGAACTTTTAACCTATTTAGAAGCTCAACCTTTTATGACTCTTCATCAGGAAGGTGCGATAAAAATTGCTGAATATCATAATAACGTTTTAGATATGAATGCTAGTTTTGTCTTAAATACAAAATCGATTGTCCCTAATATTCAACGTCTAAATCCTGCTTATTTAGATTTAAATATTTATGTAGAATTTGATGTTGTAAATAACACATATAAAGTGTCTAAAATTATTGATATGATTGAAGTTATTTGCCGTCGCTTTAATTTTTTAGTCTATAATGAATGCTTTGAAGACGTATTACCATTTAAAAGAAGTCTTCTAACCGGAGCTTTTGAGCTAGTTAAACAAGCCTATAAGAAAAAATATGAAGAGGAATTCATGAATTATTCAAAACTTTCGAAACAATGTTTAGAATCAATTTATGCTTTCTTAGAAGTAAAAGATCAATTAACTAATATTGATAATTATCAAATACTTGATTACGTATTCTTACGCGAAAGAGAAACTCGTTTAGCATATGTCGCTGTAACATTAGATTTATCTAAACCATTTATAATTCCACCTTCTGTACAGTTAGTAAAAATTGTAACAGAAGATACTGAACGAATTGTATCTCTTCAAGATTTAAAACGTAAGATTGGAAAGTATTTATCTTTAGTTGATTCAAGATTAATTGATGTTTATATGGTCGAAGAACGATATTTTAAAGCAGTAAAAAAGACTATTGCAAAACTTAAATTAGATGAGGTAAAGGTGCCTTTAAGAGAAGTTCCTTTTAAAAGTGTCCTTGACTTATAAAAAAATGAAAGAGGTATTTTAT
This sequence comes from uncultured Anaeroplasmataceae bacterium, assembly GCA_944325035.1. Lineage (GTDB taxonomy): Bacteria > Bacillota_I > Bacilli_A > Acholeplasmatales > Anaeroplasmataceae > CAG-307. The sequence continues at coordinate 374,602 of CALUYM010000001.1, forward strand.
GAAAGATAGTAAATACATTGACCACACAATATTAAAGGCTACAGCTACGAAAGAACAAATTATTAATCTTTGTGCAGAAGCTGTAAAGTATGATTTTAAAAGCGTTTGTGTTAATCCATGCTGGGTAAGCTTAGCTCATGAACTTTTACACGGTACAGGTGTTTTAGTTTGTACAGTTATTGGTTTCCCATTAGGAGCTAATACTAAAGCAGTAAAAGCATTTGAAACAGTGGATGCTATTAAAGATGGTGCAGATGAAGTTGATATGGTAATTAATATCGGTCAAGCTAAAGCCCACAATTATGAGTATGTTTACGAAGATATCAAGGCGGTAGTTGATGCAGCTAATGGCGTTACAACTAAAGTAATTATTGAAACTTGCTACTTAACAGATGAAGAAAAAGTAGAAGTTTGCAAATGTGCTAAACGTGCTGGAGCTGATTTTGTTAAAACATCAACTGGATTCGGTACTGCTGGTGCAAACTCTGATGATGTAAAATTAATGCGTGAAACAGTTGGACCTGATATGGGTGTTAAAGCATCAGGTGGTGTACATAATCGTGCTGATTTTGATAAAATGATTAAAGCTGGAGCTAATCGTATTGGTGCTTCAAGCGGAGTTAAAATTATGGAGGAAACAAATAATGAGTAATACAAATATACCTACTCCTCACAATCAATGTGCTGAACTTGGAGTAATTGCAAAAACAGTTTTAATGCCTGGAGATCCACTTCGTGCTAAGTTTATCGCTGATACATTTTTGACTGATGTTGTATGTTTTAATACAGTTAGAAATATGTTTGGTTATACTGGAAAATATAATGGAAAATTAATTTCAGTTATGGGTTCTGGTATGGGAATGGCGTCACTTGGAATTTACGCATATGAATTGTTTAGTTTCTATGGCGTTGAAAATATTGTTCGTATTGGTTCAGCAGGTGCATATAGCGCTGATATGAATGTTTATGATGTTATGCTTGTTACTGATGCTTGGAGTGAATCATCATTTGCTAAAACTGCATTCAATATGGGTTCTCATATTATGAAGAGTAATTCAGGCTTAAATCGTAAGTTAAAAAATGCTGCTGAAAAATTAGGCATTGAAGTTAAAGAAGGACGTTGTCATTCATCTGATGTATTCTATCATGATAATCCTAAATTTTCTTGGGAAAACATTCGTGATGAAAAGGGTTGTAAGGCAGTTGAAATGGAATCATTTGCTTTATTTGCTACTGCTAAAGCTTTAGGAAAAAAAGCAACTTGTCTTTTAACAATTTCTGATTCATTTATAACACATGAAGTTACTTCGGCTGAAGAACGACAAGTGGCTTTTACTAATATGATGAAGATTGCTTTATCATTAGCCTCAAATAGATAGTTTAAAAATAGACTCTGCTAAGGGTCTATTTTTTTATTTGTTGCATATAATTAAATGGTGATAATTTTGAACAAACTAGTTAATGCTCGTCGCCTAATAATTGATGAAAACATGATATATATTGAATCATTTGAAAAAGTTTTAAAAATTGAAAGTGAAGAAATAGAAACTAAAAATTTTATCATTAATGGAAATAATTTAAAAATTTCATCAATTGATAGACACTTATTAGTTATTAAAGGGCAAGTCTTAAATATAAGGAGAAAATATGAACATCTATAATATAAAACTGAAAAAGAATATATTTCTTAAAGAGAGTAATAAAATTGTCGCAACCAGTATTAAAATAGAAGGGCCTTATGTTTTATTTAAAACCGATAGTGTAACTAAACGTTATTTAGATGAAAACAAAATAAAATATGAATTAATAAACGATATAAAAAAATATAAAAAAAAGTTCTTTATAAATTTAAATTTAATTAGTTTTTTTATTTTATTTCTTTCATTGTTATATTTAAATAACTATCGAATTAGTGCGATCACTTTTAACCAAGAAACATTAATCAATAATGAAATTAGGACAAGTATTGGGAATAAGTTTAAAAAACTTTTTTGGTTTAATTTTTTGGATGCTGATTATGAAGATATTTCAAATGATTTACGTCAAACTCATGCCGACTATGAATGGATTGAGGTAAGAAAAATAGGAAGTGTTATTACTGTTTCTATTAATGAAACTAAATATATCGAAAATAGTACAGAAAATGCAGGAAATATAATTTCTACATCAAGAGGAATAGTCACTGAAGTAAGGGTATATTCAGGAAAAGCTTTGGTAAAAAAAGGGGACTTAATAAAAGAAGGAGATATTTTAATAGATGGTATTAGTCAAAATAAAGCAGCAAGAGGACTAGTTTTAGCAGAAGTATTTAGTGAAGAAGAAGTTGAAATTTTAAAGAAGGAAGAGCAATTAGCAAAAACCGGTAACATTAGAAGATTTAAACTATTAGAAATATTTGGTAAAAACATAAAACTTACTAAAAGTGAAGACTTCGAAAATTATGAGCGTGATCACAAACTTATTTTTAACCTTTTTTCATTTTTTCGCCTTTATCAAATTGAAGATAAAGAATTATATGATATAATTATTATAAACGACTATGAAAAAGCTTTAGCTAAGGCCGAAAGACAAGTTTCAGAAAAATATCAAGGTATGGTTCTAGAAGAAAAAATTTTAAATCTAGTCTTACTTTATGGACAAGAGACAGATTCTAGTTTTAAATTTCGCTTCTTAGTTAAAAATTTAGCATCAGTTGGAAAATTTGAACCGAAAGATGAGGGAAATTAATGATAGAAATTGGTGCGAAAAGTATTGATGAAATTAAACAAATATCAGGTGACGAATCTAAAAATATTCAATTGATAGAAGATTTATATAAGGTTAAAATTAATATCAATCCAGGTGAATTAATAGTTGATACAACTGATGAAGAAATTTTAAATAAAATTAGTAAAATGTTTGAAATCTTGCTATATATGGTCAATAATGATCATACGGTTACTAAACGTGATATTATTTATATTAGAAATTTAATTGATGAAAAGAAAGAATCATTTGCATATAAATTATATGAAAAGAAACGTATGATTGAACGAACTTTTGAGGGGAAACCAATTTATCCAAAAACTTTAAAGCAAATCGAATATATAAAAGCGCTTGAAAATCACGATATGGTATTTGGAATTGGTCCTGCTGGTACTGGGAAAACATATTTAGCAGTAGTTTATGCAGTAAGTCTTCTAAAAAAAGGTCTTATAAAAAAATTGATTCTAACTCGTCCAGCAGTAGAAGCTGGTGAGAGTTTAGGTTATTTACCAGGAGATTTGAAAGAAAAAATTGATCCATATTTAAGACCACTATATGATGCATTATATGATACGCTTGGAGAAGATACAACTACAAATTATATCGAAAGAAATATAATAGAAATTGCGCCTTTAGCATATATGCGTGGTAGAACTTTAGAAAATTCATTTGTAATTTTAGATGAAGCTCAAAATACTACTACTATGCAAATGAAAATGTTTTTAACACGTCTTGGTTTTAATTCAAAAATGGTAGTTACTGGAGATATAACTCAAATTGACCTTCCAAGCGGAAAAAAATCAGGATTAGTTGAAGCATGTCAAATCTTAAAAGATATAAAGCAAATATGCATTGTTGAATTTGAAAAACTAGATGTTGTAAGACACCCACTTGTTCAATTAATCATTGAATGTTATGAAAGAAACGGAAAACAATAATATATGTATAATACATTCGTTTTAATTCTGGAAATTATTGGAACTATTGCGTTTGCAATTTCAGGTGCGATGACAGCGATTGAACGAAAACTTGATGTTCTAGGTGTTGTAATTTTAGGTTCAATTACAGCTTGTGCAGGCGGATTTATGCGTGATGTATGTTTAGGAGAAATTCCACACATGTTTATTAGACCTATCTATGTAATTGTTGCTTCTTTATCTAGTTTGATAATGTTTATTATTTGCTATATAAAAAGAGATATTAGTATGGTAGAAAATCAATTTTATAAAAATACAATGAATATAACTGATGCAATTGGATTGGGAATTTTTGTGGTAATAGGAGCTAATAAGACAATTCAAACTGGATTCATCTCGTTTTTTATTGTAACTTTTATGGCGACCTTAACCGCAGTTGGTGGCGGTATTTTACGTGATATGTGTGTCAATAAAATACCTAATGTATTTAGAAAACATTTATATGCTGTACCGACTATATTAGGTGGAATTATCTATTATATCATGTTAAGCTTTAAATTAAACCAATACTTAAGTATGGCTACAATTGTAATCTTTATCAGTGCTTTTCGTATGCTTGCATATAAATTTGAACTATCTTTACCTCGTGTTATTTTCAAAGAAGAAAAAGAAAGTGATTTTCATAAATAAATTTGTGGGATTTTTTCCCATTTTAATATTTATTTTATGTATAATAGTAGTGAAATGAGAGGTTAAATTATGAATTTTACTGTTGAATTACCAAAGTTTAAAGAAAAAGAATATTTTGTAGAAGATTTTGGAACACTTACATTAGATACACTTAATAATCAAAAAATTATTCAAAAAGCTATTGACGAAGTTTCAAAAAATGGTGGTGGAACTTTAACCTTTCCTGCTAAAATAATTCAAACAGGACCAATAGTTTTAAAATCTGATGTTTGTTTGAATTTAGTTAGAAACTGTTATTTGAAATTTCCAAAAGAAAAACGTTTTTATAAAGTGTCGATAAGAGATTGGGAAGGAATGGAGTGCTACCGAACTAATTCACCAATTGAAGCATTTAATGAGTCAAATATTGGAATTGTTGGTGATGGAACTATTGATGGGTGTGGAGATGACTGGCGTCCGTTAAAAGAATGGAAAGTTACATCTAAATTTTATGAAAAATGTTTAAAAAAATCACCATATTACATAATGGATAAGGAAACAAGAATTTGGTATCCGTCTAAAACTAGTTATGATGGTAGTTTAAATCAAAATAATGTAAAAACTTTAGAACAAGCTGATGAATACTTTGATTTTTACCGTCCTGTATTAATTTCAATTGTAAACTGTGATAAAGTTTTATTAAAAGATTTTATCTCTTCTAATAGTCCAGCTTGGAACATTCATCCATTATTCACTACCAATTTAACAGTAGATGGGTTAAAAGTAAAAAATGATTTCCATGCGCAAAATGGAGATGGAATTGATGTTGAATCTTGTACAAATGTTGAAATAAAAAATTCGACATTTGAAGTTGGTGATGATGGTATTTGCATTAAGTCGGGTAAAAATAGAAAAGCTCGCCAGATAAAAAAACCAACTTCAAATGTCTATATTCACGATTGTTTAGTATATCATGCTCATGGTGGTATTGTAATTGGTTCAGAAATGAGTCGCGGTGTAAATAATTTACTGTGTGAAAATTGTACTTTTGTAGGAACTGATATTGGAATTCGTTTTAAAAGTGCAATAGGACGTGGTGGAGTTGTTGAAAACATTACTATCCAAGATATTAATATGATTGATATTATTAATGAGGCTATTATTTATAATATGGATTACTCTTTATTTAAAATGGCTCATGAAAAAACAGATGATGTTAAAGCCTTAGATAAAGAAGATATTCCATATTTTAAAAACATATTGATGAAGAATATTAATTGTTCAAATTCTCATACTGTATTAAAAGTTTTAGGAATTAATCCTACCGAAATCAATGATTTTTCAATTCAAGATATAAGATTAGTTGATTCATACATTAATGGTGAGAATAATTACAGTGTTAAGTGGGCAAAAGGAATAAAATTAGAAAATACTACATTAAATGTAAATGGGATTGAAACCTATTTTAAAAATGTCGATTTGACTATTGATAGTAACTCTAAATAATACTATAATAAAGTTAGCGGAGGTATTGATATGATTGATCAAAATTGTGCATATTGTATGAAAGGTGAACTTGTTGAAAAATTTGGTTATTTTGTAATGGAATTACCAACATCTAATCTTTATTTATTTAAAGAACAATCTCATAAAGGTCGTGTTATTGTTGCATATAAAAAACACGTGTCTGAAATTACTGCATTAACTGATGATGAAAGAGATGCATTCTTTAAGGATATTAGTACTGTATCAAATGCAATCCATAACTTATTTAAGCCTAATAAAGTAAACTATGGAGCATACGGTGATACAGGATGTCATTTGCATTTCCATTTGGTTCCTAAGTATAAAAATGAATTTGAATGGGGTGGAGTTTTCCAAATGGATCCTAAACAAAAATATGCATCTAATGAAGAATTAGAACAAATGGCTAGTTTATTAAGGAACGAAATCAATAAATAATTTAAGTTTACTTGAACTTTATTCAGTCTGTTGACATAATTAGTCGACAGACTTTTTTTAAAAATTTATCCAATATATAATTTTTCTTTAAACTTTAGATTTTTATTTTTGATAATAGATTTAAAGCGATAAAAATTAGTAATATTAAGTACCATTAATTGTTCTAGATATATTAATTTTTATGTAGCTATCCATATAGATGTTATCTAGTAATTGGTTCAATGAATATTAAAGTTTTAAATTTACTTTGAAAAGTATATTGTTTTATGGTATTATTAATTGAAAAAAACTATTATATTTAAAGAACGGAGGATATTCTTCATAGCTTTTTCTTTTGAAGAATAAATTGGTATGAGTAAGATTAGTATATTGAGCCTAGGAGGGCTACAAGAAAATGGCAAAAATTTATATATAGCCGAAATTGATGAAAAAATTTACATTTTAGATGCGGGTTTAAAATATCCAACGTCTGAACTATATGGAATTGATAGCATCATTCCAGATTTAACATATCTTTTTGAAAATAAAGACCGTATAGTGGGAATATTTTTAACCAATGGTCATGATGATTTTGTTGGTTCTGTGATCCATATTTTAAAAGAAGTTAATGTTCCAATTTATAGTTCACATTTTACATTAGCCTTGGTTAAGGATTTAATGAATAATGAATATCCAGAATATAAAATAAACGATGCTAAAATGATTGAAGTAAATAAAAAAACAATTCTTAATTTTGATAATGTTAGAGTCTCATTTTTTGAAGTAGCTCATAACATACCTGATTCACTAGGAATTATAATTCATACTGAAGATGGAAATATTGTCTATACTGGAAATTATACATTCGATCAAAATGCTCATCAAACTGACTATGTATCTATGTATCAAGCTTTAGTTAATGCTTCGAATGAAGGTGTTTTAGCTTTAATGACAGATTCGTTAGGATCTTTATTTGAAGGTGGAAGAGGTACTATTTTAGAATTTAAACAACGTGTATCTAATATGTTTGTAAATGCTGAAGGTAGAATTGTTGTTTCTATTTTCTCAAGTGACTTACAACGATTACAAATGGTAATCGATATTGCGCTTTCATTTAATCGTCGCGTAGCAATTTTAGGACGTAAAACACAAAGAATTGTTAATTTAGGTATAAGCATGGGATATATAAAAGTTCCAACTGAAAAATTATGCAATTTAAAGTTTATTGATGATAAAAACCAAAATAATGATCCAGATTTAGTAATATTAGTAACTGGTGAAAGACATGAACCATATTTTATGCTTCAAAGAATGTCTAAACATATTGATCGATTAGTTCATCTAGAAGAAAATGATACAGTAATCATTCTAACTAAACCTTATCCGGGAACTGAAAAAATGGCAGCGCGAACAATGGATATGATTTATCGTGTTACATCTAAGGTTAGAACTATTAAATCAAATTTATTACCTGAATCACACGCAGACCGTGAAGAGATAAAAGGTATGATAAATTTATTAAAACCAAAATTTATTATTCCAGTTATAGGTGAATATCGTCATCAATATGCTGTAATAGAAATTGCTAAATGTGTTGGATTTAATATTGAGAATTTAAAAATTCTGGATAATGGAGATATATTATCCTTTGAAAATGGCAAGTATATTGGAATTACTGGTAGTGTACCTGTTGGCGAAGTTATGATAGATGGTAAAGCCGTAGGAGATTTAGGAGACGTAGTTATGCGTGACCGAGAATTATTAGCGGAAGATGGTGTGATTTTATTGTCTTGTAATATAAATCCACGAACTAAAAAAGTTGTAGCTCCATTGGAAATCGTTGCTAAGGGATTTAGTTATATTAATGAAGATTTAACTTTAAAAGATGATATTAGAACTGCTTTTAACAAATTATGTGAAAAACATTTTAAACAAAAATTTATTAACTGGTCTGAATTTAAAAATGAATTCAGACAGGATCTTAGTCGTTTAATTTATAAACGTTCAAAGGCAAACCCTATTATTATTCCAATTTTAATTTCGACTGATTTAGCTAATCAATAGATATAATCCATAAGAGATATTTAAAATAGAGTTGTATAACTCTATTTTTTTTACTGTCATTTATTGATACTTAGCGTTTATAGTATTTAGAGAATAGTTTTTAATAACAAAAATTAGGTATTATAAATGGATAATTAGATTGTAAAGTATACTTTTTTTTACATATTATTCATCTAGTTTAAGTTAATATAAAATGGGTGAGAAATATGGCGAAAGAAAAAAGACAAAAAGAACTTGAAGAAAAAGATTATTTTAAAGAATTAATCGCATTTTTTATTATAATTTTAATGATAATTTTTATAGGAAACCTAGGGATTTTGGGTTTTTATGGGAATCTTATAATTAAAATAATTTTTGGTGAATGGAGTTTTATATTAATCGGAATTGCTTTAGTTTCGGCTTTAAAATATATGATATCCGGACATGCTTTGACATTGTCAACCTTAAGCTTTCAAGGATTTATTATTTTATATATAGCAATTGCCCTTTTTTGTCATTTAAGTATTTATAATAGTTTAGGTCTAACAAGTAAAAATGTATTTTCTAAAACACTTGAACTTTATAAAAACTATTTAACAAGTTATGAAGAAAACTATTATGTTGGTGGTGGTTTAGTTGGGGCTATTGTATTTCAAATTGTAATTATATTACTTGGCAAAAGTGGAATTTTTTTAGTTGGAATTGCCTTAAGCGTCATGGGCTTATCTTATCTAATGAATCGTTCTGTATGGGATTTTGTAAAAAAATATCGTCATATTTTTATATTTAGTGGTAAATTTAAAAGTAGATTAATTACTTATTTTAAAAAACTAAAAATATATCAAGACAAAAAAGGAGAACCATTAAAACGGCCTCGTCCAAGCATTAGCATGTTAAACGATATTAAAGAAAGCACACATCAAATTTTACAAAGAGAAGTAGTCAAAGATTTAGATTTTAAAGTCAAAGACTTACTTAGACATTACGATTTGAAAATTGAATATATAAAATACTATGTAGGTTATAGTTATACAACTTTTTTGTTTAAAGCAAGTACAAAAGAGGGTATTAAAGAGGTTATGAAACTATTTGATGACGCTTTTTATTTTGAAGATGTTAATTTACATATAGATGTTAAGAATAAATTTAAAGAGTTATTGACTTTAAAAAAAGCATTATTATTGCTCGAAGATGAAAAATTAATCCCTTTAGGAGTAGATACTTTCGAGTCCGTAATTAATTTTAGTGTTTTTGATAAGAAACCATATCTAATTATTGGTTCTAAAGGAAGCGGAATTAAAACTTTTATAAGAAGTTTTATTGTAAGTGTAATTTTAGTATATAAGGTAAATTTTAAGCTATATTTGATAGATTTAAAAAAAGAATATAAAGAAATGAAAGGTTTATATGGAGACTATTTTTATTATGATACCCAGGATGTTGCAATAAAATGTATTGATGAGTTAGTCTATGATTATGATAAAAGATATGAGATGCTTAAATACCTTGATGTCAGTGATTACCTAAAAGCAAATGAAGAAATAGAAAAATTAGGAAAAAAACTTGAGCCGATAAAAAAAACATTTATATTATTAAATTTCAATTTAGATGTTTTAAGTAATGACGCAAAGGAAAAATTGAAATATCTGATGCAAGTAGGTTCCAAAGTTGGTTTATATATTTTTTTAATAAGTCGTGAAGAAGATAATATAAATAGTTTAAATTTAAATCTTTTTAATTTAGTTATTTTTAAAATTAATGATATGTCACTTTCACTTAAATTAATAAATGATGAGATAGCTTGTATGTTAGATGAAAAAGGAGATTTTTTATTCTATAAAAATGAAAAAATCAGTCACGCTCAAGCACCATTTTGCTCCGTAACTGATTATTTAAAAATATTAGAAAAGCTTATTTCTTAAGAATAATACGAATTTTTTGATTATTTTCTTTTAAAGCACGTTCATATTTACCAGTTTCTTTGGCTTCATAAAAAACAATACTTCTTATTTGTTGAGGTAAGTATTCTTGATAACAAATATCGCCAGGATAGTCATGAGGATATTTGTATAATTTTGAATTGCCTTTAATTTCTCGATTTAAAATATTAGAAGGTATATCATATAATTCTTCATTATCTATAAAATGAAGTGCTTTGTCAATAGAAACTTCAGCAGAATTAGATTTTGGAGATAAGGCCATATCGATTACAATATTTGATAACGGAATTCGTGCTTCTGGGAAACCTAAGTTAAGAGCTACTTGACAAGCAGCAAATACCTTTGGTCCAATTCCAGGATTAGCTAAACCAATATCTTCATATGCAATAGTTTGGATTCGACGAATAATAATATCTAAATCACCAAACCTAATTAAACGAGCTAAATAGTATAAGGAAGCATCAACATCAGAACCACGAATAGATTTTTGAAAAGCACTGAGCAAATCATAATATCCATCCTCTTGATAATCAAAATTGCGCATTGCTTCCCCAGTAATCTGATCAGCTTTTTCCTTAGTAATATTTCCATCAATAAGTTTTAAACTCTCTAGCATATTTAAGGCAGTACGAACTTCACAACCTGATTTAATTGCGATTAAGTTTAAAACTTCATCACTAATGTTTAAGTTTTTAAATTCATCTAAAGCTAGACATTTATACAAAAGTGATAAAATATCATCTTTCGTAATGCGATTCATTTTATAAATATTTAATCTTGATCGTATTGCTTTATTTACCGAAATATAAGGATTAGAAGTAGTCAGTCCAATAATTGTAATTCGACCATCTTCTAAAAAAGGAAGTAAGTAATCCTGAGTATCTTTTTTCATTCGATGAATTTCATCAATGATTAAAAGAACTTTACTATGAAACTTTGTTAGGTCAGATATTTCTTTTAAAACTTGTTTAGAATCACTAGATGCATTAAATTCGTAGGCATTTAATTCATACATGCTTTTAATAATTTTAGCTATAGTTGTTTTTCCTGTACCAGGTTCACCATATAAAATAAAGCTTTGTAATAAATCTTTTTTTATCATTAAAGTAATGATTCCATTGTCACCAACTAAATGATCTTGTCCTATAATATCTTTTAGCTCTTTGGGTCTCATTCGATGTGCTAAGGGTTTCATAATTATCACCATTTTGATTATAACATAGATTGAAGAGGTAATCTAATTAAAACTAATATAATAATAAACTGGAGTTATTTATAATGTGCAACAAATAAAGTTAGATAATAAAGACCTCAATTAATGAAAGAAGAGTCAAATTGTGTAAATTATTTTTTTCTACCCAGTAATCCTGCTATTAATGAGATAATATAATAGATTGCAATTTTAAAATAATTAAGTTTTGATATATCGTGACTAATTAAATAAATCAATAAAATAAGAAGAGTGTTTAATATAAAAAATAAAGTTACCCAAATGAATACTTTTCTTTGGAAAATTTTCATTAAAAAGAAAGAGAATATAAAATAAACTAAACTTCCAATAAGTATGCTAACGTATTGAAAAGTACTATCATTTGAATAAAAATGTAAAATAATTGTATAAATAATACTAAAGATTGCTAAACTAAGTAAAGATAAAATATATAACTTCAAGATTTTTTTAAACATGTTATCACCATTTAATCTTATGAAAGAAAGAGGAATATAATGACTGAATATATTTTCTATATTATAAGGACTATCGTAATTTTTTTGTCTATTATGTTATTGATAAGAATATTAGGTAAACGTGAAGTAGGAGAATTAAGCATTTTTGATTTAGTTGTATTGCTTATTATTGCTGATATAGGAGCTATGGGGATTGAAAAAAAAGAAATGTTTTATGTTTCATTATTAGCTTTTTTTGTTCTTCTATGTTTACAGAAATTATTTGCCCTTTTACTTTTAAAAAATTCTTTTTTAAGAAATTTTATAGACGGAATGCCTAAGGTTATGATTAAAAATGGACAAATTGCATATAAAGCTTTAAAAAAAGAAAAATATAATATGGATGATTTAGTAATGCAGTTAAGAATAGGTGGAATATTAGATATTAATGAAGTAATACTTGCTATTCTTGAAACATCAGGTGACTTAACAGTCTTTCGAAAAACAGACTATAAAGAATTAGTTTTACCGATAATTTTAAGCGGTAATATAGATAAAGATTTTTTAGATGAATTAAATATAGATAAAAATACAGTTTTAAAAATGTTAAAAAAATATAATTTAAAGCTTGAAGATGTTATGTACTGTCTTTCGAATGGAAAAGATTTAATTTCGCTTAAAACTACTCAAATGGTTAATCAAAAGAATAGAACTTAGCGATATTGGTACAATAGAAAGGATAATAAAACGTAAATATAAGTTTACCTCTAATAGTAGATTATTTATAAAAAAAGAAATTATAAGGATTAAACAAACTGAGAATAATGGTAAGATTTTTAATTTTATTTTGAAATTTTTAATAATAAAAAATAAATTGTAAGAAAAGTATATAATTTCTTTAATAATAAGGGCATAAATTAAACTATAGAGCGCAGTTTTTTGATTAAGAGAAAAAATCATTAGACTTATAATACTGAACACTATGGAAATAATCCCACTTTTAAATAACTTTTTTTCATATCCTTTAGTTTGAATTAAAGCTGTCACTAGGGGAGATATAAAGGTATATAGAGTAATTGGCGCTAGGAAGTATAGGATTTCATATCCGTTATTTTTCCGAAAAAAGAAGAACAATGTCTCTTTAGGTAAGTAGACTGATAAGTTAAATAATACTAAATTTATTGGCAGTAAAATATAAAAAGCAAGTTTGATATTTTTTTCTAATAAATCGTTGTCTTTTATTTTGGCAAATCGTGGATAAAAAATTTTAACTAAAACATAGGTTAAAAACGAAGCAATTTGAATCATTGGTAGAATTAAGGAATGAAGCGATGTATAAATAATTCTAGTCAATTCGCTACTTATTAATGTTTTAGCACTAAAATGATAATAAATAAGAGGTTCTAAAAATGCGCTTAAAGTAAAAATCAGTGCAAACAATGTTAAATAAAAAGATGGTTTTAGTAATTTTTTATCGTATGTAAAAGTTGTCTTTAGCAAAGTTAGTTTGGTCATTTTTCTGATTTTTAATAATAAATAAGAAAATGATAATATTTCAGCGATTGTTAAACTTAAAGATAATATAATTAAAATAAATTGATCACTTCTATTTTTAAAGAAAACAATGGTAATTATTAAGATACTTGTTTTAAAGATTTGTTCGATTAAATTAGATAAAACAGGATATTTAAAATTTTCATGGGCTTCTAAATAAGCTTTAATAATTCCAGAAAAATTAGAAAAAATAATTAAAGGAATAGTGATAATAAGGGGATAAAAAAGTTCTGGTTTTTGATAAATATATGTAGATAAATAAAAACTTGATAAAATAAATAAAAAGGAAATTAAAAGCGATAACGAAAATGTTATTTTTAAACTTGATGAAATAATTTTTCTATTTGAGTAATTCTTATTAGTTAAAGCTATGCTTACTTCTTTATTAATGATAGAAGGAAGTGAAGCACTAGATAGAACAAGAGCAAGACTTAATAGTGGCGATAAAAGAGTCATTGACTCTAAAATACTAATATCTAAAAATCTAGCAAAAATTATCTTATGAAAAAAACCAAGCATTTTTAAACCAATTGTTGTAAATAGTAAAATTTTAATATTATTTTTTAAATTCATCTTATTTCCTCCTAGATTATTTATTCCATTTAAGTTATAATAAAAAGCCGGATTTATTACAAAAAATTGCGTACTTTATTACAAATATACGCACATTTATTGAAATGTATGATATAATTAAATAGATTGAATGTGAGGTTTTTATATGAATTTTAAAGATTATGTAGCTAGTGTTGAGGATTTTCCTAAAAAGGGAATTATTTTTAGGGATATTACACCTTTGATTAGGGACGCTAAAGCCTTTAAAGCTTGTATTGAAAAAATTAGCGAGTATGGTAAAAAACAAGGTGCAACTGTAGTTATAGGTCCTGAAGCTCGTGGCTTTATATTTGGAACACCGGTAGCTTATAATTTAGGATTAGGATTTTCACCGGTAAGAAAGCCTGGTAAGTTACCAAGAGAAGTTGAAAGTGAAGCATATGATTTAGAATATGGTTCAAATACTCTTTGCCTATTGAAAGATGCAATTAAACCTGGCGATAAGGTTTTAATTGTTGATGATTTACTTGCTACTGGTGGAACTGTTAAAGCTACTTGTAAATTGGTTGAAAAACTTGGAGGAAGTGTTTGTGGAATAGCTTGTCCAATTGAACTTCCAGCTTTAAAAGGACGCGAAGTTTTAAAAGGGTATGATGTATTTACTTTAATGGAATACGAAGGAGATTAAGAATAATTGTGAGGTGGTAGTATGCTAGAGCATCGCATTGATTATAGTTTTGATAAATTAATGAAATTAGTCACTGACTATATTCATAAAGAAGCTGACTTAAACTTAATAAAAAAAGCGTATGAGTTCGCTAATGATAAACATAAAAATCAATTCCGTCGTTCTGGTGAGGCGTATATTGTTCATCCTCTAGCTGTAACAACTATTTTAGCGGAACTTCATGCGGGTCCTAGTACATTATGTGCAGGCCTTTTACATGATGTTGTTGAAGATACAGAAACATCTTGTGATGAAATAAAAGAGCTATTTAATGAAGATGTTGCTGAAATTGTAGATGGAGTTACGAAGGTTACTAAACTACAATTTGTTTCTCTTGAAGCGCAACAAGTAACTAATCATCAAAAAATGTTACTTGCAATGTCCAAAGATATTCGTGTCATTATTGTAAAATTAGCAGATAGATTGCATAATATGCGTACGCTTGATTCAATGCCACCTGAAAAACAGGTTCGTATCTCTAATGAAACATTAGAAATTTATGCTCCCCTTGCTAGCCGACTAGGTATGTTTAAGATTAAAGCGGAACTTGAAGATAGGTCATTGCGCTATATTGATCCAACGATGTTTTTTAAAATAATAAATTTAGTTAAAGAACGTCAAGATAAACGTAATAGCTTAATTGATAATTTAATTACTGATGTTTCAAAAATGTTAACAGAAGCACACATAGATTATCAAATTAAAGGCCGTGTTAAAAATACTTATAGTATATATAAAAAAATGGTTAGTCAGAACAAAGCGTTTGAAGATATTTATGATGTTTATGCAATTAGAGTAATTGTTAATTCAGTTGAATCTTGTTATCAAGTCCTTGGTATGATTCATGCTCACTATACTCCAATGCAAAAACGGTTTAAAGACTATATAGCTGTGCCTAAGCAAAATATGTATCAATCTTTACATACAACTGTCATAGGTCCGAAGGGACAGACTTTTGAAGTTCAAATTAGAACAAAAGAAATGGATGATATTGCTGAGTATGGTATTGCTGCTCACTGGGCATATAAAGACAATGTTGAATATTCAAAGGAAAAAGAACAATACGAAATTGCTAAAAAACTTAAATGGTATGCTGATTTGCTTAATTTATCTAGTGAGGTTTCGAAAGATGATGCGAATGAATTGGTAGATACAATTAAATCAGATATTCTAGACACCAATGTCTATGTTTATACCCCTACTGGTGAAGTAATTGATTTACCAAAGGGAGCTACACCACTTGATTTTGCTTATAAAATTCATACAAATTTAGGTAATAAAACTGTTGGGGCTATCGTTAATAATAAAATCGTCCCACTTACTTATGAACTTAAAACTGGGGATATTATTACGATAAAAACTAATAAGAATTCATTTGGTCCATCTGAATCATGGTTAAATATCGTTAAGACCAATCATGCTAAACATAAGATTAAAGGTTTTTTAAATAAACAAAATAAAGATGTTATAATAAATGTTGGTAAAAATGAATTAGAGCGAGAAATGACATCGCAAAAGATTAATTTTTCTTTTGATGATAAGTTTGTTCAAGAAAATTTTAGTAAAAATAATTTAGAATCAGTAGAGTCAATGTATTATGAAATTGGTAAAGGCTCATTAAGTGCTAAAACAGTTTGTTCTAAAATTATTGGTAATACAATCACTGAAAAAGAATTACTTGAAAAACAAATTCAAAAAACACAAAAAATTTTGACAACTAATTCAGAAACTGGAGTAGTTGTAGAAGGATTAACTAATCCTCAAATTAAATTAGGTGCTTGTTGTTATCCAATTCCAGGTGATGAAATCATTGGTTATATCACTAAAGGTGCAGGTATTGTTGTTCATCGTAATGGATGTAACAATTTGGCAAATTTAGGAAAAGAACGTTGTATACATCTAGACTGGGCATCTCATATTACACGAAAGTATCCTACATGCATACGTATTCAAGCGATGCAACGAGATACATTACTGGGAGATTTAATGACATGTATTAATTCTATGAATATGTCAATTGCATCTATTAATGCTGTTAACACTGTAGATTTACAGACTGTTGTTCGTCTAAAGGTTCTAACTGCTAGTTTAGATGAATTAAATTTACTTATTGTTAACTTGAAAAAAGTTAATGGAATTCATAATATTGAAAGGGATAATTTATAATGCGCGTTATCGTTCAAAGAGTTTTAAATGCTAAATGCTTAGTTGATGGGCAAGTTGTATCCCAAATAGGACAAGGTTTTTTGTTACTTGTTGGTTTTTGTAAAAGCGATACAACTGAAATTTTACCTAAAATGGTAAAAAAAGTTGCTGGTTTAAGAATCTTTGAAGATGAGAATCATAAATTAAATAAATCATTGACCGATGTAAAAGGTAATATCTTATCAATATCTCAATTTACCCTGTATGCATCTATGAAAAGCGGAAATCGCCCATCATTTACCGAGGCTATGCCTGGTGATAAGGCGATTTTGCTTTTTAATGAGTTTAATTCTCTTCTTCATGATACCTTAAATATTTCTATCCAAGAAGGAGTTTTTGGAGCTGATATGAAATTAGATTTTATAAATGATGGACCATGTACAATTATTTTAGATAGTAACGAATTATAGAAAGGATAAAAATTTATGAAAATGTATATGATTTCTTTAGGTTGTTCAAAGAATCAAGTAGATTCTGAAATGATTATTTCCTTCCTAAAAAATAACGAATTTGAACTTGTAGAAAGACCAGAAGAAGCTGATCTTTTAATGGTAAATACTTGTGCTTTTATTCAAAGTGCAAAAGAGGAGGCAATTAGTACAATTTTAGATTTAGCTGAATACAAAACAAAAGGAAAGAAATTAGTTGTATTCGGATGTTTATCACAACGCTATAAAAATGAATTAATTGAAGAACTTCCTGAAGTAGATATGTTTATTACAATAAAGGATTATGATAGAATTGGTGAAAAAATGAATGAATTATTCCAAAATTCTTCATTTAATTCTGAGGCTCATCTATCATTTTTAAGACGAACTTATAAAACACCTAATTATATGCGCTATATAAGAATTTCTGATGGATGCTTAAATCGTTGTGCTTTTTGC
This sequence comes from uncultured Anaeroplasmataceae bacterium, assembly GCA_944325035.1. Lineage (GTDB taxonomy): Bacteria > Bacillota_I > Bacilli_A > Acholeplasmatales > Anaeroplasmataceae > CAG-307. The sequence continues at coordinate 392,447 of CALUYM010000001.1, forward strand.
GCTATTCCTTTAATTAGAGGACTTTTAAAGAGTCGTACGATTGAAGATATTACTGAAGAAGTAAAGCAAGCAGTAAATGATGGAGTTTATGAGATTAACTTAATTAGTCAAGATACAACTAAATATGGATTTGATTTATATAAACGTCTTGCTTTAGTTGATCTACTTGACAGTTTATGTAAAATTGAAGGTAAATTTAGGATTAGACTATTATATCTATATCCAGATATTGTCACAGATGAACTAATTGACTTCATTAAGACACATGATAAAGTAATGCCATATTTTGACATTCCACTTCAACATTCAGAAGATAAAATACTAAAACTAATGAAAAGACGTGGTAATCGTGAATATCTTGTTAATTTGATTGCGAAAATTAAAAAAGAAATTCCACATGCAATTTTTAGAACTACTATGATCATTGGATTCCCACATGAAACTGAAGAGGATGTTGATAATTTAATTGAATTTATGAAAGAAACTAAATTTGATCGTTTAGGAGCTTTTACTTATTCTAAGGAAGAAGGTACACTTGGAGCTACTTATGATAATGAAGTTTCACCTGAAGTTCAAATGCAACGCTATAACCGTGTGATGGAAGCCCAATTTTATATTTCACTGGAACAAAATCGTAAACAAATTGGAAAAATCTTTGATGTTTTAATTGAGGACTATGATAGAGAACAATTTATGTATATTGGAAGAAGCTATGGATTTGCACCAGATGATATTGATGGTACGATTTTTGTAGCAGCACACCGTGAACTAAATCCTGGTGATGTTATTCCGGTTAAAATTTTAGATGCTGATAGCTATACATTAACTGGTGAGGAAGTAGATAATGAAACAAATTAATGTCGTTTTATATCAACCTGAAATTCCTCAAAATACTGGAAATATTATGCGTAGCTGTGTCGGATTTAATGCTAAACTACATTTAATTAAGCCTTTAGGTTTTAAATTAGATGAAAAACATTTACAAAGAAGCTGCCTAGATTATTATGAATATCTAGATTATGAAATCTATGAAAATTATGAGGAATTTTTACTTAAAAATCCTGAAGGTGTTACTTATTATTTAACAAGATATGGTCATAAATCACCTGCACAAATTAATTTTAAGAAAGAGGCAGGAGATAAACCTATCTATTTAATGTTTGGACGTGAATCAACAGGAATTCCTTATGAAATATTACATGAGCATTTAGATCATTGTTTTAGAATTCCCACAACGGATAAAATAAGATCGTTAAATTTATCTAATTGTGCTGCAATTATGCTATTTACAGTTACTTCACAACTAGACAATGACAACGAATTAATAAAACATGAACCAGATTGTTTTAAAGGAGAATTCTTTATTGATAACTGGTCTAAATAAGCTAGAAAGGATTAAGTATGTACTTTGATAGCGAAACTTTGGAGTTTGATAAGGTTTTAGACTTAGTAAAGCCTTACTGTCAAACAAATAAAGCAAAAGAATTAGTTAATGAAATTCTACCAATGACTAATATAAATGAAATAAAAAAGTCTTTAAATGAAGTTGAACAAGCATTTATTGCTAGTGTAAAGCTTTATGAAATACCTTTAGGAGGTTTTAAACCGAATAAAGAAGCAGTTGTAAGAGCTTCAATTGGTGGAATTTTAAGTGAAATTGATTTAAAAAATATTGCACAAAATTTAGGTACTATAACAAACGTATTAAGATATAGGCAAGATTTAGTAAATTTAAAGTTAAATCTTGCTGAACTTGACCTATATTTTAACTGCCTTAAAGCAGATAAAAAAATTCAACAAGAGATTAATAGTGCAATTACTGATAATCTTGAAGTATCAGATAATGCGACAATGGATTTGCTAAAGATTCGTAAACGCCTAAAAATGGAAGAAACTCATTTACGTAATTTTATGAATAGTATGTTAATTACCCATCAATCTAAGCTTCAAGAAAATTTAATTACAGTTCGTGATGGACACTATACAATTCCTGTACGTGCTGAACATAAAAATGCAATAAAAGGAATTGTTCGTGATTCATCTTCATCTGGAACTACTTATTATATTGAGCCAGAAGGTGCGTATAAAATTAGTGCAGAAATAGAAATGATTCGTCAAGATGAGAAAAAAGAGGTTGAACAAATTCTTAAAAATCTATCGCTTTTGGTATCATCAATTTCTGAAACACTACTTGTTAGTTATGAAAATTTATTAAAATTAGATGTAATCTATGCCAAAGCTAATTACGCTCTTAAAAATAATATGACTAAGCCTAATATTAATGATAGAGGTTATATTAATATTAAGAAAGGTGCCCATCCTTTAATTGATCCTAATATTGTTGTTAAGAATGATGTCGTCTTAGGAGATAAGTATCAGACGATTATTATAACTGGACCTAATACAGGTGGGAAAACAGTATTATTAAAAATGGTTGGACTTTGCACACTTATGATGCAATCAGGTTTATTCGTACCATGTGATGAAAAAACTGAACTAAATGTATTTGATAATATTTTTTCTGATATCGGTGATGAGCAATCTATTGAACAAAGTTTATCAACATTTTCATCTCACATGACAAACATTGCCAAAATTGTTGATAATTTAACTTATAATTCATTAGTCTTGCTAGATGAAGTTGGTTCAGGAACAGATCCAAAAGAAGGAGCTAGCTTAGCTATTTCTATAATTGACTATTTAACAAAAAAAGGTGCACGTGTAATTACCACTACACACTATTCAGATTTAAAAGCATTTGCATATAATAGTCCTACTATCGTTAATGCATCGGTTGAATTTAAAGCTGAAACATTAAAACCAACTTATAAACTACAAATCGGTATTCCTGGTCGTTCTAATGCTATTTTAATTTCAAGACGATTAGGTTTAAAAGAAGAGATTTTAGACCATGCGTTAAAAGTTTTAGAAGATAGTGAGTCAGATACCTCTACTCTAGTTAATAAAATTGATGAAGAAAATGAAAAAATTGCTAAACTAAAAGAAGAGTATCTGCATATAATAAGTGAATACAACGAAAAGCTTGATGCTTTAAATAAGGAAAAATTAGAAATCGAAAAACGCTATGATAGTATTCTTACTAAAGCTAAAAATGATGCTAATAAAATATTATCTGAAGCAAAAGAAAAATCTAAAGTTATTATTGAAGAATTAAATAAACTAAAAAATACTAAATACTATGAAGAACATAAACTTGCTCAATTTAAATATGATGTAGCAAACCTAGATAAAATTGATAAAAATAATGATAAAGTTTTTGATGAAGAAATTAAAGTTGGTGACACAGTCTTTATAAAATCATTTGGAAAATCTGGGGAAGTTAAAAAAATTAGTGGGCAAAAATATGAAGTTCAAGTTGGAAAATTTAGTATGAGTTTTAATAAAAATGAACTAACTTTAGAAAAATCTAAGGTAAATACACCTAAACTAAAACTAGAAAGAAAAAAGACAACTTTAGTTACAAAAACATCAAGTGCATCCTTAAAACTTGATTTAAGAGGATACCGCTATGAAGAAGTAAGAGAAGCTGTTGATAAATTCTTAGACCAAGCTTATTTAGCAAATATGAACATGGTATATATTATTCATGGTTTTGGTACAGGAGCAGTTAGAGATGCAGTGTATGCTTATTTAAAGAAATGTCCATACGTCAAAAGCTATCGTTATGGTGGCGAAGGTGAGGGCTTAAACGGCTGTACTGTTGTATATCTTAAATAAAAAAGGAAGATTGTTTGGATAAACTTTTAGATTATAGTAATGGTAAAGTTTTGCTATATTTATATGGTGGCTACCATTCAAACTGTAATATAACTTTAGCCATGCTTGATAAAATCAATCAGGCAAGGCCAGATGTTAGAATTGTAAAAATAAACACATTAAAACACTATCATATTAAAGAAAAATATAATATTAAGGCACTACCAGCTTTAATTTATCTAGAAAATGGAATTTTTATAAATAAAATGAGTGGCTCTTTAAATTATAAGTCTGTTTTAATGATGTTAGACGGAAGTGATTAAATGAAAGTTGCGTTGATTCTTGATTTTTTTACTGATTTTTCAAAGGTAAATGAATATGACTATTTAATCGGTGTTGACAAAGGTGCTATTAATGCTATTAATCATAGTTTAGTATTAGATTTAGCAGTTGGTGATTTTGATTCAGTTACCGAAACTGAATTTGATGTCATTAAGACGTCGGTAAAAAAAATAATTAAATTAGACCCAATAAAAGATGATACAGACACAAAATGCGCACTTAATGAAGCTTATAAAATTAGCAATGATGTGACTATTTTAGGTGGTATTACTGGAAAAAGAATTGAACATTTTCTTGCAAATTTAAACTTATTAGATATTTACCCTAATCTAAAAATAATTGATGATAGAACATTAATTTTTTTGAAATCTGAAAGCTTTTATTTAGATATAAAAGAATATTTCTATGTAAATCTATTTGCCAAAGAAGAAGTTAAGAATTTAACCTTAAATGGTTTTAAATATAACCTAAAAAACTATGATCTAAAACCATTTGATTCATTAGGAATTTCAAACGAGGTTATAGATAAACCATTTATTTCTTTTAAATCCGGGAAATTATTAATTATATTAACAAAAAATGATTAGTAACTTGTAAATAAAATAAAAAAAGAGTATGATTATAGTGGGTATTGCAATGGGGAGCTTTCGAGCTGAGAGGTTATTAAGTTAACGACCCAAAACCTGATCTAGGTAATGCTAGCGTAGGTATTAGCAAACATTATGATTTATATAATGTTCTTTTATTCTTCTAGCAAATCTAGAAGAATTTTTATTTATAAGGAGAGTATATAGTGAAAAAAAATGTTATGACAGTCCAAACAATAGCAGAAGTGGCTATATTTGCAGCAATTGCTTTTGTTTTAGACTGGGTTCAAAGTGGAATTAGTAAGTCTATTCCTTTTTTAGTAAATGGCGGCTCAATAGGAATTGCAATGTTACCTATTATTGTAATTTGCTTTCGTCGTGGTTTGCTTCCAGGTGTTTTATGCGGCTTTATTGTAAGTGTTGTTCAAATGCTAGGTGGAATTTGGGTTATTCCTGGTAATCAATTTGAGAATCAAGTAATGCAAGTTCTTGGACCAATTTTTCAAGTTTTATTAGACTACATTCTCGCATATACAGTAGTAGGATTTGCTGGTTTATTTGCTAAACAATATAAAAATGCATCAAATTCAAAAAAGAAAATGATATATGTTATATTAGGAACTATTATTGCTGGTTTATTAAAATATTTATGTCATGTTTTATCTGGATGGTTATTCTGGCCTGGCGAAATGTGGGGAATAAGTGGTGCTTTATATTCAATTGTTTATAATGCAACATATTGCATACCTAATATTGTTCTAGTTTTAATAATTATGATTTTATTTACAAGATTTTATCCTAATTTTTTAGAATGTGAACTGGATAAAGAACTAATTAAAAAGGAGGTAAAATAATTGTGAAAAAACATATTATTATTACCACACTAGGCTCTTTTCTAACGATTTTCTTTTTAATATTATATTTAACTACGGTTGATTATAATAAAGAGTGGGGTGAATTTAGCGCTAATGAAACTTATGTAATTAACTTAGTCATTGGTATTACTATTTTGATTACAGGGATTTATTCCATTTATAAAACAAAAAATAATCAATCGACTTATAACACGTATCTTTTTGGATTTGGAGTTGTATCTTTAATTTTAGCGTTTATTCCTTTAGGAAATATGTTTGAACAAATTGCCAACAAAGAATCTATTTATTTAATTTTAGAAAATTTAATAATGTCGATAGTTGGTTTTTTTGTTTTAATTTATATTGTTATTTCTTACCTAGACAACAAAAAAAGAAAATAATTTTTAAAATTCACATTGTACTACCCATTTAAAAATCCTATTTCTAGGATTTTTATTTTTATTCTAATTTTATTTTGCTAATATTTGCAAATAAATATATTTATTGCTATAATAGAAAAGCGGAATTATATATTTTAATAAAAATAACATAAAGAGTTTAATGATGAAATAAAATAGTTCAAGATAATTAGTATTTAAAGATAATAAAAATATAACGACTAGGTCTAATATTTTATCTTTAGTAATTAAATACTTTGGATTTATTAATTGAGGCAACCAGCACAACTTTTAGTCTAAATACTGGTTGTGTTTTATTTTTATAAAACTATCTTTTTCTAGTTTAAATGGAAAAAGATATATTATTAATTTTACCCAAACTGAGAATAGTGAGTGATTATTATGCAAAATAAACCTATCGATGGTTTTTTAAATATATATAAGCCAAAAGGAATAACATCATTTGATGTTTGTCAAAAAATTAGACGGATTTTTAATACTAAAAAAGTAGGTCATAGTGGGACTCTAGATCCAAATGCAACAGGTGTAATGCAAGTTGCAATAGGGAAAGCCACTAAATTATTACCTCTTTTAGAAGATCATACTAAAGTCTATGAAGCAACAATTAAATTTGGAATATTAACTGACACATTAGATCCGGAAGGTACAGTCTTAAAAGAAAATAAAAATGTTCAAATAAAATTAAAAGATATCGATGAGGCAATATTTAAACTAAAAACTATTGAAACACAAGTACCACCAATTTATAGTGCAATTAAAATTAATGGAAAAAAAATGTATGAGTATGCGAGAGAAGGAAAAGAAATTGAATTAAAACCACGACCTATTAAAATTTATGAATCAATAAGAACGAGTGATTTTTTTGAAGAAGATGGTTTTAATTGTATTAAAGTGAAGTTGAAAGTATCTAAAGGTTTTTATGTTAGAAGTTACGTTCGTGATTTAGCTCAATCATTAGGAACATTTGCAATTATGTCTGACTTAGTAAGACTGCAAATTGATGCATTTACGCTTGAAAATTCTAAAAAAATTGAAGAATTAACCGCTAATAATATTATAAGTATTGAAGAAACATTTAAAAATTTTCCACGATTTAATGCAAAAGAATATTTAGTTAAACTTATAAAAAACGGAATTACTTTAGATGAAAGACAAATTATAACTGATAAACCTTTTTTAGTTTATTTTGAAAAAAAACTTATAGCTGTTTATGCTCCAGTTGCAAAAAATAAATATAAAATTGTTCAATATTTAGGTGAATAGAATGAAAGTAATTAGATTTAATAGTTCTAAAGATATTTTAATAGATGAAAACATTTCTTTAACAATCGGTGCATTTGATGGAATTCATTTAGGGCATCAAGCTTTAATTAAAGAACTTCAAAAATCAAAATTAAAAAAAGCGTTATTAACATTTGACCCAACACCAAAAGCTTTTTTTTCTAATAATTATACATATATAACGCCAATTAATAAAAAAATTTCAATTTTAGATGGATTAATAGATTTCATATTAATAATCAATTTTAATAAGCATTTTTCAGAAGTATCAAAAGAAGATTTTATTGAATTTTTGAAGAATAATCATGTTAAGGAAGTCATTTGTGGAACAGATTTTACATTTGGAGCTGCAAAATCTGGAAAAGCTTTTGATTTAAATTGTTTTAAGTTAAAAATTGTAGAACCAGTTTTTTTGGATAATATCAGAGTCTCATCTACATTGGTAAAAAACCTATTAAAACAAGGATGCGTAAAAGAAGCAAAAAAATATCTATCACGTCATTATTCAATAAGCGGTCACGTTATCCATGGATCTGCCTTAGGCAGAACTATTGGTTTTCCAACTGCTAATATTAACTCAGCTGATTTTATAGTTCCTAAAAATGGTGTTTATTATACAAATACGTTATATAAAGGCCATCTCTATCGTTCTATGACTAATATTGGAAATAATCCTACAATCAATTTACAAGAAAATATACGAATTGAAACATATATTCTTGATATAAATGAGTACTTTTATGATGAAAAAATCGAGATTTTTTTCATAGATAGAATCCGAGATGAAAAAAAATTTAATTCAAAAGATGAATTAATCGATGAGTTAAAAAGAAATGTTAAAGAGGTAAGGGAGTATAATGAAGAGTAATGTATATTATTATGAAGATGAATTAAATGATGAGTTTTCGGGAATCGTTAGAAACGAAATACAAATTGGTGAGGAATTTAAATTTGTACACACTAATATCATTTGGAGATTTATCGCTTTTATTGTTTATTATATTTTTGTATTTCCATATGCTTGGCTTTATTTAAAAATTAAATTTCATCATAAAGTTGTAGGGAAAAATAAATTAAAATTAGTAAAAAATCATCAATATTTTGTGTATGGAAATCATACTCAAGTTCCAGGTGATGGTTTTTTACCGGCATCATGTCACTTTCCGATTAAACCTTATGTTGTCGTAAGTAAAGAAAACTTAGCTTTAAAAGGGACGAGAAATTTAATGCAGATGCTTGGGGCAATTCCGATTCCCACTTCATCACGTGCAATTGTCAAATTCAATGATGCAATGAAATATCATTTAGATAGAAAACATCCAATTGTTATTTATCCAGAAGCACATATTTGGCCATATTATACAAAAATTAGACCATTTAAATCCGTTAGTTTTAGATATCCTGTTAAAATGAATTTACCAGTTTATTCATTTACAAATGTCTATACCCAAAAATGGGGGAAAACGCCTAAAATGACTACATATATCGATGGACCTTTCTATCCTGATGATAATTTAAAAGAAAAAGATAGAATTCAAGATTTAAGAAATAAAGTATATGATACAATGGTAGAAAGATCAAAACTTTCTAATTATAGTGTACATACCTACATCAAAAAAAATAATTAAAAATAAATTAGGACTTGATAAAAATAAAAAAAGTGTTAAAATAATAAACGGCGTAACCTTTGTATGGCGACACCTCAGGCGCGTACATTTGGTTATCGTGACTAATTAATAAAATGGAGGATATTATTATGGCATTAACAAAAGAATTTAAAGCTCAATTAGTACAAGAATTTGGAAAGAATGCACAAGACACTGGTTCAACTGCAGTTCAAATCGCAATCTTAACTAAGGAAATCGAACAATTAAACGCTCACTTAGCTAAGAACATTCATGACTTCCATAGTTCACGTGCTCTATTAATCAAGGTAGGTCAAAGACGTTCTTTATCTAATTACATGAAGAAGCATGATTTAGCTGGTTATGAAGCTTTAATTAAGAAATTAGGATTACGTCGCTAATTAAAACCACTTAAAGTGGTTTTTTTATTTTTATTTGTAATATTTGGTAATATTTAACTAAAATTAACTAGTTTCAAGCTTTATTTACCAAAATAAGTATGGTAGAATATATATGTTATAGATAAAAATAAAAGTGATAATGATTAATTTACAAGGAGAATTGTATATATGAGCGATGTTAAAACATTCGAATTTAACTGGGGCGGACGTCCTCTTAAAATCGAAATCGGAGAAGTTGCTAAACAGGCAAATGGTGCGTGTTTAGTTACATATGGAGAATCAATGGTTCTTTCAGCAGTTTGTTCAAAGGCTTCTGAGACAACACAAGATTTTTTTCCATTAATGGTATTATATCAAGAAAAATTATACGCAGCTGGTAAAATTCCTGGAGGATTTTTACGCCGTGAAGGTAGAGCAAGTGAACATGAAACACTTACATCTCGTCTAATTGACCGTCCAATCAGACCTCTTTTTAAAGAAGGATTTTCTGATGAAGTACAAATTGTAAATACAGTTTTATCAAGTGATCCAAATTGTTCAACAGAAATGGCTGCGATGTTAGGTTCAAGTATCGCTTTAATGGTTTCAGATATTCCTTTTGAAGGACCTATTGCAGGAGTACACGTAGGATATGTTGATGGTGAGTATATTTTAAATCCAACACCAGAGCAAGTTTTAAAATCAACTATTTCATTAACAGTTGCAGGTACTAAAGATGCAATTAACATGGTTGAAGCCGGAGCTGCTGAAGTTAGTGAAGATGAAATGCATAAAGCTTTAGTATTTGGCCACAAGTCAATTATTGAACTTTGTAACTTCCAATTAGAAATTCAAAAAGCTTGTGGAAAAGAAAAGGTAAAACCACTTTTATTTGAAACAGATCCTCTAATTGATAAAGCAGTAAGAGAATATTCTGAAGAGAATCTGATAAAAGCTATTCGTATTGAAGATAAACTTGAGCGTTATGCTGCTATTGATAAAGTAAATGAAGAAACGATCGAACACTTTATGTCTCGTATTTTTACTAAACAATTGGGAGATATTGTAGTTGAAGATATTGAAACAAAAAATGCTTATAAAGCTCAAGTCACACATATTTTAGATAATATTTTATATGAAGAAGTACGTAAAATGATTGCGGTTGAAAAGATTCGTCCAGATGGCCGTAAAATTGATGAAATTCGTCCTCTTTCTAGTCGTGTAGATGTTTTACCAAGAGCTCATGGTAGTGCTTTATTTACACGTGGCCAAACACAATCATTAGGAGTTACGACACTTGGTGCATTAAATGAAAATCAAATCATTGATGGTTTAGGTTTAGAAGACACAAAGCGTTTCATGTTCCATTATAACTTTCCTCAATTTTCAGTTGGAGAAACAGGAAGATATGGTGCACCAGGAAGAAGAGAAATTGGACATGGTGCATTGGCTGAACGAGCTCTATCCTATGTTATTCCTGATGAAGAGACATTCCCATACACAATTCGTGTTGTATCTGAAATATTAGAGTCAAACGGTTCTTCTAGTCAAGCTTCAATTTGCTCAGGGACATTGAGTCTAATGGCAGCAGGTGTACCTATTAAGGCACCAGTTGCAGGTATTGCAATGGGCTTAATTACTTATAAAGATGATTATACTATTTTGACTGATATTCAGGGGTTAGAAGACCACTTAGGAGATATGGATTTTAAAGTAGCTGGTACAAGAAAAGGTATTACTGCTTTACAAATGGATATTAAAATCCGCGGAATTACATATGAAATTTTAGCTGAGGCTTTAAGTCAAGCTAAAAATGGACGTTTTGAAATTCTAGATCATATGGCAACTACTATAAACGAAGTTCGCCCAGATTTATCATTATATGCGCCAAAAGTTAAGATGATTCGTATTAATCCAGATAAGATTAAGGAAGTTATCGGAGCTGGTGGTAAAGTAATTAACCAAATTATTGAAGAAAATAATGGTGTAAAGATTGATATTGAACAAGATGGTCGTGTCTATGTAATGCACCAAGAAATCAAATATGTTGACTCAACTTTAAAATTAATAGAAGATTTAGTAAGAGAAGTTGAAATAAACCATATTTACACAGGTACAGTTAAACGTATTGAAGCATATGGTGTATTTGTAGAATTATGGCCAGGAGCTGAAGGTTTATGCCACATCTCTAAACTTGCTAAAGAGCATGTCAATAAATGTGAAGATATTGTATCAATTGGTGATTCAATTATTGTTAAATGTATTAAAATCAATGAGAAGGGACAAATTGATTTATCAAGAAAAGATGCATTAATTGAAGCAGAGAAGAAAGATAAAAAAACTAAGCAAGATGGAGAAATAGAAACAAACTAAGAAACCTTTAAATAATATAAAAACTATTTCATTTCAATAATAAATTGATGCTTGAGTTACGCTTAAGCATCTTTTTTAAACTTTTTCTTTATTTTAACTTTTTGTCAAATATTTTGAACACTTTATAATTTGCTCAATGATTATATTTTCTTATGTTTCAAATACTTTTTAAATTGACAATTAAGTTATAAATTTATATAATTAAATGGCTATAGATAGGTAATCGAGCAGAAATGTTAGGAAAGTCCATGCTAGCACAGCCTGAGATGGTTGTAGTGTTTGTGCCAGCCGAATAAATAAGACTGGGCACCGGTAACGGTGACGGCAAATACTGAATCTAAGTCGTAAGATATGATAAAGTAGAGAACGTGCCACAGTGACGATACTTGCCGAAAGGTAAGGGTGAAACGGGGTAAACCCCTCAAGCTAGAAACCCAAATTTGGTAGGGGAGTCTTCAAAAGCGAATTGAAGCTTAAGAAGGATACGTAAGTATAGATAGATGATTACCACTTTTTTAAAAGGACAGAACATGGCTTACAGTCTATAGTTTATAGAATAATAACTATTTCTTTAACTAATTTACATTAGAAAATGGAAATAGTTTTTTTTATATTTATCTTTTTAATAGCTATTTTAATTTTATTTACTTTTAAGCTGTTTTTTGCTATAATGATAATGGATATTTATCGAAAAAAAGAACGGAGGATTTTCATGACTGAATTAAATAAAGAAGAACTCTTAAGTCGTCAAAAACGCATAAGAAATTTTTCAATTATTGCTCATATTGATCATGGTAAATCTACTTTAGCTGATAGAATACTTGAAATTTGTAATAGTGTAACTAAAAGAGAAATGGTAGATCAAATCCTAGATTCAATGGATCTAGAACGTGAAAGAGGAATAACTATAAAATTAAATGCAGTTGAATTAACATATACTGCTTTAGATGGTATTGAGTATATTTTTCATTTAATCGATACTCCAGGACACGTAGACTTTACATATGAAGTATCAAGAAGTTTAGCTGCATGTGAAGGAGCTATATTAGTAGTAGATGCTACACAAGGTGTTGAAGCACAAACTTTAGCAAATGTTTATCTAGCATTAGATAATAACTTAGAAATTTTACCTTGTATCAACAAAGTTGATCTTCCATCGGCACATCCTGATGAAGTAAAACAAGAAATAGAAGATGTAATTGGACTTCCATGTGATAATGCAGTTTTGTGTTCTGCTAAAACGGGACTAAATGTACGTGATATACTTGAACAAATTGTTTCATATATCCCTGCTCCAGTCGGAGACCCTTTTAAACCTGTCCAGGCTTTAATTTTTGATAGTGCATTTGATGCCTATCGTGGTGTAGTAATTCTTGTTAGAATTATGGAAGGTACTATCAAAGTCGGTGATACTATTCATTTGATGGCTACAAATGCAGAATATACTGTCGTTAGTTTAGGAGTAAGAACTCCTAAAGAAGAGGAACGTGAATATTTAACAGCTGGAGATGTAGGATTTATTACTGCATCTATAAAGGATATTAATATGGTACACGTTGGTGATACTATTACAACTGTAGAAAACAAAGCAGATGAACCACTAGCCGGATATCGTAGATTAAACCCAATGGTATATTGTGGTCTATATCCAATTGAAAGCAAGCAATATCCAGATTTAAAAGATGCTCTTGATAAATTAAAATTATCAGACGCAGCTTTAATTTTTGAACCAGAAACTTCACAAGCACTTGGATTTGGTTTTAGAACAGGATTCTTAGGTTTACTTCACATGGATATAATTAAAGAAAGAATTAGTCGTGAATTCGGAATTGAATTAATTGCTACTTCACCATCAGTTTCATATCATGTATACTTAACAAATGGTGAAATGCTTGTTCTTGATAATCCATCGATGTTACCAGAACCTTCAAAAATAAACCGAATTGAAGAACCATTTGTTTATGCCACAATCATGACCCCTACTGAATACGTTGGAACTGTTATGGATTTGTGTCAAAAAAAGCGAGGAACATTTAAAGATTTAAAGTATATAGAAGAAACTAGAGCAGTTTTGCATTATGACATTCCATTATTAGAAATAGTATATGATTTCTTTGATCGCTTAAAATCGGGTACAAAGGGCTATGCATCATTTGACTATGAACTTGGTGATTATCAGGCTTCTAATCTAGTTAAAATGGATATAATGCTTAATGGTGATGTAGTCGATGCATTAAGTTTAATTGTTCATAAAGACTTTGCCTATCCACGTGGAAAAGCAATCGTTGAAAAACTAAAACAGATTATACCTCGCCAACTTTTTGAGGTACCTGTACAAGCTGTAATTAATCATAAAGTAATTGCTAGAAGTGATATTAAAGCTTTGAGAAAAGATGTTTTAGCTAAATGTTACGGTGGAGATATTTCTCGTAAAAAGAAATTACTAGAAAAACAAAAAGAAGGTAAGAAAAAAATGAAGGAAATCGGTTCAGTCGAAGTACCGCCTGAGGCTTTCCTTGCTATTTTAGCTAACGAGGAGGAATAGAGCATGAACAAAAAAATTACAGTAGCTTTTTTATATGATTTTGATAAAACGCTTTGTGATCGAGACATGCAAGAATACAAGTTCATTCCTACTTTAGGAATGGAAGCAAAGGATTTTTGGGCAGAAGCTGGTGTTATATCAGAAACTTGCAAAATGGAAAGAATTTTATCTTACATGTACTTAATGCTGAAAAAATGCAAGGAAAAAAATATACCACTAACTCGCGAATTTTTAAATTCCTGCGGTAAAAATATGAAATTTTATCGTGGTGTAGAAACATGGTTTGACCGCATTACTCAATTTGGTGCAGAACTAGGAATTGAAATTGAACATTATGTCTTATCTAGTGGTACAACAGAAATTATTGAAGGCTCACCTATTGCTAAGAATTTTAAACAGATTTATGGCTGTGCTTTCCATTATAATGAAAAAGGTGAGGCAGATTTCCCGTTAAATACAGTTAACTATACTACTAAGACTCAGTATATTTATCGTATTTCTAAAGGCGTATTTGATATAACTGACGATGTTAATTTAAATAGTAAAATGCCACACCATAAACGTCATATTTTGGAAAAAAATATGATTTATTTTGGAGATGGTCTAACTGATGTTCCTTGTATGAAATTAGTTCATGAAAATGGTGGTAAATCAATTGCTTTATATCAACCAGGTAAAATTGATAAAGCTTCTGATCTATTATTAGATGGACGCTGTGATTTTTTAACTAAAACTGATTATTCTGAAGGATCTGAACTTGATAATATTGTCAAGATTATTCTTGAAAGAATAAGTTTAGAATATGATCTTGAAGGAAAGTATCATCAAATGGTCAAAAAAGCTACGAAGGCTTTAAAGCAAGTCAAAGATAAAAAATAAAAGTTATTTTAAGATGAAAAACTAAATATTAAATTATTAAAGGATTAACGCCTAGCAATAACAGTTGTTAATCCTTTTATTTTGATAACGATTATTTGTTTATTATAATTCTTTTTTATAACTTATGTAAATATGAAATTTTTATTTAAGTATATTAATCTAAGAAAATTCCATATTTTGAATAATTTTATTTATTCACTTAAAAATCTATTTATAATATATAAAAATAAAAATTAAAATGTAGATATAACCATTTGAAACTTATTTTTAATAAGAAATACTCTATATGATAAGTCTTCTGATTTAAATTATATAACACTACCCCTTAAGTAATTTTAGTGTTTTATACTAATTAAACTTAAGGGGTATTTTTTTAAATATTAATAAATTTACATATATACATTTGTATAGTCTTGTCTTTTAGTTACAAAGATTGCACAAGTTAATATAATAAAGCCACTAAAAGAGAATGATGAGATTGTAAGACCTAAATCTAATTTTTGGGGAATAAAGTTAAGATCGACATTAACCTTAGACGTATTAGGCGGAATTATAATCCCTAAATAACCCCCTAATATATTTACTGTTTGATAGTTAGAATTATTTGGAACCCATTCTTCAGAATAGGTAAAATTTGTTTTTAAAATGCGCCCAAATTGGCTAGGATTCATTTCAACTTCAATATGCATAGTTGAATCATTTATACTAAAAAATTCATTTTGATATTGATTCTGTTCATTTAAATATAAAGCTTCTAACTCATCGATATTAATAGCGCAATATGCAGCCGAATATGGAGTGTCTTTAGCTGGTAAATATATTTCTTTAGGAGTGTAACTAGCATCGTATTTAATTTGTCCGTAATACATATAATGTTTATTTCCTAGTGTATCTAAAATATAAGCATTCCGGAAACCTTTGTCACGCATTCCTTGATTAGTTATATTAACAACAATCATATCTTTATTTTCAAGAATATAAGAATACCTTCTAACATCTAATACGTTATAAGTTAAACCATCAATATTTACCAATTTTCCGTATAAATTTACCGAGTCGGACTTAGTATAAATATCTTTAATATCCTCAAGTTCTCTTTGTTTAAGATTGTGTTTTGTTATAAAATTATTGAACATTATTTCATCTAAATTATCGGCAAAAGATCCATATAATGTATTTACATATGCCATTTTGTATATAGATAAAGAAGAAACGTTTTGTATAAATTCATCATAAATAATAAATGGCTTCATATTTTCTATTTCATAATAATTAAAATTATTATCAGTATATGCAAGTTTAAAATTTAAAGGTAGTTCTACATTTTTAGGCACAATATGATATTTGACACCATAAGTATAATTAAATGGTGTTTGGTATAATATTTGCTCCCTTTTTGACCATGAGCCTTCATATTCCTTTAAATAATATCTAATGTGAGTATTAAATTCACTATCGTAAAAAGAATGGAAGAAATTTGCACTATTTAATCGATTATAAATAAAAGATGAATTGGTCATATAGTCAGTCTCAGCTGAAGACATGGCTATACGATACGCTCCATTTTCTTCAAATGAAGTATTATTCATTAGATTATTATAAGTATAATCAAGTAAATCTCTTGAATGTAAATAATATGATGTATCATTTCCAGCATTTGTAAAAACGATTGTAATTGAAGCAACTATCTCACCTAAAAGAGTTAATAAAGCTATTTTATTAAATTTCTTATTTATTAGACTTAATGTATATAAAAAAATAGTTACAAAAAAAATGATAATTATCGGATAGTAATAATCAGAACCATTATACAATTTATAACTTGGTGAGATAAAATATGTATAAAAAATAAAAATAATGGACGAGATTAATACTAGTGATGCAATAATTTTTGTTTTATTTGTTGCACTTAAATTGAAATCTAATTTCTCCATGGCAAAACTAGCGGCGTATAAATTGATAAAATAAACTATGAAAAACCAACGTATATATCCTTGATTAGTGCCAGTCATCATCATTGAAATAGCTGGAATAGTAATTAAAAAGTTAAATACAAGTACAAATAATTTTAAACGATTATATTTTTTACCGTTTAAGAAGAAAAGCTGAATTAAGAAAATAAAACCAAAAATAGTCATAAACATCGAGGCATGATTTCTTATATAATCACTAGAATAGATTAAAATTCTAATTGGATTACTTGTTAAAAAGAATGTTGAATAAAAAATAAAATAATGGCGTTTATTATAATGAAATAATACCTCATCGTAGTAATTTCTAAACGTATGATCCGTAATATAGTAAAAATTAGGTAAAAAAATAAAACATGAAATAAATAAACCTAGTAATATCAAAGACAATGCAAGACCAATGTCTAGATAAAACTTTTTATTAATGATAAATGATTTTTTCCCTAATAATGAATAATCATCATTAATATAACCACACATTAACATGTATATCATAATAAATGCGAGTAACATGTAGGCAATGTAAAAATCATATAGGATAATTAAAATTGTATACAAAACAATTAGATAAAATTTATATTTATTTTCTCTAAATATATCTACTACAAGTACACCCAATGGCAAATAAAACAAAATACTTAAGTATACTGGAAAAACAGTGTTTGTAGCATATAATCCGCCAAATGAAAAAATAAAACTAGTAAAAAAACATGTAATCGGTTTGAAGCCTTGTCGTTTCAAAATATAAAATAAAATAATTCCACCTAAAAGAGGCTTGAATAAATTGATATAAGCATATGCAATCTCAGGTTGAATTAAATAACTGAGTAAAAAAGTTAATCCAGTGAAAATATCAATAGGAATATAATAGCTAGAGGAAAATGAAGAAGCTCCAACGAAAAAACTAGTATCATAAATAGAAAATTGTCCATTTTTTAATTTTTCAATAAATCCAGCCATAAATGGATAGTATTGGATTATATCATCAGTATTATAGTGAATAAAACCTCCACCAACATATTTAGCTATAATTACAACGGAAATAAAACTAATTAGATATAGACTAAACAAAAGAGAAAATGCATATAAATAATTTTTAAACGGGTTTTTTAGATAATTTAAAATACAACGCATATTATCAAACTCCTTCTTTACTATGATACCATAACTAGGCAGTCTAAAGTATAATTTTTTCAAAAATTAACAATAATAAGGATATTAATACGTCTATAACTTTTAAAAATTAAAATCATATGGTAAAATAGCAATACGAGTGGTGATTGAATTGCGTGGTTTATATATCCATATTCCTTTTTGTAAACATATTTGTAGTTATTGCGATTTTCCAAAAAGAATTGCAAAAAACAATGAACAAATTGAAACATATATTGATTATTTGTTAAAAGAATTAGATTCATACAAAAACTATTTTAATGATATTAAAACCGTCTATATAGGCGGTGGTACCCCTAATATGTTATCAGATGAACTATTAGAAAAACTGCTTAGTTATATTGCGAATAATATTAGTAATCCAATTGAATATACGATTGAATGTAATCCTGAACTTTTAACTGAAAAACAAATTAGTTTATTTTTAAAATATAAAATCAATCGAGTTTCCTTAGGGGTTGAATCATTTAATAATGAAGATTTAAAAAAACTAAATCGATATCATTCTAAAGAAGATGCTATAAAAGCTATATATTTATTAAAAGAAAAAGGTATATCCAATATAAATATTGATTTAATATTTGCTCATCCTTTTGATAACATTGAAAAAGTTAGGGAGAATCTTGAAATTTTTAAAAGTTTAGATGTAAAGCACTTATCTTACTATTCAATGATTTTAGAAGATAAAACTGTATTTAAACATCTGTATAACCAAAATAAACTTACTTTAATTGATGAAGATATTTCTGCCCAAATGTATGAAGAGATAATAGATACATTAATATCCTTTGGATACCATCATTATGAAACATCTAACTTTGCACGATATGGTTTTGAGTCACAACATAATCTGTTATATTGGCAAGAAGAAGAGTATATTGGTGTTGGTGCTGGAGCAGCAGGATTCATTAATGGGACTCGATATACAAATAGTCCAATTCTTAATAAGTATTATAAAGGTTGCAAGGAAGTAGAAGTACTAACTATTGAAGACATTAAAAAAGAATATATGATGTTGGGGTTTAGAAAAATTGATGGAATAAGTTTATCTGATTATAAGGCTCGTTTTAATTCAGAGGTATTTTATGATTTTTCTCTTAATAAATTATTAACAGAAGATTTGATTGAAATTTCCAATGGTATGTTAAAACTTACTACCAAAGGCATTATGCTAGCTAATGAAGTATTTATGGAGTTTATTTAAAATGAAAAAAAAGAATCAAGAAAAAGAAATCATATTTTATGAATTATCTGACTTTAAATTTTATTTAGAATCAAATAAACGTTCTAGTAAAAATACTATTTCTAGTTACATGACAGATTTATACGGTTATAGTGAGTTTTTGAAAAAGTATCAAGCTATTGAATATGTTGAAGATATTAAAACTGAGCATATTCAAAAGTACATAACATCTTTAAAACGAAAAGATTTAGCGAAAAAATCAATTTCCAGAAAAATTACTGCAATTAAGGAGTTTCATAAGTTTTTAAAAGACGAAGATATAACTAAAAATAATCCAGCTAGATTAATAGATAATGTTAAATTGGATAAAAAAATACCTCAGGTATTAAATATAGATGAAATTAATAAAATGTTAGCATCTACTAATGGTGATGATCCGTTATCTATTAGAAATAAAGCAATATTAGAAGTATTATATGGCTCTGGACTGCGTGTAAGTGAACTTGTTGATTTAAAAATAGATAATCTTCACATGAATTCTAAATATATCAATGTTATTGGTAAAGGTGATAAAGAAAGGATTGTCCCGATGGGTGATTTTGAACAGATTGCAATTAGGAACTATATTGAAAAATCTAGACCAATTCTTACTAAAAAAAGAATTAATTCATTCTTGTTTCTAAATTATAAAGGTGAACCTTTATCACGCCAATCCGTCTTTAAGCTAATTAAAGAATTAGCTTTAAAGAATGGTATTACCAAAGAAATAAGTCCTCATACCTTACGTCATAGTTTTGCCACACATTTATTACAAAATGGTGTTGATTTAAGAATAGTTCAAGAATTACTTGGGCATGAAGATATTTCTACTACAGAAATATATACTCACATTGATAAATCTAAAATAAAGGAAATATATCAAAACACACATCCGCTTGCAATGGAAAATAAGGAGGAAAAATAAATGAGATTTAAAAGAATATTTACTATTGTTATTGATAGTGTTGGTTGTGGTAGTGAACCAAATTCAGCTAAATACGGCGATGAAGGAGCCAATACTATTAGTCACATAGCATCAAGTTGTGGAGGAGTAAAACTACCTACTATGGAAGCCTTAGGATATGGTAATTTAACAGAAATTTTGGGTGTTAAACCTGTAAAAAATGGAATTGGTGCTTACGGAAAAGCTCAAGAGATATCTTTAGGAAAAGATACACTTACTGGTCACTTTGAAATTATGGGACTAAATGTTACAAAACCATTTCAAACATTTACTGATACAGGCTTTCCAGATGCCTTAATTAAAGAGTTAGAAGAGAAAACTGGATATAAGGTAATTGGAAATTGTGCTGCATCAGGAACTGAAATTATAAAAGAACTTGGTGAAGAACACATGAAAACAAAAGCTATGATTGTCTATACTTCATCAGATTCAGTACTACAAATTGCGTGCCATGAAGAAGTATTTGGTTTAGATGAATTATACCGAGTATGTCAAGTTGCTCGTGAAATTTGTATGAAACCTGAATGGCAAGTAGGAAGAATAATAGCTCGTCCATTTATCGGTACAAACGCAAATGATTTTAAACGTACTTCCAATAGACATGACTATGCAGTTTCCCCTTTCAAAAATACAACTTTAGATAATTTAAAAGAAAGTGGATTTGATGTAATTGCTTTAGGTAAAATCTCAGACATTTATAATGGCTGTGGTATTACTAAATCAGTTCGTCAAGCGTCAAACCAAGAAGGAATGGAACATATGATTGAAATTGCTAAAACTGGAAATTTCACTGGTTTATGCTATTTAAATCTAGTTGACTTTGATGCCTTATATGGACATAGAAGAGATCCAAAAGGGTATAAACAATGTTTAGAAGAATTTGATACACAACTTCAAATTTTGTTAGATACCATTAATAAAGATGATTTAGTTTTAATCACTGCTGATCATGGAAATGATCCGACTTGGAGGGGAACTGATCATACAAGAGAGTATACACCCGTATTAGTTTATGCCAAAAATTTAAAACCTGTCGATTTAGGAATACGTAAAACATTTGCAGATTTAGGTCAAACAATCGCAGAAAACTTTAATATTAAACGCCAAGAGATTGGAACATCTTTTTTAGATAAACTAATAACTGAATAATCTTAATCTGTTCAATAAATAAAATTTTAGAATAAAAACCGGTTGAAAAACTAAGCCTTTGTGTCTAGTAATTAATCGGTTTTTTTTAGTTGCTAAGATGATATAATTAAAGAAAAATTATAAGCGATTCTATCAATATTTTATTATATAATTTATGATTAACTACCATTTAAAAAAGCATTTATTGTTATAAATTTATGTGTAAAAAATGTAATTAAAATAAGTATAAATACTAGCATAACTTTAAGGTAGATATCTAAAATTAAGAAGATTTAAAGCATAATTAAGAATCTAAAAATTTATCAATTTTTACTATAAAAGATTTTAAGATAAATCATTTTAAATATTGTTAAGTAATATATACTAAAAAATACTAAATCTATTTTCAAAATACAGAGATCAAAATTGAATATAAAGCGGTTAGTATTTTTAAAATTTAAATATTAGTAAAAAATTATTATATAAAATTGTAAATATATTTATAAAAATATTTATAGTTTTTCTTTTTGAGTTATTAAAAAAATTCTTTTTTATATACTGTATTAATAAAATTTATAAGATTTCATTAAAGCGAATAGATAATGAAAAAGATAATATACATGCTATTTTATCATCTATAATACCAAAGATGTTAATTTAATTGTTTTTAAAATTTCGTTCATTATCTAGTTAATAAAACTATATAAAGTGATAAATAATTTATTTAAGTAGTTTTAAAAAATAGATTTTTATAGAAAAAATTAATTATAATTTATGCTAAAAGTAAATAATTTCAATAGTAAATATGAATAAAGATAGCATATTAATAATACTTGATTTTGTAGTAAACTATCTATTTTTAGTTCTAATAATTCACTTATTATAAAGAGAATACATCCAACTTAAGTAATGAAGTTTAAAACAAAAGAAGAAAAATTAGTTATATTTTAAGCTTTAAATTAATAATAAAAATTTCAAAGATTAATACTAAAAGTAGAAGTTATTAAATACTTAAAATGTAAAAAAAAATATAAAAATTACTAAAATGAAATATAAAAACAAAATTACTATGATGCTTATAAAAAAGAAACAATTCGAATAATATAAAATATACATTAAATAAAAAATAGAAAAATATTTTAATTTAATTAAATTATTTTTAAGTTTGATTTAAGACAAAAATAAAAGTATTTTAATCAAATGAAATGTATTTAAAAGCTTCTCATTTATAACAATAAATACAAATAAAAAATTTAAAAATTTCAAAGAATATCTGGTTTTTAAAACTAATTAAATTTATATATAGATTTGATATCTTATTTGTACAACGATTAAAAAGAGATATGTTTCAAATAATAGCAGAACAGAAAAATGATGTTATGAAGATATTTTTTCATTTTTTAATTCGTTTCAATAACAAGATATTATAATTTAAAACTAGCAAATTTGATTATAAAAACTATAATAAATCCGAAAATGAATAATATTAGTTATGAATTATAGCAAGTTAATTATTAATTTTTATAATTAAAATACAAACGTGTATAGTCATAGAATTCATGTTTCATTTAATAATAAGTAAACTTTTTATAAATAAAATTAAAAGCTATTTTATATGAAATATAGCTAAATTATATAAATTTTAAGAAGATGAGTTGAACGTATGTACATAAATCATAATTTCATTTCCTCTAAATAGCAATGAAATATTTATTCTAGACTTAAATGAAATCAAAAAAATTTTATTATAAGTATTAATTGAAAATAAAATTTACTCAAATATATTTTTTATTTTGTATATAGTTTTCAAAACCAGATAAATGTATTTTTTGAATTTATAGAAAATGAAAAATAAAAAGCTGATTGTACATACATCTCATCAACTATAAAAAAGCACTAGAAATAAGAATTTTCTTAGTATATAACATTTTTAATTATATAAATAATGTGCATTAATTCGTTTATTTTTAATGGTTAACATAATATATATTATAGGAAGTAATACATATTAACCAAAAATATATAATTTTCATATTAAAACATATATATTAATTAATTTGAGTATGTTTTAAATAGATTTTTTGTCATACTTCTTCTAATAAACTACATCATATAGTATAATTTGAATATGATTTGATATAAATCGACTTAATTTTTAGCTTATGAGATACTATTTTATATATATTTGTTCATCTCAACTGATATTAATCTCTTAAAAAGATTTAGATATGATCTTATTCTACAATTTACTATATTTCTTCTTCTTATCTAGCTATAGATAAATTTGTTATATTCGGTTTTTTGCGAAAAAAATATACTTTTTACAGATAATTTGTTTATCTCGAATTCTAACAATTTTATGCCAACTTTGCTTTAAAGATTTAAATTCTAAAATTTTTATTAATTATAATTCTAATATTCATATAAAATTTTTCATTAAATATGTTTACTGTTATTTAATATTAAACTTACTATTAATCTAGATGGATATATGTTATTACTTCTAATACATCTAGAACTTCTAGTTATCTTCTTATTGTTTAATTTAAGATATATATTGATTTTAAAGCTTTTTTATAATTCTTTAATCGCTTTCAAAAAAGCATATGTACTAAAATTAATTTTTAGTACATATGCTTTTTAAAACTAGATTAACTGCGAAATATTTATAACTGTTTTTTCTTACATCCATCTAAGAATTCTATTTACATTTTATTATTCTTATTTTAGAGATCCTATTTATACAATATTTTATACGGTAATATTTTTTGTTTATAATAAATTTTTAAATTATCTTTTCTTTGTAAAAATACAATTAAGATAATCTAAATATAACTAGAATAATAATTAATTTTTAGTTTTAAATTCAGTATTTACATCTATTTTTTTTTGATTTATTTTTGCATTCTAGAAGAATTTTTTACCTTTATTTTTAAGTTTTTTATTCATTTAATTTCCTAAGTATTCTAGATATATTACATTTTGTACTCTTTAATATTATTATTAATTTTAAAATAAATATATCCATTTAATTCGATAATCATTAAGCACTATTTTTGCATCTTCTTTTATAAAAAAAAGGTTAAACTCTTATAACCTCTTTAAATTCTATGATCATTTTTTATTTAAATTATTTCTTTTTTATAATTATATCTCATTATATTTTTATTTTTTTATATCGTATTAAAAACTAGATTGTTGTTGAAAACATTTAAGTTGTTAATTTGGTTAACATAATAATTTATTTTCCTTAAATCATTAACTAAGTCATAGCGAATATATACTAAGAAAATTTTTTAACTAATTTTTAAAATTTTTTAAATTCTAAAAAAACTTTTTTTTATTTTACAGGTTTTAAAACTCATTATCTAATGATTAATACTAATCAATATCTTTTAAACATAATCTAATTCAGAATTATTAATTTACTTTTTTAATTTTATAATCAATTTTAACTTCTTAAATTCATTAGTTAATATCAATAGAGAATCAACAAAATATTTGAATACTAGTTAGCTTTTTTTGTCAATTATGCTCTTAACTATAGCAATATTTCTATACATTTTGCATGATGTAATTACTTATCAAAAATGTTATTAGTTTATGCTTAATCTCCGAATATTTTATTCTTTTTGTTAATGTTTTACTGGCTATAATTTTGGTAAATTTTATTATATTTTTTGCTACAAATTTATATCATTAAAAGGTTTTAAAACTTAAGTCAACTATATTTAGACAAGCATTCTTTTTCTTTTAAATATGATATTAGAATCAGCATATATTACATCTATTATAATTTTGAAGCACTACATATATTTTCTAAATACTCTTTAAATTTAACTAAATCTAACAATTTATAATTGTTAATAAAACATATTATAGTTATTTATTTAATCCTATTATCGAAAGATTATCAGATACTAATTTTTATATATTTTTAACTAGTATTATATGACATTTTAATATCATCATGCTTTTCTTAATTTTTTAAATTTTAAGACATAATAGTTTAAGTGAAATTGAATTCTTTATTTGATATTAAATATAAAGTCGTTATTCAAATCTACGACTTATGAATTTTCAAATACTTACTTTCATACTTATAAGATATATTTTAAAAAAGAATTGTTAAACGGTTAATATATTAAAATTAATAAAAAAAACTAAGAACTCATCTTTAATAGTTCTTAGTTTTGAATTTAAAGTTTAATTATCATCATCTATTGTTTCAAATAAATTCATCTGTCTAACATCAGGATTAAACTTTTCTCTATCCACTAAGCGAATCCATGTTGCACTTCTTCCAACTCCGTTAGGACGAATAATGTTATTATCCCTTAATCTTGTAAGAGTTCTATTAATCGTAGACTCTGAAGTTAACGGATGTAATGCTCTTATATCATCTTTAGTAAAAACTTCTGGTAAACGATAGATTGTGTTTTCTATATCATCACCTTTTGTTACAATATTTCTCATATCATATTGATGTAATTTAGTTTCTACTTTTTCATATCCTTCTATCATCATGGTAATTAGAAGCCGATATAAAGGAGCTGTTTTAGAAAAACCTTCTTCATAGTTATAATCCGCTTGTAAAATAGCATTTTTGAATTCATCGATATGCGTATTAAGAAGACCAAATAAACTTACATATTTAAATAATGCAAATCCATCTTGTAAAATCAGTGCATACATTAGAATCAAAGAGCCAAGTTCATTGCCATGACTAAAAATATTCATATGAATCAAATCAATATAAAAATTAATAATCAAAAATAAAGATTCATATTTACCAGATTTATGCAGTGAG
Organism: uncultured Anaeroplasmataceae bacterium; assembly: GCA_944325035.1. Lineage (GTDB taxonomy): Bacteria > Bacillota_I > Bacilli_A > Acholeplasmatales > Anaeroplasmataceae > CAG-307. The sequence goes on from CALUYM010000001.1 coordinate 418,716, forward strand.
TCATATGTTTTTAATAGTTCTTCTAGGTCATTTCTAGTAGAAACTCGTTTTTTTTCAGTTAATAGATTAACCTGTAAATTTACAACTTTTGAATTAAATGTAACATTTTCTATTTTATTATATAAAAGCTTCATCATAGAATTTACATCATTTGTCAAAAGTTCAAAACGAAGTGGATCAGCCAAAAAACGACTAATTACTTGTTTAAAATTATATATTAATTGTTCATCTTTATTTTTAGGTTGAGCATCTTTTTTTATGATTAGATTCTTACGATTATCTGTTAAATTAATTTTAAAGAATTTCATAAATTCTACACACTCATTTTCTACAGTAAGTCTCATAATACCATCAATATCAGAATGCATTTTATCTCCATAATGAAAATCTTTTCCTTTAAACTTGTACAATTTGATTAATTGTAATATTTCTTCATTAGCAAATGGTGTTACATGTAAGTTATTTAAGTTTTTCATAAAATCACTCTATTTCCTCTAAATTTCGTTTTTTATTATATCAAAATATATCTACACTTTCAATAAATATATTCATACTTTATTTTTGAATATGTTTTTATTTTTATCTTATATAGTTCATTTATAACTCTATATTATAAATTATTTATAACTTCATATTATGAATTAAAGAATAAAATTATATACTTTTTAATTCTAAATTATCTATTTTTATATATTAAATAATTCTAAATTATTTTTAGCAAAATTTAACTAAAAATATCTAATTTTATAACATTTATTTATTTTATTTAATTAGTTAATAAAATATAATAAACTAATTTTACTATTTTTAATTAATTTAAATTATCATTTTTAAAAAAAGATAAATCAATTTACATAATAAATTTTATAAGACTATTTGTTGTTAAAAACTAAATGTATTTATATTCAAATGAATAAAGAGTTTTAAAAAACTAGTTCTACTAATATTAATAAGTTTATATTTTAAAATTTGAAATATGAATTTGTAGAGCACTTATTAAGTGTTTGGTAGTTAATACTTTAAAAACCTAAAATATGCGTAAAAAAAAGCATGATTTTATATTAATAATAACCATGCTTTTACTAATATCTATTTCGTTGTAATGCAAGTTTAATAAATAAAAGATTAAAATAAACTATAAATCAGGCATTAGTTTTCATAAAAAATACTTCCACCAATAAATTCACGTAAAATTGAATTACATGGAACATACTTATCATCAATATCTAAAAAATATTTTAAGAATTTCACTAAACGGTTAGCTTGAATAAAGAATTCGCTATCATTAGGAATCTTCTCTAGCATTTCAAGTGCATATTTTTTCATTACACATAACTCATAAGTAAGTTCTGAGTTGAACACATAATTAGCATTTTCTTGATATGGGTAAATCCATTTAAATTCTCCACGTCTTACAGATGGCCACATTTTCATTGTATCAATTGGTGAACTATTTCTATATTTAAAGTCACGAACTATTCGTCTAATTAGTCGAATATCAGTAATTGAAATAGGGTTTTGGCTATCAATATGTAATTGAGCTTGTGGAGCAATGTATATTTTATATTTTTGACTTTTTGGAATAGATGGGGTTAAATCATCATTTAAGGCATGAATTCCTTCAATTAAAATAGGTTGATGTGGTCCTACTTTAATTGGTTCAGTAAAACTCCTCATACCTGTTTCAAAATTATAAATTGGTAGACTTACTTCTTCCCCTTGAATTAACTTAAACATGTGATCATTAAACATTTCAATATCCAAAGCTTCAATATGTTCTAAATCTGGTCGTCCATCAATATCTAACGGAGCTTCTGACTTATTTTTATAGTAATTATCTAATGAAATCATAAATGGAGTAATTCCACGACTCATTAATTCAATTCGAAGACGATTACAGAAAGTTGTTTTACCGCTTGAAGAAGGGCCTGCAATTGCAATTAAACGTATATTATCAATATCATTTTTAATATTTAACCCTAATTCAGCTAGCATATTATTGTGTTTTGTTTCACATAGATTAATAAATTCGTTGGCTTTTCCTTCTTCAATAAGATTATTCATTTGCCAAATTGACGAACTCTTAGTGATATTTCCCCATTCATTTGCTTCACGAAGAGCCTTGGTAAAAGTTCGTGCATCTTCAAATGGAGGAATAACTCCACCAGCTTCAGCACGTGGATATTGAATAATTATTCCTGGATAGTATAATCTTAATTTATAGTCTGTTAAGTAACCTGTTGATGGTAACATATAACCAAACATATAGTTTAAATACTTACCACAACGATACATATGAACAGTGTTGTCCTTCCGATATGCCAGAATATTGGCTTTGTCATAATACCCTAGTTCATTATAAATTTCTTTTGCTTCCTCAATTGTTGTTGTATGTCTTGTAATAGGCAAATCAGCTTTGATAATATTTTGAATTTCTTCATTGATTTGATCTAAAATATTTTGATCAATACCACTATTTAATCCCGAAATATTGGCAAAAATTGACCTTGAAATTGAATAATTAAATGTTACTTTTACTTTTTTATAAAGACGATTGATTGCCATTAAAAATACATAGCGTAGTGTAGCTTGATAAATTGTTACAGCATCATTATTAGTTAAATCAAGTGGCTCAATTGAAGCATCATTTGATAGTACATAATCAAGTTCACGTAAACGATTGTTAACTCGTGCTGCCATATATTTATGATTCTTATCATTTATTATCTCAGAGATTCTTAACGGTTTATCATATTCTCTTTCTTCACTAAAAACTTTTACTTTCATTTATATCCTCCTTTTTATTTAATTATATTAAGTTGCACCTTATTATATATCTTTTGGTAATTATATTCAACCTATTAAAGCAAAAAAATGAAAACGCTTTATATTTTATTAATAAAATTAATAACAAACTTAATTTAAAGACAATATTTCACTACAATAATATTTTAAAATTAAATAGATAAACAAACATTTTATACTATCCATGCTAAATAAAAGGCTATGAGCATTAATTCTCATAGCCTCATATTTTAGGAATAAACATCAATAATTAACTTGCAGGAAGCTCTTGCATAGGTGGTATACCTTGACATACAGATAGAATACCACGTTTATAACCGTTAGCATCTTTACTTGAAATTTTTATATAGATAGTTTCGTTAGCTTCTAAATCAAGTGTTATTATTGTGCCTATACGGTTACCATTATAGAATCCTCCATGTTTCGTAATGAAATAATCATCATCAATTGTAGTCTTAGGCTCTTCCTTAAATAGTGACATAATATAATCGACATCATCATAACTAGGTATATTTTCAAATACTTTCATGTGCGCATATATAGAATATGTTCCTGCCACTTTAGGCGTATAGGAATACCAACTTACACCTCCATAATATGTAGCAATAATCATAGGTGGAGTATCATAATAGATAGGATCTATGTCAGGTTTTGGATAAGCAATTTCATAAACTAACTTTAACTTATCCAAATTGAATCTACTTCTCATATACTCAATCTCATAAAGATTACCATTAGAATATCCTTGCATAGTAGGTATTTCATTATATTTAATTCCATATTCAAATATGTAGCCTAAATCCTTATTATTAAATGGATAATATACTAATTGTGTTTCTGATTTTTGTATAGAAGGTATATAATATACTGAAAAAACAACAGTTCCATAAAGTGAGCCACCCATTTCCATATGCGTATAACAAATTTCTAGATTTAATTTTACATTATCTAAAGCGCTTATTACTGACTCAATATTAATATCATCAGTATAGTTATCTTTTTTACTTGTTTGATACCTAGTTTCAAGCTCGTCAAATATGTCGATTAAATCTTTTATAAATTCTTTATCCCACAAATAATAAGTAGCTAATTTTATCGATTCACCATTACTAATCGTATTTAAATAATCAAAAAGTACTTTGGAATGTAAAGTATTCTTTTTAGTCGGCACTAAATAATCATAAAGAGTATATAGTGATAACGGACTAGTGTCATCAAAAGGAATGTAGTCACTAATCCATACTACACCAGGTAAATTTTTATTATATCTTAAATCACCTAATTCATAAATCTTTTTTTCATCAACCATTTTAACTTCAATAGCTAATGTATAATCAACTTTGTAATCTTCATTAGCAGTATTTGTATCTTTAATCAAAATGTAATATGTACCAGCTTTAAGGTATAAACTATCCGTTTGTTTTAAGCCATTAGAACTGACATCCATATCAATTTCTTCTAATGTATCAGAAGAAGTCACTTTCAAAAGGTAATATTCATAAACTTCTTTATTTAATACCGTATTAATAGTAACACTAAGATAACTATCCGATAGTAAAACAATTGAATAGTAATCTTTATCGCTTTTAGTAACACTGCCATTTATAGCATTGGTGTACGAAATCTCTTTATAAGCGTCATATGGTGTAATCAAGGTGGCCGTTGAAGTGGTATCATTTCCATCCTTTTGTTTATTAACAACAGCTCTAACAATGAAGAAAACACCAACACATAAACTAATCATAATTATTGTTAATATTATGACCTTAACTACTTTTAACTTGTTTGCGATACTCTTCCCCTTTCTTTAAATATTTACAATCTTGATTTAGATTTTTTCACTTCATCATATCTGATTGGAAGTACAACTTAAACTTATAGATGATACTAAAACGATAAACTCAGCTAAAATCACTTTCTTCTTATAAAATATACCTTTCTATTTTTATTATACGTATAGCTCAAGTTTTTGTCAAGTTTTATAAAAAAATGTGCTAGCATTAACTATAAATTTTTCTGGTTTTTAAATAACTGTCTTTTCATTTTTAATGAAAAAAAATCAAAATAACAACTATTAAAAACATATAAGATTACAGCACCTAAAATTATATGTTAAATATTAATACATCGCAAAACTAAAAGTAATATATACTTGTAATATTATTTTGCATAAACTAATTACACTTATTTGAATATTTGTAATATAAAATGATACAAACTATAAAGAATACCTTTAATTTTTTTAAAAAAAGTTGTGAACAGTTCTACTGACGTTCTTAACGTTCATTATTTAGGCTACAAACACGTAAAAAATACGACTAATAAATATACGATGATTGACAGCAAATTAATGATAAATAGTTTCTAATTTGTTTTTAAAAATGAAGTACGATTTTTATTTAATTAACATCTTAAAAATAAAAAAGTTTATAGTCAGCGCATATGTTCAATTTTAAATAATCAAACTTATTAGCTAAACTATAAACTGTCTTAAGCAGCAAAATAATTATCAGCAATCAATTTTGCTAATTCTTTCAAATGTAGATTATCACTATCTTTTAAGGTCGTAGTAATTTTCAATTCGGGACCTACATAGCGAATATTTTTTAGGTTATCTAAAATTTCTTTAATTTGTTTGGTAATGACCAAAGCCCATGTTCCATTTTCAATAATACTAATATTCTTGTTTTGAACATTTAAAGCTTTCATATCATGTAGTAAATTAACCATTTTTGGATAAATACCGCCATTATAGTTCGGACTCGCTAAGATAATATTTTTAACTCGAAAAATCTCAGAAATTAAAAACGATACATCAGTCTTAGAAACATCATACATCTTAATGTTCTTAACACCTGACATTCCTAGTTGATTCGCTAAAGCATAACAAGCGTTCATTGTATTGCCATACATTGAGCCATAAATGATGATAACATCATTACTTTCAGCTTCATATAGAGCCCATTTTGAATATAACTCCACCATTTTGCTAATATCTGTGCGCCAAATCGGACCATGAAGTGGTAATATCATCTTGATATCGAGTTCTTTAGCTTTATTTAATAATGATTCGACTTGTTTGCCAAATTTACCAACTATATTAGTATAATATCTTCTAGCTTCGCTGTAAAAATAACTATCTTTTTCAAATTCATCATCAAAAAGATTACCATTTAAAGCACCGAAAGTGCCAAATGCATCAGCTGAAAATAAAATTTTACTTGTAATATCATATGAAACCATTACTTCTGGCCAGTGGACCATTGGAGCCATAACAAAAGTAAGTTTATGACATCCTAAATCTAAAATATCTCCCTCTTTAACGATTAATGTTTTAGCATTAAGTTGTTTATTGAAGAATCCATCTAACATTTTTTTACTACGTTCATTTAAAACTAATGTAACATTAGGATATAAAATTGCAATTTCTTTAATTAAAGCGCTATGGTCAGGTTCTAAATGATTAATGACTAAATAATCTAATTTTCTATCATTTAACACATGATCAACATTTTCAATAAATGTATCAAAAACAGAATGATCTGCTGTATCAATTAATGCTGTTTTTTCATCTAGAATCACATAGGAATTATAGCTTACGCCATCTTTAATTGGAAATAAATTTTCAAATAGCTCTAAACGGTTATCTGAAGCCCCAACATAATATATATTATCTTTTATTCTTCTAACTGTATTCAAAATATCTCCACCTTCGTCAAAAATTATACATAAATATATCAAGATTTACAAACATTATGCTTTTAATTTTATATTTTTGATCTAGTGGAGTATTTAATAAAAACTATATATCTTATATTTTCAATTTGGAATAGAATTTTTATCGTTCTTAATATTAATCAAATTTATTAAAAACTAAATTCTAATTGAAAAAACTTCAAAATTGACTAACCATACTAATAAATGTATGAATTAATCCATTTTGAAGCTACAGGTAAATCTTTATTTCTTTTTGTTAAATTTTTTACGATATAATTCTTCTTTAATGATTTTAATTAAAAAACCTATCACTAATATAATTACAATAACGAATATGATAATTCCAGCTAAATAATTACCTCTAAATCCCATATTAGCCATGGTCATACTAATCGAGATAATACCATAAATTGATAATACAATAATAATAGCTAATAAAATATAACATAAAATTGTATATATACGTCTTTTATTCATATTTTTCATCCTCAAACAACGAAATTTGCTCAAATTTAATACTATCTTTATGTTTACTTTCTTTTTCTAAGATAGCATCAAGTTCATCTTCTATCGTCTTCGTCTTTTGGACTTTAATTGGTTTTTCATCCATTGTTTCATATCCAAATAAATCAATATTATTATCTTTTTCAAGTAAATATGAATCATCAGGAATTAAGTCCTTTTGACTAGGCTCACTAATAGTAAGTCTTAAAGGAGAACCAGCATCCTCTTTTAAAATGTTATTTCCCGCATCTGTTTGACTATATTTGATAGTGTTAGCTTTAAACTCATCAGTTGAATCAGTATATGTCACTATAACTTCTACAGCTTCTTTATATTGATTTGGTGTTAATCTTTTCAAGTCAACTAATTCATGTGGATTAGATTTTACATGTTTAATAAGTGTTGAACCAGCTCTTGAACGTTTAGATAAATTTACATTTTCTAATGCAATACGTTTCAAATAACCACGACTTGTAAACATTAAGATATCATCATTTTTATTAGCATAAACTGCACCAACAACATAGTCTTTTGGCTTTAAGGCCATTCCTTTAACACCACCAGCGGATGTACCATATAGTGATACTTCACTAGCTCTAAAACGTAATACTTCGCAATCTTTAGTACCTACAATAATTTCTAGCGGTCTTTCAGTAATATCAACTGCAACAACCTCATCATCTTGTTGAAGACGAATAGCCCTAATCGCCTTTGAATATCTAGATACCTCAAAATCTTTTAGAGCAACCTGCTTTAAAATACCACTTCTAGTTGCAAGTAATAATGTCTTTTCATCTTTAAAGTCGCGTACCATAATAACTCTTATAAGTTTTTCCATTGGTGAAATAGTTGCATAATTATTAATATATGTACCTACATCTTTCATCTTGCATTCATCCATTTTATAAACTGGTAAAAATACATAATTCCCCAAATTAGTAAAAGCCAACATTGTATCTAAAGTGGAAACTTTTTCTTCAAATAAAACGGTATCTTTTTCTTTTAAGATATTTGATTTAGATAGATTATAATTTTTTAAACTAACTCGTTTGATATATCCTTCTTGAGATACTACTACGATTACATCTTCTTTTTGAATTAAATCTTGTTCATCGATATGAATATTAGTAATTTCATTTTCAATCTGTGTACGACGCGGAGTTAAAATATTTTTCTTCATTTCAACTAAATTGGCTTTAATCGTCTTTAATAATTCTTTATCTGACCCAAGGATTTTTTCATAAGCTTCAATATCTCTTTCTAAGATAGATTTCTCATCATATAAAGCATTTACGTCTGTATTACTTAAGCGATACAATTGCATAGTAACAATAGCTTCTGCTTGAATATCACTAAACTCAAATTTATCCATAATGTTTTGTTTAGAAGAAGTTCTATCTTTAGATGCTCTAATTGTTTTAATTACCTCATCTAATACACTAACCATTTTGATTAACCCTTCAATAATATGAAGACGTTTTTTAGCTTTATTAAGCTCATAGTTGGTTAAATTAGTTACTACATCTTTTTGGTGTTCAATATAAGCATCAATAATTTGTAAAACTCCCAAACGTACCGGACGTTGATTATGAATTACAACCATATTGTACTTTAAATTAATTTGTAAATCTGAATTTTTTAATAAATAATTTAAAATAGCAGTTTCATTTGCACCTTTTTTAAGATCGATTGCAATTCTTAATCCTTCGCGGTCTGATTCATCACGTACCTCTTGAAGTCCATCTATCTTTTTATCTAGGCGCATTTGTTCGATTTTTTCTACTATTTTTGATTTATTTGTATCATATGGAATTTCAGTCACAACAATGCGTTTTTGTTTATCGCCAAAATCTTCATAATGAATTTTAGCTTTCACCACAATGCTTCCAGAACCTGTTAAAAATGCTTCTTTTATTCCTTTTAAGCCTTGAACAATACCTCCCGTAGGAAAATCAGGACCAGGCATAATTTCAAGTAATTCATTTATAGACATATTAGGATTATTTATCTTGTAAATTGTCGCATCAATCGTTTCTGCTAAATTATGCGTAGGAATATATGTTGCATAACCAGAAGAAATACCTACGGCACCATTTACTAATAAATTAGGAAACCTTGCTGGTAAAACAGTGGGTTCTTTTTCCTCACCATCGAAGTTATCAATAAATACAACTGTATTTTTTTCAATATTTTCAAGCAAATAATCAGCATCTTTACTTAATCTTGATTCAGTATAACGCATAGCTGCAGGTCCATCGCCATCAATAGAACCATTATTACCTTGCATATCAATTAAAGTTACACTCATACGCCATGTTTGGCTCATTCTTACCATTGCTTCATAAATTGATGAATCTCCATGTGGATGATATTTACCCATTACTTCACCACAAATACGAGCCGATTTTTTATACTGACTATTTGAAGTAATCTTTAGTTTGTTCATCGCATATAATATGCGTCGTTGAACTGGTTTTAGACCATCTCTAACATCTGGTATTGCTCTTTCTTGAATGATTGCTTTTGAATAACGTCCGAAACGATCACCTAAAATATCTTCAAGTCTTTCATCTTGGAAGGTTTCTTTTAAGAACATATCTAGCTTAGTTTTAATACTATCTTTTTTCGCCATATATAAACTCCTTCCTATAAATTATCAATTTGAATATCGTCTTCCAATGTAAACGAGACATGATTTTCAAGCCACGTTCTACGACGTGCTGCGTCATCCCCCATTAAAAGATTTACTTCACTTTCTGCTTCATCTAAATCGTCAATTCGTACTTTAATCAATGTTCTTGTCTCAGGATTCATTGTAGTTTCCCAAAGTTGTTCAGCATTCATTTCACCAAGTCCCTTAAATCGTTGTATAATTAAAGATTCTTTTGCATATTTAGATGTCAATTTTTGTAGCTCTTCAGTTGTATATAAGTAATGTGTTGCTGGTTTTTTACCTTTAACAGTCACTTTGAATAAAGGTGGAAGGGCGATATAAACTCTACCATCTTCGATTAATGGTCGCATATATCTAAAAAAGAATGTTAGTAAAAGAATTTGGATATGGGCACCATCGTCATCAGCATCGGTCATAATTATAACTTTTTTATAATTACATTTTTTTAAATCAAATTTATCACCAAAATCAGCGCCAATAGTGTAAATCATAGTCGCAATTTCTTGATTTTGTAATGCACTTTCTTGGTTAGCTCGTTCAGTATTTAATACTTTTCCACGAAGTGGTAAAATCGCTTGGAAGCGTCTATCACGTCCACCTTTAGCAGAACCACCGGCTGAGTCTCCTTCGACTAGAAATAATTCATTAATATCCTTATTTTTATCTTGAGCTGGTGACAGTTTACCAGACAAATTTAGTTCATTTTTATCTTTTTTATCAAGCCTAATTTGATCACGTGCTTTTCTACTTGCCTCACGAGCCTTACGATTTAGTAAAGCTTTATCAACGATAAACTTAGCCAAATCAGCATGTTCATGTAAGTAATATGTAAATTTATCATACGTAACTTGGTCAACAACAGTTTTAGCTAATGGTGTACCAAGCTTACCTTTGGTTTGGCTTTCAAACTCTAATACAGATTCTTCAACTCTAACTGATACAATAGCAGTTAATCCACTTCTTATATCCATTCCCTCTAAATTAGGCTCTTTTTCTTTTAAAAGATTAAATTTACGGGCATAGTCATTAACGGCACGTGTCAGACCAACTTTAAAACCAACCTCATGTGATCCACCATCTTTTGTTCTTACATTATTTGCAAAAGATACAATATTTTCATCGTATATATCGACAAATTGTAGTGCAACTTCAACTTCAATTTGACCCTGTCCACCTTCTAAATATGCCACTTCAAATAAAGGTTTTTTCTTTTCATTTAAAAAATTTACGTATTCAGAAATGCCTTTAATATATTGGAAACTTTCTGTTTTATTAGCTTTTTTATCAATTAAAGTCATTCTTAATCCTTTAATCAAAAAAGCTCCTTCACGTAGACGTTCTTTAATCGTATCATAATTAAAAATAACTGTTGAGAAAATCGATGGGTCTGGTTTAAAAGTAATTATTGTCCCAGTTTTAGTCGTTCTTCCCAAAATTTCAGGTTCAATTGATACTTTTCCTCCATTTTTAAATTGAATATGATGAATCTCTCCATCTCTCATTGATGTTACATCAAAATAAGTTGATAAGGCATTTACAACCTTTCCACCAACCCCATGCAATCCACCAGAAACTTTATAGCCACCTTCTTGTCCAAATTTACCACCAGCATGTAAAATCGAGTAGATTACTTCTAAACTACTCTTACCTGTTTCTTTATTAATACCAGCAGGTACGCCACGTCCTTCATCTTCAACCGTGACAGAACCATCAATATTTAAAGTAACTTTTATTTCTTTTCCATAGCCAGCTAAGGCTTCATCGATGGCATTATCCACGATTTCCCAAATTAAATGGTGTAATCCTCGTCCATCTGTTGAACCAATATACATACCTGGACGTTTTCTAACTGGATCAAGACCAGATAATATCTGGATATCATTATCATCATAATGAACATTTGCCATTATAAATCACATCCTAAACTTAATTTTTCTAATCTATTTTATCATACTTAGTTTAGCTTAACAATAATAAATCCGAAAACTTATTTAAAAGCGATTAAGATTCACCTATTTGAATAATACTAATGCCAAATGATTAAAATATTTTTTATAAATGATATTTTTTTGAATAAAAAATTTATAGTCATCATCTACTTATTTAAAGTAGAAAAATCATTATTTTCATTAATAATACTTTTATATTCAAAGTTTTTGTTGTAAAAAAACAATATTGATAGTATAATGTCTTTAAAAATGAGGTTATAAATATGTTTTATAGTGTAAATACAGCAACAATTATTTTATCAATTGTGTTATTACTAATTTCTTATTTATTGGGTTCAATCCCTTTTGGCATTGTAATAGGTAAAACAATAACAGGAATTGATGTAAGGGAACATGGTTCTAAAAATATTGGTACGACAAATTGCATTCGTGTATTAGGTAAAAAAGTTGGTTTTACTGTATTCTTTTTTGATGTTTTAAAGGGTGCCTTTGTAATAATCCTTGTTAAATACATTTTAGAAAAAACAGGAATAATGACTCCGTTTATTCCTTATATCTTTTATGGTACGGCTGCTATTTTGGGTCATTTGTTTTCTATTTTCTTAAAATTCAAAGGAGGAAAGGCAGTAGCAACTTCACTTGGTGTTGTAATTGCACTAACACCTATTCCAGCTATTAGTTGTCTTCTTGTATTTGGATTAGTTTTGCTTCTTACAGGATATGTTTGTCTATGCTCTTCGGCTGCGGCCTTAACAGTACTTATAATTATGTGGATTCAGTATTGTTTTGGTTATACTGGTTCAAGTATCGCTTTAGAATATTTATGGGGAAAACCTGACTTATTTACAACTATTTTATATACGATTCTAGCTTTAGTTTTAATTTTAAAGCATCGGACTAATTTTATTAGATTGGCCCGTGGTGAAGAAAATTGTTTCAAAAAGAAAAATAAATGAAATATAAAAACTAGATTTTAAGCTAAATATTTAAGTTTACTTTATAAATCTAATTCTTTTTAAATTTAAAGGTATCATTGTTTCAAAGAAAAATGATACCTTTTTATTATTATTTTATTTTTAAATAAATTCCCCAGTTTTATTTTAGAAATATAATTAATTACATTTAATTTTTTTCAGATTATAGAGAAATAACATTAATGATTAGTTTCAATAGTTACAACAATATCTTTTGTTCCCAAAATTTCTTTAAGTTCAGACTTAGTTATATTATCAATATGTCCTAATTTAGTTAAACTCCAAGAATTTTTATCATAATATATAACAAACGAATTTCCCTGATACAACACAATGTCACCATAATCAGTATCTATATGCTCATCATTTCTTGGCAAATTAAAACCTAATGAACCTACTTTTTCCATATTTCCGTAATCTGACATACTAATAGTAATTGGTCCATCTTCTAATTTTTTAAGTAATGCTCTTGTGCTAGAATTATCGACTAAGCTTACAGATAAAATTCTACTATTTATTTTTAAAATCATTCTTAAATTATCCTCGCTTTCAGTATTTGTATCATCTTCAGAATTATCAATTGTAGGTGGTTCGATAATATCATTTTTATCATCAAGATTAATAATAAGTGATATTAATATAGTAGTTATTGCTAAAAAACTATTGTAAAACCTATGCTAAAAGTTATTCTTTTTTTGGTCATATTTTTAAAAGTCAAAAGATAAAATAATATAAAAATTACTTTGTGTTTAAATGATAGAAACATTCTATATTATATAGTCTTATAACAAAATGCATAAAAAAAATTATAAAGTATTTTATATTTAAGATAATTCTTTAACTTTGACATACTCCTTTCGATTTAAATTTTAGTATTAAATTAAAAGTATTAGTAAACTTATAAACTAAAATGTAATAATATATATTATTATATTAATAGTTTAGCAATATTTTTATATAATAACAAATACTTATAATAAATAGTATTTTATAGTTTTTAGGTATAAAAATCTAAAAAATTTAAAAATTAAAAAAGAGACTTCTGTTACTATGTTTTAATAAACCTAGTAAAAAAGTCTCAAATTTTATTTATTTTCTTCCATTGAACGCATTACTGCACGTACTTGTTTTTCAGATGGTGTACGTCCCATTTGTCTAAACATAGCACGAATCATATTTTCATTAACTGGCGGATTTTTCTTTAGTTGTCTTTTAAATACCGTTCTTGTGATAAAAAAACCAGCTACAAGTCCAGCTAAAAGGACAAAAACAATAATTAAAACTAAATGCCACCATGCTAGATTAATAGCTAGAAACATTGAAAAAAACATATACTTCAGCTCCTTTTACTATTAACATTTTACTAAATTTAAGCATAAAACACAATAGTTATTTTATTTTGTCAAGGAAAATTCTATTTTAAGATATAATAATTTATAATTAAGTTAAATGATCAACCACTTTTCGGCAAGAGACTTGAAATTTTATATTTATAATTGTATAATAGGCCTAAAGAGGAGGTAAGAAATATGCCAAGAAAAGTAGACGAATCAACATGCATCAGTTGTGGTGCTTGCGTTGCTGAATGTCCAGTTGCTGCCATCACTTTAGAAGATGTATCTGTAATCGATCCTAATATTTGCATCGATTGCGCAGCTTGCGAAAGTGTGTGCCCAGTTGGAGCAATTCATGAAGCGTAATAAATTGACTATGTAGTTTTAGATTACATAGTCTTTTTTTATGCTAAAACCTAGTCATTTATAGTAATTAAGCATAGTTTATATTGGAGCGTGAAATATTGAAATTAGCTGATATTCAAAAAGATCCGATTAAAAACCTTGCATTAGGTAATTCAATCCCTTCTGAATACAATTTTTATAAGTATAAAAAAGAAAATTTTAAAGAAATAACAAATGAACAAGATAATATCTTACTTCTTCTTACGAGTTATCATTTTTCAATAATCGATTTAACCTTCTTACTTGACTTAGATCCTACTAATAAAGAAATTTTTAATTATTATAATCAATTAAAAGATGAATATCATAATTTAGTTAAATATTATGAAACGAATTATGGTATGCTATCTAATATTACAAGTACAATGACTGAAAAATACTCATATTTAGATAAACCTTGGACTAGTGATACTTATGTGGACATATAAAAAATATTTATTATATCCTGTTAAAATAACTAAGCCAAATCCTGATTTTGCGATTATGATTGTAAATTTAATCGGTGGTTATAGTGGTGAGTTAGGTGCAGCGTTAAGATACTTAAACCAAGCTGATACCATGCCTACCTTAGAAGGTAAAGCACTTCTAACAGACATTGGTACTGAAGAGATGGCGCACGTTGAAATCTTATCAGCCATGGTACGAGGTTTAACTCGCGGTGTTGATTTAGATAAAATCAAAAATAGTAATATGTTAAAAAGTTATGCACAAAATCGATATAGTTTTAAACCAACCGATACCTTTGGTAATCCATTTACAGTAGATTATTACGCCTCAACAGGTGATTATATTACAGACTTATATGAAAATTTAGCTGCTGAACAAAAAGCCAGAAGCGTTTATGAAAACATAATGAATTTAACTGATGATGAAGAGATCCTAGGACCACTTTCTTTTTTGAGACAAAGAGAAATCATTCATTTTAATCGTTTTAATGACTTACTTCAAAAATACCAAGATTTAAATACTTAAGTTTTAAAATATCTATTCAAGATATTTTTTTCATAATAGACTTTACCACCTATTTCCAAATAATTATTCCGACCCCTATAAAATGATTTTGTTAAGTTAAGATTAGTCTCCTTAACTTTTTTATTTTTTAAAAATAAATTAGGATTCAAGTACTTATCTAAAATAAATAGTTCATATTGTTTTTTATAATTTAAATCTTTTAGGTTAAAAAAGATAAACATAATGCTTAATAAAACTAAATAGATATTAAATTTAAATGAAATAAAAAAAAATATTAATGTCAATAAAAATGATAGTATTTTACTAATTTTTAAACTATTATAGTAAGGAATCAATCCTGAAAATATACTAGTTATAAGATAATATCCATCCAAAGGATAAATTGGTAAAATGTTTAAAGTAAACAAACTTAAATTGACCATCATGAATAAATTATTTTTTAAAATAAAACCAATTATAATCATTAATAAATTCATTAACGGACCTGATATATAAATAGCGATTTCTAAACGATTCGTAATATTTTTCCCAACATGAGCTTGCATTATACCACCAAATGCCGTGATATTTAAGCTTGTAACTTTAATTTTATTATACTTTAAGATTACTAAATGACCAATTTCATGTAATAATAAGGAAATAACTAAATAGAATACAAGTGATAATTCATTTAATAATGACAAACATACTAAATATAAGATGAAACTTGCATTAATTTTAAGCTTCATCGTATATCTTCGTATAATTAAGTAATGATAAATTGGCTATATTATTTGACCATATTTGATATACTTCACTATAACCTATTATTTCATTCTTACTCAATGATTCATATAATATAACATTAGTTTTGTCTAAATATATATAAAATACTACGTCATATGCTACTTCATACTTAATTATATTTTTTTGTTTTTGCGTAATTAAACCTCGAAATGGTAATCTTACTTCATTATTAATAGTTGTAATATAGTATTTATTATTATCTAGATAAAAATCTTTCACATTAATCTCTGTTTTTTGACTAACATCACTAACTCCATTGCTCATATTTGCATAAATAAACGATAGGTTATAAAGCGATATCTCATCTTGAATATACGTTCTTATTCTAATAAAAATATCTGTATACATAAATCTTAAAATTAAAACTATAATGCAAAGTAAAACATAGATTCCATATTTTATTTTCTTCAAAATATCACCAGTTAACTTTATGATTATTTTTCATTTTCTAGAATAGAAAACAAATTAAGAACTAATTTTTATTTAAAAGATATGCTATATACTTCATTTTCATTAAATGAATAGTATTCACTATCCCCTACTATCAAATGATCAAACAATAAAAAATCAAACATTTCCAATTTTTCAGTAAGATCATTAGTAGCTTCAATATCAAAGCTAGATGGTTTAGGATTACCAGATGGATGGTTGTGGGCTAAAATAATTCCTCGAGCATTATATTTAAAACATTTTTTTATAATATCATTAGTTGGTAATGGAATGTAATTTAAACCACCCTCAATTTCTTCTTTTGTAATAATTTCACAATTATTATTTAAAAAAATTACTAAAATATGTTCATTTTCCTTCTTTGAAATTAATGGATAGATATAGTTAATACTAACTTGAGGTGTTATTAATGCTGTTCTTTCATTAACATAACTCATAAGACGCCTTGTTAATTCAAACGCAGCTTCTATCCGGCACGCCTTTGCTTTTTTTATGCCTGAAAATGACATTAATTCTTGTAGTGATAAGTTAAGTAGACTTTTAAAATCCGGAACACTATTTATTATTTCATAACTTAAATCTAAGCTAGATTTACCAACTGTTCCAGTATTAATCAAAATTGCTAGCAATTCTTCATTGCTTAGACTTTTAAGACCATACTTAAACATTTTTTCAATTGGGCGATTATCTGGGTTTATATCATTCATTTTCATAAAAAACCTCCACTTAAATATTGTGAAGAATTCATATATTTCTTAATTATTGAAATATTTTATAACCATAGAAATAAAATGTAATGAACCAGTAATAAGTAAAACTTCATTTTTTTGAGTAATTTTAATTCCTTCTTCAATTGCCTCTTGATAATTACGTATAATTTTACATGGAATATTGCACTCTAATGCTAGATCATTAGCATCTTTTTTTCTTATATCATCAATTTCAGTAAAAATGAAAAATTTGGCTATTTCTTCTAATTTTCCAATCATTTTTTTAGTTTCTTTATCTTTTAGAGCTGTAAATATAATATTAAATTTTTTAGATTTTTCAATTGTTTTTAACGAAGAAACGACATATGATACACCATGTATATTATGACCACCATCTATTAAAATAAGCGGGTTTCTACTAATAACTTCTAATCGACCCGGCCACTTAATCTCACGGAAAACTTCATTTATATTTATCAGATAGTTTTTAAACAGAAGCTGATACGCTTTGATAGCTAATGCAGCATTTTTAGCTTGAAATAAGCCAATTAAAGGTGTAAAGTATTGGCTATTTTCAAATGTAAAACTTGTACCTGTTAAATCCGTCTTTATATCAGTTGGATCTACAAAATAAATTTGGGAAGTTACACCTTCTAGTTTTGATTTAAAATACTCTCTTAAACTATCATCAACACTTGTAACTAATATATTGTCTTTTTTTACAATCCCTAATTTTTTATCAGCTATTTGTTCTAAAGTATCTCCTAAAACTGTCATATGGTCAAATCCAATATTAGTAATTATAGAAATATCTGCATCAATTACATTAGTAGCGTCTAATATGCCACCCATCCCTACTTCAATAACAGCAAAATCAATATTCATTTCTTTAAAGTATAAAAATCCAAGTAATGTTAAAAATTCAAAAAAAGTCACGACATCCTTATCTTCTTCATAAATCTTATCTGCAACTTTCTTAACTATATTCGAATATTTAATTATATCACTATCAGAAATATAGTTTTCATTAATCTCAATACGTTCATTAAATTTAACAACATAAGGCGATACGAATGAACCAACTTTATAACCTGACGAAATCAATAGTTTTGTCAAATAAGAAACCGTACTTCCCTTACCATTTGTACCAGCTACGTGAATTTTACGATAAAATTGTTCAGGGTTTCCTAATAGTTTTAAAGCCTTTTTCATTCTATCTAAATTTTCTCTTCTACCTGTTCTTTTAATATTTTCAATATAAGAAATTGCTTCATTAACATCTTTAAACATTTTAAAACTTCCTAACTAATTAATAATCTTAATTATAAGCTAAAATCATTATAAATAAAAGCTTATTTTAACGTTTTTCTTAACTCCCTTTCTAATTCTTTTTTCCTAATTGGTTTTTCAATATAAGAACTAATTTCATTTAAAAAGGGTAAGCTCTTAACATTATTCAAGTATCCGCTTAATAAAATAAACTTTATATTTGAATTAATAGCTTTTAGTTCATAATAAAGTTCTTCTCCATTCATTTTAGGCATAAGCATATCTGATACAACTAAATCAATATTTTTATAATTAGATGTATATATTGCTTTAGCTTCAAACGGATCAACTACACCTATAACTTCATATTTCATTTCTTTTAACAATCCCTCTAATACTACCAAAACTGTTTTATCATCATCTACAACTAAAATTTTTGTTTTATCTAAATTAAAATCAAACGATAACTGGCGATTATCTTCTTTACAAGGTAGATATAATGAAACAGTTGTGCCCTCCATTTGATTACCACATAATTCGACTATTCCATCATGTTTTATAACAGATGCTAAACTTTGCGTTAAACCTAATCCCGTATTATTTTCTCTTCCTTTAGTAGTATAAAATGGGTCAAAAATACGTTTTTTATCTTCATACTTAATCCCAACCCCATTATCAATAAAATCTATTTTTAAATATTTACCTGATACATGATGTTTGTTATTAATAGCATATTTGGGCAGACTATTTAAAAAAATAACTCTCATATTTAGAATTAAGACGTTTTCATCCTTTTCAAATGATTCTAAAGCGTTATTATATAAATTTAAAAACATTTGTGATAATAAACTTAAAGACCCTGTTAAATGAATTCTTTCAGTATTAACATCAATATTTTTAATAAATTGAAAGTTTTTATTTTTTAATAATTTTGCTTTAAGTTCAAAATCATTAATTAATTCTTCTAATGAAAAATCATTATGTTCATTTAATTTTTCATTAGAAAAAGTTAATAAACTTTTAATTAGCATTTTTGACTTTAAAGATGTATCCAATACATTTTCTAAAAATTCGTATCTTCGTAGTTTTAAATCTTTAATTGCTAATTCTACGTTTCCATCTATCGCCATAAGTTGATTATTTAATTCATGAGCAATTTCACCAGCCATATAACCTAAAGATTGCAATTTTTCGGCTTGTAATGCTTTTAAATTCAACTCTTCTTGTTTAGTAATATCGTATACTGAAAACTTAATTTCATTTTCATTTAAAAAAGCACCTCTAAATTCAAATGTATGAGGAATATTTTCGTTATCTATTAGTGTTTCTTTAAGATTTATTTGATTTGTTTCATTTGTCATTAATGAATCAATTTCATCAAGTATTGCATAGCGTAATTTTGCTTGTCCTTTATATTTTTTATTAATATAAGTAAGTTCTTTTTCATCATTTAAAATAAATTCTTTCGATTTCAAAATATATTTAAAATTAAAGCCTTTTTCTTTAAAGTATGTTTCAAAAGTATTTTCAATATTAAAAATTGTAAAGTAAACTAAATCTTTTTCGTATATAAAACTTATTTCTCCTGTATTATAACTTTTAACAGTCATAAATGTTATCCTTGATAAATACTTTACTTTATTCTTAAGTGCCTCATCCAAATTATCTGAACGTTTAAAAATAAAACCACTTTTTGCAGTATAAACTTCTCCATTTAACTCAAGTATATTTATGTATTCGTCGAAACTAAGTTTTCCCGTGATAGTTTTCATAAAAAAACCCCTTTCTTGTCATAATTATACAAAAAAAGGGGTGTCGAATATTGTAATATAATCTTAAAAATCATAATTTTTTGAATCTACAAGATAACATAACTCTTTGTATGTTAAAACAGTAGAATCATATACGTTCGTATCGGGGTAAATAAATTCATATTCACATTCATTAACAGCCATCATTAACATTCTTGCACTTGGGTATATAATAAACAATTTTTTTACCTCTTTACTACCATCGCCTACATCTTTAAGCATAGGAATCTCAATTCCTTCAACCATTGTATTAGAATCGTCATTAGCACTTTTTTTAATTTGCCATTTCGTTTTTGAATTAATTAAAATTTCATAATTTTGAAAATTAGGTATAATCTTAACATAGGTTTTTGATGTCTTATCTTCTAAAATATAATCAAATTCATATAATTTTGTTTTTGACAATAAAATCTCTTTTTCTTTTGAATAATCAACTAGAAGCTCATAAACATCTTCTGCCATCTTTTTTTTCTGATGCCTCATAAATGCATAATAGATGATAGCTAAAGCGATAAAAACTAATAAAAATATCATTATTATTAAAGGTATAATATCCGCAACTAAGAACATATCTTTTTCCCTCTCCTTTTATATGTGCAGTGCTTGCATAATTCTAAATAACATTTATTATCTTTAAATGCTTGATTAGTTTTTAAAAATACATCACTATTTAAGATTTCAGTTAGGCTTTTTTGGAATATATTTCCAAAACTAGTGTATCCTTTAGCATCTAAACAACAAGCTACAACTTCACCATTGGCTAAAATACCGATATGAGTTTTAGTTCCCAAACAATACCCATGTGAATATTCTTCCGTTTTTAAACTTGGCCAGGTAAACTCTTCTTCATATGCAAGAATAATTCGTTCCCTAAATCTAATTCTAGGTTTTATTTCTCCATAATATTCATAATGCCTAAATAAAAGATTTTTAATTTCGACATTATTCTTGAAAATAATTTCATTAGAATCTGCCCATAATCTCAAATGAAATGTAGCATTATATTTTGATTGATATTCATCAATAAATGGTAAGAGCTCTTTAAAAAAAATACTGCGACTTTCGTTTGAGAGTTGATATGTAGCGTGTAGTGAAATATTCCATGTGTCTATTCTTATTTCATTTAACATATCTTTAAGCTTAATAATTTGTAATCCATTTGTAGATAGCATCACTTTCATTTCGTTTTTATTAATTAATTTAACAATCTCAAAGAAATGAGGATGAATCAGTGGTTCTCCCAAAATATGAAGGCATATTTCATTTGTATAAGGTTTTATTTCTTCTAAAACATGAGCGAACTCTTCATATGTTAGCATTCTATTGTTTTTAGTGTCCGGTGTACAAAAAATGCAATTTAAATTGCAATAGTTTGAAAGTTCAACATAAATTCTTTTAAACATTTTTTTTATACCTAATTATAAGTAATACAATTGCAATAACACTAATAACAGATGAAATACCGTACAAAACAGTTGAAACTAATATGAGAGGTAAATTAGTTGTATATGAGCCATATATTATCAAAATTGAAGCAACTGATGCTAAAAAAAAGCCAAATAATAAAAGAACGATGTCGATATGTTTTTTATTCATTTTCTTCTACCTTTACAAAATCAATTACTTCAATTTCCGATAATGGTTTAGTGTTAACTTTTCCTGTTAAAACACCTTGATTAATAATCGTACCAATACGTAAGCCTAATTCATTTGTTTGGTAATCCTTATATTCTTCATAGGAAATTGGTTTGTGAATAATAACCTTTACGCTAGTTTTATGTTTAGGACATTTTTTAGATAATTCACTTGAACCGATAATTGAAATTGGTGAAATAGTAGCTTTTGGTTTAGTTGCAAGCTTATAAGCACCGGGTCTTAATGCTACCATTGTTTCAACTTCTCTTGATTTTACTCCACCTTCAGGGAAAATAATATAATTCAAACCATCTTTAACATTTTGAATGGCTTTTAACATATTTTTTACACCTTCTCGATCGTTTTCACGATTAATTGGAATAACAGCACAAGCTTTCATTAAGCGGCGTAATAATGGAACTTTCATCAAGGAGTCTTTTGCAACGGCTGTAATTACTTCGTTATATATCTGATAAACAATTGTTATATCTAACATGGATTTATGATTTCCATAAACAACATGTGTATCAGAAGGAATGTTTTCTTTACCTAAAACCTGAATTTTAATTCTAAAAATATGGTGTAAAAATACAATTGCATCATGCACAATAAAATGTTTCGCTTTATTTCCTGGCTTAGAAAATGGAGCGACAAAGATAAATAATAAAACTAATAATAATAATGTCACTAATGATGATAAAATACCAGTTATAATCCATATTGGGATTAAAACAAGCATTCCTGATAAAAATGTATATAACCATGTATATAGTACACTAGTAACTATTATAAATATCCAAAAAATCATATGTATTACTTCTTTCTTTCATAGATAGTATATCTAACTTCATCAGTTATTGTTTCTGAAATTAAATTAAACTTATCTAAATCTAAAAAATCAATATATGTATCACCCTCATGTACACCTTTAATATATGAGATGTATAATCGGTCAGCAAACGGAAGATATAACTGGTAAATTGTCTTGCCTCCCGTTATAAAAATGTCTTCTTTCATATTTAAAACAAATTCAAAATCATCAATCGGAATAACTCTTTCGTCATCAATATTATGATGGGTTAGAACATAAGTCTTTTTATAAGGAAATGGTCTATTTTTATAGTAAGATGTCATTGATAAATATGTATTATATCCCATTAAAACTATATGATCTTTAGTCATTTTCTTGAAATAAATTAAATCTTCTTTTATATGCCAAGGCATTTTATTATCTTTTCCAATTAAATTTGATTCATCCATAGCCCAAATTAAAGCCAACATTATACCGCAACCTTTCCTTTGATTCCACTATAAGGATTATAATCTTCCAATGTGAAATCATCATATTTAAAATCAAAGATTGATTTTGCATTTTTATTCAAAACCATTTTAGGAAGTTTACGTGGAGTTCGTTTTAATTGTTTATGAACTTGTTCGATATGATTAGAATAAATATGAGCATCGCCTAAAGTATGAACGAAATCACCCAAACCTAAATCACAGACTTGAGCAATCATCATTGTTAATAAAGCGTATGATGCAATGTTAAATGGAACACCTAAAAAAACATCGGCACTTCGTTGATATAATTGACATGATAACTTGCCATTTACAACATAAAATTGCATAAACGAATGACAAGGTGGGAGAGCCATTTGATCAACTTCTTTTGGATTCCAACTTGAGATTATTAAACGCCTAGAATTAGGATTTGTTTTAATTTGCTCAATTAAGTTAGAAAGTTGATCAACTCCATCAAAATTACGCCATTGTTTCCCATATACTGGTCCTAAATTCCCCCACTGCTTAGCAAATTTGTCATCGTTTTTAATTCTTTGCGCAAATTCTTCTATTGTTTCGTTTTTATATTCAGAACTTCTTTTATATTTATCATATGGCCAGTCGTTCCAAATTCTAACATCATTATCTACTAAATACTTAATATTAGTAGAACCAGAAATAAACCATAATAGTTCATGAATTATACTTTTTAAATGAACTCTTTTTGTCGTTAAAAGAGGAAAGCCATCTTCTAAATTAAAACGCATTTGATATCCAAAAACAGAGGTTGTTCCTGTATTAGTTCTATCATCTTTTTTTGTTCCGTGATCTAAAATATATTTACATAAATCTAAATACTGTTTCATATATCTCTACTCAATTTCATTAACAATTTTTACAACTTTTTCAGTTAAATCAGATAAAATAGCTTTGGCTTCTTCTTTTGTATTACCTTTTACACCATAATATACTTTTAATTTTGGTTCTGTTCCACTTGGACGTAATACAAACCAATTATCATTATTTAAATGATATTTAATAACATTTGAACTTGGTAGTAAAACTTTTCCTTTTTCATTTGTTTTATAGTTAAAACTTACTCCAGTTTTCATATCTTCCTTAAGTAATATCTCATAACCTGGTACTGAAATTTCATTATTTCTAAAGTAATCCATTACTTTATTAATTCTTTCTTTTCCTGCAATACCTTTTAAAACAAAGTTAGTAATACCATCTTCAATATAACCATATTCTTTATATAAGTCTTCTAAAACATCAACTAAATCTTTACCATTTTGATAATAGTAAGCAGCTGCTTCTGATAACATAATACATGCTTGTACTGAATCTTTATCTCTAACAGTATCTCTAACTAAGCACCCATAAGACTCTTCAAAACCAAATAAATATTTACCATGTCCCTTTATATCTTCAGCTTTTTGTCCAATATATTTAAAACCAGTTAAAGTTGTTTCAACTTTTATATTATGTTTTCTTGCAATTAGATATGGTAAAGTTCCAGAAACTACAGTCGTAAATAAATAATAATCATCTAATTGAATTCCTTGTTTTAATTTATTTTCAACAATATAATTGAAAATAATTGTTGCACTTTGATTACCAGTTAATAATACATAATTTCCATTATGTAGTACTGCTACACCAAGACGATCTGCATCTGGATCAGTAGCTAAACATAATGAAGCACCTATTTCTGATGCATATTCAATAGATTCATCGAAAGCTTCTTTATTTTCCGGATTTGATGATTTCACACCAGAAAAATCAGGATCTTTTGTCATTTGTTTCATCAATGGGTATACATCATAACCTAAATCGTTTAAAACATCAGATATAAATACTTGTCCAGTTCCATGAAGTGGTGTATAAGTAATTTTAAAATCTTTTTTTAAATTTGGATTGATAACCACATTTTTTATATCATCGATATAAATACGGTCCATTTCTTTTCCAAGAATTTCAATATTATCTAAATTATCACTTAATTCAACACTAAAAATATCATCAATCTTTTCTATTTCATTAATTACTAAATCTGCATCCTCAGGTAATAATTGACAACCTTTATCATTATAAATTTTAAATCCATTGTATTCTTTTGGATTATGACTTGCAGTAATCATAATTCCCCCAATAGCATTTTTATAACGAACCGTAAATGATAATTCAGGTGTTGGACGTAAATCTTCAAAAAGATATACTTTAAATCCAAGTTTTGTTAAAACCTTTGAACTATTTAAAGCAAATTCACGTGACATATGGCGGTTATCATGACTGATAACAACACCACGTTCCATTGCATTATCTTTTTTTGCTAAG
Organism: uncultured Anaeroplasmataceae bacterium; assembly: GCA_944325035.1. Taxonomy (GTDB): domain Bacteria; phylum Bacillota_I; class Bacilli_A; order Acholeplasmatales; family Anaeroplasmataceae; genus CAG-307. The sequence continues at coordinate 444,332 of CALUYM010000001.1, forward strand.
TAGCGTCCAAACCCAAGTGTAGCACGATTCACAGTGTAGATATTCATTCGATTAGTACCAACACCTAAAATTCCCCTTAATCCACCTGTCCCAAACTCTAAATCAGTATAAAACGCTTCTTTTAGTCCTTGTTCATCTAATGATTCTAATTCTTCTTTTAAGTTTTTATCTAAATTTTGATAATTTCTCCATTTTTCTAAATTAATCATATAACTCATATTCATAACCTACTTTCAGGTTAATTATATAATTTTTGACATTTAAAAACAAGAATAAAAGCCTGTTTATCCATTTATTAAATATATTATTTCAATTAATTTTAAAAGTAGTAACTTATATATTTTAAAAACGTTAAATTTTTAATTCTAATTTATTTAACAGATTAATTGTTTTTCTTATTAACAATAGGAATTAATTTTTTAAATTCATTATATGTTAAAGCTTCATTATTTAAAACCATTTGCTTAACATCTGTTTTTTGACTCAAATTATCAACTAATAAGATTACTTTATTAGAAAAACTCACATCAAGTCCTTTAATATTCGTACTAAAAACATAATCAAATAATGATAAATCTGTTAAATTTAGACCATTATTTACATATAAAGCTATTTTATATCCTAAATTTTTCCAATGTAATGCCCGCATTTTATAATTCTTTTCATCATAAACTGTGATAACAATGTTTTTATTTTGGGCAAATTCCGCCTGAATTTTAAAAGTATTATTATCTAAAATAAAATAAAATAATGACGACTTCATAGTATTTAATGATGCTAAAGATTTATCAAAGTTTTTCATTTCACAATTATTTAAACTCAAATAATATTTTAAATATTCTTTTTTTATCTCATTATTCAAACGTATTAATGCTCCTATTATATTAAAACTTTTAAAAATTGGAATATAATGATACTCAAGATTCATTGGATTATAACTAAGTACTGATTTAAAATTCATAAGTTGTTCTTCTATCATATATGTTCTTTTTTTTAAATTTATCTTTAAACAATCTAATTCTAATCTTAAATTTTTTGTAAAATTTGGACTATATCCTAGATATATTTTCTCCATTAAATTAGCACTAACTAATAACTCGTGCAATTTAATAATATTAAGTTTTTTTTTGATCCCAATAAATTCATAATCATCATAGGTGTTAATTATTTTTTGTTTTTTTAACAAATTACTAATCTGATAAATTATATCATATTTATCTGATGTAGTTTCGTCGATTCTAATTAAAACTAAACTAGCTCCGTTTTTAAATTTTTTTATTCCTTTATTTATAAATAATTTATTTTTCTTGTAGTATTGATTAATAAAATGTGTTTTATAATTACTATTTAATATTATAAAAAAAAAGCCTATGACTAGGCCTATTATAAGAAAAATCATCTAATCACCATTTATAGTTTAACCAGATTTTTCCTTTTTATTATCTTTAAAATGTGGATATATTTCTTTTTTTATGTTTGGAAAACCAAATAATTTTTTAGGTCTAATAAAATTCAATCCTTTAAATTCATTTTCATCATGCACAGTATTTCTTATTTCTTCAGATGGTTTGGTTTGATCCATAATTGAAGCCACTTTATTCTGATCTTTAATCTCTCTATCGACTAATTCTTGATAATAATCTTTCACTAGGGGTTCTGTTTTATCAAGAATTTGAGAAATATTACTAGATAAAATTGGAATCTTAAGTCGCATACCCGCTCTTAAATTCTTAAAATCTGTTATATGTAAATTATTTACTTTGATATCTTCATATTCAACATTATAGTAATCAAGAATATCTGATAATCGTTCATTTTCTTTTATAATATGTAAAATCATCTTATCACCAATTGATTATATGATTTTTGTATTTTATTTATGTTTTAGAATAATAAATTTATCATCTTTGAAATACTCTAGATTCAAAAGCGATGAAATATATTTAAATGTCTTTGTATGAAAAAATGAAATATGGGTAATATCTCTTGTATACCACCAATTTCTTATATTCGAAATTTCATCTGTAAGACCAGTTTGAATCAAAAAACGGCCCATAGGTTTCAATAATTTTTTTAATTCAGTCAATACTTTAATTGGTTCTGATAAATGTTCGATTACTTCATTTAAAACGATCACATCATACATTTTGTCAATATAATTTATTTTTGAAAAATAAAAATCATAACTAGTAATTTTAAAATTTGAAAAGGATTTTTGTAAAGCAAGGTATTGCCCCGAACCAAAATCTAATATTTCTTCATATTCATAAAATTTATCATGATATAATTGTCGTAAATACATATGATATTGTGAAGAATCTTGGTGCAGTAAATAGCGATTTTTTTCTTCTAAACTGCATATTTGATTTTTTTTAGCAATAAAACCACAGTTTTTACAATATGAGAAAGCATCATCAAATTCTAAAACATTTCCACAAATTTTACAATTCATTTTAGAGCCCTTTTCCTTTACTTTAAAATGCATTAATTATATAATATATTTAGTTATTTTTCAAGGAGGTATCTATGGATTTTATTGATATTATTAACCAATTTAATCTTAAAATAAAAATGAAGTTAGAAAATGTCAATGAGCAAATCTTACCTCATTTTAAATTTATTGATAACCAATTACCAATCGCATACGATGAAACTAATATAATACTAGATAAGTTAAGACACGCTACCTCTGAGTATAATAAAAAGTTAGTTGACTATGTGAACAAACATGAAGCACTTGTTCAACGATGTACTAAAGAATTTAGTAAGATTAATTTAGAGATGATGAATGGACTGGATTCTGAAGTTAGTAATCTAACTTCAGCTTTGCAAGATAAAAAAACCGATACAAGTTTAATTAATAAGCAGCTTGAAGAAAAAAAATATCTTGAAAAAATTAAATCTCGTGACATCTTAAATGACCGTGATATTGAAAAAAATTTAGCTAATAATGATTTACTACAAATTACGCCATCATTTTATAAAAAATATAATCAAAAGATGATTGTGTTTACAAACATTAAAAACGAAAATAACAGCTACTTACACGCTTCAACAAGTAAAAAACTTTATAGCTATAAAGAAGCCAACCATTCTTTAAAAGAGCACTTAAAAGAACGTATTGAAGAAGTTAAAGAAGAAATTTCTATACTTAATGAAGAGATTGAAAAAACTTCAATTCAATTTAAAGAAAAACACTATCAAGAAACAATCCTTTATAATCAACACATTCATAAACTAACCAACGAAACTAAAAATAAAACAAGATATATGGACACTCGAATTAGTGTTGATGAAAATTTTTTCAACAATAGACGTGATTCGGCGATTAAACATTATGAAGAACAAAGACTTGATATTTTAGCAAATAAAGAAAAAGAGTTAAAAGAACTTCAAATTGAAAAAGAACTATCCATTAAAATCTATCTTGAAAATAGAGAAAAAATTCTTAGTCGTTATGAGATTTTGCTTTTTAAACTAGAACAAAATCTTAATCGGACAATTAAAGAAAACTATAAAAAAGAACAAAATGCATCATGGTACATTAAGTATCGGGTATTTAAATCAAATCAAAGTCGATATAAACTTTTTGTACAAAAGAAAAAGGAGCTTTCTAAACTTCTTTATTTGAATGAAAAGAGTTATTTAACTAACTTAGAACGTTTAAAATATCAAGAGTTTTTTATCGAATTAGAAACAAATAAAAAATTAGATAGTTTATCAACTTATGAAAAAGTTCAGCAATATAGATTTGATTTAGATTATAAACTTATTCTACTAAAGAAAGATACTAATAATAAGCGAATTTCCAATACAAATCAAGCTAACACTAATAAAGCTCAAGCTGCTTTTGAGATTAAAAAACTTGAAATTGAAAATGAATATAAAAAGTATGAATTAAATAAAAAAATTGAATTAGAAGCTAAATATATTGAATTATTGAATCTAGAAAGTGATTTAACCTATTCAGCCGAACTTGAGGAGCTTGTAACTGAAAAAGAACAACAAGATGAAAAACTATTAACAATCCAAAATGATGTTATAAGCCTTTTAAATATTGAAAAGAATAAATATTTAGCAAGCTTTAATGAAGAAACTATTGATCATAAAATCAATACAAATACTCTAAATTATGCATATTTTCGTCGTGATGAAGAGTTTAATTTATCAAGTATTTTAAAAAGACTAGACGAAAATATTAATTTTAATAATTTAGTTTTAAAAAATTTTTCTGAACTGACAGATTTAGAAATTCAAGCTAGACGAATCAATTTCCGCAATGTTATTGAAATGAGTCGCTTTAAACGTGATGAGTCTATTGTAAAAAGCCGAACAAATCTTCATTTTAATAAACTGCAATTGGATATTAACTATATGAATGCTTTAACTCAATCTTTTTATACTATTTATAAAATTTATAAAACAATTTTTTCTAATTCTTTAAAAAATATTACTAACTATATAAAAAATAATTTAACAAATTCTGAGTTTTTAATTTTGGAAGTTAAAGATTTTAGTGTGATATTTACTGATTTTTATATTGAATTAATCAATTTTTATACTTCTTCTATACAAAAAATAATTGATAACCGAATTCATTTTGAATTAGGTTCTAAGTATGATAATTTAATCGAACAAGTCAAAAAAACTTATGAAGATAGTAAAAAAAGATTAACTGATCGTAAAACGAGTTTTGAACGAACTATTTTGAATTATCGCAGTACCATTCATCATTCATTCGCTATGTTACAAGATCTAAACCGAAGAAAAATTCAAGCAACTGAAAACGAACTTAATGAAATTATCCAAATTGATGGCGAGATTATAAGATATAATAATTTAATCAAGAAAAATTACAAATCTATTCATTATTTAAATAAGCGTATTGCAAAATTTCCAAAAGCGTTTTCAACTATTGATAATAACTACAAACAACAAATCAACAAAATAACTCATAAAAAAGAAAATGAAACAGTTATTTCTACTCAAGCTATTGAATATTTTGAACATTTAAAACAAAATGCAACAGAAGAACTAAAACACGCCAGTAAAGCTTTTGATTTTAACCAAGTTTTAATCTACAAGAACCTATTTAATAATTTGAAAGAATTTGAAACAATAATGACTAATAATACTTATGAATTATACAAAAAGTATTTATCGTACATAAAAACCTATTTTGGTAAGGAAAACAAAAACTTATCTAGGATTAAAAACCGTTATGACAAGAGCTTTAAAGATAAATATGATGCAATTGACACTGCATATAAAAGAGATTTATCGGCTTTAAATATTAATTTATCTTATAATAAAGATGCACTTGAGACTATAAAAAAGAACAATGAAGAAAATTATCATTATATTAATGAAACTTTACAAAAAGATGTTCGTAAATCTCGTAAAATTTACAATAACGATTTATTACTTGAAAATCAGCGTTATGAAAAGATAACTTTTGATTTTGACACTAGAGTTTGTGCTTTGGAGCAAAATATAGAACAAATGAAAAATAAGATTTCACGTGAATTAGAAAAAAATAATTCTATTTATCAAGTAACATCTAATAATTTAAGAAATCGTGAAAATCAAAATAAAATCCACGGCAAAACGGAAAGTCAATTACGTGTTGATGAGATGAAGTATAATCTTCATATTTTACCTAATTTACTTAAAATTGAAGTAAATAAATTAAAATCAAGGTGCGATGAATTAAATAAAGATTTAAAGAATCAAAACAAAAACTTAAAAGATAAAGTTAATCAACAGGCACGTGATAATTCATTTGAAGCGGGAATTCGTAATAACGAGGCTAAAAAAACAGTTAAAAATATTGAGCGCAATTATGAGCATGAGCGAAAAATTACAAAAAAACGTCTGAAACGTTCTAAGAATTTAATCGATCGTGAACTACGTAAAAAATATGAAATATAAACTATTTAGTATATTATTTTTAATGAAATATGAATAAAAGAAAAATGGTTCCACTTATGATTAGTACGCCAAGTCAAGGACACAAATAAAAAAAGTGTATTATTTTATATATTCAATCTCCTAATGGACTCGCGGTAAAATTTTAAATCATAATATAGCTGATTGTGTATTTTCACTTTCAGCTTTTATTGTTTTATTTAGTAACGCTTGTCCACCTTCTAGAAGGTATATTCTATATTCAACGGGTATTATTTTATTTAAATTCCATTGATATCTTTAATTGTAGATAGATATTCTATATCTCTATTTGAACCATATAAAATGTAAGTAATATCTGTAAGTAACTTTTCACCAGAATTACCATTATAAAATTCTCTATTTAGTTCATTATCAGCATACTTATTTGTTTTTAATGCTTTAACTAATCTTCATTTTTTAACTAATTATAATAACCTTATCTAGATACTCTAGCTATTTTGCAAGCCCATTTAATATTCAATTTTTCCTTATATTTAAGTTTTAATTTGTATATCATTTTGAATATTTCTTTTTCTTTGATTTTGATGATTTCCACATCGCCTCACTTTCTAATCTTTTCAGGTCCAATAAAAAATCAACCTTGGCTTTTAACAATTCAATTTCTGTTTTCTGCTTTGCTATAATTTCTTCGGCAGTTAAATTTTTTGTAGTAGGCCTGCCCATATTTGGATTATCAGTTCTCATATCTTTAAATCCTTCTTCACGAAGCGACTGACTTTTAACCCTTTGCGTTATATTATCTATTCTCTTTCTACCTAAAGCTTTACAATCAAATCTCATTTCCGTCAAAATCAACGTTGGAATTTTTCCTGAATTGTATTCTAAAAGAAATATTTCTCTAAATTCTTCCGTGTATGTAATAGCTTTTTCACTAACCTTTTTAACGTATTTATTTTGTCTTAATTGTTCAACTTGTTCAGGTGTAAAATAATTTTTTTCATAATTTATCATCTTATTTCTAATTTATAACTATTATGCAATGACAAAAACCCTACAAAGTAGAATTTACACCTTTTTTGATGTATCTACTTTATAGGGTCTATTTTATTATTTAGGAACCTTTTTGTTATTCTCTATTTTATAATACTAATTTTTTTGATTAACGATAATTTATGCCAATACCAAATACTTTTTAATTAAAGTATTAAATTTAAAAAATTATTTATTACGTAATTCTCCAATCATTTCTATAAAATATGATGGTAATTCTTGAGAAAATTCCATCTCTTCTCCTGTTCTAGGATGAACAAAACCAATTGTTTTGGCATGAAGAAATTGACCATAATCTCCAATTACTCGTTTAGGACCATATACTTTATCACCGACTAATGGATGTCCAATATACTTCATGTGCACACGAATCTGATGAGTACGGCCAGTTTCAAGTTTACATTCTACTAATGTAAATCCTTTAAAGCGTTCAATCACCTTAAAATTTGTAATTGATTCCTTCCCACCTGCAACTACTGCCATTTTCTTTCTATCCTGTGGGTCACGTCCAATAGGAGCGATAATTTTTCCTTTATCCTCATTAATTTCACCATAAACTAAAGCTATATAAGTTCTGTTACATGAGTGAGCTTTCAATTGAGCTTCTAAACTTTTTACAGCCAAATCATTTTTTGCAATCATTAAAAGACCTGATGTGTCTTTATCAATTCGATGAACAATACCTGGTCTAATAACATCATTAATAGAATCCTTAAATTCCATTTCATGAAGTAATCCGTTAACTAAGGTTCCACTATCATTACCATTGGCAGGATGAACGACCATTCCTTCGGGTTTATATACTACAGCTACATCTTCATCCTCATATACTATTTTAATTTTTAAATCTTCAGCTTGTAAATCAAGTGGCTTTGCATCTCTTTGTTCATAAGTAACTACATCTCCCACTTTAGTTAGTTCTTTAGCTTTAACTATATTTCCATTAACTTTAATAAAACCAAGTTCTATTAATTCTTTGGCTTGATTTCTTGACAATGAAAAAGCAGTTGTAACAAATTTATCTAATCTAATATCTTTATTCTCTTCGTTAATTTTTAGTTCTTTCACGATAACCACCACTTTCTCTTTTATCTTGGAAAAATAAAATATCAATAATTAGTAAAACGACACCAATACACAAGAATGCATCAGCTAAATTAAAAGTTCCAGGGAAATGCCATCCAAATAGATATAAATCTATAAAATCAACAACACCTTCTAAAACGTTAAAAACAGTCAAATATCGATCAATTAAATTACCAAAAGCCCCAGCTAAAATCATAGCTAAACTGATTGAAAACAATTTTTTAGTTTTAAAATCAGCATGTTTTATAATCATATATACGACTACAATCGAAGCAACAGTACTAACAATAGCTAAAAATAAAGTGTTATTTTCCATAAATGAAAATGCAGCACCTTTATTAAAAACTAGATTAAACTCAATTGTGTTAGGAATTATCGTAAGACCATTAGGAGCATAATTAAATATTAATATTTTGCTAATTTGATCAATCAAAAGTAAAAAATATGCTAAAAAAAGACCAATTATCATTAAATCACCGTCCAAACTATTGATATGATTGTATACATAATCACAACCATGATTAAATACTCTACTAATGAGTATATATAAATATATTTTAATTTTAAATCTAAATTAACTTTTCTTTTCAAAAAATAAAGATAAAGACTCTTTTGTAAAATCAAAAATAGGAATAAGATTCCTGCAATTAACATACTTACTAAATAGAAGTATTTTACAAATAGTAATAAATTAATTGCCAAAGCAAGAGGAGCACTTATGAAAAAAAAGCTAAAAAAAATGCTAAGAATTAAAAGAAAAATTTTTTGTTTTTTACCCAATTCTTTCTCATTTTCTTTTATTAAATCTAATTCTAATCCAACTTTTTTAAAAAAATTAGCCATGATTTTTTAAATAGGAAATAGCTTCATAAAATGTTTCAACAACTACTAATTCCATTTTCTCCTTATTTTTTAATTGATTGTAAGCACTAAGTGCATCTTCATAATTTTCTTTAGGACAAAAGAATATATCGACATTATTATCATAAGCGGTATAAATTTTTTGTTCAATTCCACCAATAGACCCAACACTTCCATCTAAATTTATAGTCCCAGTACCTGCAATTTTTAAACCAAGTGAATAGTCAAAACTAGTCAAGCGATTAAAAACAGATAAAGTTTGAAGAAGGCCTCCTGATGGCCCACCGGTTCCTGAAGGAGATACATTTATTCTAGGATAAGATGTTTCATAATTAATATTAAACATTTGATATGTTTGATAATAAATATAGCCTTGTTTTGGAAAATACTTTTCAGTTAATTCAAGCTCAAATATAGAATCTTCTCTTAAAATTGTGAATTTAGTGCCTATGAATTGATTTAAATAGGCTTCTTTGTATTGGGTAACATCCTTATAAGAAATTCCATCAATTGCTATAATTTTATCCCCTACTTTAAAATCAAGTCCTTTTTTATAATAATAAATAGTAAATCCCTGATATTCATAATCTAGATGAATGGTATTATCTGATTCACTCGCTTTATTATAAGCTGTTATTAATGAATAAGCAACACTTGCATCATGAGAAATGGTATTCATTAGTGTTAACTCTTTGTTTGATAGATGATTTTCTGAAGAATTATCTACTACTGTATTTGTAACCGAACCATTAAGAATATAATCTTGAAAAATTGTAGTTGGGTAAAAGGTTGTAACATAAACTGAATTAAAACTACCTCTTTCATCGTTACTTCCCTCAATTTCCACAAAACTAGAAACATCGGTAAGACCACCGGGTAAAATAGCTTGTCCATCCGTTCTAGCTATGCAAATATATAAGATAAAGCAATAAGGAATTAACAATAAACTAAACGGAATTAAAATTTTTTTGCCTATTAATTTCATGATAAGGTAATTTTAATCTCTTTTCCTTTTATATAAGTTACACCCGCTGCATCAAGCATTCGTTTAGAAGCCTGTGTCGAACTTTCATTTTCATATTTATTATCCATATATACAATATGCTTAATACCACTTTGTATTATTAGTTTGGCACATTCATTACAAGGAAAAAGTGTGACATACAGTGTCGCCCCTTTAATGTTTGAGGTTGCATTTAAAATCGCATTTGGTTCGGCATGAACAACATATGGATATTTTGTATCTAATACTGGCTTGGTTTTATCATTTGCCCATGGAAAAACATCATCACTACAACCAAATGGAAAACCATTATATCCAATTCCTACAATGCGTTTATCTTGATTCACAATACAAGCTCCTACTTTTGTATTCGGATCTTTACTTCTTAAACTTGAAAGAAGTGCTACTCCCATAAAGTATTCATCCCATGAAATATTATTTCGCATAAGTATTCACTCCTTTAATAAATATAAATTTTACAATTTTCAATATCTAATCTTTAATACTTTTATAAAGCTTTAATTTAAAACAACATTCTTTTCTTAAAATGTCATTACTCTTATAGATTTTTTAAACTTTACACTTGAGTAATTTAGTATAAAAAATATTGTCGAGATAAACTCATTTTAATAAAAATACCATTTTCTTAATTAAATCTAACAAATACTAGCTGTATAATTTTATTATTAAAATTTTATCTAATTCTTCATAGTAATTAATGCCAAAAATGAATATCTCAGCATTAATTCTAACACATTGTTAGTATATTGTGCAAGCCCAAGCAATTCTAAATTTTCCTGTAATTTAAACTAATTTATACTTCATTGTAATACTAGATTATAAAAAGTAATACTTTTACAATTTAGATAAGCTTTATCATATCCTAATAAGATAATTTCTATATTAAAAATTATCTAAATTTATACTAGATAATAATATCAATAATTTATAAGATGTTAAGATATCTGTAAGAATAATGATATATATTAAAACCTTTCTTATTTTTCCTAATAACTCTCTTTTTAATATATAAATATATTAATCAAAATTAATATAGTATAAGTAAAAAAACTCCCATTATGGGAGCTTTATCAAATTATAAAACATTTTTAATTAAATAATGATAATTGTAAATTCGATAGGAATGTTATTTAATTCTTAAATAAGTTAATTTACAATAAGACTATAAAAAATTCCTAAATTTGAAATAATCACTATATTAAATAAAATCATTCATTACTTTTTTAAAACTATGGATTTAATCGATCAGGTCCCCTGAAAATAAACATTGCATCTTTAATTCCTTGGTTAAACATAATCATTGTAATTCTATCTACACCAATTCCAAATCCACCATGTGGAGGACATCCATATTTAAAGAAATCTAAATAGAATTCAACATCCTTATCAAGACCTTTTTCAATAGCTTGAGCCTTTAAAATATCATAACGATGTTCTCTTTGCGCACCTGTAGTAATTTCTACCCCCTTCCAGATTAAGTCATATCCACATGGAACACCTTTTTCATCACGCATATGATAGAACGCACGACATTCTTTACTATATCCAGTTACAAATAAAAACTCATGTCCATACTTGTCCATTGAAAATTTTTGACATAATCTTTCGCCCTCAGTAGTTAAATCCCCTTTTTCCTCTTCAGGTACTTTGTATCCATATCGAGCTTCTAACTCATCATATAAATCATGCAAATCAATACGTGGGAATGGCTTAGTTGGTACAACAATATCAATATCGAAAACTTTTTTAATTTCGTCTTTATATTTATTACTTACTGTTTCTAAAGCATAAGTTAACATATCTTCTTCCATTTTCATAATATCTTCATATGATTCAATGTATGAAAACTCTAAATCAAATCCAGTAAACTCAGTTGCATGCTTACGAGATGCAAACTTTTCAGCACGGAATACTGGTCCTGATTCAAAAATACGTTCAAAGCCTGAAGCCATTGCCATTTGCTTATAAAATTGAGGGGATTGCGCTAAATAAGCGTTTTTATCGAAATAATCAACTTTAAATACTCCTGCACCAGATTCTGATTCTGCACCAATTAATTTTGGTGAATGAATTTCAATAAAATCATTTTTGATTAAAAATTCACGGCATGCATTGACAAAAGCACTTTGAGCTTTAAACATCAAAGTATTCTTATCTGTTCTTAAGTCAATCCAACGATAATCTAAACGTAAATCTATATTTGTCTCTTCACCCTTAGGAGCAACAATTGGACTTGGAGCAGCAATTGAATCAATCGAGATAGAGTCTGGATACATTTCCATTCCATTTAATTTCACATATTCACTTGCTAAGATAGGACCTGTCGCTTGAATAACTGAATCAACTGTAATTTTATCTAATGTTTCAACTAGTTCTGGATGCTTTTCTTTTTCAATTGTTAATTGTAATTTGCCACTAACATCTCTTAATACGATAAAGCACATAGCCTTTTTATTACGAATAGTTTCAACAAAACCAGCAACGTGGTTAATTTCGCCTAAATTAATATCTTTAATTTGTACACGTTTCATATTATTCCTCCGTATTTTTTGTACAACCTTTACAATGAGAATGATGATTTAAATAAGATACAATATATTGTTGTACATTTTCAATTTGAATTGTTTCTTGCATATTTGTTACATTATTTTTCATATTAATAGTTCCATTTTTAACTTCATCTTCACCTAAAATAGCTGTAAAGATAGCTTTATTTCTATCAGCTTTTTTAAATTGTGATTTTAGACTTCCTTCAAGATAGTCAATATCTGATGAAATTCCTTGTAAACGGTATTGATTAATAAGTTTAGAAGCTAGAGTATGTGCCTCGTTTCCTAAAGCAATTAAATATAGGTGTAGCTTATCTTCGCCCACAATTTTAATTCCTTCTTCACGAACGGCTAAAATTAATCTTTCCATTCCAAATGCAAGTCCTACAGCCGGAAGATCAGGGCCACCCAACTCTTTAATTAGATTATTATATCGTCCGCCCCCACAAATAACATTTTGTGAACCTAAAGCAGTTGAATTATATTCAATTTCAAAAACAGTATATGTATAATAATCTAAACCTCTTACAAGTCTTTCATCAGCTTCATATTCTATGCCTAAAGCACTTAACCCTTCAATTACTTTTTCAAAATGTTTTTTAGACTCATCTGTCAAATAATCAGAAATCTTAGGTGCATTAGCAAAATATTCTTTCTTTGAATCAACTTTACAATCTAAAATTCTAAGTGGATTTTTTTTAAGTCTTTCTTTACAATCAGTACATAAATTATCTTCATATTGTTCAAAATACTGAATTAAAGCATTACGATAATTATTTCTTGATGTTTCATCACCTAATGTATTTAAACGTACTCTTACATTTTTCAAGCCTAGTCCTTTTAATATTGTACAGGCAAGAGCTATACATTCTACATCTAATAATGGATCATTTGATCCATAGGCTTCAATTCCAAATTGATGAAACTGGCGTTGACGTCCTTTTTGAGGACGCTCATAGCGGAAGGTTTGATTAATATAGAATAATTTCGATACTGGATTATCAATATAAAGCTTATGTTCAATTAAAGCTCTTACAACTGGTGCAGTTCCTTCTGGGCGAAGCGTTAACTGTCTTTGTCCTTTATCAAAGAAATCATAGGTTTCTTTCGTTACCATATCAGATGAATCATTTTGATTTCTATGGAATAATTCACCTGATTCGAAAATAGGTGTTCTAATTTCTTTAAAATTATAAAGACTAGCCACACGACGAATGAATTCTTCGATTTTAACCCATTCTCTAATCTCACCAGGTAAAATATCTTCAGTTCCTTTTGGTTTAGTAATCATTTAACTTACTCCTCTCATATTCATATTTATATAAACTATAATAGATTACATTTCTAAATTCATGCGTGTCTTTTGTACAAAAACCAGCTCGTTTAGTAAATTCGTAATGAAAAGGAAATTTATGAATAAGTTTTTTGGAATCCACATTTAAATCAACGTGCCCAATTAAAATTTTGTCTAACTTTAAATGTTCAAACCCAAATTCAATTAAGTATCCCAATGCTTTAGTCATAATTCCACGATGATGCCAATCTTCCCTCAATACAAAGCCTACTTCAGCCTGATTACTTTCGTTATTATAAGAATGAAACTCAATCATTCCAATTAGTTCTTTTGTCTTAATATACTCAATTCCAAATGCAGGAGCTTCAGAACTTGGACGATTAATATAAAATTCTTCAAGCATTATCTTAGCTTCAAATGGACTCATAAATGGTCCCCATGATAAATACCTAGTATTTTCTTTAGATAAACCAATGAAGTAATAATCCATATAATCCTCACTTGTCACCTGCCGCATAATAAACTGCTTATCATAAATAATTGGAATACTTTTTTGCATAAAATCCTCCTAGATAAGAAAAAAAGTCCATAGAAAAAATCTAAGGACGATAAAACCGTGGTGCCACCTTAATTCTAGTAAATAAAAACTAGCTTAAACTTTTAACGCAAGTATACGGATTACTTTCATAATCATTCAAAAGTGTCTTTCACTAATCCTTAAATAGACCCTCTCACCATCAGTCCTCGCTTTAAATTAAGACAAAAAGTTACTCCTCTTTCTCATCATTTTACTATGTATAAATTATAACAAAAACTATCTTAAAAGTAAATAGAATGATATCTTTAAAAATAAAGACTTAAAGCATTCACTTTAAGTCTAATTCATGGGATAATTCCCATTGTAGGAAAGAAGGGGATATAATCCCCGCATTGAATTTTATCAAAAACATATAGAATAGTAAAGTGTTTTATGACACGTAATTATTATTTTGATACTTTTTATCATCAAAATCATCATTTGAGTTATCATAAATATCTAGAAACGCTACATAAGAAATAAAATAATTAGTTATTACACGCCGTCCTTTTTGAATGCTTTGGTGAATTTTTCATATTCATATTTGATCTCTTGATTTGTATTTATTAGATAAATCATCACCTTTTCAATTTCCTCTAGAGAGTCATTTTCAAAGGTAGAATTATCAAGTATTTGCGCTATTTTATTCTTAGATATTGTAAAAAATTTTAATGAATCAAAAGCCATTTGGCAAGTAATATAACCATTTTGTTCAAAATATTCATAATTATCTCCTAAGATATAAGATGCTAAAGTTGTAGCTAATTCAATATGTTCTTGTTCAGGTTTAACTGGATACACAGTTATCTTATTTTTTAATATATGTCTTATATCCAATACAGTTTCAGTATTACTGTAATAAATTATACCCGGTAGTTTATCACTGAAATTAAGATATGTAATCACTTCTTGCGACAAGTCACTAGTTGTAGCTTCTAATAGAATATATTCTGTAACAAAAGAGTTATTAGTTGTTCTGACTAAAATACTAGGATAGATTAGTTTTTGATATTTATCAGAAAACATTGGAATATTAATCGGAACAACTGATAAAACTTCTTCTTCATCTTTATTTAAATTAGAAACCTTTAATTCTAATTTACGTTTAGCTTTCTTAGAAAAGTTTGGTACAAAACTAAAACCATATTCATGTTTTTCTAAAATATTCGTTGTAGGGTTTAGATAGTATAAATAATTATTTTCATCTAAATTAATTTCTTCTAACTTATTCTTTAAAATAAGTGATAATTCATCTATTACATATTCTGTTAATTTATATTCATGAGTCGATAATTTATGATTTCTATCACAAGCTTTTTTTAGGCATAATACGTAATCTATATCATTTTCATATATACTATTTTTACCAAAATAGATAAACTCAATATTAACAGTTATGTCTAATAAATTATTTTGTAAAACATACAAAGCTTTTTCTATTTGTTTTTGCTTATCTACAATGATTAAATTTTCATTTGAATCAATGCCAAATAAAACTATTTTCATCTTCTCATCATCTTGTTTCTTTTGATAATACGATAAAAACCAAATCATTCTATTAGGTTTTAATTTTTTAATATATGATGTAAGTTTTTTGTATTTATTCAAAATATATTCATAATTAGTCAATATTATTCCTCCTTAAGATACAATAGTATCTATCGGTTCATCCAGAAAATCATCAATATCTGTGTCGTCTGAATCAATAGAAAAATATAACTGTTCAGTTGCAAACCATACAAAATGAGCTTTTCGAATAAATTTAGCTTTTTGGGCATTAATACTTAATTCTTCAAAAACTTTAAATAAAGATTCATTCATTGTTCTAAATGCATCTAAGTCAACACCATCTTCTGAGGTATTATATCTAATCATAAAATCTCTTACTGCATTTAACTTTTGAAAAGATTCTTTGCAATCATCATATTCAATATAGTGATTATAATTAAAAAAATCTAAATTATCACCTATTATGACAGCATCATATTCAAACATGCCAACTAAATCACTGAAATCAGCTTGTCCTAAAGAAACTTCAATTCCTGTTTCTTTTAAAGTATTTTCTATATCTAACAGACATTCAATTGAATTAATTTCAAGATTACGTGGTAATTTTGTAAATGACTTTAATAATTCTAAAATACTTCTTGATAAATTATCTTTAGGTGTATCCAATAGAAATCCTCTAAGTCCATCATCTAAATATAAAACGTAATACGGATTTACAATTTGTTGGCGATTTCTAGAGTAAACAGGAATATTTAAAGAAAAAACATTTAAAACTGCTGTGTCATCAATTAGTCTATTTTCATCTAGTTTAATGTCATTTATTATATTAGAATGTTCAGTAAAAGGAAACTCTCTAGCAAATAATTCTTTTGACATTTCAGTCATATCTTCGTTTAAATAATGTAAATAATCTTCTTTTTCGTTAACTAACTCATCATAATGGTACTCTAGGGCTTTGTTAAGGCAATTAATAACAAAATTTATAAATTGATATTCATTTTCATCAATATCAACAAAATCTAAATCTGGATATTTTTTTAGAATTGAAAATTCTTCTCCATTTCCAAAACGATCTAAAGTTGCAATTTCAAAATATAGAGGCTCAACAGTCATATCTGGGAATTCATTATTTAATACATATAATGCCCTATCTATTTCTTCTTTACCATCTACAATTATAATTTCACCCTCGCTATTTATACCATATAAAACACGACTAGTAGTTATACTATCATCAGTTTCTAAGTTATAGGCTGTTACAAACCATGTCATTTTATCCATATTTAAAAAATATGGACTAGTTAAAATTGCCTGATATCTATTTTTTATTTCTTCTAAAATTTCGCTTTTGTTTTTCATTAATTCACCATCTTATAAATGACAACCTTTTTTATGCCATAACTTCTTTCTTTTAATATTTCGTAATAACTAGATTTAGGATTTGTATTTTTTTCCATTTCAAAGATTATTAACCCTTTTTTATTAAGACAATCATTTTTTTTAATTAAGCTTAAAATATCATCAATTTTTGTCATATTATAGGGTGGGTCTAAAAAAATTAGATCAAATTTCTCTTTGGTAGTATTTAAAAAATCACGATAATCTAAATTAGAAATACTTACCTCATCGGTTAATTTTAATTTGCTTGCATTTTTTTTAACTACATCAAGTGCTTTATTATTTAAATCGTTCAAATAAGCTTTTTTACAACCTCTAGAAATAGCTTCAAATCCTAGTGCACCAGATCCAGTAAATAAATCAAGAACTACCTCGCCATCAAAAAATTGACCAATTAAATTAAACATTGCTTGTCTAACTTTATCACTAGTTTCTCTTGTAGTTTCTAAATTACACATATCAATATTATGATTTCTAAATTTTCCAGCATTAATTCGCATAAATAAATCACCTTTTTAATTATACCATAACTTAATTTACTTTAAAAAATAAAATTATAAATACAAATTCTTTTTAAAAGTATTCTGATAAAAAATATTAACTTCTATTTAAGTTAACTAAAACTTATTGATTTAACATTAAATAGTCTATTTTTAATATATACTTTGTTTATGAAATAAAAAAGCTAATTAATATCAATTAGCTTTAGATACATAAGCCATATATAGTCATTATTAAAACAAAAAATTTCTCAAGTCGAATCATTTTTTGAATTCATCATATAATTTTTAAAATATCACGTATGCATGTTTCTAGTTACATGGGTAGAAAGTATAAATTCGTTTTATCAATCAATATAATAAAATATGTAAAAACTTTTATATTCTAGTAAAAAGGTTTAATTTTACTTTCTTTAATATTTCTATACTTAATTTTATTATTTTCTAAATAATATTTTAGGCTTTATCATTAGCTTTATTATATTGCATCATAAATTGTAAAATACTTACATAATAAAATCAAACAAAAAACTGCTGACTTATTTGTCAACAGTCTAGAGCTAATTAAATTAGCTATTTGTTATAGCATTGAATTAATTAAAACTTCCCCTAAAAGACTAAAGAAGTTTCTTTTTTTACCTTCAATAAAATCCAACTCTTCTTTTAAAATTTCTTCCCCAGCATAAGTAATTTTTATTGTACCCTTTTTTTCAATTGAACTGGCTTTATCAAAGATAACATTATATTTATTTTCCTCACCTTTTTTTATAATTAGAGTTATATCATTATTAGTTTTAATTTGGATTTTATTTTCTTTATAAAAAATACTCTTGTATTCTTGTAAAACCGTGTCCTTTTTAATAAAGGTTTTCAAAGAGTAATTTTGAAACCCATAATTTAATAATTCTAAAGCTTCCTTATTTCTAATTAGTGGTGATTCTTCTCCTAAAACAACACTTATAAGTCTTATATCATTTTTTATGCCGGTTAAACTCATGCAGTAACCAGCCTTAGATGTCCATCCTGTCTTTAGACCATCAATTCCTTCATATCTACCAGCTAATTTATTAGTATTAACTAGCCAAAAAGGGTTTGCACTATCTTCTCGAAAATAACTTTCTTTTAAAGCAGTATATTCTAATACTTCTTTATAATTATTAATTAAATAACTTGAAGCTTTAGCCATATCATAAGCTGTTGAGTAATGATTATCATCACTTAATCCAGTACAATCCGAAAACAAGGTATTTTCCATTCCAAGTTTTGTTGATTTTTCATTCATTAATTTCACAAAAACTTCTTCAGTTCCTGCTATTCCCTCTGCTAATGTAACAGCCGCATCATTAGCTGAAGCTATTGCTACACACTTTATTAAATCTTTTACTAAAGACTCATCACCTGCATCCAAGAAAACCCTTGTTCCTTCCATGCTTTTAGCATGACTAGATGTTATAAGTTTATCATCTAATCTTAGTTTCTCCTCATGAATTGCATCGTATGTTATTATTAGAGTCATTATTTTAGTCATTGATGCAATTCTTAATTTTTCATCTTTATTGTTTTCATATAGAATTGAGTTGGTTGTTGGTTCAATTAATATAGAAGCTTTCGCCTTTGCAGCCAGTATTACATCAGCTGAGGCTTTTTTTGTTTGAAACAAACTAAATATTAAAAAAATAGCTATAAAAAGTATTTTCACGTAATCACCTGTTTAAGTTTATTATTATTTCTTTTAAAATATGTTAAAAAGTTAATCTTTGGACTCATATTTTTAATAAAAAACCTCATAATAATGATGAAGATTAATTCTTCAAAAGGAGAAATTAAAAATGAATAAAAATGTAACTGCAAGACCTTGTAAGGAACGTCCAGGAAAATGGGAAATTAAAGAACCTAGTGGTCAAGTAAAATCTAAACATTATAATTCGAAAGAAGAATGCGTTCAAGAAGCTAAACAAATGGCTTATGAATACGGTTTAGATGTTGTAGTAGAAGAGGAAAACAAATAAATAAAAAAGAGTTTTAAATTTATAAAACTCTTAAAAACGACTCAGTCAAAATAAAACCACCTTATATACGGTTTTGGGCTGAGTTTTTATTTTGGTTACTTTAAAAATAAATTTGCTTCAAAGTTCCATTTTTATCTAATAATATCTAAAATTAAATTAGATGTAATTTCTTTACTTGCAATTTCATATGCCTCAAAAATTTCTTTTAAAGCCTCTTCTGTATTCTTCCCATTAGTATGAACATAAGCCAAAGTATCACCAACTTTAACCTTATCTCCAACCTTTTTATTTAGAACTACACCAACAGCCATATCAATCTTATCTTCTAACTTCTCACGACCTGCCCCTAATAACATTGCAGCATGCCCAATTGCTAAAGCATTAATATGACTTACAAAACCATCTTGATTAGCTTTTACTTCAACAACTTCTTTAGCAACAGCAAACTTAGACGGATCAGTGATATATGTAGCATCTCCACCTTGAGCTTTTACTAAATCAATCAGTTTATTTAATGCTTTCTTATTCTTAATATTTTCTAACATCGCATTTTTAGCTGCTTCTAGTGAATCAAATTTTTTAGCATCAACTAGTAAATATGCACCTATTTCTAAACATAAATTAGTTAAATCGCTTGGTCCATTACCATTAAGTGTTTGAATTGCCTCTTTAACTTCTAGTGCATTACCTACAGCAAAGCCTAATGGTTCATCCATGTTAGTTAAAACTGCAGTCATTTTACGACCACAATTCTTTCCAATTTGACACATTAATTGAGCTAAATGGCGAGCATCATCTATATTTTTCATAAATGCACCGGCACCAACTTTTACATCCAAACAAATAGCATCAGCACCAGATGCAAGTTTCTTTGACATTATTGAGGATGCAATTAGTGGAATTGAAGAAACTGTTCCAGTAACATCACGTAATGCATATAATTTTTTATCTGCTGGTGTTAAATTACCTGTTTGTCCAACAAGGGCAATATTTATTTTTTTCACTTGTTCAATAAAATCCTTAGGGCTAACTGCGATATTGAATCCTTTAATTGATTCTAATTTATCTAATGTTCCACCTGTATGACCTAATCCTCTTCCTGACATCTTTGCGAAATTTACGCCAAATGACGCAACAAGAGGAGCTAAAACTAAGGAAGTCTTATCTCCAACACCACCTGTTGAGTGTTTATCAACTTTAACTCCTTCAATCATTGACAAATCCATTTCATCTCCAGAATGAAGCATAGAAAGTGCCAAATTTGTAGCTTCTTCATCATTCATTCCTCTTAAATAAACTGCCATTAAAAATGCGCTAACTTGATAATCTGGAATTTCTCCTTTAGTGTACCCTTCTATAACAAAATCAATTTCTTCTTTTGATAATGTATAACCATCTCTTTTTTTCTCAATTAAATCAACCATTAACATATGTATACCTCCTATGATTTAAAAAATAAAGGATGAACTTTAATTTTTTTATTTAAACTTAAATTGTTAAGCAATCTATGGTAAGAATATTCATTTGTTTTAAACTCAATATAAAAATAATAAGTTCCAATAACTTTTTTCATAGGTCGACTCATAATCGCCTCAATATTAATATTTTCTTCCTTAAATTGCAATAAAACATTCATTAAAATTCCTGGTTCGTCAAGAATTGGTTCAATTATTAATGAATATTTTAAATTTTCTTGTTTGTTTTTTTCTTTTTCTTTTGATAACAAAATAAATCGAGTAAAGTTATGATCTATATCTTGAATATTTTTTGCATTAGTATGAAAATTTTTGATATCTAAATGACTTGGTACAATTGCTCCATATGTTTCATCAGAGTTTTTAATACGTTCATACGACATCATATTACTATCGGTTTCAACTACTTCTAAGTTATTATCATGAATAAATCTGATACATTGTCCCTTTGCTTTAAATGAAACAAAAACTTTCTTTACATCCTTTAAATTTCTAGTTTTTGATATAAAATTAAAATTAACAGGTATTTCTATTTCATCAATAAAATAAAAATTATTACGCGCAAGAATATCAATTGTTTCGGTAACAAATCCGTCGATAGAATTCTCTAAAGGTAGTAATGCATACTTAGCATTCGAAAACGAAGATTCGATTTGTTGTAAACTATTTTTTAGGCATAACTCAAATAATAAACTATTTTCTTTTTCATATTTTAAAGCAGCTTGATGAGAAAAAGTACCTTCAGGACCTAAAGTGATTAATTTTTCTTTTTTTAAAACGTTCATTATATAATTATTTGCTTTTGAAAAATAATAAACATGATATTTTTTTACGTTATAGAAATTTACTAATTTTTCATTTTCCAAATAAATAGCTGTATTATTTTCCAGAGCAAAAGCGTGATTTGTTGTTAACTCATCTTTAAAGTATAAGATGCGATTCCCCTCATCAAAGTGAGGACAAAACGTGATAGCTAAAATACCTAAACCATTTATCAACTTATAGTTATAATATTCATCATGGTCTTTGTAAGAATTGGCATCGGCTAATCCATATTCACAAAATATCATCGCTCCTGCTGAAACGCCAGCAATTATAACATCTAACTTGGAAAGATTAAAAATTAATTTATCATATCCAGTTGTTTTTAAAAAATTAAGTGCTTTACTCGTATTTCCTCCTGGAAAATAAATTATATCTGCATTAGTAGCTAAATTTAAAACATTTTCAAAGCTAGGATATTCCTCTAAATGTATAACTTGTAACTGATAGTCTAATCCATAGAATTCTTTTTTTAAATTATTTAAAGCTTTTTCTTTATTTGTCGCACAAATAGGAATATATAGAATTTTTGGACAAGTTTTTGCTAAATTTAACAAATTTTTAGCAATCAAATTTGACTTTAAATCAAAATCGTGTCCACCTATTAAGTAAAAAGAAGCCATCATTTCACCTCAAATTTGTAGCCAAAACCACGAATTGTTTGAATGTAATCTTTATATTTACCTAAATTACTTCTTAACATTTTAATATGAGTATCAATAGTCCTATCATCTCCAAAAAAACCATAGCCCCAGACATCATTTAATAGTTTTTCACGTTCAATCGCAATCCCATCGTTTTTTACTAAATAATATAGTAACTGAAACTCTTTTTGGGTTAAATTTTTTTCTTCTTTATCAACAAAAATTTTTCTTCCTAGTGGATCAATTTCTAAACCGCCAAAAATTAAAATTTTTGCAGTATTTTTCAAATATGTGTTTTGCAATTTTAAAACGATTTCTTTAATGTAATATGGTTTACGTATATAATCAATACAACCAGCTTCATATGCATATACCACATCCATTTCACTAGTTCTCTCACTTGTTAATATAACAGGAATATGTCTCGTTTTGGTAATCTCTTTTAAAGTTGAAACTCCATCTAACATTGGCATTTCAACATCCATAATGATTAAATCTATAGGATTATTCGATACATATTCTATTGCGCTAAGTCCATCGTAACAAATTGCAATTTCAAAACCTGCATTTTTTAATTCCGTACTTAAAGTTTTCATCAATTCTCTATCATCATCTACTAATAATACTTTCATAATCTTACCTCTATTTTATTATACATTGATAATGAGTGAAATTAAAGTGAAATATTTCACAAAAGTTTAAAAAGTTAAAGAAAAGCAAATTTATCTTTAGTTTGCAAAATGAAAAAAGTCATTACTAAGGATATATACCTTTTTAATGACTTTTTATTGATATAGATTATTTCAAATATTTTATATATTATCAAAATATGAATTATAAACTCTTAACAAATTTATAATTTTTATTATCATATATAACTATTAATAATTTCTAATTTATTTTTATAATTAAAATATAAGTATATTTAAAAGTCTTTTAGAAAGCACTTTAATAATTATGTATAATATAAGTTTCGTATATTGATTAAATTATTTATAGCATTCAATTCCCCCCCTTAAATATAAATGAATGCTATAAAATTTACAAATAATCTTTATCATTTAATTATATTATGCTTAATTACACATAAAAGATTGCAATTTCAAATAATATAATTAAAGAAAGAAGTTAACCATTTTCTTTTTCAAAGTTCTTTACAAAATTAACATCCCCATGTTTAATTATAAACTAAAAATCAATATTTTCTAAGATTAACAATCCAACACCACTATCATCTGTTGGTTCAATATTTGGTCCAATAGCTTTATATGCATTTATAGTAGTATGCAATAACGTTAACGCAGCTATTGTAATAGCACCACAAAAAATAATTTTTTTTAATACCCTCATAATGTTTACCCCTTTCATAGATACAATTATATCATTTTAAAAATTATTTTCAATAAAAAACATATTTTTTATGTTTTTTATCTGATTATTCATAAAAAATATACCTAAATTACATATATTTTACTCTTTGATGATTGCTACAATTTTATATCGCTTTTATATTTTCATAGCTTGACATATTTGTCTTAGATAATTAGATGTCTCAATTAGTTCCTTTTCTTTTGATTTCAAAATTCTTTTTTCGAATAAAAATTCATAAATTAGCTTGGTTCTTTCATCAAGGTCTTTTAAAAATAAGCACTTTTCGTTGTTATAATCACTCATTTTATAACAAAACATTAAAATAATCGCAGTCGTTGGCAAAATGTTCGAATTATCTAAATAAAGTTCATAATTCATAATAATCTCTTTATAATGCTTTAGCATAAATAAAGCCATGAAATAATGCATAATAATATAACTTTTTACTGGTAAGAATGAATTTATATTTGTAATATAAGAAAAAACTGGTTGGATTGTGTCTAATGCTAGATTTTCATAGCCCATACGATTATACATAGCAGCAATATTATTCTTCATTAAAATATATCTATTAATATTACAATCTTGAAAATAAATATCTTCTGCTTTTTTATAAAATAAAATTGCTTCTGAACAATTATCGTTTAAATATGCAAATGTACCTAAAATATGATAATATAACCAAGTTAAACTAGGATATTTATCATAACCTATTTCAGAATGTAATGTTTTTTTATCTCTATTCGTAAATAGTAAGACTAATAAATATAATACTTCTAACTTTTCGTAAAAATATTCCTTAGGAAAAAAACATATATAATCTAAATCTTCTTTAATAGCTTTTAAAAAATCAGAATAATTTTTTATATTATTCATCTTAATAAGGATTTTAAATAATACAAAAATAGGTTTAAGAAAGTTATCTTCTTTTATGAAATCAACTATTTTAGAATATAAGAAATCTATTTGAACATCATTTTTATAATAAATTGCAGCATATAATTGAGCTAATATATACTCATATTCTGTTTGTTTAGAAGAATTTAAAGGCTTAATATTAAAATAATTTAATAAAACTAAATGACTATCTGTTCTAGATGTTTCAACATTTCTACTGACACGGTATGATGAAGTTGGTATCTTGACTTCAGCTAAAATATCACGTTGCATTCTACCTGATTTTTTTATTAAACCATCAAAAAAAAGATAATATTTGTTTGTATTTTCAAAATATACTTTTAATGAAAAAAAATTAGGTGTAATCATTTCATAGACTCCTTTGACAAATGTATTATTAAATAAATAATTAAATTTCAACTTTCATTCTATCATATTTCACCAAAATAAACCATATATTGTTGATTCAAGGATTATTACTATTTTTAATTTAATAACTATCTTATTTAAATACAAATATTATTTTAGTTTAAATAAAAAACAATGATAACTTCATGTGTTATCATTGTTTTAAGCTTATTCTTCACTTTTATTAGTATTCAACTTATTTTTGTAAGTTCTAGCTTCTAAACGATAGATTGGACCTTTAGGTGACCATTTATCTTCATACTCTGTAGTAATATTAAATAAATCTGTTTTATGTAAATCAAGAGATATATTTGATAAATACCATCCATTTTGACTAAATGATTCTAATGATGATTCAAATAAAAGGCGATTATCTGTTTTTTGGCAAATAACACCGTCACTAGCAAGAAGATTTTGGTAGATGTTTAAATAAATAGACGATGTTAAACGACGCTTAGCATGACGAGATTTTGGCCATGGGTCAGAGAAATTTAAATATATTGTATGAACTTCTCCATGGTCAAATACTTCTTCAAGCATTAAAGCATCCAATAAAACTAATCTCAGATTAGGTATATCATCTGTGCTCACTTTTTCTAGTGTACGTACTAAAACACTATCAAATTTTTCAATAGCAATGAAATTAATTTCAGGAAAATGTTTAGCAAGTCCCATCATAAACTGTCCCTTACCACATCCAACCTCAATATGAATTGGATTATGATTGCCAAACACTTCGTTCCATTTTCCTTTATAGTCTTTTGGATTTATTATAAAGTATTTAGTATCTTCTGAAAGCGTTAAAAACGCATCTTTAACTTTTCTTAATCTCATTATTTTGTCAACTCATAAATTGCCATAGCATAAATAGCAATTGCTTTCGTATAATCTTCAATTAGTACGTATTCATCAGCTTGATGGTCAACATCTTCTCTACCTACAAATTGTGGACCAAAAGCTACGGCATTATCAATAAACTTGGCATATGTGCCACCACCAATAGAATAAGCTTTATTTACATAATCTCCTGTAAATTCTTGATATGCATTTAATAGAGTTTTAACTAAAAACGAATCACTTGGAACATAGTGTGTATTTCCAGACACAGGTATTTCAAATTTAAAGCTTGTACCTTCACAAGACTTAGACAATTTTTCTCTTAATACTGACTCATATCCATTTACAGGAACTCTTAAATCAACACCAACAAAAATCTCATTACATGAAATTCGAACTAGTCCAACATTTTGAGTTAAATCTTTCATTTCCGGGTGACTTGCTTGGATTCCTAGCTTAATACCACTTGTATCATTAATAATATATTTAGTCATGTAGTTTGTAAACTCACATGGTGCTTCTTCATCTAAAAAATTAATTAAGGTAAAAATTGCATTCACACCTTTTTCTGGTGACATTGCATGGGCACTAACACCATAAGCAATGTAAGTATCACCATCAACTTCACCTTTAAGACCATGACTTTTTAAATATGATAAATATTTATCTTTTAAATCAATGCTTAAAGTCATTCTAGCTTCATCTGGAACAATATTATATCGTTCTCCGGAATTAAATGACGTGATTACTGATTTACTTGTTAAAGTTCCTAAAATATTATAATGAAAATGAGCTTTTTCACCATTAATACAAGGGAAACATGCATCCGGTGAGAATCCAAATTCAGGCATTGGATTCTTCTTAAAATAATATTCTAAACAGCGTGATCCACTTTCCTCATCACACCCCATAATTAATTTAATTTTCTTACTAGGTTTAAACCCAGAATCTCTTAATAATTTAATTGCTAAATAAGCAGCAGCTAGTGGGCCCTTATCATCATTAACCCCACGGCCTATTAGCTTTCCATCCTTGTGTATAACTGTAAAAGGGTCTCCACTCCATTTTCCAACAGCAGGTACTACATCTAAGTGCGCAAGTACACCTAAAGTGTCATTTCCTTCTCCAAATTCTACATCTCCAGCATAGTTATCACAATTTAATACTTTAAAACCATCTTCTTTTGCATGGTTTAACATCCAATTTAATGCTTCTTTGTTAGCAATACCAAATGGTGCATCACTATTTGGATTAAATTCATCTAATACTGATGGAAATTTAACTAAATCTGTTGTTAATTTAATCCATTCATCAGTATAGGCAGTAGCTTTTTCAATGAAAAAATCTTTAGTAAAAATCATTATATCCTCCTATTAATTAAAGTCCTAATATATTAGGACTTTATCGTTTAATTAATCTTCTTTACCAAGCTTTAATTTGTAAATTGTATCAGTTAACTCATCCATAGCAAGTTGTTCATCTGAACCATTACAAATAAGTGTAATTTTCGCGCCATTGTAAATACCTAGCGACATAACTCCCATAATAGATTTTAAATTTACTTCTTTTTCTCCCATACGAATTAAAATATTCGATTCGAACTTAACAGCCTCATTAACTAAAATTGTAGCCGGACGAGCATGTATTCCCGTCTCAGCAGTAATTAAAAATGTCTTTTCCATGATTAAACTTCTCCTTGTCTAAGTTTTTTATTCAACATCTTAATAATAGTTTCTGAATCATAACTAAATAGTGCTTTAACCACATCACCTGTAACAAAGACACCTTTTGGTGATAATTGATGTAATTGCTTTAAGTCAGCTTTATTCAAATCAGCTAATTTAAATTTAACACGCATATTTTCCACTTCACACATATTAATATTATCAATACCACCTAAAATAAGTATAAGATTATCAATAAAGGAATCATCTACCTTAATACGGTTTTTATTTCGCTTAATTATACTGATTATAACAATAATCAAAACTAAAGCTATTATAACAAAGAAAGCGTATTTAAATATTTCTGATAAACCCATCATAACACCTCCAAATTTACTATTTTTTTATATTATAAATAAAAATAGCAATTAATTCAATATTTTATCAACTTTTCGACTCTACTAGTAATAGAGTTTATTAAAATACGATTTAGATAGTTAATTTTACTATTCCAATTTATAAGAATTACATAATATATATCAGGAGGTGAAAAAATGGAATTAACAACAAGTTCTTGTAATTATATATTAGATACGGTTGAAAAAATTGATAAACTTCAAAAGCAGGTTAATGTTTTAGAAGAAAATCAATGCCGTACATGCGAAAAATCATTACTTGCATATCAAAATAACACAATTCCTGTTAGCTTTACGCTATGTAGTGGAAATTTATTAACTGCTCACATAGGTACATCTTCAGAAACAACTACATTCTTTAGAATTGAAGAAATACGTTGTAAGAGATATGTTACACTAAGACTTTTAGAAAACGATGACGAACTAGAAGGTACAAATTATACATTGATATTTGACTTAGAATGCGCATGTGCTATTCAGTGTGTAGATGCAATTCAAGTACTACCATGTAATTTAACTTAAAGACGTAAAATATTTATGTTAGTTATTTCTCCGATTGGAATTAAGACAGTATTATCATCGATTAAAAGTTTTAGATTTTTCTCATCAAGAGAAGATACTATTCCCTCATATAATGTTGTAGCAGTTTTTATCTCACATAAAATATCCATTTTATAATAAAGCATTGCTTTTATATCATCCATCCGATTTAGATATTTCTTTTTAACAACATTTTCACTTTCATTTATGCAACTAATTGTCTCAATAAACATTAGTGGCGTTGAATCTTTTGCCATAATAAAACATCACCTATTCATTAGTATGCTTCAGGTGATGTTTTTATTACTTATTTTTATAAATTTTTGCGAATAATCATATTTTTTAATACATTTTGACCTGCTTGGTTTAAAGAAATACCATCTGAAGAAACATATGCCTTTTTATCTTTAGATAAAGTCTTATTATCATCAAATAGATTTACCTCTAACTCTTCTGCTAAATCCTTTATCAAACGATTCATTCGCTTATGCATAACTGTTACATCTCGTTCTAATATATTTAAACCTTCTTTTTGAATAAACTTAGCAGCATCAATAGGTGATAAAGTAGAAAGATACGTTTCAATTCTATAGTTTTTTAAAGCTGTCATAAAACTGCGTAAATTTTTTTCAAAATCAGATAACGTTATTTTTTTGTCTAGTATTAATTTTAAATCAGCAAAACCTAATTCAACTATAGCAGCATCAAAATTATCATCGTAGTCTAAAGCCTTATAAATATAAGCTAATGCCTTAGATGTTGATAAATTATTCATTGAAAAATTTTCAATTTGATATCTATCTCTTAACTGCATGATTGATGATGATGCTAAATAAACATAGCCTAATTTATCATCAAATGAGAGCCCCAAAAAAAGATTAGAACCCCAAATCATTATTCTTTTGTTTTCTTTCATTTTACCACCTCCATCTAGTTTGTAATACTAGTTTAACCTATTTCGATATACTTGTCAATATGTTTTGATAAACTCATTTGAATTTTGTCTATATATATGTTATAATGTTTTTAATGAATTTAAGAGGTGTACGTTATGCTAAAAATTAATGAGATTTTAACAACATGGTTAGCAGAACTTGAGAATTTCCGCTTTCCTGATTATGAAAGATTTCCTGATATTGAACTTTATATGGATCAAGTAATTACTTATTTAGATAGAAATTTGGCTGTGTTTAAGACTTCTTCTTTAGATAAACAAATTACATCATCTATGATAAATAATTACGTAAAAGGACAAGTTATCACTTCTCCAATTGCTAAAAAATATAATAAAGAGCATTTAGCTTTAATTGAAGAAACTTTTGCTTTAAAACAAGTTTTAACAATATCTGAAATTAAACAAATTTTGGATACAACTTATGCATTAGAAGATAAAGGAGAGGCTTTCAACAAGTTTAAAAAACTTTTTACTATTAAAAATGATGAAGCTTGTATGACAGCTAAAACTGCTTTAAAAAATGCCAAAGACAATGATAAGGCAGATTTAACAGAAATTGCTTTAAGTTTAGCTACAACTGCTAATGCTTACATCACTATTGCTAAAAGAATTCTTTTCTATTTGAAAAAAGAAGAAGAACTTAGGGAACGTGAAAAAGAAGACAAATAGACTGATAAAAATAATCTATCTCAAATTGTTGACAATAGATGCTTAGGCCAAAGCTTAAGCATCTATTTTTAATTTATAGTTATTTTAATAAAAATATGAACGCTTGCTGGTTTACCGACAGTTGAGTACGAGGGCTTTAATAGTTGATAGATAAACTTCTAATTAATAGCTTTGCCATATTTTTTAACATTTGTCTTTTTAGCAAATTTATTAAGTTTAGAAAATTTAATATTAAACTTTCCTATATTATTCTTGTTCTGTCTAAAAATAAGCTCATTTCTTATAGATATCTTATATTACTTTAATTATATATAAATAAAAACTGCTAACTTAATTTGTCAACAGTTTATTTTATTTTTCCTTTGTAAAGCCATCTTATAATATGGATTATATTGCTTTTCTATTTTTAATATTGAACTTTCTCCATGACCTGGATAAATGATTGTATTTTCATCATAATCTTCAATTAATTTAATTAATGAATTGTCTAAATCACTATCACTACCAGTAATAAAGTCTGTTCTGCCTTTTCCAACTTGAAACAAAGTATCTCCTGTAAAAATATTATTATCAATTTTAAAACAAATACTACCACTTGTATGACCAGGAGTATATATAACTTCAATTTCTTTTCCAATCAGATGGATAATCTCTTTGTCTTTTACATTAATAACTTCATTTTGAAATGAATTATTGTAAAAAATACCAAATAAATTCGACAAATTTAGATTATTATCTTTTAAAAATATTTTCTCACTTTCATATATATAAATTTTTTTATTTAATAAATGAATTCCTGCTATATGATCAATATGACCATGAGTTAACAATATTGCATCTATATTATAGTTAGACAAATCAATATTTTTCTCTAAATCGATGCTTGGATCAATTATTATGGATTTTTCATCATTTGTTACTATATAACTATTTGTCCAAAATGGACCGGTTACAATTCTATCTATTTTCATTTTCCCTCCAAAAAGAAAAAAAAGCTATAATAGCTTTTACTTCTTTTCCTTGTGATTAGTGTGTTTACGGCACTTAGGACAATATTTCTTGAACTCGATTCTTTCAGGATTAAGTCTCTTGTTCTTATCTGTGTAGTAGTTTTCTTCGCCACATTCTTCACATACTAATTTAACTAAATCACGCATCATTATCCCTCCAGACTTCAATAAAATATTTGCGCAATTATTATACCAAATAATAATTTTATTTGCAAGTTGTTGTTAATTTTTAACGTAATTATTATATCATTTTTTTAATCAATATCAAGTCTTTTTTATTTTTTTGAATTAAGTTAGTTTAAATTTAGTATTTATTTATGTTTTATGCGCATATCTTTAAAGTTATGGTATAATAGTTTTGGTGATAACAATGTATAAAAGATCAGATACAATTACTTGCCATATAGGTGATATTGTTCTTGGCGGTAATAATAAAATATATATTCAAAGTATGACAAATACAAAAACAAAAGATGTAGATGCTACTGTAAAACAGATTTTAGCTTTGGAAGATGCTGGATGTGAAATTATTCGTGTTGCCGTTTTAGATATTGAAGACGCTAGGGCAATTGGTTCAATCAAAAAAAAAATTCATATTCCATTAGTTGCCGATATCCATTTTAATCCAGAGCTTGCGATTGAAGCAATTAAGCAAGGTGTCGATAAAATTCGTTTAAATCCGGGGAATATTACTAATAAAGAAAAGGTAAAAGAAATTGTAGAACTTGCAAAAAAACGAAATATAGCAATCAGGATTGGCGTAAATAGTGGTTCTTTACCTAAGGGAATGGCTTTAACTGCTGAAAACATGGTTTTAGCTTGTAAGAGTCATATTCAAATTTTAGAAGAGCTTGACTTTAAAAATATTGTAATTTCTATTAAAGCATCTAATATTCAATTATGTAAGGATGCTTATGAACTAGCTAGCAAAACTTTCCCATATCCACTTCATGTTGGTATTACAGAAGCTGGTACTACTTTCTCTGGAATTATTAAATCAGCAATTGGAATATCTGAAATTTTAAATTTAGGTATTGGAAATACAATTAGAGTTTCTTTAACAGATGATCCAATTTATGAGATTAGAGCTGCTAAAGAAATATTGAGAAATTTAGGATTAATTGTTAATGTTCCCGAGCTTACTTCTTGTCCAACTTGTGGTAGAACTCAATTCAATATGATTCCTATCGCTCAAGAAATCGAAAATTATCTTTATACCGTCAAAAAAAGAATTCATGTCGCTGTGATGGGATGTGTAGTCAATGGCCCTGGTGAGGCACGAGAAGCTGATTTAGGTATTGCCGGTGGTAAAGGTGAAGCAGTATTATTTAAAAAAGGGCAAATCGTGCGAAAAATTAAAGAAGAAAATATTTTAGAAGAATTAAAAAAAGAAATTGATAAGTTTTAAAAACCTATCAATTTTAAATTAATACTATGGTTACTTATAAATTGAGTAACCTTTTTTTATTAGTAGTAAATAAAATGAAGCATCTTCTTGACTTTATTCAAAAATAATTTCATAGTCAAGTAATCCATCATAAAAATCATGTTCATGGCTTACTAATATAACTGAACCAGGGAAACGTTTAATTGCTTTATATAAGGCTTCTTTAGTCGTTTTATCCAAATGATTAGTTGGTTCATCCATTATTAAGATATTAGATTTTTGCATGGTCATTAATGCTATTCTAACTCTTGTTTGTTCTCCACCAGAACATTCATTTAATCGTTTTAAAGCTAAATCACCTTTAATTCCAACATTGGCTAAAACACTTCTTAATTCACCATCTGTTTTAAGCGGGTAAAAACTTCTTAAATAAGTCACAGGTGTTTCATCTTCACTAAAACTATGTTCTTGTTCAAAAAAATTAATCATGGCAGAATTATTAAATTTAAAAGTTCCACCAAGCGCTGGAATAAATCCCATAATTGTTTTTAAAAGCGTTGATTTTCCAACTCCGTTTCGACCCAAGATAGCAACTTTTTCATTATGTTTAATTAATAAATTTAATTTTCCTAATAGTGATTTATTGTACCCAATTTCCAAATCAACCAATTTTAAGACTTCTTGTCCTAAATCTTTTGAAAATGGAAAATCAAAATTTATTTTTAATTCACCTTGAGGTCTATCAATAATATCAAGTTTTTCTAGTTGCTTTACACGTTGCTTAGCTGCTTTAGCTGATGTGGCACGAACGATGTGACTAGCAATAAATTCTTTGGTTTCTTTGATATATTTTTGTTGATTTTCATATTCACGCATAAAATGTTCATTGCGAATATCACGTTCTTTTAAATAAAACTCATAATCACCTTTGTATCGAGTCATTTGTTTATTTTCAAGTGCATATACGACATTACAAATTTGTCTTGCAAATGATACATCATGACTGACTACAACATATGCACCCTTGTAACCATTTAAAAATTTAATTAACCAATCAATATGTTCTTTATCTAAAAAGTTAGTTGGCTCATCCATTAATAAAACATCACTATCTTCAAGCAACATTTTAGCTAAGTATACTTTCGCTCTTTGTCCTCCGGATAATTTAGATAAAATAGTATCTAGACCATAATTATTTATTCCAAGACCATTAATTATATTTCCAATTGTTGAATTAACAGCATAGAAATTCTCTTTTTCTAACTCATCTTGAATTGCTTGAGCACGATTCATTAATTTTTCGTACTCAGATTCAGGAGCTGTAATTAATGCTTCATAATATTCATTCATTTTCTTTTCTTTTTGAAATAATGGTTCAAAAACACCATATAAATATGATGAAATTGACATATCTTGTTTAACTTTCAGTTGTTGATCCAAATAAGAAAATTTTATATGACTTGTCCATTCAATACTTCCACTGTCAGGAATAATATTTTTAGCAATAATATTTAAAAAAGTAGATTTACCAACTCCGTTTGGACCTACAATAACAATGTGATCACCAGCTAAAATTCGAAATTCTACATTATTATATAACTCTTTATCGGTATATTTAAATTTAAGATTTTTAACCTCTAATAATGACATAGAATCACCTACTCATTCTTACCATTAATCTTAATTTGATCTTTTAATTTCATTGTACCTTCTACTACTTTTCCTGATAAAATGTCTTCCAATTTAGCATAACCAAATTTTTCAAAAAACTCTTCTTGAAAATCTTTAAGTCGATCATGTTGAATCGCTTCACGAACTTTTTTCATTAAACTTTTTAAAAAATATAAATTATGATAACTTAAAAGACGCATACCTAAAATTTCTTCAGCTTTTATTAAATGATGAATATAACTACGTGAAAATTTTTTACAAACATAGCAATCACATTCATTATCTAATGGCCCCATATCATCGTAATAACGTTTATTTTTAATTAAAACTTTACCACTAAATGTTAATGCAGTTCCATGACGAGCTATTCTAGTTGGAGCAACGCAATCATACATATCTACTCCCATCATTGAACCAACTACTAAATCATCAGGAGAACCTACTCCCATCAAATATCGTGGTTTATTTTCTGGAAGAATATCTTTCATAAAAGAAAGAACATCATACATTTCCTTCTTAGACTCACCAACTGCTAGACCACCGATTGAATATCCATCAAAATCCATTTTTGATAATTCTTCAAAACAATGCTTACGTAAATCTTTAAATGGTCCCCCTTGAACAATTCCAAATAACGCTTGTGTATCTTTATTTTGATGCGCATCTAATCCACGTTTAGCCCAACGGATAGTTCTTTCTACACTATCTTTCATATATTCATAATCAGCATGAAAAGGTGGACACTCATCAAAAGACATCATAATATCTGCACCCAAGTTATTTTGGATTCGAATGCTAGTTTCAGGAGACATAAAAAGTGGAGCTCCTGATTTATGATGGCGGAAAGTGACTCCTTCTTCAGTTATTTTGCGAATCTTAGCTAAACTGAAGACTTGAAATCCACCGCTATCTGTTAAAAGAGCATGATTCCATTTCATAAAACCACGGATTCCTCCGTGTTTAGCAACAAGCTCATCTCCAGGTTGTAACCACAGATGATATGTATTTCCTAAAATCAAACCTTCTGATACTTCTTCTATTTCCTCTGGCGAAAGTGTTTTAACAGTCGCTTTTGTTCCTACTGGCATAAAAATTGGTGTCTCAAAATCACCATGTGGTGTGTGTAAAATACCATATCTAGCACCAGTTTGCTTACAAACATGTTTTAATTCATACCAAATTGCACCCATAAAAATCCTACTTTCCAAGATAAATCGGTTTAGTTATCTTATATTCATCTTTGTCTATAACTTTTTGATTTAAAATAAATCCACGATTTTTTAAAATTTGACTACTTTTGATATTGTTATTATCAATATGTGTTATAATTTTTAAAACAAAATAATCATTAATCGCATAATCTAAAAGTCCTGTTAAAGCTTCATCGATATCAGTCTCGTTTAATCCTTCAAAATGAAGCTTTGCAAGCTTAAATTCATTCATCATACCAATGACTTCAAGACCAATTAAACCAACTAGGTTATCTTTCTTTCTAATTTCAAAGTAAATTGAGCCTCTGGAAATTTCTTTAATTTCTTTAAAAAAATCTGATGTCTTTATTAAGCCATTAAATTCTGTTTTATTAAGTTTTAGTTCTTTTAAAAGCAAATTTTTAGTTTTAATTTCCATATTAACGTACTCTTCTTATTGTTTTAATTTTAGCTTCCTTTAAAGGGCGATCATAAGCATCAACTTCTAAATTAGCAATCTTATCTAAAACATCTTCTCCACTTAATAAAACTCCGAAGCCTGCGTACATCCCATCTAAGTGAGGTGTATTAGTGTGACAAATAAAAAATTGACTTGAAGCACTATTTGGATTATTAGTTCTAGCCATCGAAATAACACCTTTAGTGTGAGATAAATCATTTTTTAAGCCATTCGCTCTAAATTCGCCTTTGATATGTTCAGCTGACCCACCCATACCAGTTCCAGTAGGGTCACACCCTTGAATCATAAAGTTTTTAATTACACGATGGAAAATAAGACCATCATAGAATTTATCTTCAATTAATTTTAATAGATTTTGTGTTGTTATTGGCGCACATTCAGGGAATAATTCTAATTTCATAACCCCACCATCTAACATTTCAATTTCGATTTGTGGATTTGTATCATTTAAAAATTCATTATATTGTTTCATACTTTACTCCTTAATTAATCTTTTAATTATTTGCAACATAAAAATTATTTTATAAACATTGAATCGCCAAAACTAAAGAAACGATATTTTTCTTTGACGGCTTCATTATATGCATTTAATATATTGTCCTTACCAGCAATGGCACTAACTAGCATTACAAGGGTTGATTTTGGTAAATGGAAATTAGTTATTTGCGCATCAATTGCTTTAAATTCATAGCCTGGATAAATAAAAATATCTGTCCATCCTGATGTTTCTTTAAAACCATTATCATATGCAGATTCTAATGTACGAGTTGATGTAGTCCCAACCGCTACAATTCTTTTACCTTTAGATTTAGCTTCATTTAATATATCTGCAACTTCTTTTGAAATAGCATAAAACTCGTGGTGCATATGATGATTTCTAACATCTTCCACACTTACAGGTCTAAATGTACCAAGGCCAACATGAAGAGTCACATAACATATCGTTACACCCTTTTCTTTTAGCGCGTTCAACAATTCTGCAGTAAAATGCAGTCCTGCTGTTGGAGCTGCAGCACTACCAGGATTTTTAGCGTAAACTGTTTGATACCTATCTTTGTCTTCCAATTTTTCATGAATATAAGGTGGTAGTGGCATCTCACCTAGTTTATCAAGGATTTCTAAAAAAATGCCATCATAAATCATTTTAAAATAGCGAATTCCATCTTCATCTTCTTTAACACATAATGCTTTAAGTAAACCATCGCCAAATGAAACAGTAGTACCAACTTTCACACGCCTTGCTGGTTTGCATAATGTTTGCCATACATCATTGCCTTCTTCTTTTAACATTAAAAGCTCAATATGAGCCTTTGTATCTTCTTTTATTCCAAATAAACGAGCGGGAATTACTTTTGTATCATTTAAAACTAGAACATCATTTTCATCTAAATAATCAATAATATCTTTAAAATGTCGGTGTTCGATATTTCCTGTTTTTTTATCTAAAACAAGTAAACGAGAAGAGCTTCTATCTATAAGTGGTGTTTGTGCAATAAGCTCCTCTGGTAAATAATAATCAAAATCATCAGTTTTCATAAAGTTTGGTTAAAAACCTAACTCCTTTCTATAATATATCTTCTTCAAATAACCCCTTCATAAAACTATATCCTAATAATTTATACGCTTTTGCAGTAGCAATTCTACCACGTGGTGTTCGATTAATATAGCCTTCTTGTAATAAATATGGTTCATACACATCCTCAATAGTCTGGCATACCTCACTGATTGAAGCAGCAATTGTCTCAAGTCCAACAGGTCCACCTTTAAACTGACTAATAATAGCTTTTAAATATTTTAAATCTGTCTCATCTAATCCATTTTCATCTATCATTAGTTTATTTAATGCATAGCGACATATTTCTAAGTTAATTTTCCCATCACCTAAAACAAGAGCAAAATCGCGAACGCGACGAAATAATCGATTAGCAATTCGTGGTGTTCCTCGACTTCTTTTAGCTAACTCCTTAGCAGCTTCTTCTGTAATAGCTGTTTCATATACTTGACTTGTTCGTTTTATGATCTCATAAAGTTCATTTGGATTGTAATAATTTAGACGTAAAACTACACCAAAACGATCTCGTAGTGGTGCACTTAAATCGCCAAATCTAGTAGTAGCCCCAACTAACGTAAATGGTGGTAGATCAACACGAATCGATTTACTTTGTCCCTCTTTACCAATTACAATATCCAAATAATAATCTTCCATAGCACTATACAATATTTCTTCAACATAAGAAGGTAGTCGATGAATTTCATCAATAAATAATACATCGCCTTCATTAAGAGATGTTAAAATTGATGCTAAATCTCCACTTTTTTCAATTGAAGGACCAGATACAGTTTTTACATTAACATGCAGTTCATTAGCGATAATTTCAGCAAGTGTTGTCTTACCTAGGCCTGGAGGTCCATATAGTAAAACATGATCTAGCGATTCATTTCGGCTTAAAGCGGCCTTTATATAAATTCCTAGCATTTCTTTGGCATTTTCTTGACCAATATACTCACTTAGTAACTGTGGTCTAAGTGTTAAAATATCATCATCACCTGCTTGTTCATGTCCATCAATAATTCGTTCCATAAGTCCACCTTTCTATGCATTTAAAATTTTTAATGCATCTTTAATCAATTCCCCTTCCGGTTTAGTCAAATCTAACTTACCTACAGCCTTAGTAGCGTCTTTTTTAGAATATCCTAAACTTGTTAACGCTTCAACTAATGTTTCAGATTTACCACTGCTTGGTAGATTACCTTCATCAAATGATACTTTTCCTTTTAAATCAAGAATAATTTGTTGACTAGCCTTAGGACCAATTCCAGGGAATTTTTTCAAATACGCGTCATTTCTTGATTCAATTGCAGCGATAATTTCATTTACCGTTCCTGATGCTAGAATCGATAAAGCACTTTTAGGACCAATACCATTGACTGAAATTAATTTTAAAAATAAGTCTCTTTCATCATTACTTCTAAATCCATATAATGCATTTATATCTTCTCTAACATATTGATATGTATAAACTATAACCTCTTCATTTAAATGATAATTATAAGGATTAGCTGTAATAATTTCATACCCAATACTATTATTCTCTAAAACAATATATTTGGGATTTAATTTTTTTATTGAACCTTTAATATAGTGATACATTCTATACTCCTAACCGACGTTTAACTTCATCAAGTCCTAAAATAGAAATTACTTGGTATAATGATGGTGAGTTGTCACGCCTAAAAATTAAATTTCGTACTATTCTCATAAAATCAGCAAACTGATAAGTCATATCTAAAGCCAAAGCTTCTTTCTTATTCTTTGCAAATCCCAATTTGAAAGCCGTTTCTTTTAAATTCTCTAACCATATTGTTTCATCAGTAAAATCGGTAGATAAAAAAGCTTTTTTAACACTTTCAACTAACTCTTTGCTATAATTCAGTTTTAAAATCATTTTATCAAAGTATTTACTATAAAATGGTTTTATTAATTCTAATATTTCGCTATATTTTGCAAAATCTTTACGCTTTGTCGTCTCTTTATTACCAATATTTAAAATATCTCTAAATTTATCTTCATCTGATATAATTAAATCATATAGTTCTTTACTATATAAATTTGCCCATGTTTTTACAGATATAAAAAGTTCATCTAAGCTCATATATGATAGTGATTCTTTAGCAATATGATTTAATTTATCAATATCAAATAATGCACCAGTCTTTGACATTTTTTTAATATCAATCTTAAATATTTTATAATTATTAGACGCATTTTCTTTTAAATAGTCTTCATAGTTAGAATTAGCAAGTGTCATTAAATAATTGATAATACCTTCTTTTGGGTAACCATCTTCAATCAAATATGAAACATTAGCTTCTAAATCTCGACGCTTTGATAGTTTGCGTTTAGCACCGTTATCAAGCTTCATAATTGAATCAAGATGCAAGTATTTCGGTAATTTGTAACCAAGTGTCTGAAATAACTCAACATGAATTGGTAGACTTGTAAGCCATTCTTCACCACGAACAACCATTGTTGTATGCATTAAGAAATCATCTACTACATGAGCAAAATGATAAGTTGGGAGTCCATCTTGTTTTAATAAAACAACATCAAAATCATTTTGATGAAGTTCTAACTCGCCACGTAATGCATCTTTAATTTTAAAAGTCTTTTTAAAATCACCAAGTGATTTTAAGCGAATAACATAATTTTTACCACTATTTATTAAGTCGATGGCTTCATCTTCTAAAATATCGCGATATTTAGCATATGAACCATAAATACCA
Organism: uncultured Anaeroplasmataceae bacterium; assembly: GCA_944325035.1. GTDB lineage: Bacteria > Bacillota_I > Bacilli_A > Acholeplasmatales > Anaeroplasmataceae > CAG-307. Next base: position 484,820 of record CALUYM010000001.1, read on the forward strand.
GTTCTTAATTTATTTTCCTCTTGATATGATTTAATATCCTTAATTTCTTCTTCTGTTAAAAAACAAGGATATGCCTTACCTTGTTTAAGTAGATCAATAACCAAAGCTTGATAAATATCTTTACGTTTTGATTGAAAATATGGTCCATAAGCTTCATCATTTTCATACTTAATACCAAAGTAGTTTAAATCTCTTTCTATCATTTCATATGCATCAGATACTGTTCTTTTTGTATCTGTATCTTCAATTCTTAAATAAAAGATTCCATTATCTTTTAAAGCTAACATATAATTAATTAAAGCTGTGTAAAGAGAACCCGTATGTAAATACCCGGTAGGAGAAGGAGCAAAACGTAAAATTGGTGCTACATCTCTTTCTTTGTATAAATTTTCATAATAAGCTCGGTTATGAACCTGGTCTTTAAATAATAAATTAATTAACCTCTCGGTATACATAAAAACACCTTCTTGCATTACAATCAATTATAGCAAACTTAATTTAACTTTACAATAAAATCTATCGATTAATAATCTTTCCAATATTCTTTAAACGGATAGAAATTGTACCATCTGGTTCATTTATAAACTCTAAATGTTCTTCATTATCAAAACATTCCGATAGGAAAATAATTTCTATGCCAGTGTCAGTCTTAATCTTATGGGTTAAAGTCTTTTTCATCAGATAATTATGATCTAAACTAATGTTATTAAATAAAGCCTTATTGTGCATTGAAGCTGTAAATTCTTCTTTAGCTAAGGTAGAATCAAATACATGCTCTGCAATATCTTCACATGGTAATTCTTTAATTTCACCTTTTGAAGCTAAAAAAGATTTAGCTTTAGTTATTGCAAGTGTAGGACTAATATCATTATGCATAGCGACTGTATTAATCACATTTTTTATAATACGATATGTTTCATTATTTGATAGACTATATGTGGTATTTAAGTACTCTTCTAATATCTTATGTGGTTCTTTGTTAATCTCTCGTGTTTTTTCTTGTGAGAAAACACTATAATTATTTAAATTAATCAATGCATATGTTGAGAAATTGACACTCGAGGTAGGAAGTATTGCAAAATTTTTTATTATCAAATTAGAAATTTTACCATCTTTTTGTTCAACATAATGCATTATAGCATCTTTGTTTTCTAAAAAAATAATACCTAAGTAAGGTTCTTCCCCTTCATGATATTCAACAAACATAATGTCTAAGCTTTTTTTATCATCTTGATTTTCTAAAATATTAATTAAGTCTTTTGTAACTTTTGAAGTAAAATGTACAAAATCTAATTCTTTATTTTTATAGGCGTCAAAAAGCGGCATAACCTTATTATCTTCTTTAAATTTACCATTACGGCCATTTGCATTTTGTTTTACTTTAGATAAAGTTTCTTCAACATATTTATATACTGTTTCCAAACTTAAATCCAGTTCATTATTAGCTATAACTAAAGAATTACTTCTAAAATCTAATATCTCTAAAATTGCTCTTGTAATCATCAATATCTCTCCATTTCTTTTCAAATTATAGCATTTTTTTACCTTTTTAGCTAAGAAAAAACTATTCTATGGTATAAAAAAGACTATGCGTTTTCGTCCCCATAGTCTTATATTAATTCCAATTGGCTAATTTTTAACATAAATTATCTATTAGAAGTGGTTTCGAATTTATAGACATTCAATTAATGCAATTACGCCTACTACATATCCTTCTTCAGGTTTACCATAATTTTATGTAAATTGTTTCATTTATCACTAAATCGACTTAATATAACTATCTGATAATATAATAATTGAATAATAATCATGGTCATCATTACTAAGATTACTATTAATAAAATAACTTATAACTCTTTATTATAGACTCTATCTGATGTAACAAATGTTGCGGTTCTAATGCTATTATTTCCATTATGTGATTTATTAACAATCTATTTAACTATAAAGAAAATACCAACACATAAAATGATTATAACTATACTTATAATTATAATCTTAATTAACCTAAACTTCTTTACGATACTAACCATCCATTTGTATTTATCCTCAAATATGTTTTTTTAAAAATAACTTTTTTATAGAATATAGATTACCTATGTTTAATATAGATTTTTTAACTGACAATTAAAAAATACTATTATATCAAAAATAAGATAATTTTACTGAATATAACACTAAGTTTATTTTCTTTAAACATATTAGTAATTAGATTAAAATTTGCAAACAGACTAAAAGAAATCCTCTATTTTATTAATCAAATTCTCATCAAAGTGATATTTTTTATTATTTATTAAAGAATAATTATGGTTGATTACTTTTCTAATCTATAATATACTTCACTCTCAGTCAATTATATCTATGTTAATACAATATAAAAAACTTTTCCAATAATAGAAAAAGTTTTTATAAAAGCGGAGCAAAAAAATTAAGTACGTTTTTGATAAAACGGTTTATAAAGTTTAAATGACTATTTTTTAAATCCATTACGATTCCATCAACTTTAACTAATGTATTAAAATCAGCTTTCATTGATTTTAAACTGTCAGTTTTATACATCCAAACACCACATTCGTAATGGTGTACGAAACTACGATAGTCAAGATTGACAGTTCCAACAACTCCATATAAGTCATCACATAAGAAGGTTTTTGCATGAATAAATCCAGGTTTATATTCATAAATTTTAACACCTGAATTTAATAAAGGTTCATAACTAGAACGAGTCATTAAAAAAATTGTCTTTTTATCCGGAATATGAGGTGTTACAATACGAACATCGACACCACGTTTGGCCGCATTACATAAAGCTTCAATTATACTATACTCTACAATTAAGTATGGAGTAGTTATATATAGGTAGTGACGAGATTGATTGATAATATTCAAATAAATATCACGACCAACATAATCATTTGAAATTGGACGAGGTCCATCTCCATAAGGTTGAACAAAACCTGAAACTTCATATATTTTATGATTAGATTCAATATAGTCATCAATATGAAGTTGATTTCTTGTCATTACATTATAGTTTTGTAAAAATAATGCCACAAAACTATCGACAGCTTGACCCTTTAGCATAATTCCAGAATCTTTCCATTTCCCAAAAACTTCTTTAATATTTGCATATTCATCTGCTAAATTAATACCACCTGTAAAGGCAGTAACACCATCGATAACAGTTATTTTGCGATGATCACGATTATTATGAATTGCAGCTGCAATTGGGAAATATCGATTAAACACAACAGCATGAATTCCTTCGTTTCTTAATTCTTTATAAAAATTACGTTTAACTTTTGTAATTGAACCAATATCATCATACATAAAGTAAACTTCTACTCCTTCTTTTACTTTATGTAATAAAATATCATGAATCTTATCCCATATCACACCTTTTTCAACAATAAAATATTCCATAAAAATATATTTTTTTGCTTGGCTTAATTCGAACAAAAGTTTTTCAAAAAAAATTTCTCCTGTTGGCAAGTATTCATTATACGTATTATTGAAAGCAGGTAAATGGCATGTATTTAAAATGTAAGTTGATTGACCAAACGCTTGAGAACTCTTTAATTCTTCAGATGGTTCTTTAACAGCATTTTGGGTTACTTCGTAAACATCTCTAAATTTTTCTGTCGTTTTTTTATTAAGTTTAACACGACCAAACATTCCAAGTATAAATATACCTGCCAGCGGAAATAACAAAATAACAACAATCCATGGTAATTTATAAGCTGCACTTTCATTTCGTCCTAAAATTTTTATTGCAACTAAAACCGCAATAATATATGCTGCAATTTGTACACCTAGATACTTATTTTCTAAGTAAAACCAAACAGATAGGTATAATGCAATTTGTATTAATATAATAAGTGTTACAATTAAGAGTCTTGATCTTAAAATTTTAAAAATACGCATAATATCCTCCTAATTCTATTAAAAATTGGAGTCTAAATATAAACTCCAATCTTTTACATATTTTATTATACTCTTTTTTTTAAATAGCTCAATATTTAGTCATCGATTCTACCAAAAATTTCATTAACAGTTTTATTAGATTCATTTAATACTAATGTAGTATTACCATCAGAGTTTGTTACTTCATTTAATTCATACACTTTATTATTGTATTTTACGTATATAATATCCGTTAATTTAATTTCAAACTTAACACGAGTAGATGATGAAGTTTCTTTGAACTCAATATAAGTATAGCCTCGTTCAACTTCCATTTCGATTGATTGAGTAAAAACTCTTCTACCATTTTGATATAGCTTATATTCAAATTCTTCTTCATCAAGTTCTTTTTCTTGTGAAATTACAACATAATTTCCTCTAGATTCTGTTAATGTAAATTCTAGTTCTTCTTCACCATCTTCTAACTCACTTTCACCTTTTAATGTATAAGTTTTATCGCCTTCAATCGCAATACCATCTAAGCGATACTCAATTTCATCAAAATCTTCATCTTCAATTGTTTCGTTATAATATAAGATTATCTCTTTTTTGCCGTCAAGCATTGTATCGCTACTTATGATCATTTTCTTATCATATTCTGAATTATCTGAAATTAAATTTTCAACACTAGTCACATTCTGTTTAATAAGTAATGAAGAAAACATTTCAATACTAGTCAAAATATCATTATTTCTAGTCGAGATATTGCTTTGTGAGTCAAGTAATGAAGTTCCTCCTAAAGCTGACAATGTGATCATTGTTTGTCTTTCTTTTACATCGTTGCTAGAAGAACCTGCATTTGAACCAAAATTAATCTCATCACATGATGTTAGTAAGCAAAGAGGAAGTGTTAAAATTAAAGAACCAATTAATAATTTTTTCATGGAGTATACCACCTTTCACCTATATAACAAATAAGAATCCAATTTTATTGGTATTTTATAAAAAAATATCAAAATATTACTATTTTTAAAATTATTAAAAAATTTAGCCCCATCATTAAATCATTTTTCAGCTATAAAATTAGCTTTTTTAACGTGTTCAATTTTTTTCCATTTAACTGGCATAAATAAGGCAATGAATGATATTGGTAAAAATAATAACATAAAAATTGGATAATCAATAATCGAAAGTAATTTATCTTTAAAACTAGCATTAATTAATTTTCGTTTTTTTAATAATACAATAATAGCATTTAATGATGCAATAGCTATTACTATTAAACCTGTAAGCAAAGATGGTATAAAAATATTTTTTAAAAATAACACAGAACCAACACTAAATCCAGCTGAAACACAAGATAGGCTAAACATCGTAGTTAAATAAGAAATTGTAAAAAAGAATGTGAATGCTGGAAGTGGTGCCAGGTGTGCTAAAAACTCTAAATGACTAATTGTAGGTCTCTTAAGTAGTCCGAAACCTCTTTTAAAAAAACACTGATGATTTCCGCGACACCATCTTAGACGTTGATTAATTGTAGATTTTAAAGTTATTGGTTGTTCATCATAAAAAATAGCATTTTCATTATAGCCAATTTTAATATTATTTTTTAAACAATAACTTGTAAACTCTAAATCTTCTGTAATTAAATGAAAAGGCCAAGATTTTAAATTTCGAATTATATTAAAATCTATGTAAAAACCTGTGCCAGCTAAATATGAGGAAATACCTAATCTATTTCTTCCCTCGTGAATAATGGTACTTTCTCTTAAAAACATCATCGATGCTCCTCTAGTAAGCCAATTATCACTAAAATTTTTGGTATTTCTAAAAGAATTTCCTACTTGAAATCCATTAGAATATAGTTTATTCATTTCATATAAATAATTATTATCTAATATATTATCTGCATCAAGAATTAATAGTGCATCAATATTTGAAACTTTTTTAGTTCTTAATATCTGTTTTATTCCAAAATCTAATGCGTAACTTTTCCCTTTAAAGTTGGAAGATCTCTCATATACTGTCGCACCTTTTTGACGAGCAAATTTAGCTGTTTTATCGTTGGAGTTATCTGCAACTACAAAAACTTGAATTTTGTCTTTATCGTAATTTTGTTGATTAATACTTTCAATTAAATCAGATATAACATTTTCTTCATTGTGAGCACAAATTAGAATTGCAAAATGATGTTCCTTAGATGCTTCTTTTAACTTTTTATTTTTTTTTAATAATACTATGAATGGATATACATTTTGCATTAAATATGCCAAAAATATAATAATACAAAACACGATATTAGTTATTAACATTATATTATAGAAAGATTTCGGATGTTCAAAAGCTTCAAGAATTATAAACATAGTTATCACCTTTTTAATATATAAAGTAAAATATATGATTATAGCTTTTAAGTAAAGATAATTTATTTATAAAATTAATTTAATTTTAATGTTTTTTAAAGATAATCAATAGGACTATTTAAATATGCTAATAATACTAGGCATATGATACAAAGAATAAAAAGAATCAATATCAATAATTAAATTAAAAATATAAAAACTTAAAATAGCGCTGATTGTTCCAGCAATTACTCCACCTATAACATCACTTAAATAGTGAACCATATAATAAATACGTGAAAAACCTATCACAATTGGAATTAAAAAATAAATCCAAGAAAATACAGGATTATGAGTCATAAACAATATAACACCAACTGCCATTGCCGTAGTAGTATGACCTGATGGAAATGATGAACCCACTTCTATCATTCTTCCAGCTTCTTCCCACCAAGAATAAAATAAAGTATCTCTATTCTTATATGGTCTTGGACGACCAACAATATTTTTAATTAGTAAGTTAGTAATAATCAAACCAATTATCATTGAAATAAAGATAAGTAATCCTATTTTTCTAGTTGATTTAAACATCACCATAAAAATTGATAAGACTATATATATAAATCCATTTTTTAAAAGAAAAGTCATGCAGTTAAAAATTGGATATAATATTTTTTTTGAACTTTTAAACAATAAATTCGCTTTTTTAGCAACTTCATAATCAAGCTTAGAGATTATTTCAAATGGTTTCAACTTATCACCACCTTTTGACATTTTATAAATAAAGTATACAAAAAGCAATAATATTAGTCAAGATATGACAATTTTTGCAGTTTCTCAATCTAATAGTTTGCTTTTTTTAATTCCCGATTTAACTTAATTTCAAATTTATCGATTTTAGCAGTTATTTGATTAATATAACTTGTAATAATTTTATTGCATGTATTATCAATTTCAATATAGGCTTTTTTTATTGTTTCATTAGATTTTAAAATACTATTTACTTCTTTTTGAAGTAATTCAAGTGGTTTTTCAAGGTATGTATTTTTAATTTTTTCAAATTCTTCAATCAAATTTAAACGATCTTTTATTTCTATCATTTGTGCTTCTTTACTTAAAATTAAATCACTAAATCTTGTTGTAAGTGAGGTAATCATATTTAAAAAAGTAACCATATATCCTGGACGAACAACATACATATCTTCATATTCTCTAACTTTAAAAATTGGTAAAACATTCGGCTTGTCCATCTCTAGGTTTGAGACTAATAGTGCATACTTACACTCTTTTTTCTTTCGATTTTTATCTAATTGTGAATAGAAATGATCATTAGTTTGCTTAGAATGTGAGTTTGGATTTTCGTCTTTCATTTCTAAACAAACAGAAGCTAATAATTCATCTTCTTTCTTATTCGTTGATGCATAAACCTTAAAAATATAATCCGCTTTTGATCCCTTTATCTCATCATCTTCTTTGACAACGGTATTATCTTTTTGCCATGAACAAGTTGAAAATCCATTTTGCATATATTGTAACATTTCATTATTACACCAAGCTTCTAAATCTTCACCTGTTTGCTTAACATTTAAAGAAGCCTTTTGACGTTGTAAGTTATTAATAAGATCTTCCTTTTCTTTCAGTTTTTCATTGAATTCTTTTTCCAGTTTATTCAATTTTTCCATAAATCGTTTTTCAATTTCTGATTCTTTAATTTTTAAATTAGTTTCTTGTAGTTGGTGCAATAGATTCAGTTCATTCTTCAAATTGTTTATCTCTTTATTTGCATCTTCTTTAATTTTATTCGACTCTTCTATTTTTCGTAAGTTAAGCTCATGCATTTCTTTTTCATGTTTCGTTATTAACTCATTATTTGAATAACGTAATTCTTCTAATTGTTGTTGGTAAAGCTCTTTTTGTTCATTAAGTCGTAATTTAATTTCTTGTTCCTTAGTGCTCTTTACGATACCTAGTTCGGTATTAAGTTTATTAATAGATTCTAAATACTTCTTAGATACTTCATCTTCTTTTTCTTTTAAATTTCTACTATTCTCTACTAATAAAGCATCAATTTTAGCTTGTAATTTTTGCTTTTCATTTTCATTTTCTAGTTTTAATATTGATTTATATTCTTCTAATTTCTTAATATAAACCTTATCTTTACCAATTTCAATTGCTTGTTCAATAGCGCTGAAGTCAACGTTGCTAAGTTCGGTTAAATCGATAATATCATCTTTTTTGGCGTCTTCTGTTAAAACTAATGTATTTTTATCTCTTACTAAAACTGAAATTTTTTTCATAATCGCCTCCAGGTTATATGTTATTATTTTAAAACTTTTTCATATCTTTAGTCAATAGACTTTATTTTCTTGAAAATGCTCACAATTATTGATTATATTTGATTTATATTTCTTTATTATTACACTTTATGAAAAAAAACACAAGTTTCCATTTAATAAGGTTTAACTTATGTTTTTCTAATTATAATTTGAAGTATTTATTAAATTTATTATTTATCTCTAATCTCTTTAACTGTTACAAATACCTTGTCTCCAGGTTTTTTTTCTAATTTCATTCTAATATCTTTTAGCATTCCAATTATATAACAAATACTACCATCTTCATTTTTAATTCCCATATTTACAATACTACCTCTGTATGGAATATCATCAAATGTAACCTCTACTTTCACACGACCTTTGCCAAATTCTTCTTTTATATTATATGGAAATACTACATATGCTCCCCCTTTTTCTGGTACAGCATAGATTAATGATTCAAACTTATAAATCTTAGACATATATTCACCCTAAAAAATTTCTTTTTTAATAATAGTCGTTGAATTGATAAAATTATATGTAATTATAGTGTCACTGATACTAATTGTGATTATCTCATCTTCTAAGTTTAACATATATTGGTTATTTCGATAGACAAATTCATATTCTTCATTATCAATTTCTAAATCAACTTTTCCATCATCATATTCACATTCAATCGCTACTTCTTTAATTTTATTTCCATTTTGATAAAATTCATATTCATAATCATTTTCATCAATTTCAATCTCTTGACTTACTTTTATATAACTTGAATTTGAATAATGCAGTTCCATTTCAAATTCTGATTTATCATTTTCTACTTCTTTATAACCTTCAATACGATATTGATTACTTTTTTCGATTAAAATTCCACTTAAAGTCGTATTAATTTCATCTAAATCATTACCATCATCATATTCATAAGGTGTTTCAGTATAATACAATGTGAATACAACTTCATTCAAATAAGATACTACTAGTTTATTTTCATAGTTATATAATTCATCATTATTTTTTGATAAATCATACTTCATTTTAGATTCATTAAAAATAGCATCCACTGTAAGCATATATGGATTTATTTCATTTACAATTGAATCTTTTTCTAAATTATTATTTTTAATTTTTTGTTGGAAATTTAAAGGAATGTTATTTGAAGAATAACCGGATGACACACTTGCTAAACTTGTCAGTTGTTTAGCATAAATATCACTAACACTATTCTTCGATATGTTATTAATATCATCTGATTTATCTAGTGTTACCATTTTGTTTATAACAAAAATAACTACAATTATAACAACACTTAGTACTAAAAATGCTTTATTAAATATCAATTCTTTATACCTTAGCTTTTTTTCTACTTTTGCAGGATCAATTTTAACATACTCAATTTTATTTAAAATTTCTGTACTATAGTCTGGAATTTCAACTTTTAATGATTCTTTTTTAAGAAAATTCTTAATATCTTTATTTTTCATCTGAACCACCTCGCAATTTTTTCATCGCTTTATTATATATCCACAAAACGGTACCTAATGGTTTATTTATTATTGATGCTATTTCTTTGAATTTTAAATCATTTAATATTTTTAAAACGATAACTTTTTTTTCATCATCAGACAAAACTTTAAGTATTTCATTTACTTCTATGCTAATAAAAGGATCAAATTCTTGCGTTTTACTATTAATAACATCATCATTTTTTACCATTCTTTTTTCTTTATTATAAGTATTAATTGCTAAATTATAAGCAATTTTAGAAAGAAATGCTTTAATATTAGTCTTTGGTTGATATTTATCTATATTTTCTAAAAATTTAATATAGGTATCTTGGATAATATCATCGATATGATAATCTTTAAGAATTAAAGAGGCACTATAGAAAACATATCGCTTAGTTTCATTATAAAAAATACTGAAGTTTTCATAATTCTTCTCCTTAAATTCTTCAATTATAACTTCTAAATCCATAGTCACCCTCCATTCATATAACAATTTAATAAATAAATTTATTGGTAATTTTAATGATTTTCTATTATAATTATAACATTTCATAAATATTCAAACAATTATAGTGAGTATAATAAAAAACTGTAAATGAAGTAGTCATGTAAGCTATCATATCATTTACAGTAAATATTATTATTTTTTAGAATCTAAGAATTTTTTAATAGCCAATGCAGCTGAAGCACCATCAGCAACGGCTTTTGAAACTTGAAGTAAGCCTCCAATAATATCTCCACCAGCAAAAATACCTGGTATATTTGTCATAAAATTATCAACTTTTAGGAAACCTTTTTCATCCATCTCAAGTCCTAAATGATAACTTAAAGACATTCCTGACTGGCTACCTAAAGCGATGAATAGGCCATCAACTTCATATTCTCCATTTTGAGTCTTAACAGATCGAAGGCGTTCATCACCTACTAGTTCAATAATCTTATCTTCAACTACTTTAACGCCATCAAATTGATGTTCTAATTTTGCACCATCGGTAAAAATAGTTAATTCTTTTGTGAAATTCTTTAAAACATTATATTCATTTTCCATAAAAGGACCAGCTCCAACTAAGCCAATGTGCTTATTTTTATAGAAAAATCCATCGCAAATTGCACAATAACTTACACCTTTTCCATCAAACTTATTCCTAGTAGCAATCTTTAATTGAGCTTTTTTCTTACCCATTGCTAAAAAGACAGACTTAGATTCGTATTCACCTTCGTTTGTCTTAATTAAGAACGTTTCTCCTAGTGGCATTATTTCAATAACTTCGGCTTCTATCATGGAAATATCTAAATTTTTAGCATGTTCAATCCCACGATGAACTAGCTCTTTTCCACTAATATGGCCAAATCCATAGAAATTATCGATAGCTTCTGTTTCAATTAAAACGCCGTCATCTTTTGCGATAATTAAAGGATTTAAGTTAAAGCGTTTTAAATAAATCGCCGCAGAAACTCCTGCTGGACCACGCCCAATAATTATCGTATCATAAATCATTAGTCAAAATACTCCTCTAATTGAGCTTTAGGTTTGTAACCAACAAACTTGTTAACTACTTCTCCATTTTTAAAGAAAAGAACCATTGGGATTGATGTACAGTTAAACATTCTAGCAATTTCTTCATTTTCATCAACATTTACTTTTCCTAATTTATAATCAGGATGTTGGGCAACAACTTCTTCAATTACTGGCCCAAGCATACGACATGGTCCGCACCAAGGTGCCCATAAATCTACAACCGCATTTGGGTTATTTTTAATAAATTCATCAAAATTATTAATATTTAAATCTGTCATAATTCATTACCTCATTTCTAATCTATTTTTACCATAAATTAATCAATAATTCCAGTATTATGCTTAATTTTATTCGTTTTAATTTTTTTAAGCATAGGTTTCAATGTTTTTAAGCTTTTTAAAGAAAATTATTAAACAAACTAAATGAGCCGCACTTGTAATTAACCACGAAATTGGGTATGTAAGTGATAAGATAGTATTAGTATGAAAACGTTCAATTTTAAAAATTGTTAAAACCCATATTATTCGATATAAGCAACAACCTAATGTGGTTACAATTGTTGGTGTAATTGAATATCCAATTCCTCGAATTGCAAACGAAAAAATATCAATATATCCACACAAAGCATAGGTTGAACATAAAATAACTAATCGTTCATACCCAATATTAATAGCTTGTTCTCCTTCGATATACAAATCAAGTAGTTGTCGGCCAAAAAAGATTACAAATCCACCAGATATAGCTGCAAAAATTGTACACAAAATAACTGAATACACAACAGTCTTTTTAATATTTTCTTTATTACCTACAGCATAATTTGCCGAAACAAACACTAAAGTAGCTTGCGCAACAGCATTCATACATGTATAGACAAATCCCTCAATACTTGCACTTGCACCATCAGCATCCATGGTGATTTTTCCTAATGAATTAATTCTTGACTGAATTAATAAATTAGCGATTGAAAATACAGAGTTTTGAATTCCCGCAGGTACACCAATTTTTATTAATTCAAGCAATTCTTTTTTCGAAAATTCAAAGGAATTTAATCTTAACTTAAATAAACTATTACCCCTTATTAGAAGAATAATAATTAAAACAGCAGAAACAGCTTCACTAATAATAGTCCCTAAGGCAACGCCTTTAACATCTAATTTACAAACAATAACAAAAAATAAATTAAATACAACATTTACAACTCCGGCGATACATAAATATAAGAATGGTCTTTTAGTATCACCTGTCGCTCTTACCATTGCTGCTCCAAAATTATAAATCATCGAAAATATAAATCCATAACAATATATTTTAAAATAATCTGTAGAAAGAGGCAATACTTCTTCTGGAGTTTTCATAGTTCGTAAAAAATTTTGAGCAAATATAGCACCCACTATCGTAAGTATGGCTCCTACAACTAAAGAAAAAATAAGCGATGTTCCCAAAATAACTTTAGCTCTTTTTTGATCTTTTAAAGCAAAAGATCTAGCCATAAGTACGTTTGATCCAACTGCCATTCCAATAAATAATTGAACCATCAAATTAACTAATGAAGTTGTATTTGATATAGCCGCAACACTTTTATCTGACCCAAATTGACCACAAACTATTAAATCAGCAGCATTATATAAAAGCTGCAATAAACCTGATGCCATAATAGGCAGTGAAAAAATTAAAATTTTTTTTAATAAATTTCCATTTGTAAGACTAACATCTTTATTCAATTCTATCATAAAACAATCACCATAACGACGATATTTTACTACTTTTAATTAAACAATAAAAGAAAAATTTATAAATAAAAGAAAACATTTTACAGAATTATGTTTTCTTTTTTTAATGCTTATTCAATATATTTCAATTTTAGTTTTAAAATGAAAAATGCAGATAAAATTGCAACAATAGCCTCTTCAAATAATAAAGTGTACCAAATATAATCAAAATTAATTAATGGAATTATAAATAAAAAAGAAATCGGTAAAACAAATCCTTTTAAAATTGAAAGTAAAAATGCAGTACCACCACGAAGAGTTGCTTGGAAATAGTATATTGCATTTATATTAAAAATAATAAATAAGAAATTTAAAAAGTATTTTCGCAAGATACCAGGAGCTATCTGTAAGACTAGGTTGTTTCCTGTTGTATTAATAAAAATGTTTAGAATAGCGTTTGGATTAATTAATAATAAAATAGTGACTAAAACTCCTACAATTATTGATGTTATAGTTCCATAATACAGATAACTTCGAATTTCTTTAATTTCGCTTTTTCCATAACTTTCAGAAATTAATGGTTGACCGGCTTGACCAACAGCATATCCCATTGATTGAACTAAGGCTAAAACATTGCATGCAACACCAAAAATAGCCAAAGTAGCAGTTTCATTATTTCCATCAAGATAATTTACAATTTGCTTATTAAATGTAATTGTAATAATACCTAAACTTATATCTAATACAAATGAAGGTAACCCTATTATTATAATATCTTTTAATTTTGCTAAAACATTATTTACTTTAGTGAAATGTAAGGTATTTTTCTTAGAAAAATAATGTGAAAATAAAATTAACCCCATTACACCTTGACCAATCATAGTAGCTAAACCAGCTCCACTAATTCCCATATCAAAAACAAAAACGAATAAGAGATCACCAACAACATTAAATACACCACCAGCAATAGTAGCTATTGTCGCTTTAAGTGGAGCATTATCATTCCTAATAAACCCACTTAAGAAAGGTGAAAACATGAAGCATGGTAATCCAATTCGCATCCAAAAAACATATTTGCTTGCTAAATCAAACAATGTATCATTGTCTGCACCAAAAAAAATTAATATTTGCTTATAAAAAATATTAATAATAATCCAGATTAAAACAACTACAATAATTATTGCCATAACAGATAATGTATAATATTGATTAGCTCTTTTTTCATCTTTTTCAGCCTTAAATGATGTTCTTAACGCTGCTCCTCCAATTCCAAACAACAAACCTAATGAAAAGATTATTGTCCATAAAGGAAGGGTAATGGCCAAAGCGGCTGTACCTGTTTCACCATGATATTGACCTACACAAATAGTATCGACTAATGAATAAATTGACATAATTAGTGCGCTACCAAATGATGCAAAAAGATATTTTAAATATTTTTGTTTAATTGTCATATTCCACCTCCAACATTGCGCCATTTTATCATCTGCTAAAATATTTGTCAATGTTTTTATCTTTTTAATCTTATTTATTTATTCGGATTTTATAATATTTTCAAAGATAAAATTTGATTTTAATTATTTATAATAAGTTAATATTGTTATATTTTATTAAAACACCTTTTTATTTTTAATATTAATAAAAACAACTGCTGACAAATTTGCCAACAGTCGTATTTTATCATTAAAATTTTATTTTAAATTTTTTACTTTATTCTGAATTAATTTAATAAAGTCATCTAAGGCGATTGTAATCTGTTCTTCTTTACCATATTCACGATATGTAACAGTATTATTTTCAACTTCCTTATCACCAATTACTAAAGTATAAGGAATTTTCTTTGTTTGAGCTTCACGAATTTTATAGCCTAGTTTTTCATCTCTAAAGTCTGTTTCAACACGGAATCTTTCATCTAAGAATATCTCATTTAATTTTTCGCAATAAGCTTTATGATGTTCATTATTAACAGCTATTAACTTAATTTGAACTGGAGCTAACCAAGTTGGGAAAGCACCACCATAGTGTTCAATTAAAATACCAATAAAGCGTTCAATTGATCCAAATAATGCACGGTGTACCATTACTGGACGTTTCTTAGTACCATCTTCTGCAACATATGTTAAATCAAAGCGTTCAGGTAAATTCATATCTAATTGAATGGTACCACATTGCCAAATACGATTCATAGAATCTCTTAGTTTAAAATCTAGTTTTGGTCCGTAGAATGCACCATCACCTGGATTTACCTTATATTCGAAACCAGCTTTTTGACATGCAAGAGCTAATGCCGCCTCTGCTTTATCCCATGTAGCGATTTCACCAATATATTTATCAAGTGGACGAGTTGATAATTCAATATGGAAATCTAGGTTAAACACCGTATAAACCTGTTTAAATAATAGGATAATGCGACAAATTTCATCTGAAATTTGATCTTCAGTCATAAAGATATGAGCATCGTCTTGAGTAAATGTTCTAACTCGGAACAATCCATTTAAAGCTCCACTAGCTTCGTGACGGTGAACAAGTCCAAGTTCAGCTAAACGTAGTGGGAAATCACGGTAAGAGTGGATTGAATTCTTATAAACAAGCATTCCACCTGGACAATTCATTGGTTTAACTGCAAATTCTTGGTCATCTATATTTGACGTATACATATTCTCTTTATAATTAAACCAATGCCCTGAAATTTCCCATAATTCACGATTTAACATAGTCGGTGTCTTAATAAATTGATATCCCGCTTTAATATGAATATCAGTCCAAAAGTTTTCTAAAGTATTACGTAAAGTCATACCCTTTGGCAACCAGAATGGAAATCCAGGTCCATATTCAGAAATCATAAATAAATCTAATTCTTTACCTAATTTACGATGATCTCTTTTCTTTCTTTCTTCAAGATTAGTCAAATATTGATTTAATTCTTCTTCACTAAAGAATGCAATACCATAAATACGAGTTAGCATTTCATTCTTAGAATCACCACGCCAGTAAGCTCCTGCGACATTTAACAATTTAAAATACTTAATAACTGCAGTAGAAATGACATGTGGCCCACGACATAAATCAGCATAATCTCCTTGTTCATAAATACCAACTTTGTCATCTTCAATTTCATTTATTAATTCTTGTTTAAAACGATCACTTGCAAACTTAGTTAAAGCTTCTTCTTTTGTTAAGTAATAATGCTTAATTTGAATATTTTCTTTAACAATTTTCTTCATCATAGCTTCAATTTTAGCTAAGTCATCTAAAGTTACAGGCTTGTCTACTTTAAAGTCATAGTAAAAACCTTCTTCAATAGTTGGTCCAACTCCAAAGCTTGCTTCTGGATAAAGGCGTTTAATAGCTTGAGCCATTAAATGAGCTGCTGAGTGATTTAACACTTCAAGTGCATCTTTTTCATCATTTAAAACAAATTCTAAATTCCCATCATTATTAATTTCAGTCATCAAATCAATTAATTCACCATTAAAACGAGCGACAACACACTTTTTTGCAAAACTTGATGATATTTCTTTTGCAATTTGAATTGCAAGAGTGCCTTGTTCAACTTCTTTAACAGCGCCATCTTTTAATGTAATTTTAAGCATATCGTTTTTCTCCTCCTAATAAATATAAAAAATCGCCCTATAAAATAATAGGACGAATAAACGCGGTACCACCTAAATTCTAAGTTCACACTTAGCACCTTAAACTTCGTAACGGGAAGTATCCGATTATCCTTTCGGTAATATCTCCATGGGAGTAATTTATAACTAGTCTTAGGTATCTTCCACCATCATACCCTCGCTTTAAAGCATTATCATAAATCATATCCACTTCATAGATTCTAAGTAAATTATATACCTATCTAATTAACTAGTCAATTAATTTAATTAGTTTTTTCATATAAACAAGTTTTTAATCCGTTATTTTTATCCTTATACATCGACTCATCAGCATATTCAACAGCACGACTTAATGTAGTTTTACCATCTGCCATATATGCTCCGCTGCTGAATGATAAGCTAATGTTATGTCCTTCGATTTCAGTAATTTCTGAAACTTTTTGATATAAAGTATGAACAATTTTTTTTACATCCTCTTCAGTCGTATTATTAATAATTATTACAAACTCATCACCACCATAGCGAATTGCAGTGGCGTTAGTAGGAATATTATTCAATATTATATGACTAAATGTTGTAATTAAAATATCTCCCGCATGATGTCCATAATTATCATTTACGAATTTCAATGCATCAATATCTAAATAAATAATAGCTGTATTTTTCTGTAAAATATGTTGTGCTTCTTCAAGTAAAAAACCACGATTAAAACAACCGGTCAAAGGATCTATTTGATACTTATCTTTCATAATCGCATATTCTTTACGAAGATTATGAGCTTGAAGTTCAGCTGAAATTTCATAAATTCGATTTAATTTCATATTAACATAGTGTTTAGTTAATGCTTGATGATAACGTTCAAATAATGAACGGTATTTTATTTCATCTAAATTAAACTCAGAAATCACGAATGTATATAAATCTATTTCGTTATATAAAGAAAGTTCCAAATCAATAATTTTACTTACATATTCAACCATTTGTTCTTCACTAACATATTCTTTTATAACGGAAAATATTGGTATAAATATACTACTATATTCATCTTTATAGACCGTTTGCGTAGCAATTTCTAACATAATTTGGGCTACATCATTAGACATAGCTTTCTTTTCAGATTCGTTTAATTCTTTGATAACTGCTAATTGATAAATTTCATGAACACGTTTGCAAAAATTTAATTTTTCTATGCTATTCTTATTTCCCACAAATTTTAAAGCTTCAGCGACTCTTGGTTTGGTTAGGTTAAAACTTTTTACATCTTTTGCCTGCGCATATACATCACATAAATTTAGATAGTATGTAACTTTTTCTTCAGGGAGTAATTCGTAATCTAACAAAAGAGTTTCAAATAAGTTAATATAAAAATACGCTTCTTTATATAACTTTTGAGAAATCAAAATAGTAAGAACGTAATTAACTGCAACAACTTTATAACTAATGCTTGCATCCTTTAAATCAAGCAAAGCATTACCATAAAAAATACATTGAGAAAATACAGAAATCTCATAATAATAATTCATTTCTAGTAAATATAAAGCTTGTAAATTATTAACACTTAAATTAAGCTTAGCTAAATATTTAACACATAACATATGCATTTTTTCAATATGACGTTTTTGTCCTAGATGTTTTGTGCAAATAAAAAAAGAATACAAGTTAGGTAAAAACTCACAATCATGTTCTGCGTCATAATTTAAAAAATCATAACATTCTAATAGTTCTTCTTCTGTAATCTTTGTATGAAGATATTTCTTAAATTTTTCGGCCGTAATCATTATAATCACTCCTTATACAAGATATAATTTTAAAAAAAATAAAATTTTTGTGTTTGCAAATAATTTAGAGTTACACATTATTTTAATTAAATGACTAATACCGATTTATACCTAAAATATATCATATTTACTATCTTAAATCAAGTTTATTTGTAAATATATGTCAAAATAAATTGTATTTAATACCATACATATCTTAATCTAAATAGCGTTTTTTATAACATAATTGGCAAGCAATTTTCCAGCCTTTTTCGGCATATAAAGTGAGGGCAGTTTCGGTAATATTTTAATGTTTAAATTTTTAAAAACATCTTCACTAAATCCGTATGGATATGAAGCAATTTCATAAATTAAACTATCTTCTTTAAATAAAAGTAATTTAGAAGAATCAATGATATTTTTAGGGATTGTATTAATAATAATATCATAGTTAAAATTGTCTAATTCATTTAATTTAATATCTTTACAAAATAATTCCTTTTTATCATGATAATCATTTGCATAAATTGTAATATTTTTAGTGAAA
This sequence comes from uncultured Anaeroplasmataceae bacterium, assembly GCA_944325035.1. GTDB lineage: Bacteria > Bacillota_I > Bacilli_A > Acholeplasmatales > Anaeroplasmataceae > CAG-307. The sequence goes on from CALUYM010000001.1 coordinate 504,031, forward strand.
CATTTTAAATAATTGTATAGGGCTTTAGCCTGATATCCATATCCTAAAATTAAAACTTCTTTTTCGTATAAAGCATCCTCTAAATCATTTAAAATTTTTTTTACTAAAGCCTCCGCAGTTAGTTTAGAGTTTTCCCATAGATAAAACTCATCTTCTAGATATGACAATAATTTAATATCTTCGTTAGCACAAAAATCTTTTAATTCTTGATTTATTTTTCCTGCAATTATCAATTTTGGTCCATCTTTTACGTAAAAATCCATAATGTTTAAATTTGTATCTTTAATAAATAAAAATGAATCAACACCATTTAATGGTAAAATAAGTGTTTGCACATCACATAATTCTTTAAAATTACTACTATATATGACATTTTTTAAATTCAAAACCAAATTGTCATATCGTTTATCGCTTGTATTAATTACACCAATCATTATATCACCATTTTATGGTATGTGAAAATTTAAAAAAAGTGTTTAAAAACTGAAAATATGATAAAAATATTTATGAAAAATGTTAAAGTATGATATGATAATTGTAATTACGAAAGGATGATTTTATGAACCTGCCAATAAAAAAAAGAACGACTAAACAAACTCCAAATATGGCAAATAAAGGAATGGGGCTTGAAGAAATGGTAAACCAGACAAATTCATATTATTTGTTGCACGAAATTGCAGTTATCCATAAAAAACCAATTCCTGTTCAAATAGTAAAAGTTGATTATCCATCACGGAATAAAGCTGTTATTAAAGAGGCCTACTATAAAACACCTTCTACTACTGACTATAATGGTTTATATAAAGGCTTATATATCGATTTTGACTGCAAAGAATGTAACAGTTTAACCTCTTTTCCAATTAAAAATGTACATGTCCATCAAATTGAGCATCTATCAGCCATCAAACGCCATCACGGTATTGCATTTTTGTTAATATATTTTATTAAATATAATGAATACTTTGTAATGCCGATTGAAGAGTTCTTACCTTATTATGAAGTTTCTTTAAATAATGGTAGTAAATCAATTCCTTACCAAGATATAAAAGAAAAAAGTTTCATAATCAAAGAAGGGTATAATCCTCGTCTTGATTATCTAAAAGGAATTGATGAATATCTTAAGAAAAATCAGTAATTTTTTCTTATGGTTAATAACATTTTTCTTAATTTTTATAAGTATATATCTAATCCGAATTATTATCATATCACCAGATATAAACTTAAGTTTAACACATGAAGTTAAAACCATTTATGATACAAACAATAAAAAATTAAACACTAGTGATTACTACTTAGATTATGTAGCTTATAACGATATCAGTCCTAATTTAATAAATGCCTTACTTGCTACTGAAGATGATACATTTTTCAATCATCATGGAATTAATATAAAACGTATGCTTAAAGCAATGATTGAAAATATAAAAAGTAAAAGTTACAAAGAAGGAGCTTCTACTATTAATCAGCAATTGATAAAAAATATGATTTTAACCTCTGATAAAACAATTAATCGGAAAATTAGTGAATTAGTTTTATCATATAAACTTGATTTAATTTATACTAAAGAACAAATTTTAGAACTTTATTTAAATAATATATTATTTGGGCAAAATGTATACGGAATTAAAGAAGCGGCTTTGTATTATTTTAATAAAGAACCACATACTCTTTCTATTGATGAGTCAGCTTTACTTGCAGGTTTAATTCAACTTCCAAACTATTACAATCCGTATAATAATTTTAAAGCTGGATTAGAGAGGCGAAATATTGTATTAGGACTAATGCAAAAAAAGAATTTCATCACAAAAAAAGAATATAAAACAGCAATTGATACTAATTTAGCAACAAAATTAAATAAAAATGAAAAATTCACCAAAAAATCCTATCTTAACTCTTATTTAGATTATTTATCAATCGCCTATCCTACAAAAAATAATAGAATTCATACCTATCTTAATCAAGAAATTCAACAATATTTGACTAATATAGCATTGAATAAATTTAATCATTTTTCAAATGATAATATTAAAGTAGCAATGGTAATGCTTGATAATAAAACTGGTGGTGTATTAAGTATTGTCGGAAATCGTGATTTAAACCGGAAAGTAATCAATTATGCTTTAGAAAAAAAACAAATGGCTTCTACATTTAAACCACTCATTGCTTATGGTCCTGCACTAGAATATTTGAATTTAAGTCCTGCATCAGTTGTTGTTGATGAGGAGTATTCATATTCAAATGGTATTCCTTTAAGAAACTGGGATTATCAATATAAAGGAGCCATTAGTTTACGAAAAGCATTAAGTGAAAGTAGAAATATACCAGCTTTAAAAGTCTATCAAAAAACAACTGATGAACAAAAAATTGAATTTATGAATAAATTAGGTTTGGATGTTCCTGAAAAACTAATTGAGCCAGAAGCTTTAGGAGCTGGACTTAATACATATAGTTTGCTTGAAATAGCCAGTGCATATAGTGTTTATGCTAGGATGGGAAAATATATAAAAACTTCTCCTGTTAAAGAAGCTAGTGGTTTTTCTTATTATAAGAATAATGAAGAATCGCGTCAAGTAATCAAGGAATCAACAGCTTTTTTTATGAATTCGATGCTACATGATGTCTTCAAGAATTCTAAATATAATATAAGCAATGGGTACTTGGCAGCTAAAACTGGTACATCTAACTTTGATAAAGAAACCAGAGAGAAGTATAATATTCCTCTTGGTTCAAGCAAGGATTCTTATGTCATTAGCTATACCAAAGATATTACATTTGGTATTTGGGTAGGATATGATATTGTTGGACCTAATTCATACTTAACAGCTAAAGAAGCCACCATATCTAAAAGAATAATGAAACAAGTAATGGATAAATATAAACAAGATGCATCTAGCTATGATGCTCCAAAAAATGTAGTCCTAGCAAAAGTAAGTATTACAGATGAAAATCTTTATTTAGATCCTTATGGATATTATGATTATTTTATAGTTGGAAGTGCACCTTTTACTTATTACCGTAAAAAAGAATACTATGAAGCTTGAAAAAAATTTAAATAAAAAAGCACGTTTTTCAATATTTGTTGAAAATTTTCGTGCTTTTTATTTTTTTATTAATCCTTAAATACGAATGATTTCAATTTCTAATGGTAAATAATTAATCCAACGATAAAAATTAGTACTATTACCACGAATATAAATACGTTTTAAATTGGTACAATTTTTAAAACTATTTGTTTCAATCGAATATAAACTAGAATGAATACTAATTTCTTCTAGCAATGTACAGTTATAAAAACTTAGACTGCCAATTGAATATAAATTATCCGGTAAAATAATCGATTTTAAACTTATACAATTATAAAACATTGACCCTGAGATAAATCGTAATTTACCGTTCATCGGTATATTTACTTCTTCTAGATTTTTATCATTAAAAAACATATTATTACCTGGTTCTCTAAAGTTAGTATTAAAATTAACAACTCTTAAATTATCACAGTCGCCAAAACTTAACGCTTTTGATACTTTAAGGTTTAATCCAAAGTTTATAATTTCAAGAGTATCATAATCATAAAAGGCTTTTTTTTCAAGACACATCACAGGTGAACCATTATGTTCATCTTTAATAGTGTACTCAATGTAACTACCATATGCCTTTGAAATAGATAAATAATCTGTTTCTTTTTTATAAGTAACGTGACTGATATTTATAAAAATAGTAAAACAAGTTAATAATAAAATAGATACAAGTATAATAAGTGTCAATATTATCTTTATTTTTTTCATACTGTTTTTTCTAAATGTTTATATTGAAGTTCATACAATGAATAATAAAGTCCTTTTTTCCTTAGCAATGCCTGGTGAGTTCCCATTTCTTTTATTTCTCCTTTATGTAGAACAATAATTTGATTAGCATGTTGAACTGTAGAAAGACGATGGGCAACAATTAGCATCGTTCCAATATTCATCATTTTTTCTAATGAATCTTGAATAATTTTTTCTGTTTCAGTATCAATATTTGCAGTTGCTTCATCTAATATTAAAATATTTGGTTTATGAGCTATTGTTCTTGCAAAAGATAATAACTGACGTTCCCCTTGACTAAAATTAGATCCTCGTTCCTCTACTTTATAATTAAGACCTGCATCTAATTTATTAATAAATGTATCTGCATTAACTAAATGACATGCTTCATTAATTTGTTCATCAGAAATACTTTCATCACGAAGACGAATGTTTTCTCTAATACTACCACTGAATAAGAATACATCTTGAAGCATTTGACCAATACATTTACGAAGTGACTCTATTTTAATCTTTTTAATATCCATTCCATCAATCAAGATTTGACCTTTTTGAATTTCATAGTTTCTAACAATTAGTCCTAAAATAGTTGTTTTACCTGCACCAGTTGCGCCAACAAATGCTACGGTTTGTCCTGGTTTAACTTTAAACGAAACATCTTTTAAAATCCAGTTTTCTTCATTATATGCAAACCAAACATTTTTAAACTCAATTTCTCCTTTAAATTCATTTACTTCTATTGCATCATCTGCATCCAGAATTTCTCTTTTCCGATCCAAAATATCAAAAATCTTTTCACATGATGCAAATGCTTGTTGCAACTTATTAAATTGATCTGCTAAATTTTGAATTGGTGTAAAGAACGAACCAATGTATGCATAGTAACTTGATAAACTACTAATAGCTAAACGACCACTTCTAAATTCTAAAACACCAAATGTTAATACTAGAATTTGACTTAGTACATATAAAACATAAATAGCTGGTTGAAAAATTGAAAACACAAAAATTTCTTTTAAATTAGTTTTTCTTAACTTATTATTCTTATCTCTAAATTCATTTAGTTTTTTATCTTCTTGATTAAATATTTGTGTAATTTTCATTCCAGAAATATTTTCAGCCAAAAATGAGTTTACATTCGTAATGTTAGTTCTAACATCTCGATACACACTACGACTAATTTTCTTAAAAATTAATGTTGCAATAAACAGTAATGGGCCAATTATTGCCATAAATAAAGTAAGTTTAGGAGATAGCATTATCATTATTACAAAAACGCCAATAATTGTAAAAATATACTTTAAAAGATTAACCAAAACATTAGTACATAAATCGCTTAGAGCGTTCGTATCATTAGTAACACGTGTAACTAAACGGCCAACCGGTTCTTTATTGATTTGCGCAATAGATAATTCTTCAATATGCATAAATACTTTTTGTCTTAAATCAAAAATCATTTTTTGACCAGCCTTTTGTAACATCATTTGTGATATATAATTGAAAACAGCTGATAAAGTAATTGTAGCAAAATAAATAAGACAAACTATCAAAGAAACACGTAATTTTGCATCAGCAATTGTAAGTTCATACATTCCAAATGTAAAACGGAATTCTTCCTCACTCATTGATAAATATCCTATTAATTTTCCTTGTAAAAAAGGTCCGACTAAATCTAAAACTACTAAAATTAAAGTTAAAATTAAGGCAATAATGAATGATTTTAGGACTGGTCTAATAAATGGATATAATTTCTTTACTAATTCCTTGTCTTTATAATTACGATTCATACTTATCACCTTCCACTTCTTTTTCTAATGACTGAAGATGGACCATTTCTTGATAACTTTGGCATGTTTCAAGTAATTGCTCATGGTTTCCAATTCCAATTACATTACCTTCTGATAAAACAATGATTTTATCTAAATCTTTAACAGTGGAAATTCTGTGTGCAATAACAATTGTTGTCTTACCACTTCTTAAGTTACGCAAATTAGATAAAATGCTTTCTTCTGTTTTTGTATCCACAGCACTAACTGAATCATCTAGTATTAAAATAGGAGGATTTTTAATTAAAGCTCTGGCTATTGATACTCTTTGTTTTTGTCCACCCGATAAACTTACTCCTCGTTCACCAAGCATGGTAGCATACTTACGCTCAAAATCATTGATATTGTGATGTACATCTGCCAGTGATGCAGCTTTGATGACTTCTTCTTCATCAATTTCATCAAAAGCAAACGCAATGTTGTTTAAAATTGTATCCGAGAATAAGAAATTTTCTTGTGGAACATAACCTATTGATTCTCTCATTTGTTTAAATGGTATTTGCATTATATCCTTATTATCAATTAATAATTCACCTGGTTTAACATTATATATTCTTAAAAGTAAATCAACAATCGTAGTTTTACCAGAACCCGTTCGACCTATGATACCAACCATTTCACCTTGATTAATTTTAAAAGTAACATCATTTAAAACATTAAAAGATCCATCAGGATATTTAAAATTTAAATGATTGAATTCAATTTCACCTTTAATTTCAGCTACAGGTGTAGCTCCTTTATCATTTATTTCCACTTTTTCATTTAACAAGTTTGATACTCTACGAAGAGATGCCTTCCCTTGGGCAACCAAATTAATTAATTGGCTAATTGCCATCATTGGCCAGGTAATCGTTGCAAAATATGAAATAAATTCAGCAAGTTCACCAACATCAAAATTTACATCTTGTTTCAAAACAACATATGCGCCGCCAGCTGAAAGTAAAACAATAATAGCTGTAATAATAAATGTTAATAAAACATTAAGTAATGTTTGATATCTTGCAAATTCAACATTGACTTTTTCATTATACTTATTAGATTTTGCAAACTCTTTAATCTCTAGCTTTTCTTTAACAAATGCTTTAATTACATTGATACCAGAAAAGTTTTCTTGGGTAAAATCAGATAAATCTTCAAAAGCCTTTTGTCTAATTAAAAACTTTCGTTCCATGATTCGTCCAATAAAAACAGATGCAACTGAAATTAATACCATTGGAATTAAAGCCAATAATGACAAAAATACATTCAATCTTACCATTTTAACATAAGTAAATGTACCTAAGAATAGTGCATCGATTAACATAATTGTACCAGTGCCAAAACACTCTCTTACGGTTTGTAAATCGTTTGTATAATATGCCATTAATGCTCCAGTTTTATGTTCTTTATAAAAACTTTGAGATAGTAGTTCTGAATGCATAAACATATCTTCACGCAAATCAGCTTCAATTCTTACACCAACACCAAAAACGCAGTTACGCCAAGTAAATCTACCAACAAACATAATCACTGCAATGGCACCCATTTTTAGCATTAAATTTAATAATGTTTCATTATCAACTGTTCCTGTATTTTTAAGTAAGTTGATAATAGTTCCATAAATTTCTGGTATTTCTAATTGAAAAAAGTCAACTACAATTAAAGCTAAAACACCCATAAAGAATAAATACCAGTATTTTAGATAAAAGCGGTTGACATGACGACCAAACAACATAACTTTCACCTACACATTTCATATGTTTGATATTATATCATTTTACGGATAAAGTCGCAATTGAGTTTTATTTTTTTATAAAATTCAAAGCTTTTTTCATTTTACACTTTCGCTCTTTTCAAAATAAAAACTGTTGATTTAATTTTCAACAGTCCAGTTTTTTAATAATCTTCGATAGTATTTTAATATAATAAATGACAACTAAAAGTTTATTTAAAAATCATATTTATTTAACAAACAAATCTATAATATTTTGATAAAAATCTAATTCTTTATTTATTCTTAATTTAAAATCTTCATATGTTTTAAATTCATGTGGTTCTAAGGTATAGTTTTTAGAATCTTTATTTTTTGAATATGTAGCAACAAAGATTAGAAGGTTGTTTTCATTTACAACTATTTTTCTTAAATATTCAGCTGATTTTAAAAAAGATCCACTTACGTCATTCTTATTTATTTTTATATCAAAATCAAATGTAAATTTAATAAATCGCCCTTTGATATTATTTTTATCATTAGATCTAAACCTAACACCATAGGAATGAATTGTAGTATTCTTGTATTTAGCTAGAATGTCACTTGAGATAAAAAAATAGTTCGTTAAATTAGTAATCCCTAATTGAATAAAATCATCAATAGTTTCTTCTTTTTTATATGTATATATAAGATCAAAAACTTTATTTTCTTCTTGAATGGAATCATTAATCAATTGGATTTTTTTTAACTCAAACTTCTTCTTTCCAATTCCGAAAATTAATGGGAATACAACAAAAGCAATTAAAAAAATAAAGATTAATAAAAGATATAGTTTATAAATCAATGCAATAGAAATACCAATTATTATCAATACGATTGAAATTGAAGTTGAAATAATAAGACGATTTTTAATTTCTTTTTTTAACTCATTAAATCTATTTTGCATATCTTATATCTCCTAAATAATTTGTTTCAATTAAACCAACTACACCATCTTTTTTAATAATTGAAAAAGGATTTCTTTTATAAATCAAACTAACAATATCATTCTTTTTAACTGACAAAAAATAATTAAATCCATTATATGCCATGATTCTGTCGTGATTTTCATTATAAAATATTTCTTCTTTTAAGACATATATATTTATTTTCTAATGTTTTAGCATAATAAAAATCGCCAATTTCCTTAATAATATCTATTACTTTAGGTATTTTAGTAATATTATATAAATTTTTATTCTCATAAAACAAATCTTTTAAAACTATATAAGTAGGGTAGTCATCAACATATTCATAACTAAATTGAAGGTCGTTTAAATTAGACACTATTAAACAATTCAATTGTGCCCAAGGAACCAAATTATTTCCACCATCAATCGATATAATATTTTTATTTAAATCAATAATTGGATTAATAACTGGAACTTTATCGTTATAATTAATAGTTGGATAGTGTCCAACTACTACGGGAATCTCAAGTTTAGATGGCGCTTTTTGATAGAAATCATCATATTTCATTACAGCAAGAGCTTCAGTTGGAATCTTACTAAGTGAATTAATTCCACCATGACAACAACATAATTTGTTATTAAAAATTAAAACATGTGGTAATTTTTCAATAAAATCGTAATATGATTTAAAATTTTCATAAAATTTTTCACATAACGTTTGCATATCAGTATCATAATCAATAGTCACACCTAAACGACTAGCAAAATCATTGATAATAGTTTTTTTTCGCTTTAATGCATAGTATCGAAGTAAATCGCCATCTACTTTACCACGTAAATTCAAAACCACATTATCACAATTTCCCATAACAATAAAAACATTTTCTTTTTTTGAAAGCTCAATCATATAATCAAGCATTGAGATACTATCATTTGATTTTTCAATCATATCTCCTAAGATAACTAAATAATCTTCTTTAGAAAAATTAACCTTTTTAAGTAACTTTTCAAGTAATTTAATATTAACATGAATATCAGAAATAAAAAGAATACGTTTCTTATTATCAATGGTTAAATGATTAATTTTTGTTCTCATTTAATAATTCTCCAAGTTGATTTAAATACTTTATCACATAAAATGCTAGAAATACACGTGGTTTAGATAAAGTTAAACTTACTATAAAATCATTATCTATATCAAAATTACCTAAAGCTTTATCAATCAAATAACGTAATAAAGCCTTCTCATTTAATTTGAATAAAAAATCTTTTTTCTTATTTTGATTCAAAATTGAATATCCATCTAATAGATTAGTCTGTTCAGGTTGTTCAAAAATATCATCAATAATTTGTTTAAAGAAATCATTAAAGTCATAAACTTTAACATCGTCTAATTCTAGTATTTCAGCTGCAATTTCTAAGCTTCTTAATACATAATCAAAATCATTCATTGGATTATAATCAGAAAATTCTTCTAAAATGCTAAATAAATCACCTGATTTTTCTGGCAGAATTTTTGACTTAAGTTTATTTTTTCTAATATATCCAGAAAGTTTTGATAAGTTTAAGGTATAATCTCTAAACAGTTCGTTATTAAAATCAATCTTATTAAATGTATATAAAAAACCACTATAATGCCCAAAACTTTTCATAGTATCATTGTAACCCATCTGTAAGTTTTCTTGAATAACTGTTTGATCAAATAACATAAAGCTACCTAAGCTTCTTCGTGGATGGATATAGCGAATAAATGGTTTCTTTAAAAATTCACGATGTGTAATATTCGGACTTAAATCAATAACAGTTAAATCAGTAGCTCCTAAATCAATGGCGAAATTAATAGGTAAGTTATCATAATACCCACCATCAACATAGTTTTCTTTCCCAATTTTGCATACTGGAAAAATGGGAAAACAAGAAGCACTTGCCAATATATATTTTTTGATAATTCCCTTTTCCAAATCTTTATTAGCAACAATTTCTACACCTTTAAAGCTTGGAAATTTAGCACAACAAATACCTAATGTAATATCAGAGTTTTTAATTTTTTCTTCATCGATATATTCATCAAGTAAATTTAAAAATGGCTTAATATCTGTTCCCATATTTGTGACATATTTACCGAAAAACTTAAGCATATCATTTTTCTTCTTCAATTCATTTTTAATTGAATTGTTTTCGAAATTAAAACCAGATTCCATTATCATTCCAACTTCAATTTTATTCCATAGTTCTAAGCATGCATCATATTGTTTTTGAGCATACATTGCCGCATTCAAACAACCAATCGAAGTTCCAGTTACAATCTCAAATTCTTCATTAAGCTCTTTTAACGCCTTCCAAGCTCCCATTTCATAAGAACCTTTAGATCCACCACCGCATAATACTAAACCTTTTTTCAACTTAATCACTTCCCCATCTTTGAGAATTCACAGCCACAATAATCTTGACGATATAGTTCATATTGTTGTGATAGTTTAATACTATCTTTATAACCTTCTTCTTTCTTAAAATCTGAAAATAGGAATTTAACATTATATTGATTTTCTAGGTTAAAACCTATTTCATTTATCCAGCGACTTATTTTATATGGAGATATAGAAAGTGATGTTGTAAAGTAATCAAAGCCTGATTCTTTGGCTTGTTTTGCAGTTTTTTCTAAACGTAGTTTATAACAATCATAACAACGTTCACTTTTTTCACCCATTAATTCCTTACCTTTAATTGCATTTAAATAATCTTGATGCGAGTAGTTTTCAAATAAAACATTTAAATTAAAATTTTTAGCAAAATTAATTTGTTCATTTAAACGGATATCATATTCTTCTTTAGGATAAATGTTATCATTCGAATAAAAAATAGTGATATCGAAATATTCTTTTAAAAGCAAGATAGTATGAGTAGAACATGGTGCACAACATGTATGAAGGAGAAGCTTAGGTCGAATATTTGTTTCTTTTAACTTTTCTAAAAATTTCTTAAATTCTTTATAATTATCAATCATTTAAACCAACTTCCTTAATTCTAAGCAGTAAAGCTTGTGCAATTTTAGCTTCATCTAATAACTTTATTGCTTCATCTAATTTATAAAATCCTGCTGCTTTTACTTCTTTTGATAATCTAAATTGTGATTCTTTAACCATAGCTATAAATCCAGCCATCAAGTTATCATTACCTTTTTGAAAAAAACTAGTAACGTATTCATACATTAAAATATCATATCCAATTTCTTCTTTTACTTCTTTTTTAATAGTCTCTTCAAATGTATGACCAAATTGAACAAAACCAGAAATAAGACGCAAATTATCTTTCCCATAGCTTTGTTTAATCAAACATACTTCTTTTTTTTCATTGAACACTGCAACTATAATACATGGATACATTAAATCAAAAATTGGTCGTTGGCACCTATTACAGTATGGGACTAATCCCTCATCACCAATCTCTTTTAGCCCAAGATATAAGCCACAATATGGGCAAAATTTAGCCTGCATATTCCTCATCTACTAGTAAACTAGTAACCTCTGCGATATATACTTTATGGTAATCCTTAATCATTTCATTATAATGACTTAAAAGACCTTTATCTATAAAACATTCAGGTTTTAAAAAATCACTATATATTTTTTTACATTTAAAGACATACTTTGCATCTTTAATATATGAAACAAAAGAATCATTATCATAAACTGGTACTAGCCCTGTAGCTTCATACTTGTTCGAATTAGCCCCGCTGAACTTACCCATATAGGCAAGTTCACTTTCATAACCATCTTTCATAAAACTTAATGTAAAACGTTCTGATTTTTCCATTAAATGAAAAGTATGTCGTGTTGGTCTGACAAAAACAACGATTACACTCTTATTCCAAATTGTTCCCATAAATCCCCAACTAATTGTCATTGAATTTCTTTCCTCAATATCCCCTGCCGTCAATAAGGCCATTTTAGGAAATTCTTTAAATATATTTGTATTAAATTCTTTAATTTCTTTTCTAATCATCATTACACCTCTTATTAATATTTATATCTAAATTTTAACATATTTTAATGATTTCTTAAAGTAAGAAGACATGTTATTTTAAATAAAAGAAAGAAAACTAGTCATATAATTATAATAAACTTTAAAGCAAACAATTAATAAAATTTATTTAACAAAATGAATATTATAAAAAATGTTCTAAACTTTCGTTTAAAACATCAACTATAAAACTTGATTTAAATAAAAACCAAAATAAATGATACAATATTATTGATCATATGAGCAAACATTGTCGTATAAATATTTTTTTTGCTATAATAGTAAATTAAACCTAATAAAGCACCTGATATACTATAGCTAATAAATAATACGAACCAAATAGTTATACTTTGCTCACCAGATAACATATGAGGAAGAGCAAAAATTAAACTAGAAATTAAAATTTGAATAGCCGGTTTAAATCTATCGCATATTTTAAAAATTGCTTTTCTAAATACCATTTCTTCTACGAATGGAGCAAGGAAAACAACCGATATAAAAACAATTGGTGCCTGACCATTTTTAATCATCATCTCAATTATATTTTGATTTGAACTAGTAATTTGAGAACCATCTGATAGTTTTGATACGATAAAATTAGCCAATATTGAATTTAAAAACATTAAAATTACAGCAATTAATCCAGCTATTAACATTATCCAAAAACGTTTGTTATCCTTTTTTGTAGTAACAAAGTCTTCAATCAAATAATCTTTAGAATAAACTATAAACGCAATTGCAATCAATAAATATTGAAAAAAATTCATATATGCATTCATAAAATAATATGCTTTAATTTCTATATCACTTAGATTTGCAATTTCTTGTGTTGTCATTGAGGCTAGCGTGATAAATTGGTTAAATGGTAGATCATATATTGCTTTTCCAATTAAAGCGAATAAGACCATTCCAATTAACAAACCAATTAGCATCATTATAAAATACAGTGCTATAATTCCAAGCGGATGATTTTTAAATTTTAAATTCATTTTAACACCTCGTCTTTATTATATTAGCATAATTATAGACTAGATACTAGTAAATTTATCCTTTGGGTCGAAAAATAAGTCCAATTAAAACCGAAAGAATTATTACCATAACAATTCCAGGAGATGTAGTTTTTAAAATATTACTTAAAATTCCTAAAAATCCACCCTCAAATCCACCTTCATAAGCAGCATGTGCTAAACTATGACCAAAACTAGTGATTGGAAGTGTTGCACCACTATAACCTATACTAATTATTTTATCATAAATATCACCAAATTCTAAAAAAGCTCCTATAATTACAAATAAACATGTTAAAAACCCAGGAGTTAATTTAAATACTTCAATTAAAATTTGACCAATTGCACAAATAATTCCTCCTATTAAAAAAGCCATAAGAAAATTCATAGTGTCCTCTCTAAAAGTATGACATGACTAATTGCAGGAATACTTTCTTTTTGTAATGTCATCATAGCATTCATCAAGGCCCCTGTAGCTGCAATTAAAACTCGATCCAATTTTTTATTTTTAAACTCATTCATTACATAAGTTGCCATAACACATCCACAACATGCACATCCTGAGCCTCCTGCAAATACATTTTGTTGTTTACGATCATAAATCATTAAACCACAATCATTGTAGTTTACTGAATAATTATATTTTTCATTTAAAATATTTCTTACAATTTGACTGCCAAACTCAGATAAATCACCTGTTAAGATTAGATCATAGTCTTTGGGGGTAGTATTTGTTTTTTCGAAAAATTCAATCAAACTCTCACACGCAGCTGGCGCCATTGCACGTCCCATATCAAACATGTCAGTTGCACCTACATCAATGATTTTCCCAAATAAGCCTTTACTAATCTTTATTTCAGTTTTTTCATTTGACAAAATGAAACCAGCACTACCTGTTACGGTTGATGTTGTAGTTAATGCTTTAGCTCCACCATATTCCGTTGGATTTCTAAATTGCCTTTCACTTGTCGCATTATGTGAGCTTGTCATAGAAATAGCATATTTATCTTCTTGATGTTCTAAATACAATGCACCTAAAATCATACCTAAAACTGAAGTAGAACAGGCACCAAATAAACCCACAAATGGAATTTCATATTCTCGCAGTGCATAATTTGATATAATCTCTTGATTAATTAAATCACCACCAAAAACTACTTCAATTTCTGTTTCATTTTTTTTACTCTTTGCTAGTAATTTAGCAACTACTTCTCTTTGTAAATAAATTTCAGCCTGTTCAAATGTTTTTTGTCCCATATGCAAATCAGAATATAACTCATCAAATAAATGATTCAAGGGTCCTTTAGCTTCCTTAGGGCCCCCCAAGGCTACACTTTCTTTAATATATACATTATTAAATATTAGAATATCTTTCATATAAGACTCCATAAATACTTAACAAATCCAACCGCAAAGCCAAAAAACACTCCTAATACTATGACTGCTCCAACTAGTTTAAATACATTCGCACTTAATCCTAATAAAAAGCCTTCACTTTTATGTTCCATACTAGCACTTATTGCGCCATTAGCAAAACCACTAATTGGTACTAAAACTCCTGCCTTACACACTTGACCAATTTTATCATATATTCCAAATGCACTTAAAATACCAGCAATTAGAATAATTGTAATTGTCATCAAGGTTTTACTTGTATTTTCGACAAAACCCATTTTTTGATAAAGTAAAACGAGAAGCTCTCCAAATAAGCAAAGAAGCCCTCCACTAAAAAAAGCTTTTAAGGTATTTAACCACATTTGTTTTTTATCAAGACTTGTCTTAATCAATTTTTGATATTTCTTCTTTTCAATATACATTTAATCACCATCTCTAGTATGGTGATTTATTTACTATTTATTCCCATGCTTTAAAAATGATTAATTTAGTTCCTAAATTTTGTTCAGAAATTACACTAAACTCACTTGAAAATAATTCTAAAATAGTAAATCCCAACCCACTTCGTTCATCTTCTCTTTTTGTTGTAAATAAAACTTCTTTTGCTTCGCTAATATTTGCTATGCCTTTGCCATAGTCTTCAATTTCTAAATATAATCCTGTTTCATCCATTTTTACACGAATTGTAATATCTTTATCATACATATCATCGTAACCATGAATTATGGCATTAGTTATTCCCTCTGATACTAGTGTTTTAACCTCATTTATAAAACTAATAGTTTGATTTTTAGTAACAATTAAACTACTTATCATATTACGCATATTTAAAATATTTTCTAATTCACTTTTTATTGTAATAATAATCTCTTTCATAATCCTAAAAACCACCTTGCTGATGCTTCAGTTTCTCTTAACGTGCAAATTTTTAAAAGTCCTGACATCAAGATTATTCGTTCAATATGCTGATTAATTTCACATAGAATGATTTTTCCATCTCGTTCAATTATTTGATTATAACGTCCTATAATCATACCGATACCTGACGAATCAAGAAAAGTTAATTCTTGTAAATTAAACACAATATTTTTAATATTATATTTTTTCAATAAATCTGATAGCTTACTTCTTACATCTTTCGAACTTGCTTCATCCAAATCTCCTTTAAATCTTGCAAAAATAGTATCTTGTTTGATACACATATTAACTTCTAACGCCACACTATCACCCTTCTTTAAAGCTATTATACATGTTCTATGTATGAAATATAGTCATTCGACAAAGCATCTATTTTTTTTTATTTAAGAATTACTTTATTTATGTAATATACTCTTATTTGTAATCTAACTTTAGCGAAATATATCTATTCTAGGATGAAAGTAACTTAAGATTATTTTTATTATTTATAAATGATTATTAAATTAACCAATTTTAAATATTATCTTTTATATAAAAAAAATCTCCTAATCATTTAGGAGAATCTTTTAATATAAGTATGTTTTTTAAGCTGATAAATTATATTAATTAGTTTGAAATTGTGAATTGTAAATTTCCTTATAAAATCCATCTTTTTCAATTAATTCAAAATGAGTTCCCACTTCTAAAATCTTACCATCTTTTAAAACAACAATTTTATCGGCAGTCTTAATTGTTTGTAAACGATGGGCAATAATAAAAGCTGTTCTTCCCTCCATTAAATGATTAAAAGCTTTAGAAATTTTTAACTCTGTTCTAGTATCAATATTAGATGTTGCTTCATCCAATATTAGAATACTTGGTAGTCTTAACATAAGTCTGGCAATACATAGTAATTGTTTTTGGCCTTCGGATACTCCCTCATCAATACTGACTTTTGTTTGATATCCATTAGGTAGACGCATAATAAAATCATGACAAAATGCATCTTTTGCGGCCTTTATAATTTCTTCTTCAGTTGCATCATCTTTCCCATAGGCAATATTTTCAAAAATAGTACCATTAAATAACCATGTATCTTGTAAAACCATTCCTACATTATCTCTAATAGTAGCTAGACTTAATTCATTAATATTTTTCCCATCTAAGAAAATATTACCTTCATTTATGTCGTAAAATTTCATAATTAAATTTATAAGAGTAGTCTTACCACACCCCGTAGGACCTACAATAGCAACTTTCTCACCTTTTTTTACATGCAAATTAAAGTTATCAATAATAACTTTTTTCTCATTATAACTAAAGCATACATTTTCAAAATCAACATCACCATAAAGTAATATCGATTCATTTGTTTGTGTATAGACTTCTTTTTCATCTAACCAATCAAAAATGCGACGTAAGGAAGCAATTGAATTTTGTAATTCAGCCCAAACGGCAGAAATACTATTAAATGGTTTTGTATATTGATTTGCATAGCTTAAAAAAACACTTAATAAACCAATAGTAAGAATTTGAGAACCATTAATAATAGATAGCGAACCAAATGTAGCTACAACCATATATATAATTGCATTTACAAATCGTGTTGATGGATTTGATAAACTGGCATAAAACTGTGCATTGACACCATGGCGATATAATTCATCATCGATTAGCTCAAATTTAGCTTGATTTTCATCCATTTGATTATAAGCTAATACTATTTTTTGATTTTCAAACATTTCATTTGTAAAACTTGTTAAATCACCTTTTACTTTTGATGTATTTTTTATAGTTTTAAAACTTAATTTTGCAATAACCATCGCAACTATTAACGACAATGGAGTTAGCGCAAAGACAATTAAACCAATTTGATAATTCAAAATTAGCATAAAAACAAGTGTAAATACAATTGTTATTATACCTGTTAGAGCCTCTGTAAATGATTGTAACAATCCATCTTGAACTACATCAATATCGGTTATAATTCGTGATATAATATCCCCATGGGCATGATTATCTAGTGTTGCGATAGGAACGTTTAGTAGTTTATTAAAAGCGTCATTTCTTAAATCTTTTACAGTTAAATATGTGACTTTAGAAATTAAAATATTCATTACATATCCAAATAATGCTCCGAAAATTATAATAAATATTAATATTATTATATATTTTAAAATTAATGACGTATTAATTGCTCCTTCAACAATTTCGTCAATTGCATATCCTACTATAATAGGACAAATCAGTGTAGCACTAACATATAAAATAGCAAGTAAAGCAGAAAGAAATAGATATAGACGATAGCAGCTTGCATATCTTAAAACACGTTTTAATACCTTCATTATTATTCCTCCTTTGCTTGTGATTGGCATATTTCTTGATATACATCGCAATTTTGAAGTAAATCATTATGTTTACCAAGTCCAACTAAATTACCATTATCTAAAACTAAAATCTTATCAGCATAACTAATTGAAGCTGCTCTTTGACTAATTATAATTGTTGTATATTTTTCTTTTTTTAATGCCATTCTTAAATTATAATCTGTTTTATAATCAAGTGCACTTGAAGAATCATCTAATATAAGAATTTCACTATTTTTCAATAAAGCTCTAGCGATACCAAGACGTTGACGCTGTCCACCGCTTAAATTTTGTCCTTTTTGTAGAACAATGCCATCAAGATTTTTTTTAGCAAAATCTGCTTGTGATACATTTAAAGCATGATTAATTTCCTCTTCAGTGGCATTTTTATTTCCCCACAAAAGATTAGATTTAATTGTTCCTCTAAATAAAGATGCGTGTTGGAAAACATATGCGACTTCATCATTATAAAAGTTTTTATCATAAACTTGAATATTTCTACCTTTATAAGATATATTTCCTTGTGTTGGATCATAAAAATGGGCAATTAGATGAGCTAACGTAGTTTTCCCAGCTCCCGTTCCACCAATAATACCGACGGTCTCACCTTTCTTAATAGTGAAATTTAAATTATTTAAGGCATTAGCAGCGTCTTTAGAATAACTAAATGAAACATTATTGAAACATATAATATTTTCTTCATCTAGACCATTTTTTTCATTACCTGTAATCAAACTAGATTTTAAAGAAAATAACTCATTGACACGTGATGCTGATGAAGCAGCTTTTGTGAAAGTTTGAACGAGACCTGTAATTGCTACAATTGCCACAAAAATTTGTGTTTGATAGTTAATTAATGCTTGAATATCACCTTGTGACAATGTATCATTACCAATTTTAAACCCACCTAAATATATAAGAATTACGATGGCAATGTTTACTACGACAAAAGTCATTGGATTTAAATAAGAATTAATATGTCCTAAGATTAACTGAAACTTAGTTAATTCATTATTTTTATCTTTAAATTTATTTTTTTCATATTCTTCTTTCCTAAATGATCGAACTTGACGAGCTCCAATTAGATTATCTTTAGCAATACTGGTCACTTCATCAACTTGTTTTTGGACCTTTTGATTATTTGGATAACTAAATTTAGTTACTAAATAAAATATTAAAGAAATTAGAATTGCACTAATTACAAATAAAATTCCTGCATTAATATTAATTACGAAAGACATTACTATTGAACCAATTATAATTAATGGTGAACGAATTACAAGTCGAATTAAAATGGCAACTGATTTTTCTAAGTTGTATATATCATTAGTTTCTCTATTTATTAGACTTGAAGCTGAAATTTGATCCAACTCTTTAAAAGATAAAGTATTGATATGACGATATAAGTCATTACGTAAATCAGTTCCAAAAGTTTGACTAACTCTAGACGCAATAAATTGACAAACTAATGTTGAAGATAGACCAATTGCTGCAAATAAAAATAAGATGATACCTTGATTTATAATATACTCTTTTTTTTCTGTATATGATAATAAGCTATTATTAACACCATTATCGATCATATTTTTAATTACAAATGGAACTAATAATTCAAATATAGCTTCAATTATTTTAAAACAAGGACCTAAAATAACTAAATGTATATTTTTCTTTAAATACTTACGATATAATTTAAGCAAATTAACACTCCTTACATACTAAACAGGCAAAAATTATTTTGCCTGTTTAGTTTTAAATTTATTTTTTTGTTTTTTGAAAGCCTCATCAATATCTAAAAAATAGATATCTTTTAGTTCGTCAATGGTATAGCTTTTCTCAGTCATTGCGCGCCAATACGTTCTAAGAACCTTTGAGTATACTCTAAACGTATCAGAATTGGGACTTTCTTCAATAAGATAAGTATGTTTGTTATATGGTATATTTTTAAAAAAATATGAATAATGTTCTTTATCTAAATGATATCGTTGAAGACTCCTTTTTACACATTTAGCTTCTTTTTTTGAAATAAATATTTCCTTAAAAGAAACTGATGTCTCTTCACCTTTACACTCAATAACAACTTCATCTAAAAACTGAACATTATTAGTTAGACTTTTTAAATATACTTTTTTAATTTTAAAATGAGATAAATAATAAACTTTTTGACCTATTGCTCGTTTAGCTCGATTAATCCCATCATTACCAAATAATAACTGACGTTCTAATGTTAAAAAAGTATCTGCATCATTTTTTAAATCTAATTGACATCGTTTAAGAATCTTTTCAATATGTCCTAACTTCTCCACTAGTTCTTCTTTTGAAGCCGTTTCTTCAAAAAAAGTCTTTGTCTTTGCATTATACTTTTCTTTAGTTAAAGCCATAAAAAAACCTTCTTTCGTACAAGTTTGATTATATCAAAATATAATCAATTTTAAAAGTTTGATTAAAAAATAAATAAAATATACTAGTTTTAAAGTAAATTCCACTGATATTATATATAAGTTATGAGCTCTTTTGATTTTAGTTTGTTCTAATCTAATTATAGGTTAAATCGAATAAGTTGATGTTTCAATGCGACAACTAGTGTAAAACACATTAGCTTTATGAAATATCATATATTACTTTCTTTAAAAGATGGATTTTCTTAATACCATTGTTACTCAAAATCCTAATTTAGGAAGTTTTTAATTAAAATTAATAACATAACAAGTATGTTTGAAACAATCGAATTACTTTATTTTGAAAAATCAAGAATAGACGTATTTAAGTTACTTAATTAACTATCAGCTGATTCAAAAGCAAAAATTGATGAAATTTTAATATTTAACGTGGTTTTGAAATCGTTAAACGCTATATTTAGAAATATCATTTTTTTTCTATCTTACTATTTCTAAAATAATTCTATTATACTCACCATAGTAATCGATAAATTTTTTTCAATTATTAATCAAAGTTCTAAATTTGAAAATGTTTATCTATAAATAGGTAGCGGCTTATTCATTATAATTATAGTATAGTTTGTCAATCTTCTAATTATAAATATAAATAATAATATGACTAGTATCTAAAAATACAAAACACCCTATCTATTATTAATAATTTATATTTTTAAAAATGTTTTCTTCGAGCCTGTTTTTTTAAATGTACTCTTAGTCCGGTCAATTCTCATATCACATTCATATTCATATAGCTGACATAAGAAAGTATTGTAGATTTTAAACTACTATATTTAAATTATAATTCATCATGTTTATTTATTAAATGTTAGTATCAAGCTTTTATTAAAATTTCAGGATCTAAACTATTTCCAATATTTTTTCATAATTAGCATATTTAATCATCTTTGAGTTTCTATTTTTATGTTTAATTCCTTCATTGAAATAGTTTTTTATTGTTTATCAACAACATTGTATTTTACTCTTGTGATTATAAAAAGTTTACTTGGATATTTATATCATTAAATATTCTTAAAGTTCCTAATAAATTTAGTTTTAGCTCTTACCACATGATTGTGTCTTCTTTAGATTAACAAGGAATATATCGTAATAAAAGAATAACTTTATTTGATATATTCTTAAAACTTATATGAGTTTTTTGATTACTATTATTATACTATTGGCATAATACTACAGTTTAGATTATCTTATTTAAATTTAATAATAGATAATTCTTGGTATAAAAAACTATAAAATTAAATTGTTAAAATATAAAACTTACTTTTTATTAAAAAAAAGTGATAGATTATAAAAAAGGAAATTTAATACTACTACTTTTGAAATTTACATCAAATTATTGACATTACCATGACCATATTATTTTTGGTTGAATTTTAAAAAATATTTAAAATTAAATATTTAGTATAGATATAATATTAATGACAATAATATATATGTAGCTAAGCTACACAAAGAAGTAACTCCTTCTTTCTCCCTTTCATAAATATAACGAAAAAGACCTCATTTAGAAGTCTTTTTTGTTATTTATTTTTCTAAGAATAATAACTTAATCTTTTTTTCAATCCCGCCTGCATACCCTATTAAATTACCATCTGTTCCAATAACACGATGACACGGAATAATCAATGAAATTGGATTATGCCCCACTGCTTGACCAATAGCCTGAGCTGACATTTTGTTAATTTTTTTTTGCCTAGCTACAATTATAGCAATTTCTTTATAATTCATAGTTTCACCAAATGGAATAGATGCTAATACCTCCCACACTGTCTTACGAAATGGAGTTGTTTTTAAATGAAGCAAAGGAGTAAAATTTGGATTATTTCCGCTAAAATAGATATCAAGCCACTTAATTGTTACATTAAATATTGGCAAAATTTTTTCTTCATATTTATATGATAATGTCGATTTAAAATACTTTTGTCCATCAAACCACAAGCCAATTAGTGCAACTCCATCACTTGCAAGTGTAATACCTCCTAATGGCGAATCATAATGATATGTATAATGCATGAAAACCTCCTAACTTTTTATAAATCAAGTGTTGCATTCAAGATTTATATTTTTATCTTTTTCTTTAAATGAGAGTATGCATGAAAAGAATTCTTATCAACTAATATTTTATCATATTTAATAATGATTACATATTTAAATCATATATTAAGTCAGTTTACAAGAAACTACACGCAGACCGTGAAACGAGCTGCTGACAACAAATGGGGCTTGCCCCTTGGCACATGACTTTGCTTGCAATTTTCAGAGAACGTCGGCAGGTATATGAAAGCCCCCGTTCCTCTGAATGGTTGGACAAGACGGCCAATCCCTCAAAGTGCTTGACCCACTCTCTTTCTAAATTTCGGAGCGTTTCTTCTCTCAAAATTGAAATGGGAGGGAAGCCATTTTAGGGCTTACCCATCTTAATTGCCCATCAGCAAAGACAGTCGGAACTGTTAACAGCGGTGCATAAAATGCGCCGTTCATATTGACCATTGACCGGCTCGGTTGTCTTTGCTAACAACTTACTTCCACCAATCAGGAATTAGAGTTTTTAGCTTCGCCACCTGTTTTGTTTCATAGTCACGCAGGACTTCTATTTCTCCCGCCGCTGTATCTAACTGCATCATAAATTCTCGGCAGGCTCCACACGGCATTCCTGCTTTTCCGTCTGGCATAACAGCTACTATTTTTATGATTTGGCTTTCTCCATTTGTTATCATATTTGCAATCGCATTTCTTTCTGCACACATCCCTAATGAACAAGCCGTATCAATGCAAACGCCGGTATAGATATTTCCTTTTACTGAAAGAAGTGCTGCAGAAACACTTCCGGCCTCAATTAGTGAAGAGAGCTTTCTTTCATACTGCACTTTCCTTGCGGCAATATACAATTTATCCCATGTTCCATCGTATTGAGCAAGCGCACGCTCTTCCATCGTACGAACAAAATTTTCTTTCCCATCACAATATCCATCTATATCATAGGGAAACTTTTTCGCAAGGTCTTTCTTGATTTTTGCGTATTCGTTCCGCTCTTTTTCATGGGTACGCATATAGTCACGGAATGCGAGGTGTCGTCCAATATTGTTCCAATCATCTGCTTGAAAAATATGAATTTGATGAGTTCGTTCATCACCGCCTTTGCGAAGATAACGCCTACCCGCTATTCCAAATTCACCGAGATATTCATAACCTATGTCTGAAAATTTATCTGCAGCCGTATCTACCTCCTCAAGGCTTCTAACGACTGCCATAATATCAATAATTGGCTTGGCCGCCAGTCCAGAAACAGATGTACTTCCGATATGGTAGATGGAAATGCAATTATCTTTCAGTATTTCGTTAATATAATCCCGCTCTTGTACATATTTTAACGGCCATTCCGGGTCATAATTTACAACGGTTATATGCTGTGACATAATAAATCACTCCTTGATTTCTTTAATTTTCATATCAACTTGTTCCCTAAATCAGTATTTATCGCTCACTTACTTTCTACCACGCTGTGGATTTGGATTTTTAGCAAGTCCGACTTCTGTGCAATCCTTTTCAGCCATTTCTTTTCATCGTCTGGCGGTTTCTTCGGCGGTCTATAAAAAATCTTCCAGCAAGTCGTCCTCCGGGACACAGAAAAAGTCGTCCTTTTGATCTTTCCGCAGGTCAAGAGCTATCTTTTTTATAACCTGCTGTATTACATAGCGGCAAAAGCTGTCATCGTCAATATAGGCAGTAATTAACTCTGTTAACTGCGGGTCAGTCAAGCCGGGATTGTGCTGCTTTATAATAGTTGCGCTTAGAACGTGCACAATGGCGTTTGCGCTCTACACCTGTTTTGTGGCTATGCCGTTCACATAGATTTCAAGGTCGGCCAGGAGTCGGAGGAAATCCGTGTGTGTTGCTAAATCGCACAATAGGGAATTGTACACTAGCCCGCTTTTCAATAGTTCAATCATATCTTCACTCAAACGCAAATCTACAAGATCGGTGTTTAGGTGATTTTTTGTTTCTGTTGATCCCAGCAGATAGTCGGCGGTCTTACCATAAAACTTCGCCAGCTTGATAAAGACATAGTGGCTGATGTCCTTATATTCGTCCATTGATACAATTTTGTAATTTTTGATTTTAAAAAAAGATACCACATGAAAGGAAATATTTCTTTCTTTTTGATAGACAAGCATAACTGTAATGATTAAATTATTTGTAGTTTCTACTCTTTTAACAATTCCATCCCAGTCTCCCTGATACTCGCAGTTAGCAATGACAAATTCATCTACACTAAAATGCTCGTTTGTGCAGTGTCAGTTTACATAGGCTTCTTGATGAAAATATTCTCTGATTTCCTGCTCATTCTGAGCAAGAATGGAATTTCAGAACTTTTTATATCTACTTCACATCACCTATCAATTCTGAATTTATCACTTTGTACTTACTATTTTATCACAATTCCGAGAGCGTGGAAATAGAGAGTTTTCCGGACAACTAAAAAATAGAAGACGCTGACAGGCAGGAAGAAAGCTGCAAAGACAAACCTGAAAATCGTGCACTGCATATGGAACTTCTCCATGTGGAAAGCGAGATTGAAAAACTGGTGGATAATTTGACGGGCGGTAATCCCTCCCCTCAGACCGTTACACTGTGTAGTCCCTTGTAAACTGTACTTTAAATTAGTATTAAAATCATAAATTAATAAAAAAACAGCTCTTTCGAACTGTTTTTTTTATTAGTCTAAAG
Organism: uncultured Anaeroplasmataceae bacterium; assembly: GCA_944325035.1. GTDB lineage: Bacteria > Bacillota_I > Bacilli_A > Acholeplasmatales > Anaeroplasmataceae > CAG-307. The sequence continues at coordinate 529,169 of CALUYM010000001.1, forward strand.
ATTTAATTTTAGAAATATGGATTTTTGTACCTTTATAATCTTTACCCTCAAGCTTCATTAAATAATTAAAAGCTTGTTTTGTAATTTCTAAATCAGTACCTGATTTACGAATAATAATATCACCAATATTTTCTTTTCTTACTCCAGCAATCTTACCAGCAAAACTGATTAAAATTTGTGGACGTAACAATTCCTTTTTACCAATATTTAAATGAGCATATACATAATTCGTATTTTTCGTAAATGGTCCAGTTTTCTTCTTTTCTCCAGTACGAGCACGTTCACGACTAGCTTTTGCTACACTTATTTCTGGATATTCTTTTTGACTAGCATGATATGATAGACTAATTAACGCATTAATTAATTTCACTGGGTCTGCATTTAAACGAGATAATTTATTAATTAAGCCTAAATTAGGTTCAATCGGTAAATCAATTTTTTCTAAAACTGATTCATAATAATTATTCATTTGTGATAATAAAATATCTTCTTTCGATGGAATTGCTAATTCATCCATTTTACTTTTAGTATATCTTTCAATAAATGATACTTTTCTACGCTCAGATTCAGTTGCAAAACTAATTGAATGACCATCACTTCCAGCACGTCCTGTTCGACCAATACGATGAACATATAGTTCATCTTCTTGTGGAAGATCAAAGTTAATAATTGCTTCTAGACCTTTTACATCTATACCACGTGCAGCTACATCAGTACAAACCAATAAATTGATATTTCCATTTCTAAATGAATTCATAACACGGTCACGAACCATTTGTTTTAAATCTCCATGCAGCCCATCAACTGAATATTTATTTTTTTGTAAATTTGAAACAATATCATCCACTTTTGCCTTTGTATTAGCAAATATAATACAAGATTTAAAGCGATATAGGTCAATAATACGAATTAATAAATCCATTTTGCTTTCACGTTTACAATAATAAACTTCTTGTTTTATACGATCTACAGTTAAAGTTTTCTTAGCTATTTCAATATGCTTAGGTTCATTTTGATACTGTAATGCCACTTTTTTTATAAAATCAGGCATTGTAGCACTAAATAAAACAGTTTGTCTAGTACTTGGAGTATCCTTTAAAATTGTTTCTAAATCATCTTGAAATCCCATTTTAAGCATTTCATCTGCTTCATCTAAAACTAATGTTTTAAGGTTACTAAAATCAAGAGTTTTACGATTCATATGATCAATAATTCGACCAGGTGTACCTACAATAATTTGTGGTTTTTTCTTAAGTTCACGAATTTGTCTTTCGTATGATTCACCACCATAAATTGTAGCGATATTTACACCTTTTTTAAATTTGATTAATTTTCCTAATTCTTTTGCAACTTGAATAGATAATTCTCTTGTTGGGCAAAGAATTAAAGATTCAAAAGGAACCTTTGTTGTATTAACTAAAACCGGAATTCCATAGGCAAATGTTTTACCTGTTCCTGTTTGAGCTTGGCCAATTAGGTCAATACCCTCAAGCATTGAAGGGATAGCACTTTCTTGGATTTCTGATGGAGTTTCAATTCCTAGACTTTCTAAAGCAGTTAGAATTTCCTCATCGGTTATTAATTGGTTAAATGTTGTCAATAATCTCACTTCTTTCAAAAAAAAATAAGTAGATATCAAAATCTACTTTCAACACCTTAGCTATTATATCAATAAATGAGTTATAAAGCAAACGAAATTTAAACAAATTTTACAATAGAAAACGCTATTTTTTATATTTAGTAAATTATATACTAAAAAAGACCCTATAAAGTCATTAACTTTATAGAGTCTAAGCATATGCTTATATACTAATAGCTAGGAAGTCCAATGAAGAACAAGAAGTTCAACAGCGGGCATCTTATGATATACAATTAGGATTCCTAAGAAGATTAGGCATTCAACACATGTTTATCCTCGATTCCCTTATATAATAATTTGGGTTCCACGGCCATCTCCCTAGCACATATATATTAGCATTGATATCTTGAATAGTCAATATATTTGCAAATAGTTTTAGTGAGAAAAAATAATTAAGCAAATGAACCGATAAACATTATTAGGGCAGCGAAAATTAAAACAATACCACCAAGTGTAATATATTTATCATTATTTTGATTTGATTTAAAACTACCATATTTATTAACCCATGGTAGCAAGATTGCAATCAATCCTACAAATAAAATACTTAGAGGAATACAAAAATGTGATGTATAAAAATTCTTTGGCACACTTTCAACAAATGTATATATTAAAAAATAAAAAATGTTAATTATTTCTAATCCAACAAGTACATAAATCGCAATTGAGATTTGTTTTTTCTTCTTTTTTCTTTCTTCAATTTCTTTACAATATTCTGCTTTTTTATCCATTTATTAATCACCTAGCTTATTATATCAAATAATCTTTTTGATTGAAAGTGTTTTCTAAGATTATATTTTGATGTCTTTCTTTAATAAATTGATTATTGAATACTGTTTCTGTTATTTTAGTCATTGAAGCTATATAATTATTACTTCCTATCTCTAAGGGACTTACTAAATTTGTAAAACTTCCAATAAAATTATCTGAACCAACATATGTCTTATTTTTATAAGCCCCATTAAAATTTGAAACTACCATCATTGCTCCAATATTATTTCTATCTTTCATTATAACATCACCTAAATACGCATGATGCTTAATTTGATTATTTGAACCAATATCACTTCGTTTAATCTCTACAAAAGATCCTATTTCATTATTATTTAAAACGTTACTATCTTCAATTTTTAAAAAAGGTCCTAAATAATTACCTGTTTTTATTATTGAATTTATTATATGTGTATTTTCTTTAATAATTGAATTTATTACTGTCGATTTACGTATTTTTACATTCTCATAAATATCTGAACCTCTAACAGTTGAAAAGAAATCAATATCAAAATTTTTCGCTATTAAATTATTTACTTTAGAAATTTCGTTCCTTAGTTTTTCTTTCAAATACAAACGAGCTTCTTCTAAGTTCTCTTTTGTATTAATATTTAGATAGTCTTTTGATGATTCTACTTCGTATAAATATGTTTCTTTTTTGACTTTTTCCAAAAACGAAGGAAGTGTTAAATCAAACTCATCTTTATAAAACTCTTTTTGTTCATTTAAAAGTTCACCTCTTATTAGATATATTCCTAAATTATAAAGATAACCACAATTAAATTTTAAGTTTTTCTTATTATAAACTTTTTGATAATTAGACTTATCACTTACCTTTTTAGTTACCATTATTCCAATATCAGCATTTACTTGTTTGAAGTTTTCAATAAATTCTTTTAAATCTTTCTTATTAATAAATGGCATGTCCGCATTAACTATAAGATAGTCTTCGTTTATAAAAATATCTTTACTTGCAATTGGTCCATAGCTTTCTGAATATATTTCATCTTGTAGAAAATATGGATAGTTCATAAATTTTTGCATATCTTTTCTAATACATACTTCAAAATTTATTTCTAATTGATTTAGAGTATATGCTATGTAATCAATTATACTAGATGAATCAATATCCAAAGCCCACTTTGGAATGTCTGACTTCATTCTACTTCCTTTTCCTGCCCCAATAATTATCGCTTTCAATATATCACCCTTTAAATATATGAAAAAAAGACTAGGAAAATACCTAGTCTTCATTATTACTTGCTTAAAGCTTCTACTAAATCAGCTTTCTTCATTGAAGAAATACCGCTAATTCCTTTTTCTTTAGCAATAGCCTTTAATTCAGTTACAGTCATTGAAGTATAATCAACATCATCAGTTTCCTCAACTGCCTTAGGAGCTTGTGCTAACTTAGCAGCTTTAACAGCCTTTGATTCAGTTTGAAGAACAACAACTTTTTCTTCAACTTTCTTTGAAGGAATTTCTAAACCCTTCTTAGCGATTTCAACAAATGATGTGAATGCTTTTGGATCATTAACAGCTAAATCAGCTAACATCTTACGGTTAACTTCAACACCAGCACGGCTTAAACCACAGATGAATAATGAATACTTTAATCCATTTTCCTTAGCTGCAGCGTTGATACGTTGAATCCATAATTTACGGAAATCACGTTTTTTAACTTTACGATCACGATAAGCGTATTGTAATGAACGCATTACTTGTTCATGAGCAGTTCTATAAATTGTATGTTTAGAACCATAATATCCTTTGGCTAATTTTAAGACTGCCTTACGTCTTCTTCTTGTTACATATCCACCTTTAACTCTTGGCATGATAATTACCTCCTATTTTATAATAATGATTAACGCATATTAGAAATTAATTGTTTAATTCTCTTTTCATCTGAAGCATGAACAGATGTTTGTTTAGAAAGTTGAACATTTTCTTTGTGAGTTTTATTAGTCTTTAAGTGACCAGTATATGCATGACCACGCATAAGCTTTCCACTACCTGTTACTTTAATTCTCTTTTTTAAACCACTATGTGTCTTTTGTTTTGGCATAATTGTACACTCCTTTATTTATCGTTTTTTGGTGCTAAGATAGCATATAATGTTTTACCATCCAATTTTAATGATGATTCTTGTTGTGAGCAATCTGCTAAAGATTCAACGAATTTTGTAATAACTGCTTCACCAATATCTTGATGAGAAATCATACGTCCGTAGAAACGAAGTGAAACTTTAACTTTGTTTCCTTTTTCTAGAATCTTACGTGCATTCTTAGATTTAGTCATTAAATCATTTTGCCCAATTACTGCGCTCAATCTAATTTCTTGTAGAGAAACAATTTTTTGACTCTTCTTCATTTCTTTAGCTTTCTTTTGTTGTTCGAAACGGAATTTTGAATAGTCCATGATTTTCGCTACAGCAGGATGCGCATCTGGTGAAACTAAAACTAGATCTAATCCTCTGTCATAAGCGGCATTAAGCGCATCGCGCTTCGAAAGAACACCTAACTTTTCTCCAGAATTTGTGATTACTAATAGTTCCTTACATCTGATGTCCTCATTAATTATAGCATCAGTATTTTTTTTTGGCTTGTTAATACTAGCCACCTCCATAATTTATTTGTAAACAAAAAAGGGACATAAACGCCCCTATAAGTTCATAAAATAAAATTATATCTATCGTGACTATTTGCCTATCAACATCATCAATCAGGCGAGAAACGGGCGTTTCTTCTTTCCACTTATTTAATTACCATTTAATTTTACATCAATTATATTTTAATGTCAATAACTTTTTATATTTTATTTATTTAATCTGTCGTTCTTTTAGTAAAAAACCTAAAAAGATTATGATTGTTAAACATGAAAAATATAATACAAGTGTATCTAAATAATATTTATAGCTTTTAGTATAATCAAATTTAAATAAAAATTTATTTGTAATATCATTTTGTATGAAAAATAGTATTAAAACGAATAAAACAGGAATTACTAAAATATAGTAACTTCTACAGATTAAAACCATCAGAAAACATAAAACTGCTAATGTAGCCGCTGATAAGCTTTGATAGATAAATAATTCTAAAAATAATAATGTTATTTTATATGATGGATAGAAGATATATGGGGTAACTATCAATATAATGAATTCTAAACTGCTCATAAAAAAGCTTATCTTTAAAATTACCTTTGTTTTTTTTAAGTACATAGCTGATGTACCAACTTGATTATATAAGATAATATTTAAATTTTTCATCTCACTTGATACTTCTTTTATTGATAGCATTGATAATAATAGAGCATTGATTAATAAACTTAAACGAATTGTATTATCATAAAAAGAATTCAATAAATCATTGGATAATAGTTCAAAAGCCTCTTTATCAAAATCAAGATTTAAACTATGATATGCAGCAACAATAAGAATTAGTAAAACAATGAAGTAGAGTAGAAAAACTTTTTTAGTTAATAAAAGTTTTTGATAAAATTGTTCTAGCTTATTCATCATAAAGCACCTTTTTCTGCTCTATTTTTAATTTTTTAAATGTCAACTGCACTCCAGATGATACCTTATGGCATGTTATAATCACCGTTATATTTTCTCGCTTTTTTATATCATCTAAAAAAATATTAACCGAATTATCATCTAGCCCCTCAAACGGTTCATCATATAATAAAATATCATATAGATTAGATAATGATATGATTAATCCAACTTTTTGCAACATACATTTTGATAACTCTTTAATTCTACTATTCACATCTAAACCATATCGCTTTATCATATTTACTTGAGCATAATCTAGTACACTTAAAATGTCTTTAATTGTTAAGTTTCTTGGTAATGTAAATTTTTCAGGCAAGTAAAAAACAGATTCTTTAGTTTTAAAATATTTTTTACCTTTTTTTATTCCTGCTATATATTTTAAAAAAGTACTCTTACCAATTCCATTTTGTCCATTTAGTTGATAAAAACCTGGAGGTAATTTTAAATCAAGTTTATCAAATAAAACTTTATTTCCATTCTTGATTTTTTCATTCTTAATTTCAATCAAGAAGCACACCATCTTTCAAATAAGAAGTATAATCAAAAAAATTACGTGAATAGATATCATTATTAAATGCAAATTCTGATTTACTGGAATCATAATATATTTTTACATAATTTATTCCTGGCATTACTTTATTAATTCTAATAATTAAAAAATCATCTTTAAAATAATAATTCATAATTTCTTCATTAACATAAGGATAATATTTTTGTACCGGTAATGATATTTTAACTACAAATTCACCCGTTGAAGTATCATAATCAGCATCTACTTCTTTACAATTTTTGGCAGAAACCACTATTTTTCCGATGAAAAATTTAATTTTAATAAGATGATAATTTAAAGTAATCCAAACTTTTTCATTAAAATGTTCGTTAAGGTTTGGCATACGAAAACAAACTTTATATAAATAATAAGTAATATTATCTAAAAATATCTCTTGTAAAAAATTAGAATCTATAACTTCTAAATTGCTAACATTTGTTGATTCAAAGGTATAAATACTATCGCTTGACAAAAACATTTCCGTTTGAATTGGCGCAATAAAAAAAACCTCAAAACTACTATCGTCAACATTTACTTCATATGTTTTATATATTGAAAAATATAAATTAGATTGATCTTTTTCATTTAAATAAAGATATGTCAGTGCAAGGATTGTTATAATTGTTAAACCATTAACAAATTTAAAAACCAACTTCATAATGCTACTTTTTCAATCCTTACATATGAATCAGTTATTGTAAAATATTCAAACCCGCCTTCATATGATCCAATCCACCAATTATAAAATTTTGCAACACCATTAGTTAAAAACCCACGTCCCATTATATAAATGACACACATTGTATTTGGATCAATTTGAATTTTTAAGGTCTCCTTTTGTTTCACTAACGATGTTTCCTCATAAGAACCATTAATTTTTAATTCATTACTCAAGCTTCCTGAAAATTCTTTCATTCCACCTTTTATAGTCGATCCGATTGAACCTGTAGCAGAAATTGAGGTTTTAACTACATTTTCAGCAGTTATATCCACGTTATATTCTACTGGCGTTGTTCCCGTATTGTAATTAGAATAAATAGTCTTCGCAATAAAATCGCATGGAATATTTTTATTAAAATAATGAATTCTCCATCCCATGAATTTTCTATTTTTCACTCTTTCTAGTCCATTATTAATTTCATCATTTTTAAAATCTCTTAGCATCTTCCCATCACTAACATTAATCCTAGCAAATGTAGTATAATCATTAACACTTGCATCACTTTCTTTAATATGCATAAAAACCAACAATAGAATAAATAATAAAAATATATTTTTTTTCATTTAATACACCTACTTTCCATTTAGTAATTACTAAATTTTAAAAAAATTCTCAAAAACTATAAAAAAATGTTAAAATAAACTAAAAAGAGGTGAAGTTAAATGCATGTAAAAGATATTAATATTAATAATGTTGAAGATATTATTGAAACTTTTTATAATATATTTACCAAAGAACCTTGGAATGATAATTGGACACCTGAGCAATTAAATATGTACATTATTGAATTGATTAACACCCCTAATTCCTTAGCTTTTGGATTATATGAAAATGATAAATTAATCGGTATTTCATTAGGAAGAATAAAACATTGGTATGAAGGCACTGAATATTCCATTGAAGAACTAGGAATATTACCTGATTATCAAAATAAAGGCTATGGAAAATTCTTCTTTCAACAAATTGAAAAAAAACTTCTAGAGAAAAACATCCGATTTATTATTCTTCAAACTGATCGTGATGTATCTGCTTACAATTTTTATAAAAAAATTGGATTTGTTGAGTTAACTAATAATGTCATGCTAGCTAAAAGAATAGATAAAAAAGAATAAAGTATATATTTAGTGATCACTAAATTTAAAAATTTCCAGATAAAAATTCAGACTATTAATAATTTTTTAACTTAAGCATCTATTTGTAATAAATAGCTATTTTCTTAGTCATTTATCTTTTAGATAGTGGTAAAAGTTTTATGCTATCAAAACAGCCATAAGTAATTTTGAAATTAATATTTTGTGTTTAAGTAATCCGTTCAGTTATTATAAACATTATGTAACTTTATTTATAAAAAAAAAGATTTCCAAATGGAAATCTTTTTTCTATCTAAAGCCTTTTTTACGAGCTTCTTGTCTCTTTTGTTTACGCACATCAGATGGTTTTAAGTAGTATTGACGTTTCTTAGCTTCTTGAAGGTTGCCTGATCTAGAAACATCGCGCTTAAAACGGCGAAGTGCATCTTCGATAGATTCTTTTTCACGCACAACTGTCTTAGACATATTCTAGGCCTCCTTCCATTGTAAAATTCCTTTTTTATTATACACAAATGTTATTCATTTGTAAATACTAAATTTTATTTTTTTGGTTTATTTTGTTGAGAATGAAAATTTTTGGTTTAAAGTTGGTCGAAATACTTCTGCAACCATGTAATCACCATCAATTTTTTCTAACTTTGCAGGAACTAATTTACCAATTTTAGTTGAATCTAATGGTAATAATACATGTAAATAGTTTGATGTATGACCAACCATATATTTATCATTATAAATAGTTTCAACCAATACAGTTTCAACCTTACCTACAAATGATTCATAGTAAGCACGGTTTAGTTCTTTTGATAAAGATAATAAAGTTTTGACACGGTTCTTTTTTACATTACCATCAACTTGTGGCATGTCATAGGCTTTCGTACCAGTTCTTTGGGAATAAGGGAAAACATGAAGTTCAGCAAAATTAACTTTCTTTATAAATTCCACTGTTTCATTAAAATCTTCATCTGTTTCATAGGGAAAACCCACAATGATATCAGTAGTAATAGAAATATTAGGGCGAGCTTCTCTTACTTTATTAATTTTATCTAAGAAAAAGGCAGTATTATACTTTCGATTCATTAATTTTAAGATTTTATCATTTCCCGTTTGTAAAGGTAAATGCATATGATTAGCTAATACTTTTTCATTTTTCATCAATTCAATGATATCATCATCAATTTCATTAATTTCAATGCTAGATAAACGGATACGTTCAATTGTCTTAACTTGATCAATAATATCTCTTAATAAATTAGATAATTTATAATTTGGGCCACACTTATAATGTCCGGTATGAATACCAGATAAAACTACTTCCTTATAGCCCATATCACCAATTCTAGTTAATTCTTTAATTACATCATCCTTATCCTTACATCTAACAGGACCTCTAGCATAAGGAATAATACAGTATGAACAAAAATTTGAACATCCATCTTCAATTTTAACAAAAGCTCTAGTATGATCAAAAGTAGTAGCTTCTAAAGCCTCATAGTCTTTGACTTCTCTTATTTTTAGGATACTCACTTGTTTAGTTCGTTCTTTAAATGCTTGATTAATACGCTCAAGTGCTTCATGCTTATTACCATTACCTAATAAAATATCAATTTCAGGCATTAGTCTAGCTTGTTCGTTAGTTTGCGCAAAACATCCCATAACACAAATAATCGCATTAGGATTTAATTTTTTTGCATGACGAATCATTTGCTTAGACTTTGAATCAGCTGTATTAGTAACACTACAAGTATTAATAATAAAAGCATCAGCTGGTTTGTCATCAGATATAACTTGATATCCATTTTCTTTAAATAAATTCATTAATGCATTTGATTCATAAATATTCACCTTACAACCAAGGGTAATAAAGGCTATTGTTTTCAAGATTTCAACTCCAATTCGTAAGAAATAGCACTTAAAACATACATTGAAGCAGTTTCGGTTCTTAAAATTCTACCACCTAAAGCACATGGAATAAATCCCTTTTGAATTAGTTCATCTAATTCTTTATCCTCAATTCCACCCTCAGGTCCAATCAATACTGCTACTTTTTGATTTAGTTTTAAAGCCTTCAATGTTTTTTTAAAATTAATAAGTTCATTTTGCTTAGCACTTTCTTCATAACACAGAATCTTAATATCATAGTCAGAAAAATCAATTTCCTTAAATTGCTTAATTTCTACGTTTGGAACAATTTTTCTAAAAGATTGTTCAGCAGCTTCTTTAGCAATTTTAGAAAATCGCTCTGTCTTATTTTTTATTTTACTATCATCCAATTTAACAACAGAACGTTTCATTAATGTTGGTACAAATGAAAAAGCTCCAAGCTCAGTTCCATGTTTAATAATATCTTCAATTTTGTCACCTTTAGGATAACCTTGAAAAATTGTTACTTGCACAGGTAATTCATTGTTGTTAAAAATTTCTTTGACGATTTTAAAACAAACACTTTTTTTGTTTAATTCTGTAATTTCAACTAAATACTCTTCATTCATATCACTGACAATAAATGAATCACCTACTTTTGAACGTAAGACATTCGTAATATGAAAAACATCGTCTGATGTTATTCTTTGATTTTTGAATTCTTCTTTTGAAATAAAATACTTTTGCATATAAACCTCGTAACTTTTAATACTTTCCTAACATATCATATTTAAACCAAAAATGCAAATAATATCAATTATTCTTGAATTACTTTGAAAGTGATTTTTATTTTTTAGCTGAGATAATAAATAATACAACGATAATATTACTATCTACATACTCATTTCATATAGCAATAATTATAAAATCAATTCTTATTTAGCATCGATAATTCTTAAGACTATCTAATAATTATTTTTAATGCAAAAAATCCAAAGTAGAGTTCAGATAGTTTAGAAACATAATTGTCTAATGACTTATATATTATCTAACTATTCATATTTCTACTTTGGAAAAAATATATTTTGTTAAACCTAACTTATTTAAACTTAATTAGTAAGCATATTCTTGCCTAATGCAAAAGTTTTATTATAGACTAAAGGTGTATGCTTTAAATTAGTTATTAATTTAGAAAAATGGATAGCAGCAACTTCACCAGCTACTAATAATTTTGATTTTGTCTTAATGATCCCAAAAATTTTTGCATCAATAATTTTTTGGTTTGTATAAATACTTGGGTTCATTAATTCAAAGTAGTGAAATAATTCATGAGCAATTACAACATCTTTTATCATGTTTATATCTACTATGTCATCTAATCCAAACTGAGATGTAATATGTTTAATTTGTAATATAGTCTCAAGATTCACTGTGATAGTCTTTGTTTTTTCTTTAAAAAGACCTATATATGAATAGTACTTAGTAGGTTTTTCACGAACATAATCAATAGGTACACCTAAACGATATACATATTTAGTTATATTACACATTCCATACTCTTTAACAAGTTTTTTGTAATACTCTTCTGCAACTAAAATTGATTTTTCAATGATTTCTTTTTTAATTTCTTTACTTAATCGGTGCGAAGATATATCCTTATCTAACATATCCATATAAATATCAAAATCACTTTGATTACAAAGTAAGCATACTTGATCACGAATACTTTTCATAATTAATATAATCCATTTCTTGCAGCTACAATAGCTATTTCTGCATCTTCATTTAAATCAATTAATTCAGTTTTAGCTAGTCCATAAACTTGTTCAACTGTACTTAATCCTGAATAATCAATTACTCTTCCACCAATAATTACATAAATATCAGGGTTAATTCTAACTTCACTTGAATAATTTCCTGCTTGGTCCCAAATGTTTTTAATTACTTCTTCAATTTTACCAAAATTAGTTTTTAAAACTATACCCTCACTGCGTTGAACTTTTACAAATCCTTTACTGTCAATAATACGGATACTTTCTCTATTTTTAATCATACCAGTAACAACAAATGTTGCTTTATTGCTGTATGCAATTTTAATATTTGTTGCGTCTGTGAATGTTTCTTTAGCGATTTCTAATGCTTCATCATCATCAATTTTCTTTGATAAATCTGTTGTTTTTACTTCTGTTGAACCCATTGCAATTGCTGTTACTTTTTGTGTTGTATCATCAATTTCTAGGAATACCTCAACTGAATCTTTAACTGCACCACTTCGTACAGCACGATCTTTGGCCTCACGTTTAATTTTTGCTATATCCTCAACCGTTGGATTTGGAATTGTACGCTCAACCATTTCACGTACCATCGCTAAAGCAACTCCGATTGAAGATATAACTTCTGCATTTTGTGGAATTTGATATTTAAAGTTCATCATCTTACCTGTATAAGCTAATAAAGTACCTGCTCCTCCACCTGCTCCTACTAAAATGATTTGATCTCTTTCAACTTTATATTTAGCAATAAGTTCTTCGATTACTGGTTTAATCTTATCGCATGATGTTTTTAAAATTTGGTCTGCTGTTTCTTCAACTGATTTACCAATGTAGTCTGCTAATAGTTTAATTGCTTTATAACTTGATTCATAATTACCTTTGGCAAAATCATTGTCAGAAACAATCTTTAGCACGTTAGCTGCACAAGTATTAGTAATAGTAATACTCTTACCATTTTTTAATCTAATGGCTACATAATCAGAAGGGTCATTATCACGTGGTTGCATAAAATATAATTCAGCACCATCTAATAACTTAGGATCTGTAAAGGCTGCATATTCCATATCAGCAATATGCGCACTACGTGGACCTACATCAACAATTCCTTCTTTATTAGCACGAACCATTGAACCACCAGCAACACCTAAGACACGAACATCTAATGAATTTACATATGTTCTATGTCCACCTAAAATAGTATAGTCAACTGCAGGTCTTCCATTTTTGATTACTCCAATATTAGTAGATGTACCACCTACTTCAAAGTAAATACCATTAGAAGCTCTTAAATACATTAATGCGCCAATAACAGATGCAGCTGGTCCTGATAGCATTGTTAAAATCGGACGTTTTTTCATTTCCGTAACTTCCATAACACCACCATCACCACGCATAATCATTAAAGGAACCTTAATTCCAGCTTGTCGTACACTTTGTTCTGTACTATTTGCAGTTTCTAGCATTTTTGGAAGAATACTAGCATTAAGCGTTGCAGTTTGTGTTCTTGTAGCTAAGCCATAAAGTTTAGTAATTTCAGAAGCAGCTGTACTAAGATAGCCCTTTTTATTAACGATTTCTGTAATGACTTTTTCTTCTGTCATATTGTCAACTCCAAAGGCTTTACTAGCCACAATAACTTGAGCTCCCTGTTTAATTAGATCGTTAATTACCTCTTCCGCTTTTGATTCATTAAACTCTTTTAATTTAATATATGAATTAACTACTTCAATATGCTTACCAGTTCCTAAATCAATATCTTTTATATTAGTTTGTTTCTTTACAAACCAACCGCCAAGTCCTCCACCTCCAAGACCAATAACACCAACTTTGGCAACGTCACCTTCTAATAACGCGTTAGTGGCTTGAGTCGTACTATGAGCAATAAAGATAACTTCTTCAGGTTTTATATTATTTTCAGAAACACATTTTTCAAATGCTTTAACTACCCCATGTGCAACACCATGTTGATGGTGATGTGTTGTTTTAACTGAACCCTTACCAACAATTTCATTTGTAGCATTATCAATTGCTACGGCTTTTGTGTGCGTACCCCCAACGTCAATACCGATTCTTATATTTCTCATTTTCTGCTCCTATTCAATAATCTAAATTTACATATATTGATATGAAGATGTGATATTTCATTTTTATTAATATGAAATATCACACGCTTCAATGATTACATTAAAATGAAATATGCTAATAACATATTTGCGGCACAAATAATCCATCCCCAAGGTAAATTAGTTTTAATATAAATATTTGGTTCATATTTTGAATAAGATAGAGCCCACATACCCCAAGATTGAGTAGGACATGCTTGAGCAACAATGGCTACTGGTTGAACATAGAATAGAACTAATAATAATGGAGTAGATGAACCAATAATTGGGAATAAAACTGATGCTAAGGCAATACCTGAACCCCAAATCATAAATGGACCTCTAAATAAAGCTAAAGGTGCTAATACCATAAAGATAATTACAATAATAATTGGGTTTTTAGTAATCCAGTCCAGTGAACTTCCTAAAGCGTCTGTGAAAATTGGAGCAGCTAATTTATTAGCAGCAGTTGAGAACATGTTCATAACTAGTAACATACCAATAAGTAATGCAACATCTGAAATACCATTGAATAATGTTTTTTGTGTAGCATCTACTGCTTTTTTATAACTCTTTAAGTTTCCTGTTAATAATAATCCAAAGAAAATACCTACAACAAATAAGAAAATTGGAGCAAAAGCAGTTAATTGCTTAGCTTCTGAACCACGGAAAATATTAATTAATGCAACAACTAAAGCTAAAACAATAGGAATGAAAGGAACAACGAATGTCCAATTTGATAATTCTTTTTCTTGTTCGTCTTCAGACATTGCCCAAGCTTTTGTCTTATTTTTAGCAAATTGATAATTAAATACAATAAATGCAACCATGATAACAACATGAATTAAGAAAGCAATCCAAGTAAATTTCAAGAAATCTGCTTCAAATCCAGGTTTTGTCCATAATTCAATAAATAAAGAATGTCCTGAAAATTGAGAAATATAACCATTGTTAACATACATACCAGCTGCAACACTCATTAAGAATGAACCAACTGCAATTTTTTTATCTACACCAATAGATAATAAAATAGGTAAGATGATAGCACCAATAGCCATAACGCTTCCTGGACCAAATACACTAGTAAAAATTAAAGCTGAAACAATAGAAACAAATAAAACAGTAATTAATTGTTTATTTCCAGATAATTCAACAACTTTTCTAATTAATGCCTTAGCAATACCAGTATCTACTATTACACGACCAAACCAACTTGCAAAGATAATAATTGTAGTAGTTGTACCATATCCAATAGGACCATCACTAAATACGGTATTCATATTACCAACTACTAAATTCCATCCATCAGTAAAAGAGTTAACTTGACCTGATGATGCAGCATTCCAAACTGTATACACTGTACCAAGTAATAACCAGAAAACGGCAGTAATAAATAAACCAATAATCAAGTTACCGCCTTTAATACAATAATAAACGAACGTAAATAACGAAATCAATAATAAAATTGATGCAATTATAGCAAAAATATGCATAATGTCCTCCTCTTTTTCTTCTCTCAATAATTTTACATGCCTTTTTATCCCATAAATCTAGTTTTAGTATTAAGGCACAAATTTGACTATAATTTTTTTTAATATTAAATTTAGTTTAATTAAGTGTCATACAATATTTTATTATACATTCTAGTAATAAATATTTGTTTAGTTACTATGAATTTATATTGTTGATTCATTTTTTCCCTCCTCATTTTACAAATTAAGTAACAAAGCTACACACACAAAAAGCGCTTTTTACCTACACAATTATTATAGCAATTGACTAAAGTCTTTGCAAGCGCTTTCTATATATTTTTACATTTTTTCATCATTCATTATCTGAATCATAATTTTTAGACTCTAAATTTTAGAAAATCAAGACAAATTAAATTTTTTAATAAAAAATACCTAGACACTAGTGTCTAGGTATATCTTTAATTCTTAAAAAAGTTTTTAAACTTTTGCCAAGCTGAATCTTTAGATTTTAGTTCAGTTTGACCTAATTTCTTAAATAAATCTTTTTGCTCATCAGTTAAATTCGTTGGCGTCTTTACATTTACAATAACATATTGATCTCCTGTGTTACCTGTTTTAGGATTTTTAACACCCTTACCACGTAAACGCAGTTTTGTTCCACTTTGAGTACCAGCTGCAATTTTAATTTTAACAGGATCATTTATAGTTGGAACTTCTACTTCATCACCTAAGGCAGCTTGAACAAAAGTAATTGGAATTGTTAGATAAATATCATCATCTTCTCGTTCAAAATACTCATGTGGTGTAACTTTGAAAGTAATATATAAATCTCCAGGTTCAGCCCCAAATTCTCCAGCTTCTCCCTTTCCTTCAACTCTAAGTGTCATACCATTATCAATTCCTGCTGGAATATTAATTGTAATATCCTTAGTAGTTCTAAATTTACCTTTACCACCGCAACGTTCACACTTATTTAGTATTTCTTGTCCACGTCCACCACATTTCGGACATACTTGTTGTGTTCTTGTACGACCAAAAATGCTTTGCATTTCAACAAATACATAACCTTGACCATGACACTTTTCACAAGTCTTAATGTCAGATTTGCTTCTTGCGCCACTGCCTCCACATTGTGGACATACTTCATCAACATTTAAACGAACTACTTTCTTACAGCCATGAACAGCCTCATCAAAAGTGATTGTCATTGTCTTTTCTAAATCAGCTCCGCGGTTATCACGTTGGTGACTTCCACGACCTCCACCACCGAAAAAACTATTGAAAATATCTTCGAATCCTCCAAATCCAGAGAAACCACTAAATCCCTGACCTGCACCACCAAAGCCTTGAGTTGGATCTTCAAATCCATATTGATCGTAACGTGCTCTTTTTTGGTCATCCGATAAGACTTCGTAAGCTTCTTGAACTTCTTTAAATTTTTCTTCCGCATTTGGTTCCTTGCAAATATCTGGATGGTATTTTTTTGCAAGTAGACGGTAAGCTTTTTTAATTTCTTCACTTGAAGCACTCTTAGATACACCAAGGACTTCGTAGTAATCGCGTTTCGCCATATTTTCACCTCTTCAAAAGAAAGGGCTAGAACTTAGCCCTTACTTAATTATTATTAGTTAACATCTGTAAAGTCTGCGTCAACAACATTATCATCTTTCTTGTCTTGGCTATTTGTATCTTGACCTTGACTAGCATTTTGTTGATAAACTCTTGAAGCTAAATCTTGAGCAGCTTTTTCAAGAGCTTGACGTTTAGATTTAATACCTTCGATGTCTTCAGCATCTACTGATTTTTGTAAATCATCACATAATGATTCAATATTCTTCTTTTCATCATCAGTCACGCCTTTTAATTCTTCAAGTGATTTCTTAACTTGGAAAATTAATGAATTAGCATCGTTGATTGTATCAACTTTTTCTTTACGTTCTTTATCTTTAGCAGCATTTTCTTCAGCTTCACGAACCATTCTCTTAATTTCTTCTTCAGATAAAGAAGAGCTATTTTGAATAGTAATATGTTGTTCCTTACCAGTACCTAAGTTTTTAGCTGATACGTTTACAATACCATTTGAGTCAATATCAAATTTAACTTCGATTTGAGGCACTCCTCTTGGTGCAGCAGGAATTCCATCTAATTGGAAACGACCTAAAGTCTTATTATCTGCAGCCATTGGACGTTCACCTTGTAAAACATGAATATCTACAGCAGGTTGGTTATCTGCAGCTGTTGAGAATACTTGACTCTTAGATGTTGGAATAGTTGTATTACGTTCAATTAGTTTTGTAAATACACCACCTAGAGTTTCGATACCTAATGAAAGTGGTGTAACGTCTAGTAATAAAATTTGATCTCCAAATTCACCGGCTAGAACACCAGCTTGAATGGCAGCACCCATAGCTACAGCTTCATCTGGATTAATTGATTTATTAGGTTCTTTACCTAATTCACGACGAACTAATTCTTGTACAGCAGGAATACGTGTTGAACCACCTACTAATAAAACTTGATCAATATCCTTAGTAGTTAACTTAGCATCTTGCATTGCACGTTTAACTGGAATTAAACAACGTTCAACTAAATCTTTTGTTAAAGTATCAAATACTTGACGAGTTAAAGTCTTTTGTAAGTGTACTGGACCTGCCGCTCCCATTGAAATAAATGGTAAATTAATTGTTGAAGATGTTGCTGAAGATAACTCCTTCTTAGCTTGTTCAGCAGCATCTTTTAGACGTTGTTGAGCCATCTTATCTGCCATTAAATCAATTCCATTTTCTTTCTTAAATTCTTGAGCTAACCATTCCATAATCTTATGGTCAAAGTCATCTCCACCTAAATTAGTATCACCAGCTGTTGATAATACTTCAAATGTACCATCAGCTAAGTTTAAGATAGAAACATCGAATGTACCTCCACCTAAGTCAAATACTAAAACAGTTTGTTCTTTACCAGTTTTATCAATACCATAAGCTAATGATGATGCTGTTGGTTCGTTTATAATACGAATTACATCCAATCCAGCAATACGACCAGCATCTTTAGTAGCTTGACG
Organism: uncultured Anaeroplasmataceae bacterium; assembly: GCA_944325035.1. Classification (GTDB taxonomy): domain Bacteria; phylum Bacillota_I; class Bacilli_A; order Acholeplasmatales; family Anaeroplasmataceae; genus CAG-307. The sequence continues at coordinate 547,767 of CALUYM010000001.1, forward strand.
TTGTGAGTCATTGAAGTAAGCAGGAACTGTTACAACTGCTTTTTCAACTTTTTCTCCTAAATAAGCTTCAGCAGTTTTCTTTAATTCACGTAAAACCATTGCTGAAATTTCTTGTGGTGTATATTTTTTTCCTTCAATTTCAACAGTATATCCGTTTTCACCCATATGACGTTTAATAGAATATACAGTATTAGGGTTAGTAACCATTTGACGTTTAGCTGGTTCACCAACGATAATTTCTCCATTTTTAAATGCAACTACAGATGGAGTAGTACGTCCACCTTCTGCGTTAGGAATAACCTTAGATTGGCCACCTTCCATTACGCATACGCAACTATTTGTTGTACCTAAATCAATACCAATAATTTTTGCCATATTATTATCTCCTTTTATTCGCTAACTTTAACCATTGCTGGTTTAATAATTCTATCTTTATATTTATAACCTGTTTGTAATACTTCGATTACTTGGCCCGCCTCTACACCATCAACATGCTCCTTAGAAATTGCCTGATGAAAATTAGGGTCAAATTCTTTACCTTTAGCTTCAATTTCAGCTAAACCATCTCGTTTTAAAATATCAATAATTTGATTAGCAATCATTTGAAAGCCAATTAAGAAATTCTTCATTTGGATATCATCTGTTTCCATGTTCGATGCTTTCACAAGCATATCAACAGGATTAATTAAATCACTAACGATTCCCATTGAAAAATACTTACGCTCTTGAATTGCATCTTCTTGTACACGACGACGTACATTTTCTAGATCAGCACGCGCCATCAAGAAACTTTCATGTTCTTTTGTTCGTTCATCTCTTAATTTATTCAACTCAGCTTTTAATGCTTCAATTTGTATCTCTTCACGAGATTTTTTCTTCTTTTTATCTTCTTTCGATGGTTTACTAGAAGTTTCTTTAGTTTCTTTTTCTAAAGTTTCTTCTTTAGTGTCATTGCAAGAAGCATCTTTTTGTTCTTCGTCTTTTACTTTAGACGTTTCTTCATTTTTATTTAAATCCTTAATATTTTCCACCATATCGCTCCTATCTGTTATATAATTTTCGCATTGAAGTTGCGACATATTCAATTAGCGGTAAAACCTTACGATATTGCATTCGAATCGGACCGATACAAGAAATTGTACCATAAGCAGAATCATTTATGTAATAAGGAATTGACACTATTGAACAACGTTTCATATTCGGTATAGTATTGTCTTCACCAATTCTAATAGTAAGACCTGTTCCACAATCTTTCATTACATTTACTAAAGATTCATCATCAATCATTTTTAAAATGTTTTCCATACTTTCATGATCGTGAAATTCAGGCTGATTGAAAATATTTGTCAATCCAGCTTGATAAAACTCACCATTTTGAAATCTAGAAAATGCTTTGATTAGGAAACTAAGTAAATCGTCTTTAAAGTCCACCATTTTTCGGATTCTTGGTTTCATCGCTTCTTTGGATAAAATTTCATTAATTTCTAAAACTGAATGATCATAAACTGCTAAATCAAACATATCAATCAACTTTAACAAATCATCCATTTTAAAACCTTGCGGAATTGTTATCTTTTGACTTTGAACCGCACCTGCATCTGTTACAATTAACAATAATGCATCAACATCCGTTAAAGGAACAATTTCCATTTTTTTAACCTTTGAAAAATTAGCACTTGAACCTAACATAATTACAAGATAGCCTGTAATTTGTGATAAAACTTCAACAGCTCTTTTTGAGGCTTCTTCTTTCGAATAAAACTTATTTTCGAAAATATCATCAATAATCGGATAATATTTAATAATTCCCTCATCCCGAGTAACTAAGTTTTCAACATAAAACTTATATCCCTTTTCTGATGGAATTCTTCCCGATGATGTATGTGTTTTTTCTAAATATCCATTTTCTTCCAAAAACTGCATATCATACCTAATAGTAGCTGATGAAAAATCTAAATACGGCTTTTCTGTTAGAACTTTTGAGCCTACCGGTTCAATAGAGTCCACATACTCTTCGATAATTGCTTTTAAAATAAGTTTTTGTCTACTTGATAACATGCCATCACCTCGTTTGCACATATATCCATCAAGTGCAAATTTATTATATAACATACTGTTTGCACTGTCAAGTACTTACTGCCAAACATTTAAAAATTATATCTTATTATCTGTATTTATTAATTTATTATGCAAAATTCTATGTTTTTTTTCTTAAAATATTTATTTTTATCAAAAATAAGCTCTCCATTTGTAAAATTTTGATGAATTTTAATTTGTCTAAAAAAGTTATACTGAAATAACCATTTAGAAAAATTAAAGTTTATCATTATATAAAAAAATTTAGTTTGATTATCTAATTCAAACTAAATTTTTATTTATATTCTTTAAAAAGACTAAGAGCTTTTGCTATTTTATTAGTATAAATTATATAAGGCTGCAAATTTTTATTAAAATCGATATTATCTAAATTTAAAGTATAACTAAAAAGAACCATTAATTTAAAATATCGCTTAGAAAATGCAGTTATTAAAACCTTATCTAATTGTAACTTTATATTTTTATTTTCACTCTCTAGTTCTAAATACACCTTATACAAATCACTTACATAATAACCTTCTTTTGCATGGGAGAAACTTAAAAACTTCTCACATTTAAAGTGTTCTAGAGTAGGATGGGCGTGTAAAAAACAAGAGTCATATTCTAAGTTATTTATCTCTTTTTCTACTTTTTTGATGAGCTGATATATTATAAGTTTGGCTTCTAATATAATATAATACTTTGATAAAACAATCCATGAAACATCATTTTTAATTGAAGATAATTCTATTTCTCTTATTTTCATCTCTAAAGAATTAAATTTTTCATTCATAACTATTACCATTTTTTTGAACTTAAAACTGGCTATTTTAGAACTATCATATTTTCTTTTAGTTTTATTATGTAAAATATCTAATTCTTTTAATAAGCAAGTACCATCATCCACTTTAGTTTCTTTTAAATAAGGAAATAAATAATATGTATTATTGTTGTATCTTTTAATATCTAATGGTTTTAAGTATGAATAATTAGATCTTTTTAAAATTTCATAATGATTTTCTTCTTTTGGCTCAATTAGCTTAATCACATACATAAATGAATTAGCTTTAATTATTTTAACTTTTTGAGTTTCTTGATAAACTGCAGTTGGATTTAAATTAAAAAGAGCATATAGCTCATTCATAACTCTTAATCGTTAAAATGTTTGTCGATTTGTCATAAAATTCATCTTTATCTTTTAAGTCAATTTCATTTTCTTTTAATACTTCATCAATCATATCTTCTCTAACAAGCATTTTTTTTATACATAAAAACCTTGCCTCAAATGTATTAAAAATATCCAAAAAAGAATCCTCTGTTTCATTTATTGGTCTTGTAATTGTAATTCTCTCTTTTAAGCTTTCTTTTAATTTATCATCATACTCTTGTTTAAGTTCTTCTTTAATTTGTATTATTTCTTCATCTTTTTTTTCAGGTTTAAAATCTTCGATAAAAGTTACTTCGTCTTCTCTTAATTCAATTATTTCATCATCTATTTCTTCATATTCTGCTTCTAATTGTTCTTCATCTAACAAATCATCGTTATTGTTATCTATGATTTCTTCAACATATTCGTCGATAAACGTTTCTTCATCTTCATTACTTTTTTCATCTTTAATTTCTATACTATCCAAATCTTCTAACAGTTCAACATAGTCAATCTCTAAGTTATAATTAATATTGACCCCTTTTAAATCTACTAATTCACATTTAACATCATTTAAAGTAATTGATTCTATATTAATCGAATCTTTTAAAATAACCGCAAATTCTAATTCAATAGTTTTAAAGTTTTCTTGCATATTACTATCAAAATAGCTTAAGTCAAGAAAAATCGATCCTAAAAGTGAATCATTTAAAACCTTATAGTCAGACAATCGTTTCAAATATGTTTTAATCAGTATAATATCTTTAACTGGAACAAACTTTTCTTCATAAATATTAATATTCATTTTATCACCATTAAATTGTATGTCAGAGATAAAAAAAGAATAACCATACTTTGGTTATTCTTCAACAACTTCTTTTCCTTCGTTTAAAATTGATTCAATATAATCTAAAACTTTTTCAATACCTCGTTTTGTTTCCGAAGATGTTTGAATAAACATATCGTTTGGACCTAATACTAATTTTTCACGAATCAATTTTTTATTTTTTTCGATCTCACTTTGTTTTAACTTATCTAATTTAGTACCAATAACACAAATAGGTACATCATAATAAGTCAATAAATCAAACATTTCCTTATCTTGGTTCGTCGGTTCATGGCGCATATCGACAAGTAAAAAAGCAACTTTCAGCTCTTCACGATGGCGAATATAATTTCCAATCATAGGCATAAATGTTTCCTTAATCGATTTACTAACTCTAGCATAACCATAACCTGGTACATCGACTAAAACAAATTCTTTATTAACTAAAAAAAGATTTAATGTTTGTGTTTTTCCAGGGTTTGATGATGTTCTAGCTAAATTTTTACGATTTAATAAAGCATTAATAAAGCTTGATTTTCCAACATTAGATCTACCACAAAACATAAATTCCGGTAGGCCACCATCTAACATATGATTAATACTAGTTCCACTTTTAACAAATTCTGCACTCTTAATCTTCATAAGACACCTCCAATAATGCTAAAACTTTTTTTAATTCATCTAAATTTAAAGTTGATGTTCCAATATCAGCGTGTTTAAAATCACCATGATAATCTGAACCGGCACTATTAACTAAATTGTATTTAATAGCTAAATTTCTAAAATACTCTTCTTCTCCATCTTTATTTAAAGGATATCTTGATTCAATCCCATCAAATCCTAAGCTTAAAATTTCTTCTAAGTATTCTTTTTTCACTAAAGTAGGATGTGCTAAAATAGCAATTCCACCACATTTATGAATCATCTGAAGACCATCAACAGTATTTAACTTAGAGGCTGGAATATATGCTTTAGATTCATTAGAAACCATAAAACTAGCTTCATCGCGATCAATTCCTTCATTTGAATGCATTATAGCTTGGAACATATTTCCTCTAGTAATAACTGTTCCATTTTTAAATAAATAATCATAATCGATTCTAACATTATAAATATCTTCAATATTTTTTAACATTTTTTTAGCACGATTAATTCTTGTTTCTACTAATTGGTGTGAATACTCATACATTTCTTTTGGCACAATATTATTTTTAAAAAAAGTTACAATATGTACTGTTTCACCTTTATAAAATGTTGATATTTCAACACCTTTTAATAAATACAGACCATTTTTTTGTGCCTCTTCATAAGCTTCTTCTAAACCAAATACACAATCATGATCAGTTAATGCTAATCCTGTTAATCCTTTATTTTTAGCTCTTTCTATCAATTCTTTAACACTCAACTTACCATCTGAATAAGTTGAATGATTATGCAAGTCAAATTTCATATAACCACTTCCTTAAGCCAAAATATTTTATCATAAATTTTTCTAATTGAAAAGAAAAGTTATTTTCAAGCTATATTTTTTGATAGTATTATTATATTTATAAATAATTTTTCTAAAAGATTATAAATTTAGTTATAAATTACTTCATAAAACACCATTTTAATGTTAAAACATATAATATTATGAGGTGAAAAAATGTATAATCAAAGAAATTGCATTAACTGTAGAAACAATAATTTTGATGAAAGAAGTCCACTACTTCCTTTTTTAGCAGGAGTCTTAATAACAACTCCATTCATTTTTCTAAACAAAAATAATCAACAACTTCCATATCCACCTTATCCACAATATCCAGCCTACCCTCCCTACCCATATCCATCATATCCGCAGCAAATGCCATATCCACAACCAATTCCTTACCAACAGTCTTTTTATAGATAAAAAGATGCTTTTTAGATAGATTTCTTATAAAAAATAAAACGGAAAACTTTAGTAATTCTCCGTTTATTTTTATTATTTGTTATAATATTCCCTTACTAATTCTAATAATGATTGTACATCCATACCATGTTTTTCTAATATTTCTTCTACATTAAATTCTGAATGAAAACATTTTGAAATTCCTAAATTTTTTACAATCATTTCTTTATCTGCATAAAAGCTTGAAATCATTTGTCCATAACCACCTTCAACTAAAGCATCTTCTAAGGTTATGATCATATGGTGGTGAGACATCAGTTTTTCAAGCATGTTTCTATCAATACCACTCACAAAGCGTGGATTGATTACAGTTATATCATCACCATATTCTTCCTTATAAGCTTTAGCAACTTCTAATGCTCTTACATGCATATTACTTACACCTATAATTGCTACATTTTTTCCATGATTTGTAATTATATTAGTAGGCTTGCTATAATCGGTCAAATCTTTATATCCTAGTTTAGGCATTAAATTTGGTACCCGAATAACTAATGGATGCTTATTATTACTAATTGCATATTCAAGCATTGCTAGATATTCTTCTTCGTATGCAGGTGTTAAATAAGTAGCATTAGGAACATGTGAAAACATTTGAATATCCCATAGTGATAAATGTGTAGCAGAATTTAGTCCATAAATTCCTGATTGTAACGTAAGAATAACCGCATTTGAATCATTTAAACAAACATCAGAGATAAACTGATCATAAGTTCGTTGCAAAAAGGTAGAGAGTGTTGCAAAAACAGGAATACAACCATTTTTGGCAATACCACTAGCATAGGCCATTGCATTTTCTTCAGCAATACCTACATCTATAAATTTACCTTCTTTTTGATATTTTTCACGAATATTTTTACTTAATCCAAGTCTACCTGGTGTAGCAGCATTTATAACAACTACATTATTTTTTTCATCCATAATTTTAAGCAAGCTATTTGTTAAAACCTGAATTTTAGAAGTTTTATCATAAAATTCTCCAGTTTGCACATCAAAAGGACCACCTTGATGATACTTTTCTCTCTCATCTTCAGCATAACTAAGTCCTTTACCCTTAATTGTATGGATATGTAAAACTACTGGGTGATTGCAATCTTTAACACTTGTTAATAGGTTAAGAAGTTTTTCAATATTGTGTCCATCATCTAGATAATAGTACTCCAAGCCTAACGTTTTGAAAAAATTATTGTGATATTTTCCATTTGTTTCTCTTAATTTAGCTAAATTAGAATATAACCCACCATGATTTTCTGCAATACTTTGATCATTATCATTAACAATAATAATCAAATTATTATCATACTCACCAGCATAATCTAAAGCTTCAAAAGCTTGTCCACCTGATAAAGAACCATCACCAATAACGGCTATGATATTTTCTTTATCTCCTTTCATATCCCTGGCCTTGGCTAAACCGAGCGCAAGTGATATCGAAGTAGATGTATGGCCGATGCTAAAAATATCATGTTTACTTTCATGTATATTAGTAAAACCATTACAATCTTTAAAATTTTCTTCATATAAAAAAGCTTTTTTTCTACCAGTTAGTATTTTATGTGCATAGCATTGATGTGAAACATCAAACACTATTTTATCTTTAGGCGAATCAAATACTCTATGAATAGCAACTGTTAATTCAACCATTCCTAAATTAGGTCCGATATGGCCACCAATTTTAGATACTCGATTAATAATCGCATCTCTTACTTCACTTGCTAAAATTGTTAGTTGTCTATTATCAAATTCTTTTAAATCACTAGGATTATTCACTTTATCTAAAATCATATTTTCACTTCCTTGAATCTATTTTAATTCAAATCATTAATAAATGCTAGTAATTTAAACACTTGTCAAGTATAATCCGGCTAGGGAAAATGCTAATGTTGGAATTGCAACTAAAGTTCCATAGCAGACAAATTTATAAAAAGGAAATTTAAAATCATTTTCTTTCAAAATATTTGCCCACATTATACCTGCTAAAGCTCCAACAGGAGTTAAAAATGCGCCAATATTAGAGCCAATGATTGAGGCATATATTCCACGATTTAAAAATTCAATTGGAAGTGTCAAATCAATTGCACTGAATAAAACGCTAAGTGGAATATTATTTATTAAATTTGCCCCAATTGTTGAAGCAATTCCATACTTAACAATAGTCAAACTTCCAGTTCCAAGTTTAGATGCAATAAAATTAGTTAATCCATGTTTATCTAAAGCTAAAACTATCACAAACATCGATAATACAAAGGGAATAAGTTCCCACGGTGACCTTTTTAAAGCTTTGAATAATTCGGTTGGATTTTCTTTTTTTATCAATTTATAAATTAAGACTTCAACAAACAATAATATTGCAAAGAATAACGTTATTAACCACATTTCAATATTGATAAATGAGCTAATCGCAAGTAAAATAGTTGATAAACTCAAATTTACTAATCCTATTATTGCTAAAGGTTTTTGTGGTAATTTAACCTCAGTTATCGAAGATTGAAAAGGTATACTTAAACTTTTTTTAAATAAGAAATACAACACTAAAAATGCACAAATACCAGCCAATGAAGCAGGCAAAGCCATAACTTTAAAATATGAAATAAAATCAATGTTAGCCGATGTTGCTAAGTAGATATTAGTTGGATTTCCAATTATAAGCAACATCGACCATGTATTGGCAGCCACAAATTCACTTATCAAATATGGCACGGGGTTAATCTTCGCATTTTTAGCAAAATAGCATATAAATGGCGTAAAAGTTAAAATAACTATATCATTACTGGTAAAAATAGTTAATATCGATACAACAACATATAAATAAACAAATAACATCTTTTGACTTGTTTTGGCCTTTTTTAAAGTTAGATTTGCAATATATTTAAAAAATCCGACTTCATCTAAATATATTGACAAAAATGTAACTGATATAAATAAACATAATATTTTAATTGGATTAATAGCTGATGATTCTAATAATTTATTACCTAATTCTTTTAATGATAATAAATTGCAAATCAAAATCATAGTCGCTCCAATTAAAGCGATAATCCAGTAAAGACCTAAATTAAGATTTTTAATTCTTACATTAGGTTTTATAAGTACACAAAGTATCATACTGATACAGGTAATTAATGCAATAATTCCTGTTAATAACATTAAACTCATTCCTCCAAACATAGCTATATTATGCTTAATTGAAGTTAAAGTCAATCAAAAAAAGACTAATAATTAATTACTAGTCTTTGTATCAATATCTATTATTTCTTGAGAAGAAACTTCAAAGAAAAAAACATCATCTAAATTTTTATTTATAATTTTTCTTCCACCTGTGTCATTTTGTAATTGGAGCAAATCTTGTTTATACTTAAAACTAAAAATACATGGATTGCCTGGATTTTTATTTATATCTATTAGTGAGGCTATACCCTTTTTCGATTCCAAAAAGGACTTTATATAATTTAAAATAGTAGTAAATTTTAAGTATGGTTCATCACCAACAAGGAATAAATAGGCATTTTCTTCTTTTGCATGAGTTATACCCAATTTAATTGAAGTTGAAATACCCTCATCGCTGGCTAAGTTTAATACATAATTAAAACCATATTGCAATGTTAATTGTTTAATTTCCTCATATTTCGATACGACTATAACTTCATCTATAATATCTATTAATTTTTTTTGTAAATTTAAAGCTAATAATAAGGAATACTCAATTAATAATTTTCCATTTAATCTATATAAAAGCTTGTTTTCTTTACCAAATCTTTTGGAATTACCAGCAGCTAAAATTATAACACTAAGCTTCATTCTTCTTTAAAGCCATGAATACTTTCTCAGGAGTAATTGGTAATTCTCTAATTCTAACACCACATGCATTAAAAATAGCGTTAGCTATAGCTGGTGATGGAGTATTTATGACGATTTCACCAATTGATTTAGCACCAAATGGACCTGTTGGCTCATAAGAACTAGCAAAATCCACCTCAATATTACCAATATCTTGACGAGTTGGTATTTTATATTGCATAAATGAATTAGTAATTACTTGTCCTTTTGAATTATAAATAACATCTTCATACAAAGCCATACCAATTCCTTGAACAATTCCACCTTCGGTTTGAACTCTTGCTAAGTTAGGATTAATGACAGTACCACAGTCAACTACTGCTTTATAATCAATTAAATCAACTTTTCCTGTTTCCAAATCAACTTCTACCAATGCCATACCTGCCATAAATGGTGGTGGAGAAACTGGAGATGAATGCGATTCAGATGCTTGAAGTTGTTCATTATTATTACACATTGCCATATTTGCTAAATCTTTAATGGAAATACTTTCTTTTGTTTTAAGTACATACACTTCTTTTCCATTAAATTCAACTTCATCTATATCTACTTTAAGTTTAGATGCACCATATTTTTTAATCTTTTGAATCAATTTTTCAGCAGTTTTTAAAACAGCCATACCTGTCAAATAGGTAGTTGATGAAGCATAAGAACCAGAATCATATGGTGAACTATCAGTATTTACCCCATATACTACAATATCATCAACATCACATAATAAGCAATCAGCTGCCATTTGAGCTAAAATTGTATCGCACCCTGTTCCCATATCAGAAGCGCCGATTAATAAGCTATAAAAACCATCATCGTTTAATTTTAAAACAACTGAAGCAACATCAACATTAGAAATAGCAGAACCTTGCATAGCTAATGCCATACCTAGACCTCTAACTTTTTTTCCATTTGAACTAGGCTTAATTCTTTCATTATAATTAATCATTTCACTGCATTTTTTTACACACTCATCTAATGTACAACTTCTTGCGATCTCACCATAATATGCAGGCATTACGTCACCTTGTCTTGTCATATTAAGTTCACGAAGTTTTAAAGGATCAATATTTAACTCGTGAGCTAATTCATCAATGATTGATTCTAATGCAAAAATGCCTTGTGTTGCACCATAACCACGATAAGCTCCAGCTGACATGTGATTTGTATAAACAACATCATACTTGAAACGATGAGCAGCGATACGACTATATAACGGAATTGATTTATGTCCAGACAATCCTACAGTTGTTGGACCATGTTCTCCATATGCACCGGTATTTGATAAAGTGTATAAATCAATGGCTTTAATTATACCTTCTTTAGTAGCTCCAATTTTAATGGTAACTTCCATTTCATGACGAGGTGAGGATGCAATTTGATTTTCTTCTCTAGTATATATAATTTCGGCAGGTCTTCCTGTTTTCATTGTGACAAATGCTACATATACTTCAACAATTGCAGTTTGTTTTGAACCAAAGCCCCCACCAATTCTAGGCTTTATAACATTTATATTAGCTTTCGGAATACCTAACGCATTTGATAAAATTCTTCTAACATGGAACGTAATTTGAGTTGATGAAACAACATTCAATCTACCATATATATCATTATAACAAAATGCTCTAAATGTTTCCATTGTTGCTTGTTGGTTTGCTTTAGTATGGTAGGTTTTAGTCAGAATAACATCACTTTCGTTAAAAGCTTGTTCTAAATTACCATAACTGCTTTCTCCACTAGAACATAGATTACGCATTTTATCTGCACCAACATCACAAAGTGTCTTAAAATTATCTTCATCATGAATTATAACATTATTGTCCTTTGCTTGTCTAAAATCAAGGATAGCATCTAGAATTTGATACTTAATTTTGATTAATTTCATCGCTTTTAAGCAAGCTTCTTCACTTTCGCCTGCAATAATAGCTACTGGATCACCAACAAAACGAACATGTTTATCAAGAATTAAACGATCATATGGACTAGGCTCAGGATATGTTTGACCGGCCAATGTAAAACGATTTTGTGGTACATCCTTATATGTATAAATACCGACAATACCTGGTACCTTTAAAGCAACCGATATATTTATCTCTTCGATATATGCATTAGCGTGAATCGAGCGTAATAATTTTACAACTAGACAATCTTTGGGTGCTAAATCATCCGTGTATACAGGTTTTCCTGTAACAAGTGCCATTGCATCCTTTTTACGAATTGGTTTAGTTACGTATTGTTCACTCATCTATTTTAACTCCTTTCTTATATTCTAAAAAGTTTTTGATAGCACGAATTTGTCCCATATACCCAGTACATCGACATAAATTTCCTTGCAAATAGGCTCTAATCTCCTCTTCTGTTGGATTTATCAATTCATTTACCATTGCTAAAACATTCATTATAAAACCGACATTACAAAAACCACATTGGTCAGCTCCCTGATCCGCTAAGAATTCACCAAACTCTTTAGCTTCTTCTTGAAGTCCTTCCAAGGTAGTTATATGCTTTCCGTTAGCACGTACAAGTGGATAAGTACAAGACAAAATTGGTTTAGCATCTAACCAAACTGTACATAGTCCACAATTAGATGTCTCACAACCACGTTTAACACTATAACAACCTTTACTTCTTAAAAACTCAAGCAATGGCTGATTTATATCAACATCTTCTTCATATAGTTTATTATTAATCCAAAGCTTAATTTTCATATTTTTCACCCATCTTTTCTAATGCTCTTCTTATCAAAACTTTTGCAAGTTCAATTCTATATACTTTTGAAGCTCGCATATTAGTGTCAAATTTAAAGTGAGATAAAATTTCATCTAAATCTATTCTGTTTACGTTAATCACACTTGCCTTATATGGGGTAGCCCCTATAACAACACGATAAATTTCATTACTTTTAGCTAAAGCTACACATAAAATAGGAAAATCAGTTGATTGATTTCGGAATGATTCATAAGCCACATTTATATTTTCTTTTTTTACTATTAGTTTAACTAAAATATCACGATCAAATTCCATTTTAGTAAATTCAGATAAAGATATTATTTTTTTATTATATAATTCTACATAGGAATCAAGTGCTAAAAAAATAGAAAGTACATCTGAAAAGCCAAAACGACTCCAGATAGAACCACCAATTGTAACATTATTACGAAATTGAGTTCCGACAATATTTTCCAAGGCTTCTTTAATGGCGTTATTCGTATATTCATTTAATCCTTTATGTAATTCTAAATCTCTTAAGCTAGTCATAGCGCCAATTATAAATTCATCTTTTGTCTCCTCAATTGTGTCAAGACCTAAGTTTGATAAATCAATTAGCGTTCCTTTTTGATTTTTAGACATTTTTAACCAGCCATTACCAGCTACGATTTGATTATTCTTTTTTTGGTTTAGTTGATATGCCTCTTCAAGCGAATTAACAACAATATAATCCTTGCATTTTACCATACTATTACTCCTTTTTGATTATCATATTTGCATACTCTTTTCCATAAATAGTTTCAAAAGCATCTGCAATTATGTTCATATTCTTTTCTTTAACTTCAAAATGACCAATTAATCTTCCATTATCTAAAAATATAATTTCATCAGCATATTTAAGTGCTAAGTGAGGATTATGAATTGATAAAATAATGGATTTTTTATTCCTACATTCCAAATTATTAAGTAATTCTAAAAATTTATGTTCATTTTTATAATCAAGATTCGAAGTCGGTTCATCTAAAATAAGCCATTTTGCATTTTGATAACAAGCTCTTGTAAGATATACAAGTCTTAATTCTCCACCAGATATTTCGTCAATATATTTATTACTAAGGTGGTCGATTTTAAATTCTTTCATAATCGTTTTAATATCCGCTGATTTTTTAGTTTGAGCTAACTCAATAAATTCTTTTACTAAAAAACGGTATCCAGATTCCATCTTTTGTGGAACATAACTTATTAATTCTAATCTTTTATCAAAGTTAATTGATTTAATACTTTTACCATCAATAAAAATATCACCAGCACTTTGTTTTAAGAAACCTATAATAGTTTTAATTAATGTTGATTTCCCAGCACCATTAGCTCCTAAAATAGCTATAATTTTATTATCTTCCAGTTTTAAGTTTAGTCCCTTTAAAACTTCTATTTTATCATAACTTACTTTTAAATTTTTAATTTGAATCAAATTTGTTTCCTCCTTATCATAAAAATAAAGAGAATGATTGCTCCTATTAATGATGTTAAAATACTGATAGGTAGTTCTGATTGTGTTAAACTTCTAGCCAGCATATCAGCCAAACCTAATAAAATTGAGCCTATAATTAGAGAAATATATAATGTTACTTTAAAATTTGCTTTAAAAATCATTCGCGCTAAATGAGGAACTACTAATCCAATCCATGATACTATCCCTGCAATTGACACAACTGTTGAAACTAATATGGTACTAATAATTATAAATATTATTCGGTATAATTTAACATTAAGTCCTAAAGTAATTGCTTCATCATCAGGTAATGTTAAAATTTTTAATTTTTTTTCTAACAATAGTGAAACTATCAAACATGGTAAACCTAATACTATAACAAAAATTACATCTAACCACTTAATTGTCTGAAATGAGCCCATCATAAAATACTCAATTTGTGCCAATTGATTTTCTGGATCAGCACTATATTTTAAATACATTATTCCGACATTTATCAAAGCACCAATAATAATTCCAGCAATGATTAGATTATATATTTTTGAACCCTTCATAAGCTTAGTTGTAGTAACCGCTAAAAAAACTGTTAAAATCGAAACAATAAAAGCTAGTATTTGAATAGCATATCCATTATTTCCAATGAATAATATTCCAATGATTGCGCCCAGGCTTGCTCCACTTGAAACACCTAAAATATCAGGAGATGCTAACTGATTTTTAAAAATTGCTTGATAAATAAATCCAGCTAAAGCCAACATAGATCCTGCCATAAAAACGAATATAGCTCGTGGAAGTCTGATATTTAAAAACACATTTTGTTTAACTTTATTATCCATCTTTCCACTAATAATTTTGAAAATATCAAACAAAGTTAATTCATATCTTCCTATCAATAAAGATGCCAAAAACACACCTATTAACACAATAACTAAAACTGCTATTCTTTTTTTCAAGTTGAACCCTCACTAAAATCTATAAATCTAATACTGCATCATTTGGAGTAAAGTTATAAAATGTTTCATAAAAATAAATAGCATCTTGTTTCATTTCTTCTTTTGAATAGATATCACTATGTAATAAAGAAGCTAACCATAAAACACCTAATGTTGAGGAAGAATTATTTGTATCCCAATTTTCAAGTTTTGATGGCATTTTGAATATTTTATCGTTTTCAATGGCTTTTAATCCAGCTAAAGTGGAATCTTGTTTAATTGAATCAATCGTATAACTTGCATCGTTTACTACAACTATAAAATCAGGTTGCCACAATAATAATTGTTCTTTATTAATACTAGTCCAGCTTGTCCCATCAATATCCTTAGAAACACTTATTCCGCCAGCTTTTTCAATCATTTCATTTTGATAATAACTTTTAGGAACAGTTGATAAAAAGCTACTATTACCGGCTAAAAACACACTTGGTTTTTCATTGATACTTTGTAACTTTTTTTCAATTTCATCAAGTTTATTTTTATTATAATCATTATAAATTTTAGCCAATTCTTCTTTACCAGTCGCTTTTCCAATAATTGTGACTGCTTCTTCGATTAATTCTGCTGATTCTGGGTTTACAACAATTGTTGGCACACCTACAGCTTCAAATTGCGAAACTGAATCTTTTAAAGATAAAGGCAAAATAACTAAATCAGGATTTGTATTTAAAGTTTCTTCAACGTTTATTGATTTCTTAGTACTAACTCCAGGCAAACTCAATAATTCTTTTGCCGCTTCTTTATATAAGGTTCTAGTTTCAGCTTTTTTTCTATTGCTACTAAGTTATCTTTTAAACCTAAAACTAAACACAAGGTAGTTGAACTATAATAACCTGAAACAATTCTTTTAGCAGGAGCTTCTAGGGTAACTTCTCTTCCTATTTGATCTTTTATACTAATCGTTTTATCATTATTTTCATCATTTGTATTTGATGAATTATTTTTAGTATCAGTGCATGATGTAGCTAAAATACATACCAATATGAGTAAAAAACTAAATATTTTTTTCATTATTATATTCTCCTCTATATTCTTTAAGACAGTTATTTAAAAATTTGTAACTTTCATTAAAATCATCACTATCTAAATCAATTATTTTTACATCTTTTCTTACTTTTATTTGATTAATATATATAATATCTTCCTTTTTTAAAGCTGCTAAGACAAATTTATTTGAATCAAAAATTTCATTTAAAAGTTTAATATAGCATTCATTACTTTTTTCAATCCTTCCTATTTCATCTAAAATAACGAAATTATTATTACTTTTTAAAACCATTTTCAAAGTTTTAACGCCTAAAGTCATAAAAACCTCTGGATTCGTTTTCATATCATAAATTATAGGTAAATCATTGGGTTGAATATTAAATAAACTATGATAATAAAAACCACGCCTTATATTATTTTTTAAGATAGGTAAAGTTATAAATCCAATAGGATTAATTTTATTAGTATTATAAACTTTCTTAATTAAAGTTGTTTTACCAATTTTCTTACTACCTGTAATTAAAAAATTAGTTATCATCTTCTACAACCTTATCGATATTATTTTCTTCTACTTTTATTTCTAAAGAATCATTGTTTTCCTTTCTTTCAACTAAATTTATTTTACTATTTTCTTGACATTCTAGAAGTGTATCATCATCTTTATCTCCATTATTACCTTTTGGAAAAATCAGATTACAAATTGTGGAAATTAAAAACACCATAATAATACCATTTTGAGCAAAAATTTGTCCAACCCAACTTGGCATTTTATCTAAAACACTTGGTACATTTCCAATACCAATCCCTAAACCTAATGATAAAGCAATAATTAGACAATTTCTTTCTGTAAGTTTTACTCTAAATAATGATTGTAAACCACTGACAAAAATCATTGCAAACATAACAACAGCAGCTCCACCTAAGACCGATTGTGGCATAACTGTAAAAATTGCACTAATCTTAGGGAAGAAACCCATTAGCAACAAGAAAATGGCTCCCATAAATACTACAAAACGATTTACAACCTTTGTAGTTGTAACGAGACCAACATTTTGACTAAAACTTGTATTTGGTAAAACACCAAATAATGCAGCAATAAGCGAACCAGCACCATCTGCTAAAACACTACCTGTTAGCTCTTTATTAGTAGCTTCTCTGTTTAACCCACCATTTGTAATTCCTGAGGTATCTCCAATTGTTTCAACTGTTGTTGCAATAAACATAATACACATAGGAATAATTGCTTGTATTTTAAAACTAAAACCAATAGTTTCATTATCTGGCATTAAAAACCAAGGACGTGGTAGAGCAAACCAACTTGCCTCTTTTACAGCTGTAAAATCAACCAAGCCTAAGCAAATTGCCAAAATATACCCAACAATAATACCTATCAAAATAGAAGCTACATTAATAAAACCTTTAAATTGTTTTAAAATAATTATTATAAGGATTACAACTGAACCTACTAATAAATGTTTCCATGAACCAAAATCCGGATTTCCTGAACCACCACCAAAATATTGAATTCCAACTGGTAGTAATGAAAGACCAATCGAAATAATAACTAAACTAGTCACAAGGGGTGGAAATAGTTTTTTTAATGGTTTAATAAAAAAAGCCAAAATTATTTCTAACAAGGAACCTATTAAAGAAGCCCCCATAATTGCAGCATATCCGTAATTTACCGCTACTGATTTTGCAGTTCCAATAAAGCCAGAACTAGTTCCCATAACAATAGGAAGACCTGAACCAACTTTCCATAATGGATATATTTGAATAATTGTAATCAGCGAAGCTATAAACATCGCATTTTGAATTAGAATCGTTTTTAGACCTAGGTCAATGTCAATAAGCCAAAATACGATTAACAATGGGGAAATATTTCCTAAAAACATTGCTAAAATGTGCTGTATACCAAGCGGAATTGCCGTTTGTAATGGAACAATGCCATCTAAACAATAAACGTTTGATTTTTTCGCATTTTGAAAAAAAACTTCTTCATATTAAACAAACCTCTCTTATAAAATTGAAAAAGAAATTCGTAATATAAATAAAAAAGTTATGGACTTATTTACTCGTAGTACTATAGATAGGCCATAGCGTAGAAACTCTCCCACCATTTCAGGGAAATTATACGAATTACTTTTACTTCGATATTATAACACACTGAGTGTAAATTTCAATGTTTCTAAAAATCCTTAAAAATATTAAAAAATTTAATTATTTATCTTACGATAATAAGAAAAATCGATACAAAAAATTTACAATATTAATTTACCAAAATGCTATATGTGTTGGTAAAGTTAGCTTTACATAGAGTTTTTTATATGTTATGATTATATAGCTATATACATAATTTATACATAATTTCCATCTCATAAATAGCAATTAACAATTTTCTAATCACATAAAATAAAGTAACCTTATGGATTTTTTTATGATTAAACGTATTTTTTCAATTTTTCTATTTATTAAAAATATAAATGAGTGAATTTCTTAATCTTTTCACTAAAAAGTTAAATTATATATTTTAACAATAAATATAAAATAAAATTGAAAATATAAAAAGTTGTAAACGTTATACTAAAGAATCTAAAAGTTTTCATTAAACTAGAGCGTAATTTAATAAATATAAAAATAAATTCAATGTAAGAAAGGAAAAATATGAAATTAAGTAAAATATCACAAATTGCTATTTTAACAGCTATTTTTTCGATAATTGCCCCAATTGCAATACCTGTACCATTTAGTCCCGTACCAATTTCTTTAGCTACCTTCATTGTTTACTTCTATAGCTATAACCTTAAATTAAGAGATTGTCTATTTATTATCATTTTATATTTAGTTCTTGGAACAATTGGACTACCGATATTTGCGGGTTATAATAGTGGATTACAGGTTTTATTAGGACCTACTGCTGGATATATTTATGGCTATTTATTTATTATTATTTTTATTTATATTTTCAAAAAATCAAATCACAAAACTGTTCATTTTTTAGGTTTTATTATGGGAACAGCAACTTGTTACTTAATTGGTACAGTTTGGTTATCATTTTATCTAAAAATAAGATTTTTTGATGCATTATTAATTGGCGTATTACCATATTTATTTGGTGATATTATAAAAATATCTTTTACAATTCTTATTTCTAGAGTTTATCAAATCAGTTATATTTTAAGTATCGAAAAGAAAAAAAATAGTAAATGAAATTATTATTTTGTAAAAATTTACTATTAACTTTAATGTAAAAAATTCAATTTTTATTTAATTTTCGTAAAAAAATCAATCAAATATGGATATGGTACTAAAGTTCTATCATTATACATTTGTAAAATTTTTTCTTTTGTGGCTCGCATTACATCACAAGTTTCATTTTCCTGAAGAACAACATTTTCAATATCAAATACTTGTCTAAATATCCATACATCTAAAAAACTATCTTCACGTTTAAAATTTAAGATACAAATTCCATTCGACGCATCAAGCAAAAGTCCAGTTTCTTCTTTAACTTCTCTCATTGCTGCTTCAAGACTGCTATCTCCTATAAGGGCAGAGCCTCCACTAGTTTCCCACATATTAGGGAATCCTTTATTAGGTGAACGTTTGGTTAATAAAAATTCACCTTTACTATTTTGTATCCATGCATGTACAACTAAATGATATTCACCATCTTCTAAAAAATCACCACGACGACATACTTTACCAGTTAATTTTCTATCTTTATCATATATATCCCAAAGTTCTGATGTATTACTTCTAAGATTTAACCAACCTTGTACTTTTTTAAAGAGCTCACTAGTTAATTTTGAACAATTAATACTATTAGGAAGATTTTCAAAAAAATCAATTTCAGAAAACGAATTATTTTTATGAAGTTTCTCTACTTCTGCATATAACAATAAAGAATGAGTAGTATTAGCTCCTTGTTTTAGAAAGTAGTAAGCTACTGGATCTAAAGATAAAGCTTTCAAGCCTACTGTTCTAATTAATTCAGATTTAACAATTTCATATATACTTTGATTATTTTCTATATTAAATGTAATTATACCATAGTTATTACTATCATAGTTCTTAATAAAAACCCATTTGTTTTTGCATTTTGCTACAATTGAAACTTGTTTTAAATTTTCAAGTGTAACTTTTTTAGGATTATAAAATTTGATTTGCATAAAATTCACCATCTTACAATAAAAATCTTTTTTTGCTTTTTATTATACCATATTAAAACTTATCGTTTTATTTATTTTTTAAAAATTATTAAATAATGATAAAAATTTGTTATAATATAATAAAGGATGTGAAAATATGAAAAACATTATAAATGATCCAAAACATAATAAAACTAAAAAAATATTTAAAATTTTAGGTGTTATTTTAACAACATTAGGTGCATGTTTAATTATAATTGGTCTTATTGATTTTTTTACAGCAATGTCTAACCTTGGTAGCCCTAATTTTTTTTGGTGCTTATTTGTTGGTTTTATTGTACTAGGCATAGGTTTAAAATTATGTCATTTAGGATTTATGAAGCAAATGACAAGTTATGTAGCGAGTCAAACAGTACCAGTAGCAAAAGATTCCATTAATTATTTAGCATCTAACACTAAGGAAAGTTTATCAGAAGCTGCCAATAGTATATCTAATTCAATGAAAAATGGAAACCAAATCAGATGTATTAATTGTAATGCTTTAAACAATTCTGATGCAAAATTCTGTCAGAATTGTGGTAAACAATTAATCAAATTATGTCCAAAATGTAATAAAGCAAATAATCTAACCGCAAGTTATTGTGATAATTGTGGTACACGACTTTAATCGTAGGAATTTGTACAATGCTAAATCTTTTATCTAAATACCTATGAATCTTTTGTTTTTTTAAATTCGACCATAAGAAATCGAAGAATTACTTCTATTATTTTATTTAAAATAATTAAAATTTATTGACATAAAAAAGCTTATAATATTAGTTATGATTATGAATAAATGTAAGAATTTAGAATCAAAATCTATAACTTATTATCTATATTTAAGAAGGATTACTAGTCATAAAATAACTCAATTGCTTGGAGTTCCGCATCAAAACATTTTAAATTATATAATTGGTCTTAAATGATGATTTAAATATATTCTTAGAACAAATTGTTCAAATTTTAAATTTCAGTATATCAGAATTCTTAAAAGAAGTAAGAGAATATTTTATAGCTGAATAAAAAACACCGATACAATCGGTGTTTTTCTTTTGTTTTTTTTCTAATATAAAAACCTCGAAGAGATTGAGGTCGTTTAGTTTAATTATAATACTATTTTAAGTATATTTAATAAAAGAATCAGCTAAAACAATATAACTTTCTAAAGAAAAATCAAATTTTTATTTTTATATTTTTGATATTTTTTAATAAGCATCAAGAAGATCGTTTTTATTTGTTCTGATTAAATTAATATAATAATCTTTATATTTTTCTAAAAAATAGTTACATTTTTCAAGAATAGTAGGGACTGCCGTCAATTTAATTCTTGTGGTTTTACCACTATAGTTATCAACTAAATCGATATAATAACTGCGTTCTGCAGTCTTTTTCATCAATTCAGTTAGGGTTAAGTTTTTTGAATGATATTCTTCATCATTATCAAAGGCATCAGCTTCATTACCAAATAAAGCAATTTCTGCCTCAATATCATTATTATCTTTATACACTGTGTTGCTCCTTCATTTGAAGGCACAGCCACAGCAGCTCAAACTTTAGGAAGTACCGCTGAACTGTGGCTTTAGCCTGAATTCAGCAACACTTGATTCACCTAAGCGTTTGCTATGTAAACTGACAACATGTGAATCGACGATAGTGATTTTCCGGTCTCATTTATCGCTCATTGTCAGGTATTAAATTATTGAAATTTTAATAGTAAAATATCTTACTCTTCATCGTGATATCTTTCTGACATCAACTCATCATCCTTGAATAGCTGCCAAGAATTAATTGTCAACTTACCGTCCGAATCATACGAATCCGGAATAGATAAAATATTGTTTTCATCTTGTTCTTTAGATAACTCAAAAGTTGATTTAATCATAATCATCACCTCACTTACGGTCTTATCAAAACTTGCTTTTCGTGTTATAATTATTAAATGGTGGCAAGTCGCAAAAGTTATTTAAAATTCTTTTGTCACTGTTATTATAAAACACGAAATAATGAACCATTTGGTTCCCTTTTGGTTCATAATGGTTCAATTAATTTATCAATAAAAGGGGTGTGATTTTTGTGTTAGAAAAAGAAAAAAAATCTGGCTTTTCATCACTTCTATGCTCTCTTTACGAATGCAAAAGTTCTAAGGATAATCAACCAAATTTTGTAAGAAACCTTCTCAATTCCATCAACTTTACTTACTATAATATTTCTGCTGATTCTACATGCACTAACTTGTTTAAAGGTAGAACATTAAATAAAAAAGAACTGATTGAAGTCAGTAAAGATAATATCAATAATGCTTATCTTTTTTTATCTACAAATTTAAATTCAAGAAAAGTTATAACATATGACTGGGGTATAACAGGTCAATTAAACTTTAAAAAATTTTGTTTAGCCGTTGCTAGATTATTGGGCGAATATGTATCTAAGCTCGAGGAAACAATCACAGACTCTTTAGAGTCTATTTATTGTTCGATTGAGTCATTCGCTGATGAAAATCAGCCAACAATCGAATTAATAGACTCAGATGAAAAGGTCAAGAATGACTCAATCAATAAAAGCTGTAATAGGTTTATTCAAATCAATGACAATGGAAGATACATTGAAAATATAGAAATTGCCTACTTTGGTAGAAAGGAAGATGATGACTAATGGCAAATGATATAAAAGTTCGTGAAGAGCAACTTTATGGTGTTGCTGTTAGAAATATTTCTTTAAAAGGACAAGCCCAATACATAGAAAAAATTGAGAATGCCCAAATAACTAATAAAGTTTATGAAATTACAACTATTAATAATGGCAGTGTAATTACCTCTAACATTATTCCCTCAACCACACACTACTCTCTTTTCGTTTTGGAGAACGAGGATTATTCAAAAGGGTATTTTCTTATTGATAAAAAATGTTCATTAACAAAATATATGGATGGCTTAAGAGATAAATATGGTTGTGTTACCAACAACAATATTGGATTGATTAAAAAAATGCCTTGTATATTTGCAAACAAAAACAATAGCTATAAAGTTGCAACTCCAGATCAATTCGCTTTCTTTGGCTATATTGCAGGAATCGAAGAGGATGATACCACTTATAAAATTTATTTTTCTACTACTTGTTCCATTGAGCAAAACAAACTCAATCAGCATGAAGCTCTACTAGGAATCAAATCAAAAGATGCTACTAATGAATTAGACATCGTCCATTGGAGCATTAAAAAGGTAAACATAAAAAAAGCCCTTAAATCCATAGGAATAAGGGTTGCAGCTTATTAAAAAAGGGGTGAATTAAATGGATGTTAAAAAGAAGTCAATCATAGAAAAAATCATACTAAATAAAGCAAGTTTTAAAAATGTGAAATGTGAAAAGTTTTCTTATATCAATTTTTTATATGGAAATAATGGTACTGGTAAATCAACTTTTTCAAAAGAATTATCTAATGCAACGTGCATAACAGTTAGGCAAGATACGGAATTAAGCAAATATAATATTTTTACATTTAATGCTGAATTTACTAAACAACATTTTTTAGAGGATGAAAAAGTATCTAGCATATACACAGTAGGAAAGCCAAATGTCGAGAATCAAGAACTTATAAACCAATTAAAGAAAGACATTGATTCCGCAAAAAAGGATATTGACACTAAAAACAAATTATTAAGTGATAAAAAGAATAATCTCAGTAAACTCAAATCAGATTTTGAAGAATCTTTTTGGACTAAAACCAAACAAGAGCGTGTTTTTTTTAAGTCTAATATTAAAGGTATGTCTACTAAAAATGGTCTATTAACAAAAGCTAGAGAATACGTAGATAAAGATTTATTTTATAGCAATCTTGAATCATTGACTAACAAATTTGAAATAGCCTTTGGACCTCAAGGCATGACTTATCCTCTTCTAGTTAAAAGTAGCCTAACTTTACCTAATATTGATGTAGAATTGAACACTTCTATAACAACTAGTGATAGCACAGAATTTGCACGTTTTGTAAAAGTAATGAATTCTGCTTCTTGGTTAGCTCAAGGTCATGACCATTATACTAAAGATAATAAATGCCCTTATTGTCAAAGAGAACTACAACCTGATTTTGAAGAAAAATATAAATCTTTATTTGATGAGGAATATGAAAAATCTAAAAAACTATTTCAAGACACATTCAGTGCTTATACTAAAATTATGGGTGAAATAATTAATGTATATGAATCAAATCCCAAAAACACATTAAATGGGTTAGACTTTGCAACCTATCAAGATAAATTAGAAATACTGAAAGCTACCTTAAATAGAAATGTTGATAAGATTGCCAAAAAAGCCAATGACATGTCTATTAAATATACTCTTGAACCAATCGATGATTTAATTAGTAATTTAAATTCTATAATTGATGACTTTAACACCAAGATTGAAGAAAATAATCGTCTTGTAAATAATAAAAAAGTAGCTCAAAAAGAATGCATAGAGACTGTTTGGATGTACTTTGCATATAAGCTTAAGGATGATTTGAGATTATATGATGAAACATATAAAAATTTGAATGAGCAAATTTTCGCTGATAGAGCTGAATTACAAACTATAATTGAAAATAACAATAAATGTGAAGAAGAATTAACTAAATTATCAGCAGAGATGATTAGCGCTGAACCAGCAGTTAAAGCAATTAATAAACTTCTTGTGTCTTCTGGTTTTCAAGGATTCCACCTTGAATGGAATGAATCAGATAAAGGGTCATACCAAGTTGTTTATGATATCAAAGACTCCACTGGTAAATTTATACCTGCTACAAATTTAAGTGAGGGTGAACGAAACTTTATTTCCTTCCTATACTTCTATCATATGGTAATCGGTGCATCAGCTGAAGGTCAGATTAAGCCTGCCATAGTTATTATTGATGACCCTGTTTCTTCAATGGATGGACAAGCTCTTTATATAGTAAGTTCACTTGTAAAAAACCTCGTAGACATGTGTTATAACAATACTACTCTCGATGAACCTGGAATCATAAAAGAAAGTCATATCAAACAAATTTTTGTTTTTACGCACAATGTTCACTTTCATACTAATGTTACAACCGATTATGAAAAATTTTATGATTGCGTTTCCTTCTTTAAGATAAATAAAGCAAAAAATCAGTCTACAGTTAAATATTGTGTATCTAAAAACCCATCAACAAATTTAGAAGAAAATTATAATCCTATAAAAAGCACGTATTCTGCTTTATGGCAAGAACTAAACGAAATAACAAGTCCAATTGCTGCTTGTAACATAATCGAACAAATATTGAACTATTACTTTATTTACCTATGCGGATTCAATAATAAACAATTAAGAAATGTCCTTCTTGATGAAAATAATAAGTTAGTAGAACTCGATGAAACAGGAGCAAAAAATTACGATAAATACAACATTGTTAGATCATTCCTTTCTTTCCTTGATAATGGTAATCGAATAATAGGAAACGATTCTTATATCGAAGATACAATGGATGCTAATTATTTCAAAGACATATTAAAATTAATTTTTGAAATTATGCGACATGAAAATCATTATAAAATGATGATGAAAATATAAAAAATGCCACTAGCCTTTAATGTAACAGCTAGTGGTTTTTAAAGTTATTGTATTATTTCAGCATAATGGTAATTAATTGAATGAATTACTTCAGCAAAATTATTATCATCCACTTCTAAAATATCATCATCAGACCAACCCACATGTAAAACATATAGGAGATTTCCAAATTCATATATAGTTTCTTCATTAACATTGGTAATATTTTCTTTTATACTACAAGTTTTAGCGATTAGAAGAATTTTCTGAGCCTCTAAATCTATTATTTGCGTATTATTATTTGGATGTGCAAATCCAAAATGTTGATTAGGCGTTAGAGCTATTAGATTTTCTAAGTAGTGCTTAATTTCTGGAAATTCATTTTTTGGAAAAATATGATGTATTTGAGTAGCTGGATTAGAATCAAAATGGGATTCGTTAAATCGAGTAAGTTCAGATAAATTATTCCTATATGTACTTATATTATGTCTAATGAGCTCCTTTGCATGTGATAGCATTTGTTCAAAGTACCCCATACGCAAATCGATATCTGGATGTGAATCCAACCATTCTTTTCTTGTAACATCTTTTGGCTTGCCTTTATAAATGTCTCTAAAATTATCACGATTGTACATCATATCTGCTTTAGTAATTTTATATTCAGACATACGACCTCGCTCTGATCCACATTTACCATATTTATGTGCTAGAGGATTTATTACCTTAGTAAAAATCCTTTTAGGTTCATAGTCTTTTTTTACAGGAGTGTATGTATGATAAAACTCGATAAATTTAGTTTTCAGTTGATTAAAAGATATACTATCTTGATAGGTAAAAAACACATCAAATCAGTGGAAAAGATTACTATCTTTTAAGACTTTTTCTATATATATTTGCAAAAACGAAGAGCAAAAATATCATTGGTGGCAATATATTCCAACACTTCTTTATTTTCAACCATATATAAATGCCTTGATGTATGTGACAAATCTTTTATAACTCCCGCATAGCATAATAGACATAAAGGTTGAGAAAATACTTTATCATATTCATTTTCTGCAGCAGATTCATCAGTTCCTGGCTTCGAATAGGTTTCTTTAATAGTTAATTTAGCATAGTCACTCTTCCAAATGTCTACAACAGTAAACGTTTCACTTACATTATTTATATAATTCAAAACAAAATCACTTATTGACCATAAAACATCAGGAGTGCACTTTTGATCAATCCATCTTGCATTTCCAGATAATCTTAAATCATAATTTTTACTATTACAAAATTCTATAATATCGTTTGAAGTTAACATAAATTTTTCTCCTTTAGTATCCCATAAAAATATACTGAACAAGAATCCACATTTAAAGACCTTGTTTGATAATTTCTAGCTACTTGGTAAAAGTTTCTATATTCACTTGTCGAGAAATAATTCAATTGTGAATCCGAAAGTACAATTGGTGTTTTTGGAATTAATATTGCAATTGAGCCATTCATTGCATAACCTTTTGGATTTCTTACAACACGAGGCTTATAAGTCATATTTGGTGTTAAATAAACATCCTCTCTATTTATGAAATTAGAAACCTCAAGTTTAGATAGTACATCCGGATTAATATATGCATCATAACCATCTATATCAATTATTTTACCATCGTCAGAAATATTTCTAGATTTCAAAACTCTAATTGAATTATTAGATTTTAACGTTAAGCAACTATTAGTAATTTGTCTATCTCTAAAAACATCAAACATACCAAACTGCAATTTTTTTGAAACGTTATCAAAATTATCATCTCTATAGATAATCCAATATGGATAAGCATTCGATGTTATGTATTTTTGCTTTTGATTTAACGTAATTCTTTTTGTAACGGAGTAGACTTTTGTTATGTTAGGTTTTTCAAATGGCAAAATTTGAATACCTATAGTTTCAATAAGAACACCAGGAAAGCCATTTTCACCAAAATCGATAATACTTTTTATTCGCATTTTGGAAATATAATCTCTTGATACTGCAAACTCTGGGGTATTTAAAAGAAATTTAGGAAATACAAAAAATACATTCTTAGAAATTTTTAAGGCCTTATCCATAAAATATGAGCAAATATTTTTAGTATTTTTGTTTACAGCTTCATCTAAATATAATTTATTTAATTTACTATTTTTATTTTCTTTTCCAAATGGTGGATTACCTATAATATAGTCATATTGAATATCAAATTTATGTATTAAAAAATCATCGTTTAAAAAATTTATAATTACGTTTGGCAAAGATGTATAGGGTTCCAATAAAATTTTTGCAATTGAAAGACTATCATTATCAATATCCATTACGTCTAAAATGACTTTTTTATCCTCAAATTTCTTCAATAAAAGGGGGATAAAATTACCGACACCGACTGATGGCTCTAAAATACGAACAACATCTGCAGTTGTTCTTTCAATTTCTTTAATCATCTCTAGAATTAAAGATTTGCTTGTATAATAAGCAGCATTGTCTGTACGTTTTGTATTTGATAGTTCGGCCACCCTACTTAATGCTGTTTTACTCAGCTTTAAAGGATTTTCTTTTATAAAATTTGCAAGTTTATCAAAAGAAGTCAATTCATATTGTTTTACAATGGATAATATCTCATTAGACTTAATATTTTTAGAATCTAAAAAATCGTTTATTTTCTCTGCAATTGATTTAAATATAACCGTTGGAACTGCCTCGCCCAATGATTGTCTTATCTTTATAGCTTCTTTTTTTAAATATTTATTTTTTCAGTGCTAGATAATAAATTTAATTCATTGAGAGAATATTCACTCCATCTAAAAGCCTTTGGAACAGTTATCATTTCCATTAACTCTCTAATACTGAATACTCTATCATCACTTGGATGGATAGTATTTTGGCTTGCTAGTTGATCGTTTCTAGTATGTACGCAAGGACCAACTTTATCCCAAGATTGCCTTTTGTATTTGTCATCATTCTTTTGCTTATTAATTACAAGTTTTCCATCAATAATTTGATTAGTCATCTTTATTGTTAAAAGCAGATTCTCCCTCTTTTAAATCATGTATCCAAGCACCCATTCTTTCAGGATACGGTCTAAATGAATGATAAATATCGTTGTCGCTTATTTGTCCCATGACGTTTAAACTTGGCAAAAAACCAATCACATCTCTTAAAGTTTTTTCCGGCTGCAAGTCTGGAAGTAAATATACAGGTGAAATTCTATCTCCAAGTTCTCTTGTCACTCCAATTACAAGAGTTCTACTTCTGCTTGAACAAGCACCATAATTTTTAAAATTAATAACTTTTGAAACGTATAAATATTCCCCACCTAAATTGTTTTCAATTGCCTCACTTATTGATTTATCAATTCCATCAATATCTGTACATAAAGTTTTCATAAACAAAGGAACATTTTCAAAAATAAAAAACGATGGATGTATTTTTTTTATTATTTTAATAGATTCGACAACCAACGAATTTCTAACTATTTCATTTGTTGTTTTTTTGTGGTTTGCAACTGACATTCCTTGACATGGTGGAGTCGCAATTACAACATCAACATTTTTAATTTTTTCATGTTTTTTCCAATAATCTATTTCTTTATAAAGAATCTTTTTTGTATCATCATTTGTAATATCGCCACAAATATAACCAGAGTCATATTTACACTTATTATTATATTTTTGAATGTTTAGGCGTCTTTCTATCAATTCATTAGTGGCAATGCACTCGAACCCCTAGTTTTTGGCACAAAAAAAGGCTTGAACAGCTATTTCCACTGTATCAAACCTATGCTTTCAATTTGGTAGTCGCAACGGGAATCGAACCCGTGATTGAACCTTGAGAGGGTTCCGTCTTAACCACTTGACCATGCAACCATTTAGCTACTTAATTATATCAAAAAAGTAGCTTTGTTTCAATAAGAAATAATTAGATTAAATTAATATTATCGCAAATATCTTGATTTAATATTCCTGAATATTTAAATACTCTTGCTAAAACCCTAAAGAGAATATACATCATTATCGATTGCGGTAATAAATAAACTAAATTTTTAGGTAAAGCTATAAATAAAATGTAATCTAAAATATTAAAAGATTTAGAGCTTATTATCCACCACCAATATGAACCGATAAGGCTATTTATAACTAGATTAACAATAACTCTCGTAAAAAGACATTTTGTAAAAGTGATTTTAGTTTTATATAAAGTCATTCCATATGTCAAACCAGCAAGCATCGCAGATAAAGTATATCCAAAAAAGAAAACTCCTGATGGTTGAATAAAAAAGCTTAATATGTCGGAAAAAAAACCTATAATCAAACCAATAAATGGTCCATAAAGCGTAGATATTGTTGCAAAAATGAGATATCCAATACTTACACCTAGGTTAGAAAATCCAGAAGGTATAGTAATCAGAGTAGAAATAAGTTGTATTGCGAATAGAATTGCTAATAAAACTAACTTTTTAATTGTCTTTAATTCTTTTAATGCACTTTTATAAAAACTTAAATGAAAAGGTGTTCTATAGATATTTTTGTTATCATAATTAATATTATCTTCTAATAATTTTGGTTTAAATCTATTAATTAAAAGAATAAATACTACAGTAAGAAAACAACTTAAAGTTAAAGATATTCCTAAAATTAAATATGGATTTAATTCATTAGCATAACAAATTGGATCAAAAAACGTAATATTTGTATTTTGAGTATAATCACTATTTTTGACAATCGTTTGTAAAAATCTCCTCGCCTGAGCTAAACTTGTAAAATACTTTTCTTTAACAGACAATAAGTATGTATCATAATTTAAACTAATACTTATACCGCCATTGGCTAATCCATCTATATCAACATAGGAAAAATCAGAATATGGAGCTTTCTCTCCTTTATTTATGGCTTCCTGACGAATTTCTATAATTAATTGCTTAGTTTTTTCAAGCGAACTATATGATATTAATTCTTTATATTCAACAATTTCATTACTTGCTTTAAATTCTACATTAAAAGTATCAATATTTGGCTTAATCCATAAATCAACTATCAAAAAAGGAATTAAAGTGAATGTTAAGATAAACGCTCCAATTAAAAAAGGACGTTTTAGAAATTGATTTCCAATCATTTTAAATTTTTTCATAAAAAAAAGACCTCCAAAAGAGATCCACAAAATATTAAATGCTATGTGGATCACAATACCACCGCGAACAATAGGTTCTTCGTCCTGCACGTTATCCTAGGTGTGGCACTTAACGCGATATTGTCTATGTTTATGATTATACTCTAAATCAATTATTTTTAAAAGATGAAAAAGAGAAGTTTTTGACTTCTCTAGTTATTTAGCTTATGTTCTAACCAGTTAAACATCATATCTGTCCATCTGGCAATGTATTTATTTTCTTTGCGACTATCATTTATTCCAGTCGTATAATCTGATAAACTCATTCCATGACAACCTTCAGGAAATAAATGTGCTTCATAATTTAATTTATTAATGCTCATTTGTTTCATTAATTCAAGTGAATTTAAAACTGAAACCGATTCATCCGTAATATTGTGCCATAAAAAAACATCACATAAATCTGAAGGTAAATTATCTTCTAATGAAAGTTTATCACGCAACTTAGAATATGCTGCTTCACCTAATAGATATTCAAAACTTCCCATATGCGCAATTTCAGGTTTAGATGATATAACCGGATAGCATAAAACTAAGTAATTAGGACGTGAATTAAACCCGTATTCTTTATAAAAGCAAGCATTTGATAGAGCTAAATGTCCTCCCGCTGAAAAGCCAATACAAATAATTTTGTTTTCATCAACTATTGGATTTTTTCTTATTATATCAATTGTATAAGCAAGTTCTCGCTGTGGTTCTGGATAGCTTAATAACTCTTCACGATATTTTAAGACACAAGCATGGATATTCTTTTCTAAAAAACGATTAGCTACATTATAGGCTTCTAAATCTGATGTGTGATGATATCCACCACCAGGTACAATTATTACACAGGGTCTAATCTCATTGCTAGCTTTAGAAAATGTGTAATAATTTTTAGTATTAAAAATATAATTCTTATTTTCCATTTTTTGCTCCCTTTAGTAGTTGAATCATTGCTAATTCAACTTTAATCTTTGCTTTTCCATCTTCATCATTAGCTTTTTTTAAGCACTCATTTAGTAATGTTTTTTTCTTTTCGATTATTTCAGCAAAGAGTGGTAAGTTCTTTTTTCTTAAAATTGGTCCAAACTTCATGTCTAACAAAGAATATGAAGTTTTAATTTTATCGTCATAATGACATACAATTATTTCATAACATTTTTTTCCATCTTTAATTAAGTGCTCATCATCAAATACTAAATGATTTCTAATAAGAAAAGCCCTTAATTTATCAACTTCATTATTTGGTGCCAGAATGATTCGTTTAAACTTTTTTACTTTTTCTAAACTATCATTTAATATAGTTGAAATTAATATTCCGCCCATACCGGCAATTACTAAAGTATCTTTTTCCTCATCAAATTCTTTAAGACCATTCGATAAAATGAAGGTAGTTTGGGTTAACAAATTTTTATTAATTACATTTCTTCTCGCATTTTCAAGTGGAGCTTCATTAACATCTAACAAATATGCATGTCTGACTCCATACTCTTCTAAGGCTTTGATAGCAACATATCCATGATCACAGCCAACGTCAACTAAAGAATTAGCATCTTTGGTTAAAGATGCTAATAATGTTATTCTATCCATTTGTCTTAGTCATAAAATCCTTTAATTTTTTACTACGAGAAGGATGCTTCAATTTGCGTAAAGCCTTAGCTTCGATTTGACGAATTCTTTCACGAGTTACCCCAAATTCCTTACCAACTTCCTCTAAAGTACGTTGTCGTCCATCAAGGAGACCAAAACGAAGTCGTAAAACTCTTTCCTCGCGATCAGTTAAAGTTCCCAATACTTCATCAAGTTCTTCTCTTAATTTAGCTTGAGCAGTATATTCATATGGATCAAGTGTTGATTGATCTGGTACAAAATCTCCTAAAGATGAATCTTCTTCCTCACCAACAGGAGACTCAAGAGATATTGGTTCTTGAGCAATTTTTTGAATAGCTTGAACTTTCTCAACTGAAATATCCATACGTTTGGCAACTTCTTCAGGTGTAGGTTCACGACTTAACTCTTGAACTAATTGACGTTGAACACGAACTAATTTGTTAATAGTTTCAACCATATGTACAGGAATACGAATCGTACGAGCTTGGTCAGCAACAGCTCTTGTAATAGCTTGGCGAATCCACCATGTTGCATATGTTGAAAATTTGAAATCTTTCTTTTCTTCAAATTTATCAACAGCTCTTAAAAGTCCCATATTACCTTCTTGAATTAAATCTAGTAAGTGTAATCCACGGCCAGTATATTTTTTAGCAATTGATACTACTAAGCGTAGGTTAGCTTCTGCAATATGATTCTTAGCAGCTTCTGAGCGATCAACAATATCAAGTAATTCTTCATATTCTTCTGCTGGTACTGTGTTATTATCGTCCGCATCAATTTCATCTAGTTTTTGCTTAGCAATTTGTCCTTCAGCTACTAACTTAGCATATTTCTTTTCTTCTTCCGCAGTTAATAAAGGAATTTTTCCAATTTCCTTTAAGTACATACGAACTGGATCATCAACCTTAATTGAAGCTGGTAGGTTGTCAAAGTCTTCGATCTGAACTTCCTCAACCTTACTTGGGTCAAATTCTTCCTTATCATCTTTTGGTTCTTCTTCTAAAACGCTAATTTTCTTAGCGATTAATTCTTTAACAATACGCGCATATTCATCGCTATCTTCGTCATAGAATTGGGTAATTTCAGAAACTAGAACATAATCTAATTCCTTTCCTTTTTCAATTAATTGTTTTAACACGTCTTGAAAATCCATTGTTAATACCTACTTTCTATTTTGCTTAAAATTAGCATTATTACATCTTTGTTTTTCTAATTGCTTAAGCAAGTCTACTTTTTTTGTAAGATACATAATTTTTTCGCTACCATTCGCATCGAAAATTTTTGCGTCTAATTCATGTGCTTTTTTTTCAAGGTAATGTTCCTTGAGTTTTGTGATACAATCGTTCATATCCGCTTCATTATAAGGGATATGACAATCTCCTTTTTTATTTAGTGATGTAATATTTTGTAAATAACAATTGTATAAACGTTCATTTAATCGTTCTAAAAATTGTTGTTCGATAAAATCATCATATTGCATAAAATAATCAAGATTTAGTTCATCCCATAATTCTTGATGAATAGGTTCAAGATATGGTCTGATATCATTATCCGGAAATTTTTGCTCAATAACATCTGCCATACCTTTACTAAGCTTAGCATAATTTAGCAATCTAAGTTCAGCCCAAGCATAGTTTGACAGATATTGATATTCTTGCTCTAAAAAACTCGGAAAAGAATTCTCTTGTTCAAAAATATCGGCATTATTTTTATTATACTGTGGTGTATAATAATTATTGAAATCCATTAATAGTGATGCTTCTGACACATTAATCAATTTAGCAAAGAGTCCAATATAACGTTCAATTGAACTTGTTGATTTAACATCTTTTAAATTGATAAATAATTTTTCTTTAGCATCTTCGACATCATTATTTTTAGTAAAATCTTTACCTCTTGTTGCATATTCAAAAATAAAATCTAGAGGATCTAATTGATTATTCTCGATAAATTCGTTAAATTTTGTTGAACCATACTTTAAAACATAAGAGTCAGGATCTTCTTTATCAGGTAAAATAACTAATTTAACTTTTAAATCTACTGTTTCAAAAAGCTTTATAGCTTTTAACATTGCATCTATTCCAGCTTTATCCCCGTCATAGCACAATAAAACATTGTTAGTATACTTTTTAATTATTCGGACCTGTTCTTTTGTTAAAGCTGTTCCCATTGAACAAACAGTTTCTAAGTTACCACTTCTAACGCTAGCAATAACATCCATTTGTCCTTCATGTAAAATAACACGATGCATTTTTCTAATTGATAAAATTGCATCTGATAAATTATAAAGAGTTAAATGCTTTTTAAATATCTCTGTTTCTGGGGAATTGACATATTTAGCTTGGTTTTTATCATTTGTATTAAAAATACGAGCACTATATGCAATTGTGTGACCAAATTCATCCTTAATTGGAAACATAATTCGACCACGGAATAAATCATAAAAATCATTATCGTTTTGTTTAATCAAACCTAGATGCATCATATCAAGTTCATTATAATTTTTTTCTTTTAAAACTTGATATAATGAATTGTTGGTATTTAATGATAAACCAATCTCAAATCGTTTAATAGTTTCATCATCAATTCCTCTTTTATGCAAATATTCGATAGCTTCTAAACCAGATTTTGTATTTAACAAATTATGGATGTAAAATTTTTTAGAAGTTTCCATAATTTCGTATAAATGACTAAAATTATCAGTTTTTTTATTTATATACAATCCATCAACAGTAATTCCTGCTTTATCTGCTAATTCTTTTAAAGCTTCATTAAACGAAATATTCTTAATTTTACGTAAAAAAGTTATTGGATTTCCACCTTCTCCACAAACCATACATTTAGCAATCTTCTTATCCGGTGAGACGCTAAATGATGGACTATGGTCAGGGTGAAATGGGCAAAGTCCACGGAATCCGCTGCCATATTTTTCAAGAGTGATAAACTGACTGACTAAATCAACAATGTCAGTTTTTTTTATGACTTCATCGATTTTATCTTGCGCTACCATGGCTGCCTCCTTTAATCAATTAAAATGCAATCCCTTTTTCAATGTAATCAACAACTTCATCTAAAGAAATTGTAATTTGTTCCATTGTATCACGATGTCTAATTGTAACCGTATTATTATTAATTGTATTATCATCAACACAAATTACAAATGGTGTTCCAATTGCATCTTGACGGCGATATCTTTTCCCAATAGCTTGGGCATCATCAAATACAGTCGAAAAATACTTAGCTAGCATGTCATATACTTCATATGCTTTTTCTGTATGCATTTTCTTAATAAGTGGTAATACTGCAACTTGATATGGAGCCAAATGTGGTGCTAAACGTAAAACTTGGCGGGTATCTCCACTTTCTAGTGTTTCCTCATCATATGCTGAGAAAAGAATTGCTAACATCATTCTTTCAACGCCAACACTTGGTTCTACAACATATGGTATATATTTAGTATTTGTTTCTGGGTCTAAATATTCCAAATTTACTTTAGCATGTTCTGAATGTCTACTCAAATCATAATTAGTACGGCTTGCAATGCCCCATAATTCACCAAAGCCCCAAGGGAAGTTATATTCAATATCTGTTGTAGCATTTGAATAGAATGATAATTCTTCTTGGTCATGATCACGATATCTTAGTTCTTCTTTTTTAATTCCCATTGAAATTAAAAAATCCATACAGTATTTGCGCCAATAATTAAACCATTCAATTTCTGTCCCTGGTTTACAGAAGAACTCTAATTCCATTTGTTCAAATTCACGTGTTCTAAAAATAAAGTTGCCCGGAGTTATTTCATTACGGAAACTCTTACCAATTTGACCAACACCAAATGGTAATTTACGACGTGTAGTTCTTTGAATACTTTTGAAATTTACAAAAATACCTTGAGCTGTTTCTGGTCTTAAGTATACTTCAGATTTTTTATCCTCAACCACACCCATATTAGTCTTAAACATTAAATTAAACTGACGTATATCGGTAAAATTATGACTACCACATTTTGGACAAGCTATATTGTGTTCTTTTAAATATGCAACTAATTGTTCATTAGACATACCATCACCTGTTACATCGCCCTTAGTATAGTCTTCAATTAATTTATCAGCACGATAACGACTATGACAATCTTTACAATCGATTAATGGATCACTAAATCCACCAACATGTCCAGTAGCTACCCACACTTCAGGATTCATTAAAATCGCACTATCAAGTCCAACATTATAACGACTTTCAGTGATAACTTTTTTCCACCATGATTGTTTTACATTATTCTTAAGTAATACACCTAACGGTCCGAAATCCCAAGCATTAGCTAGACCACCATAAATCTCACTACCTTGGAAAACAAAACCTTGGTCTTTTAAAAATGATACTAATTGATCAAGATTAATCTTGCTCATTAATAACCCTCCATTCGATAACAATTCACTATAAAATATAGCATATTTTCTTAAAAATTACAAGCTTAGCCCATTGAAGTTAAATATTTATTTTTTATTATTATAGTTATTTAAATTCTTATTGAAAATATATGAAATAAAAAGCAAATAAATCTATTTAAAATAATTTCATATTTATCTTTTATACATAAAAAAAGAAAAAGAATCATAAGATTTTTTAGGTGATAGTTTGAAAAAATTACTAAATTTTATTAAAGAAAATTATATGATGGTTTTTTTCACCATAATTGTTTATCAAATTTTAATAACTATCTTTTTCTTTTCACCATTAAATTTACGTATCTTAGGATTTCTAATTGTTATACTTGCTTTAAAAATTATTTTCACTAATTATAAAGAACCAGTTCGTGATTTCTTTAAAAACATATTTAAACGTAACAAATAATTAAACTAATCCATAATGTGTTAAAAAATCACTTTCCGTATAAAACTTTAAAAATAATTTACTTGGTTTAAAATAATTATAAACACGTTTTTCTTTTAAGGTTGGATGAATAAACTCTAAGTGATAACTTACCAAATTATAACCACTACCATTTTTACTTCCATATTTTTTATCACCTGAAAGCGGATATCCTCGTGATGAAAATTGTGCTCTAATTTGATGAAAACGACCAGTAATCAAATTTATTTTTACTAATGTGTAATATTTATTATTTTCCATAATCTGATCTATAACTTCATAATCCAATATAGCTTCTTTTCCATCGCTTGAAACAATACTTTTTTTATCTTTTTCATCCTTATATAATTTATCTTTTAATTGTCCTTTATTACCAATTTGTCCAAACTTTCCGTCTAAAACTGCAAGATATTTTTTATTTATATTATTATTTCTAATTTCCTCACTTAATCGAGAAGCGGCTTTAGATGTCCTTGCATAAACCATTATACCTTCGGTATTTCTGTCCAAACGATGAACAAGTCCAAGATAAACGGCTCCCGGTTTATTATATTTTTCTTTGATATAATTCTTAAGAATATTTAATAAATCTGGAGCACCTGTAATGTCTGATTGTGATAGAATTCCAGCTTCTTTATAACAAACAATAAGGTGATTATCTTCATCTAAAATTTCCATATACCCTCCAAAAAAGATAATGACAGCCTTTATAATCGGCTGTCATCATATATTATTCTTCAATAATGGCGCGTTTAATAACTTCCATTACGTTTTTAACTGGGATAATTTCTAAAACATCTCTAACTTCTTGCGGAATGTCTTGGATATCACGTTCATTTTCAGCAGGAATTAAAATCGTTTTTAACCCACTACGGTGAGCAGCTATTGCTTTTTCACGAAGTCCTCCAATTGGTAAAACAGTACCACGAAGAGTAATTTCTCCTGTCATACCAAGACGAGCATCTACTTTTTTATTTGTTAAAGCACTAACAATACCAGTAGTTAAAGTAACACCAGCTGATGGGCCATCTTTAGGTACAGCTCCTTCAGGCACATGAATATGAATATCCTCTTCTTGGAATATTGTTTCATCAATACCTAGTTCTTTTGCATGAGAACGAACAAAGCTTAAAGCTGCCATTGCTGATTCTTTCATAACATCGCCAAGCTTACCAGTTAAAACTAAGCTACCCTTACCCTTATAATGAGTTACTTCAATATCTAGAGTATCACCACCAAATTGAGTATAAGCTAAGCCTGTTACAATACCAATTTGATTTTCATCACGATTTAAATTGTTAAAAAATTTAACTTTACCTAGATATTTTTCTAAATTATCACAAGTAATTACAACCTTATCTTTCTTTTCAATTAAAATCTCTTTAATTGATTTACGAATTAATGTTTGAATTAATCGATCAAGTTCACGAACACCTGCTTCACGCGTATAGTTTTGAATTACTGCATACATTGCATCATCCTTAACTTCAAATTTTTCAGGATCTAGTCCATGACGAACTAATTCTTTTGGAATTAAATGCTTATATGCAATATTGAATTTTTCATACTCAGTATAAGATGATAGTTCAACTATTTCCATTCTATCACGAAGTGGTGCTGGAATAGTATCTAGTGAATTTGATGTTGTAATAAACAATACTTTTGATAAATCATAATCTTCTTCTAAATAATTATCCGAGAAGTTAGCATTTTGTTCTGGGTCTAAAACTTCAAGCATAGCTGATGCCGGATCTCCACGATAAGAAGATGACATTTTATCAATTTCATCTAATAAGAAAACAGGGTTGACAGTACCAACATCTTTCATTGCTTTTAAAATACGACCAGGCAAGGCTCCAATATAAGTACGACGATGTCCACGAATCTCTGACTCATCTGAAATACCACCAAGTGATTGTTTAACAAATTTACGTCCTAAAGCATCAGCAATCGACTTAGCTAAAGAAGTCTTACCAACACCTGGAGGCCCGAATAAACATAAAATAGTTTGCGGATTTTTACCTGTCATAATCTTAACAGATAGATATTCAAGAATTCTATCTTTGACTTTTTCTAATCCGTAGTGATTCTTATCAAGAATATCTTTTACTTTAGTAATGTCATTGCAATCTTCTGATTCTTGATACCAAGGAAGTTTACATAAGAAGTCGATATAATTCTTCATTATACCTGATTCTGCCATTTGAATTGATGTAGATTGATAGCGTTTTAATTCATTTAATGCTTTTTCTTCAATCTTTTTCGGCATCTTAGCAGCGTAAATATTCTTACGCATTTGTTCAATTTCTTCATCTTGACGAGCTCTGTCACCTAATTCATTTTGAATAGCTTTCATCTTTTCTCTTAGATAGTATTCTTTTTGTGATTCGTCAATTGATTTTTTTACTTCCATATTAATTTTATTTTCAATTTCGTCAATTTGTTTTTCACGATTAATATCTTCTAAGATATATTCCATTCGCTTTACTAAACTTTTTTCAGCTAAGTAACGATATTTATTACGTGAAGTTTTTAAATTAAACGCAATCATATCAACACATGCTTCAGTGCTTATGCCAGCTTGTAGGTTTCTAGTAACTTCTTCTGCTTGGTTGATTAACCCTTGATTTTGCGTAATTGCAGTTACAATTGAACGTACTAAAGCTGTTTGTTCCTCTAACGAATCATCCACTGTTTCAACTGGGTCGTATGATACTTTAAAATATGGATCTGAAGACAAGTACTCTCTAACTTCAATTCTTGATTTAATATCAAATTTAACTTTAAAATTCTTATTAGGTAATTTAACTTTAAGGTTAATTTCGGCTAAAACACCAATGGGTTCTAAATCTTCTTTAGTCACATTAACACATAAAGGATCTTTTTGAATTAATAATACGATTTGGTTACCAAAATCTTTTTCACTTTCATCAAGAGCTTTTAAAGAAGCTTCCCTTCCTATTTCTATGCGAAATTCATTATTTGGTAATGGAATTACTCCACGAACCGCAATCGCTGGGATGCCATCAATATAGATATGATTCATAATTAACACCTCTTTTTTGAAATTACTGGTTTATTGAAACTCAGTGAATATATAATACAATATAATTGGCAGTTTTGCAAGCACTTTGCCAAAATGTTTTTAATTTAAAAAATAACAGTAATCATCGACTACTGTTATTCTTTATAATTTAATCTATTTGATTATTAAATTTCTTTAGCATTAGCTAATAATAATTCAACAACCTTATTATAAGTTAATTCAGATACAATATTTGATAAGTTCTTAGCGATAACTTGATCTTTAGTTTGTTTAGTTCCTTCAGCGATTTCTAACGCCTTAGTTTCAATTTCTTCTTTTGAAGGCATAATCTTTTCTACTTCAACTAATTTTTCCATTACCATTTGGAATAAAGCTTGACGCTTAGCTCTTTCATTAATGTCTTTTTCAAATTGTTCTTTATTAGTTCCCATTAAGTTTAAGAACATTTCGAATTCAATATTGTACATCTTAGCTTGATTTTCATATTGACTTCTAAAGCTACTTGCAGTTGAGTCAATTAAGCTTTGTGGAACTGCAACTTGAGCGTTATCTAAGATTTGGTTGAATAATTCATCGATTTGACGATTTCTTTCAGAACTCTTCTTAGATGCTTCAAGTGATGCTTTCTTAGAAGCTTTTAATTCTTCAACAGTATTTACATTTTCAATTCCTAAAGACTTAACGAATTCATCATTTAATTCTGGTAATACTTCTTCTTTTACTTCGTGTAAAGTAACCTTGAATTGAGCTTCTTTACCAGCTAAACTCTTTTCGTGATAATTTTCTGGGAACGTAACCGTGATAGTTTTAACTTCATCTTTCTTCATTCCAACCATTTGGTCTTCAAAACCAGGAATGAATTGACCTGAACCAATTACTAGTTCATAATCTTTAGCTGATCCACCATCAAATAATTCTCCGTTTACGCTTCCTTCAAAGTCAAATACTGCAGTATTTCCATTTTCTAAAACTTGTTCAGGCTTAACATTTAATGAAGCACGATATTTTCTTTCTTGATTTACAGCAGCTTCAACTTCTTCTTCAGTAGCTTCTAAAACTTGTTTTTTAACTTCTAGACCCTTATATGTAGGTAGTTCAAAATCAGGAATGATATCGAATGATAATGAAATTTCGAATTCTTTTCCTCTTTCAAAATCCTTAGTTTCAATAGCTGGTTCAAATTGACCACAAATCTTCTTAGCTAATTCTTGATCAGCATATACTTCTTTAGCTTTATTGTTCAATACAACATTTAAAGCTTCTTCATATAAAGATTCTACTCCAAATTTCTTTTCAAATACGTTACGTGGACAATGTCCTTTTCTAAATCCGTCAACCTTAACTTCAGCACCAACTTTTTCGAATGCTGCATCAAGTGCGTTTTCAAATTCTTCAGGCGTAACAGTAAAAGTAGCTTTTACTCTACTAGTTTGTAAATTTTCTAATTTCATAATTTACTGCGCAGATGGAGATTACATTCTCATGTAGGATATCTGCTCCTCCTATTACTAATAATATCTCCTAAAATCCTAAATCGTTAACGCTAGTATTATAGCAATGTTTAGTCGAAATGTAAAGAAAAACAATTTGTAAATTGGCAAAGTTATTAGTACTTTGAAAAAATGTCAAAAATAATTAATAAATATTTAGTACACTTTACTATAAATTTAATCTGTTTTTTTTAACAAAATAAAGATTTCTAGTAACGAAATAAAAAATGTTATTATATTTAAAGAAAATGCTATTTCTATGTGAGTACTATAATTAAATTTTTTAAAAATATCTAAAATAATTCCAGATATTATTAAAGTAATACTAAATATAATAGTTAAACTAACGATAAGCATTGTTAATCTTAAATCACAAAAGCTCTTATTATCTTTAAACTTATATTTTAAAAACCATATTAAACTTATTATTACAATCACAATTGAAAAAAACCTTAACAATGGTAAAACCATTAAACTAGCATAAGGATTTTTAACTAACTCAAAGTATAGTAAGGCAAATCCAAAATATGCTAAAACGATCATCAAAACTCCATTTAATATTAAAAGACCATTTTTTTTCATATAATCAATTCCTTTTAGATATTTAACTTTCCATTTAAACTCGTTAAGAAGCAATCAAATAAATATCTTAACTTAGCAAATATAAAAAATCAGTATAACTTATTTTTATATTTCATTAAAATAAAGCTTTTCTAATCTATTTAATATAATCTTTTTTCATTAATACAACAACTTTATGACCAAGATATCAATTAATATCAGTTATAAAATTATCCCTCATATCACATTATACCAATATAAGTCTAATAACACCACGTAAAATAACTTCTTCTAAGCAACTTATATTTTTTGGTGATAAAATCATTTTTAGCTTAATTTATAAATCCAATATTTAAAATAAAAAAACTCGGACTTATAAAATTAAGTTTACACCTTTTTACAAAAGATATAAATAAATTTTAAGTCGAGTTTTAGTTATATACATTTAATGATTAAATTATAGATATCCACTATTTTACGCTAGATGTATATTAATTAACATAAGGGCGGTCATCATTATTAGGTTCAATGATAGGTTGTTCATTTGGAGCATCGCTTGGAATTTCTTTTTTATCTTCACGAGCTGGAGTTTCTTTCCCTTTGTTTTCTTCCTTAGATTTTTCTTTTTTATCCTTTGGTTGTTTAAATTGTTGACGATATTTCCCATAATCAAAGAAACCTTCACCGCAAACTAAAACAGCACTAATTAAAGAAAGAATAGCTAAGGCTAAGGCAATTGATTCTGCTTTAATTTTCACACCTAAAAGGAAAGAACCAAAAGTAATAATTGCAATATGCACGAATAATTGGAATTTGTCTGTTTTTTCGTAGAAAAGAATAGTAGTTGTAAAATAAATAAATCCTCTTAACCATAAAACAAGCCCAATAATAATATTATAGTGTTGTGTTGCAAAAAGTAAAATTCCTTCTGGAGTATTACCAAATGTCTTAACTGATAGATATACCAATAAAAATCCAGCTACAAAATCAAAAATAATTTCTATTATAGCTAAAGCTTTAGAAGCTCCTTTTTCTAATGATTTTATTAGAAAAACCATTCTAAATATTGAATAAATAATAAAAACGCCACCAGTAAACATTAAAACGATTCCTTGGGCCTCATTTTCCTTAAATAAAAGCATTAATCCAAGGATGATAAGTAAGACAGCAGAAACAATCTTAATCCAAAACTTATATGTATAAAGAGGGTTTCTAAGAACAAGTTTTGATGAAGATGACTTAATTTGTTTCACTTCAATGACCTTTTTAGCTTCTTTAGTTTCTTTTTCTGTTTCTATTTTTGTTATCTCTTCCTTAACATTTTCTTGTTTAACTTCTTCTTTTTTTGTTTTCTTTTTAAACATAAAAATCCTCCCTTTATAACGAAAAATAATGATTTACTATGAATAATTATACTTTAAAGATTTTTTTCTTTCAAGTATTTAGTTTGTAAAATGAACTTTAAAAATATAAATATCTTTCAATTAATATCTATCTTTCTTCCGTATACTATATTTTGTATTTAAATAGTTTAAATAATTAAAAAACTTTGAAATAATCTGAATTTTATAGTATTCACGATATACCTTATGTTTAATCTATGTATTTCATTACTTACTTAATATCTACTAAAAGAATGATTGTTAAATCTTTATCGGTTTAAAACATTAGTCTTATCTATAAACAATCAAAATTAAAAGGCTTAAAATTGAGACTTCAAGTAAGAAAATCACAACCATAGTTAATTTCAAGAAAACAAAATATTTATATCCTATCAAAATAAAAGTTTTATAAAATAAATAAACTATCAAAATAAAACTAACTAAGAATAGATATAAAGAGGCTAAACTATAACCAGCAAGAGCTTTTTATCGCTTAAATAATAAATCTTTCTTAGCTATCTTCTTTAATTTCTCATTCTTTCATCAAATAGATACCACCAAAATTTAAAACCAATACAAATATAGCTAAGACAGTTACAAAATCGACAATTTTAAAGATATAGTTAAACGAGTAACGATAAGATGCAATTTTAAATTCATTAGTTCCAAATAAATACTTTATTAGATAATCTCTCATGTTATTCTTCATTTTTAATATGATTTGAGCCATAAAATAGTATCCGCTACTTTTAATAGTTTTTTCTTTGATAAGACTTCAATTTGCTTTTCTTCATAATTTATTACTTCCTGAAAACTATTGAATTCTGAGACTTATTTATATATATCATTATAATTAAAATTTTGGCTTGATAAAGAAGGATACAAACTTTATGA
Source organism: uncultured Anaeroplasmataceae bacterium (assembly GCA_944325035.1). GTDB lineage: Bacteria > Bacillota_I > Bacilli_A > Acholeplasmatales > Anaeroplasmataceae > CAG-307. The sequence continues at coordinate 592,502 of CALUYM010000001.1, forward strand.
ACAAATGAATACACTATTTCTTTGAATCTTATAAGTAAATTATTCAATCCTTTAGACATTTCCAATTGTATTGTTACACATAATCTAAACGGATTTTATCACTTTCATATAATGATTATTTAAATAACTAAATTAAAAAGATTGACATCTATAATGTATAGACATCAATCCAATAATCAGCTAATATTAAGTTAATTTTACTTAGTACAACTTAGATGATTCATTATATTTTCATCACAGCTTTTTAATTAATTTATTTTCCAGATATATTTAAACTGTCAACATAAATACTTCCCGATACAATATGTCTTGATGCATATGCATCTGTTGAAATAGCTTTTACATTGTTTAACATATCTAAAATATTTCCTGATACAATAATTAATGTTAACGGATCTGCAACTTTACCATCTACAATTTTAAATCCTGAAGCTTGTAAATTAAAAGCGCCACTTGTCAAGTTTACTCCAGCATGTGTTCCCATTAATTCAGTAATTAAAACACCTTCTTTAATATCTTTTATCATTTCCTCAAATGTAATTTTTGAATCCTTTAGTGTTAAATTTGCTGGTGCGCCTTTACCAAATTTAAAGCCATTTCCTGTTGGTTCAACATTCATCATCTTAGACGTTCTTAAATCGTGAAGATATGTTTTTAAAATACCATTTTCAACAACTAATTTTGGACTAGTCGCTACACCTTCATCATCAAAAGTATATTTAAATGGTGATACATCAGATAATGGTTCATCTGAGATTGTAATATTGTCACCAAAAATTCTAACGCCAATTTTATCTTGAATTGGTGAAAGCTTTTTAATTACAGCATCTGCACTGAACATATTTACAAAACAAGACATAATAGTGCATGCCATCTTATTTTCAAATACAACAGGGTATGGTTTTGATTGAATTGATGTAGCTCCGATTGAGGCTAATGTACGTAAAACGGCATTTTCATATAAATAATCTATATCGATATCAGTTAAATTTTCTACGTACTTATATGCATACCCATTCTTTGTATCACCGTCTTTTTCAATCACTACGCTCAAAACAATAACTGCTTTTTCGTCATAACGAGAAATATCTAGACCACTTGAATTAGTAATGGACACTTTGTTCTTAGAAATTTCAATTTCAGCTTCAGTTGTCTTAACATATTCACATTTTGTTTTACAATAATTTTCAATATTTTGACAAATCTTTACTAAATCAGCTTGTGTATAACTATTAAAATCATGCTTTACAATAGGTAATTCTAGATATTTTTTTGAACCTTCATAGATAATGTATGGCTCATCACTTTCGATAATTGAGTTACTTGCTAAAATTTTTTCAGCTAAATATTCTATTTCATCATCGCTATCTTTTTCAACATAAACAGTTGAAATATGTCCATTGCTAGCACCACGAACATAAAATTCATTAATATTAGCAACCGTATTAGCATCAACTTCACCATTGAATGTTGATACATTAACACTTTCACCTTCAACGTGATAGACTTCAAACTCGTTAATTCCTTTATTTTGGAAAACTTCTTCTAGTTTTTTGAAATCCATTAGTTTTTACCTCCATTTCCACCAACTGTCATATTTTGGATTCTAATAGTAGGCTCACCAACATTGGCAAAAACAGAACCTGATTTAGAACCACAAACACCATGTCCAAATGTTCGATTATTACCAACCATATCAATATTCAATAAAGCATTAGCCCCATTTCCAATCAAGGTAGCTCCACGAACTGGGTGCGTAATTTGACCATCTTCAACCATATATCCTTCAGAAACAGCAAAGTTAAATTCACCAGTAACTGGGTTAACAGAACCTCCACCCATAGATTTACAGAATAAACCATATTTAGTATTTTTTATGATTTCTTCAAAAGTTGAAGTTCCATTATCTATATAAGTGTTACTCATTCTTGAGGTTGGACTAAAACGATAACTTTCACGACGACCAGCTCCATTTGAAGGCATTTTCATCAAACGGCTGTTACGATCATCTATTAAATAACCCGTTAAAATTCCATCTTTTATCAAAATATTACGCTTAGTCTCATTTCCTTCATCATCAACATTAGTTGAACCCCATTCGTTGTACATTGTTCCATCATCAATAGCTGTGACAATGCTTGATGCAATTTTTTCTCCCATTTTTCCAGAGAAAACAGATAGTCCTTTGGCAACACTAGTCGCTTCTAAACTATGTCCACAAGCCTCATGGAATAATACACCACCAAATCCATTATGAATGATAACTGTATAAACTCCACCAACCATCTCTGGAGCATCAAGCATAGTAACTGCAGTTGTAGCAACTTTTTTACCAAAATCAACTAAGTCATAATTTTTAAATGAATCAACAGAGAAATTTCCACCAATTGAATCAGAATTCATTTGACTTTTTATTCCATCACTTGCTACTGCCTGAGCACTAATACGTTCTTGATTACGTAAATCATGAATAAACTTCCCTTTAGTGTTGGCGATAGTTACATATTGAGTGTGATTTGTAATCTTAACAAATCTTTGAACAATCTTCGAATTACTATTTAACCCTTTATCAACTTCTTTTAACAACAATACTCTTTCATCTAAAGCTACTTTGCTTCCAGGCCTAGTAATACTAACCGCATTTTCTTTTGCATTTTCTTCTTTTAATTCAAAACTTATATCAAGAGGTTTTTCATTATAAGCTTTTTTTAATTTGCTTGCAAGTTTTAACAATCCATCTAAACTACAATCGGAAGTATATCCATATACTTCTTGGACATCTTTTAAAATTCTAATTCCGGCCCCGTAGACATGTTCTGTTGAAACTTGATCAACTTTACCACTAATTAATGCAATTGATCCATTGGTTGTATCTTCAAAAAAGATTTCCGCAAAATCCGCACCAGTTGAAAGACATTCTACTAAAACTTTATTAGCTGCATCGTTTACTAACATTATGTAATTCCTCCTTATCATATTAAGATTATTATATAACTTTGCTAAATTTTAAGCAATAATTTTCTATATTTTTTGTAAAATGAACAAATAAAATTATTATTAATTATTGTAATTTATACTATTTTATTTTTACTGTAAACATTTAATTTATTCCTATATTATGATACCATATTTATGAGGTGATTAGATATGTCATTACATGCATTTAATTCTGGTTGTAATGCAATTTGTTTTAAAAAAAACAATATTAAATATGCAATGTGCTGTGCTTGGGCACAAATGATTGACTATGATAAAATTACTTTATTACTGGGTAGTCAAAGTGTTACTGGAAAAAATATTGAAATAGGGGATATTGTCGGTGTATCAGCACTTTCTGTTGGACAAAAAGATATTGCCTTAAAACTTGGTGATGGACATTCAGATGAAGTTGATAAACTCAAAAATATTGATTTTTACGAAGATAATAATGCTATTTTAATTAAAGGTGCATCTACTAATCTTATTTGTAAAGTGATTGATATTATTAAAAAAGATTATATTAAAGGAGATAACTTTGTTGTTCTTGAGGTTATTAAAGCTGAAGAAAATCATAAACCTTTTTTACCAATAGCATAACCATGAGCCATGTGGCTCTTTTTTTTAAAAAAAGGATTTCAAGCATAGCCGAAATCCTTAATCTTTTAAAGTTGGAATGTAAATACTTCTTTTCCGAACTTTTCGTTATTAACCCATGTAACTTTTTTAGCAGTTAAATCGTATAACACTGACCAAACAGTTATACCATTTGAATCACTTTCACCTTGTTCTTTATCCCATTTACGACGTCCTACCATTTGTAATGTATCTAAGGCTACTTGTTCATTAGCAATAATACCTTCTGGATTTGTACCATCAGGATTTAGCTTATTTCTAATAGCATTGTAGCGATCAAACCCAGCTTTTTCAGTATCACTCTCATAATATCCAGGTGTAACTAAAAAGTTAGTAATATATTGGAACTTATCTTTAGCCTCATTTTCACCTATAGCACTATCATCATTATTACGATAGACTTTTAAAACACGATTAGTTCCGTCATTATCATTTTGACTATTGCCATTTTCTGGGACATATTCTAAAATTGCCGAAGCTCCAGTAGCATCAGCCACCATATAATGGAATGAAGTGTTTGCACTATCGTGCATATCATATGATTTTGCTAATTCAATTGCTTCTTCAACATTAGCAGCTTTGTCTAAAATTAAACGAAGTAATGTAGTAGAAGTAATATCTGGTTTTTCTGTCATTTGGTTAGTTGCCACATTTCGTGTATCACCATTTTCAGTTGTTTTACTACCTTGATAAGACATATAAATACCACATGATACCCCCTCTGAATTGATTCCATCAAGTGGAGCATATGGAGCTGCTAGAGTAATAAATTTATTTAAAATACCATCAATATATGCTCCTTTCTTCAATCCTAAAAATTGAGTATCAACACTTGAGTATGATTCATAACGTCCATCAGTAGGCTTAGTGTGAACAATCATTGCAGTTGTTGTATCAAAATCATAATTACGACCGAATAAGTGATGCCCTTCTGCAGTTTGAACTGTAAATGAAGAGCATCCAATGTCAGATAAACCAATATTAATCGGAATAATTCCTTTTGTAATATTTTTAACAATAAAATTAATTAATTCACTATCACTTGATGCACCACCTTGTTCAATGAATTTATCAAAATAATAATTTCCCTTATATTCAATAGAATATACTGGTGCACTTTTGTTTTCTTCATCAGCTTTAGCGATAAGTTTGATTGATGAAATACTATTTAATTCGTTATGCCATACTGCAAAAACAGTAATTGTTAAAATAACAAGTACCCCAAGAATAGTTCCAACTATTCCTAATGTAATTTTTTTCCATAGTTTCATCTTTTTCTTACTATTTGTATTTTCCATATTTTTTCTCCTAATTTCTTAAAAAGTGCTTAGATTATAGCATAGTTTGAATTTCAAAACAATATAATTTTATAGAAAATATTGAGTATACTCAACATCACTATTATTTTATTTTCAATTTTCGTTTAAGAGTATCTTGATAAAAATTCTTAATTGAGTAAGCTGAAAAATTTTGATTCCAAATTTTTAAGTTTAACTTATTTATTCTATCTCGGTAAATTGGATCAATCGCTAAATATTTAAGTACTAATATATCAAATGAACTTAAATTAACAAAATGTTCCAACAAATAATAGTTGTAAATATCTTCTTTTAAATCAAGAAATACAGCTGCGTATAAATACCCTTCTATTATAGCAATAGCAATTTCATCTTTTATTTCAAACACACTTGGTTGAATATATAATCTTGCTTTATCTAATGCATATCGATAACTCTTAGAGATGTTATGCATATTAATAATTTTTGAACCTACTAAACGCTGACGTTTTGGATTAAAACATGACTTATAATACTGTTCAAGCTCAGTATAGGTGCTTAATGCTTGAAAATAATTTTTTGCATCATATTCTATATTTCCTCTAGCTTCTAATAAAATCCATGATAAGTTCGTATTTGATAGGTATTCTTTAGCTTCAAAATAATCAAAATGTTTTTTATATAAATTATTGAGTGCCAAAAATAAATAATAGTATTCATCATAATAACATTTTGAATAATTCTCTAAATATGGCATATATAAATTTAAAATATCTTTTACTTTGTCATTATTATCTTCTAAAGCTATATTTCCCCACAGATAAAACAATGTCAAAATTGGTTTTATCACAGAAGTCTGATTGAATACATCTTCTAATACTGATAAATGGCATAAAATTGTATCTCGATTTAAAAAGAAAATAGCTTGATACAATAATGTTAAATGTTTTTCTAATGCTATATAATTTAATTTATTATCGATATTTAAATATTCTAGAATAATTTTATGATAATTTTTCTTACTTTTTAACTTTAATCTATTTGTTCGGTATGTAGAGTCAATAATATCACAATCATCATATAATTTTTTTCTTTTTATATCTCTAGTTTTAATCTCACCATCAATAAAATAGTAAGTTTTTGAGTCAATTCAAAGTATGGTCCCAAATCAAATTTCTTAAAAATCATAAATCACACCCTATATCCTTTTAGTATATTATCTCACTTATTTGTCATATCTAAAATGAACTTTAGTTCAAATTAACAAATAAGTTGCATAAAATATTAAAAAATTGTATATTTTAAGCGAGGTGATACGATGGAATTAAAAGAAATTATGCAGCACAATAACTTTGTTGTAGTAGGAAATACTATTTTAGAAGATAAGTATGCTTATAAAATTAAACAAGGATTATTAGAAAAAGGATATAATGCATGCGGTGTTTACAAAGAATTAAATTCTATTAATGATGTACCTTTTGACATCGATATTCTTGATTTATGTATTAATCCAATTCTAGGTTTGAAATTTCTAAAAGAGAACAATAAACATATTAAATGTGTAGTTATTCAACCAGGAGCTGAAAGTGATGAAATTAAAGCTTTTTTAACTGAAAATAAAATAGATTTTATTGAAGGTTGTTTGCTTGTTGGTTTAAAATTATATCCTAAACAATAATTAAAAGGAGTTTAGTAAATCTAAAGATTCTCATTCATGGAATACCTGAAGATTTTACTTATACTCCTTTTTTATTTATAAATATCAATATTAATACCTGATAAAAAGCATGTTTTAGCAATAATTTTTTTAGTTATACTCTGATTTTCATTTTCAAGTTTAATTAAAAACTTCGCATATAAAATCAGTGTTTTATCACTATAAGTAGATAATTCTCCTCTTAGATATGTTTCATAGCTCGTTTCGACCTTTGTATCTTCTTTTGTATAAATCTTTCGTAAAAAGGACATGGCTTTTGGATATTCCTTTAAGAAAGATTGCACTTGAGACATTTGTAGTGAAATGACTTCTTCTTGAAGAGCTTTTCTTTTATCTGAGATGGTCGGTATTTGGTCTTTAATTTTCAAGAAAGACTCATAATCTGTTGACTCTTGCATATAAGCATATTTATTAGTAATTAAATTATATCCTTTATTTTGGGCATCATTTAAATCATAAAAAAAACTTTCTAATATTTCTTTTGAAAAAACGAGATATTGAGATTTTCTCATTAAATTAAAATATGAAAAATTATCTTGACAGTTTGCTCTTCCACCTTCATTAATTGTTGTTTGAAATAAATTCCATTCCGTTTCAACAATTTTTTTGACTAAATCTATTTTATCATAGTAATCTTTAACATTGCTTAAAAATTCATTTTGATAATCTAATATAAAATTAGTTCCTTTATACTTTACAAAATCATTATCACTTAAATACTTAACAATTAATTTTGAGATATTATGATAATCAAGTTCATCAAGACCATCAGTAAATGCTTTTTCTAGATAAGGTTTATATTCAGTGATTTTAACTTCATTAATAATTTGCTTCAAACTCCATTTTGTACTGACAAAATATTTTCTTAAAATCAAAAAACAATATTTAACTAAATTTAAATTAAATTCCATTGCTAAATACGATGCACAAAGAGTTTCACCTCTTTTCTTTTGACGATTAATGTTATATTCACTTGATTGAGCTAATTTGATTATAATCCGATATAATTTTTCAATATAATCATTATCATACTCCATCCATGCCCTATTCCTTAAATCATGCATTAGATTTGAATTATCTAAGTATATTTCACCATTTGTTAAATAATAAGCCGATTCTTCTGTTATTTTATCTTCAATACCAATACTTTTTAACCAATTACTTAAATAAAAAACTCCATTACGATTAGCCTTATTTTGGATAAAATAGCGTCTATAGTGATTTGGCATACTATCATAAATTGCTTTTAATTTTTCGAATTGTTCTTTAGGTACTTTATCATCAACTAAAACTATGAATCCTGGTTCAAAATCATGGTCTTCTGAAAACTCATCATCTAAATCAAACATCTCACTACCAAAGCCAAACGAACCAACTACAATTTTATTTTTTAAATCTGGTATATCAACTAACTTAGGATAAAAATAAGTTTTATAATATTCTTGATTAATAATCAATCCTTTTGTATGAAAAGAAGTTCCTAAGTTTTCAACTAATTCTTTTAGATGAATGTAAACTTCTTGATACACATCATTTTTACCAACTGTACTTAATAAGTACGAAAGGGATAATTCATAATATTTAATTGCACTTTCAATATCCGTTATCTTTTCATAAAAAAAAGCTTTTTGGACTAAATATCCACTATAATGAAAATCTTTTTCTATATCTCTTTCAAAGATTTCTTCTGCCTTATCTAAATACATCTTAGCTTTTTTCAAATCATTTTTCTTCAAATAAACTGAACTTATATTTGTAAAACATGTAGCCTTGCGATATATATCTTTTTCTTCTAAAATTGAAAGTGACTCTAAATAGGTATCAATTGCTTCTACATATCTATTTTGAGCTGTATAGAGTAAGGCTAAATTGTTTAATAATGCAGCATACTCTCGAATATTGTTTATTTTATTTTTAAAATAAATCTCTTTTGCTTCTATAAAATATCTTAAAGCATCTTCATAATCTGAATTAGCACGTAACGCATTAGCGATATTTATCTTAGAAATAAATTTTGCATTTATGTCTACATCTAATCTTGAAATCAATCGATCTAGCGTTTTTGCATATTTAACCGAAATATCATAATTAGTTATATCACGATAGAATCCGATTGCCTCATTTAAGATTAGGATAATTAATGATGTATTTTTTGACTTAATTGCTTTTTCTAAACTATCCTCTAAATAAACTTTGACTTCTTCCAGTTTATGTTCTCGTAAAAGATTATCTAAATTATCTAAAAATCCTTGCATAAAATCCCTCAATTCTTGTTAATAGTTTATCATATCTTACATTTTAATTAAAATAAAAAGAAAGCTAAGCTCTCTTTTTACTTATTTGTTTCTTAATTTTCTTCTAACCAGTTTGATAATTTCACCAAACCATTTTTGTTACCGGCAAGGAATAATATGTCACCTTGTTCAAAAATATATTCTGGATTAATAGTATCTATTACTTCATTTTTATGTTCAATCGCAATAATATTTAATCCAAACTGAAGACGAATATTACTATTTACAACAGATTTTCCAACAAACTCTTTTGGAACATTAATCTTAGTAATACCAATTTTTGAACTTAATTCAATAAAATCTAGATTTTGTGTTGTCATTAAACGATTTGCAAGTCTAATAGCCATATCTTGCTCAGGATACACAACCTCAGCACCTAATTTTTGTAATACCTCTCCATGATCAGGCGATGTAGCCTTAGCAATTACATGTGGAACTCCGATACTTAATAATTTCATAACTGTTAAAACAGAAGTGTCGGAATTTTCACCCATACAAACAACAACAACATCACAGCTTTGAATTCCAATTTCCTGTAAAGTTTTTTTATCTAAGCTTCTTACCACAAAAGCATTTTCTGTAATTTCTCTTATTTCACTAATTTTTTCTTCATCTCGATCAAGGCACATTACATCTGCCCCTAAATCTACTAATTTTTGAGCAAGTGATTGACCAAAACGTCCTAGACCAATAATTCCATATGATGTTTTCTTTTGACGCATTTTAATTCTCCTTTTAACCTACACTTATATTACCTTCTGGGTAATAGAAACGTTGAATTTTATTAAAATTCCATAATGATACGATTGTAAGCGGTCCTAATCGACCAATATACATCATAACAATTGATAAGATTTTACTAGAAACACTTAAAGTCGGTGTGATTCCTGTAGATAAACCGACTGTTCCAAAAGCGCTAGTCATTTCAAATAAAGCATCCATAAAGCTTATATTTGGTTCGAATAATACTAAAAGATAAGTCGATATGATAATTAAAGAGATAGCTAAAACTGTAATAATTGATGCCTTTTTAAACGCTTCTTTAGGAATTGAATAGTGAAAAGCTTTTTCTGGACGATTTGTCGCTACACCCTTAACACCTTGTAATAGCACAAAAAAAGTTGTCGTTTTTACACCACCGCCAGTTGAACCGGGAGATGCCCCAATAAACATCAAAACTGAAATAACTAATAACGTAGCTTCGCTAAACTTCCCAACTGGAAACGTTGAAAAACCTGCCGTTCTCGATGATACACTAAAAAAAAACGCACCAAGCCATGTTATATCATGTTCTGAAAACTTAATCAATAATGTACCAACTACCAATAATACAATAGTCATGCTAATTACAACACGAGTGTGCATTGAATAGCGTTTCCACTTTAGCTTCTTTTCCCTAATCTCGCGCATAACTAAAAAACCTATACCACCTAAAATAATTAAAATTGAGGTGTTAATATTCAACAAAATATTATTTTGGTATGGGATTAAATTAACACCACCACCTATTACATCAAATCCTGAGTTATTAAAAGCGGCAATTGAATGAAAAATACTCAACCATATTGCCTTTTTTACATCATAATCTTGAATAAAAACGATGAAATTGATTAAAGCACCTATTAATTCAATTATAACAGTTGTAAAAAAGATATCTCTTACAAATTTACCTATTCCTCTTCCTGAGTGAAGATTCATCGCCTCTTTTATAACGGTTATTTCTTTTAAATTAATTTTATGACTGATTGCTAAAATTATACCTGCTCCAATTGCTGTTACTCCAAGTCCACCAATTTGAATTAACAAAGCTACAATTATTTGCCCAACCAAGGTAAAATGATCAGCTGTGTCAACAGCGATTAATCCAGTAACACAAACAGCACTCGTTGATGTATACAAACAATCAATATAACTAACATTAACACCATCTTTGATACTGAATGGCATTTTTAAAAGGATAGAACCAATCAAAATAACGAATAAGAATCCGATAGCGATAAAACGCACAGCCGGTTGTTTTTTTAAAAACCTTATCATATAAACTCCTAACACATATTCTTCACATGGTATTATATACCACTTTAAAAACTAATCAAGCATATTTTGTCGTATTTATATTATTTATAAAAATAGGAAAATAGTGACAAATTTTTTATTTTTTAAGTTGTCACTATAGTTAGATCAATTATATTTTTGAACACCATCATCTGCATCGCTAATTTCTTGTTTCTTATTTGTTTTATAACTAACAAATAATACTGAACTAACTCCAACTACTAATAAAGCTAATCCAATTACAATATGAACCCAAACAAATTTATCAAAGTTTTGATAGAAAGTAACGATTTCTGGATTATAAAACATTGAGATGATACTTGAAATACATAGTCCAATAATTACATAATAAAAACCAATCTTGTATTTATTTAAAAGCTTATTTATTATTTTTGAAATTAATAATACACCTAAAATAGCTCCAACTATTAATGCCATATAAATACAAATAATCATCGGATTTTCTTTCCAAACTGTTACACTAACTGAATCCATTAATGTATTATATAAGCCAAATGACATCAGTAAAGCAGTAGCAGAAAGTCCTGGAATTAACTGAGTTAATGCTACTAAAAAACCAATTATTAAACAAAACAAGTACATGTACCATGGAATATCTGTCAAAAGCGATGATAAATTCCAATTAGCATGAACAGCTGTAATTGATAAGCCTAGTGGAATAATTAGTCCAAGTATTATATTAAATACATATGATTTTTTAAATTTTGATCCTTTAACTTCTTTGGTAATAGTTGGAATCCCACCAATCATTAAACCTGCGAAAAAAGCAACAACTGCAAATGTAGAAATACTTAATAAAAATCTTACACTAAATAAACCAATAATAAAGCCAATAATAGCTCCAACTACAATCGGTAATAAAAACATAATGCTTTTTTTCTTAAATAAATTGCTCATGGCATCCATTAATTTGTCATAAAGCTTAAACATAATTGCAATTTGAGCACCACTGAAACCTGGAATAATAACAGCCAGGCCGATTAAAAATCCAAGAATACTTGATTTTATTTTTTCATTTGATATATACATTTTCTCTAACCCCTTAGATTATTTATACCTAAATTATAGTAATACTTAATTAATAAGTCAACGAATGAATTAGATTTTAATACGTTTAAAGAAATCAATTTCCTAAATAAATAATAACTGTACCTCCCTCTTTGATGACCTCTCCTCTACTTGGACTTTGGCTGACTACCTTTGTGCCTGTTCCTAAAAATAGATATTTATAATTATTATTAGAAGGAATTACTTCTTTTAACATCCCGATATAATCCTCTACTGTAAAATACTTATCATCAATATAATATCTATATTCTTTCTTTATTTCTGTATCATATTTTGAACCTATTTTTAAATATGGTAAAATATTTTCAAATATTTCTCCTGATAAAGGAGCTGCGACAACACCACCATATTGCACTGTATTTTTAGGATGTTCAATAGCTATATATACTACCACCTCAGGATCATCCATAGGGGCGCCCCCTAAATATGACAAGATATATCTATCGTTAGCATATCCTCCTTCTTTTAAGGCAATTTGACTAGTTCCAGTTTTACCACCAATACGCATTCCATTGCGAAATGCATTTCTTCCAGTTCCAACTGCTGTAACCATCTCCAGTGCATATCTCATAATGTGACTTGTATTTTCACTTATTACCTGCCGTTTTATTGTATTTTTATTTTCATAAACAATATTATCTAACGGATCTGATACGTATTTTAAAATACTTGGTGTAATTAAATTTCCATTATTTAAAACTGTCGCCATTGCTTGCATTAACTGAATAGGAGTTGATGAATTTCCTTGTCCAAAACTTGCAGTAGCAAGTTCTGTTGGTCCCATTGAACTTTCTTTAAATAATATCCCAGTTGCTTCTCCAGTTAAATCTACTCCCGTTTTGCTTCCAAAACCAAATTCTCTAATGTATTTCATTAGTTTTTCTTTTCCTAAACGTTCACCCAATCTCATAAATCCGACGTTACAAGAATTTTGAATTGCTTCTAAAAAGGTTTGAACGCCATGACCTTGCCGACGCCAACACCTAATATTATGTCCTCCTATGCTTAAACTGCCAGTACAATTAACAGTTTGATGAATATCAAACAATCCCTCATTTAATGCGGCACTATAAGTTACTATTTTAAAAGTAGATCCTGGTTCAAAACTTTTCCATGCAAGATAATTTCGATTATAAATTTCTTGATTATAATTTTGATAGTCTTCAATCTTATAAAAAGGATATTGACTAATTCCTAAAAGTTCACCTGTTTTAACTGACATTACACCAGCGATAATTGATTCTGGATTGTAATTAGCTGCAGCATTTTTTACAATATTATCTAAAATTTGATTAATATTTAAATCAATTGATAGATGAATATCCATTCCACTGGTTGCTCCACTATAATAGGATACCATATTTTTCATTAAATTCCCCTTAGCATCAGTATATATTTTTAAAGCGCCATCTTTTTCTTTTAGATATTCATTGTATTTTAATTCTAGTCCTGTTAAGCCCTCATTATCAATATTGGTAAATCCTAGACTTTGTCCTAACATATCTTCATATGGATAATATCTAGATGCATCAGTAGCTAAATAAATACCATCAATTTTTAAATCCATTATTTTACGTGCTACTTCTAATGATAATTTTCTTCCTTCAGGTTTTATCATTTCAACAGAATTTTTCTTATTTAAATGTGCTAAAATTTTATTACTAGAAACTCCTAAAATTTGAGCAATACTTGATGCAGCATTTTCTTTATTGCTAACTTGTTTATTAATTGAAGCTAATGTTAGAGCCATCTTATTTCCTACTATTAATTCACCGTTTCTATCATATATATTACCTCTACCATTATTAATAGGAATATCTCTTGTCCACTGATCATATGCCTTTTGATTTATAAAATCGGATAATCCAAAACTAATAAAAGTAAGCCGCGTAAACAATGCTATAAAACATATAACAGCTACTAACATTACTAAATAAATTCTTTTTTTTATTTGATATTCCTTCACATAATCACCAAGTAATTCTATGCTTAATTTTAAATCTTATGTGCTTTTGAATGATATTACTTTAATAAAAAGAAATTCAATTACAAAAGCTTAAATTTTAAATAGTTTTTAATTCATATATAACGTTAAAAATAGAATTTTAAACCTATAAATTAAATAAATGAGAGTAATGTAATTAAAATACTCTCATTTATTAATAAGTTTATATTTGTAAAAATTTTTTACTATTTTTTAGATTGTTTATTTATAACTTAAGCAATTATCAATTGATTGTAATTTAAGCTTCTATTGCATTACCTGTAATTTGAAAATCAACATTTGTAAATGTTGCAACTGTACCTCTTGTTGCATACATTCCTACATACATATACTCATTATCAATTGCAAAAAAATCAAAATCTGTATATGTAGCGATATATGTTTGTCCTTCATATACAACCATTGTCTTTACAACTTGCCCTAGTCGTTCTATTGTTAAAACTGCCTTAGAACCTTTATTATATGCTAATACTTTATTTCCTTCATTTTTTAATATCGCGTTTTCACGACTGTATAAAATATTACTTTCTGTATCATTAGAATTATAAAAACCTGCTGCAACATAATTACTTAAAATTGTTGGATTTTTCTCAGCTTGTTCTACATAAATATCATCTCTTAACATTAATCCAAAACCAGCTTGTTTTACAGTTAAACATTCAGTAATCTCAACATTTGCTGTAATTTTAAAATTCTTTTTACGCGATACTTGTTTAAAAATCATTCCAATACCTTCTGTAGAAGAAGAAATTTTACCTTTATTTGAAGTTCCAAATTGTCCAACTTTAAACACACCTTGTGTTTCTTCTTCAGCAATAAATCCTGACTTAAGTGGAGATCCACCACAATCACCAAAAGCTGTTCCATACCAACTATCTGTTTTAAAATTAGTCCATGTAACTGGCTTATAAGTGCTTTCGTTAAATGGTTTATAGCTTGATTCTACATAATCTGGATTAGAAACACGATCTGCTTCAGTTGGCGATGTAATATCTGATTTAACATAATTTTTCAAATTTGAATTGCTATTTTTTAATTCATTTGCCAAAGTATATGCAACCATTTTAGCTCCATAAATATTAAGATGTGTATTATCAACTGAGGCTTTATTTGGTGTTGTCCAAGCGTGATATTTAATTGCTTCTTCATATCCAATTTTTTCATATAATTCTTTTGTTTTAGCAGTTAGATCAATTACTGTGGTTTTTGTTTCTTCTCCAAGTTCCCTAATAGCTTTAGCATAATCACCTGTTTCTGTAATATGAGCAGCTGTTCCCGTATAATCATTTGAGCTACTAGCTCTTACAATTGGTGTGCATAAAATTGGAGTAGCTCCTTTTTCTAATGCTAATTTAATATAATATTCATACAAATTATATTTAAAAGAATCTTTATCTGTAATTAAACCTGTTGGTGATGAATATCTAGCTGGATCATCTGATTTTTCATCATTATGCCCAAAACCAATAATTAAATAATCACCAGCTGTGATACTATCTTTCAAAGTTAAGTAATTATTTTCTACAATAAAACTTTTTGAACTTCTACCTGATAATGCTAAATTTTTAATTGTCGCTTTTTCATCTAAGTAGTTTTCAAGTTGCGTACCATATCCATATCGTGGATAATAATATGAATCATTAAAAGAAGACATAGTTGAATCCCCAACCATATAGACATCTGTACCTTCAATAACTACTGGTTTTTCCTCTTCTTTTACTACATAAGTTATCTCATTTGAATAATCACTATCTAAATATTTAGTATAATCACTTGAAATTGCTTTAACTTTAAACTTATATGTACCAGGCAAATTTTCTAAAATCGTATAAGATGTCGTACTTTGTTCTAAAATAATATTATCATTTTTTGAAACAACATATCCTTTGGCGTTACCTACTGCTTGCCATGTAATAACATTTTCATTTAATGAAATTACTGGTGTTTGTAGTGTTATTTTACTTTCTTCTGGTAGCGATGTACTCGGGACACTTGTTCCTTGCTCTGCACAACTAAATAAAGTCAAAGCAAACGTTAAATTTGCTAAAACTAAAGGTATCTTTTTCATAATTTCTCTCCTCTTTCCTTTCATTAGCTTAATTATAGTCCATGTAAGCGTTTTATTCAATAAAAATCTAAATTTATTCTACTAAAACATTTCTATAATAAATACTAAACCAAAAATTAAAGAATTAGCTAATATATAAACCACCTTTAAATAAAATTAATTTTATTATTTCTTATCTTTTTTTAACAATTCCCTTCTCATACATTGTTTTTGGTAGTCAATGCATATATCCATCATACAATTATTGTATTATTTGTTTATATAAAATCTTGATTCCCTCCTAACGCTTTGCAACATACATATCAGCATCAACCATTTCATATATCTTCAAATGATTTCAGCTTATTATTTATTAATAATTACACCGATACTTACTGTTAATTTATAATTTTGATAATAATATTTCAATTCAATATGAAAATTATCTATAGATACTTTTATTTTTTTTTACTAAACTCGTAGTTGTCATTGAATAAGGAATAAAAATCATAAATTCATCTCCATCTAAGCAAGATTTAATTTCATATTTATAAAATGATAATTCATAATAGAAGCAAGTTTTATTAATAAATTATCACCAATATTATGTCTAGCTCTAGTATTCACTTTTTTAAAATTATCCAGATCAAATAATAATACTATTTCACCTGTTTTTTATTGAAAATATATTGTTCAATTTCTAAATTTAGATTCTAATATTTGCATCATTCCAAAGTCATAGCGATTAGATTTTCTTTTAAATCTATAAAAATAGATTTTTTTATAAATAAATTGTTTTTAATATTAAAAAATTAATTAACTTATATGTTTTAATTGGATTAATTTTATCTAAGTATTATTATAGATTAATAAAAAAATTAGAGCCTTATGACTCTAATTCTGTTGCAACATCATCTTCCAATTCTTCAATTTGTTTTTCTTCTTTCATCCTTTTTTCAACCATCAACAAAAATTCATTAACATTTGCTATCTCTTGTTTTTCTTCAAAACTCAAATCTGAAGGAGTTAAAATCTTATTTGCATATAAATTGCACGCTTCTGACACTTCATAGTCTAGTCCTTGTTTTTCCAAATTCTTAATAAGACTATCATATGGTCTATCTTCTTCTAAAACAAAGTTTGTAAAAGCAAGACTTCTAAAAATGCGATTGACGTTATTATAAAAAACATACTCATAAGCAGAACCTGTAGATAACATATTTAAATACATTACTTCATGACGTTTTATACGATTCATCTTATATTTATAAACTTTAGTAAACATCTTATCTTGTTTATTTTTTAAAATTGTCCTAGCATTTTCATAAGTTTTTGGATCAATATTATCATAATCTGGCACAATTAATTCTTTTCTAAGATAACTTGGCCAGTATTTAATATTGATGTCATCTGATTTTTCAACCATAGTATTATATGATGTAAAAAAAGGATTTACAAATAAAAATGCTCTTTTCGTTGAAATAGGAAAGTAAAAAAAATTATACATAGAACTACTACATCTCATAATGATTGCAATCTTTTCAAAAGATTTTTCAAAGGTTCCTAGCAAGTTTTTTTCATTTTCTTCGCTAGATATATTAAAACTATGTTGATTTAAAAGATCATTTTTTTCAAATGAATATGTTAAAAGTTCTAATTTAAATGTTTCATAGCCAGATTCATATTCACCAGGTTTAACCCAATCTTTTAAAGGTAAACTTTCTTTAAAAATTTTATCTCGTTCTACGGAAAAGCCACGATCATTTAAAATAAAATCCTCTCCCGTGCGTTCATTTGATAAGAATGAAATTGTATATGGGATAAAAACATTAGCCCAGTAAATAGCTTCGTGAGTAACATCTTTATGTGAAGGAATTTCCTCTAAATAATCTGATTCTAAAATAACTTTTATCGTTCGCCAAAAATAAGCTTCATCAGTTTCGCCTTCAATGGTATCACTTTTTAAAAACATATTAGAACTTAAAGTTTTAATATACCCATCTTTATATAAATCAAAAATAAAACTTAAAATTACATACTTTCGAATGATTTCTATTTCGTCTTGGTCTAGTTCAAATACACCTGTAACTATTTCAATTTTTTTTAATAGATTGAAGAAATTTTCATAAAGAATATCAAGCATTTCTTCAATTTCTTGTGGACATTTTCTTTGTATATTTTCAAAATCAGCAGGTTTATCTTTTTTTACATTAAACGCTTGAAATTTTTTTTGTTTATTTTTTCTTTCGAATAATTTTTCAACTATTACGTTTTTGGCAAGATTTTGATACATATACTTCCTCCTAATTAGGTAGTACTTGATTAACTAAGTTCTCATTTTGCAAAATAAACTCTTTACTTGTTAATTCTTGCCCATCGTAAATTACTTTGTCACAAGCAATAAAACCTTCTTTAGTATTAATAATCAAATGATAGTGAAATACACTTTGAATACCACCATATGGTAAATATTGCATTGTAACTGGACCATTATACATATAGATATCAACCAAAGTCAATGGCTTACCATTAAATGTAGTTTTAATTGTATTAACATTTAAAACTGAATCTTTATTAAAATCAAACATATTATTTAATCTCCTATCTTTCATAAAATTCATTTAAAATATATTATTATTTTAACACATTCTACTTATTTTATGACATATTTTTGCTTATAATTACAAAAAACTATAATTTTAGATTAAATGTTTAATGGTTTTTAATTATATGTAATTTTTTTATTGTTTAATAAATTTCAGTTCTTAAAATATTCTAATTAAAAACAATTTTTTATCAATAACAATTTTTTAAATTTGAGTAACATTTTAAACGCAATTATAAGAATAAAATGCCTTAATCAAAAATATGATTAAAGGCACTTTTATTCTTATATTTTGAGATAGAAAAGAAATTTACAAAAACCTATTTAAACTAAATTACCAAAATATCCATTTATTTTTAGTTAAAAGTCTCATTAAACATTCAACGTAAAAATAATCCCCCCATAAACAAAATTCATTAATTCCTTTATTAGGAAAAGCGTATACACTATGTTTAACTATACCATCTTCATGAGTATCTTCTTTTTTAGAGATGAAATCATTTTTTATTAAAGCATATAACAAATTATGAGCAACCAGTTCATAAAAATTTTTTTCATCTTTATCAAATATTGAGTCAAATTGTAGCAATTGCAAAATAGCTGATACTACAATAGGCATTGTTGAGGCGTCCTTTAAAACATACATATATTCATCATAATCAAAATCCCATGGACAAATTAAATCAAAAGGAAGGTGATTTAAGAATACATTTAGTAAATTCTTAGCTTTAATCAACAAATCATACCGAGTAGGATTATATTTATAGCTTAATGCAAGACCATATATTGCCCATGCTTGGCCACGAGCCCATAAAGATTCATCGCTTTTTCCTTGATGTGTTTTTCCAAATAATGGAAAACCAGTCTTAGTATCAAAATAAAATGTATGATATGTTGTAAAATCATTCCTGATTAACACCTTCAACGCATTATCCAAATGTTTTAATGCAACATCTCGATACTTAATATCACCTGTTATTTCACTTATATTATATAGAATAGGTAAATTCATAAATGTATCAATTATAATACGACCACTATTGATTCCATCTTCACCTATTTTTCCCCATGCTTGAATAACCTCTGCTTTTTTTAAAAAACGTTCTACTAAAACATCAGATGCTAATTTAACCGCTTCTAAATAAGATTTTTTACCAGTAATTTTATATCCAGCAAAACTTGATAACGAATAGATAAATCCAACATCATGATTTTGAATTCCTTTGTGTCCTAGCTTGGCCTCTTTCTCTAATTCTAAACATTGATATTCTGCAATTTTTTTATATTTTTCTTCATTAGTTAATACATACATATACCAAATCATGCCAGTATAAAAACCTTTTGTCCATTCAAAACCTTCAGTTGGGTAATATTTATCGTTATAACTGCACGTATGAATGAAATTTGCCTGATATTTATCAATTAATTGATCTATTTTAGTTTTCACAATCGAAAGTTGTTCTGTAATTATTGAATTATCCAATTTCTTATTTTGTACAAATCTTTCTTTTTCATTTAAATTGATAGTCATATAATACCTCATTTAGTTATAGTACTTACCTATAATAATAATAACATCATCTAATACTGCATCGCTAGGCAAATTTAAAGAGGCATATTCATTAAATTTGCGCTTAGCTTCAACTATAAGTGGAACTAGTGTTGCTTTATCAAATGTTACAATTTGATCATATGGCCATTCTTCCTTAGTGACTAAATGATTTATTAAGAAGTCAAAACTATTTTTCATAGAAAAACTAACTGTTCGGTAATACCAGGCAAGATTATACAAGTCGTAGTTATCTACTAAATGAGCAAAATCATAAATTGCTTTAAATGCCATTAATGAGTACGATTTTGACTTAGTTCGTTTTAATTCTAACGGCATCGAACCATTACTACTAAAACTAGTCATTAACCTTTGGTCAATAAATGAATAAACTAATTTTTTAATTTCTTTTTGTTTATTAAAGATTCTATATAATACTAGCTTTAAAAAATCATACATTATACCATGATTATTTTTAGCATCTCGTTCTTGTAAAGCAATATCACTATATTCTAACCAGTTTAAAAATTGAGATAACCACTTTTTAAATTGATTATAAAATTCTTTTTCAATTTTATTTAAACTAAATAAACTAGAAATTAGTATTAGTGGATAAGTAAAGTTAGCAGAAAAATCTATAATGCCAATACCTCTTCCTTGATTAACACCCTTAATCATTTGACCATGATTCATATTTGGTAACATTCTAGTTTTAGTATCAATAAAGAAAGTTATAATTCTTTTTTTAGCATCATTATAATACTCTATTTTATCAGTTATATAATAGAGCAATAACTCATAATAGCAGATGAATGCCGTATTACGCAGCTTATCTTTATCATATTTATCTCCTTCTTGATTTGCGTATCCATCTTTTTGAATATATGGAAGTCCGTCTTGAGTATCAGGGTTTGGATGATAATATGTCGCCAATGATACATAATTATGACGATTAATTTTTTTCACTAATCCTCTTGGTTTCATCATCACATTATAATATGGTTCATCTAAAAGATAAGACAACTTTTCTTCTAATTTTAAAACGTCTGTTAAAGAAATTTTTTGCTTCAAACGAATCAAATCATTTTCAGTATACACTAAATAATGATTCACTGGATCAAGCTTTACTATTTCATTAAAGTAGTTCATTATAGAAAATCTTGACCTCCATTAACTTGTACAATTTCACCTGTAATAAATGAAGCCTTATCTGATACTAAGAATTCAATAACTGATGCTACTTCCGAAGCATCACCTAGACGTTTCATTAGAATATTATTCTTAAATGATTCGAATAATGCTGGATTAGTTTCTTTAGTTAATTGATGGAATGGTGTATCAATAGTACCTGGTGCTACTCCATTAACGCGAATATTATATTTAGCTAGTTCTTTAGCTAGAGCTCTGGTCAATGTTATAATTGCTCCTTTAGCAGTTGCATATACTCCAGCGCCTGGTCCACCTGCATTCCATCCTGCATTTGATGAAAAGTTAATTATTGATGCATTTCCACTATTCTTTAAAAGCGAAATTGCTTCTCGTGTCACATAAAAAACACTATCTAAATTTAGAGACATAACTTTTTTATAAAAATCAGTTGGCATGTCTTCAAATAAGTGACGACCACCTAACCCACCTGCATTATTAACTAATACATCAATATGTTTGTATTTTTCTTTTATATTAGTAAATGCTTCCTTAACTTGTTCTTCATTTGTAACATCAAAATGAAAATATTCATTTTCAATATCTAAATCATTTAATTCTTTTTGTGCGATTTTAGCATTTTCATCTTCAATTCCATTAATTAAAACTTTATAACCTGCTTTCCCTAATGCCTTAGCAGTAGCTAAGCCTATTCCCCCTGTTGCTCCTGTTATTAATGCTATTTTTGTCATTTTATTCCTCCTAATCTAAAAAATCTTTTCTTTCTGGTGTAAAAATATCAATTAAAGTTCCTTCCTCTAAACATATTGCTCCATGAATTACGTTTGGTTGTTTATATGTTGTATCTCCAGCACGTAAAATTTGTTTATTTCCATCAATAGAAAATTCAAAAACACCACTTACAATATATGTTGCTTGTTCATGTGGATGTTGATGTAAAGTTCCAACTGAACCTTTTTCAAAATGAAGTTCACAAACCATCAAATTTTCACTGTGTGCTAAAACTTTACGTGTTACACCCTTATCTACTTCTTTTGCTAAAATATTACTATTTAAGAAATAATTTTGCATACTATTTAACCTCCATTTTTAATTTAAAGATAGTATTTTTTGCCTTACTTCTAACTATAATTGTTGTTCGCTTATTATTTATTGGATTATCAAAACTTTTCATTATAAATACTTTTTTTTCATTTATTTCATCAAAATGAAATTTAAAATGATCAGAATCACGTATAAATTCTAAATTTCCATCAAAATCTAAAACTTCATAAATATCTGTTAAATATTGATATCCATTATCATTATGCCCAATTTGAGTTTTTCTTAGATTAAGCTTAGATGTTAAAGAAAATTCTTTTTCTAAATGAAAAACATAATCATAAATATGTTCATCAACTGAACTAACACTAAACTCATCTGAAAAGCCATTATCATTTAGCGAAACATCTCGTTTATAGTTAACACCAGGATAAATATTATTTGATTTAGCCATGATATTGGTATTAGTATAAAAAACTTCATCAGCTTGGATTGTCTTTTCTATATTTTTAAAATCGGTTACCACAGTATTATGACTGATTGTTTTTTTAAACCATTCTTTGTATAAACGTGATTGATATCCAGGATTAGACATATCACGTGTTACTAAATATGATTTATAAGTAAGTTCGATATTCATAATGTCAGGATGTGCATGACTTGGACTATTTAGACCATACTTCATAAATAAATTAAAGGCTTTATTTCTAATCATTCCAAATTGAGAAAGTTCATAGTTCTTTGTCTGTTGAACAATAGAATGGTAATCTTTATATTCAAAATCAGTATTTAAAACTAAATGTTCATATGAAATATCATTTTTAAAATAATACGGCTTTGAAAGAGGTAATGTTGTTCTTTCGTTTTTATTATTTAAAATATTCTTTAATATTTCAGCTACTTCACTATTATATCCAAAACATTTAACCGCCATTTGATAAATATAACTATAAGTTTTTAGATTTATTGATGGCCAACCATCATTTGGATTTGGAAGATAATGATTTAAAAAAGCATAATGATAAGCTTCAATAAACATTTTTTTTATTATTTCTTCTGTTTCAAAATTATAATTATATATTTTTGAGAATAGTAAAAGATTAGTAACACCTTCTAAGGTAAAAAAATTGTAATGAATTGATCCTTCATACCAAAAGAAATCTTTTGTAACACCCTCTTTTAATTGTCTATTAATGTTATATGTACCCTCGAAAGCAAAATCAATCATCTCTTTATCATTAAAAAATAGACCTATAATACCAATTGCACTATTATTCCAACATCTTATATTGTGGATTTGATTAACCTGTGGTTTTAATAAATAAAACATTTCTTTAAACATATTCTTATATGTGAAATATAAGAAGTCATCACCAATATCATCCTTAACAATCTCTAAAGCATTAATCAATCTAATAGCAATAATTGATTCATTTAACCCTTGTGGTAAAATTCTTCCACATCCCCAATTCATTTCATCATAATTGTCAAAAACTTGTCGTTCTTTGTTATGAATTTTAAATAAAGTATAATTTTGGGCATAAAATCCTATAATTGTTTTAATTATTTCTAAATATCTTTCTTCTTTTAGTCTCGCATACAATACAGCAGCTTTTAAAGCTGTTAATACTGCTTCATTTCTGTAATAATAAATCCAAACTCCATCATAAATTTCTCCATTAAATTTTTTACCACAAATTGAACAAATATGATTTTTTTTATTATGTAAATCAAATATTAATCTTCCACCATCATCATTACAAAAATAATAATGTCCCCATTCGCTATTTAATTCTGGATCATCATGAAAATTTGAGTAAAAATCATTAACTTCTCTTTTCATATTTTCTATCATTGATTGAAACTTTGGATTTGAATCAATTGATTTATTAAAATTTTCATTTAAATATCTCATATTTCAATTATGTAATTACTTACATTCTCCTCGTTAAATATTTCTTTTTCTTCTTTATATAATATTTTTCCTTTTATTAATGAAATATAGTTTTTATCTCTATATTTAAAAACGTACATCGCTTTAGCATCCGTTTTATATGTTTCAAATGAATTAATATATAATTTATTACCATTAATTTGATATCCATGATCAGTTACTACGATATCTAACGGTTTAAAACTAATAATTTCAACTATTGTCTTTATGTTACCATTTGTACTGTAACTAACACCATTTAATTTAGTTAAACAATAATTATCTGGTTCCTGAGTTGTCATAACGCTTTTTACAATTTTTGAATATAAATTCCTATTTAAATCATTGCCTAATACATAATGATACATTTCTGACTCATGACCTTCATATTTATCACCAAATTGTGTTCTTATTGGCTCGTAATCACTATTTAAATTAATTTCATAGATATGTTCATTTTTACTTTTAAAATTATTTATAAATATAAGGTAATCTAAATTAGGAGTTATAAGTGTTCTACTTACCTCTTCTAATTCAAGATTTTTTGGATACATATTGCTGTTATCTAACGTTAAGACATATATATCATTTTTAACTTTAAAATTTGTTAAAGTACCAAAATAATCTGCAATACTTTCTCCTTCTTGTATTCTAAATTCCATGCTAGCTTTATAACAATCATTTGTATTCATTACATCTAATAATTTACCATCTACCAACAATGTATTATGATCTCTTGCTTCAATATTACGATTATATCCATCATCTATAACGAAATAATCATTATTTTTAGTTAAAATGTATGATAAATTATCTGGGTGATGATGACTTAAGGAAAGATAGTTTAATTTATTATAACTAGCTTTAAATTGAGTTTTTCCACCCGGATAACCACATTTTATTCCAAATGTTATAGCATCATTACTATATGAACTTCGAATAGTTACTAATCCTAAATCACTAAATACCCTATATTTTGGTAAACTATATATAGCTTTTTTTTCTCCATCTTCATAGAACAAGTAACAAAGCCACATTTCTGGTAAAATACCGGGTTTAACCTTAGAACGATATTGCTCTTCATATAAATAATTATCAAAAATAAAATCAGCGTACCATCTAGCATATGGATCTTTATATATTTTAGCTACCATATAGTATAAGAATACCGGATGTGAACTATATCTATCCTGGCAATCACCAAAATTTAGTTGTTTTACTAAACTTGCATCTGTTTGATATAATCTAAAATAAAATGTATTTTTAAAGTATGGTATTCTATCAAAATAATTTATCCCTAATTCTTCTTTAATTAAATATGCGCTTATAAATAACCATATACCACCGTATCGCCAATATGTAACTCCTTCATAATTAGACCCATCATTCGGTAAATTGTTATAAATATAATCAAAATTTTTAATAGCATCTTCTTGCCATATTTTAGCTTCTGCATCCTGAATTACAAAACTTGCCATCAATATACTAGTATGATTTATCCAATTATGATTTTGCCAATAATTAGTCGACCAACCATAGCCTAAAGTTTGAATTTTATATTCATACATTATCTTAGCTTGATATTTAATTTTTTTATAATATTTAATTCTTTCTTCTTGAGTTAAAAAATCATATAACCAGTTAAATCCCAACGATAAACCAAACAGTATGAATGAAGCTGACAAGTCTACATTCACTAAATGATTAGCTCCCCAAACATTATATGATGTGACTGTATCCATAAATCTTTTTGCATCAAATAGATATTTGTTGTCCTTAGTTAAAATATAACTTAGTGCTAAATTACAAATTGCCATTCCCATATATGTCGTTGAACCATTAGGATGAATTTTAGGCGTATGTAGTTCAAAATAAGAATCAGCTTGCTTTAATAATTCATTGAAAACCTTGTTCTTTTCAAGCCTAGGACAAAGTATTTTTCTCATTTTTCACGCCTTCTCTCTTTTTCTTTAAAAACATGATAACTCTAACGATTGAATCCCACATAACCTAATAATTGGTATAAAAAAGTGAATATGATACCAAATCCAATTGGTTCTAATGGAAAACTCATATTAGTAGAACTATAATTCCCAACTAAATTGATTAACATGTTTATACCTTGGTAAATCCACGATACAATATATACAGTTATCATACTTTTAAAAATCTCAGATAACATATAGCAAACACCTTCTAAGATGCTTCTTTCATTCATCTTTTTATTTGCAATTTTACCACGTTTTTTTATATCAAAAACACTTGTAATTATAGGATTAAATATAAACAAATTAACAATCCCCATACCTAAGCCTAATGTGAAAATTAGTTCAAATGTTGTATTTTGATTTCCAAGTTGTAGTCCCATAGCAATGAAGAAACAAACAGCTGCACTAAACCACCAACGAAAAAAGATTATTTTATAAATATCATCTATTTTTTTTATTTTATCCACTAGTTTCCTCATTGCAAACCTCCATCTAAATCTCTAATTCTGTATTTTTTAATTTAGCTTTTTCTTTAAATCTTGAGTTAATAATAAAACTCATTCCAAGAATATAACCAGCAATCATAATAAATGTAGTTATAATTCCTTGCTGAATTAATGCTACTTTAACTCCTGGTTTAATGCCTAACATACATAAAACTGCCATTCCTAATCCACAACCAATTGTCATAATCATTATTACAAAAAAAGCTCCTGTTACTTCGCTCACTTTTAAACCTGAACTCGTTATTCGGAAAACAGCATAAAAAAATAGTAGATAGCAATTGAAAGCTATCTACTATTTTTTTTATATATGACATTTATTATTGTATAGTTAAAAACAATTTTTATAATTTTAAAATAGTCTCCCAAACAGAATCAATAATTGGAATACCATTCTTTAAATTATCTTCTCTTACATATGTTTCTCTTTCGCCTGGATAGCGCACTGATTTTCCATCTTCAATTGGAATTGAAGATTTTATATCATTTACAATTCCTTCAACAATTTTATCAGTTTGTTCAGCAGTATTAAATTTGGTAGGATCAATAGCTATAAATACTTGACATAATCCTATTTCATAATCAAATTTCGAAATATCTTTAGTCGAATGACTATTAGTTAAAATAGAAATTATCAAATCAAGGGCAATTGACATCCCAGAACCTTTCCAATAGCCCATTGGTAAAAAACGTCCGGTCTCTTCAATTTCTTTAGGGATACATGACAATTCATTATTTTTATTATAACCACCTGGAAAAGGTAGAACTTCATCTTTTAATCTAGTTTCTTCTACTTTCCCATATGAATATAGGCTCATTGCCATATCTAATACAACACAATGTCCATCGCTTTTTGGAATACCAACAACAAAAGGATTATTACCAATCTTAGTATTTTTACCTCCCCAAGCTGGCATATTTGCAGTTGTATTAGTAAAACAGATTCCAATCATTCCTTTTTTTGCAGCTTGCCAACCATAAGCTCCACCACGAAGCCAATGATTATTATTTCCAAGCGCAACGCAACCAATTCCGTATTGATCTGCTAATTCTATGGCTCTATCCATTGCTTTAGTTGCATTTAACGGTCCAAAACCTTGATTTCCATCAAAGCGCTCAATAGCACCAAAACTATTTGTTTTAACAAGTGTTGCTGCTGGATTAAACGCTTTTTTATCCAACTCAGATATAATTCGAATAAAGCGATTTACTCCATGAGAATATATACCATCTAAGCTGTTTTGTGCAAAAACTAAAGCTGCTTGATGTGCTGCTTCTTTTTCAAATCCGTGACGATATAAAATATCTTCAAATTTATTTAATAATTCTTCATATTTAATTCTCATAAATCTTTTCTCCTTTTTATTTATCTAATTATAATATAGCACTTAAGGTAGCGTTTTGACTAGCTGAAATTTTTACTTTTTAACTCAAAAGGTTTATTCATTTACTAACGATTTATAAAAATAGACACTATATATACATGATATTGTTAAATTAATCACTGGTTATATATTTTAAAAAAATCTATTTTAGACTATACTCAATTCAATTTTTAAAAATCCGATTTATAAACGAAATCATAAAATCATTACCATTTGGTTTTAAATTAATCTTTTCAATATATGTTTTATCGCTTGATTAACTATAATAGAAATTATTATTTTTACACGACATACGAGTGAAAAATGAGTGAATATGCATAAAATTAACTAATTTTCAATTTAAAATACTACGCTGTTTCCCTAATTACTAACTCTGGTTTTAAAGAAATAGATTCAATATTTTTTTCATTGTTTATAATTTTATCCAACATTTCAGAGATTAACTCAGCCTGAAGTGTTGGTTTTGTATCAACACTTGTTAATTGAGGAACAGTCATTTTAGCATAAATTGTATTATTAAATCCAATTACATCTATATCTTTGCCAACTTTGTATCCATGCTCTTTTAATTTATTTACAACACCTACAGCTAAAATATCTTCCGAACATATAAATGCATCTACTTTAATATTCTTGCTTAATATATTCTCACAAGCTTCCTCTCCGCCTTCTATACCATGATTTATCTTTAAAATATGGTTATCTGATTCTAAATGATATCGTTCCATTGCTAATTCAAACCCACTGACTTTTCTCAGTGCACTATCTGTATTAGCATCTCTAACTAAATAAATATTTTTTCTACCTTTCTCATATAAATAGTTTACAGCAATTTCACAGCCATAGGCATCATCCGAAAACAAGCTATATGCATTTGGTAGACTTATTTTCCCATTTGCAACTACAATTGGAATTCGTTTTAACATGTTTAAAACTTCGAAATTTTCATTTAATTCATTAAATATTGATCCGATAAAAACAATACCATCCACATGATATGATAATAGTCTTTTAATGTAATCGACACTCTTATAAGCATTACCTGAAATGTTGCAAATAATTATATTATATCCTCTTTTTCTAAATTCTTGTTCAAATGTATAAGCAGTTGTAGCATAATGTGGCTCTCTAATATCAACAGTTATAATTCCAATAGTTTTCATACTTTTTGAAACTAATCCTCTTGCCATAGCATTTGGTTTAAAATTATATTTTTTTAAAACTTCCTCAATTCGAGTTTTTGTATCTTCTCTAATCTTAATATTGTTTAAATATCTTGATACAGTTGAGGGAGAAGTTTTAGCTTCTTTGGCAATATCATATATTGTCATAATTACCACTCCTTCTATAATATTACACTTATCATTTTACATATCTATTATAAGAAATTTCATATTTTTTTTAAAGATTAAATCTTTATTTTATTCTTAAAACTATGAATATTTTTACAAAAAATCATTAGTTTTTTAATTCAGCTTGACAAATAAAATAAATGTTTATAAAATTTATATGAATTGAGAGGAAAGGAGTGAATTATGATGGCAAAAAGAAAAAAATCAAATATTAAATTTGTCTTTGCTTTATTAGAAATTGCTTTAGCAGTAGTTGCTTTCTTTATGTTATTTTTACCTGCTTTAGTAGTTAAGAATTCAGAAACAACATACTCTGCTGCCCAAATTGCATTTGGATATAAAGAAAACATTAATCTTATTATTAGCAAAATTGAGGTAGTAGTATTTAAATCTTCATTTATGGCAATGTTACCATACTTATTATTAATTGTAGCTGCAATTCTAGCTGTTTTAAAATTTATTGTTAGATCATTAAACAGTAAATTAGTTAAATTCATTATGCTTGCTTGTTTTGCAGTCGCTGGAGTTCTTTTAATTTTTTATCCAAACTTTGTTATTTATGGAGCTGAAGATGGTTTAAAAAACTTCTTTGAAAACTTTAATATCAAATTTGAAACTAATCCTGCTGATACATTTAATGTAGCATTTGGTTCAATTTTAGGTATTATTTTAAGTTTCCTTGGTGCAGCTGTATCTGTTGGAGATTTACTATCTAAATAATTAACACTAAAAAACAGTTTAGAATTTTATTTTCAATCTAAACTGTTTTTTTCATATAATAATTTGTTAAGATAATTCCATTACGGGTAACATGATTTTCATATACTACAGTATATCCTTTTTTTAAAAAAAAATTTTTAGCTGTTATCGAAGAAAAAGTAGTATATGTCTTAACTTTAACTTCTTTTTCTAGTTTATTGAGAAGCTTTGATGCTATGCCTTGTTTTTGATATTTATATGAAACATAAAGTCTATCTAAATAACCATCTTCTGTCATATCTGCAAAACCAACTAATTCATTATTAATAAATGCTAAAAAAGAAATATGATTCAATAAAGATTCTTGCCATTTAACATAATCAAGGTTACTTAACCATGCCTGAATTTGATTATCTTCATAATCTTGAATATTAATATTTTTAACGGTTTGTTTAAATAGATTTATAACTTCTTCCAAATCACCATTTCTAAAACGCCGAATTAATAACATTTTGTTTTTTTTATCTCCCTTAATGTTTCTTTTTCACCTTTTTCAATTAACATTTTCATCCATTTTTCTAATAATTCTTTGGTTTTTGGATGAAGGAATTTATCTTCATTTTTAGATAAATAATATTCATAAACACGGTTTGGGGTATACTTTTCTTTTTGATAAATTTTAGTTGCAGCTACTCTATCACAAAACATTTCTTTTACATAATTTATGGGCATTTTAAGTGCAATCATGCGACTCGTTTTTACATCATAAATTGTCCAATATTCAAAATGATGCTTATTCCTACCTCTATGATGTAACCAAGCTTTAGAATAGCCAAAAAGTTCAATTTCTTTACTATTCGGTGAAGCATTTCCTTGATAATACTTCATTCCTATTTTAAATTCCGTTGGACTGAATTTTGATAAATCATGAAATAGCACTTGCCATTTAATGCCACATTTAAATCCTAACTTTATTACTAAATGACGATGTTTAGTAATTGTAATAAAATGCTTTATTGGATGTATCATAAAATCACACTCCTGCTATGATTATACATTACCCTATAAATTTTTGCCAATTTTAATTATCCTATTTTCTATTTTTTTAATTTATTGAAGATTTTTATGCTATAATGTCAAAAAGAGGTGAGACTTATGAAAATTAATTATAATGATCGTCTTACGAAATGTAAGCCATCAAAAATACGTGAATTTAATGAAAAAGCACGTGAAATGGGAGCTAAATATTTTTTAACATTAGGAGAACCTGATTTTGATACACCTGATTCAATTAAAGATGCTTTATTAAATAGTATTAAAAAAAATCATACTAGATATGCTCCAACTGTTGGAGTTAGTTCCCTAAGAAATAAAGTCTGTAAATTTGAAAATAGGGTTAATAAGGTTTCATATCAAGCAGATGAAGTTTTAATAACTTCAGGTTCAACTGAAGCATTAACTGCTTGTTTATTTACAATTTTAAATGAAGATGATGAAGTTATTGTTCCAATTCCTTGTTATGCACTTTATGAACCAGTAATATCTTTTTGTAATGCTAAATTTATCGCATTAGATACTAGGCCAACATTTCAAATTGAAACCAATAAATTAGCAAATCTCATTACAAAAAAAACTAAGGCAATTCTTTTAACATCTCCCAATAATCCAACTGGTACTATATATGATAATCAAACATTGGAAAATATTTATCAATTAGTAAAAGGAACTAATATTTTAGTTATCTGTGATAATTGCTATGATCAACTAATTTATGGAAAACGAGAACTAGGTTTTTCTAAATATCAAGATATAAAAGATCAAATTGTTGTCTGTCAAAGCTTTTCAAAACCATACGCTATGACTGGCTGGCGTTTAGGATATATGCTTGGGAATAAAGAGCTATGTCAAAAAGTATCTATTATTCATCAATATATGGTAGTTTGTGTTAATACTTTTGTTCAAGATGCGGGAATTGCTGCACTTGATTATGAACCAAAAGAAATGATTAGTATTTATGAAAAACGTCGTGATTATGTTTATGAAAGATTGATTAAAATGGGGTTTGATGTCATTAAACCAAATGGTGCGTTCTATCTATTTCCATCTATTAAAAAATTTAATATGTCATCTTTTGATTTTTGTTACAAACTAGTTGAGAAGAAAAAAGTAGCATTTATTCCAGGTGATTGTTTTATGGCTGATGATTATATTCGAATTAGTTATTGTGTTGATGATAATACGATTAAAATTGCAATGAATTTGCTTGAAGAATTTGTACAAGAAATTAATTACTAAAATTATCATATAGATTTAAATAAAAAAAGTATGGCTTTCATATTAAATAAAATAGACCCTATAAAGTAGATACACCAAAAAAAGGTGTAAATTCTACTTTGTAGGGTCTTTTTTCCATTGTATAATAGTTATAAATTAGAAATGAGATGATAAATCATGGGAAAAAATTATTTTACCATTCACTTTTTAATTCTCGATTCATAAGTTTAGCAGCCTCAACTTCAATCGTTGAACCTTCACATAAAATGGAATACACCGAATTTACAACTGGTAATTCTAAATTATTATCTAAAGCAATTTGATGTAGTTCTTTAACTGTGTTTAATCCTTCAACAATTCCTTGTGACTTATCAAATGATGAGCCTCTGACATAATTGTATCCATAGCTATAATTACGACTTTCAAAGCTATTACAAGTAAGCATAATATCGCCAATACCAGCTAATCCATATAGAGTCTTATTATTACCGCCTACGAATTTCATAACACGTTCCATTTCTGATAAGCATCTTGTAATGACCGCATTTTTTGTATTTGAACCCATATTATACCCATCAATCATCCCTGAAACTATTGCGAATACATTCTTAATAGCTCCAAGATATTCAACACCTACAATATCTTCAGATGTATATACTCTAAAATATGAGTTATTAAATAACTGCTGTAATGTCTTAGCCAATTCTAAATCTTTTGAGGCGATAGTTACACAAGTATACTTATGATCCATTACTTCATTTGAAAAAGATGGTCCTGATAAAACAGCTAGTTTTAGATTTGGATTAGCATCTAAAAAATTTTTAGACATACTTTGGTTCTTATATAAACCCTTTGATGTAAATACATATGATTTATGTTGATATTTATTTAAAAATGGTCCAACATTATCCATAATTGCTGTAACTGGAAGAGAGATTAAAATTATATCTGAAAAATTAATTGCTTCTTCTATGTCACTTGTAGCTTTTATGTTCTCATGAATTAAACGTCCTTTAAAATATTTAGATTGATGAAGCAATGTAATATTATTCATATCTTCTTTATCACGGCCATAAATCAATATTTCATTTTTATTATTAGCTAGTACATCAGCTAAAGCAAGTCCCCAATGACCTGCACCTAAAACAGTAACTCTTTTCATTATTATTATCTTCTTTCTATAGATATTTCCCAAGCTTAACAAAAATACGATCGCGTTTTGATAAGCCTCCCACCTCTAATAATTTCATTTTACCGAAACCTTTAACTGAAATAACATCATTTTCTTTAATTTCTTGAGAGTTATTCATAGTTGGTTTTTGATTTACCTTAACGCGTCCTTCTTTAATAATTTCTAAGGATTCTTTCCTACTTAAATTATACATCGATGCAATCACAATATCTAGTCGAAGTGATGCTAGAAAATCATTTTTTACTTCCAAATTTTGCTTAATCTTTCCATCTATTTGGCAAACTTCTTTTAAACTAATACTTTGATGGGACAATGTCTTAAATTCATTAATTATATAATTAGAAATCTCTTTAGTTACGCATAAGTAAACATCATCCATTTCTGTTATATAAATATCTCCAATTGAATCTCTTGTAACACCTAAACTCATCAAAGTACCTAAGACCATTCGATGATTTATATTTAAATAGCGTTTATTATACTCAAGCTTAAAGATTGAAATTTTAAAATCTGGTTCTAATTCAAAAGGAGAAACTATAATTCGTTTATATTCATCTTCATCACTAATTTTAGATGAATAAATATATGCCTCTTTCCCCACTACATATTTTAAAATTTCTTGTTCGCGGATTGTCAAAAACCTGAGCAATGTAATTTTGTCATTATAAATAGCATCAGCCAATATTGAACGACATTTTTTTACAAAATCTTCCTCATTAGATTGATAAAAACTCATTGATTTTTCTTCTCCATTAATTCAAAATATCGTATTGTTTTTTCATCGTATTCTGCTTCTAAAGTTTCTATTTCCTTAGTAATTTCCATTATCAATAAATATTCAGTTGTTAAAGTAGACAATTCTTTTTTCTTTAGTAAAATTTTTTCCTCTAAAATTGGTAAATATTTTTCTAAATCATAAAGTTCATTTTTTTCCTTTGATGACATTTTTCTTTCATTTTTGTAGGTAGATTTCTCAACTACTTTTTCCTCATGCTTATCTAATGCTAAGTATTCTTCAAAGCTTCCTGAATATGGAATTATTGAACCATTCTCAAAACAAAGTAATTGATCACATACTTTATCTAAAAAATACCTATCATGACTAACACATAAAACCGGTCCTACAAAATCCTCTAAATAATCTTCTAATACCTCTAATGTAAAAATATCTAAATCATTTGTCGGTTCATCCATAATTAATACATTAGGATTCGTACTTAAAACCTTTACTAGTTGTAATCGACGTTTTTCTCCACCTGATAATGTCTTAATTTTTGCATGTTGTTTTTTCCCATCAAATAAAAATCGTTCAAGTAAACTTCTAGCATCTAAAATACCATCTAGAGTTTCAATTTCATTGCTACTTTCTTTGATATAATTATAAACAGTTTCATCTTCATTTTTATAATCAAAATGTTGACTAAAATAACCAATTTTTAAAGTTTCACCTAATTTCAACTCACCGCTATCTAATGTTTCTTGCTGCATTATTATTTTAAATAGGGTTGATTTACCTGCACCATTATCACCAACGATACCAATTCGATTCGTACGTAAGACATTTAGATTAAAATTCTCAAACAAGATTTTATTGCCATATGTCTTAGAGCCA
The DNA here is from genome assembly GCA_944325035.1 of uncultured Anaeroplasmataceae bacterium. Classification (GTDB taxonomy): domain Bacteria; phylum Bacillota_I; class Bacilli_A; order Acholeplasmatales; family Anaeroplasmataceae; genus CAG-307. Next base: position 627,898 of record CALUYM010000001.1, read on the forward strand.
TCTTTAATTTCAATTATATTCTTACCAAGATAAGAATTTACACTATCAAAACTAAAGCTTTGTTTTTCTTTAAACTTAATCTTTGATAATTGATTAAATCTTTCAATTCTTGATTTTTGTTTTGTTCTACGTGCTTCTACACCACGATTCATCCATTCTAACTCTTTTTTTAAAATAGATTTTATTTTTTTCTGTTCTTTCTCCTCACGTTCTATACGCTCCGATTTAAGTTCTAAATACTTTGAATAATTTGCCTTATAGGTATATATTTTAGCATTATCTAACTCCATCATTGTATTACAAACACGTTCTAAGAAATATCTATCGTGAGTTACCATAAATAGTCCATGTTTAAAGCGAGTTAAATACTTTTCTAAAAAAGAAATCATATCATTATCTAAATGGTTTGTTGGTTCGTCTAAAATTAAATAATCACAATAGCTAGCTAAAACTTTGGCTAAAGCTAGACGTTTTCTTTCACCACCAGATAAATTATTAGTTAAAGCATCTGGATTCAATTTTAATTTTGTTAAAATACTTTTTGCCTCATAATCATTAATGGGATGCTCTTTAATATTGTCAAGATATATGCATTCTAATAAAGTTTTATTTAATGGAAAAATAGGTTCTTGAGCTAAATAATTAATTATCATATTTCCTGATTTAATGATATAACCATCATTAGGCTTAATTTCTTCTAGTATCAATTTTATTAGAGTCGATTTCCCAGTTCCATTTAATCCTACTAGACCAATTTTATCAGAATCTGTAATCGTAAAATTCACTTTTGTCAACAGATCATCATCAATATATTTAAATGAAACATCTTTAAATGTAATAACCATAAAATTCACCTAATTAATAATAACATAAAGGACTTTTTTTTTAAAGAAAGAGATTAATACTTTTCTTTATAAAGCTGTTTTCGTAAATAATTATTAAAAAATAGAATCGTTCTATAAAAAAAGTTGTGCATATGCACAACCTAATTTAAAAGATAACATCTAATTCTTTGATGACCACTTTGCCCATTTTTATATCATAAAACGTGTATGAGCAACTATCGATATGCGATTTTCCAAGTGGGACATCAAAGCAGAATAGATTATCAGATACAATAGTTACTACTCCACGTTTTAAAATTGATTTGTTTTTCGTTTTGTGTTCAGTAACTGTAATCTTTTGACCAATTAAAGCTTCAAGTCCAGACTTAATACTAGAATAGTTTCTGTCAAATACTTCTGTTTGTTTCATATTATTCCTCCCATCTTGACTACATTCTAATTATAGCATAAAATTTAGCAAAATGTAAGTGAAATCGTAAAAAAACTTTAGAAGAAAACAAATAAAAATATAAAATACATTAAAAGATTAAATTCATGAACTTATCTTAGACTTCATAACGCCAACCGAATTTATCTTCGATTTGTCCCCATTGAATTCCAGTTAAAGTATCATATATTATCTGAGTAACAGGTCCAATTTCTCCATTTCCGACAGTTAATACTTCATCTTTGTAACGTAACTTACCAATTGACGACACTACTGCAGCAGTTCCGCATGCAAAAACTTCTTCAACTTCACCTGTTCGTAATTTAGATATTAGCTCTTCCACATCGATTAGCCTCTCTTCAACTTCATAACCTAAAGAACGCCCTAAAATGATAATTGAATCACGAGTTACACCTGGTAAAATAGAACCCGATAGCATTGGTGTTACTAGCTTACCACTAATCTTAAAGAAAATATTCATAGCTCCAACTTCTTCTATATACTTTCTTTCAACGCCATCTAACCACAATACTTGAGCATATCCTTCTTTATGTGCCTTTTCTTGAGCTTTCATTGCAGATACGTAATTTCCACCTGTTTTAGCATATCCAATGCCGCCACGAACAGCTCTAACATATTCATCTTCAATCCAAATTTGAACTGGTTTTAATCCACTTTCATAATATGCACCAGAAGGAGATAAAATAATAATAAATTTATATGTTTTTGAAGGTGCTACACCTAAAAAATTATCAGTGGCTATAACAAATGGTCGAATATATAAACTTTCACCTTCTTTTGTAGGAATCCAGTCTCGATCAATATCAACTAACGTTTTAACAGCTTGCACAAAATCTTGTTCATTTATTTGAGGCATAGTTAAACGTTCATTAGAACTATTGGCTCTTTTAGCGTTCATAAATGGCCTAAAAAGATATACTTTGTTATCTTTACTTAAATAGGCTTTCATTCCTTCAAACATTTCTTGGCCATAGTGAAATACCATAGCAGATGGTTCAAATGCAATCGGACCATATGGTAAAACTCTAGCATCATGCCAACCTAATTCTTCATTATAGTCCATAATAAACATATGATCAGTAAAAATTTTACCAAAACCAAGTTTTGTACCTATTGCAGGTTTTTGTTTAGGATTACTAGTACGTGTAATTTTAATTTCCATAATATTCCGTCCTTTGTTTAAATTTATCCCTATTTATTTTTTCTATTCTACCATAAATTATTATTAGTTATCAATCAAATTTACAAATAAAGTTATTTATTTATAATTGGTATTTCATTTATATAATTTTTATTTAGATTTATTGATATAAAAAGTTATTAAAATTATCTTTTATAATAAAAATAGATGGAATTGTATCCATCTATTTTATGCAAATTTAATTGAAACCTTCCTCTTTAGCCTTCTGTAAATAAGTTTTGGCAAGTTGTTCATTTCCTAGTGATTGATATGCAAGTCCAATTAAATAGTTAAATTCTCCATTCTTTTCATCAAATACATAACCTTTTTTAATAGATTCTTCATAGTAAGTAATTGCTTCTTCATTTAAAGGTACAACCATAAAGTTGTATTCTAGGGCTTCTAGTTCCTCACCTGTTAATGTTTTAACTTTGCGAATTGTTTTAAAACTATGCGAAATACCATCTTCTAATTTAATTTCTTCTTTATTAAAAATTAAATTAACTTCATTTAAATTTACTTTTAATTCATACTTTAAATTTTTAAGTGGGTATTCAGCTTTATCTAAAACATATACTCCTGTTTCACAAGGCTGATAACTAACTATACTTCTTCTAATCCCAATGGCATTTGAGACAGCTTTAACTCGTAATACTCTTTTCATTACTTCACCCGATGTTCATTTAATAATTTTTGTTTTAAATCAAACAATTCTTGACTTAAATCAACATAATATTTATGTGGATTTTCAAAACGTTTTACTTCATCCCACAATGTTTCTACTTGTTCAAGCGCAAACTTACGAATTGAAACTACATCACTATTTTGATAAACAACCTCACCGTCAATCACATATGGGATTAAAAGTTCTACTAAACAAAAACTTTCATCATATGTACATTTTTTCCATGGTTCTGTAGGTGAGAATAGAGTTAATGGTAAGCTTGGTTTTTCATGACTTAATGCGATATAATCTGCTACAGCTTTACCATTTTTATCAAATATTCTATATACTTTTTTAAAACCTGGATTAGTTACTTTTTCAATATTTTCACTAATTTTAATTCTTGGAATCATTTGATTATCTTTAATTATTGCAGCTAGTTTATAAACTCCACCAAATGTTGGATTTGAAGCTGATGTAATTAAACGCTCACCAACTCCAAAGGTATCAACTTTTGCACCTTGGTAAATTAAATCTCTAATAATATATTCATCTAAGGAATTAGATGCCGTAATTTTGCATTCTGTTAGTCCTGCTTCATCTAACATTTCACGAGCTTTTTTTGATAAATAGGCAATATCTCCTGAGTCAAGGCGAATTCCACATTTAGTAATTCCTAGCTCTTTAAACACTTTTATTGCATTAGGAACTCCACTTTTTAAGGTATCATATGTATCTACTAATAATGTTGCGTTATTCGGATAAATTTTACAATACTCTTTAAATGCTTCATATTCTGAATCATATGCTAAAACCCATGAATGAGCCATAGTTCCTAATGCGGGAACTTTATACATAATATCAGCTATGGCACATGCACTTCCAACAGCACCACCAATATAAGCTGCTCTAGCTCCTAAAATAGCAGCCGAAGGCCCATGGGCACGACGTGAACCAAATTCCATTACTCCACGATGTTCTGCGGCTCTAACAATGCGATTTGTCTTAGTTGCGATTAAACTTTGATGATTGACAGAAAGAAGCAAGAATGTTTCAATAAACTGAGCTTCTATTGCCTTAGCTACTACTGTAACAATTGGCTCACCAGGAAAAATAGGAGTTCCTTCTTTCATTGCATAAATTGAACCAGTAAATTTAAAATTCTCTAAATAATCTAAAAAATCCTCATTAAAAAATTGACGACTTCTTAAATATTCAATATCTTTTTCGCTAAATCTTAAATTTTTTATGTAATTAATAAATTCATCAATTCCAGAGAATATAGCAAATCCGCCTTTATCAGGAATTGTTCTAAAAAACATATCAAAAACAACTAATTCATTTCTTTTGTCTGATCTAAAATAACCATTAGCCATAGTTATTTCATAAAAATCACATAACATCGTATAATTAATTTCCATAATGTATCACTTCCATTCCTAAGGATTTAAAGATATTAAGGCATGCTTGGTTTAAACTGACATCATTTGAAGCAACACCATTTTCAATAATTATAATTTTTGTTTCACTATTAGCAGTTTTAGCTAAAATTGCATTGGATAAGACACAAATATTTGTAACTATACCAACAAATTCGATGCAATCATAATAATTTTTTTTCAAATATTCATATAGTTTAGAAGAACCAAAAGTGTCTTTTTCAAAAATTAAATCATCTTTCTTTACTAAATTTAAAACATCTTTTTCTAATTCATGACCAATTGTATCTTTAATACAATGCATTATTGGTAGATGTTTGCCTTCTTCTGTTTTTATATAGTTTTCATTGTGAGTATCTTTAGTAAAAATCACTTGATTTCCATTTGCGTGATACTCATTAATTAAATCTATTATTACACTTTTTATCTCTAAAGCTTCTTTAAATCCTAAAGCTCCAGTAACAAAATCATTTTGATAATCAATAACAACTAAGCACTTTTTCATAATCAAATCATTACTCCTTTGTATAAATTATACCATAAGAGAAGTGTTTTCGTACAAATAAAAAGCCTCAAATGAGGCTCTTTTTATAATAAATCTAACAAATCCGGATTTAGTCCTTTTTGTTTAATCAAACTAACAATTTTTTCTTCATCTGATTCTTTTAAATCTTTACCTGCTAAGCTTGCACCTTTACGGATTAATGATAATAAGTTATCCTCATCAGTCAAATCTAGCATTTTTGCTTCTTCAACTAAATCTAAAACTTCATTTTTATCGATATTATATTTATTTATTACATCAAAAACTTTTTTAAAATCCATGTTATTACCTCCATCTAATATTATGAGTTAAATCGATAAAATATGACTGTTTTTGAATAATGATATTAGCAAAATAACTTGATATAAATAAAAAAATCGATGTTATATTATTAATCATAAACATCGATTTTAATCTTATATTAATCACGTTTTCTTAATTGTAGTTTAATAGGAGTTCCGAAAAAATCAAAACTCTTACGAAGTTGATTTTCAAGATAACGTAAATACGAAAAGTGAACAAAACGTGGATCATTTAAGAAAATGGCAAATGTAGGTGGTTGTGTACCAACTTGGCTAATATAATAAAATTTAGCCTTACCACCATTAAATTCAGCTGGTGGATTCATCGCAATTGCATCATTAAATACATCATTTAATATTGATGTTGAAACACGTTTATTATAAGAATTGTAAGCAACTTCAATTTGAGGGAATAAGGTTTGAACACGTTTATTCTCTAAAGCACTCAAGAAAACAATTGGCGCATAGTCTAAGAATTTAAAGTTTTCTCTTACACTCTTCGTCCATTCATTCATTGCTTTTGAATCTTTATCAACTGCATCCCATTTATTCACTACAATAATAGTAGGACGGTTATACTCATCACAATATTGAGCAACGTGCTTGTCTTGCTCTTGGAACCCAGATTCTGCATCTAAAACAAGTAATACAACATCACTTCGCATAATGGCATCAATTGTTCTAATGGCCATATATTTTTCCATATTTTCATATATCTTACCACGTTTACGTAATCCAGCTGTATCAATAACAACATAATCCTTGCCATATGCAGTAAAACGTGTATCGATTGCATCAGTTGTTGTACCAGGTATATTCGATACAATAACTCTTTCATTTCTAAGTAATGCATTTGTTAAAGAAGACTTACCTACATTAGGACGACCAATTAGTGAAAAACAAATGGCATCATTATAATTAGAATCATTCTTCTTCGGTAAAATTTCAATTACTTTATCTAATAAATCACCAACTCCAACTCCATGGTTAGAAGAAACTGGAATTGGATCACCTAAACCTAATGAATAAAATTCATATGTATTATCTAAAAACTTTTGATCATCGACTTTATTAATTGCTAAAATAACAGGTTTATTTGAACGATATAATAGTTTAGCAATAAAAACATCATCATCTGTAACCCCACTTCGACAGTCACAAAGCATTATAATAACATCTGCCTCTTCCATTGCAACTTCAGCTTGTGCTTTAATTTCAACTTGAAAAGGTGCATCACTAAGTTCAATTCCACCAGTATCAATTAGATTAAATTCTTGGCCTAGCCATTCGCCAGTCGCATAAATTCTGTCTCTAGTTACACCAGGAGTAGAGTCAGTGATTGAAAGTCTTTGACCGATAATTCGATTAAATAATGTTGATTTTCCTACGTTAGGGCGACCAACAATCGCAACTTTACTTAACATTCCAAACACCAACCTTTCTAAATTATAAAATGTTAAATTTTATCTTTAAATAAATCACCTAGAGTTGTTGTCATCTCTTCGTGATTATCATTCATATAGTTTTCAAATTGTTCACGTTCAACTTGGTTTTTATATGCTCTTTCAGAAACAACTAAATGCCATCTTCTTGGTTCAAGTTCTGTGACAATTGCATCAAAAGTATCACCAACTTGGTAAATATCTGATGCTTTAATATTTCTTTCTTTAGTATCAATTGTATTGAATGGAGCATAACCATCAACACCATCAACTTCTACTTTAAAACCACGTTCTTCCACTTGTGAAACTTTAACAGTGACTTTATCGCCTAACTTAATAGTAATGCGTTGCCAAGGATTATCTAATAGTGGTTTGCGAGATAAAGCGATTTTTTCTTTAGCATCTTCAAAACGGATAATTACAACTTCAATTTCATCACCATGTGTAACAGATGCTTGAAAATTATCATTTGGATTCCAAGAAAACTCAGATTTATGAAGCAAACCTGTTACATGTGGAGCCAATTCACATAAAATACCAAATTCCATTTTATTTGAAACTTTAGCCTTAACTACATCTGCAACTTGGTGTTTTTCTTTGAATAATTGGTAAGGAGTTTTTAATAAATCTTTTCTAGATAATTCAAGTTTTCCTTTTTCTTTTGAAATAACTTTAACTTCAATTTCTTCACCTTCTTTAATTACTTCAGAAGCTGATTTAATAAAAGAATGGTCAACATTTTTTAAACGGATTAAACCTTGAACTTTATTAAACTTAACAAAAGCTCCATAAGGAACAATTTGTACAACAGTTCCTTTTAAAACATCACCAACATTATAAGAAGCATATTCATCTTCTCTTTCTTTAACATATTGTTCATGCTCAGCTTGTTTTGCTTGAACATATTCTTCATGACGACGTTGTCTTTCTTCATATGCATGTTGTCTTTCTTCACGGATTACAGCATAACGTGATACATATGCATTTTTCTTATCATCATTATAATTAATAATTTTAACTTTTGTCAATTCACCTTGATTTAATGTTGAATTCTTTAAATCTTTTACTGACATAAACATACTAATTTTACCATTTGACAAAATATATCCACGATTTGGTAAAACTTTAACAACCTTAGCTTCAATATTTGATTCAACTGGCGTAGAAGCTTTGAATTCCTCATAATCTTTATCTTTTAATAAGTTTAAACGTGACAATAATATTTCACTACCTTCACCATTTTCACTTAATTTAGTAACCTCTGCTTCAATTACGTCTCCAATTTTAACTAAGTCCTTTAATGATTGAACATTACGATCAGTCGTAAAGTGATCTAGATAAATTGTTCCTTCTGTAAATGTATTTAGATTAACTTTAGCATATTTATCGCTAACTTCTAACACTTCACCTTTAACTACATCATGAACATGAAGTTCTTTTGCTTCTTCTTCCTTAAGTAGTTCTTCCATTGACATTTCTTTAATTTGTTCCATTTTCTTTCATCCTTTCACTAACAATACTGACTATCGTATTGCACACTTCTTCAATCGACATAGTTGTAGTATCAACTAAGATAGCATCCCCAGCTTTTCGAAGCGGAGAAATTTGACGATTACTATCTTTATAGTCTCTTGTCTTTATATCATTAAGAACCTCTTCATATGATTCATTAATGCCTTTAGCTTGTAGTTCTTTTAGACGACGCTTAGCTCTTTCTTCAGGAGTTGCCGTCAGGAAGATTTTTACATGTGCATCGGGTAAAACCGTAGTACCTATATCTCTTCCATCCATTAGAACATATCCATTTTTCGCACTAAGTCTTTGAAAATCCACCATTTTGTCTCTAACTGTTTTAAAAGAAGAGACTAAACTAACATTTCGAGAGACTTCTAGACTTCTTATTTCTTCACTTACATCTTCATTATTTAAAAAAGTTTTATTGTTTATATAAACAATTTGAATTTCATCAATGAATTTGTATTCTTTTTCATCTTCTAAATTAATTTTACGTCTTAAAGCTTCTAATGTAACTGCACGATACATTGCACCTGTATCAATATGTACAAAGCCTAATCTTTGAGCAACAAGCTCGCTAATTGACGACTTTCCAGAACCTGCTGGTCCATCTAAAGCCACTTGAAAGTTTTCCATAAGATAATTACATCCTTTACCTAAATTTCTCAACAATTATTATAACATATCAAAAATTATAATTCAATTGCGAAGGGAAGTCTTTTAAAACTAGTTTCTTTAGTTGAAACTTTATCATATTTAAACTTGATTTGTGGCTTTTTTAATAACATCTTTATAACACTTTGGAATTAGATTTTGGGGTAGATATTCAGCAATAATTCTCCCTAAATATAGTCCTTTTTTACGATAAAACCATGAAAAATAAATCGCTTCATATAAATCTATATCATCTTTCTTTATATCTTTTAAATGAAGTGGTTTAACAATATTTTTATCATAGCCTAACTTTTCAAAGGTTTTTTTACAATAATTATCATCAAATATTTGGGTATTAGCACCAGGAATTGCGTAAGCAATCTCTTCTAATAAATCAAATTCTTGATTTCTAACAAGGGTTTTTACAATTTCCATTTCAAAACATACTTCTTCTGTAAAAAAATTATGACTCGATTTTTCCGAAATTGAGTTCTTAACATCTGCATCATATACTGCAAAACATTCAATTTTAAAAGCATTCAATAATGTTCTAATTTTACTAATGCTACCTTCTCCTTGAGCATTAATTAAGCAAATACCCTCATAATCAAGGGGAGTATTTAATTTTTCTGCGAATTTTTTAAAAGCGCCATATTCGGTAATTCCTTCAACTATAATCGCTTTTTTACAAAAAAACGATTCCTTTATATCTGAAAACATCATTGATAGATGTTTACTGATGTTCGGTTTCAGGTTCAAATTAGCTCCGCAAGCAACACCATTCCCATTGGCTTTTTTATAAAAGCGAACAATACTTTTATAATCATCTACTAAAGCTTCTGTAGAATGCGTTACGACAAACAAAGTAGAATCTAATAAATCAATATCAAAATCTTCCTTGATAATATTTAAAAAGACCATATCTTGATTATTTAAAATTTTTTTATAATAATTGATAAGTGTTCTTTGTAAATATGGATTTAAATGTAATTCAGGTTCATCGATAGATACTAAAATTGGCAAAATTTTTTTATCTTCTTTTTGATATATTAATTTATCAAATGAATCAAAACTATTTTTATATACATTAAAAATTAATCTATAAATTAAAAATGACGCCATTGTTAAATAAAGTTGATTCGATAATAATGTATCTTCATGTTTTAATTTCATATTTTTAAAATCATTTCTAAGAATTAATTCCATTCTTTCTCTTGATATTGGATTAGTGCCTAAAGTTAATTCATTTGAAAGTTGTTTAAAAATTCCTTTTTTTAATACTTTATAATCATACTTTTTATTGTTATCATCGATTAAAAGAGGGATTGATTCATAAACACCTTGAGTTAATACTAGGTGTGCTTCATTATTAAACAAATTAAATTTATATATTTGATTTTCTTCTGGAGTTAAAAATATTATTAATTCGATAACTATTTTTTTATTTTTTCTAGTGTAGTCATCTTCAGTAAAAGCTGTATTAAATATTTTATCAAATAGCTTTAATAAATTTGTTTTTCCAATATTGTTATCGCCAACGATATAGTTTATATCTTTAGATAAATGAATTTCTACATTATCAAGATTCCTATAATTTTTTATTTTAACATATTTAATAAACATGAAAATCACCTTCTTTTTTACATTATAACATAATTTTAGTATGATTTATAAAATATATAATTTTATTATATTTTTATGACATAAAAATAATAATCATGATAAAACATTTTTATGCTTGAAATAATGTATTTAGAAAAAGAGGAGCTTATAATAACTCCTCTTTAAGTTTTATCTCATTTGGGTTTTGATTATATCAATCAGCTAATTTAAGTTTAAACATTTTGATTCAATTATAAGATTATACTCAATAAGTCTTCAATTTGTGTAAAGAATAGTCGATCAGTGATATTCATTTTTCCTTCATAACAAGAAAAACCAACAACACCAATGTTAATTCCATTTTTAAATACAGGGAAATAAATAGATTTTCGATTTGCAAGCGTATCTGTACCACATCCTGCTGGTTTTCCATTTTTTAAACACCATTCTATTACAGCTTCTTCATTTATTCCTTTAAAGCTGTCAGGTTTACTTCCTTCTTTTATATACATAGCTTCATCAGTTTCAGTTTTAATTAAAACTGATCGCTCAAATGCTTTTGATAAAATTTGAGCATATTTTTGATATTTATTTTCAGAATCACTCTTAGCTTCTTTTATTAAAATGTTAATAACATCTAACGCCTTGTTAGCAAATCTAAATTTATTATGTAAATATCGGTGATTAAAAAATCCCTTCATGCGTTCAAGGCCAGATATTTTTATACTATTATGTTTATTATCTGGTAAGATAATAATTGTAAGATTTGGTAGTTTTTGAATAAATTTATCTTCAAGTCCAACTTTTTTACCAACAGATTGCCAAGTTTTTCCAATAATTAAATCAGTTACATTAGAAATTTTAGCAAAGTTTGCAACAGTATTAACCACATCGTCTCCATATTTTATAATAAGACGTCCACCTGTATCACGGACAAGCTGCATATGTTTTTTTAAATTACTAGCTGATTCATCACTTAAATCACCATCGGTTTCAACATACATCGCTAAATATTTTGTATGGTATGCTTCCGCCATTCTTGCAGCAAAACGTATATTTCTAGCAGATGATGGAGAAGGGCTAATCAACACTAAAATTTTTGTATCCACTGTTGGATATATACCTTTTTTCTCAATTCTTTCTGCTCCACGACGCATGAATAATTCGCGTAATGACATAAGATTATCATGTGTAAAAAAATGCTCTAAAGCAGATCGAGCTCGATCTGAATGATAAATTTTACCATTTCTCATTCTTTCAATCAAATCCGTTGGCTCTATATCAATTAATACAACTTCATCAGCGTAATCAAAGATTTCATCTGGTATTCGTTCGCTTACATCAACATCGATTATTGAATCGACTAAATCATGTAGTCCTTCAATGTGCTGGACATTGACAGTTGTATATACGTCAATCCCATGATTAATTAATTCAATTACATCTAAATAACGTTTAGTATTTTTACTACCAATAACATTAGTGTGAGCTAATTCATCTACTAAAATCAAACTTGGATGCCTTTTTATTGCTGCATCAATATCAAATTCATAAAATTCCTTATCTTTATATGTAATTCTCTTTAATGGTATAGTTTCAAAACCTTCTACAAGTTTCGCTGTGTCTGGTCTATCATGTGGTTCTATATAACCAACTACAACATCAACACCCATTTTTTTTAAATCTCTAGCCACCAAGAGCATTTGATATGTTTTTCCAACACCTGGTGAATATCCGAAGAAAATCTTTAATTTTCCTTTTTTTATATAATCCATTATAAGACTCCATCTAAAGCTAAATTTACTAACAATACATTAACATGTTCATTACCAAAAATTCCTAAAAAGCGTCCTTCTGTATATTTATCAATAATTTCTCTTACTTTTTCTTCGCTAATATCTTGACCTAATGCTTGACGAGCTGCAACAATAATTGGTATTTGATAATAAGCTGTTTCAACTGAAATATGAGGATCAACACCGCTTCCACTTGATGTGACTAATTCTGCTGGAACAACAGATTCATCATATCCAATTGCTTTTAATTTTTCTTTTCTTTCGTTAACTCTTGTTTCAATTAGATCATTATATTCATCACTTTCAGGAGATAAGTTTGTAACACCAATATTAACACGACCAAATAAATATTTTGGTTGCTCATATTGTTGACCAATTAATTCACTACCAAATACTCTTTGTGTTCCATCTTCTAAAGTAACTACTATTTGAGACCCATTAGCTTCATAAGGATACACAGTTTGAGCAACAATTGTCACACAAAACGGATAAATAAGTCCGCATAAAAGTGTAAACACTAATAAAGCCTTAATTGAAGATTTAAGAGCTTTAAATCTAATCTTTTTTTCTTTTTCATATTTAATTTCTGAATTATCTATTTTTTCCTTTGACATGCTAATTCCTCCTAAATAACACCGCAAAGTGTTAATATTACATCAAAAAGTTTTATGAATATGAATGGGGCAATTACACCACCTAATCCATATATTAATAAATTTTGTTTTAACATCTTATTAGCTGGCTTTTCTTTATATTTTACACCTTTTAAAGACAATGGAATTAAAGCTACAATTATTAAAGCATTATAAATAATTGAGGATAATATAGCAGTTGTAGGACTAGTTAAATGCATAAAGTTTAACTTATTCAATCCCGGATAAATGCTTGCAAATAATACTGGAATAATCGCAAAATATTTAGCAATATCATTAGCAATAGAGAAAGTCGTTAAAGCTCCTCTTGTCATTAATAACTGTTTACCAATACGTACTACTTCAATTAATTTTGTTGGACTTGAATCACGATCAACCATGTTTCCAGCTTCTTTTGCCGCTTGAGTCCCAGAATTCATAGCTACAGCAACATCCGCTTGTGAAAGAGCTGGAGCATCATTTGTTCCATCACCTGTCATAGCTACTAAATGACCTTCAGTTTGTAACTTTTTAATTAAAGCTAATTTTGTTTCAGGTGTAGCTTCAGATACAAAGTCATCAACTCCCGCTTCCGCTGCAATTGCTGCCGCTGTCATTGGATTATCTCCTGTGACCATTATGGTTTTAATTCCAATTTTACGTAAATCCTCAAATTTTTCCTTAACTCCATCTTTTACAATATCTTTCAAATAAATAACCCCTAGTACCAATTCATTACGAGCTACGACTAGTGGTGTACCTCCTGCATTTGCAACACGTTTAACTACTTCATCACATTCTTCAGGATATATTCCTCCTAAGTCAGTGACATATTTTTTTATAGCATCGGCGCTTCCTTTTCTTATATGTTCTTCACCAATGTCTACTCCACTCATTCTGGTTTTAGCTGAGAACTCAATAAATTTAGCATTCAATTTAGCAATATTTTGTCCTCGTAGATTAAAACGTTTTTTGGCTAAAACCACTATACTCCTACCTTCTGCAGTTTCATCAGATATTGAAGATAGTTGAGCCGCTTCTGCTAACTCCTCTTCTTTAATAGTACCAACGGGAATAAATTCACTTGCTTGACGATTACCGAAAGTGATAGTACCTGTTTTGTCAAGTAATAAAATATCAACATCACCTGCAGCTTCAATAGCACGTCCACTAGTTGCTAAAACATTAGCCTTATTTAATCTTGCCATTCCTGCAATACCTATTGATGATAATAAAGCACCAATTGTAGTAGGAGCAAGACAAACTAGAAGAGCTACAATATTTGTTAAACTAATTGCTTCTCCACTGCCAACTTCATCTACTGCATATTGTGAAAATGGTAATAAGCAAGCACTTACTATTAAGAAGATTATAGTTAATGTAATTAATAATATTTGCAAAGCTATTTCATTTGGTGTTTTTTTACGACTTGATCCTTCTACCATTTGAATCATTCTATCCAAGAAACTCTTACCTGCTTCTGCGGTTACTTTAATAATTAGCCAGTCACTTGTAACTACTGTTCCTCCAGTTACTGCACTTCTGTCCCCACCAGACTCACGAATTACTGGAGCTGATTCACCAGTAATTGCACTTTCATCAACACTGGCAATTCCTTCAATTACTTCTCCATCCATAGGAATTTGTTCATTAGCTTTGACTAAAACAATATCTCCATATTTTAGTTCACTGCTTTTAACTTCAGTATATTCTGAATCTAAATTAGCAGTTTTTAACTTTTTAGCTACTACATCTTTACGAGCTTTCTTTAATGTTTCAGCTTGAGCTCGACCACGTCCTTCGGCAATAGCTTCTGCGAAATTACCAAATAAAGTAGTAAACCATAGAATAAGTGAAATTGCAAATATGTACCAGCTACTTGCATCACTAATTCCACCTAGTGATAAGAAAAATAATACTAAAGTAAAGATAGCTCCTAAATATACAATAAACATAACCGGATTTTTTACTTGTGATCTAGGATCCAGTTTGGTAAGCGAATGTATTGTCGCATCCTTAACTATTTTTTTATTTAACATTTTTTGTTTATCTTTCATATATTTACCCTCCAAGGATTAACCAAAGAACTCCGCTAAAGGTCCTAACGCAATTGCTGGGAAGAAGCTTAATGCTCCTATTATAATAATTACTGCGATTAATAATCCAACAAACAAGGCATTGTCTGTTTTTAATGTGCCATCTGTTTCTGGAACAATTTTCTTTTTAGCTAAACTTTCAGCTAAGAAAATTACCGCGATCATTGGTATAAATCGTACCGCTGCCATTATAATTCCACCTAAAACATTAACAAATGTTGTATTTGCGTTAAATCCAGCAAAGGCTGAGCCATTATTATTAGCCATTGATGCAAAAGCGTATAATATTTCACTAAAACCATGAGCTCCGCTATTTACCCCTGATATATTTGTCAATACTATTGTCGCAGCTGTACCCAATAATGTTAATATTACTGGTGGTAAAATAACTAAGCAGACCATTTTCATATCAAAACTACCAACCTTTTTCCCAACATATTCAGGTGTTCTTCCAACCATAAGTCCTGAAATGAATACTGTTAAAATGGCAAAGGCTATCATTCCATATAGTCCACTACCAACACCGCCATATATAATTTCTCCTAACATCATTAAAAACATTGGAATCATACCGCCAATAGATGTAAAACTATCATGCATTGCATTAACCGAACCATTTGAAGCAGCTGTTGTAACTACTGCCCAAAGACTTGATGCTCCAACTCCAAAACGGACTTCTTTTCCTTCTAAATTACCAATTGTTGAAACATTACTAGGAATATTTAGGTTAATAGTGTATTCAGCTACTGTAGTAATAATTAAACATGCAACGAAAATAATACTCATTGCAGTTAAAAGAATAACACCTTGATTTTTCTTCTTTGAGCCAGTTTTTTCTGCAATTTGTCTATCTTTGATAGCTTTACCAAATGTAAAACACAAACCTACTGGAATCCATATAATTGAAACAAATTCTAATAGATTAGAAAAAGCAGTTGGATTTTCAAATGGATAAGCCGAATTTAATCCATAGAATCCTCCACCATTTGTAAATAGTTGTTTAATAATAATTTGACTTTCAGCTGGTCCTAAAAATAATGTTCCATTTGCACCTTCTAATGAACTATAATTAATATTTCCTAAGAATGTTTGAGGAACTCCTTGTGAAACTAAAATTATAGCACCTACAAAACAAACTGGTAACATAAATAGAATTATTCTTGTCATATCTACAAAGAAGTTTCCAATTAATTTAGTTTCTTTTCTAACAAAACCTCTAATTAAAGCAAAAATAACTGCAATTCCTACCGCTCCAGAAACGAAATTTTGTACCGTTAACCCTAACATTTGTGAGAAGTAACTTAACCCAACTTCACCGCTATATGCCTGCCAGTTCGTATTAGTTACAAAACTCCACGCAGTATTAAAAGCTAAGCTCCATTCCATGTTACTTATTCCATTTGGATTAAGTGTTAATAAGGATTGAAATACTAAAATTAAGAATAAAGCTATAAATCCAAGAATGATAAAAATAGATAATGATATCACATATTTTTTAGCTGTCATTTCTTCTTTCTCGTTTACACCAATAAATTTGAAAATTCGTCTTTCTATTTTAGCAGTTGTATTTTTAAATAAAACTGGTTCACCTTTATAAATACGATAGAAAGCCTTTCCGAATAGGTATCCACCACCTATCAAGATTATAAAAAATACAATATCTTGAATGATGGTGAGTAAAACTTGTTCTGACATTTATTTTTCCTCCAAACTTTTTAAACATTATCTGCCATCTTTATCACTATTAAATAATGCTACAAACTGATAAATCAGTAATGCAAACACTAAAATGGCACCGATTATAGTAATTATTTGCATTTATTATCTCCTCCTCGATTTATTCCCCAATCGATATTTTGAATTCCATTATAATAAAACTTACCAATTCGATTTAGGTTATTTGATGCTGGAGAAAAAGTTTGATCCATAAAGTATGAAACACGATAAAATTTTGATGCCTTGATACGATTTCCTTCTAATTCATAAGAAACACCGATTAAGTTATAAAGCATAGGATTTTCTACATCAGTGGCAATTGCTTCTTTTAAAATTTTTCGAGCTTCTTCAAAATGAGTTGAATCCATTTCATTAACTGCCAATGTTATCTTTTCATTTGGTTGTTCATTTTTATTAGAATGTATATTATCGTATTTTATTGCCTTATTGAACATATTATCACTCTCCTAGCCACATCAAAATTATATAAAAATATGCATTAATGTGCCGTTTATATTCAAATGGATAACGTTAATTTTTTGTTAAGATTAAAGTTTAGAACTGAACTAAAGATAAATTTATAAACCGTCTTGGTTTAAAATTAAGGATGTTACAATAAAAAAGGTAACGACATATCCAAATATAAAAATCTTATAAATTATTTAAATGTTAATAAAATAAAAAAAGGTATCATTAACATTTATAATTAATGACACCTTAAAATTTAAAAAGCCTAAACTCTTCATTGTTATTTATTTATTTATCTAGCTTTACTAAAATCCTATCAGTTTTTAACTAAATTAGCTCTATAATAATATTTAAAAACTATAAAATATTGTTAAAAAGACCTTGCCAGAGACAAGATCTTAATTTCTAAATTATTCTATTTTATAAGTTTATATTTTTTAATTATGATTGATATATCAGCATCAAAAAATACTATAATCTAATCATTCTATAACCAATACCAACATAAGTTCTAAATAATTCTTCTTTGAAAAAATCTTTTTCGATTTTTCTCCTCAAACCAGCCATAAAGACGCGCAATGTACCTGAATCATTTCCATCTTTACCCCAAACTTTTTCAATAATATAATTATGAGTAAAAGTCTTTCCTACATTCTGTGCTAATACGCATAAGATTTTATATTCATAATTTGTAAGATGAATTTCTTTTTCATCAACATATACTGTATGCGATACATAATCAATTTTAAGTTTACCATTTATAAAAACCGATTCTGTTTGATTTTTTACGCCATTAAATCTTAACAATGAGCGTACTCTAGCTGCAAGTTCAACTGTTGAAAATGGTTTAGTAACATAATCATTAGCTCCACCATCTAAACATGCTACTTTTTCCTCTTCATTTGAACGGGCACTTACAATAATAATTGGAATTGTTTCATTATTTTCTCTAATATCTTTTAGTAGTTTTATGCCATCTAAATCAGGTAAGCCTAAATCCATAATAATTATATCAACAATATTTGTTATTAATAAATTAATCCCTTCTAGAGCATTATTAGCAATTAATGTTTTATATCCATCTAATTTAAAAGCAATTCTATATAGATTTGAAATAGCTTTATCATCTTCAATTATTAAAATATTAACCATTATTATTCACCCCTTCACTATTTAATGGCAGACTAAACTCAAAACAAACCATTCCATTTAAAGTATAAGCCTCTATCGTACCTTCATGTGCGCGAATTATGAGTTGGCAAACTGCTAGTCCAATTCCAGCATTTTTATTTATATCACCGGTCGTATAATATAGTTCAAATATATGTGGCAAATCAATATCATTAATAAGATCACCATCATTTACAATTCTAAAAACGGTATTTTTGCCAGTATTCCATACTTTTATCCATATATTTCCATCATTTTTGGTATGCTTTATGGCATTGTTTAAAATGTTAACCAATACCTGAGTAATTAGAATTGAATCCATAGGTGTTAATAATACATTTTGAGGTAAATCATAATGAATTTTTCTATCACCAATTATCCCATTGACAGCTCGAACGCTTTGCAAAATCACATCATCAACAACTTCATTTTTTTTATTAACTGTTAATTTATCACTATTTATTCTAGTTATAGCCAATAAATTTTCAATCACGCACATCATCCAGAGTGATTTTTCACTAATATCAGATAAAATCATATGTTGATCAGCTTTTTCCATGTTTTCGTTAGATAAAATTAAATCAGCTCCATCTTTAATTGCAGTAAGAGGTGTTCTTAAATCATGAGAAATACTTTGTAAAAGCGTTACTTTTACTTGTTCTTTTTCCGATTCTTTTTTTAATAAAAATTTTTCATTTTGAAGTTTCATAATAACTTCATAGCGATGTTTTAATTGAAACATTACTAAACTTATGATTAAATTGATTATCAACATTAAAATAAAAGTTATAGCATAAGTCGGATCGTTAAACTGAAATGTGTATTTGGGAATAGTGAAAAAAAAGTTGTATCCAATAACACTTAAAATAGATAAAAGAAGAGAATGGATATATGACTTTGTTAAAACTGCAGTTAAAATTACTCCTAAAACATAGACAATTAAAAAATTTAAATCATTTATCTTTAACCAACTAAGGAAGTAACAAAAAAGCGTACAAAATACAAATATTAGAAGTGTAAGAATACTATCTCGCATTTTTTTCGAGGCACTTTTTAAGAATTTTAACACCATATAACTATATCTCCTTTTCAAAATTTAGAAATAACAATTTAAACCACTATTTAAGCTCTTGATACATAGCTGCCATCAGCTGTTGAAACGATTACCTTATCGCCAACGCTTAAAAATACAGGTACAGTTATAACTAAGCCAGTTGAAGTTACTGCTTTCTTACGAGATGTGTTATCTCCTTTAATTGCAGGATCACATTCAGTAATATCTAACGTTACTTTATCTGGCAATTCAATTGTTAAAACTTCTTGACCATAAAATAATAAATCACAGTTCATACCTTCTGTTAAAAAATTCTTTTCCCATGATAAATTTTGCATTGGTATTTCAATTTGTTCATATGTTTCATTATCCATAAAAGCATATGAATCTTGAGTAGGATAAATATATTGCATTTCGCGTCGTTCAATAAAACAAAGTTTAAACTTTGTGTCACTACCTTTTAATGCTGTTTCAATACGAGCACCAGTTCTTAAATTACGCATTTTTACACGTACATAAGCAACTTTATTTTGTAACACATGCATAAATTCTAAAATTTCGCATAATTGACCATCATATTCAATTACCATTCCATTTTTTAGATCATTTACATTTATCATAATTAATATCTCCTCATCTCTTTCGAAGTACTCGCATCTTAGCGCTATGACTTCTATTATTTTCATTTAACTCTTCTTCACTAGGAAGAACAGCTTTTCTAGTAATAAGCTCAAAAGGAGCTTCATCTTTTATAATAATAGGTAGCCCTGGTGGTATATCAAGTGTTGATTTTTCTTTAAAGATTGATTTACAAATTCGATCTTCTAATGATTGGAAAGTAATTACCACAGCTCGTCCATCACTATTTAGCATATCTAATGCGTCAAGCAATGATTTTTCAAATACTGATAACTCATCATTTACAGCTACACGTAAAGCTTGAAACACTTGTTTAGCAGGATGACCTTTTTTCTTTAGAATTTTTTGTGGTAAAGCACTTTTTATAATATCAACTAATTCAAATGTAGTCGTAATTCGTTTTTGTTTTCGAACTTTATCAATTTGGAAAGCAATTTGCTTAGCAAATGACTCTTCACCATAGCGATAAAAAATTTCTATCAATTTAGAAACAGGCCATTCATTTACAATAATTTCAGCTGTAAGTTGAGCATCTTGATTCATACGCATGTCTAGTGGTCCGTCCATACGATAAGAAAAGCCTCTTTCTTCCATATCAAATTGGAAAGAAGAAACGCCTAAATCATATAATATACCATCAATTTTACTAACCCCTAATTTATTTAATTCATTTTTTAAATTTACAAAGTTACTTTGAATAATTGTATAATTATTTCCAACCTTATCTAATACTTCTTTAGCTCTTGTTATAGCATATATATCTTGATCAAAAGAATACAAATGCCCTTTTTTCAATTTTGAAAGAATAAAAGAACTATGCCCTCCGCCACCAAGTGTGGCATCTACATAGATTCCATCTTCTTTAATATTAAGGGCATCTACTGCTTCATTTTTTAAAACTGAATAATGTGTATACATAAAACACCAACTTTCTAGTCTATTATACCAAAAGTAGCTAAAAAAAGAAAATAGATGCTTAAGAGCATCTATTTCTTTAACTATTCAGATTTAGCATCTTTAATAGCTACTACTTGTCTACCCTTGTAAGTTCCACAATTTGAACAAGCACGGTGAGATAATGTTAATTCACCACAATTTGGGCATACAATCATGCCAGGTACTGTTAATGCAGAGTGTGAATTTCTCATTCTCTTTTTCATCTTTGATGTACGACGGAAAGGTACAATTGCCATAAGAACACCTCCTACTTTTTCAATAAATCTTTTAAACCTGCGAATGCGGGATTAATATACTCTTGTTCAACTTCGTCATCTTCTATATTTTCATCGAAAAAATCAACACCGTCTTTTACAGACTTCATTGGTTTTTCAATTAAAATATCAGATAAGACTTCATCTTTCGTATCTAAAGTTTGTCCCTCAAGATATACATAGTCACCATTATCAGCGGTTTCTTTGTCAAATGTATAATATTCACAAGCTTTTGTTCTTATACTATAAGGTATTTTTTCAAGAGTTACAGCACATTCTAAAAAAAGATTAATTGAAATATCCATCTCTACCTTATATGAATCTGGACCTATATTCGCGATGGTTTCTATTACTTTTGCTTCACTTGAAGAAATAATATCTTCGAAGCCATCCAGTTCTGATTTAAAATCAAATTGATTTGTTTCAGTATATGGGAATTTCATTTTTCTTAATTGAGCTAATGTATAACGCATAAAAATCACCCTAGCAGTCTAATTATATTATTGTAGCAATTCAAAGTCAAGATTTTTTTTATTTATAGCTAAACCAAAAATAAATTTCGATATTAATATGCATTATCTTTTTACTTAAGAGTAAATAAAATAAGTTAAAAAAATTGTTATAATAAGTAGTAATAAATTTGAAATTGATAAAATAAATGAGTTTTTAAATCTCAATCAATAACTAATAAAAGTAACCTAAACCTTTATATTAAATTTGCCAATATATACTAATATAAGTTAAGGTTACTTTTTATTATCTTTATTTAATATCTATTTTAAATTTTTTAATGTAATATGTTGATTAAAATTTATAATACCAGTATGTTTAAATTATTCTATAAATTATTCAAAAATTTAATAGCGTAAGCTGAATACATTTCTACACTAGTCAAAAGTCCATTTTCATCAATATCAAATACTTCATTATGATGCGCTACAACTGTTTCTGGTCTTTTAGAGTTTCCCGTTCCAACAAAAGCATAAACTCCTGGAACACACTTAATAAATTCAGCAAAATCATCTCCACCTAACGAGGGTTGACGATTTGTAATTACATTTTCTTCGCCAAAAAGTTGTTTAGCAATATCTTGAGCCTCTAAACTTGCAGTTAAATCATTTACAAGTGGTGATGTAAAATCCTGCCATTCAACCAAAGCTTCTCCACCATATATTTTAGCAATAGTTTTAGCAACTTCATCAATTTTGCTAATTTTTTCTTTTCGCATTTGTTCAGTTAAACAACGCAATGTACCTTCAAGTGTTGCTTCACCAGCAACAATATTATAAGCAGTTCCAGCATTTAACTTACCAATACCAATTAAAACATTATCCATTGGTGAAGACATTCTTGAAACTAATGCTTGTAAACTAACCACTATTTGACTTGCAATATATAATGCGTCGACTCCTTCTTGAGGAGTTGAAACATGCGCTTGAACTCCTTTTACAGTTATTTTAAACCAATCAACACTCGCATTATTGGGCCCAGGGACTAAAGCAATTTTCCCCACTTCAATATTTGAAGCTACATGAATTCCAAAAGTACGATTAGCACCATTTAGGTATCCTTCATTTACAAAAATTCTTCCGCCATAACCAATTTCTTCAGCTTGTTGAAAAATAAGACGAACTTCTCCTGAGAATTTATCTCGCAATCTTGTCAAAACTCTTGCTGCACCGAGTAAACCTGCTGTATGAGCATCATGCCCACATGCATGCATTACTCCTTCATTAACACTCTTATATTCACATTCATGCTTTTCAGTTAAAGGTAAGGCATCAATATCTGCTCTTAACACTATTATTTTATTTCCTGGTTTATTACCTTTAATTGTAGCAAATACGCCAGTTTCACCAACTCTTTTATGAGAAACTCCAATTTTATCTAATTCTTCTTCGATTTTTAGTGCTGTATTAAATTCATTTTTAGGAGTCTCTGGATATTTATGAAAGTGACGTCGTAGATTAACGACATACTCATGATCTTCCTTAGTATTTTTTTTAATTAATTCTAAAATATCTTCCATATTTTTCTCCTTATATAATTTATATATTTTATTTTTCAATAAAGATATAAATATTTAATTTTGATTATAATTTTATTTCTTTATTAATCCTTTCGACTAAAGCCTTTGCTTGTTCAGTAGTGGCATCAGTTAAAGGATTATAATTAAATGCCGGGAAAAAAGCTTCTTGATAAGAAATTAAAATATACTCAGCCACCTCTTGGCTTTGGAATGCTTCTACAATTTGTTTATATTTTTCATTATCTTTTTCTGATTCACGGGCAACGATAACATTTACATACGGATTTTCACCTGATGATGTACTTTCTGTTAATAATCCATCACGTGATGGTATTAATTTAGCTGGAATGGCATAGGTTGCATTTATAGTTGCAGCGGCATAGTCGTTAAGGGTTGTGGTTAATGTCGCCGCATCTTGAGGTACAATTTCAATATTATAATAGTATGTTTGTATATTTTTTAATTCTGGAGTATATCCGGCTGCTGGATCAACTTGAATAAGACCTGCTTGTTCAAGTAATTTAATTCCACGGCTTTGATTAGTACTATCCTTTGGAATAGCTATCTTTAAAGCATTATCTTTCACACTATTTGTCCCATTTGTGCCAGCACTAGCTTTAATATCATCAATAGTTTTATATTTTTTTGAATAAATAGTTAGTGGTGCAATCACAGATTCACCAATTGCTGTAATTGCATAATTATTAACTTTAATTTCATTTTTTAAATATGCTATATGTTGAAATGAGTTTAAATCAATGTCACCACTATGTAAAGCTTCATTTGGTAAATTATAGGCAGAAAATTCAATTAAATCAATATCTATGTCGTAACCTCTTTCATTTAAAACATATTGAACTGCCTTCCATTGATCATTGTTAGAACCACAAACTCCAATTCTTACAACATTATCTTTTTTCTTATCAGTCAATGATATAGTTGTAACAGTTATAACAATTGTTAGAATTACAATAATAATTGATGATAAAATACCAAGATTACGATAATATTTTTTCTTATTCTCTTTATTAAATACTTTGTCAAATCTAATCAGTTCACGATTAGTTGTTTTCTTAGCTAAAAAAGAACCGATAAATTGTAATAAGCAAATAAATAATAATAATACAATAATACACGCATAGATAATATCACTATGATTCAATCCTTGACCATAATTAATTGCAAAATCACCAAGACCACCTGCTCCAACAGCTCCAGCCATTGTAGTTAATCCAACTAATGAAATGGCAGTAATTGTTGTAATTCGAATAAGTTCTGGAACTGATTCATGCAAATAAACTCTAAATATAATTCCAAATGTTGAACTTCCCATACTACGTGCTGCTTCAATTTTACCTGGTGAAACATTCTCCAATGCAGTTTCAACTTGTCTTGCGTAAAATGGAACTGTTCCAAAAATTAACGGAATTATAGCTCCTCGAACACCAATTGATGTTCCAACGATAGCTCTTGTAAATGGAATCAAGAATACTAATAAAATAACAAATGGTATTGAACGGAAAATGTTAATAAATATACTTAAAATTGAATAAATAATTTTATTTTCTTTAATACCACCTTTTTTAAAAACAGTTAATAAAACACCAAATAATAAACCAAAAATGAAAGAGAAAATTCCTGATATTAAAAACATTTGCAATGTCGCAACACAGTTTTCAATAAACTTATCCCAATAAGTTATTAAATTTTGAAACAATAAATTCATTATCTAATCTCCTCCTTCGTAATTTTTTTAACATCAACATGATTTTCTTTTAAGTAGTCTATTGCATTATTTATATCTTCTTTTTTACCTTCTAAAGAAACAATAACCGAACCTAAAGGTGATGATTGTAAAATCTCAACATTAGCTAAAACAATATTAACATCAACATTAAAACGACGAGATATATCCGAAATTAAAGCATTACCTACCGTTTTCTTTTCAAATTGTAATTTTACTAACTCGCCATCTTTATTTAAATCTAAATTAGAATCAATCAAATCGGAAATTTTTCCTAAAACAGAAGTAGAACTGATAAACTTTTTAGTAATAGGCATTTTAGGATGAGCAAAAATATCATAAACTGCTCCTTCTTCTACTACTTCACCTTTTTCCATAACAGCTACACGTGAGCAAATAGTTTTTATAACTGCCATTTCATGGGTTATTAATACTATTGTTAACCCCAGTTCTTTATTTAATTTTTTTAATAATGCTAAAATTTGTTCAGTTGCATCTGGATCAAGAGCACTTGTTGCTTCATCAGATAATAATACCTTAGGATTGTTTGCTAAAGCTCTAGCAATTGCAACTCTTTGTTTTTGTCCTCCTGATAATTGCGATGGATAAACATCGGCCTTGTCAACTAAATCAACTAAATTTAATAGTTCATATACTCTTTTCTTGATTTCTTCTTTAGTTTTTTTAGAATGCTTAAGCGCATAAGCTACATTATCAAAAACAGTGTTTCTATCCAGCAAATTAAAATGTTGAAAAATCATTCCAATATTTTTTCTAACTTGTTGTAATTCTTTGTTACTGATAATATAATCATTACCTACTAAAATTTTTCCATCAATTGTAATACTTCCACTATCTGGTACTTCTAATAAATTAATCGTTCTTATTAATGATGATTTACCCGCACCTGAATAACCTATAATTCCATAGATATCACCGTCATTAATTGTTAAACTTACATCTTTAATTGCCTCAACATCGATTGTTTTTAAATGATATGTTTTACATAAATTTTTAAGTTCAATCATATTTATTTCTCTCCTTTCAAAACAAAAAAAGTCCTTAGCTAAAAAGCTAAGGACGAAATTCTCCGTGTTACCACCTTATTTTACAAATACCTCACAATATTTGCCTCATCGAGTACCAACATACTCTATCGCTTTAACGGGCGAACCCGGAACACTCTAAAAAATTCAAATGTTCAACTCCAAGACCATCTTCATTAATCTCTTTATATCTTCTTACACCACCCGAAGACTCTCTATGCTAAATCCGATTAACTACTCTTCTCTTCCTAGTTTTTTATATAGATTCATTATAATCTTATCTTATTCAAATTGCAAGTGTAATTATACAATTATAATATTTATATTATTTAGATATAGTAAATCATCTAAATAGTAATAAAAATATCCATATAAAATTTATATATTTTGTATTAGAAATTTAGAATTTCCTTTTATTAAATTTATACACAATATTTTATACTCCATATTCAATTCTATTTTAAAATTCTTTTTTTAATTATAATTAATAAATCATAAAAAAAATATCACTTTAAGTTAAGATAATGCTATAATTAATTTAGTATATTTTAAAGGAGTAATTATGAAAAAAGTTGGAATTATTTGTGAATATAACCCTCTCCATAATGGACATGTATATCATTATAATCAAGTTCGTTCTTTAAGCAATGCTGATTTAATCATTTTAAGTTTATCATCTTCTTTTTGTCAGCGGGGTGATTTGAGTATCATTGATAAATTCACTAAAACTCAATTAGCACTTACAATGGGAGTTGACATTGTGATTGAAAATCCAACTATCTTTTCTATACAAGAGGCAAGCAAATTTGCCTATTTCCATGTCCTAAACTTGGTAAGAGCCGATGTTGATGAAATTTGGATAGGTAGTGAGCAAGCTAATGATAAATTATATGAAAGATATCTAAATTTAATTGAGAGTGATACATTTAAAAATAAACAAAAAGAATATTTGCTTAAGGGGTATTCATTAAAACTAAGTTTTACCAAAACATTATTCGATTTTGGGATAAAAAATTTAAAAAGCAATGATATGCTAGGTGTTTTTTATTATAAAGCCTTAAAAGAATTAAATCCTTCAATTAAATTAAAAACTATAAAAAGAGAAAACTCTAACTATAATGAGACCGAATTCAATAAAACAATATTTCAAAGTGCAACTGCTATAAGAAATAATATTTTTAAAGCAAAATCATATGTTCCAAGTTATACCTATGACAAATTAAAAGATTGCTTAGATGAAGATAAATTATTTCCATTTATTAAATACAATGTTTTAATAAACAATCATTTATTCAATTTGTTAGAAACTTCTGAAGGTATTGAAAATCGTCTTAAATTAATTAGTAACGCTAAAAACTTTAAGGAAGCTTTAGAATTTCTAAGTACAAAACGTTATTCAATTTCTAAAATCAAAAGACTTCTTATAAATGTTTTAATTGATTTAACCAAAGATGAATTTCATGAGTGTGAGTTAAATTATAATTACATAAGAATTCTTGGATTTAACACTAAAGGACAAAAATTTTTAAAAACATTAAAAGAAAAAACTAAAATTGTAACGAATATTAAAGAAGGAATGAATATAAGTTTAGATATAGAATTAAAGATTTCTAAAATTCTTGATTTAATTTATCATAAAGACTTACTAAAAAAAGAACAAAAAGGCCCAATTATAAAATAATATTTATAAATTCTTATTCATACTAAGTTACATTATTGTAGAAATTTAAATTTAATATCTTTTAAACAAAAAAACTTTCATATTTAAAATGAAAGTTTTTTGATATCATTTGTTAATTTAAAAGAATAATAAAAGCTATTTTGATAATATCTCACAATGGTCATCAAACACTGCGATTGTATATTCCCACTGTGCACTATAAGAACGGTCTTGTGTATAAATAGTCCAATCATTTGATGCATCAATGAAAACATGTCGTTTACCTTCATTTATCATTGGTTCAATTGTAAATACCATCCCAGGGACTATTAGCATACCTTGGCCTTTCTTTCCAACGTGCATTACAAATGGATCTTCATGAAGTTCAAGTCCAACACCATGACCTCCAACTTCTTCTACTACAGAAAAACCATTTTGTTTTGCATGCTTATTAATAATATATCCGATATCACCTAGAGTAGTTTCCCAAGGTACAATAGCTGCAAAAGCTTTATCAAGGCATTCTTTGGTAACTTTTATTAAGCGTTCGTGTTTAGGATCTGTTTTTCCTCCAATTATAAACATTCTAGATGCATCACCATAATATCCATTAACCTTTGTAGTACAGTCAACATTAACAATATCGCCAACTACTAATACATCATTTTTAGATGGAATACCATGACAAACTTGTTCATTAATCGAAGTACAACAAGATTTAGGAAAACCTTCGTATCCAAGTGGTGCAGGATAGCCACCTAACTCAATCGATGTGCAATGAACAATTTGATCAATTTCTTCCGTTGTCATTAAAGGTCGAATTTTAGCTTCTACTGCATCTAAAACTTTAGAGTTAACTAGCGAAGCTTTTCGTATTCCTTCAATTTGCTCAGGTGTTTTAATCATTCTATCCTCAGGCACTTTAACACCTTTATTTCTTAACTCAGCTAATTTGGCTAAGATATCATCATAATTCATTTTTAACGCCTCACTTTATATAGAATTATTATAGCTTAAAGTGTATCTTATTTCAAATAATAACTACTTATTTTTATAGTGAAAATACTTTATAATTATTCCTAATGTTGAAAGGAAAACAATACACCCAATAATAATCAAGCCAATTCCTACATGTCCGATTTGAAACATAGAGTACCATCCTTTAATTCATAAATTTTTTCACAAATTCCTAACGTTGATTTACGATGTGAAATAATTACAATTGCCATATCTTCTTGATATTCTTTAATCGCTTTTAGAATAACTCCCTCATTTATGGCATCAATATTCGAAGTTGCTTCATCTAATAGTAATAATTTAGGTTTTCTTAAAAATACACGCGCAAGTCCCAAACGTTGTTTTTCACCGGTTGAAATATTATCTTTTAAATCTGTAATTCTAGTTTCAAATCCATTTGGCAAGCTTTCAATAAATTCCAAGATGCTTGCATTTTTACATGCTAGTTTTACTTCTTCCATTTTTGCATCTGGTTTAGCTATTAAAATATTATTTAAGATAGTATCACTGAATAAATAAGTTGTTTGTGAAAATAGATTAACATTATTATATAATGCTTTAAATGAGTAGTCGTTTATATCCTTTGCATTATATAGGATTTTTCCATTTGTCGGATTATAAAAATGCATTAACAGTTTTAAAATTGTAGATTTACCAGAGCCAGATGGACCTAAGATACCGACTATTTCACCTTTTTTAATTTCTAAATTAACATTATTTAAGATTAATTCATCATTATATTTAAAAGCTATGTTTGCAAGTTTAACTTCTTCAAAATCAAGAATATCATTTTTACCTTCTACAACATTAGGCATTTCTTCAAGTAAATCTAAAACTCGATTGCCTGACGCAAAAGTCATTGCTAAATTATTAGGTAAATTAGCTAATGCTACTACACTTCCAAATGATGATGTTAATGTAACATAAGCCAAAATTATATATGGAGATGCAATAATTTCTTTTTTATAAAGTAATAATCCAACAAAAATAATGGCAATATTACATAAAATGATGATTGTACTTGTGACATTCTTAAAGAAAACATTTCTTTTTTCTAATTCATCATTCAGCTTTAATAAGCTCTTAGAATATAAACTTACACTTTCTTTACGCTTTTCTCCTCTATTTTGTGATACTATTTCATAGCTACCATAGATCGAATCCAAATAAAATTCTTCAAACAAACCTAATTCTTGTCGATAATTTTTTCCAAATTTATTATTATGTTTATAAAAAATAACAGGAATGATAAAACCTATAATCACATAACTAATTAAAGCAATTAAAGCAAAATACCAACTTGCAAATATTCCTAAAAACACTGTAACAATTGTTGAGACTATTATTGCGATCAAAGTCGGTGTAATTGTGTGGGCATAGAATACTTCTAAAGTTTCAATATCACTTTGCAATAATGAAATAATCTCACCTTTGTTTTTATCATCAAGCTTGGCTCCACCTAATCGACGTAATACTGTAAAAATTTTATCTCTTAGAACTGCTAATAATTTAAAAGCCATATAGTGATTAGAGTATTGTTCAAAATATCTAACAATTCCACGTAAAAAACCACTTACAACGATAATAGTAAATATTAACGTGTAACTCATATTTATAGCAATACCAAAATATTTTAAAATTGCAATGGCAGCAAAAATTGTAATATTCATTGATAAAACAAAACCTACTACTCCATTAACAACGGCTAAAAAAATTACAAATATAAAAGGACCTATTAGGCGTAGTAAGCCAGAAATTAATTTAGTAAAACTTCTTTTCATACAAGCGCCTCCTGTTTTGTTTGTATTTCATATAATTCTTTAAATTTAGAATCTATATCTAATAAGTTTTTAGGACAACCTTCTTCAATAATTTTTTTATCATCAAGATAATAAATATACTTTGCATCAATAACATTTTTAATCCGATGAGTTATAAATAACACCATCTTTGTTTTAGCTAATTCTTGAATATTTTTTAAAATAATCTCTTCACTTAAACTATCAATATTTGAAGTTGCCTCATCAAAAACATAAAAATCGTATTCTTTTGCTAAGTAATACGCCAAAACAAGTCGTTGCTTCTCTCCACCAGAAACATTTGTAGCACTCTCATTTATTACAAAATCAAGG
Organism: uncultured Anaeroplasmataceae bacterium; assembly: GCA_944325035.1. Classification (GTDB taxonomy): domain Bacteria; phylum Bacillota_I; class Bacilli_A; order Acholeplasmatales; family Anaeroplasmataceae; genus CAG-307. The sequence continues at coordinate 658,943 of CALUYM010000001.1, forward strand.
CCATTGTTTCTTTCTATGAAATCCGTTAATGAAACTTTATCTAATAATTGATACATTTCCTCTTCTGTAATATTTTCATTATAGAATTTAAACGATTCACGAACGCTTTTATGGAATAAGTAAGTATTAGCACTTATATATGATACATGTTGATAAAATGAATGTTTATCAACTTCATTTACGCTTAAATTTCCATTGTATAATACATTTCCTTTATATTCTTTTAAAATATTAACTAAAACTTTAGCTAATGTAGATTTACCAGAACCACTAAGCCCAACAATACTATAAAAACCTTTTTCTATTTTTAAATTAATATCTTCTAAAACTTTTTTTTCATTATAACTAAAATTCAAATTACAAACTTTAACATTTTGAATCTTATCTACCTTTAGATTTTTACGCTTAACTTCTTCTAAACTAAATAATTTAATAATTTTCTTACCTGCTGTAGCTCCATTCATCGCAACATGAAAAGCACTACCCAAGGCTCTCATTGGTAAGAAAAATTCTGCTCCCACTAATATGATGAATAAAGCATAATAAACACTCAATCCATCTAACATATGGTTTAGAGCTAGAAAAATTCCTACCCCTGCGCCACCAAAGGCTACCATATCCATAATAGTTACACTTGCTAATTGCATTGTCAACACTTTCATTGTTATTTTTCTAAAATCTTCACTAGATTCCATCATTTCCTTTTGGCGGATTTCATCATATAAGAAAATTTTTAATTCTTTCATACCACTAGTATTATCCAAGAAAGAATCACCTAATGATGTATAAATATTCCAATATTTATTAAAAATTCGTTTTGCCCATTTTGATACTAAAATAATCGACATAGGAATTAAAGGTACACATGCTAAGTATAGAAATGCTACTGGTACATCTAAAAATAAGAAAATTATAAATAAGATAACTGGACCTAACATTGCGTAGAAAAAAGAAGGTAAATAGATTGAATAATAAAGGCGCAATTGTTCAATACCTTCTGTCGAAAGCTGAGCCATTTCACTAGTTGTAAAACAAGTATTACCTTCTAAGCTTAAAAATTTATTATAAGTATCCTCTCTTAATTTATAAACAACATAATCTGATAACTGAGTCGAAATAATACTTACTTGTTTTGTAGCGGCTATCTTTAAAATAATTGATACAGCTAATATAATTAAATTTAAGTAAATATAATTATAATTATTATTAATAATCTCAAAAATTAAATATATCAAACTTGCTGTGATTAATACGCCAAACAATAAATTTAAAAGATTAAAAATAGTAGCTATAAAAATTAACTTCTTTTTAGGTCCTAAGTAATTTAATAAGTCTTTATCAAGCACACTCTTCACCCTCTTTTAATTTATAGTATTTTTCTTTCGTAACTGGTTTTACACATGAAACAAAATATAAGTATTTTAGTGCTATTAAGCAAACAAAAACAATGGTCATGACTTTATTATTAATTAATACCATTGTAGTAGTTAACATTGCAGAGACCAAAATCAATAATATTAATTCACCTTTTAATGTCATTACTTTATGTTTTGCAAAATTTTCTAAATATTTTTTATATAATTTAGAATTTAAAAACCAACGATTAAATTTTTCAGAAGATCTCACAAAACAAAAGCTTGTCAACAAAAGAAATGGTGCTGTTGGTAATATTGGCAAAATAACGCCAACTGCGCCTAATCCTAAGCTTATAAAGCCAATTATGATTAAAATAACTCGTAATATTTTACTTTTTACCATTTTTCCTATTCTCCTTTTTGGTTTCTATCAAATGATTTATTGCGAGAATTGGATGATGAAAGATCATTCGTGGACCAGAATACCGCATAACTTGGCGAATATGCTCTCTCATATCCTTACGATAACAATGTATTTGGCAATTTGCACAAAATGGTTTATTCTCACCTTGAGGACATTTTTCTAGTCTTACTTCAACATAATCTGCTAAAGCTTGACAATATGGACATAATTCTTTTTTATGTTTATGTTTCTTTTTACAATATAATTCGATCATTAAACGGGCTACTTCGCCTTCTTTTTTTCGTTCCATTTAATCACTCCATTCTAAGTTAGTCAAACCTAATTTCTAGCTACCTAATTATAAAAAAATGATTTAAATTTGTCAAATATAATAAAGATGAAAAGTCCGAAAACTTTTCATCTAATTTTTTTAGTATTAGCTCGCATAGCATTTAAAATTGCTAAAACTGCAACTCCTACGTCAGCAAAAACTGCCATCCACATATTAGCATAACCAAATGCACTCAATATTAACACTAATATTTTAATACCAATTGCAAAAATAATATTTTGATAAACAATACTCATTGTTTTCTTAGCAATTTTTTTACATATTTTAATTTTAGACAAATCATCATTCATTAAAACTATGTCTGCTGCTTCAATAGCAGCATCACTACCTAAAGCTCCCATAGCTACACCTATATCACTTTGCATTAAAACAGGAGCGTCATTTATTCCATCACCAACAAAACATAAAACATCATTTTTTCTTTTATTTTTTAGTAAATCTTCTACTATCTTAACCTTATCTTGAGGCAATAGATTTGCTTGATAGTTAGTCAATTCTAAATTTTTAGCAACGCTTTCAGCTACAATATTATTATCTCCTGTTAGCATTATTGTTTTAGCGCCTATGCTATTTAAATATATTATTACTTCTTTAGATTCTTTTTTTATCTCATCAGCAATCAAAATTGAACCAACAAATTTATTATTCTTAGCTACATAAATTATAGAACCAACACCACTATGTTTTATATAATCTATATTATTAGCTAACATTAATTTCTCATTACCACATAAAATTATATCTTCATTAGTAGCTTTAATACCCATACCTGCTATATTTTCCAAGTGATAATCACTATGAACAGGTTTTCCATAAGCTTTTTTTATTGATACTGCAATTGGGTGATTTGAATCTGCTTCAGCCACTGCTGCTAAGTGTAATATATATTCTTTAGATTCTTTAGGTAATACTTCTATTACATCAAAGTTACCTTTAGTCAGTGTTCCAGTTTTATCAAACACAAACATGTTACTTTTATTAAAACGCTCTAAGTAATTTGAACCTTTTACTAGTATTCCAAAGCGACTGCACGCACCTATTCCAGCAAAAAATGATAATGGAACAGAAATAACCAAGGCACAAGGGCATGACACGACTAAAAAATTTAGAGCACGATATATCCATGTTTTGGGTTCTTTTGTGATTAAAGATGGGATTAATGCTAATAAGAAAGCAAAGATTACAACGATAGGTGTGTAATAACGAGCAAATTTTGTAATAAAAGCTTCTGGTTTAGATTTATTTTGTTCTGCATTTTCTACTAAATCTAAAATTTTAGATACAGTTGAATCATGAAATGTATTTGAAACTTTTACTGTAATCGTTTTTGTTAAGTTAATAGTACCACTAATAACTTTATTTCCTTCTTTTAAATCACTCGGAACTGATTCACCAGTTAATGCCTTAGTATCAATTGATGTTTCACCTTTTACAATTATTCCATCTAAAGGAATTCTTTCACCTGGTTTAACTAAAATCAAGTCATTAACTTTAACTTCATCAGGTTCAACTGTTTTTATTTCATCATTTATAATTAGATTAGCATAATCAGGACGAATATCCATTAACTTTGCGATTGATTTTCGACTTTTAGATACTGCAAAACTTTGGAAAAATTCACCAACTTGATAAAAAATCATTACAGCAATACCCTCAGCATATTCACCTATTAAAAAAGCTCCAATAGTAGCTATTATCATCAATAGGTTTTCATCAAAAATTTCTTTATTTTTTATGTTTTTAAAAGCTTTCAATAAGATATCATAGCCTATAATAAAATATAAAACTAAGTAAAGGATTAAAGGCAATATAAAACCATTTGCTGGCATTATATCTTCCAAATGGATAATCAAATCTATAATAAATAATACTAAAAATAAGACTAATGAAATTATTATTCTAGTTAAATATTTTTTTTGTCTTTTTGTCATTATTTAATCTCGCAACCTGGCTCAAATTTTTTAGAAACACGAATTACTTCATTAATTATTTCATCAAATTTATCATCAGGCGCCTCAATTATTAATCTTTCAGCTAAAAAGCTTATTGTAGCTTTTGAAACTCCTTCAATCTCATTTAATTTACGTTCTAATTTTAATGCACAATTAGCACAATCAATCCCTTGAATTTTATATTTTTTAATCATTTTTATTACCTCTCATTCATTAATATGTTCTATGGCACATTCAAATATTTTAAACACATGATCATCTGCTAGTGAATAAAAAACTTCTTTTCCATTTTTTCTACCTTTTACTAATTTTGCTTGACGCAAGATTCTTAATTGATGACTAATAGCAGATTTAGTCATATTCAAGCACTCACAAATATCAGCTACATTCATTTCACTTATTTCTAAACATGAAAGAATTTTAGCTCTAGTCGAGTCTCCAAACACTTTAAATAATTCTGCCAAATCAAATATAACCTCTTCACTCGGCATCTTATCTTTTACTAGATTAATTAAACTAACATTTTGATTCTCCATTTTACCTCCTAATAGTTGAACAATTATTCAACTATGCAACTATATTATATGAATATTTAATTTTAATGTCAACAATTTTTTAACATTTCTATAAATAAAAAATCCCCAGCAAAAGCTAAGGATAAAATTATATTAATATTGCAAAATTAAATAAAGTAATAATCTTACACTATTTTTATCAATAAATTAGTATAGCATCAAAGTTCATAGAAATGATATCCCTTACTATCTCTTTTAACTTAATGATAAATAACAATTACAATATAATCTACACAAATATGTTCTAATTCTTGGTAAAAAATTTCTACTAATTCCTTGGATAAGCCCATTTCAACTTTATCAAACAAATAAACATCACGTTTTGTTAATAATATTCTGACTAAATTTATTAATTCTTTTTTTGACACATAATACATTTAAACTTTCATTTATAATACATCAAGTTCCAATCGATTTACTAAACGATTTAATTAAGAAAGATTAATTAATTATGCTAATCGCTTTTTATAATAATTAAAATTAAGTGTTAGATTAGTCAATAATATTAATTGATAAAATAATTAATTGTGTTGATCTAAATAAGAAAAATACTACGGATATTCACTATTTTTTTAGTTTTAATTCTCTATCATTAATTAAAATAATACCAATTTGGTTCATATAATTTTAATAATAATTTAAATAAAGTACTTTTTACTTTTCCTGATACACTTTTTACTGAATTGTTCCTCTTTTAAATGTAGCATCTATATTAAAATTATTATTTTTGTTTTCAATATATCTAAAAATTAATTGACTAATTTTAATTCGATTAATTATTATACCATTTTTAATAGCTTCTTTTTTTCCTTAAAATCATAGATTCGTTTTTGCAAAGTTTTGGCTTTAGTATTATCGAAAATACTTGCAAATATTTTGGTGTACTTTACTTTTATTTTTCTATAATTATTTAAGCTAATATCTAATTCTTTTAAAAAGTCTTTTTTTATAAATCAAGAAGTTCAATCGTTGCATAACTTGTATTATATTCTTATAGGTTAATCTTTAAATATACATCTCATTAATATTACTTTATTTGAGTATATCATGTTATATAAGTTTATGAAATCGCATGTTAAAAGTCTACTTTATTTTAAATAAAAAAAGATTCTTCAAAGAAGAATCTTAAAAATCAGCAAATATAATAAAAGAGAAAGCTTGGCAACTTCCTACTCTTGCACACCACGGTGTACTACCATCGGCGTAATAGT
>CALUYM010000002.1 GCA_944325035.1 uncultured Anaeroplasmataceae bacterium
CTTGCGTAGCTCAGTTGGTTAGAGCACTTGACTGTTAATCAAGGGGTCCTAGGTTCAAGTCCTAGTGCGAGCGCCATTTAGATTAGTGACGATAGCATAGTGGTCACACCTGTTCCCATACCGAACACAGAAGTTAAGCACTATTACGCCGATGGTAGTACACTGTGGTGTGCAAGAGTAGGAAGTTGCTAGTCTATTTTTTTGGAGGTTTAGCTCAGTTGGGAGAGCATCTGCCTTACAAGCAGAGGGTCGGCGGTTCGAGCCCGTCAACCTCCACCATTAATATGCCGAAATAGCTCAATTGGTAGAGCAACTGACTTGTAATCAGTAGGTTGTGGGTTCAAGTCCTATTTTCGGCACCATCATGATATCTTATCTTTAGCTAATGCTAGAGATTTTTTTTATATTTCTAATAATTTTAAAATAAATTTTCTTATTTCTCTATTTATTTAAAGTAAATTTCTCTTGTTAAATACATGATTTCGTGATATCATTTAAGCGCTTACATAGTTTTATTAAGAAAAAGAGAGAGGAAAGTTTATATGAAAAAGAAAAGCTTAAAAGTTATAGCCAGTTCTGCATTAATTGGTCTAACTGTGCTAGGTTTAGCGGGATGTGATAAGATAAAGAATCCGACTACTGATTCTAATCCAAATACGACAGATGTTCCGAGCACTTCTACTCCAAAACCATCACCTTCTACACCATCTACGACTACTCCAGCTCAAAAATTTACTGTTACTTTTAACTCAATGGGCGGATCTAAAGTTAATTCTATAGAAGTTATAGAAGGGTCTACTATTTTAGAACCTACTAAACCAACTAAAGAAGATTTAATATTTAAAGGATGGTATATTGATGAGGATTGCACAGAAATATTTGATTTTTCAACACCAATAACTCCATCAATTACCTTATATGCTAAATGGGATACTAAATTTGAAGAAGTTACTTATGAATTAACTGATAATGATTTTTTAACTGAAGCTACTGATGAAGAAATGATTATCGGAAATTTTGTTATTTCAGCTGGAGCTAAAATGAGAAGTAGAACAAAAACATGGACAAATCCAGATACAGGTGAGAAAATAGCTTTTACTAGATCGTTAATGCTTGCTAATCCAGCTAATCTTAAGATTAAGGCACCAGGAAATGGAAAATTATCAATTTGGATTCAAAATGGATCAAGTGGAGCTAATACACAAAAGATTAAATTTGGTAAAATTGGAGAAGAGCCAAAAGAAATTGAGTTTGCTGGAAATGATGCCGGAAGCCCAGTTGTAAAACTAGATTTTGATGTTGAAAGCAATTCAGTTTATGAGTTATCTAGACCTAGTGGAACAGTTGATTTATATTATGCATCTATGACTTGTACAGTTGAAAAAGCTGAAATTGTAGATTTTGAAATTGTTTCTGATGGAATTACTGACTATCTTCCAAACTATAAATATAATAAATCAAAATTAATTCTTAATGCCATTTATGGCAATGGTAGGATGGAACAAATTAGTCTATCTGATGAAGAATTAGTTATTGACGCTTCAAAATTTGATTCAACTAAACCGGGTGTTTATGATATTTATATTAAGTATAAGAACTTTGGTGTTAAAACAGTTAAAGCTGTTGTTTATAATTTGTCTAATTTGACAATTGGTTTTAATAAAACTGTTCAAGAAGGACAATCACAAGCTGGAAATGGTTTATATATTAATAAGACTGTTCAACGTGTTTATGCTTTAAATACCGAAAAATTGGATACAAGCAACATGACAATGATTGTGAATGCTGCGCATCCAAATGATACAACTAAAAAATTAGAATTTATTGTGCCTATTGATGCATGTTCATTTACAGGCTTTGATACTACTACAGATGGTACTAAAACTGTATCTGTTCAATATGAAACTTTAAAAACTGAATTTGACATATATGTAGTAAATACTAACCCTTCTGTTGTTAATGATGTGATTCAATTAAGAGTTGATAAGTCTTATACAGGTCTAGTTGGTGCAGTAGTTGATGGATATAATACTTTTACTTCATTTCAACAAGCTTTAGATTATATTGAAGTTCAAAATATTGATACAGCTACTAGAAAAGTCTTAAAAGTTGCGGCTGGAACATATAAAGAGAAATTAGAAATTAATGTTCCATACTTATCTATTATCGGTGAAGATAAAGAGAAAACATTAATTGAATGGGATTCTTTATATGGTATTGCCGATGAGTCTGGTTTCTCACAAGTCACAGATTCGACTCAAACTGTTGCAATACGAGATACAGCAATTGGTTGCGTTGTAGAAAATATAACTATTTCTAACTATTGGAATAGCCTTGAAAGATTTGATGAAGCATTTGGACCAGGTTATCAAGAACATCGAGCACTTGCAATTTTGATTCAAGCTGACCAGTTTAAAATGAAAAATTGTAAATTATTAGGCTATCAAGACACAATTGAATTATTCACTGGACGTCAAATTATTGAAGATACATATATTTCAGGTACGACAGATTTTATTTTTGGTACAAATAATACTACTTATTTTAAAAATTGTCAGATCCATTCAATTACTTCTGAATCAAACCGTGGTGATAAGATAGATGGTGGATATATTACTGCATTCAAAGGAAGTAATAAGGGTTCTTCAGATTATGTAGAATATGGAGCAATCTTTGATAAATGTAATTTTACAGCTGATGAAGAAGTTTTAAAAGATGCTAATACTGCAATTGGTAGAACTTGGGGTGCTTATGCTGCCGTAATGATTATGAATTCTCAATTAGGAGCTCATATTTCTAAAACCGAAAACACTAATGGTACATCAGGTAAAAATGTTAGATATGTTTCAATGAATAATGTTAATGTTGCAACGTCAACAACGTTAAAATTCTTCGAGTATAATAATACAGGTGAAGGATCTATTAGTGAAAGCCAAAAAGGATGTACAGTTTTAAAAGATGGCCAATTAGCTGCTAAATATAGCGATTTTGCGACTATATTTGGAACTACTAATGGTAAAGTTACATATAAAGAAGCCTGGGATCCGACATCAGATGATATTAAAGAGGATTTAAATATCTATTATAATTTTAATAATAAACCTAACGCTACGGGTACTAATTTTACATATTCAGGAACAATTCAAGGTCAAACTGGTACTTTAGGAAGTATGACAATTGATGCAACTAATGGCAAATTTGCAGCCAGAGAATCAGATACTCAAATGAATGCAGGTACAGTTCTTACAATTCCTGTTAAAGCGGGAGATATAATCGAAGTTGCAGGTTATTATTCAAATGTTTTAACAATTAATGGAATTAAAGCATCGGAAACAAAATATAGTGTTTATTATACTGAAGATACAACTGCAACAATTGAAGCAATTGGTCAGCAGTATTTGCATAATGTAACTATTATTAAGGGAAAAACAGAATCGGATGCTAACGCAACATATACAGCTAGCTTAGCTGAAAAAAAAGTTGAGACTCCTATCTTAACCATTAATAACAAAGTTGTATCTTGGCAAGCAATTTCTAATGCAATTGCATATCAAGTTTATGTCAATGGGGAAGCTGTTGGTCAACCGCAAACTGAAACCTCATATAGCTTAGATGGTAAAGAAACAGGAAGTTATAAAATAGCTGTTAAAGTTATTGCTTCAGAAGGATTTATTGATAGTGATTTAAGCGATGAGGTGGTTGTGGATATTTTAGATGAATCAGTTGATCCTGATTTGCTTGAAGAAACTACGGGTTTTAATTTCAAAGGTACGAGCTTTGCAAGTAATTTTTCAACTGAAAATGTTGTAAATTGTAATAAGACTGGTGAATACAAAGTAGAATCAACAGATGCATATAAGATAAAAAACATTACAATTACAGGAGCTAAATCGAATGGTGATGATAACTGGTTAATATTTAATAAAGGTGCAACAATAACCTTTAAAGTTAATGGACCATGTGTAATTAATATGCATTTTTATAAAGGAAATAATATCGTTCAACTTAAATTAGCTGATAATATTATTACGCCTACAAGTGATGGGTCAGGTGACTATACAAAATATTCATATTTAATTAATTCAGAAGATTCTGTTACTATTGAATCTATTGCTAATGGATACATTGGCTATTTTGAGGTAATTTATCAGGCTTAAAAAAAATACCTTTTTAAGTAGGCAAAATAAAGTCTATTTAAAAGGTATTTTTTTATATAGTTAGTATGTATAAAATTAAAGTTTTATTCGATTTAAAATTCCAATACGATAATTTGCCACAATATTTATTATTCATTTCACATAAGATGATGTATAATATAGTTAAAGGAGTTGAATTATTATGAGAAAGACAAAAATAATATGCACACTAGGACCTGCAATTGATGATTATGATAAACTAAAAGAAATGGTTGAACATGGTTTAGATTGTGCACGCCTGAACTTCTCTCATGGTACTCATGAAGAACAATTAGTAAGAATTGAAAAGATTAAAAAATTACGTCAAGAATTAAATATTCCTTTGCCAATATTACTAGATACAAAAGGGCCAGAAATTCGTGTACGAGATTTTAAAAATGGTAAAGTTGAGCTTCATGCTGGAGATACTTTTACTTTAACCGATAAATTTGATGAATTGGGTGATGAAACCCATATTGGTTTAACTTATCCGCATCTAGCACTCTATGTTAAGTCAGGAGATAAAATTCTTATTGATGATGGTAAGGTTGGAATGGAAGTCTTAAAGATAGATGGAGCAAATGTCATATGTAGAGTTTTAAATGATGGTGTTGTTTCAAATCATAAGTCTATAAATGTTCCAAACGTTATTGTAGATATGCCATATTTATCTGAAGTAGATAAAAGTGATATCATTTTTGGAATTAAAAATGATGTAGATTATATTGCTGCTTCATTTGTCCGTCGTAAGCAAGATATTTTAGATTTACGTCAATTATTAGAAGAAAATGGTGGTTCAGAAATTAAGATTATTGCTAAGATTGAAAACACTGAAGGTGTAAAAAATATGGATGATATTATTGAAACTGCTGATGGAGTTATGGTTGCTCGTGGAGATTTAGGGGTAGAAATACCATTTAAGGTTTTGCCAGCAGTTCAAAAAGATATGATTTCTAAGTGCTATCGAGCAGGTAAAATAGTTGTAACAGCTACACAAATGTTAGATTCGATGCAACAAAATCCACGTCCTACAAGAGCTGAAGTTTCAGATGTTGCCAATGCAATCTATGACCGTACATCTTGTATTATGTTATCAGGAGAAAGTGCTGCTGGTAAATATCCTGTTGAAGCTGTTAGTACGATGGATGATATTGCTTGTTCTACTGAAGAACATATTAATTATCGTGATCGTTTCTTCCAATATGCATTAAATCTAGGTGATGGTATTTTATCATCTGTATGTAATAGTGCTGTTCAAGCATCATTCCAAATTAATGCTAAAGCCATTGTTTGTGTTACAATCCATGGACTTACAGCACAAATGATTTCTGCATATCGCCCTAATTGCCCTATTATTGCAGTCACAGTTGATGAAAAAGCATATAGACAATTAGGTTTAGCTTGGAATGTATATCCTGTAAAAGCAGAAATGAAGTCATCTACAGATGAATTATTCTTATATGCTGCTGAAAAGGCTGCCCAAACTGGTCTTGTAAAAAAAGGAGATCGTATTATCATTACAGGAGGTTCTCTTGTAGGTTGCGGTATTACTGATACATTAAAAATTCATACAATGAAATAAACGCCCTTACATTTTTTTAGACACTTCATAGTATAAGGTGTAGATTAAATTCTACCACTTAGAAAGGAGTGTCTTTTTTAATGGCTTGTAATGATAACAACAACAATAATAATAATCACAATCACAACCGTTCAAGACGAAATTTTGGCATGGAGGAACGACAAATTTGCTGTTGCAATAACAAATTTACTTTTGATTTAACAGAAATAGGTAACAACCAATTTACTTTAACTGTTACACCTTGTTCAATTCCTACTTCTGTTTTTGATGTAGCTACAATTACAGTTAAAGAAAACTCATGCAATCAAATTGAGTATTTCCAAGCGACAATTAATACAGATCCTGTAATCACTATTCAAGATTGTAGTTTACGTGACCTATTATGCCGCGCTATTACTGCATATTTCAGCGATATTAATTTCCCAACATGTAACACCTCTCGTCGTCGTAACTTTAGTATTCTTTAATAAAGAACTTTATGTGGAGAAATTCACATAAAGTTTTTTTATTTTTACTTGATTAAAGAGAATGAAAATGTTATCATTAAAATATGAAAGCGTTTACGCTTGAAAGAGAGAAAGGATTTATGGATAATGAAAAAATTTAAAGTTATTAGTGCTATCGCATTAGCTGGCTTAGGAGCATTAACTTTAGCCGCATGTGATGAGGAGAAACAACAATCTTTACCAACAGAAAGTAATCAAACAACCCCTCCAATAAAAGATAATAGTGCTGAAATTGCTGAAAAAGTTTTAGAATATGCTAAAAGCGATGCAATTTCTGATATTACGACTTATCTTGAAAATGCTAAAATATTAGCCGGGGTAAATGATGTTGAAGCATTAAGTAAAGAATTAGTAGCCGCTTTAGATACTGCTAAAAATAGTATTAATGCTGCTACAACAGTTGATGTTGTTGATAAAGCTATAAAGAGTTTTGAGGAAAAAGTATTTGAAATTATTAATAATTATAAAACACAAAATCAAACCGCTTTACAAACAGCAATTAAAACAGCTAAAGATAATTTAGATGATTATGCACAAAATGGATTTTATTTAAACACTAAAGATGATGGAAGTGTTGAAAAATTTAGACTTTATGCAGCATCAATTTTTGATACTGCCGATTCAACCGAAGAATTAACTACAATGTACACAGAAGCAAATGCAATGCTTTTGCAATTGTTTGAAACTTTATTAAATGCTTCATTCATTGACATTACTACACCAGAAGAGTTATTAGCAATGGAATCAAATAAGAATTATCGATTAGCTAATGATATTGATTTTGATAATTATTTATTAGAAACATTAGAAGGAAGTAATATTAACTTCTCTGGTGTCTTTGATGGTAATGGATACACTATAAAGAATTGGAATGTTACAAATGCTGTTTCTAATAAAAAAGGTCTATTATTTAGAACAATGACTAATAAATCAGTTGTAAGAAATGTTCGATTCATGAATTGTTCACATGTTGGAGCACAAGAAGGAATTGCATTAATCACTGGTGAAGCTACAAATTCAACATTTAAGAATCTTGAATTCTATGGATGTACAGTAGATTCAAAAGGAAAGAGTTACGCAGGACTTTTAGTAGGTAGAAAGACGATTAATGGTATTACTGTAGACCAAATTACTGTAAAAGCTAATAGCTCAACAAGTGGAAACTATGGTGGAGGATTAGTAGGTGATGCACGTGATATGAATAAAGGGGATGTATCATTTACAAATCTAGATATTGATTTAAATATGAACGTAGTAAATAATACTGGTGGATTACTTATTGGTAGAAGCGATGGGTCTAAAATGGGGAAGACAATCGTTAGAAATGTTAGAATTAATGCCAATATTACAGGGCAATCTACTAAAGCAGGGTGCTTATTTGACGGGGCAAGTAAGATAGAGGATTATTTATGTGAAAATGTATTGTTAAGCGCTAATTGTAGTGACGGTATAACAAGTGATTTTTATACAGGTCAAAAATATGGACCAACATCAGCTAATAACATTTGGTTTATTGAAGATAAAACTAACGCAACTAATACATCAGGTGTACCACAAGCTATTCAATCTAAAGATTTAAATGCTGAGTGGTATTATAATGTTCTAGGTTTAGATAAAGATATTTGGGTGACTGAATCAAATGGTACAGTTAAATTAAAAGGAGCTTCGTCAAATGTAATAGTAGAAGCTGCAGAACTTTTAAAAATTGAAGTATTTGAATCTCGTGCTAAAACATATTATTATTTTGAAGAAGCATTTACAAGTGAAAACCTTGTAGTCCTTGGAACATATAAGAATCCAGATGGCAATATTTTACAAGCAAACTTATCAACTGTAGAAGTTGCAAATCTTGGTTCGTATAAAATTGATGATTCAGAATTTAACAATAAGAAAGCCGGTACATATACAATTAATGTAATTGCTTCTAAAAAGTTTATAACAGATGAAAATCCAGATGATGAAATATATGGATGGATTGCTAATGGTTCATATTCTGTTACTGTAAATATGATTGAAAAACTAAGTGTTTATGATCAAGAAGCAAATCGTATCTTCCTAAAAGGCGAATCATTTGATGATACTGGATTAGTTGTTAAAGCTATCTTCTCAAATAACTCAGATAGCACTGATGATAATGTAGAATCAACAATGCATAATAGTGAAGAAAAAACATTCTATAATTTAGATACATCTCAATTTAAATCGGATACTGTAGGTTCATATACAATTAAAGTATCTGCAACTGAGAATGGTACAGCATTTAGTAATGAATATGTAGTTGAAGTAGTGGACGCAATTGATGTAACTGGTTTAACTGAAGTAAGTGTCACAGTTGATGCTAATGCCCAAAGTACAACTATTGACACAGAAAATAAAACTGCAACATTCAACTCTATTAGCAAAGCTTTAGACTATTTAGAGTCATTAAAACTTGCTGATAGTGTTGCTAAGATTATTAATCTAAAAAATGGTAAATATGAAGAAAAGATAACTGTTTCTATTCCTAATGTATCATTTGTAGGAGAAAGTCAAGATGGCGTTATTATCGCGTATGGCGCTGCTGCAGGTCATAAATACTTAGATGAATCAAAAGGTAATTATGGTACAGATAAATCGGCTACTGTACTAGTAGAAGCTGATTTATTTACTGCTAAAAACGTAACATTTGTTAACTCATTTGATTATAACAATGACAATTCAGTATCAGATAAACAAGCTTTAGCAATTGGAGTTTATGCTGATCAAGCTGTATTCTACAATTGTTCATTTAAGGGATATCAAGATACTCTTCAAACCAAAGAAGGACGTTCTTATTTCTATGAATGTTATATTGAAGGTAATGTAGACTTTATATTTGGTGTTGATTGTACAACTTATTTCAATAAGTGCGAAATCAAATCTTTAAATAGAGAAAGTTCATCAAATGGAGGATATATTGTAGCTCCTAAGACAGAGGAAAAATACACTTATGGTTTCTATTTCAATGAGTGTAATTTTACAGCAGAAACAGGTGTAGTAGATGGTACTGTTTCAATTGCTCGTCCATGGGGAGCTAAAGGTACATGTGTAGTAATGAATTCGACATTAGGAAAGCATATTTCAAAATTAGGCTATAAAGATGGTAATACTAATAAGATAAATTCTCGTTATGAAGATATGAGTGGAAACTTACCTGTAAATGCTAATTTTAAAGAATACAATAACACAGGTGATGCGGCTATTACTGAAGCTGTAGAAGGTTGTACAATGCTTACTAAAGAAGAGGCAGATGCTCTTATTGTTCTTACTAATTTATATAAAGCAGATGCGTCTTTAGAATTTGAAGCATGGGATGCTCAAGCTGTATTAGATAAATTAATGAAATAGTAAAAATAAGAATACTCATTTTAATGGGTATTCTTTTCTTTATAAATTACAATATTTAAGTTATAATCTAATAAGAAAAGAGGGATGAAATGTGCTAGATTTAAAAAATGTATTTAAGTATTTTGAAAAAGAAAATTTAATTGAAATTGAATTATTTAATTTTGATTATTTTTTTGAAAATATTGATATTCTTAAAAAAAATGGATTTCACTTAATTGAAGAAAAGAACCTAAATTATTATTTTGAAGGAAAGAAAAAACTTGTTTTAAAGATTAATACTGGATATTTAGATTTAAAAACTAAAATGCCAGATTATAAAGATTCAATGGTTAATTTAGTTTCTTCCTTTAAAAAGTACTATAATCGTCCTATCGAATATAGTACTATTGAAGATGTGGATAATATTTTAAGTGAAAAAGAATATAAACATGTTGTATTCTTAATTTTAGATGGATTAGCTCCTTACATTTTAAATGATGTCTTGGATGAAAATTCGTTTTTAAGAAAATATTTTAAGCGATCTATGAGTGCAGTTTTTCCGCCTACTACAGCTTGTGCTATTCCTGCTAGCGCATCAGGAAAATTAGCTTATCAAACCGGTTGGCTTGGATGGGAAAATTATTTTCCTAATTTAAACAAGCATTTAGTTCTTTTTTCAGGTGAAGATTATCTAAGTCATGAACAAACAGGAATAAACATTAGGAAAGATATTTTGCCTTATGATCTTTTTTTTGAAGATTTAGGTGTTAAGTTTGATGATTTAGAACCAAGCTTTAGACCAGATGGCTTTTTAACATTTAGAGATATGTTAAAAAAGATTAAAAATATTTCAAATGATAATAAAAAAACATTTACTTATGCGTATTGGACTGAACCTGACTCTACTATGCATCGTTATGGTGTTTATAGTAACGAAACAAAAGAAGTTATCACGAAATTATCCAATGAATTAGATGAACTTGTGAATAATCTAGGTGATGATACAGTATTAGTTATCACTGCTGATCATGGACATCAAGATTGTATTCCAATAGATTTATATAAATTTGATGAGTTATATGATAAATTAGAAAGATTACCTTCAAATGAAGGTAGAGCATTATGTTTTAAAGTCAAATCTGGACAAGAAGATGATTTTTTAAATTTGTTTAACTTATATTTTAAATCAATATATGATATTTATTCTAAAGAAGAATTTTTACAAAAAGGTTTTTTAGGTGAAATAAAAGGGGAATTAAATTCTTACTTAAATGATTTTTTAGGTAATTTTATTGCGGTGGCTAAATCTAATTATTATTTTTCATATGTTCACACTGATTTTATTTTTAAGTCGCATCATGCCGGAATTACTAAAAATGAAATGGAAACACCACTTATAATCTATACTAAAAATTAATAGTAAAAAATTCAGGATTAATCCTGAATTTTTTATATAGATTCTACTAGTTCACTCATATAGATACTGCTTTTGGAATATTGACGTTTAAAAATAAACGCCGTAAGAATTAAAGTAATGGCTTCTGCCACTGGAATAGCTAGAAGAAGTCCTGTAACTTCGAAGAAATAGCTTAGTAAGTAAATATTAATAATAATGAATACAAAAGTTCTTAAAAAAGATAATAATGCACTGGTAAATCCATCTGATAAAGCGGTAAAGAAAGCAGATGAGAAAATATTAGCGCCAGTCATTAAGAAACTAATAGCAAATAATTTTAATCCTATATTAATTAAACTATAAATTGTTTCATTATTATTACTGAAAATTTGAGCCAAAAGGCTTGCAATTAATATTGTTAACAAACAAATAAAAGCAGACGAAATAGCAATAAAGATATAACTCACTTTCGCAAAATATTTAATTTTTTCCTCTTTTTTTGCTCCAAAATTATAGCTAATTACTGGTGCAATACCAATTGAATATCCCATAAAAATTGATGTAAATAGATATTGACAATAAAGAATGACTGACATAGCAACAACACCATCATTACCTACAAATTTAAGCATTAAAGCATTAAAAATTAACGTTGTTATGGCAGTTGATAGATTTGTAACCATTTCAGAAGAGCCATTTCCCATTGATTTTAAAATATATGAGTAATTAAAAACGGGTTTTGCAAAATGTAGACCTTTTTTTCTTACGAAAAAATAAATTGTACCTGGAATTGCAGTCATCATATAACCGATTACAGTTGCATAAGCAGCTCCTTCAATTCCCATGTTAAGTGGTCCCATAAATAAATAATCTAAAATCATATTAGCTAGTCCTGATATAATTGTTAAACATAGGCCAAGTCTAGGTTTACCTGCTACTACAAAAAAACTTTGAAATAGCATTTGAATCATTGCAAATGGACTAAAAAATAAGAAAATAGTTATATAAATTTTAGCATCTTGATAAGTATTATTATCAGTACCTAAAAAACTAAGTAAAGGTTTGATAAAAATGATGCTAAAAATAAGCCCTAATAAAGCAAAAATAATGCTTATAAAATAAAGACTAGTGAAAATCCGATTTCCTGTATGTTCATCTCTTTCTCCAAAAAATTTAGCAACCAAAGCACTACCACCAGTTGCGAACATTACTCCTATTGCGATAAAGATACTTATTAATGGATAAACTAAGCTTAATGCGGCAAAAGCATCATTACCTACGTATGTTGATACAAAGAAACCATCGACAATTGTATAACTAGACATAAATATCATCATCACGATAGAAGGAAGTGCAAATACTAGTAGTTCTTTAAATGAACTAATACTACCAATATTTTTTTTCATAATTTCACTTTCCTTTCACTTGGCAACTATAGTATAATCTATAGTGTAACACTATAGTCAAGAGGTGCATTATGAGTAAAACTTATTTAACTACAAAAGAATTTGCTGATTTATTTGGTATTACTAAACATACACTTTTTCATTATGATGAAATGGGAATTTTTAAACCGGCTTATGTGAATGAAAAAGGATATCGTTTCTATAGCATTTATCAATATGATATGTTAGATACAATTATCGATTTAAGACGTTTCGGAATGAGTTTATCTGATATAAAAAAATATTTAGATGAAAGAAATCCTACTAAACTCTTGTCATTATACGACGAAGAATTGAGTAAAATTAGGCAGGATATTAGGAATTTAAAATTAATGGAAAAAAATTTAACAATTATCAAAAAAGAAGTATTAGATGCATTAAAAAATGTTGATAAACTTTTAATCATTGAAGAAAACGAAGAGTATTTAATTCTATCTAAAGAGGTAAACTCTCCTTCAGATATGTCATATTTTAAATTATTAGGAGATACCTTAAAGAAGAATCGTGGTTTTGAAGCACAAAGTATTGTCGGAACTAGACTTATTACAGAAGAAGTTTTAAATGGCAAGTATTATAATAAATTAAGCTGCTATATAAAAACAATGATAAAAGATGAAGATGCATTTATTAAAGAAAAAGGTAGATATTTAACTTTTTATCATCAAGGTGACATATTAAAAATAGATAATGCATATCTAAAGATTTCTAATTATATCAAGGATAAGAATTTGAAAGTAGATAGTTTTTTCTATGAGGAATTAGTTGTAGGTGAATGGGCAACTAAAAATAATGATGAAATGATTTATAAAATTAGTGTTAAGTTATTATAATCTTTTTAAAAGTTGTAGAAAAAATAGAAAAATACTTTATAATAAATTTGTTAAATACGTTTTCATTAACCAAAGTTGAAAAAACGTGTTATAATTTTAAAGGTTATTTACCTATGAAAGAAGGACAATTTTATGGAAATTAGAAATGTTGCAATTATTGCTCACGTTGACCATGGGAAGACTACTTTAGTTGACTCCCTTTTAAAGAGCTCACATACTTTCCGTGACAACCAAGTGGTTGAAACTTGTGTAATGGATTCAAATGCCATTGAACGTGAACGTGGAATTACAATTTTAGCTAAAAATACAGCAATTAAATACAATGATGTTAAAATTAATATCTTAGATACTCCAGGACATGCAGACTTTGGTGGCGAAGTTGAACGTATTATGTCAATGGTTGATGGAGTAGTACTTGTTGTTGATGCTTATGAAGGAACGATGCCACAAACTCGTTTCGTATTAAAGAAAGCTTTAGAAGCTGGTCGTCGCCCAATTGTGGTTGTTAATAAAATTGACAAACCAAGTGCACGTCCTGCTGAAGTACTTGATGAAGTTCTTGAATTATTAATGGATTTAGGAGCTGATGATTCACAATTAGATTTCCCGATTTGTTATACATCAGCAATTAATAATACTAGTTCGCTAAATCCAGATCCAGCTACTCAACAACCAAGTATGGCTAATTTATTAGATTTAATTATTAAACATGTACCAGCCCCTAACCAAGATGTAAATAGTCCTCTTCAATTCCAACCTGCTTTATTAGATTATAATGACTTCGTTGGACGTATTGGAATTGGACGTATTGTTCGTGGAACTATAAAAAATGGTCAAACTGTATCTTGCTGTCGTACAGATGGGTCAGTAAAACAATTTAAAGTTCAAAAACTATATAGCTTTTTTGGATTAGATCGTATTGAAGTTGCTGAAGCTAGCGCTGGTGAAATTATTGCTGTTGCAGGACTAACAGATATTTCAGTAGGTGAAACTATTTGTCCAATTGGACAAGAAGAACCTCTTCCACTGATTGCGGTTACTGAACCGACACTTCAAATGACATTTGGAACTAACACGTCTCCATTTTGTGGAAAAGATGGTAAATTAGTTACTGCCTCTAAGATTGAAGATAGACTAATGCGTGAAGTTCAAAAGGATGTTTCCCTTCGAGTTGAACGTATTGGAAATGCTGAAGAATGGGTTGTATCAGGACGTGGAGAATTACATTTTTCAGTTTTAATTGAAAATATGCGTCGTGAGGGATATGAATTCCAAGTTTCACGTCCACATGCAATTTTAAAAGAAGTGGATGGAATTATGTGTGAACCATATGAAGAAGTAGTAGTTGATGCCCCATCTGAATGCATTGGTTCAGTAATTGAACTTTTAGGAAATCGTAAAGGTATTATGAAACATATGGAAAATACAACTGACACCCAATCACGTGTTATATATGAAATTCCATCACGTGGATTAATTGGTTTTAATACAGATTTTATGACTGTTACTAAAGGTTATGGTATTATTAGTCATTCATTCTTAGATTATCGTCCAATGGAAAATATGAATGCTGTAAAACGTAGCATTGGTGTATTAGTATCAATGGCTCAAGGACAATCTACAGCTTATGCCTTAGGTCAATTGGAAGATAGAGGTATTATGTTTATCGAACCTGGTGAAGAAATCTATGAAGGTATGATTGTTGGTCAATCTAATCGTGATTTAGATATGGCAGTAAATGTTGTTAAGGCTAAGCAACAAACAAATACACGTTCTTCAAATAAGGATATGACAGTTGTATTAAAACGTCCAATGATTCTTACTCAAGAACAATGCTTAGAATTTATTAATGATGACGAATTAGTAGAAATTACGCCTAATCATATTCGTCTTCGCAAGAAAATTTTAGATACAACTGAGCGTAAAAAATATGATGCTAGAATGCGTGATAGTGAATAATAATCATCCTGTAATTTTACAGGATTTTATTTTTTTAGAGAATAAATGATTAAAAAATTAAATATTAACGAATTTTAAAAAAAATATTAAGGAATATAGAATAAAATAGTCTTATTATTAAAAATAAAAACCTATAAGAAAATCCAATTAGTTTTGGTTCTTATAGGTTTTATATAATATTATTATAAATTTAAAAGTTTTATTCAATTATTATCTTATTTATCAGTTAGAATAGTTTTAACTACTTCTACCATTTTTTCCATTTCATACATATCTGCATATTCATGAATACCATGGCAATTATATCCACCAGTAGCAAGGTTAGGTGTATTAATTCCCATAAAAGTAAGACGAGCACCATCAGTACCACCACGGATTGGATCGATATTAACTTCAAGTCCTAGTTTTTTATAAGCAGCTAATGCTTTATTAACCGAGCGCATATCTTTTTCGATTACTTCACGCATATTACGATAACTATCTTCTAATTCAACTATACAAGTTCCAGCTCCGTATTTTGCGTTAATGAAATTCATGGCATTAATAAAATCATTTTTTTGTCGATTCAAGATAGTTAAATCATGATTTCTTAAAATGTAATGCATTGAGGCATGACCAGTTTCACCCTTGATAGAAGTTAAGTGATTAAAGCCATCATATCTATCAGTATATTCAGGAGCCATTTGCACTGGAAGAAGGGAATCAAATTCCATTGCTACTTTACTTGCATTAATCATCTTGTTTTTAGCACCTCCAGGATGTATTTCAAAACCCTTGATAGTAACTTTTGCAGATGAAGCATTAAAATTTTCATAAGAAAATTCTCTAAAATCACCGCCATCAACTGTATACGCATAATCAACTTTGAACTTTGATGTATCAAAGCTCATAATTCCAGTTCCGATTTCTTCATCAGGTGTAAAGGCAACCTTTATTTCTCCATGCTTGATATTATTAGTAATAATATCTTCTAAAGCTGTCATTATGATTGCAATTCCTGCTTTATCATCAGCCCCCAATACAGTATTTCCACTAGTTGTAACTAATTGATGAGAAACTTTTGTTTTTAGAATAGGAAATTCATCAGGATTTAAAAATGCACCATGTCCTAAATCAATTATTCCACCATCGTAGTTGTCAATTACTTTAGGATCTACATTCTTACCACTAACTTCAGGAATTGTATCCATATGTGCTAAAAGTCCAATTGTTTCAAACCCATCATCATTTTTTGGTAAAGTAGCAAATACGGTACACTTATCATTTACGAAAGCATCACTCAGACCTAATGTTTTTAATTCATCAACTAATATATGTGCTAAATCCCACTGATTTTGTGTAGAAGGAGTTAAACCTGAATTGTCATCAGACATTGTATTTATTTTTACATATTTTAAAAAACGTTCTAATAATTTCATTAAATCACCATTCCTTTAAGCCATTATACTCTATCTTTAATATTTTTTCTAGTTTAGTATAAATTTATAAATACTAATTTTTAGAGATTAATTTTTCAAAACGTGTTATTGTTTGATTTTTATTAAAGGTTTATGTATAATAAAAATAGTTTGAATATCAAAATGAAAGGCGGATTAGTTCATGAATGCTAAGGAGATAATAAACGAACTGTTAGTCGATGTATTTAATCATATTGTAGATATTGAAGAAGATGAGCTAAAAAAAGCGGGTGTTAAACTTTCGATGAAAGAAGTGCATGCTATTGAAGCAATATCTTTAACAGAAGATAAAACGATGAGTAATGTCGCTAAAAAACTAAGAATAACAGTAGGCTCTCTTACAATTTGTATTGATCGCTTAGTTTCTAAAGGTTATGTTAAACGAGTTAATGATGAGTTCGATCGTAGAAAAGTTTTGATTGAATTAACTAAAAAGGGCGAAGAAGTCTTAGCTACACATGTTAAGTTTCACGAACAAATGTTAAATGATGCTTTAGGTGATTTATCAATCGAAGAAAACGAAGTCTTAATTAAATCACTAGAAAATATAAAAAATTACTTTAAATTTAAATATTAGTTAATTAACCATACCAACTCCTAATTCCTTACATATATTATAAGGGTTAGGAGTTTTTAAAATGATAATAAAAAAATTTGGTGGTACATCGCTTAAAGATTTAAAGTGTATTGAAGATGTAGCTAAAGATATATTTAAAACTAAAGAAAAACAAATTATAGTTGTTTCTGCACCAAGTGGATTTACAAATAAAATTTTAAGTGATGCATATAGTTTAAGCGAAAAACCAAGCTTAAGAGAAATTGATCAAATGATTATAACGGGAGAGATGATTAATGCCTCGTTATTAGCAATTTCTCTTGATAATTTAGGGTTAAAAGCAATTAGTCAAAATGCATTAAGCTTAAATATAGAAGTTAGTCTAGATTATGGTGATGCAAATATTTTGCAAATTGATAAGAACAAATTAGATTCGTTGTTATTGGAATATGATGTAATTGTAGTAACTGGGTTTCAAGGGATAAAAGAAACCGAGTTTTTAAGTTTAGGTCGTGGTGGATCTGATACAACAGCCTTAGCAATCGCGTCACTTTATGATTTACCTTGCTATATATATACTGATGTTGCTGGGGTTTATTTAGTAGATCCAAGAACAATGAATGAAGTTTTTCCTTATGAAGATATATCCTTAAGCGATATGCTTGAATTTTCATTAGCAGGTAATAAGGTTTTAGCGCCCAAAGCGGCGCAACTTGCGTTTGATAAAAAAATACCTACTACAATTTTAAAGAGTTTAACGAATAAAGGAACAGATATTTTACCAATTGAAACAAGAGGAATTCGTGGTATCGAAATTATTGATAATATATCGATAAGCAATACATTTGAAAAAAATTCGTTACTTTATTTTCTAGATAATGAAGAAGTCACATCAATAAAGAAAGAAAAAAGTTCAGAATATTCTTTGTTTACGATTATAGGTTCTTTTTTAATTAAAACAAAGATTTATGAAAAGGTTTTAGTTATTTTGAAGAAGTATGAAATCAAAAAAGCAATTATTAAAGAAAACTACATGGCACTTATTATCCCTAGTATTTATAAAAATATAATTCTTGATAATCTCTTAAATAATATAAAAGAATTAAATGAAAATATTGAAATTTAAAAGGGCTTTAGATAATGGATGATATAAATAAAAATTATTAGCTAAATTAACTATATCTTTTCAGTTTTTTTAGAAAAAATATACTTTTGAATTAATTATCCCAAAACATTTCTTTTAAAATACTAGTATTTATTTTTTATAGAGTAATGATGTTGAAAAAAAACGAAAAAGGTACTATACTAGTATTGTGTGAAAAAATCACAGGAGGAATTATTTATGGCTCAAAAAAAAGAAATTAAAAGAATGGCTATAGATGGTAACTACGCTGCCGCATATGTATCATATGCATTTACTGAAGTAGCTGGTATTTACCCTATTACGCCTTCAACTCCAATGGCAGAATACGTTGATGAATGGGCTTCTCAAGGTAAGAAGAACTTATTTGGTATGCCAGTTAAAATTGTAGAAATGCAATCAGAAGCTGGTGCGGCTGGTACAGTTCATGGTTCTCTTGAAGCTGGTGCATTAACAACTACTTACACGGCATCTCAAGGATTACTATTAAAGATTCCTAATATGTATAAAATTGCCGGTGAATGCTTACCAGGAGTTATTCACGTTGCAGCTCGTGCACTTGCTGCACAATCATTATCAATTTTTGGTGACCACCAAGACGTTATGGCAGCTCGTCAAACTGGTTTTGCGATGCTTTGCTCAAACAGTGTACAAGAAGTTATGGATTTAGGTGGAGTAGCTCACTTATCAGCTATTAAATCATCAATTCCATTCCTACACTTCTTTGATGGTTTTAGAACATCTCATGAAGTTAACACTGTAGAATTAATGGACTATGAAGTATTCGATCGTTTATTAGATCGTCAAGCTGTTCAAAAGTTCCGTGAAAATGCTTTAAACCCAGCATTCCCTAAAATTAGAGGAACTGCACAAAATGATGACGTTTATTTCCAAACTCGCGAATTACAAGCTAAGCAATACAAGAATGTTCCAGATGTAGTTGCTGAATATATGGCAGAAATTTCTAAAGTTACTGGTCGTCACTATGCTCCATTTGTATACTATGGTGCTCAAGATGCAACTGATGTAATCATTGCAATGGGTTCTGTATGTCAAACAGCTAGAGAAGTTGTTGATTATTTAACTGAAAAAGGGAAAAAAGTTGGTTTATTAGAAGTTCATTTATATCGTCCATTTAGCGCAAAATACTTCTTCGAAGTTATGCCTAAATCTGTTAAGAGAATTGCTGTATTAGATCGTACAATCGAACAAGGTTCTGTTGGAGAACCATTATTCCTAGATGTTAAGGGTCTATATTATGGTGTTGAAAATGCTCCATTAATCATTGGTGGACGTTATGGTTTATCTTCAAAAGATACAACTCCAAACTTAATCAATGCTGTTTATGAAAACCTTGCTAGTGAAGCTAGAAACAACTTTACAGTTGGTATTAATGATGATATTGATCATACTAATGTTGTTGTAAAAAATACAATTGATACAGCAGATAAAACTGCTACTGAATTACTATTCTTCGGTTTAGGTTCAGATGGTACAGTAGGTGCTTGTAAAAATATCGCTAAAATTGTTGGAGACTATACTGATTTATATTCTCAAAGTTATGCAGCATATGACTCTAAAAAATCAGGTGGTTCTACAAGATTACACTTACGTTTCTCAAAGAATCCAATCCGTTCTACTTATTTAGTAAATAATCCACACTTCGTATCATGTTCACTTGATGCATACTTAAAGAAATTTGATATGATTAAGGGATTACGTGATGGAGGTACATTCCTTCTTAATACGGTAACACCTAAAGAAGATATTGAAAAGTTACTTCCAAATTCATATAAGATTATTCTTGCAAAACGTCATGCTAAGTTATATATTATCGATGCGACTCATGCTGCATTAGAATGTGGTTTCCGTCCAGGTCTTGGTGTTAACACAATTATGCAATCAGCTTTCTTCAAATTGAATGAACAAATTATGGACTATGAAGAAGCAAAACAACATATGAAAGAGTTTGCTCAAAAGACTTATGCTAAGAAGGGTCAAGAACTTGTAGATATGAACTGTAAAGCTGTTGATATGGGTGAAAGCAAGATTGTTGAAGTTGAAGTTAAACCTGAATGGGCTAATCTTGAACCTGAAACTAAGATTGAAGCTACTAATCGTCCACGTTTCGTTCGCGAAATTGCAGATAAGATTGACTCATTAGAAGGAGATAATTTACCTTTATCAGTGTTCACAGGTCGCGCTGATTGTTCAATGCCAAGTGGAACTGCTCAATTTGAAAAACGTGGTACAGCTTCTCAAGTTCCAGTTTGGGATGCTTCAAAATGTATTCAATGTAATCAATGTTCATTCGTATGTCCACATGCTACAATTCGTCCATTCTTAGTTAGTAAAGATGAAGAAGCAAATGCTCCTGAAGGTGTTGATTATCTAAAGGCAGTAGGTAAGGGACTAGAAGACTATAAGTATACATTAGTAGTTAGTCCACTTGACTGTACAGGATGTGGAGTATGTACAACAGTTTGTCCTAAGGACTGCTTATCAATGAAACCTATTAAGGATTCAATTGATGCTAAGCGTGATGTTGTAACAGATTACTTCTATAATAAAGTTACTTATAAATCTGATTTAGTTGGAAATGCTAATGTTAAGAATGTTCAATTCGCTAAACCATTATTTGAGTTCTCAGGAGCTTGTGGTGGATGTGGTGAAACTCCTTATGTTAAAGCATTATCTCAATTATTCGGTTCTCGTATGATGGTAGCTAATGCAACTGGATGTTCTTCAATCTATTCTGGTTCATATCCATCTAGCCCATATACAACAAATGCTAAAGGCCATGGTCCAGCTTGGGCTAACTCATTATTTGAAGACAATGCTGAATTCGGATTTGGTATGCATATTGCATATGAAACAATGAGAGATAGATTACAAAATGTAATTGTAAACAACTTAGATGAAATGTCAGAAGAACAAAAGGCTGTTGCTCAAGAATGGTTAGATAACCGTCAAAATGGTGAAGTTACTGAAGCTTTAGCTCCTAAGATGGTTGAATTATTCGAAACTGATAGTCGTCCATTTGCTAAAGAAATTATGACATTAAAACAATTCATCGTTAAAACAAGTCAATGGATTATCGGTGGAGATGGTTGGGCTTATGACATTGGATTTGGTGGTCTAGACCATGTTATCGCTAATAATGAAGACGTTAATATTTTAGTTGTCGATACAGAAGTATATTCAAATACAGGTGGTCAATCTTCTAAATCAAGTCATACAGGTTCAATTGCTAAGTTCACAGCTGCAGGTAAACGTGCTGCTAAGAAGGATTTAGCTTCTATTGCAATGTCTTATGGACATGTATACGTAGCTACAGTATGTCATGGTGCAAACCCAGCTCAAGTTATCAAGGCATTAAAAGAAGCAGAAGCTTATAAGGGTCCATCAATCGTTATTTGTTACTCTCCTTGTATTGCTCATAACATCAAAGGTGGTCTATTCAAGACACAAATTGAAGCTAAGTTAGCAACAGAATGTGGTTACTTCCCTACTTTCCGTTTCAATCCTGATTTGGCAAAAGAAGGCAAGAACCCATTTGTTATGGATTGCAAGGAACCTAACTGGGATAAGTATAATGACTTCTTAATGAACGAAGGACGTTATGCTCAATTATCTAAGATTAACCCAACTAAGGCTAAAGAATTACTTGAAGAAAATTTACGTAATGCACAAATTCGTTATGAATCTTATAAAGCTCGTGCTAACGATCCAAAGTATAATAATTAATTATTGCATTAAATAAAATTAAATAAAGCTTAAATAATAAACTCAGTTAAAACTATTTAATATATGTTTAGTTCTTAACTGGGTTTTTTATTATTTTATTATAAGTAATTATCTAATTTAAACTTGAAAATATGTATAGCATTTGGATTTAGAAAAGATAATAAAGATAAACTTTATAATATCTTAATTTATTTGCTCGTAATCACAATTTTTAATAAAAATTATTTGAATATGTGCACTTGATATTAATCCTATTATTTGGTTTTAGTTCTTTTTTTGTATAAATGGTATAAAATATTTTTGATAGCTAACATGGAATTAAGCTAATTGAATTTATATTTTTGTTTTAATTTATCTAATATTAAATTGTAAATTCTAGCTACTTATTTAGATTGTTAAGTACCAAGAAGTATTTCATCTGTTTTCTCTCAACGATGTAATATGATATAGCATCCGTCTTGCTTGCGTTCCAAAGATGATAAGTTTTTGTACTGGGCAATTTTTCATACGTTCCTTTTATTTTGTTTTCCGATTCCATTTTCTTTTCGGTGTCAAGCCGGTAGTATTACTTTTCGGATGTTCATTCTATTTTCTAGGAACTATATCGATGACTACCCCAAGTAGACACCTAAATTACCTTCGTTCTATAAAAAAGCTCGTTTTTCTGATAAAATATTATATAAAACTAGATAGTTATAAGGCGTTAGATAAATATAAGCATTTATATTACATAATTCAATAGATGGTTAAAACAAGTGAAGAATTTCAAAAAAAGCTTCCAGTTATTATAAAACCAAACTTATATGATTGATTACATCTAAATCTAAAAAATTAAAGAAAAAGCATTGCATCAATTAAGTTAAAGTAAATTAAGAAAAAATAAACTATAATTTGTTTTCTAGTTATAATATTTGATAAAGTTTAACTTGATTATCATACTAAAATAACATATAATATACATACGAATTAAAGTTCCTTTAAAAAGGGGAGTAGCAGGCAATATGCAACTAAAGTCGACATCCCGATAGAAATATCCGGCTTTAGTAATCATTCACTTGATTTGCAAGACCTTTTCATGTTTATATGAAGGGTCTTTTTTTTGTGAAAAATATTTAGGAGGAATAATAAAGTGAAATTAGAAGAAATCATTAAGTCTAATTCAAGTGATACTGAAAAAGGTTTATCACAAGCACAAGTTGCTGAAAAGCAACAACAACATGGATTTAACGAACTTAAAGAAGGTAAGAAAACACCTCTTATTGTTAAATTCTTAGAACAATTTACTGATGTATTAATTATTATTTTAATCATTGCAGCGATTGTTTCTGTGATTATCGATCCACATGAATGGGTAGAATCAGTAATTATCTTTGCAGTAGTTATTTTAAATGCTGTTTTAGGTGTATTCCAAGAAAATAAGGCTGAAAAAAGCCTTGAAGCCTTAAAGAAAATGAGTCAACCTAGCTGTAAAGTATTACGTGATGGTGTTGTAAGTCAAATTCTATCTCGTGAAGTTGTAGTTGGCGATATTATTTTTGTAGAAGCGGGAGATTTTATTCCTGCAGATGCTCGTATTATCGAGTCAACAGATTTAAAAGTAGATGAATCATCATTAACCGGAGAATCATTACCAGTAAATAAGAATAACAAAGAATTACCTGAAGGTGATCACCCATTAGGAGATCAAAAAAATATGTTATTCTCATCTACTTACGCAACTAATGGTAAAGCTAAGGCTATTGTTGTAGCTACAGGGATGAATACTGAAATTGGTAAGATTGCCGACATGCTACAAACTTCTGAAAAAGAAATCACACCACTTCAAATTAAATTAGCGCAAGTTGGTAAGATTATTGGTATTATGTGTCTTGCAATCTGTGCTGTTGTATTTGCCTTTGAAGTAATTTCAGGTTATTTACATGGTGGAGATGCAAAATCAATTTGGTTAGAGTCATTTAAACAAGCGATTGCATTAGCTGTAGCTGCTATTCCAGAAGGTTTAGCTGCCGTTGTAACTATCGTTTTATCTATCGGGGTTCAAAAGATGGTTAGACATAATGCAATTGTAAAAAAATTACCTGCTGTTGAAACTTTAGGTTCTACTAATGTTATTTGCTCAGATAAAACTGGTACTCTTACTCAAAATAAGATGACAGTTGTAAAATTATATAAACAAGAATTGAAAGAAATCACAGGTTTAACTGCTGATGAAAAGAAGATGCTATCTTACTTTGCAGTATGTTGTGATGCAAGTATTCAAGAAGATGGAAAACGTTTAGGAGATCCAACAGAACTTGCTTTACTTGATGTTAATAATTTACATGGTGTTAATATTGCAAATGTAAAACGTTTGTTAGATTTACCTTTTGATAGTGAAAGAAAAATGATGACAACTGTTATAAATGAAGACGGTAAATTCATTGCTATCACTAAAGGTGCACCAGATATTGTTTTACGTAAATCAGTTAATAAGCAAACTGAAATCGATAATGCATTAGCTGCTAATAAACGCATGGCTGAAAGTGCTCTTCGTGTACTTGCTTTAGCTGTTAAGATTTTTGATACTTTGCCATCTAAAGAAGATTTAGAACAAGAAATGACATTTGTTGGTCTTGTTGGTATGATTGACCCTGCGCGTCCTGAAGTAAAAGAATCAATTCGTATTGCTAAACAAGCACATATTAAAACAGTTATGATTACTGGAGATCACATAACTACAGCTACCGCTATTGCTAATGAATTAGGTATTATGGAAGATGGTAAGAAAGCTATTACTTCACTTGAACTTGATAAGATTTCAGATGAGGAATTAGCTCAAACTATTGATGATTATCGTGTATTTGCACGTGTTGCTCCTAAGGATAAAGTAAGAATTGTTGAAGCATGGCAAAAGAATGATGCAGTTGTAGCAATGACTGGTGATGGTGTTAATGATGCTCCGTCTTTAAAACGAGCTGATATTGGATGTG
This sequence comes from uncultured Anaeroplasmataceae bacterium, assembly GCA_944325035.1. Taxonomy (GTDB): domain Bacteria; phylum Bacillota_I; class Bacilli_A; order Acholeplasmatales; family Anaeroplasmataceae; genus CAG-307. Next base: position 25,109 of record CALUYM010000002.1, read on the forward strand.
CTATGGGTATTACTGGTACCGATGTATCTAAACAAGCTGCAGATATGATTTTGACTGATGATAATTTTGCAACAATTGTTGAATCAGTAAAACAAGGTCGTGGTATTTATTCTAATATTAAAAAATGTGTTCGTTTCTTACTATCAAGTAATATTGGTGAAGTAATTACTATTTTCTTAGTAACTATCGTTGGTTTATTCGTAGCTGGTCTTGGTCAACCATTATTAGCTGCTCAATTACTATGGATTAACTTAATTACAGACTCTTTACCAGCCTTTGGTATTGGTATGGAAGAGCCTGAAGATGATGTAATGTTTGATAAGCCACGCTCTAAGAAAGAAAGTTTCTTTGCTGGTAGAATGGGATTAAATATTGTTTTAGAAGGAACATTTATTGGTTTAATTACAGTTGCTGCATATTTTATTGGACATTTCGTATTCCATGATGATGGAATGGGACATACAATGGCATTTATGACTTTAGCTACTGCTGAATTATTCCATGCATACAATATCAAATCTGAACATACAATTTTCTCAAAGAAGACTTTCTCAAATAAATTTATGAACATTGCCTTCTTAATTGGTATGGGATTACAATTTGCAGTATTATATATTCCTGGATTAAATGATATTTTCCAATTAGTTCCATTAACAATTGGACAATTAGGAATTGTATTTGCATTAGCTATTTCTGTAATTGTGTTTATGGAAATTTATAAGTTAATCGTTAGAAAAACTGCTAAAAAAAATAGATAATAAAAAAATCCACAGTAAAACTGTGGGTTTTTTTTAAAATAATTGTAAAAAAACGATTATAGACTATGCCTGAGGTGATTAGTTTGAAAAAAATATTTATTGTTATTATTGGATTAATTTTATCACTAACCTTATCATGTGGAGATAATAAAGATTTATCATAATTCACTAAAAATAAATCTGGTGACGAAGTTGCAACGGAAATCACTAAAATATACATTGAAGGGGAAGTAGAAATACCAAATGAGGGAACTTACAAAATGGATTTTTTATTCTCTTTTCAATTTTTAGAGGGAATCAATAAGATCAATTTTTTAGGTAAATCAGAAGCAAGTTTCGTAGTTGATAGAGGTATGAGAATGACTTTTAGCTTTGAGTATATTGTTAATAATGAAAAAATAATTTAAGAATTGACGCTGTATATGAAATTTCAAATGATAGACTTTATATAGTTTATAAAGAGGCTAACTTAGAAAAAGTAAAAATTTACTATGATCAAGTATTATCTAATATTCCTAATGGTTATTTATCAAATAATTCTACTTTATTTTTAAGTAGTTCAACTATGCCTGATTATACAATCATTTATTCTTTCATTACTGCATACAAAGATTGTTTTAAAGCAGAAGTATCTGGAGATTATTTATATTTAAATTTTGATGGAAATACGATGTTTAATACTTTTTTAAATGGACTAATTAATACAATTTTTGTTCCAAATTGTATCACAGGTGCTTTTCTTTATAATACTAAATTTAATGCAAGTATTAAATTTGACAATAATCTAGTGATAAGAGGAATTAGTACTGAGCCGACTACAAAAATGAATCAAAGTGGAAATGTAGTTGAAATGTGGGCTAAATTGTCGATGCAAATAGAATATGGCAATATAAGTTATACATCAATTGCAAATAAGGATTCCTTTATACAAGTTTCTTATCTTTATTATAATGACTACTTAAATGTAGTCTTTTTTATTTTTAGTAAAAATTTGCTAAAATTTTTCCTTGAGGATTATTTTTTTTAAGTGTATAATTATTTAATATATTACAAAGGAGAGATTACACTATGCTAAATTTTATTAAGAATATGAGGTGGTTTATTCGTAAAAACCTATACTTTTATATCCCAATTTTCATTTTAGGAATTATTCAGGCATTAATTTCATTATTACCAGCATTTATATTGGGAAACTTTACAGAACATGTAACTGATTTAAATCTTACTAAAAATTATTTAATATACAATGTAGCAATATTTAGCATAGCTACAGCTATATTAATTTATGTTGTAACAACTACTAAAAGATTAATTCAAGTAAGATTAGAAACTAAACTTTTTTATGCATTACAAGTTAGGTATATGCAAAACATTATAATTCAAGATGCGACATTTTTCGAGAACTTTCAGTCTGGTGACCTGCTAACAAGAGCATTAGGCGATGTTAAACAAGTAAACTTTTCGGGAGGTAACCGATTACTTAATATTAGTTTTGAAGCCACAGTTGTAATCGTTAATTTAGTCGCAATGTGCTTAATCCATCCTCTTTTAACATTGGTTTCAGCATTACCTTTAGTGTTAATTTTTATTGCGAATATTCTATTAAGAGTAAAAGTAAAAAGAAATTGGTTGAATGTTAGAAAAGCTTCATCAGAAATGGGAAATGTTATTTTAGAAAGTATTACAAATGTAAGAACAATTCGTGCTTTTTCAAAAGAAGATGAAAATTATGCTAAAAATTTAGCTGAATCTAAGCGTGTTTATGATATTGAAAGGAAAAACTTGAAAATAAATGTTGCTTTTCAACCTATTTTTGAATCAATTACAGCTGTATCATTAATGATAGCATATGGATTTGCATCTTGGATATTAATTGATGAAGTTTCAGTATCTTTTACGGTAGCAGCATTTGTTCAATTTATTGTTTATTTAAACAGTTTAACAAGACCATTAACAAATATTGGAAACATGTTAACTAATTTTTATCAAAGTATTATTTCACTTGAACGTTTAAACGAAATTTATGAATCTAAATCTGTCATTATTGATAAGCCAGATGCAATAGTCTTAAATAAGGTTAAACAAGTGGAATTTAAAGATATATCATTTACATACCCTAATGATGAAACTCCAGTTTTAAATCATATAAATTTAGTTATTAATGAGGGAGATACGATTGGCATTGTTGGAAAAACAGGCTCTGGTAAATCAACGCTAGTACGTCAACTTATGCGTCAGTTTCCTATTACACAGGGTGAGATATTGATAAATGGTATTAACATAAAAGATTATACTAAAGAAAGTGTAAGAGAACATATCGGATATGTTCCACAAGAGCACACGCTTTTTTCACGCAGTATTTTTAAAAATGTTGCTTTGGGAACAATTCATGCTTTTGATGATAAAGATATCTATGATGCTATTAATATGGCAGATTTTTCAAAGGATATTATAAATTTGCAAGATGGTTTGAACACGATTGTTGGCGAATATGGGGTTACATTATCAGGAGGCCAAAAGCAAAGATTATCAATAGCTCGTGCATTTATGAAAAATGCAGATGTTATGATTTTAGATGATTCATTGAGCGCAGTTGATGGGAAAACTGAATCCAATATTATTAAGAATTTGAAGAAGTATCGTTCAAATAAAACAAATATAATAGTTGCACATCGACTTTCTGCAGTTATGCATGCGACTAATATTATAGTTTTAGACCAAGGTTCAATTATAGAAGAAGGAACTCATGATGAATTGATGAAATTAGGTGGTTATTATGCCCGCTTATTCCATGAACAAGAAATGGTAAAGGATGGTGAGAATAATGAGTAAAGTATATGATAAGTATTCAAAATCTGGCCTTTTAAAAAGAACATTTCCCTATTTAGTAAAAAATAAATACAAATTGATATTTTGTATTCTTTGTGTAATTTCAATTGCTTTTTTACAAACTTATACTCCTCGGATTACTAAAAGTATTCTAGATGATTATATTGTAAATGCAAATTTGAATGTTAACGTTAAATATAAAGCTATTTACAATTTATTGATGTTATATGGTGGATTAACCATCATTACAATTTTCTTACGCTATTTTCAAAATTATGTTTTGAATTTAATCGGAATGAATATTGAACGTTTGATAAGAGAAGAAGCTATATTAAAAGTAAATCATTTACCAGTTGATTATTTCAGTCTAGAACCAGATGGTAAAATTGTATCGAAAATTACATCTGACTCTAACGGAGTAAGAACGTATTTTACGATGTTTTTTTCCATCACACAAGCAATAATTAACTTAATTGCAGTTTATGTGGGGATGATTTTTCTTCAATGGCAATTAGCGATCATTATATTAATTGCATCACCAATTATTATAGTGTGGATAACTTATTACCGAAAGAAAGTTCATGCACATTTTACAGAATTAAGAGAAACTAGCTCACGTATTACAGGTAAATTAAATGAGTTAATATCTGGTGCTTTAATAATTCAAGCATTCAATCAAGAAGATTATATGCTAGGAGATTATAAAGATTTAGTTAATGAATATAATTATCAAAATAAACTTGTAAAAACAATTTCAGCTTATTTTGGATTTGAACTTTTAAGTTTAATAAAAAATTTGATAACAGCGGGAATTCTAATTTATTTTGGATGTGCTTATTTTAATATTGGTGGTATTGTAGTAACAGCTGGTATTATTACAACATTTACAAGCTATCTAGATAAGATGATTAATCCGATTAATACTATTTTTAATAACTTAAATGATTTAGAGGATAGTTTAGTTGCGGCTAATCGTGTCTATATGTTCATAGATGAAGCAAATGATACGAGAATTTTTGATGGTATAAAGGACATTGAACCATTTACAGGTAATATTGAATTTAAAAATGTAAGATTTTCTTATGTGAAAGAAAAAGAAGTACTACATGGAATTAATTTAAAAGTTAAAGCTGGAGAAACAGTTGGAATTGTAGGACACACTGGTTCAGGTAAATCGTCTTTAATGAATTTACTTTTACAATACAATGATACTGATAGTGGAGAAATCTTAGTTGATGGAATTAATATTGAAACATTAAATAAAGCTAAATATCGAGAACAATGCGGAATAGTTTTACAAACACCAGCTCTTTTTAAAGGAACGCTTAAAAGTAATGTTACTATGGAAAGGAATTATTCAGATGAAGAAGTAGAAAATGCTTTACGTGAAGTTGGTGCTGGATATATGATTGATAAAAGTAAAGATGGTATTTATGCACCTGTAAGCTTTAAGGGTGAGAACATGTCATTAGGTGAAAAGCAATTAATTGCATTTGCACGTATATTACTTAGAAATCCGAAAATACTAGTTTTAGATGAGGCAACAGCCAATATTGATACTGATACAGAAATGAAGATTAAGCATGCGATGGATGTAGTCACTAAGGGAAGAACAACATTTATTATTGCGCACCGTTTATCAACTATCAAAGATGCTGATAAAATTGTAGTGTTAGATAGCGGCTTAATTAAGGGTGAGGGTAGTCATGATAGTTTATATCAAACTTCACCTATCTATAAAGATATGTATGATAGTCAATATGAAACAATTTTGGCTAAGCGTAAATTAGAAAATAAGAAGATAGAAGCATAATTTTTGCAATTATCCCATAATTCTTCATTGTATTTTAAGAATTATATTAAGTTTTTAAGACTATTTTAAGCTATAATACATATTATGAAAGGGTGATTGGATGAACATATTTAGTTATATTTTAGATGTATTCATATTAATGATTACGACTTACTTTTTTAATCAAATCTTATTAATATTATTATCATTTATGAGATCAAATAAACAACGCCGACTATGGTCAGGCATTTTATTAACTGTTTTAGACTTTGCATTAATTTGGGTTTATGCGTTAAATGTTTTTGTAATAGCAATAAAATCACCATCAATTAGCTCAACAGCTAGTGAAATTGTATTTGGATGTATGCGTATAGCCGGAGTTGTGTTTATATATCTTTTCTTTATGACAGCAATTTTCGGTAAAATTAGATTAAAGACGAGAAGACAAAAGGAGTTTGAAAGAGCTATGGGAAATCGAAATAAAAACTATTTAACACCAATTTTAATCTTTAGTATTGCATTAGTAGCTGGAATTATTGGATGGATTTTTTATCATATTAATTATATTAGTGACTATAGTACTGACTTATGGATTTCACGTGTTATAACTATTGTATCAGCTATTGGGTTGGCTTATTTTGCAACTAAGGCTATTGTAGAAAAAAAGAAACCTGTACAAAATATGAATTTTTCATCAAACTTTAATTCGGGCTTTACAAGACCAAATAATCCTCAAAGTGACACTTTTACAGTTCCTAAAGAAAATTTTAAAGAAAGAACATGTGTTTTTATAATTCAAGAAAATGATGATTGTCATTTTTACAAAGGAACTTATCGTGGAAAAGTTGCGTTAAATGAACTAGTTGGTAATATTGGAGATTATTATTATATTTCAAGTTATGGAATATTGAAAGCTAAAGGTGAAGAATATGATTTGTTTGGTGTTAAGACATCTTATTTTGATGATAATCTTTTCAACCAGATTAAACTAGCTCCTTTCTCATCAAAAGAAGTAGAAGCAATTATTCCATATTTAGAAAAAAATCATGCAAAAGTTTTTGAATTAGATGAGAATAATAATCCCATTAATAGTTTTGATGCATAAATATATTGGATTTAAAATATTTGATTCATTGAACTATAAATAATTGGAGTGGTATAAAGCCACTCTTTTTCTTATAATGACAATTTATCAACTAAATTTCTTCAAATTATAATATTTCATCTTGGACTTGAAAAATATTTGTTAGTGTTCGTTAGAGTATATACAAAAAGATGAAGTATCATATGTAATATAAAAATAAAATTATTAAAATTTATATATTGCTAATCAATAATTTTATGATTAAATAGCGCAATCATAAAAAAACAATATTTAGGATAGTTAGATATTTTAAATATATTAACCACTAGATAATATAAATTATATATATAAAAATGTAAAATAAAGCGACTTATAACCCATATTGTTTGTAAATCTTATGGTATTATAGTATAATATTTTTCGTGAAATTAAAGTTTCACCAAAATGGGTAATTGTGAGGTTGCTAATATGCCTAAAATTGGGTTAAGAAATATAAAAACGGCATTTTCCGTATTTATTTGTTTACTGATTTATTTTCTTATCATCTTGTGTTCTTATTTAGGATACAAAGATTGGAGTAGGAGTATTAAGTTAGCCTCAACTATTTATACACCATTCTTCGCTTGTATCGCAACAGCGTATTCAGTTTCCACCGACAAGGGAAAATCTCTCTCTCAAGCTAAACTTCGCTGTCTAGCATCTCTTGTTGGCGGAACTTTAGGGGTTATAATTATTGCGATTTATATTTATGTATTAAAACAGGATTGGCCATTCTCACATATTAGTTCGATTGGAATACCTGCTCAAGGATTTGAAGCTTCGGACATGAATAGTCAATTTATGCTAAGTTTTATTGCCCCTGTTATTTTAACTGGATTAGGAACGATTTTAGTTATTTGGGTATGTAATCTAATTCATCATGCGGAATTATCATTTGTTGCAGTTTTAACTTTCACTGCTGTCATGGTTAGCTTGGGGACAAATCCGATTGTATATGGCCCTAATCGTATTTTTTCTACAATTGTTGGAGTTCTAGTTGCACTTGGTGTTAACTTGTTTAAGTTGCCACATTATAGAGATAAATCTAAATTATTTATTATTTCGCTTGATGGTTTTTACACAAAAGAAACGCATAAGTTAAGTGGATATAATGAATATAAAATTCGCCACTTACAAAATGATGGGGCAAATATTACATATTTTTCAAATCGAACTCCTGAGGGAATGATATCATTGATGGGACATATGGAACCAAAATTACCAGTTATTTGTATGTCTGGAGCTGCGCTATATGATATTGAGAAAAAAGAATATCTTTATATTGAAAATATTGATAAAAAAATAAGTAGTAAATTTCTATCATTTTTAGATAAAAATAAACTTAATTCATTTGTAAGTTTTGTTGAAGATAATGTCTTATATACATATATTAAGAATATTACCAATGAAGCCGAAGCGGCTTTTTTCAAAAAACGTAAAGATAGTGCTTATGGATGCTTAATTCATGGTCAAATTTTTGATAAACCAATATGTTATTTTATGATTATTGAAAAAAAGGATAGAATTAATGAAATTATTGAAGAAATTAAAAAATTAGATTTTTACAACGAATTGCTGTTACTTGAATATACATCTGAAGAGATTATGGATAATAATGATTTTAATGAATTTATATATCTTAAAATTTATTCAAAAAGATTAGATAATTTAAATGTATTATCTAAATTACAATCTGAATATCAATTAATTGGTGCGGGTAAGCACCGATATGATGATATATTACTATCTAAATGTAAACATAAAGTTACAACTTTAGATGGTAAAGAAATATTAAAAGTACCTTCAATAAAGGTATTAAATACAATGAATACGGAAAAAGTATTTAAGGAGCTTGGAAAAAGCTATCATAGTAGAAATTATGAGGAGTGAAATTATGTCACAAACAATTGAAATTAAAGACTTACATGCAAGAATTCCAGAAAAAGAAATTCTAAAAGGAGTTAACTTAACAATTAAAACTGGTGAAATCCACGCTATTATGGGTCCTAATGGAACAGGTAAATCAACTTTATCAAGTGTAATTATGGGAAATCCTAAATATGAAGTTACATCAGGAGAAATCATTTTAAATGGTGAAAATATTAATGATTTAGCAGTTGATGAACGTGCTCGTAAAGGGTTATTTATTGCTTATCAATATCCGATGGAAGTACCAGGAGTTACAAATAGTGACTTTGTAAGAACGGCGATGAAATCTTGTGGACAAGATACTTCATTATTCAAATTTATTAAAGGGTATGAGAAAGCTTGTAAAGAATTAGAAATGCCTGAGGATTTAGCTCATCGTTACTTAAACGCCGGTTTTTCTGGTGGAGAGAAAAAGCGTAATGAAATCTTACAAATGAAGATGCTAAAACCTAAGTTTGCAATTTTAGATGAGATTGACTCTGGTCTTGACGTTGATGCTTTACGCATTGTTGGAGAAAATGTATCAAATATGGTCTCTGATGATTTTGGTTGTCTACTAATCACTCACTACGAAAGACTATTGGACTACATCAAACCTGATTATGTTCATATAATGATTAATGGACGTATCGTTATGACAGGTGGTCGTGAATTAATTAAAAAAATTGATCAAGAAGGTTATTCTTGGGTCAAAAAAGAATTAGGAATCACAATTGAAAATGATGATGAAAAGGAAACACATGTAGTTTTAGGTGCATGTGCTAACAATTTAAAATAATGAAAAAAATTGATATTACTAATATTGAAAATTTAACTATAAAAGAAGATGCAATTTTAATTGGTAAACAAGAAAATTTAAATTTAGTCTTACCTGCTTTTGCATCAGTTCAAATTGTTTTAACTGATTTAAATGTTAAAAATTTAAACTTAAGTTTAGAAGAAAATAGTAGTTTAAAATGTGATTCCTATGAATTTAGTGATAAAGATATTAATCTAAATATTCAATTAGCAAGAAATTCTAGTCTTAAGTTAAAAACAATTGCTAGCTTGTCTTTAGAAGAAAAACTAAATGTATTTTTAAATGGAGAAAATGCTTCTTTTGATAGTAGTTTTTTAGTTTTTGCTAAAAATAGTCAATCTAATATTACAACTAATGTTTTTCATAAAGCTAAATATACTACTTCCAATGTATCAAACTATGGAATTAGTTTAGTCAACGGTGGTGTGACTTATACAACAACAGGCAAGATTGAGCGTGGATTTAGTGGTTCTTCTTGTGTACAACTATCTAGAGGTATCATTGCCGGTGATAAAGCTTATGTGAAAGCTTTACCAATCCTTCTAATTGATGAATATGATGTTAAAGCTAATCACGGAGCCTCAATTGGAAAAATGTCAGATGATGAATTATTTTATTTAATGAGTAGAGGGCTTAATAAACAAGAAGCATTTAAATTAATTTTATCAGGAATTATCAACCCTTTCTTAGAAAGTTTAGTTGATGATAATTACCGTGAACAAATTTCAGAATCGATTTATCGATTAATTTAAAAAGGTGAAAAATATGAATGTAACAAATTTAAAGAAAGAATTTCCGGTTTTTGATAAACACCCAAACCTTTGTTATTTGGATAGTGCAGCTTCTAGTTTAAAACCTAGATGTGTTATTGAAATGATGGATTATTATTATAACAATTTAGCTTGTAATGTTCATCGTGGTGTTTATGAATTATCTTATGAAGCGACTGATTTATATGAAAATGCTCGTCATAAGATTGCTAAATTTATCAATTCCAAATTTGAAGAAGTTGTATTTACGCGAGGAACTTCTGCCGCTTTGAATTTAGTTGCACAAAGCTATGGGATGGATAATTTAGAAGAAGGCGATGAGGTAATAACGTCTGAGTTAGAACATCATTCTTCACACATGCCATGGTTTAATGTATGTAAGCGAAAAAAGGCAATATTAAAATACATACCACTTACTAAAGAAGGTAGAATTACAATTGAAAACTTTAAAAAAGTTTTAACAGCTAAGACAAAAATTGTCGCTTTAACCTATGTTTCGAACGTTATGGGGTATATTACACCAATTAAGGAAATTATAGAGTTATGTCACAGACAAGGCGCGATTGTCATAGTAGATGCAGCTCAAGCGATTCCTCATATGAAAGTTGATGTAAAAGACTTGGATTGTGATTTTTTAGCTTTCTCAGGCCATAAAATGTGTGGTCCGACTGGAATTGGTGTTTTATATGGTAAATCAAAGTTACTAAATCAAATGGAACCGATTGATTTTGGTGGAGATATGGCTGATGTGGTAACTTTGGACAGTCAAACATATAAGGATGCACCATATAAATTTGAAACAGGAACACCGCCTATTGCAGAAGCGATTGGTTTGGGTCGTGCTTGTGATTTTTTAGATAGTATAGGTCTTGAAGAAATTAAGGCTTATGAAAAAATGTTGGCGCATAAAGCGATTGAACTATTAAGTCAAATTCCAGATGTTGAAATTTATAATAAAACAACAGATACGGGTGTAATTGCATTTAATATAAATGGAGTTCATCCTCATGATGCAGCTAGTATCTATGATAAAAATGGTGTTTGTATTCGTGCAGGGCACCACTGTGCACAATTGATTACTAATTTTTTAGGGCAAATTTCCACTACAAGAGCTTCATTCTATTTTTATAATACAATGGATGATGTTAAAAGATTAGTTGATAGTGTAAGAGAAGCCCGTGAATTTTTTAAAGCATTTTAGGAGGCATTTATGGCATCAAAATTAGAAGAATTATATCGTGATGTAATTATGGATAATGCTAAAAATCCGAAAAATAAAGGTTTACTAAAAGATCCAAAATATCAATTTGTTCATTTTAAAAATCCTTCATGTGGAGATGATATTAATGTTGAAGTTCAAATTGAAAATGGAATTATTAAAGATATTCGCCAAGATGGAACAGGATGTTCAATTTCAATGTCATCTGCATCTGTTATGAGCGATGTTTTAAAAGGACATACTGTTAAGGACGCTTTAGCCATTATTAATGAATTTTATACTCTTGTTAAGGGCGAAGAAATTGCAATGGAAGATGAATTGGGAGAAGCTGTAGCTTATGCCGGTGTTAGCCAATTTCCTGCTCGCATTAAGTGTGCGACCTTAGCTTGGAAAGCAATTGAGCAAGCTATAAACGAAAGTGAAACTAAAGAATAATCGTACATATTTCCTACGATAGAAAAGAGGAAGATATAATGACAAATAAAGACGAACTAATCGATGACGATTACAAATATGGTTTCAAAACTGAAACTAAGCCAGTATTAGACTCGGGAAGAGGTTTGAATGAGGATGTAATTCGTTTTATTTCAAAGACCAAAAATGAGCCAGAATGGATGTTAAATTTCCGCTTAAAAAGTTATGAGGCTTTTAAAAAGATTGAAAATCCAGCTTGGGGACCAGATTTAAGTCAAATCAATTTTGATGATTATACATATTATATAAAATCAACAAACAATCAAGGACATAATTGGGATGAAGTACCAGAAGAAATTAAAGAAACATTTGATAAGTTAGGAATTCCTGAGGCTGAACACAAGTTTTTAGCAGGTGCTTCTACACAATTTGAATCAGAAGTTGTATATCATAATAATTTAAAGGAACTTGATGATGCTGGAGTTATTTTTTGTGATACAGATACAGCGTTAAGAGAATACCCAGAATTGTTAAAAGAATATATGGGAGTATTAGTTCCACCAACTGATAATAAGTATGCTGCTTTAAATAGTGCTGTATGGTCAGGTGGTTCAGTTATTTATGTACCTAAAGGTGTTAAGTTAACAAAGCCAGTTCAATCATATTTTAGAATTAATAGTGAAAGAATGGGTCAATTTGAACGAACACTGATTATTGTTGATGAGGGTGCATCAATTCATTATGTAGAAGGATGTACAGCACCAATTTATTCAAAAGATTCATTGCACGCTGCCGTAGTTGAAATTTATGTAAAAAAAGGTGGATATTGTCGTTATTCAACTGTACAAAATTGGGCTGATAATATTGTAAATTTAGTTACAAAACGTACATTAGTTGAAGAAAATGGAACAATGGAATGGATTGATGGAAATATTGGATCTGGTTTAAATATGAAATATCCATGTTGTGTTTTAAAAGGCGATAATGCAAAGGGTACATGTGTAACTATCGCTTTTGCTTCAAAAAACCAATTTCAAGATACCGGAGCAAAGATGATTCATATTGGAAAAAATACGACTTCAACGATTATCTCTAAATCAATTGCTCGTGGTGGTGGAAAAGTTAACTATCGTGGAATGGTACGAGCATTAGATAATGCAAAGGGTGCACGCAGTCATATTGAATGCGATACACTTCTTTTAGATGCTATTTCAACATCAGATACTATCCCTTTGAATGAAGGAAGAAATGACGAAATGTATATTGAGCATGAAGCTTCGGTTTCAAAAGTAAATGAAGATCAACTATTTTATTTAATGAGTCGTGGATTAACTGAGGAAGAAGCCACTAAAATGATTGTAATGGGGTTTATCGAACCTTTTGCTAAAGAATTACCAATGGAATATGCAGTTGAACTAAATCGCTTAATTAATTTGAATATGGATGGTTCGATTGGCTAAAATAAATATTATTATTAAAACTAAAGATAAAAGGTAAGAATAAATATAAGAATGGTATGTCTATAAAAAGGACATACTTTTTTATTATTAAAGAAAATATGACTATGAGAAGAGATAATTTTAACTTCAAAAGATTAAATTAAATGATAGTGTATTTAGTCTAATTAAAATAAACAAAGTGAAAATAAAGTACTTAATTTTATTAAAAAAATACAATGATATATCCACTTTAAAATATTAAAAAAAGTATTGTTTTCTTGTGTGCAAAGCGTTTGACAAATAAATATATAATGATATAATGAAGGCAGGAATTGATACTATTCCGCTTACTTAAGGCCATGAAGTGGTCTAAGTAAAATAATTTAATATTTTCTAAGTTTAATTAGATAAATTTTAAAGTTTCATAAATTAATAAAGTAAAGGAGAAAAAATTATGTCAAAGTATAGTGGAACACAAACTGAAAAGAATTTACAAGCTGCATTTGCCGGCGAATCACAAGCTAGAAATAAGTATACTTATTTCGCAAGCGTTGCTAAAAAAGAAGGATATCAACAAATTGCTGCTTTATTCTTAGAAACAGCAGATAATGAAAAAGAACATGCTGAAATCTGGTTTAAAGAATTAGGATATTTAGGAGATACTGCAGCAAACTTAAAGGCAGCTGCTGAAGGTGAAAACTATGAATGGACAGATATGTATGATTCATTCGCTAAAACTGCTGATGAAGAAGGTTTCCCTCAATTAGCAGCTAAGTTTAGAGCTGTAGCAAAGATTGAAAAAGCTCATGAAGAAAGATATTTAGCATTATTAAATAATGTTGAAATGCAACAAGTATTTGAAAAGAGCGAACAAGTAATGTGGAAGTGTCGTGTTTGTGGTCATTTAGTAGTTGGTAATAAGGCTCCAAAAGTATGTCCAGTTTGTTCACATGAACAAAGCTACTTCGAAGTTGCAAGCAAGAACTACTAGAATTTAGGAAATAAGGAGATGAATTATTATGTCAAATAAGGTAGATAACTTAGTAAATATGTTAGATGCTTATGTATCTGATGGTGGACATCACTTAAACGTTAACGTTTTTAATCGTGATACATTATTAGATGCTCAAAAACATCCGGAAAAGTATCCACAATTAACAGTTCGTGTATCAGGATATGCTGTTAACTTCATTAAGTTAACTAAAGAACAACAAGACGATGTAATTCATCGTACTATTCACGAATCAATGTAATTTTAAAGATGTGCTATCATTTGGTAGCACATTTTTTATTTTCACTGCGTATTATATAGCGATGGTGATAAAATGTATTATAAAAATATGTACTATAAATCATTTGTGAATACAAAGCGACCAATTATATTTCTTCACGGTTGGAAAGGTAGTCATAAATCATTTATGAATTTAATACCGTATTTTAAAGATGAAAGTCTATATTTTTTAGATTTACCTGGTTTTGGTAACTCGAGAATTACAAAGGCATATACACTAAAAAATTATGCAAAACAGATTAATGACTTCATTGTGGAAAAAGACCTAGAAAATCCTATAATTGTAGGTCATTCATTTGGAGGAAGAATAGCATTAAAATTGGCAGAATATAAAAACTATGACACAATTGTTGTAAGTACACCAGCATTCGATTTAAAAAGTTTTAAGACAAAAATAAAGCTAGTTTTAAATAAATGCTTTAAATTAAAATTTCCTTCTAAGGATTATCAAAATGCTAGTTTCTTAGAACGAGAAACTTTGAAACAAGCATTAAAGGATACAAAACGTTTAAGATTTAAAAAAATGAAAAATATTTTAATTATTCATTCTAAAACAGATTTAACAGTTAAGTATAAAGAAGCGTTAAAATTAAAAAGAAAAGTATCAGGAAGTGCTTTAATTGAAATGGGGGTAAATCATTTTCCATATTTAGAAGAAGAGGAAAAATTTGCATCTGTGGTGAAGAGTTATGCTTCTAATTAGTATTATTATCGTATTTCCCATCCTGATTCGAATTTATCATGCATTAATGATATATCAACAAAGTCATTATAAAATTAAAAGTTATCTAAAGTATTATGCATCAAATTGGTATTATCTATTGATACCTTTAATTACAAGTATTGTCTTTTTAAAAGGAGATAATTTAGGAATAAATTTGTTATTTGCTATAAATCTCGTCCTATATGAAGTATCATTTATTAAAATAAGGAAACTACCTCTTAAATATACCAAACGTATTATTCGACTCATTTTATTTATTATTTTGTTCAGTGTTCCAGTTTTAATTTATCCATTTATCTATCCATTTATAAATTTAATTATAATTTTACCTTTCTTTATATCTTCTCTTTTAGAAAAAATTATTAATACAAAATATTTAACGAAAGCTGTTACTAAGATAAATAGCTTCAAGGGTGATATTATAGCTATAACTGGCTCATATGGTAAAACAACTACAAAAGTTTTCACTGCACAGTTGCTTGAAGAATTAAATCCATTTTATACTATGAAAAGTTATAATACTCCAATGGGAATATCCAAAGCTATTAACAACTCAGAACTTGATTTAGCTAAAATTATGATTTTAGAATTCGGAGCTACTAAGTTGAACAATATTTCGTATTTAACTAAGAAATTTAAACCGAATATTGCCATTGTAACAGAGATTGGACCAATGCATTTAAATACTTTTAAATCAATAGAAAATATTTTGTTTGAGAAAATGAAATCAGTAGAAAGTCTTAAAGCTGATGGCCTAGCTATTATTAATTATGAAAATGAATATTTAAGACAATATGAGATAAAAAATACATGCAAAATTATATCTTATGGTATAAATTATGGCGAGTATCGTTATAATTTAGTTGATGAAAAAACACTGATAATTACTAGAAATAATAAATTTCTATATAAATTTGTTCATACTAGTTTATCATCAATAGATATATCTAACTTGATGCCAGGTATAATACTTGGAATTCATTATGGTATGAATGGTAATGAAATAGGCTCTAGGATATTAAATATAAAAAAACCAAAATCACGTCTTGAGGAAAAACATTTTAAGAATATGACAATTTTAGATGATTCATTTAATGCCAATTTAAAAGGAGCACTTAATGCTTTAGATAAACTAAGTATGATGATAGGAATTAAATATGTAATTACTCCTGGAATTGTGGAACAAGATAAACTTAGTAAGGAAAATCATTTAATTTTAGCTAAAAAAATGAAAGAAGTTGCAGACATAATTTTTATAATTAATTCAAAAACAGGTAGAACTTTATATAAGCATTTTACAAAAAATGCGTATCTTGTTAACTCATTTGATGATGCGTTTTTCTTGTTTAATTTAGATAATCGAAAACGTGTTTTATTGATTGAAAATGATCTACCTGATATATATGAATATTTTTAGACATATTTTTCATATCTAAAGAATATAATTATACTGAGGATGATGAAAGATGAAAATAGCGATACTTTCCGGAGGGCGAAGTCCGGAGCATGAAATATCAATAATTACGGCCTTAGATATTTATCAAAAATTAGATAAGGCCTATTTTTTATATTTAACTAAAAATAATGAATTGTATTATTATAAGAAGCCATCTATTGACAAAATTTTGAAAAATAAGGGAAAAAAGATTACTTTTAAAAAACATAAAGTTGGCAATATAAGATTAGATTTAATTGTAATGGCAACCCATGGTAAATATGCTGAAGATGGGCATCTATCTGCTATTTTAGATTTTTATGAAATTCCTTATTTGGGTTCTAATATGGAAGCGTCTTGTTTAGGAATGGATAAAGAATTAACAGATCTTTTATTAAGACATAATAATATTACAACTGTGAATAAAAAATCATATTTTAAAGGCGATTATATTGAAATTGATAACTATCCGGTTATTATAAAACCTGCTAGATCAGGTTCATCATTAGGAATAAGCGTTGTAAAGAAAGAAGAAGACTTGGGAAAAGCTTTAAATCTAGCTTATCTATATGATGAAAAAATTATAGTTGAAACATATTTACCAAATGCAGTAGAGTATGCTATGGCATTATATAAGACTGAAGAGATTAAATTTTCTAAGATTGAGATTGTTCAATCAAATCATGAATTTTTTGACTATAATGAAAAATATAAAAGTAGAAGAAAGGGTAAGAATCATTTTTATTTAGATGATATAAATAAAGTTAAAGAACTTGAAGAAATTGGTGCTTTAATTTATAAGATATTTGAATTAGAAGGAATAGTAAGAATTGATTTTTTAGAGCAAAATGGAGTATTGTATGTAAATGAAATTAATACGATTCCAGGCTCACTTTCAAATCATATGTTTGATAATTTTGAAAATGTAATAAATCGTTTAATTAAAAGTAAACTATATGATATAAAAAAACAGATTATAAAAAAAGAAAGTATTAGTGAAGATATTTTGTATTTAAATAGTAAAAATAAATAAAATATTAAAAATAACAATTGCATTCTTTTAATATATGGTATAATTAGGTAAAGGTGGATGATATTATGAAAAAAGCGACGTTAGGTCAACGTTTTTTAGCCTTGATTATTGATACAATTATTATACTTGTAGTGGGACTAGGTATTATTTTTGGTATACAAAAAGCCAAGATAATTGAGCGCCCAACTTTAGATAAAGAAATACCAGCAGATTTAGTTGAACCTTTATCAGATTATATATATTTTTCTACTGGCGTTAATATTGAAAAACAAAATAATAATTTTTATCTTATAATTGGATATTCAGATGAAGCGAGTTTATTAGAATTTATTGAAAATAATAGTAATCGCTATGGTGATATTACAGATCAAGAAGTCTTAATAGTATATGAAAAATGTAAAGCTTTTGCACAAGAATATGTTTATTACTATACATCCATAGTATTTTTATTTACAGCCATTTGCTTTGCAATGTTTATAATTTATTATTGTGTCATTGGATATCTTTGGAAACATCAAACTATTGGGCGTTTATTAGCAGGGATTAAAGTTATAACTCAAGATGGACAACGAGTAGGTTTATTTAGATTAATACTACGTGATGGAGTAGGTTTTTATTTATTAAATTTATTGATGTCGTGTTGCTTTGCACCACTAATTTTCAACATAGTTTTTTTAACTGGTGTAGATAAAATGTCACTTGGTGATAAAATCTCTGGTACTATGATGGTCGTTTGTGATAAATCAGGTAAACCGATTAAAGATGATGTTTTTAATTCAAATAATCCGTTTGTTCACAATTTTTATGAAGATGGAGTTGTTACACAAAAGAAAGAAGATACTGAAGAAGTAAACATAGACGATAAAAAGGATGAAACAATAGACAATGAAAAAAAAGAGTAGTTATCTTTTAATTCTAAGGAATAATAATTTAGATGAAGAAACCATTTTTGATTTTATTAAAGCTATTTTAGGAAATACAATTCAAATTGAACATACTCAAGAATATTATTTAATTATTTTTCATGAAAATGAAGATTTAGAATTAGAAGAAAATTTAAATTCATTTATCTATGATACGAATTTATATATAAAATGCTACATATCGAATAGCTTCGATGATATTAACATACTTAAACAAAATGTTACAGCTATCTTAAACTATTTTACATTTGAATTAAAGAATAGTATTTATACTGAAAAAAGTTTAATTGACGAAATACTATCTAAAGATTTAATGATTCTTAAACCATTTATTTTAAAGGATTATTTATATGATTTAGATATGCATAACATTTTAATTACATTTATGAAAAATGATTTAAACACTTTAAAAACATCTAAAATTTTATATATGCATAGAAATACTTTGATTAATAAACTTGATCGCTTTTCTCAAATTACAGGATATGATCCACGTCATTTTGAAGATGCATATATTATATATAGCATTATTAAAAACAAATAAATCATAAATTGAATTAAAAATAAAAGAATGTGCACTTTGTACATTCTTTTTTTTAAGCAGCTGTAGTAAAATATAGGTAAAATTTAAGGAGGATTAACTAATGGCTACATTAAGTTTAAAACACATAGATAAAATTTATCCTAATGGAACACAAGCTGTATTTGATTTTAATCTTGAAATTAAAGATAAAGAATTTATTTGTTTCGTAGGACCTTCAGGTTGTGGTAAATCAACAACTCTTCGTATGATTGCTGGTCTTGAAGATATTACATCAGGAGAATTATGGATTGATGATAAAATCGTAAACGACGTATCTCCTAAAGATCGTGATATTGCGATGGTATTCCAAAGCTACGCATTATATCCACATATGTCTGTTTATGAAAATATGGCATTTGGTCTACGTCTTCGCCGTATTGATAGAGATGTTATTGCTCAAAAAGTAAAAGAAGCTGCAGAAATTCTAGGATTAACACCATATTTAGACCGTAAACCTCGTCAATTATCAGGTGGTCAATGTCAACGTGTTGCCCTAGGACGTGCAATTGTTCGTGATGCTAAGGTATTCTTAATGGACGAACCACTATCAAACCTAGATGCTAAATTACGTGTTTCTACTCGTGGAGAATTAATTAAATTACACCGTCGTTTAAATGCGACTACAATTTATGTAACACACGACCAAATTGAAGCGATGACAATGGCTACAAGAATCGTATGTATGAAAGATGGTCGTATCCAACAAGTAGGTGCTCCTCGTGAAATCTACTCTCATCCACATAATATGTTCGTAGGTGGATTCATCGGTACACCTCCAATGAATTTCATTGAAGGTTCAGTTGATGAAAAATGTGTATTTACATGTGCTAAAACACCAGAAATTAAGATTGAAGTACCTAAAGGAAAAGTTGAAATTCTTAAACAAAAAGGATTTATTGGTAAAAAAGTATTCTTAGGTATTCGTCCTGAAAATATCCATGATGAACGTGATGAAATTATGTTTGAAACATATCCAAATGCTATCTTAGATTGTAAAGTTAAAATTTCTGAACTTTTAGGTGCAGAAACTAATATTTACACTGAAGTTGGTGGAGCATCAATTATTGCTTCTGTAGACTCTCGTTCTGATTTAACATTTGATTCAGATATCAAATTAGTATTCGATATGAATAAGTGTCATTTCTTTGATGCTGAAACTGAAATTAATGTTGCAGATTTATAGGAATTAAATCATCCGTAAGGATGATTTTTCCATATATGGGCATCGTAAAATGATAAATTCATTGTCAATAGTTCGATATAATGATATAATTTAGAAGTAGAGTCATTACTATATAGTGGAGGTTATTAACATGGCTAAAAAAGTAATTACAGACTTAAACGTTAAAGGTAAAAAGGTATTAATTAGAGTAGACTTTAATGTCCCAATGAAAGATGGGGTTATCACAGATGATAATCGTATTCGTGAAGCTCTTCCTACTATTAAATATGTAGTTGAAAATGGTGGGAAAGCTATTGTTTTCTCACACTTAGGAAGAATTAAAGAAGAAGCTGCTCTTGCTAAGAATTCTTTAGCACCAGTTGCTAAGAGATTACAAGAATTAATTGGTTTAAATGTTCAATTCGTTCCTGTTACGCGAGGACAACAATTAGAACATGCAATCGCTGAAATGGAAAATGGCGAAATTGTTATGTTTGAAAATACTCGTTATGAAGACTTAGATGGAAAAAAAGAATCAAAAAATGATCAAGAACTTGGAAAATATTGGGCGTCTCTTGGTGATGTATTTGTAAATGATGCATTTGGTACTGCTCACCGTGCTGCGGCTTCTAACGTAGGCATTGCTGCTAATATTGCTGAAACTGCTGCTGGTTTCTTGCTAGAAAAAGAAATTAAGTTTATTGGTGGAGCTGTAGATAATCCAGTTCGTCCATATGTGGCAATTTTAGGTGGTTCAAAAGTTTCTGATAAAATTGAAGTTATTTCTGCATTATTAGAAAAAGCTGACAAGCTTTTAATTGGTGGAGGTATGATGTTTACTTTCTTAAAAGCACAAGGTTATAATGTAGGAAAATCAAAATGCGAAGAAGATAAAGTCGATCTAGCTAAAGAATTATTAGCTAAAGCTAATGGAAAGATTGTATTACCTGTGGATACAGTTGTTACTAATGAATTCTCAAATGATGTACCATTTAAAACAGTTAGTGTTGAAAATATCGGCGAAGATGAAATGGGTCTAGATATTGGTGAAAAATCTGTTGAAGAATTCACTAATATTATTAACACTGCTAAAACAGTTGTATGGAATGGACCAATGGGCGTTTTTGAAATGTCAAACTTTGCTAAAGGTACAATCGGTGTTTGTGAAGCTATTGCTAATTTGAATGATGCTAACACAATTGTTGGTGGTGGAGATTCAGCTGCTGCGGCTATTCAATTTGGATATAAAGATAAGTTCTCTCATATCTCTACAGGTGGTGGAGCTTCTCTTGAATATTTAGAAGGAAAAACATTACCAGGAATTGCCTGTGTAAATGATAAGTAAAATTTAATCATTGGAAGGGAAATGAGAAGATGGAAAAACAAATCGTAATTAAAAGTACAGTTGGCTTACACGCAAGCCTAGCTGCCAAAGTAGTTCAAGCAGCTTCAAAATACTCTGTTGATATTAATTTATACTATCATGATAAGGTAGTAGATGTTAAATCAATTTTAGGTTTAATGTCACTAGCTGTTCCTCAAGGGGAAAATGTAAAAATCGTAGCGACAGGAGATCAAGCAGAAAAAGCTATTGATGAAATTGCAGAATTACTAGAAAAATAAAATAGGGGAGGGGCGTGTTTCTATGCGTAAGCCAATTTTGGCCGCAAACTGGAAAATGTTCAAAACTAGAGATGAAGCTCTTGATTTTATATATGAAGTCAATGGTAATGTTCCTAGTAAAGATTTAATAGACACAATTGTCTGCGCTCCGGCAATTCATTTACGAACATTGGTAAAACGACAAGGCGAAAATCTAAGAATTGGCGCTCAAAACATGCATTACGCTGATGAAGGAGCATATACTGGTGAAATTTCACCGAATATGCTAGTTTCAACAGGTGTTACTTATGTTATTATTGGACATAATGAAAGACGTCGTTATAATAACGAAAGCGAACAAGATGTAAATTTAAAGCTTTTGGCAGCCTTAAGTCATGGAATTACGCCGATTGTGTGCTTAGGTGAAACGCAAGAACAATATGAACACGCTGATACTGACTATATTTTACGAGAGCAAGTAAAAACGGCCTTTAGAGGTGTTAAATCAGTTGATGCTAGTCGAGTAATTCTTGCATATGAACCAATTTGGGCAGTAGGTACTGGTATTTCTGCCCCTAGTGAATTAGCTGATCAAAAGTGTGGACTAGTTAGAAGAATTATTCGCCAATTATATAATCAGGAAATCGCAAGTGAAATAAGAATTTTATATGGAGGCTCAGTTAATCCAGATAATTGTGAAGAACTAATGTCAAAAGAAAATATTGATGGTGCATTAGTTGGTGGAGCTGCATTATATCCTGATAAGTTTTTGAAAATGTGCGATATTTGTTTAAAATGCAAGTCTAGATAAGATAAACTGCAAGATTATTTCTTGCAGTTTTTTATTTAATCATCATTGATTATCATAAGATTAATAGATTTGACAAAAATATTTATAGTAGTATAATATCGTTATAATGTTAGTTTAGTCTAACTGGACATTCACATAATAGTTTATTAAGAATACAATATATAGAAGATGGTGAGAATATGTGGTTAAAAATAGTTTTAGGTATTTTAATTCCATTCATCGGTACATCATTAGGAGCATTTATGGTTTTCTTTTTAAAAGAAAAACTTAATTCAACCGTTGAAAGAATTCTATTAGGTTTTGCAAGTGGTGTTATGATAGCTGCTTCAGTTTGGTCATTGATTATACCTGCTATTGATATGTCAGAATCTTATGGTAATTGGAAATTCATTCCAGCAGCTGTAGGTTTTCTCTTAGGTATTTTATTTTTAGGTGGTATTGATAGAATTATTCCTCATTTACATCCTAATACCGATAAGCCGGAAGGATTGCACACTAAAAAGAAATTAAAAAAAACTTGGATGATGGTTTTTGCAGTTACAATTCATAATATACCTGAGGGAATGGCCTTAGGAGTAGTTTTTGCGGGCGTAATTACTGGAAATGCTTTAATTACCTTATCAGCTGCTTTTGCTTTAGCAATAGGGATTGCAATTCAAAATTTTCCTGAAGGAGCAATTGTATCACTTCCATTAAAAGCGGAGGGAATGAATCGAAAAAAAGCATTTGGAATTGGCGTTTTCTCTGGTATAGTAGAACCAATTGCGGCTATTATTACAATTTTGTTAGCTAAGATAGTAACTCCAATATTGCCTTATTTGTTAAGTTTTGCGGCTGGAGCTATGATATACGTAGTTGCAGAGGAGTTAATCCCAGAAGCCAAAAAGAATGAACATACTGATATTGGAACTTTAGGTCTAGCTGTTGGTTTTGTCGTTATGATGATTTTAGATGTGGCTTTAAGTTAGTTGGGGAGTTGATTTTTGTTGTTAAAATACATTATAAAAATTGATGGTATGAAGTGTGGTATGTGTGCAGCTCATATTGCTAATATAGTTAGGAAAACTATTTCAATAAAAAAGGTTAAAGTAAGTCATAAAAAAAATACTTGTATAATAATAACAGGTGCTGATATTGAATTAGTTATAAAAGAAATTGAGAATATGGGATATAAAGTTACTGATATAAAGCAAGAAGAATATAAAAAAAGAAGGTTATTTTGGTGATAATTGTCTTAACGATGTTTTTATTCACCTATTTTACAAGTCTCATTAGAAATATTTTGTTAAAAAAGACGCAAAAATTTCTTTCAATAAAAATATTTATATCTTTAGCTTTAACAATTACAGGATGTATCTTTTCATATTTTTATTATAAATAAAAGAGTTACACTGAATTTAAGTGTAACTTGATTTTTAAAAGTAAATAGTTTTAAAAAAAGCAGCATTGTTTATCCATGCCGCTTTTTTTATTTAAAATTAATAATTCTAAACTTTAAAATTTTTAGAATCATATAGTTATCAAAAATATGAACAAAGATATTATAAAATTATAGTTTTATATTATCTTAAGTTATTTCACATATTATTATTTAATTCGATTAGTAGTTGCTTCATAGATAAGAATGGATGCAGCAACACCAACATTCAAACTATTATTAGATCCATACATTGGAATAAAAACTTTTTCATGTTTATGCAAATACCAATCAGGATTAATACCAAATCTTTCATTTCCGACAACGATAGCTATTTTACCAGTATAGTCGTATTCTTTATATGATTTTCCTAAATTTGGTTCACCTAAAAAAATAGTATAGTTATTAGCTAAAAGCCAATTTAAAGCCTCATCAAAATTTGTAGAGACTGTATCAATTAAAAGATTGCAACCGCGAGCAGAAGATGTCAATTTAGGATTAGTTGGTTTAGTTATAGTATCAACTAAAATCATCCCATCAACTTTAGCAGCATCCATGGTTCGATAAATTGTACCAAGATTACCAGGAATTTCAAGAGAATCACAAACAACTAAATATTCTTTTGATTTTAAATCGTCTAACTTTAATTGAGGATTCCTAATAATAGCCATTAAACCGACACTATTACCTTTTTGCTTAATAGAATCAAATGTTGATTTAGAAATAGTATAAGATTCTTTAGAAATCTTTATCAGATGATTAATTAATTCCATAGTTTGAGGTTGGTAGCAAAGCTCATCGCAATATAAAAAACTTTCAACTTCAATTGGATAATTTTTTGTTAAAGATAATACTGACAAGTCATCAACAAAGATTAAATCATTTGTCTTATTATTCTTTTCTAATTCTTTAAATTTTTGAAAAATAGGATTAGAACGAGAGATCTTATTAAGCATTTTAAACTTCTCCTAAATACTTTTTAATTGCCTCAAAAGATTCATCAGATAAAACATGTTCAATTCGACAGGCATCAATTTTAGCTTGTTCTAAAGAAACTCCGTATGATACTAATAATTTAGTGATTATTTTTTCTTTTTCATATGTTTTACTGGCAATTTCAAATCCTTTTTCTGTCAATTCAATTGAACCATTTTCAGCGATAGTAATGTATCCATTTTCTTTAAGATTCTTCATAGCAATACTTATACTTGGTTTTGAAAAGTTTAACTCATTGGCAATATCAATTGCACGTACTCGTGGCATAGTTTCTTTTAGCTTTAGAATACTTTCTAGATAGTTTTCAGCAGATTCTTGAATTTTCACAATATCAACTCCATATTGCTAATTATAGCATAAGTTGACGTATTTTAAAATTAGAAAGTAAGCTATTTATCACTTAGATCATCGTTTTGCGTACGAATATCATTAAATTTGTTATTCGTTGGGCTTAACATATCTGGATCTTTATCAATTTCTCTAATTGCAGAATCAGCGAAATCTATTCCTAAACTATCGGCAATTTCATGATTAACTTCATCTTTATATTGACCTATTAAACGTTCATCCATCATTGTATCTGGAAAATTATATTTTTTTCTATGCATCTTATCACCACCATTTTATTATGGTTAAAAATAAAATAAAAAAGCTCCCAAAAATTGGAAGCTTTAAATTAAATCTTATCTGTTGTAGAATTCTACGATTAATTGTTCTTTAATATCCTTTAAGAATTCATCTCTTTCAGGAACTCTTACCAATGAACCACTTAATGTATTTTCATCAAATGATACATATTCAGGACGAGATACAGTGCTTTCTAAAGAAGAAGTAACGATTACAAACTTCTTAGCTGCATCTTTTAATGAAATAGTTTGACCTGGTCTTAAACGGTATGAAGGAATATCTACTTTCTTACCATCAACTAAAATATGACCATGGTTAACGATTTGACGAGCTTGAGCACGAGTACGAGCAAAACCTAAACGATAAACAATGTTATCAAGACGGCATTCTAATAACTTTAAGAAGTTTTCACCAGTCTTACCTGACATTTTTGATGCATCATTGAAAATCTTTCTGAATTGCTTTTCAGAAACACCATAAGTGAATCTTACTCTTTGTTTTTCTTGTTGTTGGATACCATATTCCTTTAATTTTGATCTACTTTGACCATGTTGTCCTGGAGCATAGTTTCTCTTAACTAGTTCCTTACCAGTTTCGCTGATTGAATAACCAAGACGACGAGAAATCTTCCAACTTGGACCTGTATAACGTGACATAATTAAAATCCTCCTATATGTCTATTTTTTAAATAGGCAAAAAGAATCGATATTGCTTATATTTAAGGATATCACAATTACCACTTTTCATCTAAAGCAGCCGAGATTACTAAGTGCCTCCTATAGGGATTGGATATTGACTTAAAAAGATAAACAACTTGCTGCTTTTTACCTACCGCTAAATTATACTAGATATTTAGATGCTAGTCAAGAAAAATGTGAAAAAACCGATGGTCAAACACACATATTTAAGTTATAATATGTAATAAATATTAAATGAGGTTGATTTTATGAAAATTAATAATCAAGATATTAAAGGAGTAATTTTTGATTTAGATGGAACTTTACTAGACTCATGTGGAATATGGCATGACATTGATGTTGAATTTTTTAAAATGCATAATTTAGAACTTCCTTCAGACTATAGTAAAGAGATTGCGCATTTGGGATTGAAAAATGCAGCACAATATACGAAAAAAGATTTAATCTTATAGATAGTGAAGAAGAAATAATTAAAACATGGGATAATATGGCTGTTTATGAATACGAAAACAATGTATCATTAAAGCCCTATGCCAAAGAATATTTAAAAAAGCTTAAAACTAACGGAGTAAAATTAGCTATAGCTACTGCCAATAGCGAAAAATATTATATTCCATGTTTAAAAAAATATAAAATTTTGGATTATTTTGATCATATCTACGATGTTTCTAAAACAAATGGTGGGAAGGAAAGTCCAGATATCTATTTAAATATTTTAAAAGATATGGGATTTAAAGCTTCTGAGGTAGCAGTTTTTGAAGATATCCCTAGAGCAATTAAGACGGCAAAAGATGCTGGATTTTACGTAGTAGCTGTGGATGATATTACCGAAGTGGATGATATTAACTTAAAAAAAGAGTTAGCTGATTTATTTATAGAATCATTTGAGAGTTTATTATGATTAAAGCAATAATTTTTGATTTAGATGGAACAATATTAAATACCTTAACTGATTTAAATAAAGCATTAAATTATGCTTTAGCTAAAGTTGGTTTTTCAAATGTTACACTTGAAGAAACTCGTTCCTTTCTAGGAAATGGTATCAAATCATTAGTTTTAGCCGGATTAAAAGGAAATATTGAAAAATTAGATGAAGCATATCAAGCTTTTCAATGGTATTATAAAAGACATATATCAGATTATTCAAAACCTTATTCAGGCATAGTTGAATTACTTAACAAACTAAAAGAAAAAAATATTAAATTAGCTGTCTTATCAAACAAGCAAGAAAAATTTTTAAAACAGTTAGTTTCAATTCATTTTCCTGACTTGTTTTTAAAAGTTATCGGTGATAAGCCTAATCAAAAACGAAAACCTAATCCAGATAGTCTTATAAAACTCATGGATTCATTAAAGGTTAATCCTTCAGAAGTTATTTATATTGGTGATAGTGAAGTAGATGTAGAAACAACTATCAATGCTAAAATTTCAGGTGTTTTTGTTAGTTATGGTTTTAGAAACAAAAAAGATTTAGAAAAAATAGCTAATGTTAAAATTTGTGAAAATGTTTGTGAACTGGAAATGTATTTATTAAGTAAATTGGAAAATGATAAACTTAGTACTTCTAAACATATCTTAGGCTTAAATGAATTAGAAGATAATTAAATAAAGATTAAGTGTTTTTCTTTAGGCTTTACGATTTATTTAAAGTTATACAAAATAAGTTTAATAAAAATAGGCTCTAAACTGCTTTTAATGTGCTAGTTTAGAGCCTTTCTTTTAATAGTTAATATTATCGATATCTTTTAATGGGGCTAAATAATTAGGAAGAGTATCGATTATATCCATATCTTCTTTCGATAGCTCAAAATCAAACACTTCACTATTTTGGATAATTCTTTCTTTGTGGGTACTCTTAGGAAGAGGTAAAAATCCTTTTTGCAATGAATAACGGATACATATTTGAGCAATTGATTTTCCATATTTTTCAGCTAGTTTAGCTAATTCTTGTACTTCAAAAATCTTTCCAGTTCCAAGAGGAGAATATGCTTCTAATAAGATATTGTTTCTTTCACAAAACTCACACACTTCTTTTTGAATCAAACCAGGATGCAGTTTAATTTGATTAACTTGTGGTTTTATAGTAACATTTTTCATCAAATCTTCTAAGTGATGAATTAAAAAGTTAGAAACACCAATTGCTCTAATTTTACCTTCTTTGACTAAATCTTCCATAGCACGATAGGATTCAACATTTAAGGCTAAATGATTTTCACGATATTTGACAGGATTTGGCCAGTGAATTAGATATAAGTCAAGATAATCAACACCTAATTTACGCATTGATTCTAAACATGCCGCTTTTGTATCTTCGTAACCACGAACATCATTCCAAAGTTTAGTTGTAATAAAGATTTCTTCACGAGAAATCCCACTATCTTTAATTGCCTTTCCTACCATTTCTTCATTTTTATATACTGCTGCTGTATCAATATGTCTATACCCAGATTCTAAAGCCCAAAGTACTGAATTATACGCTTCTTCACCTGTACTTTGCCAAGTCCCAAAGCCAATACAAGGAATTTTAACACCATTATTTAAAACATAAGTATCAGTTAATTTTTTCATAAATCAATCTCCTTTGTAGTTATTAATTTTTTAAATGTGAAATATTTTGTATACTATTTTCAAGCTAATTTAAAATCCTAAAAATTAAATCTATTCCAGTTAAATTATATCATAAGTTAAAAATTTAAAAAACAAAATTAACTAGATTAGTTTAAATATACTATTAAAATAAAAAAGTAAAACTCACTTTAATGAGTTTTACTCCTTATCTAGATATTTAATTGCTTTTAAAAGTCCATCGAAAAAAACAGCACCAATACCATTACCCAATGCCATTAAGGCAAAGTATCCAATAACTTTTAAATTAAATACACCAGCATATGTATAATAGCATGCATTAGCAATAACGTGTTCAAAGCTTAAAAGAATGAAAACAACAATTGGGATAAACGCAAATAAAACTTTACCTAATGGGTTTGTAGAATGTTCATAACCACAAACTGCAATATAAATAACAATACCACATAAGATTGATAAAAATAAAATGCTATACCATGTATCATTTTGTTTAGCTGCTACAATACTTGATGCAGCATTTTCTAATGCATCACCAGCACGAGTTAATTTAATAAATGCGGCCAATAAAACAGTTCCTAAAATATTAAAGATAAAACATACTGCCAAATCAAGAAAATATTTAGGCTTATTATTTAAAATGTTTCCAACTTTACCAGTGTATAACCAAAATTTTAAACTTAAAATTGTAAAAAAGCCAAAACAAAATAAGAAAGAACCTACAATCTTCAACCCATATGAACCTTGACTTGAACACATTAAATAAGTACTAGCTCCTAAAGTTATACAGAAGCCAGCTAAAATAGAACTAATAATAATTTTAAAATACTTCTTCATAATCAATAACTCCAATTCCTTAAAATTTTACTAGCAAAGGAATAATTTGTAAAGTGGAATTTTACTATTATATGAATTTTAATAGTATTTTTTCAATTATTTTTGTAAATTTTTCTAAACCAATTTTATCTTCATTGGAAAAATTAGCAATAAGGTAAGAATCGATATCTAGTACGCCATAAAATTGATTTCCTTTACTGATGGGAATTACTATTTCAGAATTAGAACGGTTATCGCAGGCAATGTGTCCATCAAAATCATGAACATTGTCAACTAAAATGGTTTCATTTTGTAAAAATGCCTTTCCACAAACACCTTTTCCTCTTTTGATTTCAGTACATGCCATAAGTCCTTGAAACGGTCCTAATACTAGTGTATCATCTTTAGCTAAATAAAAACCTACCCAGTTGATATTCTCTAAGTGCATATTTAAAAGAGCTGATGCATTAGCAAGCAGACTTATTTCATGGCTAATAGGGGTTAATAGTTCTATTGCCTGTTTATTTAAAATTTCATAATTTATCATTTTATCACCTAATTTAAAATTTTTTTGCAAAAGTTACATATAATATAGTTGTTAAAATTATTTATAAGTTTCTTTGACTTTTACTGTCTATTATTATAAAATAAGATAGCAAAAAAAGCGAGGAAGATAGTAATGATATATAATCAAATTTTAGTGCGTTTTGGTGATTTAACACTTAAAGGCCGTAATCAAAAAGAATTTTTAAACCGCGAATATGCTTTAGTAAGACATAAATTAGAAGGTTTAAATGTAAATATTATTAATAAACATGATAGAATTTATATCGATATTTTGGATGAAGATTATAAAAAAATTATTAATGCTTTAGATAAAGTATCTGGACTAAGTTCATATTCATTATGCTTAAAGTGTGATTCTAATTTAGACGCAATTAAAGAAAGCGGCTATAATCTAGTTCATGCAGAAATCACCACACCGAAAACATTTAAGATTGAAACACGTCGTGCAAATAAGAAGTTTCCATTAAACAGTTTAGAAGTAAGTAAGGAAGTATCAGCTTATATTTTAGCAAAAATGGGAATTTTAGAAGTTGATGTAAAAAAACCTCAAGTTACACTAACTATTGAAATTAGAGAAGATGCAACATATTTATATTTAGATGCAATTAAAGGTATGGGCGGATTTCCAGTTGGAGTTGCAGGCAAAGGTTTGTTAATGCTATCAGGAGGATTGGATTCACCAGTTGCTGGGTATTTAGCTCAAAAACAAGGAATCGAATTAGAATGTGTTCATTTTGAATCGACTCCACTTACCTCTATTGAATCAAGTCAAAAAGTTGTTGACTTGGTTAAAATTATGAGTGCTTATTCTAAAAATAATAAAACAGCTCTTCATATGGTTCCATTTAAAGAATTGCATATGATGATTCTTGATAAAATTCCAGATTCTTATAAAATTACTATTATGAGAAGAATGATGTATCGAATTGCGACTAAACTTGCAAAAAAAAGAGATTGTTTATGTATTTTAAACGGAGAATCTGTTGGTCAGGTTGCAAGTCAAACTCTACAATCAATGGTTACGATTAATTCGGTTACAAATTATCCAATTGTAAGACCACTTGCAACTTATGACAAAGTAGATATTGTCGCACTTGCTAGAAAAATTGGCACTTATGATTTATCAATTAAGCCATTTGAAGATTGTTGTACTATTTATGTACCAAGAAATCCAGCAACTGCTCCAAAATTAGATAAAGCGATTGAATTTGAAAAAGCATTTGATTACGAAGAAATGGTAGATTGGTGTGTTGATAATACCAAAACTATTTATTTAACGCCAAATAGTGACTTAGATTTATCATTACTTGGTTTAGAAGTGAGAAATGTGTTAGAAGATTTAAAAAAATAGTATAAATTGAACTTTTTCATCCATAATAATGGTGAAGGAGGTGCAATTTATAATGGCATCTAATAATAATAACAAAAACAATCAGCAACAACAATCAGTTCAAAATAGTCAATCAACTCCGATGAAGGGTTCAGGTAACCTTAAATATGAAGTGGCTAATGAACTAGGTGTTGAATTAGGACCGGATACATCGGCTCGTAATAATGGTCGTGTTGGAGGTTCAATTACACGTGAACTTGTTAATCGCGGAAAACAATCAACTGATACAAATAGTATGAAATATGAAACAGCATCAGAACTTGGTGTTGAACTAGGACCAGACGCTTCAGCTCGTTCAAACGGTAGCGTAGGCGGATCAATGACTAAGAAATTAGTTAATAAAGGTAAACAATCAAATAATTAAGGTAAATAAGGCTAGGGAAAAATCCTAGCCTTTTCGCAAAGATTGATTGGACGAACTCTTTTAATTTGATATAATTGAATGAGAGGTTTAAATATGAAACGATTAATATTTATTGGTGGGCCGATGGGGGTCGGAAAAACTAGTGTTTCCAAATTGTTACAAACTAAACTTAAAAATACTGTTTATTTAGATGGTGATTGGTGCTGGTTTACTAATCCTTGGATTTTAACAGATGAAACAAGAAAAATGGTTATTGATAATATTGTGTATTTATTAAATAATTTTATTAAAAATCAAAGTTATGAAAATATTATTTTTTCTTGGATTTTATATAGTGATGAGATTATTGGTGAAATTACATCACGTCTTAATATGAATTGTGTATCATTTTATAATTTTTCTTTGATTGCTAGTGAACGTGAGATAGTTAAAAGATTAAATAAAGATTTAGAAGAAGGCATTAGAAGCGAACATGTGGTGATTGAAAGAAGTTTAGCAAGATTAAAACAATTTAAGGATATTAATACTATAAAAATTGATACAAGTTCTTTAAAGATAAAAGAAGTTGTTATAAAGATATTAAATGAAGTTGGTGAAATAAATGATTAGTTCTTTGACAAATGAAAGAGTAAAAAAAATAATAAAACTATATACACCTAAAGGTAGAAAAGAAGCTGGATTATTTGTAGTTGAAGGACCTCATTTGGTAAAAGAAGCGAAAGAAGCTGGACTTTTAGTTGAAGCATATACAACAAGTGATAAATATGAAGGTGAATTGGTTAGTGTTGAGGTTATGAAAAAAATTTGTAAAACAGATACACCAACTGCTCAAATTGGAGTTTGTAAATTAACGGACAAGCATGAAATAAGTGATTTGATTTTAGTACTAGACGGAATCCAAGACCCGGGGAATTTAGGGACTTTAATGCGTAGTGCTAAGGCATTTGGTTTTGAGACAATTTTCTTAGCAGATAAAACTGTTGATATTTATAATGATAAGGCTATTCGTTCTAGTCAAGGTGCTATCTTTAAATTGAATTTTATTTATGGAAATAAAATAGATTTTATAAATCAAATTAATAAGACACACCATATTTTTTCAACTAATGTTTCAAAAGGATATTCTGTTGAAGCTGTCCAACCTTTTAAAAAGTTTGTCTTAATTCTGGGAAATGAAGGAAATGGAGTAAGTCAAGAGATTAATGACTTAGAATTAGAAAATCTTTATATTCCTATAATAAATACTGAAAGTTTAAATGTTTCTGTAGCTGGAGCTATTTTAATGTATGAATTAGCAAAAAAGACTCTTAAATAGCTTAAAAAGTAAACTCTCTTATTAAGAGAATCGCTTTATGTAAATTCTACTTTACATAATTTATAATAGAGAGTCCAATTTGGTTGACTCTCTATTAGTTTAGGCATATACTCCATATGACTTAAAAAAGTTAAAATGTTAGTGGAGGATTTTATGAATAAGATATCAATTATTATTCCTTTTTATAATAGCGCTAAAACAATTGAAAAATGTTTAAAAAGTGTTTTAGCACAAACATATACTAATTTTGAAGCCATTTTAGTTAATGATGGTGGAGTAGATGGTTCACTTGAACTAGTTAAAGATTATGCAAAAAATGACTCGCGTATTATAGTATTGGATAAACCACATACTGGAGTATCAGATACAAGAAATTATGGGATTAAGCATGCAATAGGTGATTATATTCAATTTTTAGATTCAGATGATTATATTGAGCCTAATATGTTTTCAAGAATGTTAGAAGAAGCTTTAAAACATGATGCTGATGTTGTTGTATGCAATTATACACATCCATCTATAAAGAACTATTTAGGTGATTGTGTTTTAGATACAACTAATAAAGCTGATGTTTTAAAGTATTGCCAAGTAACATTTGGCATCGTAGTACCATGGAATAAATTATATAAACGTTCAGTAATCACAGATTTATATGATAAAAACGTAGCATTTTGTGAAGATGATTTATTTGCCTTGACTAATTTAAAAAATATCAAAAAAATTGTAAGTATTTCTGATAAATTATATCATTACTATGTAGCACCAGCTGATACTTCTTTAGAAGAATCTAGCTGCATTAATAAGATGGCTAAAGCACCAGATTTCTGGAAAACAAAGAATACATATTGGTACATGCGCCGTCCACTTGTAGAAAAGAGTTATCATTCTTTAAAAACGCATTTGGATCATGAAACGGCTCTTGATTGTGCATATGCTCGCATGTTTGATTTTATGATTTGGGAACTTTTAATTATGCATCAAATTGGTGCTGATGAAAAAGGTCTTATTTATGAAATGCAGGATATCTTTAAAGAAAAGGAATTTTTATTAAGTCTTAACTTAAGAAAACGTTATGGTCTTAAGCCTAAGAAGTATAGTGATGAAGAAATGAAAGAAAAAGTTGAGGAATTCGTTACGAAATGTTTTACGATATCTAGAAAATCACATGAGGAAAATGATTTTAAAGCATTCTATTGTTGCCTATATTTATTCGTAGATACATTTATGGAAGAATGTGGAGAATTAGATACGAGTGACCTTTTAACTAGAGCATATTATGAATACCAAACAATGCAAAATGATGAAATACATTTCGCAAGAAACTTAGCATAAGAGGATTATTCCTCTTTTTTTTCTAGCTAAATATAATATATTATTCAATTACTGCATTATGGTTTGAAATTTAATCGTAGTTTCATTTACAAAAATTTAAAAGTTTGGTATAATTCAAAATGGTGATAATTTATGGAAGATAAAGACTTAATGGAGTTATTCCATGATGTATTAGAAGAGTCAATTGTTTTTCTTTATGATAAATTACACTTAAAATATTTCGACTTATTTTTTGAAAGTGCTAAAAATATCTTAGAAGGTGAAGTTCAAACTGATTTATCTGATGAAGATATTATTGCGCTTGATAAAATTTACGAACCAATTCGTGATTTGGATTTAAATGTTGAACAGATTCGTAAAGCATTACAAGCGATTGTTTTAAGAGGATTTAAGGAACAACAAATTAATAATGGCAATATGACACCGGATACTATTGGAATGATTTTTGCTTATGTGGTCTCAAAGTTTGAGCCAAAAAAACGCGCCGTTAAAATTCTTGATCCGCTTGCAGGAGCTGGAAATTTGTTATTCACAATTATAAATCACCTAGAATTAGATATTGATGCTTATGCTGTTGAACATAATCAATTAATGGTTAATATATTAAAAACACTAGCTGATTTAATGAATCAACCAGTTAATATCTATTTTCAAAATACATTAAATACTAAATTTAGTGATATGGATTTTATTGTTTGTGATTTTGACTATTCACAGGTAACTGATTACAAATATTTTCCATATGAATGTATCAAGCATCATCTTTTAAGTTTAAAAGATGAAGGTGTAATGATTGCACTTATTCCAAATGACTTCTTTGATTATGACAAAGACCAAACATTTAAAAAAGAGATTAATCAGACATGTTCAATAATTGGTTTGATTGAACTTCCGGATGAAATGTTTAAAATTGAAAAGAAAAGTATTGTTCTAATTCAAAAGAAAGTATATGAGAATAAGAAATGTTTAATGGTCAAACTACCAAGTTTTTCTGATGCAAAGAGTTTTAATCAAGCTCTAATGCAAATTGAAACGTGGTTTGAAACTAATAAAATTATTAAGAAGTGAGGAAATTATAATGTCTAAAATTATGGCTGTTAATGCTGGTTCTAGTTCAATCAAGTTCCAATTACTTGAAATGCCAGCAGAAGAAGTAATTGCATCAGGGGTTATGGAAAGAATCGGTCTTGAGCAAGGTATCTTTACAATTAAGTATATTAAGAACGGAGAAAAGGTAAAAGAAGAAACTAATCCAGTTTTACCTACTCATGCTGAAGGTGTTGAATTATTACTTAACTCTTTACTTGAAAAAAATATCGTTAAAGATTTAAAAGAAATCGTAGGTGTTGGTCACCGTGTTGTTCAAGGTGGAGAATTCTTTAAGGACTCTTGCTTAATCGATGGACCAGATGGTGTAGTTATCAACAAGATTTTAGAACTTGCTGATTTAGCTCCTCTTCATAACCGTGCACACGTAATCGGTATACGTGCATTCATGAAAGTTTTACCAGATGTACCTGAAGTTGCAGTATTTGATACTACATTCCATCAAACAATGGAAGAAGAAGCTTATATGTATGCAACACCATATGAATGGTATACAAAGTATGGAATTCGTAAGTATGGTGCTCATGGTACAAGCCATCAATATGTATCTCAAAGATGTGCAGAAATTATGAATAAGCCATTAGAAGATACAAAAATTATTGTATGTCACTTAGGTAATGGTGCATCAATTTCTGCAGTTAAGGGCGGAAAATGTATCGATACTTCAATGGGACTTACACCACTTGAAGGTATTCCAATGGGAACACGTTCTGGAAACATTGACCCAACTGCATTAGAAGTAGTTGCTAAGCATGAAGGAGCATCACTTTCTGAATTAATTAATACTTTAAATAAAAAATCAGGTCTTTTAGGTATGGGTGGACGCACTAATGATGCCCGTGATGTTACAGCTGGTGCTAACGAAGGTGATCATCGTTGTATTATGGCATTCAATGTTCAAGCTAAACGTATTGTTGACTATATTGCTTCATACTATGTATATTTAGGTGGTTGTGATGCTATTTGCTTTACAGCTGGTATGGGTGAAAACTTATGTCATTTAAGAGAAAAGATTTGTAATCGTCTTGGTGTTCTAGGAGTGAAGATTGATACTGAAGTTAATAATCAAACATATGGTGTTGAGAAAGAACTATCTACTCCTGAATCTAAGATTAAGGTATATGTAGTACCTACAAATGAAGAAGTTATGATTGCTCGTGATGTTTGTCGTTTAGCAAATATCTAGTATAATTAAGCATTTAAGGATAAAACCTTGAATGCTTTTTTCATTATTTTTGACTTTTATACCATACTATTAATGGGTGATGATGTTGAAAAAAATAGTAGATTATTATAAAGAAATAAAAAAATATCGTATTTCTTCTTTAGCATCATCAGTTACATTCTTTTTTATTATTAATGGTGGTTCGCTTTTTTTCTTATTAGCATTAACTCTAAATTTATTTAACATCGAATTTAAAGAATATGTGTTAGAAGCAAATCAAACACTTAAGACTATCATTTTATATTTTGAAACAAATGCTAATATATATTATAGACCATTTTATTTTATTTTAACCATTACTTCGCTTTGGTCATCATCAACACTTTTTTATCACATAATAGGAGTTGGTGAATTAATTTATCAAAAAAAACGAAAAGCTTATCCTTTCTTTTATCGGCTTGTTTCGATATTATTTGTCTTTATTTTTATCGCATTGCTATTAATCGCTTTTATTGTTGCTGTTTTTACTAGCTATTTATTAATTCATTTAAAAAGTTTTTATTTGCGGTTGTGCTTAAGATTAATTTTATATCTAATTATTCCACTTTTTGTCATAAGTTTTTTTATGCTTTTTGTGCCTCCTATTCGACTTAAATTAAAGCAGGTTAAAAAAGGAATGTATTTTACATTAGTGTCATTTATTTTAATAACTGTCGGTTTTCGAATTTATTTGGTTATTTTTGATAAGTATAAAGCAATTTATGGAGCTTTAACTTTTTTAATTATTGGTATGATTTATATTTATCTACTGATTTATTTTTTGATTATTGGACTTCTAATTAATATGTTAGAAAATAGAAAAATAAAAGAAAAAAGTTTGGATAAAATATAAAT
This sequence comes from uncultured Anaeroplasmataceae bacterium, assembly GCA_944325035.1. GTDB lineage: Bacteria > Bacillota_I > Bacilli_A > Acholeplasmatales > Anaeroplasmataceae > CAG-307. Next base: position 63,016 of record CALUYM010000002.1, read on the forward strand.
GGTGATAATATGAAAAAAATCTTGATATTAATAAACACTATTCTTATTTGTTTATTTTTGACTTATAAAACAGACGCGTATAGTTTTGGAATTGGTAAAATAGAAAATAATTCTAGACCAAGTGCGGGTGTTTTTAAAAATATTATTGAAAAAAATAATGGGTTTTATATTGGAAAAGATGAACAAAGTGTGACATTGACTTTTGATTGTGGCTATGAAAATGGCTACACATCATCAATGCTAGATACGTTAAAGGAAAAAAATGTAAGTGGAACATTTTTTATTACAGGTCATTATTTAAATAGTGCAACTGATTTAGTCAAAAGAATGATAGATGAAGGGCATATTGTAGCTAATCATACTGATAAACATGGTCATTTTACTAAACAATCGGCTTCTAAAACACTGGAAGATGTAATTAGATTAGAAGCAATGTATGAACAAAAAATTGGTTCAAAAATGAGTAAATATTGTCGTCCACCAGCGGGAGAATTTACAGAAGAGAGTCTTTCACTATTAAATAAAAATGGTTATATTCCCTCTTTTTGGTCGTTAGCTTATGTTGATTGGAATAAAGATGTGTTTCATGGCAATAATTATAGTTATAATGAAGTAATGAAGAGACTTCATAATGGGGCTGTAATTTTAATGCATACGGTAGGTAAAGATAATGCGGTTGATTTAGATAAAATAATTGATGGTATACGTGATAAGAATTATGAAATCAAAAGTTTAAAAAATTTAATCGAAGCTCGTTAATTTTCAATAATATAAGATTAATTTTTGTAAAAAATGGAAAAATCTTTTCCTAAAGGAAAGATTTTTTTTATTTACTACTATAATTTAATAAATAGCTATATGGTTTTTTAAAATAAATTATGATATAATGATAAACGCATAAATATGATAAGGAGTTGAGTTTAATGAAAGATTTAGTAAAAGCAATCGAAGGTCTTCCTTGGATAGTAAAATTAATTTTTGTAATTTTCGCAGACATTTTAGCTAATATTTATCGTCTTGCTAGATCAATTGCAAAAGGAAATGTCGTAGGAATTATTTTATCAGTAATTTTATTATTTACTGGTGGTTTCTTTGTTCTATGGATTTTCGACATTATCTGGGTTCTTCTAGGACACGATGTTTGGTGGATTGACTAATTTAAGTAAGCTTAGGAAACTAAGCTTTTTTTTCATATTATAAACTAATAACACAAGTTATATAATGTAATTAAGTTAAATATTTTATATTAATACTTCTAATTATAATATTCTTTTTTCTAGCTTTTAAATGACAATTATGATATAATGCATTTGAAATTTGAAGAGGAGGAATAAATATGGCAAAACATGAAGGGAAGGCATTTACTGTCAACTTTTTTGCATTCATAGCTATCGTATTAAATGCTATTGCGTGGATTTTTAATCTAATTTGTAATGCATTTAAATTAGAACTTTCAATTGGTGGAATGTCAGTAAATGGATTGTTAACTTCTATTTCTAGTTTAATTTTAACTTTTATAGTATTATACATGGCTTATGGGTATGCTAAAAAGCTTTCTAAAACTTGGCGTATTATTTACTGGGTAATTGCGATTATAAGTATTTTAGCTATTCTATTCGGTGTTGGCTTCAATTTTGCAAGATAATTTATAAAAGCTGTCTTAAGGCAGCTTTTTATTTATAAATGGTGGTGAAATAATGATTAACCTTTTAACTAAAATGTTTATAAAAAATAAAGAGGATATAAAAAATGATAAGGTGAGATCAGCTTATGGAACCTTAGCTTCAATTTTCGGAATCGTATCTAATTTAGTTGTATCAACAATGAAGTTGATTGTTGGTTTTATAACTAATACTATTTCAATTGTAGCTGATGGATTTAATAATTTATCAGATAGTTTGTCTTGTTTTGTATCGTTGTTTGGCTTTAAGATGAGTCAAAAAAAAGCAGATAAAGAACATCCATATGGCCATCAAAGAATTGAATATATCGCTAGTTTTATCGTTTCAGTTATAATTGTCGTGTTAGGAGTTCAATTGATTGGAAGTTCGATTGAAAAAATACGTTTTAAAGAAGAAGTAACTGATAAGTTTGTTTTAAATGTAGTTATATTGTCAATTGCTATTATTATAAAGCTGTATCAAAGTTATTTTAATTATAAAATTGGTAGAAAAATAAACTCTTTAGCATTAATTGCTACAGCTGCCGATTCTAGAAATGATGTCATTGCTACGAGTGCTGTATTAGTTGGTTTAATCATTTCTCATTTTTCTGGTTATAACTTAGATGGATATATTGGTCTTTTAGTAGGACTTTTAATATGTTATTCTGGTTTTAAACTAGTATTTGAATCTGCTAGTCCATTAATAGGGGAAGCACCTAATTTAGAATTGATCCAAGATTTAAAAAATACTATTTTAGAAAGTGAATTAATAATTGGTGTTCATAACTTACAAATTCATAGTTATGGCCCATCTATAAACTTTGCAAGTTGCGATGTTGAAGTAGATTCTAATCTTGATTTAATTACTGTTCATGAAGAAATTGATAATATTGAATCTATTTGCCGTCAAAGATATCAAATAAAATTAACAATGCACGTTGATCCTGTTTTGGTTGGAGATAAAAACACTCAAGAATATAAAGATTTTATTTTGTCTCTTTTAAATCAAACGTTTAATTTTAAGTGCATGGTATTAGATTTTAGAGTCGGAATGAAATCTAGTGGGACTAAAATTAATTTTAATTTAGTTGTTCCATATGATATTAAATTGAGTGATGAAGAAATAGTTAATATTTTAAAAGAAAAAGTTATGGAAAAAGATAGTAAAATTGAACTTTTGGTTTATATTGATCATAATTATACGGATTCAATTGAACTTTAATAAAATACTGATTAATAGCGAAAAATTTCGTACTATATTAATCAGTTTTTATATGCTATAATTAAGTGTAATATTTAAGTTTTAATCAAAACTTAATTTAGAAAATGAGGTCTAATATGCAAACAGATTTAAGAGAAAATGATGAAATAATTGTCGATATCAAACGCTTAGGAATAAATGGAGAAGGTATCGCTTTTTATAAAAAATTAGCTATTTTTGTAGAAGGAGCACTACCAGGTGAAGGTGTTAATGTCAAAATTACCAAAATTTTGAAAAATATGGCTTTTGCAGAAGTTATAGATTTTAAACATATATCAAAAGATAGAGTAGAACCTAAATGTGGTTATTATGAAAAATGTGGTGCATGCCAAGTAATGCACGTTAACTATAATAAAATGCTTGAATATAAACGTGAATTAGTAATCGAATCTATTGCACGCTATACAAAATTAAATCCAAGAAGTTTTGAAATTCATAAGACTATTGGAATGGATAATCCTTATGGATATCGCTTTAAATCAAGTCTTCCTTTAAGACATAATGAAAAAACGAGTGTTGGTATAATTAAAGCTAATACAAATATTGTAGTACCAATTGATTTTTGTTTAAATCAAAATGATATAATCAATAATATTAATAAAGAAGTATGTAAATTGATTGATAAGTTTGGGATTGAGGTATATGACCATAAAGAGAATAAAGGGTTAATTCGTTATATTGTAGTACGTGTTTCTCACTATAATAAGGAAGCTCAAGTTACTTTGGTTGTATCAAAGAAGGGATTTAATTTAAAACCAATTGCGAAAGAAATAATGAAGATTTCTCATGTCGTTGGTGTATTTGAATCTTACAATGATGGAGAAGGAGTATCTATTTTTGGTACTACTAAAAAGTTAGATGGAAAAGATACTATTACAGAGACAATTGGTTCATATAAATTTGAGTTAGGTCCAGATACGTTCTTCCAATTAAATCCAATTCAAACTGAAAAGTTATATGAAGTTGTAAAAAAAGCAACGAAGTTATCGATGAAAGAAACTGTACTAGATTTATATTGTGGTGTTGGAACAATAGGTATTTATTTATCGAAATTTGCTAAAGAGATTATTGGTATAGAAACCAATGAGATTTCAATTGAAAATGCAAAAACTAATGCAGTTATTAATAAAGTAAGAAATGCTAGTTTCTATGCAGGTAGTGTTGATGATATTCTTCCTAAAGTTTTACGTGAAAAACAAGTTGATGTTTTAGTTTGTGATCCACCTCGAACAGGATTAGGTGAATATGTGGCTAAAACAATTGTTAAAAGTCAAGCCAAGCAAGTTGTATATGTTTCATGTAATCCTGCTACATTAGCTAAGGATTTAGCTATCCTTAGTGAAAAATATCATGTTAAATGGATTCAACCTGTTGATATGTTCCCTAATACTAGTCATGTTGAGTGTGTGTGCTCGCTATCTCTAAAATAGGCTAAAAATAGTAAAAAATAGGACAAAAAAGAGGAATTTACTGTATCTGATATTTGGCATAGTGATTATGCTAGAGAAAATGTTATTGCTATTTTTTCTAAGCCTGATCCAGAGTTGAAAGCAGTCAATGAATATGATAAATATTTTGGTCAACCAATAAAACTGTTGGGATATAGTAAAATTCTGAATGTAAGAAAAGAGAAAAATAGGTATTATTATTCAATAAACAATAGAGAATTATTGGATAAAATTGCTTTAAGGCCGATGAATGCATTGAATTTCCTATATGAATATATTTGTAAAGTACTGTCTGATAGTGATTTGATGAATGACTTTACTAACTTTTTTAGTGTGCAGAATAAAGAGGCATATAAAGATGTCAGAGATAGATTTATTCAATTTACTATTAATAATACCAATATAAATGGTGAAACCGAATGTGGAAGGATATTTACTAAAGTGATAAATCCTCTGGCTTTCAAATTAAGAAAACTAGGAACTGAAAAAGGAAGAATATCTAAAAATATAATCACTTTGAATGATTTACAATATAATCGTTCAAACTGGAGAGACGAACTTAGTGGTAAGGATAAGTCTGTAATAAGAACGGAACATGAACTTACAAATGCTCAATTGCAGGCAAAGGCATTAGCAACATATACAGTAAATAAAGCGAAAAAAGCGATTCGCAAATTCAATGATTTGATGTTTGAAAGTAAATCTGAAGTATATCAAGCAACTGAAACTGTAAAAGCAACACAAGCTCATCATATTTTTGCACAATCAGATTATCCTGATATTTCTGATTATGTAGAAAACTTGATTATGTTAACGCCAAATCAACATTTTACCATGGCACATCCTAATAATAATACTCAGTACATAGATAAGGATTTTCAGTATATCTGTTTAATTGCTAAGTCAACAAAGATTTATTCCAATTTAACGTCTGTTACTGAATAAAAATTTTATGATTTTGACGATTATAAATATGTACTTAATACAGGGCTAGAAACCGATGAGTTTTCTTATGTTGATTATCTAGATTTTGCTACTATAGTAGATAAAATTGACTATTTCTATGGAAATGAATTTGAAAATAATAAATATAATCATTTAATACAAGGGAATAGACTTGTAATATAAATACAAAGCGAGGAAGCAATTATGAAACTAAATCAAAATTCAAAAAATGCAATTAAACAATTTAAACATCTATCGCATTTTGTTATATCAGATAATCAAGATGATGGTTTTTTAGATTTATTTTTACTTCCAATAAATGCAAGAAATTTTAATTATAATTATGTTTCTGATAATTTAATAGAATCTGTCGCAGATTATTCTTTATCTTGGAGAATTAGGGAAAAATATAAAGATAAAGCGATGATGCTCAGTAAAAAAGCTAGAGAAAAATTTAAAGAATGTGAGAGAAATGATGGTGAGCTTGGAGAATTATTATTGTTTTGTTTTTTAGAAGGACATCTTGAAGCACCTAAAATTTTAACAAAATTGGAATTAAAAACTTCAAACAAATTATATGTTAATGGTTCGGACGGTGTTCATTTGAAAAAAATCGGTGATAAAAAATATCATTTGATTTTTGGTGAATCAAAGACATATGAGGAACTAACAAAAGCTTTTGAAAATGCATTTAAATCTATAAATGAATTTGTGAAAGAGATAAATTCAAAAGGAGAATCTAAAAGTGGAATAGAATTTGAGAGAGGATTAATTTCCACTAATATGGAACAAATCATTTTCGATGAAGATGATGAGGATATATTAAATTTATTATTATACCCTGAAAATAGACATTCTTCTGACATAACGCTCGATGATGCTTTTTCTATTTTTGTTGGATACGAAATTGATATTACAAAGGAACAAAAAGAACTATCTAGTGATGAATTTCCTAATAAAATAGAAAAGAAAGTTATTTTTCAAATTGAAAACTATAAAACTAAAATTTATGAATTAATAGAAAAATACGAATTGATTGGTTATACATTTTATATTTTTGTAATGCCATTTACTGAAATTGCAAAAAACAGGAAAAAGATTTTAGAGAGGGTGCTAGAGTGATGTCGATTATACAAAAAATGTCAAAAAAAGCGTTTGAAGATGTTTATCTAAAAGATTTGTTATATAAATTAGAAGAAAATTATTGTAATAGATTATGTTATGATGATTTTCAACTCACAATTAATAATAAAGAAATAAATCATTTATTAAGGTTCTCAGATATTTTGTGTAGATCTGAATATAGTAAACACAGAAATCTCTCATTAAAAATTATAAGTTTATTGCAAGAAATAAACGAGATAAGAAATATGGAATATTTTCAAATTATTGCAACAAATGTTTTGGTTAAATTAGGGAATTTTCCATCAATGCCAATAATAATAGATAGCGAACAATATTTAAAAATAGATGAAATTAGAAATGATTATATCATTAAAATTTTAGCTCAAAGCTCACCATTAGAAAAGCCTTTTACAGATGCTCAATATAGCGTTTTTGAAGAAATGAAGAGGAGAAATCATTATAGCTTTTCTGGAAGTACATCATTTGGAAAATCTTTTATTTTTGAAGCTTTTACTAAATATATTATTGAAGCGCATAATAAAACGGACAATATAGCATTCATCGTTCCAACTAAGGCACTTATTAACCAAGTTGGACAAAGATTGAAAGAAATAACAAGAGACTTTGGATACAAAGTAATAACAACCCCTATAATACCTAAAGTTTTCTTAAATCAAGATAATAGGTATGTATTTGTTTTTACGCCAGAAAGATTGATTTCGTACTTTATGGATGGCAATAATCCACAAATTGATTATCTAATGGTGGACGAGGCACATAAATTATTAAGCAAAAAAGACACTAGAACACCATTGCTTTACCATTCGTTAGTATTGGCGAAAAGAAAAAGTGTTAATATCTATTTTGCATCACCCAATATCCCAAATGCAGATGTTTTTTTGAAAATGATTAATAATAGCACTGAAGAAAGTAAATCTGTTATAGAATCGCCAGTAGCTCAAAATAGATTTTTTATCGATACTGTTAATGATAAATCTTTTATGATTTCAGAGTTTGGAAAAGATATTATTTTCTCCAAATTCAATTTTAGTGATGACAAAATAGAAAATTTAAAAAAAGTATTAGAAACTTTTTCTAAGAATAGACAGAGTATAATATATTGCAATACTGTGGATAAGACCATACAAACTGCAATTAGATTTTCTAATAGAATAAATGATGTAGACTTACTACAAATTAATGAACTTATGGAATTGATAGATGAGAAAGTTCATAGCCAATATTTTCTAAAAAAATGTTTAAAAAAAGGAATTGCATATCATTTTGGTGGAATACCAGAAGAAATAAAATTAAGAATAGAAAATTTGTATAAACAGGGGCAAATTAAATATTTATTCTGTACTTCGACTTTATTGGAGGGAGTAAATCTACCAGCTAAAAATATTTTTATTTTGAGTGAAAATATAGGTAACGGAAAGATGACAGATATAGATTTTTGGAATTTAGCAGGTAGAGCAGGAAGATTGAGTAAAGATATATCCGGAAATATCTTTTGTGTAAATTTATTTGATCAAAGGGGATATTGGAAAGATACGAAAGATGGAGTTAAAATACTTCGAAACAAACAAATAAAAGAAGTTGAACCGCAAATATTATCTAATAGAAATGATAATTTATATAAAAATATTAGTAACTATATAGAAGGGAAAGACTATACAAATAAAAGTTTAAGTAGTGAACAAAAAAAGATAATTGAAATGTATGGAAATGTATTGCTTTTTCATGATTCAATTAATAATGATTCAATTCTAAAAGACAAATTTATAGATAATAATACTGACTCCATTTCTTTATTAAAGAAAACAAGAACATCATTAAAAGTTCCGTCAGAAATACTAGCTACTAGTATTGGTATAAATGTCGCTAATCAGAACAGAATAGCTACTTCTGATGTTCCTCGGCTTCCCAAAACAACGAAGTATGATGATTGTTTAAGAGTTCTTACTATATTGTATAATCAATACAAATGGAATGAAACAGAATCTAGCGGAAGAAATCCAATGATTAGAAATAAAAATCAACTTAAATATTATGCAACACTAATGGAGTCGTGGATTAATTCAAAACCTCTAAAGGTACTTATACAAAAAACTATTGATTTTTATTATAACAATGGTGATGAACGAAACATTTATATAAGGCAAGAAGATGGCAGAATGCAAGAAATAAAATTTGATAAGCAAAATGACGTTCATATCAATAAATTAATCAATGATGTTGTAGGAGATTTGGAAAATGTTTTAAGGTTTAAAATAAAAAATTATGTCTCAAACTATCAAGCGTTATTAAAAAATAAAGAAGAAGCTTCCCAAGATACTGGCGATTGGGAAAATTATATAGAGTATGGAACAACTGATAGTAAGATAATTGAAATTCAAAATCTGGGATTTCCTAGAAATATAGCTATTTTCTTAAAAAATAATTATTTGGATGCTTTCATTAAAAATGAAAAAGGAATGATATATGATATAGATGAAATGTCTTTACTTGAGAACATAGATAAGGAAAAACATAAATTTGATTTTGAAGAGTTAGTTACATTTATGAATTGGAAAATAGAGGAAAATTAGTCCTTCCTGGAAATTGAAATAAATCCTTATTTACTGATTAAAAATTTAGTGATGTGTTATCTTTCTATGTCCGCGCTTATATATTTCTCATAATTTTTTCTGATTTGGTAAAGCTCTTTCATATCAAACTTTACAGAAGAATACTCTTGCATTAGGGTATTCTTTTTTTCGTGTAATAAATCAAGTTGATTTAGAATATCCATTGTATCTGGCAACTTGGAATAAGCGTTTTTTAATTCTGAAAGAGCATTTTGATATAGAAAAATTTCGGATTTATGTTCTTCAAAAAAAGTGTTGTCGATGGTATCTTTTTTATATTCTAAATATATTTGTCGATATAATTTTACAGTATGAACTTGCTCCATAGTCTTTGATAGTTTGGCTATATCCTTATCTATAACTTTAATTTTATCTTGTAAATCTTGTCTTATATCAACATTCTTTTTAATATAATTATCAAGTTGTGAAAGGGTGTTTATTCCTTTTTCTCGCATTAAAACAACAATATCAGCTGCTACTTGAAGATTATGTTTGGTAGCCCAATATTCGTATCCTTTGCTTGATTTTATTTTTTCATTGTTATCAATATCGATGATATCTCCGATACGCTTTTTAACAGTATAATTTTTATGATTATCATTTTCATTAATGCATTCTTTTAGTCTATCCTCAGTATAATCATCGCCAATAATTTTCGCCCTTGTAAACCTTTCCTTATCTTTGTGTTTAAATGCAATATGTTTACCATGCTTGATTTCATAACCAAGAATATTCATTTTACCAAGAAAATCATCCCAATCTTTAGATTGCTTTATAGTTCTATCAATATCAAATTGAAGCTTACTTTTCCACGAAGTTCCTTTTTTAAACTGTTCATTTTCATACCAAGATTTACCAGTGGTTTATATTTCTTTCTAAAGGCTTCGTAGTATTCATCAATGACTATGAGATTATTTTCTTTGCATATTTTATCGCTTTGATAACGGATTTTATGATAGCTTTTCTTGTTGGATTGATAACATTTTCCAGTAACCATGTTTACATTGTTGAAGATAATATGATTATGAATATGACCTTTATCAATGTGGGTAGTTAGTATAAATTCATATTCGTCTTTCAATATTCTTTTGCAAAGATCCAATTCGATTTGATGCGCTTGCTCAGGCGTTGTTTCATTTGGTAAAAACGATTGAATAAGATGTCTTGCAAGTACAGTTCCTTTAACATTATTATCTTCTCTTGTTTTTAAAAATTGCGTATGCGCAGTTGTAGGAAAGCACTTATGTGATGTAACCAGTATTTTCTCATCAGTTTTATCTTCGTTAGTAATGTATTCAATCGCAAGATTAAGTGTGGATTTTATTGGATGAATTTTAGTAATAGCCACTTATGAATCATCTCCTTTTGTTGTAGTTCTATCTAATAGTAATGAATGTATTTGCCAAATTTCCTTAGAAAGATGATCGATTTGTTGTTTTATATCATTGACGTCATCACTATAAATAACACCTGTAGAATTAACTCGTTTTGCTATTTGATTAACACTATTAGCGTATCTTGAAAGTAGTCCTTGTATTTCTCTAAATGGTTGTAAATCAACAACAAAAATATCAGATTCAGAAACGACTTTTCTTAAAAAATGGTTCATGGTTTTACAATGAGTCATCTTCATTTTCTTTTCAAAAAGCTCTTTTTCTTCTTTGGTTAGATTTATTTTTAGTTGAATATTTCGTATTCTATTAGACATAATTATCGTTCCTTTCTTGAAATGTATGGGGTTTTAGGGTCACCCTAACAAGTATAAAAATTGATAAAAAAAAGAAGCAGTTCCATAAGGGGCTGCTTCATCAATTTTCCGTAAGTGGGTATACACTTACTGTGCTTGCTACAAAAGTATGGTTTGCAGAATAAGCGTTAAGCAATGTTTGATTCTGTATTGTGATTATATCAATAGTTAAATACAATGTCAGCTTGTCAATAATGATAAACTAGGATTTTGTTATTTAGATTTATCTTTGAAAAAACCAATTAAAATTAAAGCAATCCCGAAAATTGCTACTGGAATATAAATAACATTAGGTATATGATAAACAAATCTATCGATTCCAGACATGACAATATAAATAATAAAACCCACACTAATTAAAATGTTTTTATCTTTCATAGTCATTCTCCTTTACAACTTCCTTCTGCAAATAATAATTTGTTTATTTATTGTCCTTATAGTCATCATTTGTTAAAAGAACAGCAGGAATATATTCACATTTCGGTACTAATTCTTTTACAAGCATAAAATAATCCTTGAAGAATTCTCCTGGACAGTAATAAGTAACTGTTTCTCTATGTTTGTCATCGAAAGTGGCAGTAATAGTAGTAGGACCTATATCTTTAGTAAACAATATTTCATTATTGTATAAGAATTTAGGTGTCATATTAGCTATCTTTTTAAAGATTGATTTAAATATAGGGCTATTGGTTTTATAATTCCATTTTCTATAAATGTTTGTTTTAAGTTGGCTTTCCGAATAAGGCTTATACTCATAACTTATAGAAGTAGCAGTAATTGTTATTTTATCTTCAAAAGCTTCATTTAACGGAACATAGCCTGAAGCTCCTTTAATTACAACCTTTACAACATTCATTACTTATCACCCTTTCTTAGATTGCTCAAATTCAAATGCATTAGATTCTATAAATACTTTTTAAATGTTTTTTCATTTTTAACATTACATCTATTAACCAATCAAATTGGCTATTTCATTTATTTTTATCACTCAAATGTACTTTTTTCTCAATTATTATTCGACTTGCTTTTCTTTCTGGCAGTTCTCTCCAATCAAAAGTAAGTCCTATTTCATTTTCAATTCGTTCTTTGTGCTGTAATAATGAATGGAAAAGTTCTTTGTCTTCATTAATATACAGTTCTACATCCAACTCATCTCTTTTTTGAATTTGCGATACTGCGATATGGCATGCAGATGATCCAATGCTAAAATTCATCCAATGGTCATGTGAAGGCTTTCTTCGATTAAAGATTTTTGAGAAACTATTATTTTGAAAAGCGTACTCTTTGAATGCTACCCAATATTCATATCTTTGTAATTGAGTTTCATTTGCTGAGTCATTCTTTTTTACTTCTTTCGTCCAATCGTTTGGTTTCTCAACGATTTCAAATTTAACAGCTGGTTCAGACTTACCAATCTTATATATTTTTATTTCACAAAGGAAAAAATCAATTTTCTCGTCAGTATGATTGTTTAACCATTCAATAGCAGCTCTGTGTTCTTCACGAGCGTGTTCAATGATCCAAATGATTACATCAGCTGATTTACCTGATGCATAAGTACTCAGTTTTCCAAGATGATCGTGATTTGTTTCTTCGAGTTGATTTTCGATGATTATTTTTCTGTCTGTACCTGTTTCAGTAGCAAATATATCGACATTAAAATCTCCAACTGTAGATTCTCTTTCGATGATGGTTATATCCATACCAATCGCATCACCCAATAATGTAATGTTATCGTCATCCGCAAGCCATGGAGTGAAGTCAGATGCTTCTTTAGGCCATACTGTACGTAAATTTTTAATTTCTTCTAGTTTGCTTAAATTAACCATTGTATCTACCTCCGAGGGGGGTTATCTTTTCCTTATTATAGCATTTTAAGTGCTGAGTATATAGACTATTTTAAATAATTTTGAAATAGCCATTGTGGGTGATGGAAGATGAATGCTATAATTGTTTTAAAAATATTTGAAATAGGTTTAAAGGAAGGTTAGCTAATGAATTATTGTGAAAAGTTCAAAGCTCTATCTGATCCGATAAGATTGGACATATTAAATGAATTAAAAAATGGAGAGCTATCAGCAGGATATATTGCTAGTAAATTTTCTTTACCAAATTCAAAAGTTTCATATCACTTATCAGTATTAAAAAAGGTTGATATGGTTACGGAAAGAAAGTATAAGAATTATATTTTTTACAATTTGAATTTGAGAGGCGTTAACGAAACATCAAGCTGATTTGCAAAATTTCAAGAGTAAAATTCTGTAACGATACTTTCTTTGTACCAAAGTAAAGATAACATTAATGGGTATAAAAAGGGATGTGCATGGAATATGGTATTAGTTATACGTATTTTCGTACAGGAATTTCATAGGTTTCGATTCAAGTTATTTTTCATATTGCATAGTACATTCGCTTTATTATAAATTTTTCGATTTGAATCATAAGGCTATTTTCGTTCGCTTGCGAGGACTCGGTATGTTGTCATGCCGTAGTCCTCCTTTTTTGTTTTCAAACAAGTTTTTGAAACGAAAAGGAGGACAAAATATGAACAAAAAATATTACTTGTTTGTAAACGGAAAGAAAGTTGAAGTCAGTGAGGAGATTTATAAAGTCTATTGGCAAGAGAAAAATCACGAGAATTATTTGAAGCAGATAGATAAGAAAAATCATCTGCTTTTATTTTCGTCATTTGATCAGGACGGACATTTTGAGAGCAATATTCGTGATGATAGTTTTAATTTAAACAAAGTCATTCAAACACAAATGATAATTGAAGCTGTTAGAGATGCAATATCAAAACTAACAGATGAAGAAAGAGATATTGTTACTAGGCTATATTACGACGAAGAAAATCTTCGTACCGTAGCTGAAGCTAAGAAAATATCACATCCAGCTTTGATTAAAAGAAGAAATAAGATACTAAAAAAATTAAAAGAATTATTAAAAGACTTCTAATAAAAGCTAGATTTTGAGGCAGGCATTTAGATGTCTGTTTCTTTTTCATCTTTAAAAATTTGTTGATAAAATTTTTGAAAAATGGTTACCAAGAGGGTCGAATTTTCACTATTAAAGTGTAGGAAGAGGTAAGCTTTTTTGTAACTAAGTAGAAAAGCAAAAAGATACATACGATAGCCCTACATAGCGAAAGCTAATTGTTCTTTGAAAACTGAATAGACCAAGGTAAGACTTTATCCATTTGTTGAGAATTATGACCTACGCCAAGACTTTTCTGCTTAAGTAATTAGGTTTAAATGAATACTGGCAAGTGCCAAGGATATAAGAAAATGAGCGATAAATAGGAATACATAAAATAAATTATTAGAATATGAACTAAAGTTCAGGTTCGTTAATTTTGCTAAGGTGAGAAAAACCCCTGGTAATTATAATGAGCATAAAGAGTATATTGATATCTACAATTTCTTGATAACTAGAGGTACATATTTAATATCAAATTATTCTATATACTCACCATAATTCAATGAGTACTCCAAAATTTTTAATTTCGATTATATGAGAGTAAATAAACCTACTGATATATATCCACTGGATGAATATATAGTTATCTCTCTTTCAGAATTCGATAAGGAGTATAATTCTCATGATAATAAAAAGGAAGTTGGTGAGGATGGGGTTGCAACGTTCTTTTCTACTGTTTCGCATAATCTTAAAAGATATACTAAGATATTTGTTGATTATCAACTTAAGGATCAAGTACCTTTAAGAATTAGAGGTAATTCAGAATATTTTATTACAATCAAAGATCGTAAGAAAAAATTCCCTCTTTTATTATTTCTATATTATTTACCTATTAAGGGGTTAAGCATCTTGGTGAAAAAACTAATCACTAAGTATGAACTTAAGAAAAAAACAATCTCTAAAAAATCTAAGAGAAAGTGTATTGGTAAATATAAAAGAAATGATATGACACTACTATATGTAATATTGCGTACTATGGCTACGTCTTTAAATAAAATATGTAAATGGTTTGATCATTACTATTTTTTTAAATTAAAAACTATCCTATCTCAATAGGATGATGAAAAGATGTTAAGAAAAAAATCGCAATAAATATCTGCGATTTTTCTTATGAAAATCAAGTTTTATATGACTCTACATTTTTAAGTTATGCATATGAGTAAAAGAAAAATAAAGAGTTCAAAGACTTAGATAGATTTACCTCATTAAGACCAACGATAGAAGAATTAAATAAATGTAACTCTAGATTTTATAATAAAATAAATACTCACAATTGAATGTGAGTATCATCTAAATTATTTTATTCGATTCTATTAACAAATGCATAGACTATAGGTTTGTAACTATGATATATACCTATATAATCGTCACGAAATAAATCATCTTCCCATATTTCAAATTCTTTTGCATCATTTCCTGTCATAGTAAGATTGTTTTGGTTTTCTAACATGTAGTTTGTTGACGAAACTGTCGTTGATAATAGTGTTTTAGCTGCACTTAAGCCTAATAATAAATTAATCATTCTTTTTGATTCTTTTTATAATTAATATAAGTGTATATGAGATAACGATAATTAAAAGAAATAATGTAATTGCAATTAAAATGAATCCAGTTGAACTTATATCAGATTTATTTAAGAATCCTAATATCTGTGCATTTATACCGTAATGCCATTTTCCATCCGCGGGTTTATAAATATATGGATTAATAACATATGAATAAATAAGGGTATAAATAATAAATCCAACAGTTACTAACCATAATCCAATCGCAATTTTAATTTGGAAATGATAAATTACGTAGTTTTGAAAAAACATTTATTCTCTTATTAGAGTTTGGATTGCTAAATAAGACTTCATCATCTATCTTATTATCCAATAAATAATCAGTTGTGACATTAAAAATTTTAGCCATTTGTTTTATTCTTCCTATTTCAGGGTCACAAATATTACATTCCCATTTAGATACTGTTTGTCTAGATACGTCAAGTAAATCCGCTAGTTTTGATTGACTCATTTTATGTTTAGCTCCTAATTCTATGATTTTATTTCCGATATTCATTTTTTTACCTACGGAAAATATAGTACTAAAATTTAAAATATAATGAAACCAACTTTGATTTGAAATTTTAGCAACCACAGGCTGCACATATAAAAATTATATCATAAATATAAAAAATAATTATTTTTATAAACTTAATTGTTTTTAACCATTCAATCTAAGTTCCAAGGTTTATGGAGACGCGAACGAAGGGGCAGCCCCTCGTACGCGGACTAAACCGATATTAGTGAATGTTTAATAACGTTATGGAAGGAGTTTTTATGAACAATATTGAAATAAAAATTGACTATTTTAGTGCTACGTTTCCACTTGATGTAGACGATAATGAATTGACAATGTTTAAGGCTCATGAGATGGTTGCACTCATGTCAAAATACTTAAACGTTAAAAAACTTTGAAGTGGCTAAAGCAAAGTTTGCAACTAATAATTTTAATTATCAATTTTCATTAGTCGAACATATTATCTTAAGATTAGATGGGCCAATGAATGATTGTTATCAAAAGACATGTCATCTTGAAATGAAAGGTGAAGGTTGTCGTGATTTTGAAAAAAGAAATCCTGATAAAAATTGGGTTAATTTAATCTATTTTATGGTTAAACTTAATGCAAGGTTTAAACGAATAGATATTGCCATAGATGATTTTAAAGGTGAGTACGTTACAAAAGGGTGGTTACTTGAAAGAATTAATAAAGAACAGTTTACATACGTATTTAGGTCAGAACCTAATCCGTTAGGAACTTTAAAAAATGGATTGATAATTCAATTTAGTTCAAATGAATCAAAGGTTGAACTTGCTAAGATTGACGATGCAATTCCTAATCAATTTGAAGCATATATGAAAGCCGCTAGACCATATGTATCAATGTGTTTGTTCTTAAAGTATTTGCAGGTTCTTCGTGATCTATATTTATTTGAACTTGAAATACCTAAAGCCACAAACCTTTATGCTGTAGAGAACTATGACGAAAGTGAAGCTATTTTAGCTAGAAATTAAAGATTTTAAATAGTTTCTTATGATAAGTATGAAGATGGTCCAAGTGAGTTGGTTGTAAGAAAAAGAAAGGTGATTAATTATGTTATGTGATGGAAAAGGTTTTTTCCGTAAAGAAGCTACATATGAACGAATTAAAGAAGATGCTATGGGTAGTGCATACCATATTTGCTTACACCTTGCTAAAAACTTCGATAATTATCGAGATGATGAGTCATTTGTTGAAGATGTGAAATACCAAAATACTTTATTAGAGTTGATGAAAGAATAACCTAATGATGAAAATTTTAATATGTGGGAAGAAACATTAGAAGATATCAATAAATATTTAAATAATTTAAAGAATTAAGCACTAACGTTTATGGTACGTGCTTTATTATACAAAAAATGAAGAAACTGAAATTAATGATTGTTTTAAAATTGAATGTTATTGATAAAATTAACTCTAGAGTAGAATTTAATGATAAGTGGAACAATCAAAACGTTTTTATAGAGAGGAAAATAAGTATATCATGTATTACTTAATAAAAACAATTATAATATAATCCCTAATAAAGTTCTTGAAATTGATGGTATATTATAAATAGCTTTGTTTGGAGTAAGTTGAATCAATAGGATAACAACTAATGTTTTAAAGCATATCATTGTAAATATTGTAATATTAGTAGAACAAGAAATACAAGCCAACTACCCATAATAAATATATAATTTAAAATAAAAATATCTTATATTTACAATTTGTTTAAATATGTTATACTTTACTTGAAATTTATAAAATAATACCTAGTCAAATTTATTTATGCGTTATTATATGAAAATGATGGGGGGAAAATATGAGTGAATTGATAAAACTAACTAAAAAACTTTGGAATGAATATTTTAGTGGTGATGTTAACAACATTTCCAAGCTTAGTAATATGTTTGAAGAATATAGTGTAATAATTGGAACTGGAAAACATGAATTTTATTACAATCTAGAAGAGTTTAAGGTAGCTATCAATGCTGAATTTCAAGAAAGAAAAGATATAAAATTTAAAATACAATATCTAGAGTGTGATGAGATTGTAATAAGCAGTGATGCGTCACTTATTTATGGTAAAGTTGCAATTAGATGGAAGAATGATGAAGGAACTGTAGCTATAAACATGGATAGTAGATTTTCTATATTATATAAAAAAATAAATAAATTATGGAAAATATTACACATTCATCAATCTACACCTAATCTTGAACAAATTGGAGAAGAATCTTATCCTAAGACTTTAGTTCATGAGGTTGAAACAGCACATGAAAAAATAAATTTACTTTCGCAATTAGTAGAAACAGATGGATTGACAGGCTTAATTAATATACGAACTTTAAAAGAAAGATATATTAATTGGGATAAGAATAATGCTTGGATTTTTGTGATTGATATTGATAATTTTAAGGAAGTAAATGATAATTACGGACATTTGCAGGGGAATAATGCTTTAATATCTTTAGCTAATATTTTGATAAATAACATAAGAAAAACAGATCTTGCATGTAGAATGGGTGGAGACGAATTTATTTTATTGTGCGCTGGCTTAAGGACACCGGAAGATGCTAAAAATCTTGCTAGGCGTATAATGAATGATGTGTTAATTTGGACTAAAGAAAATTCTCCATTTTATAGTATTTCAATGGGGATTACTCGCTTAGGTGTTGATGAATTATTTGATGTAGCATTTAAAAGAGCTGATCAAGCTTTATATGATTCTAAACGAAGTGGTAAGAGTCAAATTTCTTTTTTATAAAATTTGTCTTAATCCTTAACTAAGTACTTTTTTATTTGCTTACGTATTTACCTTTATTTATATAGAGTAATGATTGCGATATAATTTGCAAAACAAAAAAACTATAAAGTATCTTTTTCGACTTTATAGTTTTTTATCTTTATTATTTTTTAAATGATAATTATTAATTTTCACTAGATATGGTTTGAATGAACTCAATATTTTTTCAGTTTCATTTTCAAATGTAAATTCATTTTTTAAAATAACTCGATTACTACCAATATTATCCTTTAAAGCTTTAACTGTAATTTTCTCATAACCTAAACTAAATAAATATGTTGTAAATAGCTTTAAAACCTCAGTCATTAATCCTTTATTCCAATATTTTCGGCTTAAGGTATAACCAATTTCTGGAATATTATTTTCTAATCTTACAACATCAATTGTACCAATCAGTTCATTGTTATCTTTAAGAACAATTCCATAGCGAATAGTATCTTCTTGTTCATAGTCTTTAAGCCAAGATTTTACAATCATCTCAGTTGTTTTTTTATCTTTATGTGTTGGCCAAGTTAAATATTTTGATACTTCATCATCACTTGCCCAGTTTTCATAAATTGCATCCACATCTGTTAATTCTATTTTTCTTAAATAAGTTCTATCAGTTTGCAATTCCATCTTAATTTACCTATAAATAAAGAAAAATTTAGTAGTTATTTGACATATCTTAGCAAAACTTTTATATATCTAGCTATTTTTCTTATTTATTTTTCCTTTCTATTTATTTACATATTTGTACATACGCTTTAAAATAATTAAATGAAATTCTAATGTATTTTTATTAATTATTATACCAAAAAAGTTAATAAAGTAAAGTTAAATTGATAAAATTAAATTAAGATTTAATTAATTAAAAATATATTTATGAAATCAATTACAGATATAGAAAATTTGGTTTTGATATAGATAGTTATCAATATAGGTTTCCTTTAATATGATTTCTCTTACGAAATTCAGGTATTATTTGATTAAAACTTGAATTTTTTTGTATTTTTACATAAAAATAGCAATAACATATATGAAATAAAGTATATTTAAAGGAAAAATCATGGTAAAATAAAAAGGGAAAATAGGTGAGGATATGGAATCAAATAGTAAAAACTATATTGATAATTATGAAAATTATCGAACAAATATTGTAAAAATTTTATCATTTTTATTAGGTGTTAAAGAAGAAATATTAGATATTAATTTACCAAAAATAAAAAAAGAAGAATATGAAAAAAATCAAAATTTAAAAATTATAAGATGTCTTTCTATAATTAGAATGAATTTTTTGATTAATCCTAAAGTAATCAATGAAGGTAGAATTAATTTGATTTCAATTGAGCAAATGCCAGATTATGTTGATGTTGAAGCTATTAAATATTTAAGAGATAAAGGAATTGAAGTTATAAGATCTAATGTTAGTTTAAGTGTTATGATTGCTTATATTAATCAATTTATTTTAGAACAAATTGATAAAATTAGACCACATTTTCCAGTTTGGATTAAGTGGGAATATATAAAAAACTTATTTTTAATGCCAGGTTGTTATGCTGGAGTTAATGGTATTAACTTAAACAGTAAAACTAATAAAAATAAGATACTAAGTGAAATAAATAATGTTAAACGACTATTATTTCTTAATAAGCAGTTTTATCCATATGGTCTATACTTATATTGGCCAAAAGAAAAAATGAATGATTATTATGGAAATATTCTATTTAATGATGAAAAATTTTTAAGACTTCTTTATAGCGCTTATGGGAATACATTTCATGCAAATAATTATGTTATTGATGCACCGATTATTACTAAAGACATTGTATATGATTTTATTGATACAGCAAGCAATGTTAGTGTACTAGTAGATTGTGAAAACGTTGATCCATTTAGATTTGCTGCGGTATTTTTAAATTTACATAAAGATAAAATTCAAAAAATTAAAAAAATTATTCTATATGATGATGTAAATACTTCAAATGCCTGGGATTATTTAGAACGAATTGTTAATATTCCTGTAGAACATAAAGAAATTGAACGAGTTGTCGAAGGAAAATCCTTAGTAGATATAGCTATAACAGCTGGTGCTTGTAAGGAATACTATGAGAATAAAATAGAATCAATTATTTTGGCATCCTCGGATTCAGATTTTTGTGGTTTGTTTCAAAGTATGCCCTCAGCTCGTTACCTAGTATTAAATGAATCAGATAAAACGTCAAATGCTACACTTTTAGCTTTAAAAGAAAAAGGTATTAATTATTGTTTCATTGATAGTTTTGCTCAAGCGGAAGCGCAATCTTTTCGTGAAAATGTATTGTATGAAAATTTAAAAGAAATAATTGAAGAATTTAATGAACATAAAATTTTTCCATATGATAATCCAGATGATTTATTAGAAGCTGTTTTTGAACCAAGCCATATCCAAGGAACATATTGCGAAATTAAGCAAGAAAAAGAAATATTTAAGACCAAGTATTTGAAAGTCGGATTTATCATTCGAGTTGTTGAAAAAGATGGGAAATCTATATATAGGATGGAAATTAATAAGGCTTAAAATTTTTAATATGTAGAAGATAGTAAATGAAATAAAAAAAGATTTTTTAATAGTTATGCTAATGATTAAAAGAAAGGAGTATGTCAAAAAAGAATACTATAAAATTTATAACGATAAGTTAGCTGAGTTATATAAAAATGTAAAATTCTAAAATAATTTTAAATATAAAAGCATTAATTATGGTTTTTAGCATTTAGATAATTGTATAAATTAGCTACGACTTAGTTAATAAAATTAAATGGTATACAATTTTGGCATTTAATATTATGTTAAGACAAATAAAATATTTTCAAGCTGTGGTTAAGTATAATAGTTTTAGTAAAGCAGCATTAGAATCAAATATATCTCAATCTGCTATTTCTCAGCAGATTATGACACTTGAAAATGAATTAGGTTTTAAGTTATTAGATCGCCACAATCGTAGTTTTAACTTGACAAAAGCTGGAGAGCATTTTTATCGAAAGACACTTGTTTTGGTATCTGATTATGAACGAATAATAAAGGAATCCAAAAAAATCGATTAAAATGATGAATATGTTATCAAACTCGGTGTCTTACGTACCTATAGAGGCGAGGATTTAGCTAGAATTATTTCCATGTTTAGCAATAAATATCCTGATGTAAAGCTAGAAATTATTTATGGAAATCATGATGAATTATATCGTATGTTAATAAGTGAAGAAATTGATATTGCATTTAATGATCAAAGAAGAAAGTTTTCCGACGGATATAATAATATTTTATTATCAGTTAGAAAAACATTTGTTGAAGTTTCAATAAATTCAAAACTGGCTAAGTTAAAAAAAATAACTGCAGAGGATTTGAAAAATATTCCATGTATTTTAGTTAGTTCAGATAATCAAAAAGATATAGAATACGAATATTATTATAATATCATGGGATTTAAAGGCGATTATTTATTTGTAAGTGAACCACATCAAGCAAGACTTATGGTAATGAATAATCAAGGATTTATGATCGTTGATGAGGGTTCTATGGAAGAATCAATGTTCATTAAAAGAATAGAACTTTGTGTAAATGATTTTCAACATACTAAAAACTATTGTTTATTTTGGGAAAAAGAAAATTCAGGATATTACATTGAAGAATTAGCAGAATGCTTTAAACAAGTCTTAAAGAACTGACATAAAATCTATACTTTGTATAAGAAAAACTTATTAAAATGATTTAATAATTAAATTGAAAGAATTAAGAAATCATTCTATACTTTTATTGAAGGGAATGATAATATGGTTACAAAAAGCGAACTATTTAATTTAAAATTTGATATGGAATTAGAGAATATTTTAAATAACGTCTTAGAAGGGATTCTTTTAAGAGAAATACTGACTAATAAACAAAAAAGTATTATTTTAATAACTGTATTTACTACATTAGAGCAAAAAAAATTATTAAAAAAACAAATAGAATATGCTTTAAATATAGGTTTAACAATAGATGAAATAAAAGAAACTATTTATCAGACAACGCCATATATTGGATTTGCTAAAGTAATAAGTGCTTTAGAAGAAATGAATTGTCTATTTAACGAAAAGAAAATCAATTACAATGTCCAAAATTCTACAGTTGATTCTAATACTCGCTTTGAAAAAGGTTTACATACACAACAAACTATATTTGGTAAAGAGAATATTAATAAAATGCGTGAAAATGCGCCTTTTGAATTAAAACATATTCAAGATTTACTTTCAGCTTATTGTTTTGGTGATTTTTATACCAGAAAAGTTTTTGATTTAAAGACGAGAGAATTAATTACATTTACTACAATTATCTCGTTAGGAGGATGCGAAAATCAAGCTAAAGCCCATGCAAAAGCAAATTTGATGGTTGGAAATACTAAAGAAATGTTGATTGAGGCATGTACACTTGCCTTACCATTTATCGGATTTCCAAGATGTTTAAATGCAATTAATACAATAGAGTAGGTGAAAAATATGAAAAAAGAATTTGATAATATTTTTGGTATAGGTAATAAAAATGATGCATATGCTAAATTTTTCATTGGTCAAAGTTATTTGAACATGTTAAATTTAGAAGGAGTTACAGTTGCAAATGTAACTTTTGAACCAGGATGTAGAAATAATTGGCATATTCATCAGGCTTCGCAAGGTGGAGGACAAATCTTATTAGCAGTGTCAGGGATAGGCATTTATCAAGAATGGAACGAATCGCCTCGTATTTTAAAACCAGGGGATGTTGTTTACATAAAACCAGGTGTAAAACATTGGCATGGTGCTTCTTTGAATTCATGGTTTGCACATATAGCAATTGAAATCCCAGGTGAAAATGCATCTACAAAATGGCTTGAGGCTGTAAATAATGAAGATTATGTAAAAGTAAATCAATAAAACAATAGCGCATTTATACTATGTTTTATAAAAAATTAAATTATAAGGAAATATTTAGTTGGTTTAATATTTTATAACTGAGATAAGCATAGAATAATTCTTATACGAAAATTATTCTATGCTTTTTTTATAGTTTTAAATGAATCACAATAAATTATTCTTATTTTTTTAATTAGCTTTTAGAGTGACTAAATTAAATATTAATTAAGTTATAAAGTAATTATTTTTATTGTTTTTGCCATTTTTATATGCAAGAATAATTAAAATAAAGTGTATTAAATGCAAAATGAGATAATATTCTTCACATTAAAAAGAATGAATAACTGATAGTTGTCAGATGTATGTTAAACCTGAATATTATTTCTATGGAACGTGTTATGATACAATACTTTAGGGGGTATTGACTATCTTAAAAATCTAGTTTATTCACAATCAATGTATTTTTTAATGTCATGATTAAAAATTAATAAGGAAGATATAAGTATGACTGGTAGGAAAGTATATAAAATAACTAAATTTTATTTTACCAATCATAGAAGTTAATTTTTTGATTTGTTTAATCTTTTTTATTTTGGATAAATAATTATTATTGTAAATATTAAAACAAATTAGTTTTTAAAAAAAAATAAAAATTTGGTTTTCTCTTATTCTAAATATAAGCAAAAATATAGATTTTTAGACAAAAAATGTAGTATAATCATTATCGGAAAATTATTCCAATTAACTTAAAATGTCAATAGTAAAAATTTTATTAAAAAGGGAGTTTTAATAATGACTTTAACAGTAGACATTTCTAACTATTTGAAAGATGAATATTTATATATTTATCTAGGTTCAACTATAATAATGCTAATAATTTCTTTTATTATAGGAAGGAAATTTAAAAATTTAAGAAAAATATTTATATTTCTGAATTCTATAATTTGTTTAATTTATGTTATTTGGCGTTTCACTACAATTCCGTTTTCAAGAGGTATTTTGAGCACTATTTTCGGAATCATTTTATATTTGGCTGAGCTCTTTGGAATTGTAAGTTTTTTTAATTTTCAATTTTTATTTCTTGGGAAGTACAAAAAGGAATCAAAAACTTTAAAAGATTTTAATGGTAATATTCCAACAGTAGATGTATTAATATGTACTTACAATGAACCGATATATTTGCTTGAAATGACTATGGCAGCTGCGGTTAATATGGAGTATCCGGAAGGCTTAATGAAAGTTCATATCTGTGATGATGGAAAAAGAGAGGAACTTAAAAACCTTTGCGCTAAATATGGAATAAATTATATAACAAGAACAGATAACAAAGGCGCTAAAGCGGGAAACTTAAATAATGCATTAAATGTTGTGACTGGCGATTTATTCGTTGTTCTTGATGCGGATATGATTCCAAAACCTAATTTTTTATTAAAGACAATCGGATATTTTAGTGATGAAAAAATGGCATTTGTGCAAACACCACAAGTGTATTACAATCCAGATATGTATCAATATAATGTCTCAAGTAATATTCCTAATGAACAAGATTTTTTCATGCGACATATTCAAGAAGCTAGAGCAAGTCGAAATGCAGTTTTACATGTTGGAACTAATGCAGTGTTTAGACGTTCATATGTCCTTGAAATTGGTGGATATCCAACTAAGTCTATAACAGAAGATATGGCTGTAGGGATGCTACTTCATGCGAAAGGATATAAATCAGAATTTGTTAATGAAGCATTAGTTTATGGGTTAGCACCAAGTACTTTACCAGAACTTGTTAAACAAAGAGATCGTTGGTGTAGAGGTAATTTACAGGTTTTAAAGCATTACAATCCACTTTTTACTAAAGGCTTAACCTGGGGTCAAAAGATAACTTATTTTGATGGTTGTATGTATTGGTATAGTAATATTCAAAAGATGATCTTTTTACTATGTCCATTAATATATATGCTTACTAAAGTAGTAATTTTAGACGCGGAAATCACTCAATTGATCTCTATTTATATTCCTTTCTTTTTAGGACAAATTTTAGGTTTTTATATTTTAACACCGAAAAAAGGAAGAAGTATGAGATGGGCATTGCACTATGACATGGTTATGTTACCACATCTTTTTGTATCGTGTATTAAAGAGTTATTTAATATTAAAACTGGGTTCAATGTAACAAGTAAGGATACAACTCAACATAAGAAGATATTCCATTTTAGAATGGTTTTACCACACTTAATATTATTACTGTTAACATTTATTTCATGGGGATTAGCAATTTATGAAATTATAACTGGTAAAGCTGATTTAGATATGTATTTGATTAACTTTTTCTGGAGTGCTTATAACACATATGGACTAATTTATGTTTTAAGAATTGCATGGCATAAACCAATCTTTAGAAAGAGTGAAAGAATAACACTAAAGGATGATTTTAGTGTACGAGTTAAAACAAAAAAAGGAAATCTATACGGAAGTATGATTAATATTTCTGGGCAGGGTATGGGAGTGATGGTGCAAAAACCGAAGAGTTTTAAACTTAATGAAAGAGTTTATGTTTATTGGGACAACTTTGAAATGATTTGTCAGGTAAAAAGAATTGAAGGCAATAATTTAAGTTTAGAATATATTAAAAATACACCTGAAAAAATGTGTGAGATAATGAGAATTTTTACAAGTCATATTTCTACAACATTTGCATATAAAAAAGATTGATAATTTTAAAAAATAAATAGATTCTATAGAGTAGATGTTTATCAAAAGTTGTTATTCTACTTTATAGAATTTTTTTTGTTATATGAAATTAGTAGGTATCTTAATCATTTTTTTTAAAACATTTAGATTTTTACAGTATAAATATAATGCAGTGATTACTTTATGTAAAAATAGTTAAGAAAAAAGACGAAAATCATTATTGATTAAGATAAATCATATTAGATAGGATTTAGATTAATAATTAGCGTAATTATATAAAATTGAGTTTTGGATACTTTGTTGAATATAAAACATTGAGATTAGCAGATGAACAAATTCTATCTATTAATCTAAATGTTATTAAACAAATAATATAATTTAAAAGAATAAAAAGGTCGCTGTAGATACATTTTTAATAAAATGAGATAGCTTTGTATTTATAACAAACTTGATTAATCTAAAATATAAAAGAATTAAAAAAATTGATAAAAAAGAAATGTTTATCGTTATGATTTATTAAGCTAAAAAAAAGTAAATATTTAATGGATAATAAGTTGATTATATTTTTAATGATTAATACTATTTGATTTCTTAGCTTTGGTAAGCACGAATAGTGTTGGAATAAATAGATACCGTTTTTGAACTTTTTCCAAATGGCATCTAACTAATAAAGTGAAAAATGAATTATGCATATTTTATTTATGTTTGACGTTGACTGCAGTGATAAAACGAAACTTTGGAACAATGATTGAGATCAATCAAAGTATAGCCAAAAGAATTAGTGTGCATGAAGTTATTTGAAGGTTGGAGAATTACAATGAACGAAATAGAACTGACAAAAGAGTTAGCACGATAGTATGAAATGAAACCATAAATACAAAATGCTAGACAATCAATCTTAAAATATAAATTTACTACATTATCTATTTAAATAAGTAATTAAATTAACTAATAATACGTAAATTATTTCTTGATAGGATTTTATCTAACATCGATATTTAAGGCTTTTCAAAATTTTTATAATTTTAACCTTAAATTCATATTAGATGACTGATAATAGATGATATGATATACTATAGTTAGATTATTTAGAAAGAGGTATATTAAAATGTTACAAATAGGACAAATTGCACCCGATTTTAAATTAGTTGATCAAAATGGTAAGGAACATAAATTAAGTGATTATCGTGGTAAAAAAGTTGTTTTATATTTCTATCCAAAAGATAATACACCAGGCTGTTCTAAACAAGCATGTGGATTTAATGAATTACATAACTCGTTTGTTGAAAAAAATGCAGTTGTATTAGGAGTTAGTAAGGACTCGCTTACATCGCATGAACGGTTTTCTAATAAATATAGCTTATCATTTCCAATTCTTTCAGACGAATCATTAGAAGTTTGTAATCTATATGATGTATATAAAGAAAAGAAAAATTATGGTAAAACATATATGGGAATTGTAAGAACAACTTATGTCATTGATGAAAATGGTATAATTATAAGCGCTAAAGAAAAGGTAAGCACATCTGCAAATCCAGCTGAAACCCTTGAGGCTTTAGAATGAAAATAATTATTTCACCAGCTAAGAATATGGTTACTGACTATACCTTAGACAAAGGTTTATCTCAACCAGCATTATTAGCTAAAGCTAAGCAATTAGCTGCTAGATTAAAAGAATTTGATATTGATAAATTGCAAGCCTTATTAGGCTGTAATGATAAACTAACCCTGCTAAATTATCAGCGCTACCAATCGCTAGATTTTAATTCCAGTTTAACCCCTGCTATTTTAGCATATAGCGGGCTTCAATATAAAAATATGGGCGTGAATGTTTTTACAGATGAAGAATTGATCTATTTAAATAATCATCTTAGAATTTTGTCAGGTTTCTATGGTGTTTTAAAGCCTTTAGATGGAATTGTCAACTATCGATTAGAGATGCAAGCACAACTGACGATTGGTAATAGCAAAAATTTATATGAATTTTGGAATGATAGTTTATACCATGAATTAGCTGATAATTTTATTATTAATTTAGCATCGGATGAATATGCGAAGGCTATTTATCCTTATCTTTCTAGCGATGTAACTTTTATAACAGTTATGTTTTATGAATTAGTTAATGGAAAACCTAAGGTAAAAGGAACATTGGCTAAAATGGCACGAGGAAGAATGGTTCGCTTTATGGCTGAAAATAGAGTTGAAACTTTAGATGAATTAAAAGATTTTTCTGAACTAGGATTCAAATATGATTCGCAACTATCAAATGAGAATATTATTGCTTTTTTGAAACAATAAAGATTGGCAAATTATTGATAGATTTTAAATAATTTAAAAATTTTATTAAGTAGTAATTTGTTTTATAATGATAAGCATATATTGTATGTGGATTTTATGTTGAATAACTTTAATTATAGAAGAGGAATATAGTTCCTCTTTTTTTATTTTTCATAATCACACAATATTTTATATAAAATTCAATTGAATTGTAACATTTTATTCTTTAGGATTTGGGTACTAATTTATAGTTTCAACTGCTTAAAAAGCTTTTTCATCTAGTGAAAAGTAAATTATTTTGTAATAAGCATCTGATAGTAATTAATAGTTAAAAAGAAGTACATGTAATCAATTTATCCACTTTAGAAATGATAGTTTCTTTTTCTTTCTATAAAAAAATGTTATAATAAGGTATGAAATAGAAGATGGAGGATTTATCAAATGAATAGTTTTATATATGACATTCCAACTAAAGTTTATTTTGGACCTAATCAATTAAATCATTTAGGTGAAGAACTTCAAAAATATGGAAAACGTGTACTATTAGTATATGGTGGTGGTTCAATTAAAAAAAGTGGACTTTATGATAAAGTTGTAAAATATATTAAAGAATCAAATTTAGAATTATTTGAATTATCTGGAATTGAACCAAATCCACGAATTGAATCTGTACGTAAGGGCGCAAAAATGTGCAAAGACTTAAATATTGATATGTTGTTAGCTGTTGGTGGTGGTTCTACTTTAGATGCTACAAAATGGATTTCTGCAGGAGCTTGTGTAGATTTTGATCCGTGGGATTTTTTCTCAAAACGAAGTGAAATAAAAAAAGCTTTACCAATTGTTACAATCTTAACATTAGCTGCGACTGGCTCAGAAATGAATTCTGGTGGTGTGATTTCTAACTTAGAAACAAATGAAAAAATTGGTCGTCAAGATTATCATTTATTACCAAAAGTTTCATTCCTAGATCCAACTCTTACCTATAGTGTCAGTGCTTATCAAACTGCATGTGGTAGTGCTGATATTATGTCTCACATTATGGAAACATATTTTGATCTAGAAAAAGATTTATATATGCTAGATACAGTAATGGAAGGCTTAATGAAGACGGTAATTAAATATACCAAAATCGCTTTACAAGAACCGGACAATTATGAAGCTCGTGCTAATTTAATGTGGGCATCCAGTTGGGCTATTAATGGATTCATTGATGGAGGTAAAACACAACAATGGAGTTGTCACGCCATGGAACACGAATTATCGGCATTCTACGATATTACGCATGGTCTAGGATTAGCCATTTTAACTCCAAGATGGATGAAGTATTGTTTAGATGACACAACTGTTAGCCGTTATGTTCAATTTGGGGTAAATGTATTTGGTATTGATGAAAATAAAGATCCATATGAAATTGCTAATGAAGCAATTGCTAAGTTAGAAGACTTCTTCTTTAATGACTTAAAATTAGAAGATACATTAACTAAGCTTAAAATTGATGAAACTTATTTTAACCAAATGGCGCAAAAAGCTTGTAAAAATTCTTCAATTAAAGGTTTTAAAGAATTAAAACCTACAGATGTTGAAAATATTTACAAGATGTGTTTATAGGTGATAGTATGAAATTACCTCGTTTTAGTGAATCATTAAATAATAAAGTTATTGTTATTACTGGAGCAGGTGGTGTGCTTTGTAGCACAATCGCAAAGGGATTAGCTTTAACTGGCGCTAAGGTTATGTTATTAAATAGAACATATGAAAAAGTTTTAAAAATTGAAAAAGAAATATGTAAAGATGGTGGAATTGCTAAGGCATACGCCTGTGATGTTTTGAATAAGGATTGTTTAAAAGCGGTGCATGAACAGATTAAATCTGAATTTGGTCTATGTGATATTTTAATTAATGGTGCTGGGGGAAATAATAGTGATGCAATTACTGATATGGAATTCTATACAGAAGACCAAGAGGGAAAATCTTTTTTTGATTTAACTGAGGATGGAATGAATCAAGTTTTTGGATTGAATTTTATGGGAACATTTTTACCATGTCAGGAATTTGTCCAAGATATGATAGGAAATAAAGATTCATCAATTATTAATATTGCATCAATGAGTGGGTATCGTTCTTTAACCAAAGTACCAGCTTATTCTGCAGCTAAGGCAGCCATTATTAATTTTACCGAATGGTTAGCTACGCATTTTTCTAAAGTTGGAATTAGAGCTAATGCAATAGCTCCAGGTTTTTTTATTGCAAGTCAAAATGAGCGACTATTAAAAAATGAAGATGGTAGTTTGACTGAGCGGGGAAATAAAATTATAAAAAATACTCCTGCACAACGTTTTGGCGAATCTAAAGAATTACTAGGGACAATTATTTTCTTAGCGTCATCTGAAGCTTCTGGCTTTATTAATGGGGTAGTTATCCCTATTGATGGTGGATTTAATGCATATTCTGGAGTTTAATTTTTTATATATATTTAGTATTCATTAATTTAAGAATAAGTATAAGGAATATAATAAGATTTTGATTAAAAAAGACTAAGTCTAAAAAACAAAGTCTTTTTTATGCTAATAGAATTAAAATGTGGTATTAGCGTTTTTTTAATACAACTAAAATACGTTCATCTTCTGCTGACAAATCATTATTAAAATCACCAACTATTTTGATAATTTCAAATTTATTTTTATCAATAATATCGTTTAATTCGTAAAAATACTCATTGTATTGTTCATGGTAGGTATCTTCACTAGTAATAACAATATCATGTTCCAATATATTAGGTTGTTTTAAAGTCATTTTCCATGTATAAGAGAAATCATCAAAATCTTCTTTCAATTCAACATCATTCATCTCTTCATATTTTGACTTAGAAAAAACATCAAATAAAAATAAACCACCCTCATTTAAAGTTTCATAAACACAATTAAAACATTTTCTGACTAAATCTAGACTTTCTAAATGGTTAATTGAATCAAAATAGCAAGTAACAACATCATATTTTTCATCTAAGCTAAAGTCAGTCATATCTGCTTCAAACAATCTACGGTTAATATGATTTCCTTTAAAGCGGTCATTAGCAAGACTTATCATATCACTTGATAAATCAAGACCATCGGTTTGATACCCATCAATATTTAATAACATGGCTAGTAAACCAGAACCACAGGCTAAATCTAATATTTTTGAATGTTCTTTCACATTTTCTTCAGTGAAGTATAACCATTCATTATAATCGATACATTCCATAATTTGATCGAAGTAGTAGGAGAAATTTTTATACTCGTTCATAAGTAACCTCCATAAATAATTGATATACTTTTTAAGTATAGCATATAATAAAGTTATAGTGCAAGTTTATCATTTGAATTAAATCCATAGATGGTGTATGATAATTACAGGTGATAAAAATGAGAATTAACGCAAAATTTTATAAAGTATCGTTCGAACAATTTTTAGCTGATATGGCTGACTTTAAATTAACTGAAGAAGAAGTTAAAACTATTTATAATGAAATAGAGCTTCCCCAAAGAGCAACTAAAGCATCGGCTGGTTATGATTTTAAAAGTCCACTTCCTTTTTTATTAAGACCTGGTGAAACAATAAAAATTCCATCAGGAATTAGAGTGATGATGCCAGAAGATTATGTATTAATGCTATATCCACGGAGTGGATTGGGTTTTAAATATCGACTACAATTAAATAATACAGTAGGAGTTATTGATAGTGACTATTTTAATGCGAAAAACGAAGGCCATATTATGATTAAGTTAACTAATGATTCAAATGAAAATAAAATTTTAGAAGTTAGTTCGCATGAAGGTATTTGTCAAGGTATATTCATGCAATATGGTATCACTATTGATGACGATACGTCAGATGTTAGAATAGGAGGATTTGGTTCAACAACCAAAAAATAATATGAAAGTATATGAAAGTATATGAAAGTATATGAAAGTGTTTTAGAATTAATTGGTAAAACACCATTAATCCATCTAAATAAAGTTGAAGAAAGTCTAGGTTTACAAGCACATATTTATGCTAAATTAGAAAGTAAGAATCCAGCTGGTAGTGCCAAAGATCGACCAGCTTATCGTATGATTAAAGATGCTTTAGAAAAAGGAATTCTAAATGAAAATTCGACTTTAATTGAACCGACAAGTGGAAATACAGGAATTGCGCTTTCTATGATAGGTGCTTATTTAGGGTTAAAGGTTAAAATCATTATGCCGTCAAATATGAGTGTTGAAAGAATTAAATTAATGCAGATTTATGGTTCAGAAGTAATCTTAACTGATGCTAGTTTGGGGATGAAAGGTGCTATTCAAAAAGCAAATGAATTGAAAGAAGAAATTCCTAATAGCGTAATTTTAGGTCAATTTATTAACATGTCAAATCCATTAGCACATTATGAAGCAACTGGCCCTGAAATCTATGAAGCATTGGATGGCAAAGTAGATGCGTTTGTATCAGCTATTGGTACAGGTGGTACAATTACTGGTGCGGGAACTTATTTAAAAGAACAAAATCCAAATATTAAAGTATTTGGAGTTGAACCCCAAAACTCACCAATTTTAACAAAGGGAGAAAAAGGACCTCATTTGATTCAAGGAATTGGAGCAGGTTTTATACCAGACATTTTAAATCAAAATATTTATGATGAAGTATTACTATCAAGCAATGAAGAAGCATTTGCTAACTCTCGCTTATTAGCTTCAAAAGAAGGTTTATTAGTTGGAATTTCTTCAGGAGCGGCTTTAACAGGTGCCATTGAACTTGCTAGAAGACCTGAAATGGAAGGAAAAAATATCGTTGTAATTTTACCTGATACTGGTGAGCGTTATCTTTCGACAAAACTATTTGAGTAGAGTTTAATTATTGTTTTTAATTATAAAAAATTATAATTAAAATGTAATAGAATCAACGCATGTCATCGTTTAAAAATTTATAAAAATACAATTAACACTAAAATTTGCAAAAATTGACTTTTAAATACTTTATTTATTAGTCAATTTTTTTGTTTAGATTTTACTTTTTTATTTTTAAATCTTAATTGGATAAAACTTTTATGAAAATATTTAAATCACCAAATAAATAAAATAGTATAAACTTTAATTATATAATCAAAGTATTAAAAGTTTATAGTGAATAAAGGTATCTTAATAAAAAGATATAATGTTTTTTAATGTTGATAAATTACATAAAAAGTTTTATAAAGGTAGATGTTTTTGTGAGACTAAAAATATTATGAATTATTGTTTTACTAATTAGTTTATGGTATAATAGTTTAGCGTTTTTATGGAGGTTTACTATGTCTCAATTATTAGCAGATTTATTGTTTCCAAATGTTACAGAAACAAGAGATGATTTATTAAAAAAATATCCTGTTCGTGGAAAAAACGTTGTATGTACACGTCTTGCACCATCACCAACAGGTTTTTTACATATCGGTGGAGTCTATACGGCTTTAATTAACCGTAAAATTGCGACTCAAAATAATGGTGTTTTCATGTTAAGAATCGAAGATACTGATAAAAAACGTGAAGTACCAGGTTCTCGTAAAATTATTACAAATGTATTCAATGAGTTAGGAATTAAAATTGATGAAGGTGTTACAAGCGAAACAGAAGAAATAGGTGCATATGGTCCTTATGTCCAATCTAATCGTGTTGAAATATATCATATTCTAGCAAAGTATTTAGTTGAAAAAGGCCTTGCTTATCCATGTTTTGCAACTGAAGAAGAATTAAATGAAATTCGTAAAAATCAAGAATCTAACCATATTACTCCGGGATATTATAAAGAATATGCTAAGTATAGAAATACTTCAATTGATGAAGTTAAGTCATTTTTAGCTCTTGGCAAGCCTTACGTCTTACGTTTTAGAGTTAGTGATTCTGCTCCAGAAAGAATTAAAATCAATGATCTAATTAAAGGCGAACTTGAAATGGATAATAATCAAAATGACTTTGTTTTACTGAAAACAGATGGGATTCCAACTTATCATTTTGCCCATGCTTGTGATGACTATTTAATGCATACGTCACATGTTATTAGGGGAGATGAATGGGTATCTAGTTTACCTATTCACATTCAATTATTTGAAGCCTTAGATTTCTCATTACCTACATATGCTCATGTTGCTCCTGTCATGAAGCAAGAAGGAGAAAGTAGACGTAAACTTTCTAAGCGTAAGGACCCAGAATCTAATGCAGAATTCTATTTAGAAAAAGGTTATCCAACTAAAGCATTATATGTTTATCTTTACACATTAATTAATTCTAATTTTGAAGAATGGTATCTTGCTAATAAAGATAAAGATATTGAAGAGTTCGAAGTTAAATTTGAAAATATGGGGTTATCTGGACCATTATATGATTTAGATAAACTTAACAATATTTCGAGTGAAATTATTTATGAGACATCGTTAGAAGATAATGTCAACAATTTATTAAAATGGGCAAACAGTTATAATGTATCTGATTATAATCGATTCCAAAACGATTTAGACTTTGTTAAGAAAATTTTTATGACTCAAGGACCAAATTCAAGGGAAAGACGTAAAGATTTACGTAACTATTCAAGTTTTATGGAAACATTTGGCTTCTTATATGATGATTATTTTAACCAAAGTGATGTATCAGAAGCTCAAAATTTTATTGATAGTGTTGGTAAAGATAGAGTAAGCCTAGTAGTTAATGCTTATATTAATTACTTTAATGAACTTAAAATTGAAAACACTGCTAAAACATTAAAAGATTTAGCAAAAGAATTAGGTTATACTGATAAGAAGAAATTTCAAAAGAATCCAGAAGCTTACATTGGAATATTTACTGAATTTTACCAAATCCTTAACTTAGCTCTATCACATAAGTTAAATTGTATTTCAGTTGATGATGTCATTGCTGTCTTAGGTTTTGATGAAGTAATTAATCGTTTAAAAAAGGTGCTTGAATGGATTTAAAGAAAATTGTTCAAAACCTGAGGAATGATTTAGGATTGCATGGTAACTATCCATTTTTAGTGAAAATACCTTTTAATCACGGACATATTGTTGAAGATAAATCAGGTTTTTATATTTTGGCATTAACTAAAAATAACGAATTATATTTTCATGGAATAACAAAATTTAGATATCGTTATGACAAAAAAAAGGATTTTTCGATTCGTTTAAGCCCATTTAAGAATTATACCTTCCAAACAGTAGGGAAAAACCTACGTCAAATTACTTTATATAATGATGAAGATTATTTACCTTTTTACTATTTTTGTAACATTCATAACAGTTATGAAGGTGAAAACAATGCTGCCTATTTGTGCAAAGAATTTGATAAATTAGGTATTACAGAGAAAAATCTTATCATTGATAAAGATAAAGAATTAAATGAGGTAGAAAATGACGAAGAGTGAGCGCGAAATTCGTGAGTTAATAAAAAGATTTGAAACTCCGAAGCGTAGAAAAGAAAATAAAGATGCAATGAAAGAACTGTATTTAAAACAGACAGATCGCAACTACAAAGATGGCGATAGAAATTAGGTGAAAAAATATGCAGGCAGGATTAAATTATGAATTAAAAGTAGTTCGTAAAACGGATTTAGGATATATGTTAAGTGACTCAAAAGATGAAGTTCTTCTTCATTTTGGAGATGTAAAAAAAGCGGCAGATGGCAGTGATTTAGAAATAAATAGTATTGTTAAAGCTTTTATATATTATGATAAAAAAGGCCGTTTAGCCGCTACTACTAAAGATGTAGAAATTACTATTGAAAAACCAGGTTTTGCTAGAGTAGTAGAAGTTATATCTAATTTGGGTGTTTTTGTTAATATTAATACAGGAAAAGATGTATTAATATCTAAGGATTATCTTCCATATGATTTAGCTAAATGGCCAATTGTTGGGGATAGAATTTTAATTGGCTTAAAATGCAAGAAAGATGCTTTAGTTGGAAAATTATTAAATAGTTATGAAGTTGAAGATTTAAATACTAAGATGGAATATGAAATGGAATCAATGGTATTGGCTTCCGTAATTCGTGTTGGTGAGGCTGGTTTAAACTTAGTAACATATGATTTTGTTAATGTCTTTGTTCATAAATCAATGTATCGTAAACAATATCGAGTTGGACAAGAAGTGGTTGTTAGGATTGTTCACAAAGGTGAAAAAGGATATAATGGTTCACTAATCCAAAATAAGGAAAAAATGATTGATCCAGACAAAGAATTAATTTTGGAGTATTTAAAAGCTAACAATGGAAAAATTCGCTTAGATGCTAAATCATCAAGCGAAGAAATTGAAGCATTACTACATATATCTCGAAAAGCATTTAAACGTGCCTTAGGTGGACTATATAAAGAAAAAGTAGTGGATTTTAAGGATGGTTGGACAATTCTTATCAGAAAATAACTAAATAATGATATGAATATCTTTAGCTTATTTGAAAGTTTAAAAATTAAATCGTGATTACAGGAAATGATGTATGAATTAAGAATAGAATTATATTATTTAATTCATTATGAATTTACAACTAAGATTTGATTATAAAATGCTGATCGTACTATTGTACTTTCAGCTTTTATTATTTTTATAAATATTGTCTTTATAAATTTTTTATCTCACTATTCTTTATTAATATATAATAAAAAAGACCCTCCAAAGTAGAATCAACCTTTTTAATGATTCTAAGTTTACAGAGTCTTTTTTTATATAATTGAAATTTTTGTTATAAACTGAAAACTACTTAGTTAAATATAAGAAAATTAATTTCATAGTATTATTCAAAGCATCAAAATGAGTTCTTTCCATTCCGTGGCTAGCAGCTACACAAGGCCCAATTAAAGCTCCTTTTAAATTTTTACCAGCATGATAGGCAGCTCCAACATCAGAACCATACATCGGATAGATATCTACACAATAAGAAATATCATTATCTTTAGCAAGATTAATTAATCGAGTAGTTAACTCATAATTATAAGGACCACCAGAATCTTTAGCACAAATAGATACAAGATGTTCATTACCAGCTAAATCTAGGCCAACACAGCCCATATCAACAGTTACGAATTCATCAATTTTATCACTAACAGTAGCTGCACCATGTCCAACTTCTTCGTAATTAACAAAATAAATATAAGTATCAAAACTAGGTTTAATTTTATTTTTTGACATATACTCTAGGACAGTTAATAAAACACAAACAGAGCCTTTATCATCAATAAATCTTGATTTTAAGAAATTTGATTCTGTTATTACTGTCTTAGGATCAATCATAATATAATCACCGTTATTAATACCTAAGGCTTCAACATCAGCTTTTGATTTAATTACTTCATCAATCCTAACAACGATATTATTAATATCACGTGGTTTTGATTTAGCATCCTCAAAAACATGAACAGACGGTGAAGTTGATAAGATAGTACCATGATAAACTCTATTGTCTCTCGTTACAATTTTACAATACTCTCCATCTAAGCTTGGAATTAATGGACCACCAATGTTAGTCACACGTAAAGTACCATCAGCGTTAATAGAACGTACCATAAGTCCTAGTGTATCAACATGAGCACTTGTAGCTACAGTTTTTTCATGACTTTTACCTTCGATAAATACTTCAACAAGACCTTTATTTGTAAACTTAACTTGGTAACCAAGTGAAGTTAATATTTCTTTAAGCTTTAAATTTATATTATGATAATACCCACTTGGTGAATCACAACCAAAGATATCTTTAATTGTATTTTTTAGAAATTGTTGATTAAACATGTTTACATTCCTCTCTTAATCTATTTAAACGGATATCGATTAAACTTTCTTCTAATGTCTTATATTTAGAACGATACTCTCGTTTTTCTGGTACAGGGTCATATGCCATTTTGTGAAATGGATTGCATTTTAAAATTCGCTTAATACTTAAAAAACTAGCATAAAAAATGTTAAATCTTTGGAAAGATTGCTTAGCATACTCACTACAAGTAGGT
The DNA here is from genome assembly GCA_944325035.1 of uncultured Anaeroplasmataceae bacterium. Lineage (GTDB taxonomy): Bacteria > Bacillota_I > Bacilli_A > Acholeplasmatales > Anaeroplasmataceae > CAG-307. The sequence continues at coordinate 101,504 of CALUYM010000002.1, forward strand.
TCAAAGCGACATTTTTTAGTAGTATGAAAAATTTTATTTTTCTGATAGTTTTCAATTTGTTTAATAATCCACTGTTTCATAGTCAGACCTCTATGAAATTGTACCACATTTATTTAGAATTTTATATATCGAAAATTAAAACTTAATATAAACGATAACCAAAATTAAACTTAAACATATAATAAGTTGTGGTGAGATAATGTGTGGAATTTTATTTAAAACTAATTTTTATACTAAAACAGATCAAGTGAATTTCAAAATAGCACTTGATTCAATTAAGCATCGAGGTCCAGATGAAGAAGGAATTTTGTATACTTCTCTTTATTCGTTGGGGCATCGACGTTTGGCAATTCGTGATTTTACAAATGGTAGACAACCGATGTCAAAACTAAATAAACATTTAATATATAATGGTGAGTTATACAATGATAAAGATTTAATAAAAGAGTTTGATTTAAAAATAAAAGGACATGGAGATACAGAAGTATTATTCGAAGGTTTAGATAAAGTAGGAACAAACTTTTTACCGAAATTAAATGGGATTTTCTCATTTGTCTATGTAAATAACGATGAAATAATTGCAGTACGTGATCAAATTGGAGTCAAATCGATTTATTATACTTTATTTAATGGAGATTTAATAATTGCTAGTGAAATAAAAGCATTATTAAATTATGGAATTGAAGCTGTTTTAGGAGTAGAAGAGGCTAAAGAGCTATTATCTCTTAGTCCGCAATTAACCCCAGGCAAGACATTATATAAAGGTATTTATGAATTACCATCTGGCTGTTATTTAAAGTTTAACCGAAAAGATGGTTTACAAATAATCGAATACTATAAACTAGACCGAAAAGAATTTAAAATGTCATATATTGATTCAGTTAGTTACACAAATTACTTAGTCAAAGATGCTATTAAACGTCAAAGCGTATCTGATGTAGGGATAGCTTCCTTTTTATCCGGGGGACTTGATAGTTCAATTATCGCTAAGACAATAGCAGATCAAAAAGGTAAAATAGATACTTTTAGTATTGATTATGAAGGAAACAAAGAAGAGTTTATACCTAATGCATACGAAATAAGTCGAGATGAAGATGCAATCTTGAGTTTAAACAAAGATAATATTTTCAATCATAGTACAATTTTAATTGATACAAATACTTTGTTTGATTATCTGAAAACGACGGTAATTTTAAGAGATGGACCAGGTATGGCAGATATTGACTCATCGCTTTTCTTTTTAGCAAAAGAAATAGCTAAAAATCATAAATGTGCTACATCTGGTGAATGCGCTGATGAGTTATTCGGTGGATATCCATGGTTCAGAGAAAAAGATATAAACAGTTTTCCTTGGATTAAAAATATTGAATTCAGAGAATCACTTTTAAAGCAGGATGTTAAAGAAAAATTAAAAATTAAAGAACATATTGAAAAAAGTTTTAATGATGTTAAAAAAAATGTACCAATTTTACCAAAAGATAATAAAAAACGTCAACAGGAATTATTAATGAATTATTTAAACATAAAATATTTTATGCCAACACTTCTAAGAAGAAAAGATGCAATTACGATGGGAGCATCCTTAGAAGTGAGAGTCCCTTTTGCAGATAGAAGATTAGTAGAGTTTGCATTTAATATGCCTTATAAGTATAAATATCGGAAAAATCAAGAGAAGGCAATTTTAAGAGATGCTTTTGAAGGTGTACTACCAGAAAATATTTTAAGAAGAAAGAAAAGTCCATATCCTAAAAGTCGTTCCCAATTATGGGGAACAAAATTAAAAAAAGAACTGGGAGAAATAATAAAAACTGAAACTCCCTTAATTCAATTATTCGATCTGAATAAAATTCAAGAATTAATCGATAGTGACGAGGAACTAGAGACTCCTTGGTTTGGGCAGTTAATGAGAAAGGATGCTTTATTAGCATTTATATACCAAATTCATTTTTGGTTAAATGAGTATAAGATAAGGGTGGAGATTTAATGGAAGATTTTATAAAAAAATTAGAAGAAATAGCTAAAGGTGATTTAGTTTTAGGTAAGAGTGTAATTTGTAATGATGAAATCAGTTTGATACCAATTTATAAGGTAAAACTTAACTATACAAATCTCGAAAGTAAAATTAAAGGTGAAATTTTAGGATTAAGTGGTGGAGTTAATTTAGTACCACTTGGCATTATAGAAGTTAAAAGAACAGGAATTAAGGTTCACACATTAAAAGATAGCTTGAGTGATATTGTTCAATCAGGACCAGATTTATTTGATATGGTCGGAAAAATTTTTACAGTACCAAAAGAATCATAAATAAAAAATCCAACAGATTATCTGTTGGATTAAACAACTATTTCAATAGGACAGGCTTTCCAGAAGCCTTTATAATAGTTTGGAAAGCTTTTTTAGAATAACTACTTGCAATGACTAATATTGGTTTAGTCAGTTTTCCTAAACCTAGAATTTTAACATAATCACAATATTGGCTTACAAGTCCTTTATTAATTAAAGTTTCAAGTGATACTACCTCATAAGATTCAAATGATAATTCAAGTGTTTCAAGATTCACAATTTCTTTATGACGTGGTCTTAATACGCTCGCATTTAAGTGAGAAGGCATTTCAATCATTTTATCTTTAGTTACGAATAAACGTTCAACGGCCTCTAACTCTTCAGTCTCTTTTTCTTCTGGTTTTAAAGAAATCTTCTCATCTTCTTCTATATCAGCCTTTTTGCTAGCTGATTTACGCATTTTAATTAATGACTCGTTTAATAAATCTTCATCTGATTTATAATCTAAATCTAATTCTAAATCAACTTCTTTATCAAAAATGATATCGTTCATTTTAGCTAAGATTTCGATTAGTTCTAGTGCATACTTTAACCCACGTTTACTTTTTACTTTAACTTTCATAGGTGTTTTTTCAAATGTTTTAACGTCACTCACATCATCAAAGAAATATTTGCTTTCTTCAAATGATTTTGGTTCAAGTGCTAGATATAAGTTAAGTGTCTTTCCCCTTAAAGTAATTCGAGCTATTGTTTGTCTTCCCCAAGTGATTGATTCATATGACCAACTAGTACGTTTATTCACTTTTTTATGACTTTTAAAATAATTTACAATTGAACGATAATAGTTTTTATTTTCATCGCTTGTTTGAAGTAATTTAGCAATAAAGCTTCGATCATAGTTTATTTTTTTCTCTGTCATGTTCATACACCACCTTTAATTCATTTTACTATATTTAACTATTAAAAGGCAATATTTTATTGCAAGATATAAAATAATAAACATTAAAAATATTTTTTTTAGATGTCTAAGAATTGGAATATAAAAAAGAAAAAATATTATTGTTTAGATATAAGTTTTTTATTTTAAATTCAAATTAGAATGCAATCAAGCTGTTAATTTTATAATGCATATATAAATAAAACGATTAATTTGATTATCTTATCATTATAAATATTTTTATTCATAAAAAATTCACTAGATAATTTTATTAAAAATATCAAAAAATTAATTGTTTTTCAGTAAAAGTTGGTTTTCACTATAAAGTAAGATATAATTGAAGTGGTGAGATTATGGAATATATTTTGTATTTTTTAATTGGATTAATAGTTATTGTTATTGTTATTTTATTTGTAATTTTAATTGAAATAAAGACTAAAGATAAAAAATATAATCTAAATGACACAATAAATAAAAATTATAAAGATTTGTTATATAATCAAAACACTTTTAAACAAGATATTTCGCAACAATTAATTCAATTTATTAATATCAGTAAAAAAGATTTAAATGATCTTAAAGTTAATACCCAAAAAGAACAAAGTCAATTTAGTTTAGACATACAAAAGCTTATTCGTGATGTTCAGTATGAAAATAATAAGGATTTAAATTCTTTTTTTGAAAAAACTACTAAGCAGCTTTCTGATGATAAAATTACAACGAAAGACGAATTGAATAAATTTTTTGAAAAAACAAATGATAAGTTAACTGACAATAGTAGTAAGTTAGTAGAGGGATTAGAAAAATTAAACCAAAAAGTGAATGATAATCTAAAACAGTTTGAAGATAACCTATTTAATAAGGTCGAAACAAAGATGGATCAAATCAATGAAAAAGTTGAGAATCGACTTAATACCGGTTTTAAAAAAACAAATGAGACATTTAATCAAATTGTAGAAAGAATTTCTAAAATAGATGAGGCTCAGCGAAACATTGAAAAACTATCAACTGAGGTAGTATCACTTCAAGATGTATTAACTGATAAAAAAACACGTGGTATCTTTGGTGAGGTAGGTTTAAAACAATTGCTTGTAGCTGTATATGGCGAAAATAATGATAAAGTTTATCAGTTACAATATAAACTTCCTACTAATACGATTGCTGATTGTGTTTTGTTTACGCCAAGTCCATTAGGACTTCTTTGTATCGATTCAAAATTTCCATTAGAGAACTATCAAAAAATGTTAGATCGTAATGAAGGTGATATAAAACGAATGGAATACACTAAGCTATTTAAACAGGATGTTAAAAAACATATTGATGCAATTAAGAATAAATACATAATAAAGGATGTAACCGCAAGCCAAGCTTGTATGTTTTTACCATCTGAGGCTATTTTTGCAGAAATCAATGCTTATCATCCAGACTTAGTAGAGTACAGTTATAAAGCTAATGTTTGGTTAACAAGCCCGACAACACTTATGGCATTTTTAACAACTATTCAAATTAGTTTACAAAATATTGAAAGAAATAAATATACAGAAGAAATTCACAAGGAGTTAGAAAAACTTAGTCAAGATTTTACTCGTTATCAACACAGATGGAATAAACTTAAAAAAGATATTGATACAGTCGGTGAAGATGTCAATCAAATTCATACTACAACAGAAAAACTTAGTAATCGGTTCAATAAAATTAATCAGGTAGAATTTAAAGAAGAAAGTCATAATTAAAGAAAAATAGACCACACTAATTTTGGTGATTAGATGGTCTATTTTTTTATATATTTAAGTATTTTTATAGTTCTTTTTTCTAATGTACATTTGGTAATTGAGAATATAGGGAACAAAACAAAAGTTAGAATTAAAGTATTATATTTCATTAGTTTTAATCTAAAAGATAAAAAAATTGATAAAGAAATTCAAAAGTTAAAACAAATTTCTTTGAAAAAATTTATTAAAGATATTGATTTTATGCGTAAAAAACAAGGAATCTTAGGCTCTTTCTTTAATAAAAGTAGTATCAGTGAAATAGATATTATTTATTATGAACCGATAGATTCACTTGATTTAAAACGTGTTTTTTTTATGAATGAAACATTTCGTTTAGTATCTAATTTTATAAATGAAAACTTTCATATGGTTAAAAGCGAAAGTTATAATGTTAAGGTAAAAGAAAATATGGATATTGATTTTCACCTTAAATTTAAAATAAATCTATTTAATTTGGTCTTTCTTGGTATAAAATTGATTATTGAAAACCATAATACTAAAAAAGAAAGTAGGCATAGCTATGAATGAAAGTGAAAAATTCTTACAAACAAGTTTAGAAAATGTAAAAAGTTTAATTGATGTCAATAAAGTAATCGGAACACCAATCATGTCAAGTGAGGGGAAAATCATTATTCCTTTAACAGAAGTTAGAGTTAGTTTTATTGCGGGTGGATCTGAATTTGGTAAATTAGATCGACAAAATTATCCGTTTGGTGGATTGACTGGTGGAAATATCGTAATGAGACCTACTGGTTTTTTAACAGTTGAAGAAGGAGAATTAAGCGTGATTGAGCTTGGAAATAAATCAATGTTTGAAACATTGATATTAGAAGATATTCCAGCTTTAATTTCTAAATTTAGTAAAGAAAAAAGAACGAATTAATCTTCGTTCTCATCATTAATTTCAAACAATGGAAAAGCATTATCAATCTTTTCATATAGTTTATCAGTGAATAAAATTCCATCTAAGTGATCGTATTCATGTTGAAAAACGATTGCAGGATAACCTTTTAATTCAATTGTTTGAAACTTAAGTTTTTTATTAATAAAGTCATAGAAATAACCTTTTACCAAAATGGCATAATGGCGAGGGGTAATACCCTTTGTTTCACGGTTTACACTTAAACAGCCTTCGCCACCTGGTAAATAGGTAATTTCTTTAGATTTTGCGACAATTTTTGGATTAACTACTGACAAAGAGTAGTGTTTATTGTTTTCATCTAGAAAATCATCGAATTCGACTGCAAACATACGTTTATTATAACCAACTTGTGGGGCAGCAATTCCTACACCTGGTCTAATTCCATATTTCTTGACTAATTCTTCAACTTGTGAAGCTACGACATACTCATGAAGATTTTCTAATACATTTAAATCATCACTTGAAAGTGGAATTTGACACTCAAGTGATTTTTCTCTTAAACTTTCTGTGCCTTCTAAAACGATATCTTTTGCTAAATACATATTCATCACCGCAAGCATTATAACACAACTAAAGATTAATTTCTACTAATACCACGCTGATGCGCCGATGATTACTAATAAAATGAATAGAACTAAGATTAATGCATATCCATATCCGCCACCTGTGCGGCCTTGGCAAGGAGTTTGACACCCTTGAGGCATACCATAATAATACATGAAATCACCTCCTATTGTAGTCTATGTAATTTTTAGACTAATGCTTAGGACTTAATCACGATATTCAATTTCTTCTTCATATCGTTCATCTTGTCGTAAACCTAAGAAACCTTCAACTCGTTTAAGTCGATTATTTAAATTTTTCACTTTTCGATTTAAACTATCTAATTCATAATACAAACGTTCTATCATCTGATTTTCCATATAATATGGAGTGTTTGACATATTCTTTTTAAACATATTTCATCCCCTTCCTATTCTATGACATTTATAAGGAGTGGTGACTTGAAAAATAAAATTTTAGTCCATAGTGTCATTATTTTTATTATCTCAGTTAGTGTTCAACTAATAGGCTTTTATTTATTAAATCTTTTATCTAGAAATATTGATTTATTAGTTTATTCAAAAACTATGTTAGTTTATTTTTTAGCACTAGACTTTGCTAGTCTTGGTCTTTTTAGTGCAACATCTAATAAAGTATCAAAGCTTAACGATAAAGAGGTTTTAAAATTAACTGGTGGTGGCATTGTTGGTTTTTTGTGTATTGGAATAGTTATTTTTGTTAGTATCTTAATTTTAAATATAGTAAAATTCAAAGAAACAGATTATTTTAATATTTTTTTGATTCTTAGTGTTGGTGTTTCTTTAATGCCCACGACTACATTTTTAAAAGGTGTTAATCAAGGTAAATTAAAACCATATATTGTTCTTTTAGGCGATATTTTGCAAAAAATAATTTTATTTAGCGGATTTATTTTAGCTATTAAATTAAAAAAAGAAACGATTATTTATTACGCTCATAGTTTAGGTATTTTTTTAAATCTAATCTATTTTATGATAATCACTAAAAAAAGAAGAGGTAAGTTTCCATATCAGATTTTATTAAAAGGTTTATTAATATTACCATTTGTTTTACTTTTACCATTATTCAATATTGTTGATTTATTAACATACAAGAGTTTAGAAATAACAGATAGTGTTTTTTATTTATACAATTTTCAAGCAATACGTATGCTTAGTTTCCCACTATCTTTTTTAGTATTATTGTCTGGTTTATATCTACCTTACCTTAATCGGAAAAAGAAAGAGTTTCCTGTTTATTATTTAACGATTTTAACGTTTATAATTTATATTCTAATTTTTTTATTTAAAGATAAGTTATATGCATTAATGTATAATAATTTAGACGGAATAGAATTATTTAATAATCTATTAATTGGTTTCTTTTTCTTATCACTTATTAAATTATATTTAGTAGAGATAATAAGAAAACGACATATATTAGTTTCTAGTATATTTATTTTATCTATTGTTTTAAAACTAATTTTTAATTATAGTTTTATTTCTTCAGGTATTAGTGTTGTAATTCAGAGCTTTAATTTAACTATTTTTATTCTATTTTTAGTAGTTGTGATTGCGTTGGGTAAAAATCGATCAAATGAACGACTAGAGATAATTAAGAGTTTTATTTTTATTTCAGTTTTTTTTATGATAAATTTTTTCCTTAGAAATGTATTATTAATAAATTTTTTTATCAATGGATTCTCGTTTAGTCTTATTTTAACCATAATTATATCGCCATTTATTGGACTTGTTTTAAAAAAATAAGACAAAGTATGAAAAATTATGATATAATCATTCATAAAGGAATGGATATTTATGATAATTTTGACAGGAGCCTCAGCATCTGGCAAGACTGAAGTTGGAAAATGTTTGGCTAAAAAATATAATTATAAGAAAGTAATCACATACACGACTAGAAACAAACGTGTAGGTGAGGTCAATGATATAGATTATCATTTTATTTCAAAAGAAGAATTCAAAAGATTAGAAAAAACAGATTTTTTCTTTGAAACTATGGAATATAATGGAAACTTTTATGGAACAGCTAGATCATCATTATGTAAAAATTGTTATTTAATCGTAGATTATAAAGGTCTTAAAAAGTTTTTAAACTCAAATATTCCATTTACTTCTTTTTTTCTAGATGCAAGTGAAGCAGTTAGATATAATCGGATGATAAGACGTGCTGATGGAGAAGACAATGCTAAACGCCGTTTAGAAGTGGATCGAATTGCATTTCCTGATGAGATGCGAAGCTTGGTAGACTATGTGATCGATGGAGATAATTTAACTGTCGAAGAAGAGACTGATTTAGTCTATTTGAAAAGTCACAAAGAATAAAAAAAAACATATCCTATAATAGGATGTGATTTAATGAGTAAACTTGATGAATTTAAGGCATATTTAAAACTTCATCCAGGATTACAAAATGAGGTAATAAATCGTAAACTTAGTTGGCAAGAGGTTTACGAAACTTGGACTTTAGCCGATGATGATCCATTCAAAGAATATGGCATTAAGGATAAAATAAAAAAAGAAGATAAAGTAGTAAAAGAAGAAGTTAAAGAGGAATCGACAGAAGATATGGTAAAAACTTTATTAGGTTATGCTAAAAAGATAAATCCTGACAATGTAACAAAGTATGTAACATCAATTCAAAAAATATTAGAACTTCTCTCATCATTTGGTGCAGGAGCGACTGCCGCTTCGATTAAAAAGAATTCAGCTGACCCATTATTTGATCGTAAATTCGATGATTGGTACTGATGAATAATTATGATTTTATGATGTATTTGTATCAAAATCCGGAGTATTTAAATTATTTAAGATATCATCCTAAATGGTATAAAGTTTTATATTATGAAGGAAATTATGATGAGTTTTTACGGTATGTAAAAAAAGAATTGCAGTTAAGACTTACGGATAAAATGGAGAATTTTAAGAGAAATTTATTGATGCTACAAAGCTTAGGTTCTTATCTTGGAAAAAAGTAGGTATATATGAACGCTATAATTTATGAAGATTTAGATAATTTTTTAGAAGAATTTACATCTCAAGAACAGTTTAAAGAATTGCTTAGTTTAAAAAAAACAATTGATGATAAATATTTCAAAGAAATTATGTATTTTAAACAAAAAGAAATGGAATATAACGAAGCTTTAAAATATGAATCGTATTATGATAATATAGAGGATATTAAGAATAAGTTAAGTTTAGCTAAACAAAAATTATTTGAAAAAGATGAGGTAAGGCGATATTTAAAGTTAGAAAGACTCTTAAGCCAAGACTTAGTTAGACTTTCTAATGAATTAGCCCAAACATTTAGTAATAAATTTAATTTAAAAAAGATAATCGGGTGATATTATGGTAGAAAGAATGAGTGTTGTTGTGTATTTTACAAATGATGATTATATTAAACAACTAGCTAAAAAAGATATTAACATTTATTATATTTCAGCAAATCAAAAGTACGCAATTTTATATTTTGACAAAGTAAAAGAAAAAGAAGTCTTAAATTTATTAAATCATAAGACAATTATATCAATTGAAACAAGTGAAGTACCATATAGTCAATATACATTTTAAAGTTTAGTTTTTAAAAGACTAATAATATTTTAAATTAAGATAGCTTCTTTGATAATGAAAAATTATAAAGAACTATTTTTTATAAAATAATCACTGTCAAGAAAAAAGACTTGACAAGTGTTTTTGTTATGATATAATTAAGAAGTAAATTTTAAGAAGGAGTGAAATACTATGGCAGTTAAAATTAGATTACAAAGATTTGGAGCTCACAAGAACCCTCAATATCGTATTGTAGCATGTGATTCAAGATCACCTCGTGATGGTAAGTTCCTTGAAATTTTAGGTACTTATAATCCAATTGCAAACCCTGCAATCGTTAATGTTAATGCAGAAGCTACTACAAAGTGGTTAAACAACGGTGCTCAACCTACTCAAACTGTTAAGAATATCTTAAAGAGTCTTGATGTTAAGCCTACTAAGTAATTAGTGGAGGTGCCCAGTGGAAAATTTTGAAGTTTTAATTCAAAACCTTATCCAACCTCTTCTTTCTTTTCCTAATGAACTTAAAGTAGAAAGCTTAGGTGACAAAGAAGGATTCTTAACTTTTGAAGTTAAGGTGCATCCTTCAGATTTAGGCCGCGTAATCGGTAAGAATGGACACATCGCGCAAGCAATTCGTACCATCCTTTATGCCGCATCAGCTAAAGAAGGAATAAAGGTTCGCTTAAATATAGAATCTAAGTAATAAATAACTTTAATGGGACTGCGAAGTAATTCGGAATTATTCGAATTATTTCCAGCCCTTTTTTCTTTTTTAGAATTAAAATTATGGTATAATCTTTTCGTGAGGTGGGTTTATGCTAGATTTTAAGGAAGGATATATTGTCTTAGAAAATAGTGATAAAGAAGTGATTTTAAAAGAATTAGCTTTAACTAATACTTTTAAGCAATATACATATATAACTTTAAAAGAATTGAAAAAAAAGTTAACCTTTGAAATTTTACCAGAAGCTTTGGTTAAAGTTTGTTTAAAATATAATTTTAAGCCAGAAGTTGCTAAGAACTATTTATTTGCTTTAAGTAGTTTAAACGGTAAGTTTTTAACAGATAAAGGTTTGTTTCTAAAAGAAATATATGATTTTTTGAAAGCTGAAAACTTGATTAAAGAAGATAATTTGTTTAAAAAATATGCTAAACAAATACATTTTACTTTTTACGGATATGAAGATACTAAAGAATTAAATTATGTATTAAGTATGATTGAAAACTATGATATAGTTGAAATTAAAAAAGATGAATTTAATAAAGATTTTAAAGTGAATACATTTAAAGAAATTGATCAAGAATTAGGCTATGTTTTCAGTCAAATATTTGAATTAATAAAAAAAGGTATTTCTTTAAATAAAATTAAGCTATGTAATGTATCAAGTGAATATACATTTTTAATAAAAAGATACGAACGTCTTTATAATTTAAATATTAATCAAGGCTTTGATAATAATTTACTTCAAACTTCGTTTTCTAAAGATTTTTTTGATTTGATAAAGTCGAATAGTTTAAATGAAGTTATTCAATTGTTAACGCAAAAATATGATAATGACCTGGTTAATAAATTGATTCATATAATAAATGATTATGGGTTATATAATTACAATCCAAATAATATAAAATCAGTTTACCATATGATATTGAAGGAATTGAAATTTACGAAAGATGTTTATCAAGATGAAATTGAGTGTATTGATTTAAACGAACTAGTAAATTTTAAAGATGATTATGTATTTTTATTGAATTTTAATATAGATGTCCCACGTATAAAAAAGGATGAGGAATATTTAACGGATAATGATAAAAAAATTTTAGATATGGATACATCAAATGAAATTAATATTAAAACTAAAAAACGTTTTATTCAAAGTATCCTTAAAATGAAGCATGTAACGATCACTTTTTCCTATATGCATAGTTTTAGAAATGCAATTATATCACCATTACTTAAAGAAAACGGTTTTAAAGAAGAAAAATTTAGTTCAAAATACTATCCCATTGGTTATGAAAAAGTCTCAGATGACTTATATTTAGCATCGTCATGTGATAATTTATTGAAGTATAATGAAAAAAATGAAATGTTAGATAAATATTATTATAAAGAATTGAAATATAATACTTTTGATAATAGCTATAAAGTCAAAGATATGACAAAGATTACATCTTTCCTTCCTAAACCTTTAAAGCTTTCATATACAGATATGAATAGTTATTTGAGTTGTCCATTTTCTTATTATCTAAAAAAAGTGTTGAATATTGATGAATTCGAAGTTACATTAGACACAGTTTTAGGAAATTATGCTCATCTTTTATTAGAAGCTTTTGAATTAGAACAGCCTGTTTTTGATTTTGAAAAACGTAGTGAAGAAATAAAAAATGAGATTATATCGCAAGCAATTGAATCAGAATACCATTATTCAGAAAAAGATGAATATTATTTGAATAAGATGAAAAAAAATATAGCTTTAGTTATAGATGTAATCAAAGAGCATAAAAATCATACTCGATTGAAACAAGTTTACTGTGAAAAGAAAATGGATGTTACTGATTCTAAATTGATTTTTAAAGGTTTTATTGATAAAATTTGGTATGAAAAAATTGATGATATAAGCTATGTAGCTATTATTGACTATAAAACAGGTAACGATGTGGCTAGCGTTGATGATTTATCATTAGGTATTAATTTACAATTACCAATATATATCTATCTTTTACGACATAATGATAAATTAAAAAATGCTAAATTAGTTGGTTTTTATCTCCAAAAAATAAATATATTAAATCCTGCTAAAAATGAAAAAATTTCCGAAATTGAACAAAAACGGAAAAATATAATGTTAGAAGGTTATACTAATCCAGAATTAGTTGATTATATTGATTCAACTGAAACAAAAGATTATTTAAAAAAGTTCAAACTAAAAAAAGATGGCACTCATACTGCTAATTCAAAAGTTTTCAATGAAAATGATGAAGAAAAATGGTTAGCTATTGTTGAAAAGAAAATTCAAGATTGTTTAACAGGCATTAATAATGGTGATTTTAAAATTGTATCTAAATTAATTGATAATAAAAATGTTAGTTGTCGTTTTTGTCATTTTAAAGATGTATGTTTTAAAACTATTAAAGATAATCTTTACTTAGAAAGCGAAAAACAAGAGAAGAAGGAAGGAGTTGATGAAGATGCCGATGAATGATATGCAGGCTTTAGCAGCGTATGGGAAGTTTGATAAAAGTGTTCTTGTTTCAGCAGGTGCTGGAAGTGGTAAAACACAGGTTTTAACATCTCGTGTAACTGATATTATTCTAAATGGAACATCTCCACTTAATTTACTTGTTTTAACATTTACTAATGCAGCTGCAGCGGAAATGAAAGAGCGTGTTAGAGGAATGTTGGTGGAAAAAAATCAACTCGATGTCGTTAGCTTACTTGAGCAATCCTATATAACAACTTTTGACTCATTTAATTTATCGATTTGTAAAAAGTATGCATATGCTTTAAATATATCACCGCAAATTGGCATTGCTGATGGTGATACAATGCGTAAGAAAAAAATTGATATTTTAAATGATATTTTAGATGAGTTATATCGTAATAAGGATGAGGAATTGTTTTCATATCTAGATAAGTTTACTGAAAAAAAAGATACGAATTTAATTACAAGTTTATTAGAATTAATTGACTGTTTAGATAAAAAAGAAGATAGTGTTACATATTTAAATCAATATGATGAAATTTATTTTAATAAAAAATTCATTGAAAAATTAGGAAATGATTATTTAACTAGTATGGAAACTGATTTTCATGAATTATATAAACTATTAGTGGCTGTTTATAATGCAACAACGAAAATGGAAAATCAAGAAAAAATCAGTGAATTAATGACCTTATTTGATAATCCTACGTTTCAAAATTATGATAAAATTTTAAATGAGAATTTGCCTCGTACAAGTAAAAATGATGCTGAGGAAAGAAAAGAACTAGGAGAAAGATATCGGAAAAAACGCGATGAAATTAAGAAAGATTTTTATTATAATAGTTTAGAAGAGTTAAAAACTGAGTATTTAATGAGTAAAGAAACAATCGATTTCTTAAAAAAAATACTAATTGAGTATTATAAGCGAATGGAAGTATTTATGAATGAGTTTAACTTTTATGAATTTAATGATATACAAAAAATGGCTATTAAACTTGTTCGTGAGCATGAAGATATAAGGTTAGAACTTAAATATAGATTTAAAGAGATTTTGATTGATGAGTATCAAGATACATCGGATTTACAAGAAATATTTATTAGCTACTTTCAAAATGATAACCTATTTATGGTAGGCGATATTAAGCAATCAATTTATCGCTTTAGAAATGCTAACCCAAATATTTTTAAGTATAAATATGAAACATATTATAGTATTAATAAAGATATTTATCCTGATTTAAAAGAATCTTTTAAAACAAGTCCGGGATATTTAATCGATATGAATCAAAACTTCAGAAGTCGAAAGGAAGTTTTAAAAGATATTAATAATATGTTTTCGATGTTAATGACAAGTGAAGTGGGAGATGCTAATTATCGACAAAGTCATTTAATGCAATATGGATTGACGTTATATGATGATGGAGAATGTAGTGATGAGTTGGGATTTGAATCGGATTTCATTACTTATCCGTATAATAGTGATTTAAAGCTAGAACAAGCATATTATGAAGCTTACATTGTTGCTCAAGATATTTTAAAGAAGGTTGGAAAATATCAGGTTTTTGCTAAAGGACAAGGATTTAGGAAAGCTACTTATAATGATTTTTGCATCATCTTAGATAGACAAAAAAATATGGAAGTATTTAGTCAAGTTCTTGAGTATTACAAAATTCCTACAGTTATATATGCTGATAAAAAAATTAGTGAAAGTTATACAACCTTATTACTAGTTAATTTACTAAAATTAGTCGCATTAAGTTATGAAAATAAGTTTGATAAAAATTATTTTCATGCTTTAACTTCAATTTTGCGTTCGCCATTATATGAATTGTCAGATGATGAAATATGTGAGATAGTTGCTAAACGTAATTTAGATAATGATGCTAGTCAAAAAGCTTTTCGATTAGCGAAAAATATTAATCTCATTTCAAACAAGGAAATTTTTGAAGAAATTTTATTCAGTTTTGATTTTTATAAACACATTATTAAATTTGGAAATGTTAATGAATCACTTCATGAAACAGAATTTTTATACAACAAAATTGAAAGTTTATCAGATTTAGCATATACTTGGCCAGAAATTGCTACTTATTTAGCAGAATTATTCCAAAGTGATATCGATGTTAAATATAGCTTAGATACTTCAGGCTCTAATGGTGTAAAAATGATGAATATTCATAAATCAAAAGGACTTGAATTTCCAATATGTTACTTTGGCGATTTTTCGCATCCGTTTAATAAAGCCGATATGAAAAAACAAGTTAGATTTGATAATGAATATGGAATATATGTACCAGTTTACAATGATGGTATTCGTCCTACTTTTATTAAAAAGCTTGTAATGAAAAGAGTTTTAAAAGAGACTATTTCAGAGCGTTTACGTTTGTTTTATGTTGCATTAACTAGAGCTAGAGAAAAAATGATTTTTATTCGCAATGAAGCTGATGAAAAAGAAGCAATTGAACCTGAGAATCACACCAAATTTGGTCAATATTTTGATTACATTATTCAAAAGGCACCAAAAATTTTTAAAAATAATATCAGCTTAAATGAAACTTATTTTGTTCCAATGTTTAAAGCTCAATATGGTATTATTAATCAAAATTTAATTTTGCCAATTAGTAAACCTATTGAATATGATACTATTAATGTTGATAAGACGCTTAATATTAAAAGTAATGCTTCAAAGAAAACATACGAAATTATAAGTGATGAAATAAAGGCTAAGTTAGAAGTCGGTACAAGATATCATAGCTATTTAGAAATGATTGATTTTAAAAATTCTGTTGAAAGTTTATCAGCTCTTAATTTAGATAAACATGCTACTTATGTTTTAAAACAAATGTTAGAAAACCCTTTGTTTAAGTCAATTGATAAAGCTAAAACATTTAAGGAACATGAATTTATCTTTCAAGATAATAAAGAGGTTTATCATGGTATTATTGACTTATTAGTTGAATATGACGATCACTATGATATAATTGATTACAAATTAAAGAATTTCGATGATGAGGCATATGATAAGCAATTAGAAGTGTATTATAAATATGTGAAAAGTAAGACAGATAAAATGGTTAATTGCTATTTAGTATCAATTATTGATAATAATATTAGAAAGGTGGAAATAAAGTGAAATATTACCGTGTTGGGGTGATAATGAATACTCATGGACTAAAGGGTGATTTAAAGGTTAAAGTGTATTCAGACTTTGACCGTTTTATAAAAGGTAATCGCCTATATATTAATTATAAAGATGAATATTTACCGGTTATTGTTAAACAAAAAAGTGAATATGGGATGAATATTTTAACTCGCTTTGAAAATTTAGAAGATATTAACTTGGTTGAAAAATATAAAGGTTCTACAATTTATATCAGCGAAGAAGACCAAGGGACACTTGAAGATGGAGAGTACTACTATCATGAGTTAATCGGACTTGAAGTAATAAATGATAGAGCTGATCATAGAGGAGTTTGTATAGAAGTTAGAGAAGTTCCTCAAGGGCATTTATTAGTGGTAAAAAAAGATGATGGAAAAAATGCTTTAATACCATTTCGTAAGGAATTCATTCAAGGCGTTACCAAAGAGCGAATCATTGTTAAAGAAATTGAAGGTCTTTTTTAATGAAAATCACAATTGTAACTTTATTTAAAGATATGTTTAATGGTTTTTTAGAAGAGTCAATTATTAAACGAGCAATTGATAAAGGAATTGTTAAGTTTAACTTAGTTGATTTTAGAGAATATTCATTAGACAAGCATCATCATGTTGATGATACACCATATGGTGGTGGAGCAGGAATGGTATTAAAATGCGATGTTATTGACCGTTGTTTAGAAGATATTAAAACAAATAAATCGAAAATCATCTTAATGACACCTCAAGGAACTAAGTATAATCAAGCCAAAGCTTATGAACTGGCAAAAGAGGAAGATATCATTTTAGTTTGCGGACATTATGAAGGATTTGATGAAAGAATTCGAAGTTTTGTTGATGAAGAAATTTCTGTCGGAGACTTTGTTTTAACAGGTGGAGAAATACCTGCAATGTTAATTTCGGATAGTATTACTCGCCTTTTAGGAGGAGCTATTACGGAAGAATCACATATGGGTGATTCATATTCAAATGGACTTCTTGAATACCCACAATATACACGTCCAGCAACTTATAAAGGAATGGATGTACCAAGTGTTCTACAAAATGGAAATCATAAAGAAATAGCTAAATGGAGAATTAAAGAGTCAATTAGAAAGACATATTTAAGACGTCCTGACCTTCTTAAAAATTATGAATTTTCTAAAGAAGATAAAAAACTATATCAAGAAGTAATTGAAGAAGAAAAAAATAATAATGACTAAATTGTTTTTATTATAAATAGTTATAAATTTTCTAAAAAAATTTACAAAAAAAGTGATTATTTATTGACAGTTTATTACTACTATGATAAAATAAGCAAGGCTATTTATGATAGTCAAGGCACAAAATTCCGCTAGATTTTTTATAATTTATGAATTTTGGGTGATAAGGAGCGTGAAATTATGGCAAAGGGTCAAGCATTAATTAATGAAATTACTGCACAATACCTAAAAGATGTACCTGCATTCCGTCCAGGAGATAATGTTAAGGTATATGTTAAAATTGTAGAAGGTGATACTCATCGTATCCAAGTGTTCGAAGGCCTAGTAATTAAGCGTCAAGGTGGAGGAATTTCTGAAACTTTCACTGTTCGTAAGAATTCTTATGGTATTGGTGTTGAACGTACATTCCCTGTACATTCACCAATCATTGACAAGATTGAAGTTGTTCGTCTTGGTAAGGTTCGTAGAGCTAAGTTACACTATATTCGTACATTATCTGCAAAAGCATCTCGTATCAAAGAACGTCGATAATCGAGAAACAAAAGTCTGGCTTATTCCGGACTTTTTTGTTTTTGTGGTGATAAAGGAGTTGATTTAATGCGTAAAATAATTATTATTGGTTCACCTGGGGCAGGAAAATCGACACTTGCTAGAAAATTAAGAGATTATCTTGATATACCTCTTTATTATTTAGATATGATTTGGCATAAAGCTGATAAAACTAATATTACTAAAGATGAATTTCTTTTAAAAATTAATAAAATAGTTAAACAGGATAAATGGATCATTGATGGTAACTATCTAGGAACAATGGAACTTAGATTAAAAGAATGTGATACAATTATATTCTTAGATTATTCTTTAGATGTTTGTCTTTCAGGTGCTTATAATAGAATCGGTAAAGTACGTGAAGATTTACCATGGATTGAAGATGAATTTGATGAGGAATTTAAAAAGTATATTATTGATTTTCCACAAGAGCAATTGCCTAGAATTTATGAATTAATTAATAAATATAAAATGAATAAAGAAGTTATTATTTTAAAAAATAGACAAGAATGCTCAAAATATCTTGAAAGTTTATACTTTAAAAAAGAGATATAATATTTTTATTTAAAAAGTTCTAATTTATAGTTTTAAATCATATAGTATTTCAGGTGATAGGATGGACTACTATTTGATAGGAATAATGGGAAGTGGAATGCGTGCCTTAGCTACTCTTCTTTTGAAAATGGGGCATAATGTAAATGGAGCAGATATTAAAAATAGTTTTTATATGAAAGATAAAATTGATAAAAATATAAATGTTGAAAATTTGAATTTTATCCATCTGAATAAAAAAAACATTTATATTATCGGTAATAGCTTTAGAAATCATAAAATAGTAAAAAAAATAGATAAAATGGGAATAACTCATATTGATTATCCACAATTTTTAGATAAACTTGATTTTGATTTGAAAATTGCAGTTTGCGGAAGTCATGGTAAGACGACAACTGTTAAGATGGTAGAAAGTTTAGCAGGAATTTCTTCTTTGGTTGGTGATGGAAGCGCCAATTATCAAAATCAAATGGAATTTGTATATGAGGCATGTGAGTATCGAGATACTTTTTTAAATTATCATCCCAATATAAGTATTTTTTTAAATGTTGACTATGATCATACAGACTATTTTAAAACGAAAGAAGCTTATGCTAATAGTTTTTTTAAATTTAGTAAACAAAGCCAAATTAATATTTTTAATTATGATGATGAATATCTAAGGAAAAATATAGAAGGCTATGGTTACTCTTTAACGAGTGATAAGGCATATTTATATGCGAAAACGATTAAGACCAATCGTGGGTATTTAGTTGAAGTATTAAAACCATTTAAAGAAACAATCCAAACGTCATTTTATGGAATCCATCAAGTAAGAAGTTTTTTAAGTGTTTTAGTTTTATATAAAGTGTTGAACAAAAATATATATGAATGTATTAAACGTCTTACACTATTTCACATGCCAGATAGACGTTTTAATGAAGTCAGCGTAAAAAACAGACACATTATTCTTGATTATGCTCATCATCCATCGCAATTAGAAGCTTTATATAATAAAGTTAATTATAAATATCCAGCTTTAAAAAAATATATTATCTATGAAGGGCATACATTAGAAAGAAGTTTATATTTTATTGATTCATTTAAAGATAGTCTTAATTTGTTTGATGAAGTTTATTTATTTAAACTATATCTTTCTAATCGAGAAAAAAAGAGCAAAGATGAAGCTAAATATTATCATTTAATGAATTATAAGCGCTATAATAAGGCAATTTTTAAAGAATTGAAACTAAAAGACAATTATGTTTTAGTCTTAGCTGGTGCAGGTAACATTGATAAGTTATATGTTGATTTAAAAGAAAAATACTTCACAAAAAATATTTAAAATAATCACCTCTAGTTAATATGCAAAAAATATTACAAGCGTTTTCAAAAAACTATTGAAAACGATTTTCATTAGTGATATACTTATTATATCATGAGGTGATTTTTATGGCGAATGCTACTATTTATGATGTTGCTGGTAAAGCGGGAGTATCTTTAGCTACCGTATCAAGAGTTTTAAATAATCCTGATAAGGTTAATGAAGCGACAAGGGAAAAAGTTTTACAAGTTATTAAAGAATTAGGCTATCGCCCTAATGCGATAGCAAGAGGTCTAGCATCTCGTAAATCAACAACTGTAGGTGTTGTACTATCCGATGTTACAAGAGCTTCAACTTCCCAACTTTTAGGGGGAATTATTGATATAGCGAAAAAGTATAATTATTCAATTAAGATTTTTTCAATGACAGGTGAAGCTGACATTAAAGATACTATCAAAAATATTGTATCTGAACAAGTTGATGGTATTCTATTATTAGATGATGAACTAGATGAAATGCAAATGGAAATGGTTCGTAAAGAATTTGAAGATGCCAATATTCCGATGGTTTTAACAAATGTTTTATTTAATAATGAAAATATCCCAAGTGTAGCAGTTGATTATAAGCATGCTGCATATGAAATTACAAAACATTTATTAGAAAGAGGAAAGAAAGATGTTTACTTGCTTTCAACAGTAAGACGTTATTCTGTGAATGTTGAAAAAGAAGCTGGTTATACTCTAGCAATGAAAGAAGCTGGGTTAGAACCAAAAATTTTTAAAACAAGTGGAGATTTATCTATAAATACGGCTCATTTTTTAGAGTATTTTAATACTAATCCAGTAGATGCGGCGATTGCAGTACGTGATAGTATTGCTGTTTCATTTATGAATGTCATTCAAGGTTTAGGAAAACGTGTACCTGAAGATTGTTCAGTTGTTGGTTTTCAAAATACAAAGTATGCAATGTTAGCACGTCCAATGTTAACTTGTGTTGATACACCAGTTTATGATATTGGTGCTGTTGCGATGAGATTATTGACAAAGATTATGAAACAAGAAGATATTGACAATACAAGAATTTTATTGCCATATAATATTATTCGACGCAAATCTGTTTAAGTTTGTTGACAAGATACGAAAATTGATTTATAATCATACCAATTAGAAAATTGAAGATAAAATTAAAGTAGCTTTAATTTTTATTTTAAGAGAGCTTGTGGTAGGTGTAAACAAGTATGAGAATTAAAGTGAATTACGAATTTTGGAGATTTTCCGTATTCCTGCGTTAAAGGGTTTAAGTGCTAGTAGTAATACTAGAACTAAGGTGGTACCGCGATAATTCGTCCTTAGATTTTAAGGACGTTTTTTTTATTTTAGGAGGAATAACAAATGGGTATTTATGAAGAATTAGAGTGGCGTGGTCTGATTAAAGATGTATCAGATCCATCAATAAGAGAAAAATTAAATGCTGGGGGTATGACTTTCTATATTGGAACAGATCCAACTGGTGATAGTCTTCATATTGGACATTTCTCAAGCTTTTTAATTTGTAAACGTCTAGCTGAAGCAGGACACCATCCAATTTTATTAGTTGGTGGAGCAACAGGATTAATTGGAGATCCAAAACCAGATAGTGAACGTCCAATGATAACAAGAGAAGAAGTTGAACATAACTTTAATTGTCTTAAAACTCAAGCTGAGAAATTATTTGGTTTTGAAGTAGTAAATAATTATGATTGGTCAAAAGATATCAATTTCATTGATTTTTTAAGAGATTATGGTAAATTTTTCAACATTAGCTATATGATAAATAAAGATATTGTTAAACGCCGATTAGAACAAGGAATTACTTATACAGAGTTTTCATATATGCTTATGCAAGCGATGGACTTTTATTGGTTAAATGAACATAAGAATGTAACTCTTCAAGTCGCAGGTCAAGACCAATGGGGAAATATGACAGCTGGAATTGAATTAATTCGTCGTAAGGCAGGACGTGAAGCATATGCGTTTACAATGCCACTACTTACAAAGAGCGATGGTTCTAAATTCGGTAAAACAAATGGTAAAGCCATTTGGTTAGATATCAACAAAACAAATGCTTATGAAATGTATCAATTTTTCATTAATGCAGAAGACAGTAAAGTTATTGACTACTTAAAATTCTTGACTTTTTTATCAAAAGAGGAAATAGAAGAGTTAGAACGCAAAAATCATGAAGCTCCACACTTAAGAGAGGCTCATCAGGCATTAGCGCGTGAAGTAATTACATTTGTACATGGATATGAGGCATATGAAGAGGCTCTTAAGATTTCTAGGGCTTTATTTAATGGAGATATTAAGAGTCTAAATGCTAAAGAAATAGAAATGGGATTTAATGATTTACCATGTATTATGGTAGATTCTGAAAAATCATTAGTAGATGCTTTAATTGAAACCGAACTTGCTAAATCAAAACGTGAAGCTCGTGAATTTATTACGAATGGAGCCGTTTCTTTAAATGGAGAAAAGTGCCAAGATGTAGAAATGAAATTGAATAATGACTTAGCTATTGAAGGTAAGTTTATAGTAATGCGTCGTGGTAAGAAATTATATGCTTTAGTAAAATTTCAATAAAAAGATTAAGCTGTAAATTATTCTAAAATATTTTAGATAATTTGCAGCTTTTTTATTTTTAGCAATATAGGACAAATTCTTATTTAAATTTGCAGTTAACTCTATCTAGTGATATAATTAACTAAAGAAAGTATGGTATTAATATGAAAAGGTGGAAGTTAATTTTAAACGTTTTTATTCTATTTTTAGTCACAGGATTAACAATTTATTATTTGATAAAATCAAATTTATTAACCAATATTTCTGTTATTTTGGAAGTGGCTTGGTATAAACTTATTTTTTTATTTGGACTGGTAATTATTTTTTTCTGGTTAGAATCAGCCATTATATATACTTCTATTAAAAGGTTCAATAATACAGCTAAATTTAAAGATGGTATGGGGTCTTACTTAATTGGTAATCTTGGTTCAAATGTTACCCCTTGGAAAGCCGGTCATTTCCCTTTTATGGCATATTTTTATTCAAGAAAAAAGTATTCATTAGAAGAAACATTAACTATATTTGCGGACAATCATTTGGTATATTCAACTACACTTAGTATTTTGTATTCGTGTATGATGATAGTGGCAATAATTTTTAATTTTAATTTAACTATTAGTGATAAGAATATACCACTATTTTTAATAACACTTTTTGGTGTTTTGTCTAATATAGCTTATTTGTTAGGGATAATAATTCTTATAAAAAACAAAAAAATTCAAGAATGGATTTTAAAGTTACAAATATTATTCACTAAAAAATTCAGAAAAAAAGTAGATATTGGTGAGTATGAAAAAGAAAAAAGATTACAAATGGTTTCGTATGAAAAATGTTTTAAATGCTATACAAAGAATTTTAAATCGTATTTTAAACCTACTATGTTTTATTTTTTAGCAATGATTATTAATTATGGCTTACCATATTTCATTTATTTAGCATTGAGTGGTTCAAATTTTGATTTTATAGAGTATTGTTATTTTTTTATGCTTATTCAAGCGATGAAGTATGTTAGCAATATAATTCCTGTCCCAGGTGGGAGTGGTGTAACAGAATTTTGTTTCATCATCGTATATCAAGCTGTAATGACAGATACATATGTAGGTTCATGTCTTTTAATTTGGAGGTTATTGACATATTTTATTTTTATTGTTATTGATTTTATATACTTTCTTATTTTTAACTCTAAAAATCAAGTTGAGGATATTAAAAAACTAAAAGAAAATTAGTCCTAAGAGGCTAATTTTTTTCATATTATTATATGGTGATTTATTTGAGAATAATCGATTATGCACAAATTAAAATGAATTTAAATAAAATTGAAAGAAAAACAATTTTAGTTCTAAAAGATAATGCTTATGGTTTTGGTTTTATTCGCGTGTTAACTATGGCGATTAAAGAAGGATTTACTTTTTTTGCTGTAGCTAAAAAAGAGGATGCTATTTATATTTTAAAAAGATATAAGAATATTAGAGTTTTGTTGTTAGGAAAAGAAAAACTGAAAGGATATGAGAATTTATATATTACAGTTAGTGATAAAAACGATTTAACCTATGCGTTACATAACAAACAAAATTATCACTTGAAAATGAAAAGTTTAATGAATAGATTGGGAGTTGTTGATATAAAAGATTATATTAATAATGAATATATAAAAGGAATTTATCTTCATATTGGTTCTAATAAAAAAAAAGATGTATTGAAGGAGTTAGAAAGTATAAAAACGAATACAGTCAATATAAATTCATTACTTATTCACGTAGGTGGGAGCATATGCTTGGAGTATCATCATGATTTTATAAATAGAATCGGCTTTGCTATTTATAATAAATCTTTAAAAATAGTCGGAAAAATATTAAAAATAAACCAATTGAAAAAAGGAGAATTTATCGGTTATGATCTATCTTTAAAATTAAAAAAAACATGCTTAATTGGGATTGTCGATGTAGGTTATTCTTCAGGACTATCGAGAAATAATAAAAATAAATATGTATATATAAAGGATCACAAATATTTATTAGTAGGAAATAAATGCATGGATTATTCATTTATTTTGATAGATGAGCATGTATTGGAGGGAGATATTGTTGAATTTTTAGGACAAAATATTAATTTAGCAAGGCTAGCTAAAATGGAAGAAAAAAGTATGTATGAGTTATTAGTTCAAACAAAATAAAAAATTTACATTCATACTTTCAATAAGTAAAATATAGATATATTTACATCTATAATATTTGAGGTAGGGTGATATAAAATGATTCATTTAATAATATTTCTTTGATTATTTTTGTATGTACAATTGCTATTTTACAGCTTGAAAGTTTATTATTTCTATAATTTTATGATTAAATAAAATAAAAAGCTTCAATAACGCTTATAATAAGCGGGATAAATTGAAGCTTGTATTTTATCGATTAGTATTTGCTAATATTTTTTTCAATTTTGCAAAACGAGGAAGTCCATCTTCAAGTGGAGCTTTCATATCACCTTGAATAAGTGGCATAGCATAAGCAATAAATTTTTCATTTAAACCATTTTTATTTTCATTAATCCATTCAAGTGGAACTTTCTTTTCATCATTTGCGACTAAACTTAAGTCGACTAATTCATATTCACAAGTGTACTTACCATCTACCAGTACTCGTTTAAACGAAACCATTTTATCAGTGATTCCATCTAAAGAATATTTAACAGCCATACTTCCGGCGTTAAAAGCTTCATTAACATCAACTTGTGATGCTAAATGTTGTGCACAGCGTTGCATTAAGTTAAACTCAATTGCGCGAACCTTACATTTAAAATGATTTTTTAACTTGTCTGCTAAAATTTGTGCAGTTCCACCTAGTTGAGCGTGCCCAAAAGAATCTTTAGCCATTTCACCTAATGCTTCTGGAATATATTTTCCATCTTTTGTTTTAACACCTTCAGATACAGCAATTAAAACTTTTTGATTTTTCTTATAGCATTCTTCAACATCGTTAATAAATTTATCGAAGTCAAATACAACTTCTGGCAAATAAATTAAGTCAGGGCCAAAACCTTTATATGTAGCTAATGCTGATGCAGCAGTTAACCAACCAGCATTACGTCCCATGATTTCGCATACACAAATCATTGGAGTGTCATATACACAAGCATCTTGACTTAATTCCATCATTGTTGTAGCTATATATTTAGCAGCTGATCCAAAACCTGGAGTATGGTCTGTCATAACTAAATCATTATCAATAGTTTTTGGAATACCGATGCAGTTACATTCATAACCTGATTTTTGCATAAATTTTGAAATTTTATTACAAGTATCCATACTGTCATTTCCACCATTATAAAAGAAATAACGGATATTATATTTTTTAAATACTTCTAGAATTCGTTTATAATCAGTATCATCAATACTTGGATCTTTTAATTTATAACGAACAGAACCTATTGATGATGAAGGTGTAGTTTTTAATAATTCTAATTCTTCAATGTTTTCTTGACGAATATCTATTAACTCTTCATTAAGAATTCCCCTAATCCCATGGCTTGCACCATAGATATCAGTAATTAAATCATGCTTTAAAGCCTCTAAGAATACACCACATGCACTTGCATTGATGACCGAAGTAGGTCCTCCTGATTGGCCTAAAATACAGGCACCCTTTAAATTTTTCATAAAAAATTCTTGTACAAATTTTGTACAAACTCCTTTCTCTTTTGTTAACAATCTAATTATATCTTTTTGTAAATTATTTTCAACATTTTTTAAAAGTAAAATGATAAACTAGTATCTAAGAGTTATATTTTATCGCACATTATAAAATATTAGTTTTATTAAGCCATACTCCTAAGTAATTATTAAGTATAAAATTGCTTTAAGACTAGAATATTAAAGAATAACAACCAAATTTTTTAGTTTTATGATAAAAATTATAAACATAAAAAGAAAATTGTTGTTAAACGTCAAAACTATGATATAATTATTAATGGTGAAAATGTATTTATTTTAATCTTTACCGAAAATAGATTAGTTCTTGATGATATGAAAATATCAGGAAAATAAAAAAATAAGGAGAAAATACAATGAAAAAGACAAAAATGGTATGTACAATCGGACCAGCTTCTGAACAAAAAGACCAATTAGAAAGTCTAATTAACGCTGGTATGAACGTTATGCGTATGAACTTCTCACATGGTGATCATGTTGAACAAGGATTCCGTATTAAAAACGTTAAAGCCTTAAATGCAGAAAAAGGCTGGAATATCGCATTAATGCTAGACACTAAAGGACCTGAAATTCGTACAGGGTACTTAAAGAATGATGAACCAGTTATGTTAACTGAAGGTAACACAATTCGTATTACTATGGATTATTCATTCTTAGGTGATGCAAACAAAATCGCAATTTCTTACCCAGGTTTATATGATGATATTTCTGTTGGTGGAAAGATTCTTGTTGAAGATGGTAACATTACTTTAACTGTTCTTGAAAAAGATGAAGCAGCTAAAGAATTAGTTTGCCGTATCGAAAACTCTCGTAAGTTAAAGAATAAGAGAAACTGTAATGTTCCAGGTGTTGTTCTTAACATGAACTACATTTCTCCAAAAGATAAAGATGATATCGAATTTGCTTGTGATCAAGATTTAGACTTTATCGCTGCTTCATTCGTACGTCGTCCACAAGACATTAAAGATATTCGTGATATTTTAGCAGCTAAAGGAAATGATCATATTAAGATTATTTCTAAAATTGAAAACCAAGAAGGCGTTGAAAATATGGAAGATATCATCGCTTTATCTGATGGTGTGATGGTTGCTCGTGGAGACCTTGGTGTTGACGTAGATGCTTGGGATTTACCTCAAATTCAAAAAGAAATGATTTATATCGCTCAAGCTTCAGGAAAAATTGTTGTAACAGCTACGCAAATGTTAGACTCAATGCAACAAAATCCACGTCCTACACGTGCAGAAGTTTCTGACGTTCACAATGCTGTACTTGATGGTACATCAGCTACAATGTTATCAGGTGAATCTGCTCAAGGTGACTATCCTCTTGAAGCTGTTACTTATATGGCTAAGATTGATGAAAGAGCTGAAGATTACATTGATCATGAATTAATGATTAACAATGTATTAGAATATCCATCTGAAAAAGATGAAATCGATGCTATCGGTTTAGCTGTAGCTCAAGTTTGTGCAAACTTTGAAGTTGCTGCAGTAGTAGCTGAAGGTGATCAAAACCTAGCATTTAAGCTTGCTCAATTCCGTCCTGCTTCTGATGTGTTCTTCGCAACTAAAGAACGTTCAGACTGCCGTTCACTTCAATTAGCTTGGGGTGTTCAACCTGTTTGTGGTAATTTAGAAGATGCTTATAATGCTGCAGTTGAAGCTTTAGGTCTTGAAAAAGGTGACTCAATCCTTGAAGTAACTAAGGATGGAGTAAAATTCACTCAAGTTAAGTAATTAAATAACTATTTATATACAAAATTCTCTATTTTATGATATTATTTCATAGTAGAGAATTTTTTTATTTTTAGGAGGAATATTTCCATGAATGAAAATTATTTAAAAAGAATGAAAGAATATTTAGGGTGTGAATATAATGCTTTTTTATCATCATATAATGAAACACCTGTTCGCTCATTACGAGTTAATAAAGTTAGTGAAGAAGAAATATTTAAAAATCTTAATATAAAACTTGAAAAAATTCCTTATGATAAATCAGGTTATTACGTTCTTGATGATGGAAAATATGGTAATTCAGTTTACCATCATCTAGGAGCCATTTATTTTCAAGAACCTTCAGCTATGATGCCTGTTAATACTTATAATTTTAGAGGTGATGAAGTTGTTTTAGACTTGTGTGCATCTCCTGGTGGTAAATCGAGTCAAATATTAGAGCGTATTCCTGAAGGAATTCTTGTTTCAAATGAAATCTCTAATAAAAGAGCTAAAGTATTATTTGGTAATTTAGAAAGAATGGGTTTTAAAAATGCAATTATTACTAATGAAAATCCGACTAATTTAGCTAAAACTTTGCCTAATTTTTTTGATGTAATTTTAGTCGATGCACCATGCAGTGGTGAGGGTATGATGCGTAAAGATGAGGATGCTAGAAAAATGTGGAGTCAGGACAACATTAATTTGTGTGCTCTACGAGACAAGGATATATTAGATGAAGCGATAAAAATGCTTAAGAAAGATGGAATTTTAATCTATTCAACTTGTACTTTTGCTAAAGAAGAAGATGAAGATATAGTCAATTATTTAATTGATAAATATCAAATGGAAATATTACCAACACAAGATATTTTAAAAAAATACACTAAAGAAGGATTTGTAAAAGAAACACTTCGTTTTTATCCGCATATAGCTCGTGGAGAAGGTCAATTTATGGCAGTTTTAAAAAAGATGACGGAAACTAATGGAAAATATCGAGTGAATAAAAAAGAAAAACGAGATAAAGACGAAGAAGTGGTATATAAATTTATCAAAGATAATCTTAATTCATGTGAATTAAATATTGTAAAAAGGAAAAACCGGTTTTATCACTTAAGTTCTAATGTAGATTTAGGTAATTTAAATGTTTTAAATTATGGGATTGAACTAGGTGAGGTTGTAAATGGTAGATTTATACCATTTCATCACTTCTTTAAGGCACTAGGACCATATTTCAATAATGTTTTAGAACTTAATATTAACGATAAACGTGTTCTATCTTACTTACATGGAGAAGAAATTAAAGCTGATGTCAAAAATGGATATGGAGTTATTAAAATTGGTGATTTATATTTAGGTGGTTTTAAAGCGACAAATGGAGTTTTAAAGAATCACTATCCAAAGGGACTAAGAAATCAGAATCTGTTCGAATATAACGATTAATCACTTTTTTTTAAAAGAAATAAAAAATTCAACTATCAGTTGAAAAAAAGCGCATATTAAGTTATAAAACTCAACTGAAAATATATAAAAAAAAACTAAACTAATGATAAAATATAGTTAGAAAGAAGTGATTGATAGAATGCTAGAAACATTTGGACAAAGATTTCAACGATTAAGAAAAGAAAAAGGTTTAACTCAGGAAGATATTGCTCGAAAAGTCGGGATTACTGCTCAAAGTGTGAGTAAATTGGAAAATGATATATCCGCACCAGATATATTAATTTTGGGGAAACTTGCTCAAATTCTAGGTGTAACTACCGATTATTTATTAGGAAATAGCGATGAATATAAACCAGCTAAGTTAGAAAAACATGAGAGAGTAGATATATCTAGTAAGGTTTTAAAAATTATTATAAATAGCAGTGACGGAGATAAAGTTAAATTGAATTTACCTTTAGCAGTTGTAAAACCATTATTAAATAGTGGAGGAATTAATATAGGTGGTAGTGATGCACTAAAAAATATTGATTTTGACCAAATATTTAAATTAGTTGAACAAGGAGTTGTTGGAACACTGCTAGAGATAAATAGTGCTGATGGAGACAATGTTTTAATAACAGTTGACGTATGAAAATTATTATTTTGTCAAAGGATTCTAAAGAGCGAAAGTTTTATTTTCCAACTACCTTTGTTAAATCTAAGTTTGTTTGGAGACGTATTTTTAAAGTAAACATGAGTGATGAAATTTATAAAGAAATAAAGAAGGCTTATAAGGCTTTGAAAGATTACACTAATAAAAATGGTCATTTCGTATTAATAGAAGTAGAAACAGGCGATGATTATATTCAAATAATTGTTTAAAATCTTATGAAAAGATTTATTTGAATATAAATTAGACAATATTAACTATTAAATTATTGAATATGATGTATCGAATTTAAAAACTATAGTTTTATTACTTCTAAGTTTGGATACTTTATTTTATATTATTTAGATTTAAAGTTTTTCTTTACTTACAAATTAAAGGATATTCTTTTGTATTTATTTTTTATAAATAATTTAATTTGAGATTTAAAGTTCACTCTTGAATTTATTATTAATTTTGTCTATAATATTTGTGATATTAATGTGTTGATAAAGATTAGTAAAGTAAGTATACGTAAAGAGAAGAGGCGGATGGTGAAAGCCTTAAGTTAACCTTGCTTGAATTCACTTTTGAACGGCTCTAATCAAGCCCGCTAATCCCGTTAAGATTAATGAGTGCTAGTAATTTGCTAGAACTAAGGTGGTACCGCGATAAATCGTCCTTGGATATTAGGATGATTTTTTTTGTTTTTGGAGGATTATATGACAATTAAAGAACAACTAGAACAAATTGTTTCAGATGTAAAAGAACGATTAATTTCAATTAAATCAAAAGTTGACTTAATGAATGAAAAAGCAAATGTCCTTGGGAAAAAAGGTCCATTTGCACAAATTATGGCTAATATGCGTAATTTATCAATTGAAGAAAAAAAAGAAATTGGTCAAATTACTAATGTGGCAAAGCAAGAACTTGAAACTGCAATTCAAGATAAATTAAATGAATTAAATGAAGAAGAGATTAATAAGCGTTTGTTAGAAGAAACAGTTGATGTCACAATGCCAGGCATGAAATTAAGTCTTGGAACAATACATCCTTTAAATCAAACAATTATGGATTTAGAAGATTTATTTATTTCAATGGGTTATGAAGTAGCTGATGGACCAGAAATTGAAACGGATGAATATTGTTTCGAAAAATTAAATTTACCTAAAGGACATCCAGCTCGTGATATGCAAGATACATTCTATATTGACACAGTTCGTCTTCTAAGAAGTCAAACATCACCAGTACAAGCGAGAACTATGGAATTGAAAAATGGCCAACCGATTAAGATTGTATGTCCAGGTAAAGTTTATCGTCGTGATCAAGATGATGCCACACACTCTCATCAATTTATGCAATTTGAAGGTCTAGTGTTAGGTCATAATATTAGTATGGCAGACTTAAAAGGAGCTTTAAGTGAAATTGCAAAAAAAATGTTTGGTCAAGATCGTAAAATCCGTCTACGCCCTTCATTTTTCCCATTTACTGAACCAAGTGTAGAGGTAGATGTATCATGTATGCGTTGTAATAATCAAGGATGTCCGACATGTAAAGGAACTGGCTGGATTGAAGTATTAGGTGCAGGTATGGTTAATAATAATGTTCTTAGAATGTCTGGATATGATCCTGATAAAATTCAAGGATTTGCATTTGGTGTTGGTGTAGAACGTGTTGCAATGCTGAAATATGGTATTGATGATATTCGTAATTTCTATACAAATGATATTCGCTTTATTCGTAAATTTAAGGAGGTAAAATAATGAAGGTTTCTCTAAATTGGTTAAAGGATTATCTAAATTTAGATAAATATAGTGTGAGTGATTTATTTAACACCTTCTCATTTCATATTTCTGAACTTGAATCAAGTTATGATTTAGCTAATGCTTCTTGCATGACTGTTGGATATGTTAAAGAATGCGTTGACCACCCAGATAGCGATCATTTACATGTATGTCAAATTGAAATAAGACCAGGTGAAGTAAGTCAAATTGTCTGTGGAGCTCCAAATATAGTCGCAGGTGCAAAAGTTATTGTGGCTTTACCAGGTGCTGTTTTACCTGGTGATTTTAAAATCAAACCTAGTAAGATTCGTGGTGTTGAATCAAATGGAATGTGTTGCTCACTTCAAGAATTAGGAATTGAAGATAAGTATGTTGAAGAAGCATACAAAGATGGAATATATTTATTACCACAAGATGCTAAAGTTGGAGATGATCCGCTTAAATATTTATGTTTAGATGACCACGTCTTTGACTTAGATTTAACCTCAAATCGCAGTGACTTATTATCTGTTGAAGGTATTGCATATGATTTAGGTGCAGCTTTAAATGAACGTGTTTGTATTCCAAACTTTAAATTAGAAGAGATTGATGAAAAAAATCCAATGGAAGTTTCAGTGGATACACCAAAGTGCAAAAAATATTTAACAAGAGTAATCAAAGATGTAAAAATTCAATCATCACCTGAATTTATTAAAGCTCGTTTAATAGCTTCAGGAATTCGTCCGATTAATAATGTAGTTGATATCACTAACTATGTTTTAATTGGTTTAGGTCAACCACTTCATAGTTTTGATTTAGATAAACTTGGAACAAAAATTGTAGTAAGAGAGGCTAAAAATGACGAGACTTTAGTAACTCTTGATGATATTGAAAGAAAATTAAGTGATGGAGATATTATAATTACTGATGGAAATACTCCACTTTGTGTCGGTGGAGTAATGGGTGGAAAATCTACAGAAATTACAACCGAAACTAAAAATGTAGTTTTAGAAGCCGCTTATTTTGAACCACTTCAAGTTCGTAAGACTAGTCAATCATTGGGGTTAAAGAGTGAATCTTCTATTCGCTTTGAACGTATGATTGACTATAAACGTGTAAACCGTGCTTTAGATTATGCTGCTTATTTATTAGCTAAATATGCTTCTGGTAAGGTATTATCTGGTGTGGTTGGAGTTGAAGATATGTATGAAGATAAGGTGGTTTTTGTTTCAACAAATAAAATAAATAAAGTCTTAGGTACAAACTTATCTAATCAAGAGATCGAATCAATTCTTGAACGCTTAGCTTTAGATTTTAAAGGTGAAGGCGAATATACAATCACTATCCCAAGTCGTAGAATGGATTTACAAGCTAGTTATCAAGATATTATTGAAGATATAGCAAGAATTTATGGATACGATAATATTCCAACAACTTTACCAGCTACAAGTCTAAAAGGCGGATTAACTGATGAACAAAAATATTATCGTAACATTCGTCAAATACTAACTAATTTAGGTTTAAATGAAGCAATTACATATAGTTTAGTGTCAGAAAAAGTTATAAATGATTTTTCTAATCAAGATAAAAAGTCAGTCCATGTCCTAATGCCAATGACAGAAGATAGAGCAGTTATGCGTAAATCTTTAGTTAAATCATTAATTGATGTTGTTGTTTATAATAAAGCTCGTAAAATGAATGATGTGCAATTCTTTGAATTAGGAAAAGTTTATAGCACAGATGGTGAGCAACATTTCTTAAGTGGTGCTTTAACAGGTCTTTATATGTCTAATTTATGGCAAGGTGTCAAAGTAAAA
The DNA here is from genome assembly GCA_944325035.1 of uncultured Anaeroplasmataceae bacterium. Taxonomy (GTDB): domain Bacteria; phylum Bacillota_I; class Bacilli_A; order Acholeplasmatales; family Anaeroplasmataceae; genus CAG-307. Next base: position 135,173 of record CALUYM010000002.1, read on the forward strand.
GTTGATTTTTTCTTAGTAAAAGGAATTTTAGATACTTTATTTGCAAAGTTAAATGTTGATGCTTCTTATGTTAAAGCAGATGAGTTTAAAAATTTACATCCAGGTAGAAGTGCCAAAATTATGATTAATGATACATATGTTGGCTTTGTAGGTGAACTACATCCTCGTTACGCTAAAGAAAATGATGCGGCAAATACATATGTATTTGAATTAAATGCAGATTTAATTTATACGTTAATTAATAAAAAATTTATTTATGAATCACTTCCAAAGGTTCCAAGTGTAACACGTGATTTAGCGATTGTTGTTAAGAAAGATATTACATGTCAACAAGTTTTGGATGTAATTAAAATGACAGCGCGTAAACACTTAGTTGAATATGAAGTATTTGACTTATATGAAGGAGAAAATCTAGGAGAAGATGAAAAATCGTTAGCAATCTCTTTAACTTTCCAGGATAAGGAAAAGACTTTAGAAACACAAGATGTTGATAAATTTATTAAATCAATTTTGAATAGATTAGATGCATTACTTCAAGCTCATTTACGTTAATTTGAACTTTTGATTATAAAAATAAGTAAATAAACCATAATTTTAAAATATAACTACTGCAATTCAAACAATGCTTATTGATGAGATGAGTTTATTGAATTGCAGTATTTTTTAAATGTATGTTATCTAAAGATTAATATTAACATGTATAAAGAACGACATAAGTACGATTTCTTATGCTAGCTATTTTCAATTGATTATGATATAATGCAGTGTATTGAGGTGAGTATATGCGTAATATTTATGACCTAACATTAAAAGAATTAGGAGAATATTTCGTTTCAATCGGACTAAAACCATTTAGAGCAATTCAAGTCTATGAATGGTTATATCGTAAGCACGTTAGAAGTTTTGATGAAATGACTAATATAAAAAAAGAATTAATTAATAAATTAAAAACAGATTTTGAATTAAAACTATTTGAAGTAGTAGATCATCAAAAATCTGTTGATGGTACTGAAAAATTTCTTTTTCGCTTAAGCGATGGAAATTTGATTGAATCAGTTTTAATGCGCCATTATTATGGAACATCTATCTGTGTAACAAGCCAAGTTGGATGTAATATGGGATGTGCTTTTTGCGCATCAGGTATGAAGAAAAAGTTAAGAAACTTAACAACGGGTGAGATGGTTTTACAATTAGAATCAGTATATGAATCAATTAAAGAAAAAATCTCGCATATTGTAGTGATGGGAATTGGTGAACCTTTTGATAATTATGATAATGTTATTAATTTTTTAAAAGTAGTTAATGAACCACATGGCTTAGAAATTGGAGCTCGTCATATTTCGATTTCAACTTGTGGTTTAGTTCCTAAAATTTATGATTATGCTAAAGAAAACTTACAATCAAATTTAGCCATTTCTCTTCATGCTCCTAATCAAGAGATTCGAAACCTAATTATGCCAGTTAACCAAGCATATCCACTTAATGAATTAGTAAAAGCTATTGAAGATTATATAAAAATGACAAATCGAAGAGTTACAATCGAGTATATTTTATTGGATGGTATTAATGATACATTAAAATGTGCTAATGAACTAGCCGATTTATTACATGGATTAAATGTCTATATTAATCTAATTCCTTATAATGAAGTAAAAGAAAAACCATTTAAGCGTTCAACAAAAGAAAATATGCGCAAATTTTATGATCAATTGAAGAAACGTTCAATGAATGTTACGCTTCGTCTTGAACAAGGACATGATATTGATGCAGCATGTGGGCAATTAAGAAGTAAACATATGAATAAATAAGCGATAAACACTCAAACTAGTTTTGGGTGTTTTTTTATGAAATTATACAAATTTTTAATCCCAACAATAATGGTAATATTTGTCGGGTGGGTTATTTATTTTTTTATTTTACCTACGATTAAGAGTGAGAAAGTTGTAGTGATTCCAGAAACAATTGGATTAACAGAAGAAGAAGCTAAAAATAAGCTAGATTTAGATAATATTAAATATCGAATAACATATCAAGAAGGAAATGATGATTTAGTTTTAAAAACAGTTCCACAAGCTGGAACAATTATAAAAGAAAACTATATAATAGATGTATATGTATCTAAAAAAAAACTTGATACAGTTATTAATTTTTGTGGATTAAATATTCAAGAAGCACAAACATTCATTGATGAATATCAAAATTTAGGAATTGAAGTTGTAATTTTAGAAGAGGAAAATATGAAATATGACAATGGTTTGATATTTTGGCAAAGTATTAATAATGAGCAAATTACAAATGTAAAAAAGATAGAACTAAAAGTGGTAAAAAACGAGACAATTTTAATACTGCCAGATTTTTATTTAAAAAGAATTGATGAAGTCTATGAATATACTAAAGAAAATGGCCTTTCAATTAAACCAGTATATATCGATTCAATGTTGCCATATGGTTTAATTATCGGGCAAGAAATACAAGCTGGGACAAAGATTTTAAAAAATAGTCAAACTATGTTAACGTTTTATGTCTCTAGATAATTGAATTTTTGTTAAAAATAAAGTATCATTGACATATAAAAGGTGAGTATATGGCAAATGGACGTGTAATAAGCTTAGATTCTGGAGTTTATAAAGTATTAACTGAAGAAGGAAATGAGATTTTATTAAAAGCTCGTGGTAAACTTCGTAATATGACAATTACTAAAGATTCTAGTTTTAATAAAAATTTAAATAAACATTCTAATAAGAAAGATATTTATCAAGGAAAGTTATCACCAAAAGTTGGTGATGAAGTTAGTTTTTTAATAAAAGATGATACTTATTATCTTGATACTATTTTTCCAAGAAAAAATGAATTAATTCGTCCAGATATTGCAAATGTCGATCAAATTCTTTTAATTTTTTCTGCTAAAAGACCAGATATGAGTTATTTCTTATTAGATTTATTTATTTCAAATTTAGAATATAATCAGATTAAACCGATAATAATTATTTCTAAAGTTGATTTATGTACTGATGATGAATTAATCACTTTAAAAGAAAATATGAGGTATTATGAACAATTAGGTTATCCTGTTTTTTTTAATAATTCAAAAATAGGTGTACCTGAAGGTGTCAAAGATTTATTAAAAGATAGAATTACAGTATTATCTGGGCAAACGGGAGCTGGCAAATCAACTTTTATAAATGCCTTAATTCCCGGTTTTAAGCTTGAAACAAACGATATTTCTGAAGCTTTAAATCGAGGAAAACATACAACAAGACGGATTCATTTATATCAGTATTTTGGAGGCTTAATTGGAGATACCCCAGGCTTTTCAAAATTAGAATTAGTATGTAAAAAAGATGATTTAAAAAAGACCTTTGTAGAATTCAACAAATGTCATTGTAGATTTCGTGATTGTAATCACTTAGATAATTCGCTTGGATGTGCGGTCAAAGAAGAGGTTGGTCACAATATAAAACAAAGTCGTTATGAGAATTATTTAAAAATGTATGAGAGTTTAGATAGGTGATAGTATGATTATTAGTCCTTCAATATTAAGTGCTGATTTTTCAAAATTAAAAAAAGAGATAAAGCGTGTAAATCAAGCAAAATTTTTGCATATCGATGTTATGGATGGTGTTTTTGTTCCAAATATTAGTTTTGGCGCTAAGATAGTTAAAGAAATCCGCTCTCATTTTGATATGATTTTTGATACACATTTAATGATTATTGATCCAATTAAATATATTAAAGATTTTGCAGAAGCTGGATCGGATTATATTACTTTTCATTTTGAAGCTAATTCTTCAGTTGAAGATTGTATTAAAGAAATCCGCAAGTATAAATGTCATCCAGGAATTTCAATTAAGCCTAAGACAGATGTTAAAGAAATTGTTCCATATCTAAAGGATGTTGAATTAGTGCTTGTAATGAGTGTAGAACCCGGATTTGGTGGGCAAAAATTTATGCCAAGTGCAATTGACAAAATTAAGGAATTAGTAAAATTAAGAGAAGAAAACAATTATACATATTTAATTTCCGTTGATGGTGGAATTAATGATAAAACTATTTTAGATGTGGCTAATGCAGGAGTAGATATATCTGTTTTAGGTTCTTATTTATTTAAACTACCAAGAGCTAATAAAGAAATCAAAAAATTTAATAGATTATAGAATTATTTAGAAAGATCAAGCATAGAATTCATTGAGGTGGTTCTATGCGTTTTTATGTTATAAAAATACCAAGGTTAATTAGTAGTTTTTTTGCGTTTATCAGATCATTATTTAGGGGAAAGAAGGCATCTTAGTGCCTTCTTTATTATTTTTATATTGTTTTATAATTTAATCTTTTAAAATCTTTGTCCAACTAGTATAATTAAAGTAAAAGTTAGAAGAGGAAAAATTTATGAGAAAGATATTTAATAATAAAACCTTTAAAGAAATTTTTCGCTTTTTAGTTGTAGGTGGAATTGCTACTATAGTAGATTACTTAGTAATGGGTAGCTATGAATATATTGTACTGCCTGGAGAGTTTAATAATTTCTTAGAAGTTTTTACAAAAGAAGGAATAAAAACAAGTGTTGTTTTGATTGCTACAACATTAGGATTTTTATCAGGGCTTTTGGTCAATTATATTTGTTCAATAACATTTGTTTATAATGAAAAAGGTTACTCAAAAACAAGAAAAGGTTTTTTTGTATTTACAGTTTTAAGTATAATTGGACTTATTATATCGAATATTGGGATGTATATTGGCTATGATGTGCTGTCACTTAATCAGTGGATTGTAAAGGTGATAATGACTTTAATCGTTATGTCTTATAATTATTTATCGAAACGTTTAATTATTTTTAAAAAAAGGGTGGATTGTAATGCCAAAAATTAGTATAGTAATTCCATGTTATAATGAAGAAGAATGTATAAATCTTTATTATGAAGAAATGGAGAAAGTTGTTAACGATTTAGATGTAGATTTTGAATATATTTTTGTTAATGATGGTAGCGAAGATACAACATTGTCGCTTATAAAAAAATTAAACAAAAAAGACCCAAAAGTTAAATACATCAGTTTCTCCCGAAATTTTGGAAAAGAAGCGGCTATTTATGCGGGACTTAAAGCAGCAAGTGGTGACTTTGTTGGCTTGATGGATGTAGACTTACAAGACCCACCATTTTTAATTAAAAATATGTATGAAGGCATTACTAATGAAGGATATGATTGTGTTGGCTCTAGAAGAATTACTAGAAAAGGAGAACCTAAGATTAGAAGTTTTTTTGCTAGAATGTTTTATAAGATTATCAATAAAATTAGTGACACAGAAATAGTTGATGGTGCTCGTGATTTTCGCTTAATGAGTCGACCAATGGTTGATGCGATTTTAGAGATGAATGAAGTCGATAGATTTTCAAAAGGCATTTTTGGTTTTGTTGGCTTTAATATTAAGTGGTTAGAATATGAAAATATAGATCGTATTGCAGGCAAAACAAAATGGAGTTTTAAAGCATTATTTCGTTATGCATTAGATGGAATTGAAGATTTTTCTTCGGTTCCATTAGCATTGAATCGAATTTTAGCGATTTTATGCTACTTGACTACTATAGGATTAGGTATTACAATGATTACTTATCATTTTTTGAATAAAAGCATTCCACTTTTGATGAGCATATCTACAATTATGATTTTTCTAACTGCACTTATTTTATCAGGTCTCGCAGTTATTTCAGCTTATATAAAAAAGATTTACCGTCAATCTAAAAACCGTCCAATTTATATTATTAAAGAATCTAAATTAAAATAAATATAACTTTTAAAATTGATAAAAAAGTATATCACTAATAATTAATAACTAATTTCTAATTAAATCGGATGAAAGCATGATCTATGTCGAGTTTACATCCGATTTTTCTTTAGTGAAAATAGTTGATTAATCAACTAAAAATTGGCGGTAATTATTTCAATCGTGATAGCTACTATCATTGCACTAATTCCAGCTCAGGTTTTACGAATATTAATCGATAGTGTCATTCTCAGCCAAGATATGAATAAACTTTTGTTAGTTTCGCTTATTTATGCAGGCTCATATCTTTTGATTGGAAGTTCAACCTTCATTAAAGATGTAATTATGTTAAGTATAAGTCAATTTATCGCGACTAATCTTAAGAAAAAAATGATGGGGCATGTAGAAAAATTAAAGTATAAAAAGTTAGTTAATCCGGATAGCAAAACTTTAGAGTCCTATTTTAATAATGATGTAAAATTAATCAATGAATTATTTACATTTGGTGTGGTGAATATTGCTAACGATTTATTTAAGATGATTGCCATTATTATTTCTATTTTTATATATAGTTATCTCTTTTTGCTAATCGTCTTAATAGTACTACCAATCATCATGATGTTTACCTTCTTCGTTCGAAAAAGGATGTTAAAAGCTCAATTCCAAACAAAAACATTGGAAAGTAGGGTTAACAAAGTATTGTTAGAAAATGTTGAAAAAAATTAAAGTTAATATGGCACAAGAATATGCTATTGATAAATATGATGAAATATTAAATAATCATTTTAAAGTTAGTCAGACTTCCAATTTTTATGATGCTTTATTCTCACCAATTATTCAAATTTTAAGAAGCGTAGTTATTGATATTATTTTACTTGTAAGTGGCTATAATAAAAATATTTTTGGAATGAAAATCGGGATGATTATATCAGCGATTACGCTATTAACTGACATGTTTATACCGATTGATAATATCGGAACTGAGATTAAAACTATTCAAAAAAGTATTGCATCGGTTAAAAGAATTAATTTGTTTTTTAAAATGGAGATTCAAAATAAAAAAGAAGAAGTAAAACTTTCAAATTATCAAATTGAATATAAAAATGTTATGAGAATAATATTATTAAAAATTTCTCATTAGTTATTAATGAAGGCGATAAAGTTGCATTCTAAGGTCCCTTTGGTTCAGGTAAGCCCACACTGATGAAATTAGCGTTAGGCTTAATTAAACCAACTAGCGGAAGTGTTAGCATTGGTGGATTTCCTAATTCGAAATTAAATGACAAGATGAGAAAAGATTTATTTGAAATTGTCTACCAAGAACCATTTTTCTCAGGAGGAACAATTTATCAAGAAATTACATTGTTAGGTGATATTATTTCGAAAGAAGGAGTATTTAGTGCTTTGGCTAAAGCTGGTTTAGGATATATTAAAGATATTGACATATTTTTAAATGAACATGAATATTTATCAGGAGAGTTGGCGCTATTCAATATAGTTCATGTAATAGTGCAGAATCCTAAAGTTATATTCTTAGATTAGATGAATGCTAAAATTGATCCATTGACCAGAAATCAGATTATTAATCTAGTGAATGATATTAGCAAAGATAAAATCGTTATTTCGATTAACCACTATGGTAAAACACTTGATAACTCTAAAATCATTTACTTAGGTGCTTAGATAAATAAAAAAAGAAAAGATTAAAACCTTTTCTCTTTTTGGCTATATAACGCAAAAAATTGGCCTAGGCCAATTAGTTATATGCGGTTATTAAATTAAGCTCTGTTTAATTTTCCACTCTTTAATGCTCTAGCAGAAACCTTAACCTTCTTTACAGAACCATCTTCCATTACTAGATGAACAGTTTGAAGGTTTGACTTCCATGTACGACGTGAAGCATTTAAAGCATGTGATCTTTGATTTCCGAAAACAGTACTTTTTCCAGTTACATAACATTTAGCCATAAATTTTACCTCCTTGATAAAAGTATTTTCAAGCTTTTTAATTTTAACTTATTTATATTTAAAAATCAAGTCCTTTTTTGAAAAATAAGTTAATTGTGTCAAGATGGTTAGCTTAACAACCTTAAAAACAGGTTTTTAATTATAGATTTATATATATAAGAGTCAGAAAATTAATCAAAAAAACACTAAAAAAGTTTAAAAAGTAAAGAAAATATAATTCGTTTTACCGAAAAAAATAAGAAAAAATTACTTAAATAAATGTAGATAAATAAAAAAATATTGCTATTTTAAAAATGTATGGTATAATTTACATATCTATAAAGGATATAGATTTATTTAATTATGCATAAGTTTTGTTTTAGCTAAAATAGCGTAAAAACAAGTGTAACGATATAAAAAATATAAATTATAAGAAAATGACTATACCTTTTGATTGGAATATAGGAGGGTGCAAACCATGATAAATTCAGTCAATTGCAATCTATTTAAAAAGATGATGATGAATGGTGCGATTAATCTTAATAACCACCATAAGGAAATTGACCAATTAAATGTTTTCCCAGTACCTGATGGAGATACTGGAACTAATATGAAAATGACAATGATGACCGGAGTTCGTGAAATGAATAATTCCGAGTCAAGTTCAATTATTGATGTTGCAAAAGTTCTTCAAAGAGGACTTTTAATGGGAGCTAGAGGGAACTCTGGAGTTATCTTATCTCAATTTTTTAGAGGAATGTATGTGGCGATGAAAGGCTTAACAGCAAATGAGCTTAGTGTTGCTGATTTCATCGAATGCTTTAAATCTGGATATGAAGTAGCTTACAAAGCAGTTATGGAACCAACTGAAGGGACAATTCTAACTGTAGTAAGAGAAGCTGCTCAAAAAGTAATGGCAGAAAAGGACAATATTGATTCATTTGAAACATTATTTGAAATGTATATTGAAGAAGCAAAAAGAAGCTTAGCTAATACACCAAATTTATTACCAGTTTTAAAAGAAGCAGGTGTAGTAGATAGTGGTGGAGCTGGTTTCTTAAAAGTTGTAGAAGGTATGCAATTAGCATTACAAGGAATAATGCTAGAATCAGAAGAAGCTACTGAACATTCTAGTGTTGAACCAACTTCTGCTCAAGCAAAAGTTAGTGGTGACATAAAATATGGATACTGCACTGAATTCATTATTGAATTAAAAGATAAGGATAGTTTCCAAGAATCTGATTTAAGAAGTCCATTATCAATGTTAGGTGATTCTTTAGTATTAGTTCGTGATGAAGATTTAGTAAAGGTTCATGTTCATGTTAACAAACCGGGTCAAGTTTTAGAACTTGCTCAAAAATATGGTGAATTCGTAAAAATTAAAGTTGAAAATATGCGCCTTCAACACTCTGAGATTATTGAAAAAGAGCATGGCGATGTTCAACAACAAGAAAAGCAAAAATATGCATTAGTAGCTGTATGTTTTGGTGATGGCTTAAAAGAAACTTTTAAAGAATTGGGTGTAGACTATATCATCGATGGTGGTCAAACAATGAACCCTTCAACTGAAGAATTTGTTAAAGCTGTTAATAATTGTAATGCAGAGAATGTAATTATCATTCCTAATAATGGAAATGTTATTTTAAGTGCTGAACAATCAATCCGTTTATGTGGAAATGTTAATATTCGTGTTTTAAAAGCTAAGACAATTGCGCAAGGTTATGCATCATTGATGGCTTTTGATAGTCAAAATGATTTAGATACAAATTTTGAAGATATGTCTGAAGCGATTAAAAATGTTCAAACAGGTGAAGTTACTTACGCAGTTCGTGATACAGAAATTAAGGGTGTAAAAATTCAAGCTGGTGACTATATGGGTATTTGCAATGGTCAAATTGTAGTATCAGTAAAAGAAAGAATAGATGCATCTAAACAATTATTAGAAAAATGTATTGATGAAGAAAGTGTTGTTGTTACAATTTTCTATGGTAAAGGAGCATCTTTTGAAGAAGCTACTGAACTTGAAAATTATGCTAAAGAACTAAATGAAAATGTTGATGTTGAGTTAATTAACGGTGAACAAGATATTTATTCGTATATTATTTCAGTGGAAAAGTAAGATGGTTGGCTTAGGCCAACCTTTTTAAATAGGAGAAATTTATGCTAATAAAAGATTTTAAAGGAATTGGGCCTAAAAAAGCTGAAAATTTTAAAAAAGTTAAAATTGAAACTATAGATGATTTACTTTTTACCTTACCTAAAATGTATCATCGTTATGAGTTAAAAAAATATAGTGAAGCAGAATATAATGAAAAGTTTGTAACTTATGGGAAAATTGCCTCAAAGTTATTTTATAAACCGATGCGAAAAAATTTAGGGTTAACTGGTTTTACTATAGAAGATGAGAGAAAAAATAAAATCTACGTAAAAATATTTGGCTCACAATTCTATCAATTTAAATACCGAATGGGACAAAATCTTTATTTTTATGGTAGAAAAAAAGATAATAATTCGTTTTATGTTGAAAAAATATTTGAAAAAAACATATTTCCTAAAATTGAACCAGTATACAAATTAGAAGATATTCCAGATAATCTAATTCGAAATCTATTAGAATCATATTTAAAAAATCATCGTTTAAATTGTCAAGAAACGATTCCGATCCATTTAGTAAAAAAATATCGACTGCTTGATATCAATAATTTTATTATTAAAGCCCATTTTCCAACTGATAACTCTGATTTAAAAGAACTTAATCGTAGGATTAAATATAAGAATTTTTTTAAGTATGCTTTAAGTATTGAAATTCAAAATAGTTTAAACAATTATATTTTAAAAAAACCAAAAAAATTATTCAATGATAAAATATCTGAATTCATAAAAATATTGCCATTTAGACTCACAACAAGTCAAGAAAATACGCTTTTAGATATTCAAAATGATATGTCATCAAGTCAAGTGATGAATCGTTTAGTTCAAGGTGATGTTGGGAGCGGAAAAACTATTATTGCTGTAATTGCTTCGTATATTGAAGTATTAAATAAGGGACAAGTAATAATACTCGCTCCTACTGAAATCTTGGCTAAGCAGCATTTTATAAATTTTAAGAATTATTTAGATGATTATGGAATTTCTATTGATTTTTTATCATCAAGTGTCTCTAAGAAGAATAAAATTGACGTTTTGGAACGCGTAAAAGCAGGAATAACTAATATTTTAGTCACAACTCATTCATTAATGTATCATGATATTGAGTTTCAAAAATTAGGACTATACATTGTTGATGAACAACATCGTTTTGGAGTTTCTGCTAGACGACACATTTTAGAAAAATATCAAGATGCTGATTCAATTTATCTATCTGCTACGCCAATTCCTAGAACATTAGGACTAACTAAATATGCCAATATGAGTATTTCAAGTCTAAAAGAAAAACCAAGCGATAGGAAAAAAATTGAAACAAAGGTTTATACATATGGCGACTTAGAATTTGTTTTTAATGATATGCGATTACGAATTAATCGAGGAGAACAAATTTATGCTGTTGTAAGTGTTATTGAAGCTGGCGATTTAAATTTATTAGATATTAAAAATGCTTATGAATTAATTGAAGAAGGTGTAAAAGAAGCTAGAATAGGAATTATTCATGGTTCATTAAAACAAAAAGATAAGGATGAAGTCATGACCGCTTTTAAGAATCATGAATTAGATATTTTACTAGCTACTACTGTTATTGAAGTTGGAGTTGATGTAAAAAATGCGACTGCAATATATATTTTTGATGCTAAACAATTTGGTTTATCGACGATTCACCAGCTTCGCGGTAGAGTTGGAAGAAATGATAAAGAAGCATTTTGTGCATTAATAACTGATAGATGTGACATTTTAAGACTTAAATATCTAGAAGAAATTGATGATTGTTTTGAACTTGCTGAATTAGATTTAAAATTAAGAGGCCCAGGTGATTTATTAGGTGATAAACAAAGTGGTTTTTTAACATACGATTTATTAAATGATGGGAAGATATTTTCGTGTGCTAAAGATGATGCTAAAGAAGAAGTAGATAAATTCAATAAGGGTACCGAACTAGATTTAATTAGTAAACGAATGATAGAAAAAATTACTAATCAAAATATTAAATTAAATTAAATAAAACATTTGAACTTATGGTATAATTTAAACATAAGGGTTTTCTATAAAATGATTACTTTTATAATGAAAATAATCAATTATCATAATTGTTTAAATAAAAAAGGAAGGTAAAGTGAAATGATTAAAATCGCAGTTGACGCTATGGGTGGAGACTTTTTATGTGATACAACCGTAAAAGGTTCGATGCAAGCAATCCAAGAATTTAAAGATATTGAAATTACATTATATGGTGATGAAGAAAAAATCAAACCATTATTAACAAACAGTGAAAGAATTAAGGTTGTTCATACTCCAAAATATGTAGATATGGGAGAACATGACCCAGTTTCATACATTAGACATAATCCAGATGCATCATTATGTATGGCATTAAAAGCAGGACGAGAAAAAGAAGTTGATGCAGTAGTTAGTGCAGGACCAACACAATGTGTAATCGTAGGAGCACATTTAATTGTTCGCAAACTTAAACAAATGCGTCGTGTTGCTTTATGCCCAATTATTCCCTCTGTTGATGGAAGAGGAAGATTGATGTTAGATGTGGGTGCAAATATTGAATTAAGACCGGAACATATCTTAGATTTGGCCGTTTTTGCTACAACTGTTTCTCATGAAATTTTAGGTGTTGATAAACCTAAAGTTGGATTATTAAATATTGGTACGGAAAAAGGTAAAGGCCGCCAAGTTGATCAAGAAACATATGATTTACTTGAACAAAGTTCGGAAATTAGTTTTTATGGTAATGTTGAAACAAAGGAAATTTTAACCTCTGAATGTGATATTTTTATTACTGATGGGTTTACTGGTAATATGGTAATGAAAACAATGGAAGGAACCGCAAAAGCAATGGGAAAAATGCTTGAAGAAGAAATTAAATCAAGTTTTGGTGGAATTCTTGGTTATTTGTTCATGAAAAAGAATTTAAAACGTTTTAAAAAAAGAATGGATGCTTCAGAAATTGGTGGTGCAATGATAGTTGGAATTCCAGTTCCGGTTATTAAAGCTCATGGTTCATCAGATGCTTATGCGTTTAAAAATGCTATTCGTCAGGCTCGTTCGATGGTAGAAAAAGACTTAATTAATAAAGTTGTATCAGCACTGCCAAAGAAGGAAAATGCATAATGAAAAAATTTACTGAATTAGAACAAAAATTAGGGATAAGTTTTACTCATAAAGAAATACTTATTGAAGCATTAACTCATAGTTCATATGGTAATGAGCATGGTGTTCCGTTTAATGAACGTCTTGAATTTTTAGGAGACGCAGTCTTGGAGTTGTTAATGTCAAAGTATTTGATTGGTAAATTCAAAACTGATGAGGGAGATATGACAAAACGACGTGCTCAGGCGGTCAGAGAGGAAGCTTTAAATATTTATGCTAATCATTTAGGATTATCTGACTATTTATTTTTAGGAAAAGGAGAAGAATCTACTGGCGGAAGACGTCGTCCTGCAGTAATTGCTGATGCCTTTGAGGCCTTATTAGGAGCTATTTTTACAGAATTTGGTTTTGATACTGCATATAAAGTTTTCTCACGAATTGTTATTCCTTATGTTGATGAAGTTGTATCGATTAAAGATTTTAAAACTATTTTGCAAGAGTTAGTTCAAGCGGATAAAAGGACTTTAGAATACCGTATTATTCTAGAAGAAGGCCCAGCTCATAACAAACGTTTTACATCAGAAGTTTTAATGGATGGAAATTTAATTATGGGACGTGGGGTTGGTAAAACTAAGAAAGATGCAGAACAAGAGGCAGCCAAAGAAGCTCTTTTGAAAATGCAAGGACATAACTAACCATTAATTATCTCACCTCATATACTAAATTGGGTGAGAATTTGAATATATTATTAGCAGGCATAAACGGAAAAATGGGTGAAGCCATTTATAAAGAGATTAAAGACTATTTAGTAACTGGCTTTGACAAAAAAGAACATGAAGAAGTTCATACAATTACTGATTTTTTTAAGATAGAAATAGAAAAATTTGAACTTTTAATCGATTTTACGGAAAATGATATATCAGAAAAATTAATTGATCTTTTTGTTAAAAATAAAAAGAATGTTATCTCTGGAACAACCGGTCATAATCCATTATTTATCAGAAGAATGGAAGAGTTATCTAAGTTTAATGAAACAGTCTTTATTCATAAAGAAAATTTTGCTAAAGGCTTTAATAATTTTAAGAAAATGACAAATTATTTAGATAAATATGAAAGTAAAGAAATTATTGAAAGTCATCATATTAGTAAAATAGATAGTCCATCTGGTTCAGCTTTAGTATTAGCTGATATCATTAAATTGGATTATTCTAAAATTAAATCTTTTAGAACACCTGATTTAAGACCACTTCACATGATAATGGTCACAGATAAAAATGAAAAAATAATATTGATTCATGAGATACTGGATAAAAGCGCATTTAAAGAAGGATTTTTAGAAATATTTAAAGAAATAGTAGGTGATATAGATGCTTGAAAAATTATATAAACTAGGATTACTAAATTATGAAAAACTACTTAGAATGATGTATCATAATCTTAATTTAAGTGAAAAAGATGTTATGATATTGAGTGCTATTTTAGATAAGTTTGACGAAAATATTGATCAAAATTTAATTGCAAATAGTTATAATTTTAAAATCAGTGATGTTGAAAACTGTTTAGCATTATTGTTAGAACTCGACTATATGGAAATCTATATGGATATTTTGCCTGATAATAGGCAAAAGGAAACATATCGTCTATCACCACTTTTTAAAAAACTTGAACTATTGATTTCTAAGCAAAAAAATGAGCCCACTTCAGAAATTGGAGAAGTTATTGCAACCATTGAAGAAGCGACAAAACGAATGTTAACTCCGGGGGAGCTAGAAACTATTAGTTCATGGTTTGAAGAAGGAATTTCCTTCTTAAAAATTAAATCAGAAATGGACAAGTTAGGCTCTAGTTTAAGCGTTAGAAATCTAGAAAAAGCTTTATATAAAAAAGAAGTTCCAATTAAAGAGGAAAATAAAAAGTCAACTTCTAATTTGAAGAAAGTATTTGAAATGGTAAAGAATCAATGAAACCAGAAGAATTGATAAAAGTACTTTACGAAATGTTTCCAGACGCTAGATGTGAACTTGATTTTACAGATGATTTTTCGCTTCTTTGTGCTATTTTATTAAGCGCTCAAACAACAGATAAACAAGTCAATAAAATCACACCAATACTTTTCCAAAGGTTTTCAACTCCAAAACTGATGATGAAAGCTTCTTTAAATGAGCTTGAAGATATTATAAGACCATTAGGACTAGCTAAGAATAAAAGTAAATACTTATCAAATTTAGCTACAAGTATCGAATTAGAATTTGATGGTAAAGTTCCTAATGATGTTAAAATTTTAGAAACATTACCTGGAGTTGGGCATAAAACAGCATGTGTTTTTATGGCAGAATATTATAATGAACCTCATATAGCCGTTGATACTCATGTTCAAAGGGTAAGTAATCGTTTAGGTTTAGTTGATAGTGATAATGTTTTAAAAACAGAAAAGGAACTAGAAAGAATTTTTAAAAAAGAAGATTATATTAAAGCCCATCTTGGATTGTTATTTTTAGGTAGATATTTATGTAAGAGTAAAAATCCGGGTTGTGATAAATGTGGATTAAAAGATTTTTGTAAATTTGGTAAGAATTATGAAAAAAATTCTTAAAGTGCTTATTGGTATATTATAAAAAGTTTTATGATATTTTTAAAGAGAAATAGAATATTAAAAATAAAAATTTGTAGAAAATCTGTATGGATGGAGTTTAAATAGTGAGATTATATCAATTTTTAAAAGATCGTTTTTACTTATGTAAAAATGAAGTTGAGTCATTTAATATTGAGCATAATGTTAAAGTTAATGGAATACCAGGTAAATGGTTATCTTATATTTTAAAACCAAATGATATAGTAGAGGTTGATGGACAGGTTGTAGAAGTTATTACTAAGAAAAAGATTTATCTACTTTTAAATAAACCTGTTGGCATAACTTGTACAAATGATCGCAAAGTAAGCAATAATATTCGCGATTTTTTAAATTATCCAATTCGCATCTTTACAGTAGGACGTTTAGACAAAGATTCATGTGGATTAATTGTTTTAACAAATGATGGACAAATGTTTAACAAAGTTTTAGATAAAAATACGCATGTAGAAAAAGAATATTTATTGATAGTTGACCATCCAATAAATGATGTTTTTATCAATCTAATGTCAAAAGGCGTACCTATTTTAGGTAAAGTTACAAAACCATGTATCGTTAAAGCTGTTGGATTATGTTCATTCAAAATAATACTTAAAGAAGGTATGAATCGTCAAATTAGAAGAATGTGTAAATATTTTGGATATAAAGTTTTGCATCTAGAACGTATTCGTATTGGAAATATTGTAGATAGTGATTTGGAAGTTGGAAAGTATCGAGAATTAAGATCTGAAGAAGTAGATTATTTATTAAATAACGAAAACTAAATGTAATTTGACTAACCGAATTTAAATCGGTTAGTTTTTTTGTAATTTTTAAATATACTGGTAATTACTAGTTGAGGTGATTATCATGAAATTTAACAAAAGATTATTTGTATTATTAATTCCTATAAGTCTTTTAATATTACTATTTGCAATGCCAAACCGAAAGGTTCAGCAAGATATTGTTTATAATACTGAATATGAAAGAAAAGATATTATTACAGTTCATATTTTTGGTGAAGTAAGAAGACCAGGTACATATTATTTAGATGAAAATTCAACTTATGCAGATTTACTCGTTAAATGTGGATTAACAGATTTATCAAATCTCGATGGTGTTAATTTAAATGTAACACTATTAAATAATTCTAGTTATGAGGTGTTAATATCTGATAATAGAACAAATATCGAACCATCTACTTTAGTACCAGACATTAGTGATGAAAAGATAAATATAAATAAAGCTACTCAAGCGGAATTAATAACATTACCAGGAGTAGGATCAGTAAAAGCTAAAGCAATTATTAATTATCGAACTAAAAAAAAGTTTTTAAAAATTGAAGATATTAAAAAAGTTGATGGAATAAGTGAAAATTTATATGATTCGATCAAAGATATTATTATTGTCTAATCATTTTCACTTCTATGCCATATTAATAACTCTTTTAGGATTATCCTTAAGTAGTTTTTATTATTTAATTGTATTAATTCCATATTTGTTTTATCTTATATATTTAAGAATATTAAAATTTAAGCTTTTTATTCTCTTGATATTTTTCACAGCAGTTACTATTTTTTTACTCAACTATAAACCTAATATGTCTGGAAGTTATGAAGGAATTATAGAAAATGTTATAAAAAAAGACGAATATTGTTCATATACAATTAAAATTGGCTTTAGGAAGATATTAGTATATTCTAAATTAGATACAATATATGAAGTTGGCGATATAATAAAAGTTATAGGGAAAGAGAATGGCTTAGGCTTTGACGACTACGATCTATATTTGAAAAGTCAACATATCTATTCTACTTTAAGTGCTTCAAGTATAAAATTAATTGGAAACGAATGGACTATTTTAAAATTTAGATCAAAGATTTTAAAATTCTATGAATTGAAACTAGAGGAAACAAGCTATTCATACCTAGCTAGTTTAGTTTTTGCACACGATAATTTTGGTGATGATTTTAAAACTTCAATTAATTCGATTGGAATTAGTCATCTTTTTTCTATATCTGGTTTTCATGTTACTATGATAGTTATTTTATTAAATAAAATTTTATCCAAAAATGTGAAAATTTATATAAAAAGAAATTATATTATAATTCCATTTTTAGTTTTATATAGTTTTCTTTGTGCCAATGCTTATGGTATAATGCGTAGTGTTTTAATGTATATTCTTGCAGAGTTAAATTTTAAGAAACAATATGGATTAACCAAGTTAGATATTTGTTCAATTGTCTATCTAGGAATTATCTTTTTTAATCCATTATCTTTATACAGACTTAGTTTTCAACTTACATTTATTGTAACTTTTTTTCTGATCATAGGTAGATATCTAATTGATGATACTAATAAAATAAAATCAAATTTTAAAATTACTTTTATTGCATTTTTAGTAACGATTCCTCTTGTTAGTAATATAAAATATGAGCTCAATTTTATTACATTACTAATCTCTCCACTATTTATATATATATTCAGCATTCTTATAATGCCTATGACATATTTATTACTTTTACTACCAATGTTATCAGTTATATTCAAAGATTTTTTTATGCTGTTTACAAATAGTGTCTATTTTTTTGATAAATTAAAAGTATTTAGCTTTCCAATTGCTGGTTTTACTCCAATTTACATTATCATATATTATATATTGTTAATGATTATATTTATTAAGATTGAAAATAAAAAAATACGTGTTATTCATTATTTATCATATTTAATATTTATACTAATTATGATGAGATTACCAATTTTAAGTATTAATGATGAAGTAATTATGTTAGATGTGGGACAAGGTGATTCTTGTATAATTAAATTAAAACATAATAAGGGAAATATTTTAATTGATTCATATGGTAATAATATAGAAGAGATAAAAAGTTTTGGTATAACAAAAATAGATGCGCTTATACTAACCCATGCTGATAAAGATCATATCCAAACAGCTGGGGATGTTATCAAATACTTTAAATGCGATAAATTGATTACAAGCGCATATGGAGTAACAGATGAGATTAAAAGTTTAAGAAAAATGGTAAAAAATAATATTGTAATCGGCAAAAAAACAATTGTTACAATTAACGGTTTAAAATTTAATTTTATAGCTCCTGTTGAGGATTTAGGAGATACAAATAGTAATAGTTTGGTTTTTACAGTTAAAGTTTGTAAAACTAATTTCTTATTTACAGGCGACATGACAGAAATTGAGGAAAAATCTATTTTAAAAGAAACAAATAGAATAAGAGTAGATATTTTAAAAGTTCCTCATCATGGGGCAAATACAGGTTTGTCTAAAGACTTTTTAGATATTTTAGAGTTTGACATATCGCTGATTAGTGTTGGAAAAAATAACTTTTATGGTCATCCACATCCAGATATATTGAAAAAGTTAGAAGATAAAAGAATATATAGAACTGATATATTAGGAACAATTTATGTAAAATTAGATCAAAATGGTTATAAAATAAAATACAATCTACGACTTAATCCATTTTTATTAAAACATAGAAAATAGAATAAAACTAATACTTAAAATATTTATAGATTTAGATTGAGAAGACTCTTTTAAAATGCTATAATTTTTTATGGTGATTGGATGAAAAAGATTAAACTCGATAAAAATAAAGTTTTATCATTTGTTATGTTAAATGTTCTTGGCAATTTTTTATATGCATTTGGAATAGTTGCATTTTGTAAACCTAATAATTTAATTACAGGAGGCACTACTGGGATATCACTGGCATTAGCCCGTTTGTTAAGTACAAATGTAAGTTATTTTCAATATGCATTTAATCTTTTATTTTTCTTGTTAGGTTTTTTTGTTTTAGGAAAAAAATTTGCTTTTTCAACAATTGTTTCATCAATATTATGCCCAACTTTTATGCTGATTTTAGAGTCATTTAGTTTTAATTATTTTATCCTAAAAGACCCATTACTGGCTACATTAGCAACTGGCTTATTTATGGGAGTAGGAATTGGACTTATTATTCGCTCGGGAAGTTCAACGGGTGGTATTGATGTTGTAGTCTTGATAATGAACAAATATTTAAGACTACCTATCGGCATAGGACTTACGATGTGTGATGCAATTTTGTTAGGAGCTCAATTATTTGATGCGAATGTAACAATTAATTTATTCTTATATGGAATTTTAATGATTGTTATTTATTCTACGATTATTGATCGCGTTGTTTTATATGGTAATGACAAAATTGAAATAAAAATCTTAACTAAAGATAATGAAAAAATGAGTAATATGATTTTAAACGACTTAGATAGAGGATTAACTTATTTGCATGCAAAAACAGGTTACTTAGGCGATGAAATTGATTACATTTTAACTGTTGTTGAATTAAGAGAATTACCTAAGACTAAGAAAAAAATTTATGAAATTGATCCAGAAGCTTTTGTTGTAATTTCTAATGTTAATGAAGTTTCAGGTCGTGGTTTCTCAATGGCTAAAGTTTATCATAAAGAAAAAAAGTAGGTATATAGGCCTACTTTTTTCATATGTATAATTTAACAACATATAAACATATAATTATATTATTAATTGAAATAAATATAGTTTTCAAATTTTATTATTTAATATATAATAAGTGTAAAGAAAGAAGAAAGAAGGCATATAATGAAATTGATTTATGGTGATTGTGGAACAGGAAAAACACGTGAAATTTTAAAAATATCAAGTGAAACAAGAATACCAGTACTTTGTGAGTCTAGTGCTAGAAAAGCTCGTTTGCTTGAAAAAGCTAAAGGGTATGGATTAAATATTCCAACTCCAGTAGTATTTAATGAGGATTTAAGTAATATTAAAGAAGTTTTAGTAGATGATCCTAAGCGACTAATGGAAGAAGTTTTTAATGTTGAACTGAAAGGAATTTCGGTTAATGTTTCAGTGAGTGATGTAGTGAAGTTGAACTAAATTTACATAATATCAAACTTGTTTATCAAAAATGTAATTCCTTGATGTAATAATAAAAATTAATTAAATCGAAATAATTTTTGTATAAGATGTTGACAAAAACGCTTTCATAGCATATAATACAAGTACAAGGAAAAGATTTACAGGTTCCTTAGGGATAAGTTCAAAAAACTTATAAAACGGATCTTTAATAGACTTAGCTATTAAAGGGAGTTTGGCACCTGATGGTTAGTGCTTAGCCATTCTAAGTAAAAGAGCACGAGGAAAGAATCATATTAATGGTTCTTTCTTTTTATGTTTTCAATTTTATGATATACTATGATGAAGGACGTGAGATTTTTATGCATCCAATTTATGTTTTAGTCGGACAAAATAAAATTAAATTAAATGAAGAAGTCAATAACCTAATTAAGGATGAAACTGATGCGGATATTATTAATTTTGATTTAGAAGAGTCATCAGTTGCGAATATGCTTGAAGAGATTAACATGATTCCTTTTTTATATTCTAAAAAAATAGTTATCGTAAAAAATCCGATTATTTTAACGAATCCGACAAAATACGATGAAAAATTAGTTATGTCTTTTATTTCTTATCTTAATCATCCGGTTGACACAACTACCCTAATTTTTAAAATTAATTCCTTAAAAGATGTAAATCTTAAAATGCTTAAAGAATTGAAAAACACTTCAATTATCAAAGAAATCCAAAATCCTACAGATATAAATTTACAAGATTATATTACAAATTCATTTTATGAAGATGGTTACATCTTAGATAGTTTAGTAGTCGATGAGTTAATAGAAAGAACAAAGGGGAATCCAGATCGCTTAGAGTTGGAGATAGATAAATTAAAAACGTATAAATATGATACAAAAAAGATTTTGAATGCAGATGTTAGGTTGCTAGTATCTAAAGAGTTAGATGATAATATTTTTGAATTAGTTAATGCGGTACTTGAAAATGATATATTAAAAGTTTTTTCAATATTTAATGATTTAATGGTATTAAACACTAGTGAAACTGTAATCCTCGCTTTACTTATTTCCAAATTTAATGAATTATATCAAGTGAAAACTTTAACAAAAGCAGGAATGACTAAAAATGAAATAGCAGATTTATTTAAAGTTAAGCCTGGACGAATATATTATTTGCAAAAAGCAGCCGAACAAATTAGTTTAGAAGTTTTAAAAAGTAACATAAATCAATTGACAGAATTAGATTATAAGATAAAAACAGGACAAATTGATAAGAGATTAGGAGTAGAACTATTTTTATTAAAATAGTTCTTTTCTTTAAAATAAAAAAAACACTCAAAGAGTGCTTAATTTATCGTAATAGCGGTCTATATAAACCTATGTTTATTATAGAGTATTAACGTAAGAAGCTAATTGTGCCTTGTGTCTAGCAACGAAGTTCTTGTGAACAACTCCCTTTGCTTGGGCTTTATCTAACTTCTTGTAAGCTAAAGATAATGCAGCTGTAGCAGTTTCTTTGTCTTTAGCTGTTAATACGGCTTTCATTGCAGTTTTCATACCTGATTTAAAAGAAGAATTAGCTAATCTTGCTTTTTCATTTGTCTTAACACGTTTGATTTGTTGCTTAATGTTTGCCATAAAATTCACCTCCGCGTATAATTGCTCTATAATTATATCAAAGCTTTCATTTAAATGCAAGAAGTTTTTTTTGAAATAATTGATAGACTGATTTTTTCTTTAAAAACATTTCTTTTTAACCATTTTTTGGATATATTTATTTTATTTGGACATATTAAAAATGGTGATAAAATGCAAAGGACAGATTTAGTATGCGAAGATGCAGCAAAAGAAAATATTGTTGAAGATAGAATTAAAAGTGGAACTTCAACAGTTTCTAAAATAGTTTTAGATGAACAACAAGCTAAAAAATATCATAAAAAAGCTGGTACATATTATACAATTTATTCAGATGCTGTTTTAAAAATTGAGCATAAGCGCTTTGAAGATCTTTATAAAGCTCTAGCTAAAATTATTAAAGATTTTTTAAAACTATATAGCATTAAGAAAGATGATCCCGTTTTTATAGTAGGTTTAGGAAATTATGAGGTTACACCTGATAGTTTAGGTCCTAAGGTAATTGATATGTTGCTTGTTACAAGACATTTGGCCAAAATGGGAAAATTAGAAGAAGATATGCAAAATGTCTTAGCTTTAGCTCCAGGAGTCATGGCGCAAACAGGCGTGGAAAGTGTTGATATTTGTAAAGCAATAGTTGATAAAGTAAAGCCAAAATTAGTAATTGTTGTTGATGCGCTTGCATCTAGGAGTTTAGAAAGACTTAATCAAACAATTCAAATAACTGATACGTCCATTAGGCCGGGTTCAGGTGTTGGGAATAATAGAAAAGAGTTTTCGAAAGATACTTTAGGTGTACCTGTATTGTGTATTGGGGTTCCAACAGTAGTTGATATTAGAAGTTATGTTGAAGAATTAATGGAAAAGTTTCAAACCAAAGATGTAAGTCCAGTTATAACTGAAAATGAAGATATCCAGTTTATGGTTACTCCCAAAGAAATTGACCAAAATATTATCGATTTATCACATGTCATTTCAGATGGATTAAATTTAGCTTTACATCACCGATAATTAGACACTTAATCATATATAAATATGTTTTAATAAATATAGGTGATATAATGAAATTTAAGATATTATTAGTTGGTGGTTTATTGCTTATTATTGTGATTTTAAGTCTTGGGAAAAGTAGTCCCACTTCAAGTGATATTGTCAGTGATGATGAGATAGTTTATGAAGAAAAGATTAAAGTTGAGTATACAAGTAATTTATTTTCTATTTTAGGACAAAATCTTGCTAATTTTATAGAAAAGTGTTTCAGTTTAGTCTTTATTGTTATAAATAAAATTTTAGAATTTGCATTTGGAATATAAAATTCTTTTCAAACACCTCCTTTATTTGTTATAATTGTTATGATTAAGGGAGGTTTTTTATGCAAGGTGCACTTCACTATATTAGAAAAACAATGTACTTACCAGTTTTTATGTTGGTATTACTAGTAGTTGCATTTATTGTTGATACACCAAAAGACATTGTGACTGGTTATGGTAAAATTTTAACTTCAAATAGTATTTTGGTCACAGATTATATAGCTATTGGTGGTTTGGGAGCTACAATAGTCAATTTGATTATATTGGTTGTTGCTCACTTAGTATTGCTAAAAGTGCTAAAACTCAGAATGTCCGGTATTATTTATGCAGGTATGATGATGTTATTTGGTTTTTCTTTTTATGGCAAAAATATTTTTAACACTCTACCGATATTCTTTGGAATATATTTATATTCTCGTGTAAATAAGATATATTTCAAAAACTTAATTGTAGCCTTACTTTTTTCAAGTGGTATTTCTCCTTTGGTAAGTTATACTATGTTTGGTTTTGAAATGAGTTTGGCATTATCAATTCCCTTAGGAATTGCAGCAGGTATAGCATCAGGTTTTATTTTGCCACCATTAGCTTCGCATACAATGAAGTTTCATCAAGGTTATAGTGTCTTTAATAGTGGTTTTGCGTTAGGATTAATTTCTATTTTTTTTAATGCTATCTATCGAGCATTTGGAATGGAAGTTGTAACGGTTGATATTTTAGAAGAAAAATATCATTGGTTATTAACAGGAATTTTATTTGGTTTTGCATTATTTTATATAATAATAGCGGTAATTATGGATAAAAAACTTATATATAAAATTAAGCCTTTATTTAAACGAAGTGGGCGTCTAATTAGTGATTTTGAGCGAGATTATGGAATTGAACTAGTAATTTTTAATGCAGCTACTTTAATTATATTACAAGTATGTGTTGTATTATTATTTAAAATTAGAATGGATGGAGTTATTTTTGGCTCGATTTTAGCAGTTGCTGGTTTTGCAGGAGCTGGTCTACATTTAAAAAACTCTTCAATAGTTTTAATAGGAGCCGTCTTGATGGTATCAATTACGGGATATGATATAACGTCAACATCTATAATTATATCAGTTCTATTTTCATTAGGGTTAGCTCCGATAGCAGGTCGATATGGGATTTTAGCAGGAATAGCTGCAGGAGCGTTACATATTTTATTAGCACGCATTACAGTTCCGTTTCAAGGTGGATTTGTTTTGTATAACAATGGCTTTGCATCATGTTTTGTAGCGTGTGTTATGATTGCAGTAATTGAAGCTCTTAAGGAGGATGAGTAAATGAGTATTCATGAGTATAAAAAAGATTGTAAGATAATTGATGAAATTACCTTATACTTGATGAAAAATGGATATTTAAAACTAAATATCGATATTACATTCGAATCTGATGCACTAACTTTTATTATAAAAGTTCCCAAATGTAGTCAGCATATTATTGAAACAATTGATAAACAAATTAATGTTCCACGAGAATTAGAAGTTGAAGAATATGGTTGGGAACTGATGGGAGAGTCCGATGCACAATCGGAGTTATGCTTAGTGGGACTTTTAATTGATTATGTTACTATTGATAACACTAATGATAATAGTACAATTTTTACATTTGTAAGAAAAAATAAATAAATTAACAAAGAATCAAAAAACGTGATATAATTTAGATAGTTTAAAATTTGGAGGCATAAAATGACATTACCTAATAAATTAACCATTGGAAGAATTTTAGTTATACCTATAATGATTGTAATTGCATCAATTCCTTATATGAATAGTACAATTTTTTTCCAAAATGTATCTTTAGGAGCATTTATCAATATGATTTTATTTGCTCTTGCATCATTTACAGATTTTTTAGATGGGCATATTGCACGAAGCCGTAACCTGGTTACTACTTTTGGTAAATTCGCCGATCCACTTGCTGATAAAATGTTAGTTTTAGTATCATTTTTAATTTTACTTGCTAATGGTAATTTTATCCCAATGTGGACTGTGGCCGTAATTTTACTTCGTGAACTAATGGTATCTGGTGTTCGTCTAGTTGCTGCTGAACGTGGCGAAGTAATAGCTGCCGGATGGTCTGGAAAAGTAAAAACTGCTGTAACAATGATTGCTTTAATATTCTTATTCTTGTATGGAACTTCAAAAGTTACAGATATTATCGCATTAGTATTACTTTACTTCTCTGTCTTTTTAACTGTTTATTCAGGAATTGAATATCTATGGAATAGTCGAAAAATTATTTTTGAATCTATTTAGGAATTTTAAAAAGATTTGGTAATCTATAAGTGGAGGTTGAACTTATGAACGAAAGAGAAGAAGCACTAATCGTTGCGTTGAAACAAATCGAAAAAAGTTATGGTAAGGGCGCAGTTATGAAACTTGGTGAAACGCCAGAACATATTGAGGTTATTTCATCAGGTTCGATTGCACTAGATAAGGCCTTAGGTGTTGGTGGATATCCTAAAGGTAGAATAATTGAAATATATGGACCAGAATCATCAGGTAAAACGACATTTGCTTTACATGCTATTGCACAAGCTCAAAAAAATGGTGGATATGCTGCATTCATTGATGCAGAACATGCATTAGATCCTAAATATGCTAAAGCTTTAGGTGTAGATATTGAAAATTTAATTTTATCACAACCAGATAATGGTGAACAAGCGTTAGAAATTGCAGAAGCATTAATTAAATCAGGTGCGATTGATGTTTTAGTTGTTGACTCTGTTGCTGCTTTAGTGCCTAAATCTGAGTTAGATGGTGATATGGGAAGTTCTTATGTTGGACTTCATGCTAGACTTATGTCACAAGCAATGCGTAAATTATCAGGAGTTATTTCTAGGACAAAATGTGTTGCAATTTTTATTAACCAAATTAGAGAAAAAGTAGGCGTTATGTTTGGTTCACCTGAAACTACTACAGGTGGTAGAGCATTAAAATTCTACTCAAGTGTTCGTTTAGACATTAGACGTGGTGAACAATTAAAAGATGGTGTTACTGCAGTTGGAAATAAAACGACAATTAAGGTTGTAAAAAATAAAGTTGCACCACCTTTTAGAACGTGTGAAGTTGAAATAATATATGGGGAAGGAATTTCTCATTATGGTGAATTAGTAGATATGGGTGTGCAATTAAATATTATTGAAAAAGCTGGATCATGGTTTAGCTATAATGGGGATAAAATTGGTCAAGGTCGTGAAAAAGTTAAAGATTATTTAAAAGATAATCCTGAAATAGCGGCTGAAATTGAAACTAAAATTATGGAAGCGTAAAAATATAAATGAATAATGTTTAAATTTTAAAACAAAAAAGCTGAAGTGTTTCAGCTTTTTTATATCTTACTTTGAAATAATACTTTAAAAATTAGGCTTTTATTTTTGATTGGCCATCAATATAGTAGTCATTAAAATCAAATTCTACTAAAAATTCTTTATCTATACTTGCATAAGTGTACTCAATGTATATATATAAATTAGGATGTTTGATTCTTTTAATTCCTAACATTGTACTTTGAGGGAATTGAGCGGAAATACTTATAGCAGAGCCTTTATAAAAGTTTAGTTTTGAAGAATCGTTTAATTTATTATTGCTATAAGCTGATGATGAAATTGTAGAAGCATTTGATACAAAATGTGTCCATTTTTCAGCGGCAATAATTCTAACGTTTGAAATCTTAACTTCAGCATCATCTGTTTTCTGAAATCCTATATAATAAGAAATTGAACCATTGGTATCTTCATTTTTATCGGCGTACTCAATACACGAAAGTCCTATTTTTAGACCATCTAATTTATCAGTATATCCATATTTCAAATTTTTCAAAGAAGAGCTATAATATCCATCATTATTTTTTTTATTAGCTTCAACCAATGTAGGCATAGTTTCGTAATTTAATTTTGATTTTAAAAGTGGATCTAATTTAGCATTAGAAATCTCAATTCCAAAATAAATCCCAAAAGTAAGTACTAATAAAATAACTACCATAGAAATAATGTAAATGGGAACAGGAATCAATCTTTTTCTTTTTTTAGTATTATTTTTCATGTAAAAATCACCTAGATTTATTTTAAACTATCTAAATTCTATTATCAAGGATAATTTAATAACTTAAAATAGATTACATGGATAATAAACTATTAAATTAAAGACACTTTAAAAAAGTGATGATTGTAATTTAAATTGACTAAAAGCGCTTTAGAATGTATAATGAAAAAGTAATCGTAAGATTATAAATGGGTTATTTTAACCAAATTAAACTTTTTCATTAAAACTAGTCAAAATTATATTGGAGGTGGCTTTATGCTATTAATTAGTGTCGCAGGAGCGACAACTATCTCCATTTTGATAGGATTAATTGTCGGTGTTGGCGTAGGGTACTTATTAAAGACCTATTTACGCGATCGTAAATTCGATGACCGGAAAGCAGAAGCGCAAAAGGTAATCGATGATGCTAAAATTGAGGCCGAACGCGTTAAAAGAGAGTCTATTATCGAAACAAAAGAAACAGTTAATGAACTTAAACGTGTTGCTGAACAAGATATTCGTGACCGAAAGGAAATAGTTATTGAACTTGAGAATAAATTAAATTTAAGAGAAGATACACTAGATCGTCGTTCTGTAAATCTTGACAGACGTGAAGAGATTCTAAATGATAAAGAAAATCGTTTAGATAATAAGAAGACTGAACTTGAACAATTAAATATCAAGGTGGAAGAAATTTTAAAACAACAAGAAACAAAGTTAGAAGAAATTTCAGGACTAAATCGTGACCAAGCACGTAATATCATTTTAACTAAGGTTAAAGAAGATATGAGTAGTGAGGTGGCGGCTTATATTAAAGAAGAAGAAGAAAAAGCTAGATTAGAAGTTAAAAATAAGGCTAAAGATATTTTAGCGCTTGCGATTCAAAAGTATGCAGGTGAGACTGTTAATGAAAAGACTGTTGCAACAGTTAGTCTTCCGGCTGATGAAATGAAAGGACGAATTATAGGACGTGAGGGACGAAATATTCGTGCAATTGAAACAATGACTGGTGCTGATTTAATTATTGATGATACGCCAGATGCAGTTGTAATTTCAAGCTTTGATCCAATTAGACGAGAAATTGCTCGTAAGTCATTAGAAATATTAGTTAGTGATGGTAGAATTCATCCGGCTCGTATTGAAGAAGTAGTGGAAAGATGTCGCCAAGAAATCGAAATGGATATTCGTGAAAAAGGAGAAGAGGCTGTATTTAAAGCTGGTGTAGGTAAAATGCATCCGGATTTAGTTAAACTATTAGGACGTCTTTATTATCGTACGAGCTATGGTCAAAATGTTCTTCAACATTCTTTGGAGACAAGTTTTATTTGTGGTAAGCTTGCATCAGAACTTGGAGAAAATGAAGTTCTAGCTAGAAGAGCAGGATTACTCCATGACATTGGTAAGGCTGTTGACCATGAGGTTGAGGGAAGCCATGTTGAAATTGGAATTGAACTTGCTCGTAAATATCATGAAGCTGATGAGGTCATAGATGGGATTGCTTCTCATCATGAAGATGTAGCGCCAAAGTCTGTTATAGCAGTTTTAGTTGCTGCTGCAGATGCACTTTCTAGTGCTCGACCAGGTGCAAGAAGTGATTCATTAGAAAACTATACTAAACGTTTGCGTGATTTAGAAGATATTTCAAATAATGTTAAAGGTGTTCAATCATCATTCGCAATTCAAGCTGGACGTGAATTACGTGTTATTGTAAATCCAGATTCGATTGATGACGTACAAACATTTAAAGTTGCACGTGAAATTAAGGAAGCAATTGAAGAAAAACTTCAATATCCTGGAACTATTAAAGTGACTGTGATTAGAGAAACAAGAGCAGTTGATGTTGCTAAATAAATAACGAAAGATAAAATTTAAAAAAGACCCTAGGAAGTGTAAACATAGAACTATATGCTTACTACTTCTTAGGTTTTTTATTGTATTATAGAATAATTGAGTTATTGAAATAAATGAAAGATGAATACATGGAAACGTTATGGCAATAATCTATTCATTTATAATATCTTTTAATTGTAATTTTCTATTTTCTATATTATTATAGTTTTAGAAAGTTGTTGATTAAAATGAAAGTATTATACATTGGAGACATTTTTGGAGAAGAAGGATTAGTCTATCTTGAACAAAATATAGAGTATCTAAAAAAAACATATAAACCAAACTTAATTTTAGCAAATGGCGAAAACGTAAGTTATGGACGTGGATTACATTTTACCCATTATCAGCGTTTAATGAAGATGGGGATTAATTATGTGACTATGGGTAACCATACTTTTTCAAACGTAGATATTAAGAATTTTATAAATAATTCTAACATTATTCGTCCGGCCAATATCCCAACTGACATTGGAAAAGGGTATAAAGTAATTAAGTATAATAACAAAACTGTAACTTTAGTTAATTTATTAGGTCGAGTTTATCAAAATATGAGTTTAGATTGTCCATTTAAAACTTTAGATTCAATTTTAAAAGAAAGTAAATCAGATTATTACATCATAGATATGCATGCTGAAGCAACAAGTGAAAAAATTGCATTAGCTCATGATTTTGATGGTAAAGTTGATGTAGTAGTTGGAACTCACACTCATGTACAAACTGCTGATGAAAGAGTATTACCTAGAGGAACAATTTATATAACTGATATCGGAATGACTGGACCTTTAAATGGAGTAATTGGCAATACAAAAGAAGATATAATTAAACGTTTTCGAACAGGTGTATATGAGCGTGCTGGAGTTGAAAAAGGACCGCGCCAAATTAATGCCGTGATTATGGAGCTGGATGGTAAAAAAAGTATTGCTAGAATTCATTTAGAAGAAACAAATCTGTTATAAAATAAGCATAACTCGCATATATTTAAGTATGAAGGAGCTGAATTTATGGCAATTTTAAAAGTTTCATCGAAATCAAAACCAGCATCAGTAGCAGGAGCTTTAACAAACAATTTAAAAGAAAATGATGTAGTCGAGCTTCAAGCAATCGGTGCAGGAGCACTAAATCAAGCAATTAAAGCAGTAGCTATTGCACGTGGGTTTGTCGCCCCAAGTGGAAAAGATTTAAGCGTAGTTCCTGGATTTACTGATGTTGTAATTGATGATGAAGAAAAAACCGCAATTAAGCTTTATGTACGTGCAAATAACTAAAGGGGACTAAGTCCCTTTTAGTATTTTTAAAGTTAAACTATAAACACTTTTCTTGTAAAAGAAAATAAAATATTGTATACTAAAAAAAGGTGATTTAAATGACAAAAATTAAACATGCTCTTCCAAATCTTAAGGAAGCTCGTAATCGTAAAAAAGAAGAAACAATTCGTCTATCATATGAATTAAATAAAGATTATCTTCATTTAGGAGATAATAAAACATATCATATTTTCACATATGGATGCCAAGGGAATGAAGCTGACTCTGAAGTCATTTCAGGTATTCTTGAAAATATGGGATATAAGGAATCAAACGAACCTTTTACATCAGATTTAATAATTTTAAATACTTGTGCAATTCGTGAAAATGCAGAAAATCGAATTTGGGGTGTATTAGGACAATTAAAAGGTGTAAAACGTAATAATCCTGATGTGATTATTGGAATTTGTGGATGTATGCCACAAGAAGAAAACGCAACTAATCGTTTTATGGAAAAATATCCACATATCGATATCATTTTTGGTACTCACAACATTCAAAACTTACCTAAATTAATTGCGGAACGTGTTACTACTAACAATAAAGTAATTGAAGTAATTTCCCAACAAGGTAATATTTTAGAAGACGCACCAAAACATCGTGCATCTAAACATAAAGCTTGGGTAAATATTATGTATGGCTGTGATGAATTCTGTACGTATTGTATTGTCCCATATACAAGAGGAAAGGAACGTTCACGTGACAAAGATGATATTATAAATGAAGTTAAATCTTTAGTTGAAAAAGGTTATAAAGAAATTACACTTTTAGGTCAAAATGTTAATGCATATGGTAAAGATAGAAGTGATAATTATACATTTGGTGACTTATTATTTGATTTAGACAAAACTGGCATTGAAAGAATTCGATACACAACTTCTCATCCAAGAGATTTTGATGATAAGACTATTGCAGCACATCGTGATTGTAAATCGGTTATGCCTCATCTACATTTACCTGTTCAATCAGGAGATAATGATGTATTAAAACGTATGAATCGTAAATATACGCACGAACAATATATCGAAAGTATTCGTAAACTAAAAGAGGCATGTCCAGATATTGCAATAACTACAGATATTATTGTTGCATTCCCAGGTGAAACAGAAGAACAATTCCAAAGAACATTAGATTTAGTTAAAGAAGTTCAATATGATGGTGCTTATACTTTTATCTATTCACCACGTGAAGGAACACCAGCTGCAAAGTTTGAGGATCAAATTGAACCAGAAGTTGCTAAGGATCGCTTAAATCGTTTAATTAACTTAGTAAATGAATATTACAAGAAGGGTAACGAGCGTTTTATTGGAACAGTGCAAGAAGTATTAGTTGATTCATTCTCTAAAAATGGAGAGGGAATGATGTGCGGATATACTCCACATATGAAGTTAACACACTTTAATGCTAATGATGCATCATTAATTGGTAAAACTGTTAAAGTACGAATTGATGAAGCTAAAAGCTGGTTTGTAATTGGTAGCCTTTGTGAATAGTAAAGATAAACTAATTCAGGATTTGAAAAATGAACCATACGTTAAACGCCTTAATGAAATAGAGTTAATTATTGATCAAAATGAAGAAATCAAAGAATTATTGAATAAAAAGAAAGATATTTCTAAAAAAATTGTTTTGGCACGTAAATTAGGTTTAAAAAACACGGTTCAATCTTATCAAATTGAATATAATGAAATAGATGAAAAAATTGCTAATTACCCATTAGTTGAAGAATATATGGATTTATTGGATATGGCTAATAATGATTTAGAATTAATGGTTAATTATATTGAAGAAAAGATAAATCATAAATTAAAAGTATAAGAATCTAGACAATCGACTACATTTTTAAATTCCTCTTCATATAATATGATATGGAGGGGAATTTTTATGTCTGAGATAAGAGAAATAGTAACTAAAGCAATTGTAGCTAAAGGAAAAAAAAGCATTTTAATACTTCATAAGATTGATACAAAAATAAAACCATATTCAATCTTGGGTTGTTGGATAATTAATCATAAATTTGAAGCATCAAAAGATGATGATGTTGTAAACATCGCTGGTTCATTTGATATCAATATTTGGTATAGCACAGATAATAACACGAAAACAGATGTTATACGTGAGACCGTTAACTATAAAAAAGATATTAAAACTAAACAAATAGTTGCCGATTATTTAGAACATTCAGATGATATTTTAATTAAAATCTTAAAACAACCAACTGCGACTAATGCTAAGATATATGACGGTAAAATAGATATTGATGTAACGTTTGAAATTTTAGCTGAAGTTTTAGGTGAAACTAAGATGCAAGTAACTGTTATGAAACAAGCAACAGATTTAGAAGATGTTGATGATTTAGATATTGAGATTAATGAAGATTTTTTAACAGATAAAAAATAAATGAATAACGCCTTGGCCTATTTTGTCAAAGCGTTTTTTTATTTAATTTTAAAATTAGTAAGAAAATTTTTACATATTTTTTGAATTTCATGATTATCAAGGAACTAAAATCAAGCAGTATAAAGAAAATATTTCAAGAAAAGAGCAAAAAGTGTTATAATAAATGTAAAATTATTACGTAAGGATGTTATATTTTATGAAATTAAGTGAAGTCGACCGCTCTATGTTTACGCCGATGATTCAGCAGTATATTGATGTTAAAGAAAAACATCTAGATGAAATTCTTTTTTTCCGTTTAGGGGATTTTTATGAGATGTTTTTTGATGATGCATTAATTGCTTCAAGAGAATTGGAAATCGCTTTAACTGGTAAAGATGCAGGATATAAGGAAAGAGTTCCTATGTGTGGTATTCCTTTTCATGCGGCTAATCAGTACATAGATAAATTAGTTTCTAAAGGGTATAAGGTTGCAATTGCTGAACAAACTGAAGATCCTGCTACAGCTAAAGGATTGGTAAAACGTGATGTAATTCAAATTATCACACCAGGTACAATTACAGGTGCAGGATTAAATGAAAAAGAAAATAACTATATTGCTGCTTTAACGATAAAAGACGATGTATATCAGCTAGCATATTTAGATTTATCGACTGGTGAAGTTTATTTAACAAGTATTTATAGTTCCGATATTCTTTTAAATGAAATTTTAGCTCTTCATATTAAGGAATTAGTTATAACAAGTAATTTCAATGAAAAAATATTAATACCATTAAAAGATAATTATGGGTTAACGATTTCTAAATGCGAACAAATAATATTAAATGAAAATTTAGGATATTTAATGGATGATTTAACAGATGAGGAAAGAGAATTTTTTAAAGAAGCACTAGCAGTTTTAACAAATTATATTTTGAAGACGCAATTAAAAGAAATTACACATTTACAAACTGCTAAATTCTATCTTACTTCATCATATTTGCGTCTTGATCCATATACAAAACGCAACTTAGAACTAACTGAAACAATACGCCAAGGTCAAAAAAATGGCTCACTTTTATGGTTATTAGATAGATGTCAGACGGCAATGGGAAGTCGAATGATGCATAAATGGTTAGATCGACCATTAGTTGATACAAAAGAAATTAATATTAGACTAGATTATGTTGAATCATTAATGAACAACTATATTGTAAAAGAGGACATAAAAAATTCATTAAAAACGATCTATGATTTAGAAAGAATTGTAGGACGTATTTCTGTTTCAAATGCTAATGCCAAAGACTTGGTTCAACTAAGAAGAAGTTTAGCAAATATTCCGCAAATTAAAGAAAATGTATCTAAACTTGGTACACAAAGTGCGATTGAATTAGCCAAGGACATTGATCCACATGAAAAATTGTACAAACTTCTATTAGTTTCTCTAGAAGAAGATGTTCCGTTAACTATTAAAGATGGTGGAATGATAAAAAAAGGATATAATAAAGATTTAGATGAATTAAAATCTATATCAGAAAATTCTAAAGATTGGATTCAAAATTATGAAAAATCAGAGCGAGAAAGAACTGGAATTAAGACAATGCATGTTGGCTATAATCGAGTTTTTGGCTATTATATTGAAGTTTCAAAAGGACAAATTTCTGAATTAAAAGATAGTTCTCACTATGAACGTAAACAAACACTTGCTAATGCTGAACGTTTTATTACAAAAGAATTAAAAGAATATGAGCAAATTATTTTAGGTTCAAGTGAAAAAATTAATAAATTAGAATATGATTTATTTGTTGAATTAAGAGATATTACCAAAAGCTTTACGAAAACTCTTCAACATTTAGCAAATCAAATTTCAGAAATTGATTGTCTACTTTCATTTGCAGAAATATCTGCAAAATATAACTACGTTCGCCCTACATTTAATATAAAGCGTGAAGTTAACATCGTTGATGGAAGACATCCAGTAATTGAAAATATTTTGAAAGATGAATATGTTAAAAATGATGTTGTAATTAATAAGTATAATACAATTTTAATAACAGGTCCCAATATGTCTGGTAAATCGACCTATATGAGAATGCTTGCTTTAATTGCGATTATGGGACAAGTTGGTTGTTTTGTCCCAGCAAAAAGTGCTAGTCTAATGATTTTTGACCAAATTTTTACCCGTATCGGAGCAAGTGATGATTTAATTAGTGGACAATCAACTTTTATGGTTGAGATGCTTGAGGCGAATTTTGCAATAAAAAATGCTACTAAAAACAGTTTAATTCTTTTTGATGAATTAGGTAGAGGAACTGCAACGTTTGATGGTATGGCTCTTGCTCAAGCTATAATTGAATATGTCCATGAGAAAATTGGTTGTGTGTTATTATTTTCAACACATTATCATGAACTTATCTTGCTGGAAAAAACTTTGAAAAGATTAAAAAATGTGCATGTTGATGCTAACGAGTCAAAAGGGAAGGTTATTTTCTTGCATAAAGTTTTAGATGGCGGTGCTGATAAAAGTTATGGAATAAATGTTGCTTCTTTAGCTGGATTGCCACGTAGTTTAATTGAACGTTCTAAACAAATTTTAACTAAGTTAGAAGAGAAAGATACTAAAGCAGGTGTGACAATGGATTTATTTAATTTTGAGTCATTTGAAGAAAAACCAGAGAACATTTATGAAGAAAAAGCAATGAAATTAATCCATAGTTTAGAAATTTTAGATTTAGATATGTTGAGTCCAAGAGAAGCGTTAGATTGGCTATATAAAGAAAAAAAGAAATTGGATGGTGATACTAGTGAGTAAAATTATTCAATTGAATGAACATCTAGCTAATATGATTGCTGCAGGAGAAGTTGTTGAACGACCTTCTTCTGTTGTTAAAGAATTAGTTGAAAATGCAATAGATGCTGGTGCTAGCCAAATTCAAATCATCCTAACTGATTCTGGTACTCAAGAGATTATCGTAAAAGATGATGGTTGTGGTATGAACCGAAATGATGCGAAATTATGTTTTTCACGTCATGCAACTTCCAAAATCAAAAATGAATATGATTTATTTAGAATTCAGACTTTAGGATTTAGAGGAGAAGCAATTCCTTCTATAGCTTCTGTTTCTACTTTTACTTTAACAACAAATGATGGTAGTGGAGGAACAAGGGTTGTTTACAAGGGCGGTCATTTAGAAGATATATCTGATGCTGCTCATAATAAAGGAACGACTATTTCAGTTAAAGGCTTATTTTATAATGTTCCAGCTAGATTAAAGTATTTAAAGAGTTTACCACAAGAATTAGCTAGCATTACATATTTATTATCTAAATTTATTTTAGCAAACCCAGAAATTAGTTTCACTTTATCAAACAATGGGAAAATCATTTATAAAACGTTAGGTAATGGTGATATAACACGGATTTTTGGTGAATTATATGGATTAGAGGTAGCTAAAAATTTATTATCAGGAAGTACTGAAGGCCACGGATATAAGATAAATTTAAATCTTGTTAAATCTGTGATTTCACGTTCTAATAAATTAGAAGTTACAATTATAGTGAATGATAGATTTGTTAAAAGCTATGCTATTACAGAGGCAATTATTTCAGGCTATCATACATATATTCCCGAAGGTAGATATCCAATTGCATTAGTTAAAATTGAACTTGATCCTACATTAGTCGATGTTAATGTACATCCGACTAAGATGCAGATAAAAATATCAAACGAAGATGATATCGCTAAGTCAGTTTTATCTTTAGTTAAAAATATGCTTAATCAAAACAATATGATTCCTGAGATAAAACAAGAAATTACTAAAAAAGAAGAAAAAACAGCATATATAAAACAAACTATTTTTAGCCCCATTTCTAGTAATAAATTAGAAGAGCCACATCCAGCATATAATGAAATAGATAGTGTTAAATTAAATCAAGATATTCCCAATGAACAAAGTAAAGAAATAGAATTGAATTATGAAAATAAGTTAGATGAAATTTTAGGTAGATTTGACTTTGATATGAAAGTTCAAAATCCTCAAGATAAAATTAAAGATGAAATAGACTCTAAAATATTTGCTGCTAAAAAAGACGAACTACCATATTTAGAATATTGTGGTCAAGTTCATGGAACATACTTAATTTTTCAAAACAGTGAAGGAATGTATTTAATTGATCAACACGCTGCGGCCGAAAGAATTAATTATGAATATTATCTTGATGTATTGTCTCATCCAACACCATATTCTCAACCAATGTTGATTCCAGAAAATTTATCTTTAACTAAAAGTGAAATCATAGATTTTGAAGCTAATATCAGTTATTTTGAGGAATTAGGTTTTAAATTTCGTCAATCAGGCCCAGAAGAATACTCTTTAACTCAAACGCCATTATGGCTTCATGTTGAAGATGTGGAGGACTTCATCAGAAATGTTTTACAAGGTTTTGAACGTGATAAGACCTATAGCATTGAAAAATACCGAGATAACTTAGCAGCTAGTATTGCTTGTAAAGCTTCGATTAAAGCCAATCATGCTTTAACGAAAATAGAAATTGATACATTAATTGAAAAATTACGTCAATGTAAAAATCCATATACATGTCCCCATGGGCGTCCAACTGTAATTAAATTTACAACCTTAGAATTAGAAAAATTATTTAAAAGGGTGGTTTAGATGAAAAAAGTTATTGCAATTGTAGGACCTACTGCTATTGGAAAAACGAAGTTGTCGATAATGTTGGCAAAGCATTACAATCTAGAAATTATATCTGGAGATAGCGTTGCAGTTTATAAAAATCTCAATATTGGAAGTGCTAAACCGACAAAAGAAGAAATGTCAGGCGTAAAACATCATTTAATTGATATTTTAGAGCCGACTGAACAATACGATGTATTCTCTTTCCAAAAAATGGCTCGTGAAATAATAGATAAAAATGCTATAACTATTATTGCAGGTGGTACTGGTTTGTATATTAAAAGTGCTCTTTATAATTATAGCTTTGATGCCCCAAGTCGTGATGATGATTTTTCACGTCAATTTGATGCATATTCTAATCAAGAATTATACTCATATTTATTGAAGTTAGATCCAAATGTTAATCAAGAAAAATTGCATATGAATAACCGAAAACGTGTTTTAAGAGCAATAGAGATTAAGCATAAAACGCAACATTCAATTCACGAGGAGATTCGTAAAGATGAGATGCTTTATGATGCTTATATTATTTATTTAAATATTGAAAATAGAGATTTATTATATAAAAGAATAAATGAACGTGTCGATAAAATGGTACGGGATGGACTTATTGATGAGGTGAAAACACTTTTTGATAAAGGAATTTATCCTCATGCTATTGGGTACAAAGAATTTATTCCATATTTTAATGGAGAGATATCTTTAGAAACAGCGATTGATGAAGTTAAGAAAAATAGTCGTCATTTAGCTAAGCGTCAAATGACCTGGTTTAGAAATCAATTAGACACACACTTTTATGAAGTTAATTTAGAAGATATAAATGAAACATTCAATGCGATTGTGAAAGATATAGATATCTTTCTAGGTAAAACGAATGCATAAGTATTACATAATTGGAATGCCTGGTTCTGGTAAATCAACAGCTGCTAAAGAATTAGCTAAAAAATTAAAAATTAATTTTTTTGACTTAGATTTGATTATTGAAGAAGAAATGCAAATGTCAATTTCACAAATTTTTAACGATTATGGTGAACAATATTTTCGTCAACTAGAGACAAAGGCATTGTCTTCGTTAAAAAAATATGATAAAGCAGTCGTCTCTTGTGGTGGTGGAATTGTTTTAAAAGAGGAAAATAAGGCTTTAATGGAAGATGGGATTGTTATTTTTTTAAATCCACCACTTGAAGATTTAAAAATAAGATTAAAAGATGATACAATTAGGCCACTTTTGAAAACAAATAGCCTTGATGATTTATATAAAGCACGCTTTAATAAGTATGAATTATTTAAAGATATCGAAGTAACAGAAACGATACTTTCTAAAGTTATTACTTCAATAATACAGGAGATTAAAGTATATGAAAAAAAACATTCTCATAATTAATGGTCCTAATTTAAACATGTTAGGGAAAAGAGATAAAAATCATTATGGCACTATGACACTTGATGATATAAATAATTTGATAAAAAAAGAGAATTATTTTGATTATATTTTTTTTCAATCAAATCACGAAGGTGCGATAATTGATAGAATTCAAGCTTTGGATTATGATGGATTAGTTATTAATGCGGGTGCATATACTCATACTAGTATAGCTATCCATGATGCCTTAGAGATAGTTGAGGTTCCAAAAGTAGAAGTACATTTATCTGATATATCGAATCGAGAAGATTTCAGAAAAATAAACTTTATAACTTCAGTTTGTGATAAAACTATTACTAATATGAAAGAACAAGGATACATTGAGGCTGTAAAATATTTACAAAGAAAGCTCAATGTGATAAAATGAAATAGATTGAATATTAACATTTAACTTTGGAGGTTTTTTTATGGTAAACGTTAATGATTTAAAAAATGGTACAGTAATCGAATACGATGGTAAATTATGTCAAATCATTGAATTCATGCATGTACTTCAAAATAAGGTTGCGTATGTACGCGTTAAGATGAAGGATTTACGCACAGGAGCTCGTATTGAAACAGCTTTAAAAGGTAGCGATACTAAATTTAAATTATGTTTTATCGATCACCGTGTAATGCAATACATCTTTAGTACAAGCGATGCATACACATTTATGGATAATGAGACTTATGAACAAATCGAAATTCCTACTTCACACCTTGACTGGGAAAAGAATTTCTTACAAGAAGGAATGAATTGTGACGTAATGCTATACGGGGATGAAGTGTTAACAGTAGAATTACCAGATAAGGTTGAATGCCGCGTTGTTAAGTGTGACCCAGCTGTTAAAGGTGATACTAAAACTAATGCGTTAAAAGATGCATTCTTAGAATCAGGATTCTTAGTAAAGGTTCCAATGTTTATTGAACAAGATGAGGTTATTGTTGTTTCTACTAAGACTGGTGAATACGCTGGTAGAGCTTAATTTATAAAAAGTCAAAATTAATTTTAAAGGAGTTGAACTATCTAA
The DNA here is from genome assembly GCA_944325035.1 of uncultured Anaeroplasmataceae bacterium. Classification (GTDB taxonomy): domain Bacteria; phylum Bacillota_I; class Bacilli_A; order Acholeplasmatales; family Anaeroplasmataceae; genus CAG-307. Next base: position 175,337 of record CALUYM010000002.1, read on the forward strand.
TAGTTTCATCTTACCTATGTGGTTTGACTTGCCGCAACAATAGGTATTATTAAATTGTTAGACCTAATTTGGACATACAATCGCAATCCGAGACATTATCTCAAGTTTTCTCGTCGGCTAATTTCTTATCTTTTAATTTTCCTATATTCGCTATAATGGTTGTTTTGGTATTTTTCTCTGCTTTTTTCTCAATGTCAGAAACTGTTTTTTCATCGGTTTCTGAAACAAAACTTAAACGTTGTGTAGAAGATCGTAAAGCAGGGGCAAAAAAGGCCCTATATTGTGTTGATCATTTCGATCGAACACTTACTACTTTACTAGTGGGAAATAATATTGTAAACGTTGCATTATCTACTTTATCAGTTGGTTTTTTTGCAAGTTTAGCTATAAGCGGTAAATACGTTGAATTGATTTCAACTGCAGTTATAACCGTTGTCTTACTATTATTTGGTGAAATTACACCAAAAACACTGGGGAAAAAGTATAATGATCGACTTGTTTTAACCTTAGGACCAATTATTTATGTATTAACTTTGGTTTTATATCCAATAGTTATTATTTTCATCGGTGTTCAAAAAATAGTTACTGGTCGAAAAGCTGAAAAAAGTGTCGTTAATGAGTCAGAACTTGAAACATTATTAGACACAATGGCTGAAGAGGGTGAAATTGAAACTGATGAACGAACTTTAATAAAAAATGTATTTGATTTAAATGATCGTTCAGTTGAAGATATTATGGTTCCACGAATTGATATGGTTGCTATAGATGTTGGGACTAATATTGAAGATGTGAAAAAAATTTTTGTTGAGGAAAATTTTTCACGCATTCCAGTCTATGAAGAAGATAAAGACCATATTGTAGGAATTTTATACGAAAGAGATTTTTTCCAAGCTTTGGTTATGGGAAATGATATAAAATCAGTTAAAGATATTATGAGACCTGCTAAATTTGTTAATAAAACAATGACAGTTGATGCCCTAATCAAAGAACTTCAAGAAACAAAGATGCATATGGCAATTGTATCTGGTGAGTATAATGATACCTTAGGTTTAGTTACAATGGAAGATGCACTTGAAGAAATCGTAGGAGAAATTTACGACGAGCACGATGAAGGTTCAATTAATAAAAAATTAATAAGTCAAATTGATGATAATACTTATTTGGTTGATGGAGAAATGTTTGTTAGTGACTTGTTTGAAGAATTAAATATCGGTCAGGCACCTGCTGATACTTCAAAAGTCTCAACTTGGGTTTTTGAATCAAAAAATGAATTGCCTAAAGCCGGTGATATTATGACTTATATCTCTTGCTTCACAGAAGAAGATGATGAAGGTGAATATCAAGATTATGCAAAAAAATTGGCAATTGAAATTGTTAGTGTGAATGATCGCCGAATTGAACAAGTGAAAGTTACAATATCTGATGCAACCAAAGAAGAAGTATTAGAAACTTATGAGGATGAATAGAATCATCCTCTTTTTCATATCTTTAATTGGTGATAGAGTGAAACGAATATTATTTAGTTTAATACTTATAATGATTTTTTTTATTACAAATACAAGCTATTCATATAACATAAGTTCTTATATTGTCTATGATATTAATTCTAAATCTGTTTTAAAGGGTAATAATATAGATGAAAAAGCACTTATCGCCTCTACTACAAAGATTTTAACTGCTTTAGTGGCTTTGGAAAATATGGATATTATGCGAAGTTTAGAAATAAAAAAAGAAGACACATTGATAGAAGGAAGTAAGGTATATTTAAAAGAAGGAGAGCATATTGCTTTAATCGATGTTCTTTATGGGTTAATGTTAAGAAGTGGAAATGATTGTGCTAATTTGATAGCTAGAAGTTATCGTGGAGGATATAATGACTTTATACACCTTATGAACGAGAAAGCTAAAACTATCGGGATGAAGAATTCAAATTTTATGAATCCTTCTGGACTTGACACATTGGAAGAAAATATTTCAACAGCATACGATATGGCATTATTAATGGCTGAATCAATAAAAAACGAGTATTTTTTAGAAATAGCTAGTACACATTCCTATTCAGCATCAACTAAAGAGGGAAGCCATTATTATTGGTATAATAAAGATAAAAGTTTGACATCTGATGAAAGGTTTATAGCTGGGAAAACAGGATACACTAAAAAATGTGGTAGAACACTTGTAAATTATGCGAAAGCTTATTCTAGAGAGGTTATCATAGTAACGATAAATGATGGAAATGACTGGCAGAATCATAAATCTTATTTAAATAGCCTAAATCAATATGTAACTTATACGATTTTAAGTAAAGGCCGATATAAAATAGAAGATTATATAATTGAAATTAATAATGATATTAAAATTCCTATTCTAAAAGATCGAAAAGATGAATATTACTATATTTTATATCTAGGTAAAAAGACATATTTAGACATTTATTTAGAAAAACAATTCATAATCAGATATGAAGTAAATTTAGTTTTTGAATAATAACTGAGAAATAGAAGAATTATTTTTAAATTTGTGCTATACTTTTAATAAGAACATAAACAATCATCTTAAGGGATGACAATTTGTATCTTATTTAAACTAAAATGTTTCATAGTGCATTTTGTTATAAAACCTTTTTATTGGATGAAATAACCTAATGTATTTAGGAGAAAGGATTGATTAATCAAATAAAATCTTGATTAATTAAAGATAAATGTTTTTATGAATTATGCAGAAATAAAAAAATTTGATATTGCAAATGGTCCTGGGATACGTGTTTCTCTATTTGTCAGCGGTTGTCTTCATCACTGTAGAGGTTGCTTTAATGAAGAAGCGTGGGATTTCAAATATGGGGATTTATTTACGAATGAAATAGAAAATGAAATTATTGAAGCTTTAAAACCGGAATATATTGAAGGATTGACTATTCTAGGGGGAGAGCCTTTTGAAGCAGATAATCAAAAAGCATTACTTCCATTTTTAAAAAGAGTTCGACAAATATACCCTGAAAAAACGATTTGGGCCTTCACTGGGTTTAAATTAGACGATGAATTATTAGGTGATTCTCGTGCGTCGATTACTATAACAAAAGAATTACTTAGCTTAATTGATGTTTTAGTGGATGGGCGATTTAAATTAGACGAAAAAGATATTTCACTTGTTTTTAGAGGAAGTAAAAATCAACGAATTATTGATCTTAAAGCAAGTTTAGAACAAAATAAAATAGTTTTGTCAAAATATAATTAGGAAATAAATCACCACTTAGTAAATTACTAGGTGGTGATTTATTTATGAATAAGATGGAAGTTTTAAAAGAATATTTTGGATACACTAGTTTTCGCAATATTCAAGAAGAATGTATTGATTCTATTTTAAATAAGCAAGATACATTTGTTATAATGGCAACAGGTGGTGGGAAATCATTAATATTTCAAATTCCTGGTTTAATATTCGATGGCTTAACCTTAGTCATATCTCCATTAATTTCTTTGATGGAAGATCAAGTATTAGCCTTGAAAAAAAGAAAAATAAAGGCAGAAACAATTAATTCAAATTCATCGACTATTAAAGAAAATGAAATATATGGCGCATTAAAAAATGGGCAACTTAAATTTTTATACATTTCACCTGAAAGGTTAGAAAATAAAAAATTTTTAGAAGAACTCCAATATGTTAAAATAAGTCAAATTGCCCTAGATGAGGGACATGTTATTTCAAATTGGGGATTCGATTTTAGGCCAAGCTATCTAAAAATAAAAAAGTTTATCGATAGTTTAAGCTTAAGACCTGTTATATCATGTTTTACAGCGACTGCTTCAGATTATGTCATTAAGGTAATAAAAGAGAGTTTATCATTTGAACCTAAATTTTTTCAATCAAGTTTTGATAGACCTAATTTGTATTATCAGACAATAACATTAAAAAACAAAAAAGAATTTATATTGGACTTTGTATCAAAACATTCAACTTCTTCTGGAATTATTTATACATTAACAAGAAAAAAAGCGGAAGAATTATTTCAACTTTTACAAGATAATAATTATAAAGTCTCACTTTATCATGGCGGGTTAGATGATGAAATTAGAAAATATTATCAAGCAGAGTTTTTAGAAGGAAAATCGAATATTATGGTGTGTACAAATTCTTTTGGTATGGGAATCGATAAAAGTAATATTAGATATATCATTAATTATGATCTACCTGAATCAATTGAAGATTTATCACAGCAACAAGGACGTTGTTCAAGAGATGGCAAACCAGGAATATGTATTTTATTATTTAATGAACAGGATTTGTATATAAATGAATATTTTATAAATCAAGTTGAGGATAATTTGAATCTTACAAAGGATGAAATAAAACAATTAAAAAAAATCAAACGTGAAAAGTTAAAAGATGTAATTAATTATGCTACAACTCGTAGATGTTTACATGAATATTTAGTTTCTTATTTTGGAGAACTTTATATGTCATATTGTGATAATTGTTCAAATTGCTTAGATTCCTACGAATATATAGAAGTACTCAAAGAAGCAAAGCAAATAATAAATTTTATAAACATATACAATTTTCGATTTGGAACAAATTTAATTGCTGAATGTCTAGTCGGTATAAAAAGTGATGGAGTTATTCGAAATCATCTTATGTATAGTCCATTTTATAATAGAATTAAAGTCAGTAAAGATAGATGTAAAGATATAATATATAAACTACTTGACGATGATTTGATAAAAAAAAGTAATGGGCGATATCCAGTATTGGGTTTGACGGATAATTCTAAAGCACTTAAAACGTATTCAGAGTATAAAATTAAAGTGTATAAGGAAAATATAATTATAAGTAAAATTTTAGATAAAAAAGTGACGTTGAAAGATAGATTAATTGAATTTACGAGTCAAAAGGCTCATCGAGAAGGCGTTCCAAAGTATATGGTTTTAAATGAAAAGAAAATTGAGGAACTAATAAGATTAAAGCCGCATACAATAAGTGAATTGAATCGAATTAAAGGAATAGGAAAGAAAAAAATAGAGAAATACGGATCGGAACTAATTCAAATTATTTTAAATTATAAAAAGTTTTAGAAACAATTTAAAATAATGCTTGCATTATAAGAAATAGTATGTTATACTAGATACAGTAATAAGAAAACTATGAAATATATTGTTTAAGATCTACTTCCTTGTTTTTGATTTATGAATATTTAAGAAGGAGGTAATTTTAGATGAACGGTATCGTAAAATGGTTTAATACTGAAAAAGGTTTCGGCTTTATCGCTGTTGAAGGTGCAAATGATGTATTTGTACACTATTCAGCAATTAACATGCAAGGACATAAGACTTTAGAACAAGGTCAATATGTTTCATTCGATGTAATCGATGGTAAGCGTGGTATGCAAGCTGAAAATGTTTCAATTATCGGCTAAGTGGATGGACTTTCGAGTCCATCTTTTTATTTTATTAGTTTTAAACTATTAAGAAAAAAATTTATTCTTTAGATATTATGGTATGTTTCTAGTTTATTTACCTAGAATATGATATAATTATATCATGCGAGGTAATCAGAATATGGAATTAATGTATGAGGAAACACAAGTATTAAGAACATCAGATTATGATTTTAAAGATGACATTAAGGTCCATTCATTATTTGATATTTTTCAGGATTTAGCTGGTCGTCATGCTGAAGAGATAGGTTTAGGCTACTCTTTAATGTCTAAAAGAAATTTATGTTGGGTTTTAATGTCAAATAAAATGGAAATATTAGGGAAAATTCCTTATGAAAAAGAAGTGACACTAAGGACTTGGCCTAATGAAAAAGGACGAGTTGATTTTGTTAGAGATTACGAAGTGTTAGTCGATGGAGAAGTAGTGGTTAAATGCTCTAGTCGTTGGGTTGTTATAAATTTTGAAACACGAGCTTTAACAAGAGCAACTGAAATTAACTATAATGGCGAAGTTCCTAGTAAGAAAAACTTTGATAGTTTTAAAAAGATTAAGATTGTAATTCCTAATGATAAAAAGTATTTAGGAAGTCATATAGTTAAGTTAAATGATTTAGATCATAATGGGCATATGAATAATTCAAAGTATGTTGAGATGGTATATAATATAGTGGGGAAAACTGCATCATTAAACTATCCAATGATACAAATAGATTTTTTACATGAAGCCTTATTAGGAAATGAAATTAAAGTTTATACATTTAATCAAGACAATAAGATATATTATGTCGGATATGTTGAAGATAATGTATCATTTATATTAGAGTTAGGAGAAAGATAGTATGCAAGATTTTTTATCATTTATTAATTCAGCAGTTACGCAATATCATGCAACTCATGAATTTACTAAAATTCTAGATGAAAATGGTTTTGAAAGATTATATGAAGAGGAACCTTTCTATTTAAAAGAAGGAAAAAAGTATTATGTTGTAAGAAATAATTCAAGCATTTTAGCTTTTACCGTTCCAAGTAATTTAAAAGATGCTTCAATAAATATTGTTGCATCTCATTCAGATTCACCTACTTTTAAATTAAAGCCAACTAATAGATTAGAAGTTGTTGGGAACTATACGTCTTTAAACACTGAAGTATATGGTGGTCCAATTTACTCATCTTTTTTTGATCGTCCATTATCGTTAGCAGGTCGTGTTTTTGTTAAAAATGGTGATAAAATTGAAGAAAGATTAATTAATTTTGATAGAGATTTATTAGTTATTCCAAATGAATGTATTCATTTTAACCGTGATGTAAATTCTGGAAAAAATTATAATCCACAAGTTGATTTACTTCCACTTTTAGGTGATGAAAATGCAGATTTAGAAAAGATGATCAAGGAAGAATTAAAACTTAATATAGATGAAAAAATTTTAAGTTATGATATCCAAGTCTATAATCGTTATCGTGGTAGTTTAATTGGTGCTAATAAGGAATATTTTATGGCTCCACAAATTGATAACTTAGAAAGTGCTTATGGTTCTTTAAAGGGTTTTTTAGAATCGATTAATAAAAATAGTTTAAATATTTGGGTTGTTTTTGACAATGAAGAAGTAGGCTCTCGTACAAAACAAGGGGCAGGCTCACGTTTTTTAGCATCAACGCTTGAAAGAATTTATTCTACTTTGAATTTACATAATGAAGATTTAGAAGTAGCTTTACTAAATGGTTTGTTGGTATCATGTGATAATTCTCATGCCGTTCATCCGAATAATGTAGGTAGAACTGATAGCCAAAATCGTGCTTTTATGAATAAGGGAATTGTAATTAAATATAACGCAAATCAATCATATACAACAGATGGACTATCTAGTAGCTTACTTAAGAAGATTTTTGAAGATAATAATATACCATATCAAGAGTTTACAAATCGCTCAGATGTCCGCGGAGGATCTACACTTGGTGCTATTTCCTTAGGATTAGTGACGATTCCATCAGTTGATATCGGATTAGCTCAACTTGCAATGCATAGTGCTTGCGAAACAGCTGGAGTAAATGATTTAGACACTTTAATAAAGGGAATGAGAGCATTCTATAATACAATAATTAAGAAAGAAAAGGGTATTTATATTCTTAAAGAGGCAAAATAATGTCATATATTGATAGGGCTACATATTTAGAATATTTAGGTGATTCAGAAGATTTATTTAAAATAGTAGCGACATCCTTTTTAAAAAGTTATGCTTCTTTTAAAAATACTATTTTAATTTCTTTAGATGATAAAGAGACATTGTATAATGAAATTCATAGTTTAAAAGGAATAACTCTTAACTTAGGAATGAAAGAATTATATTTTAGCACAAGTGATATATTAGACAAAATAAAAGGTAATGACTTATATGACATTACCATAATGTTAGAAATATTTACGAATTCATATGATGAACTAGTAGAAATTATTTCTTAATTTTTAAGTTTTCAATTAGCTTAATATCAGGGTCAATATAAATTGTTTTTTCGCCTTTAATGCTTACAAAACAATTTCGTTTCCCTGGTATTTTTTTTATATTTTTAATTTGAGTATAGTTAACAGGAACAGACGAAGAATCTTGAAAAGTGGAATAATAAGCAGCTAAATTAGCACAAAGGCGAATATTTTCTTCAGTATAATCACAAGTTTTCTTTAAAACAACATGACTTCCAGGGGCATCTTTAACATGAAACCACAATTCATTCGGTTTACTAAGTTTATTTGTAACTTGATCGTTTTGAATATTATTCTTTCCAACCATTACCAAAGAATCATCTGGTAAAATATAAGTTAAAATTTGCGTTTTTTTAAGACGTTCGTGTTTTTTTGGTGGAAGTAGGTAATGATTATTGATTAATTCTTGTTGAATTTCTAATACATCGTCTAAATCGGCAACTTTCACCTGGCTTAATAAAAGATGGAAGTATTCTAATTCATCCTTTATTATTTCTAGTTGTTCTTTTATATGTAAAATAGCATTTTTTGCTTTCTGATATTTTTTAAAATATTGCTTGGAGTTACCCATTAAATCATAACGTGGATCAAGTGAAATTGAAATTGGTTCATTTGTATAATAATTGATAACTTCAATTTTATTATCTTTTGTCTTTAAATGATTATTAGCAATTAATAATTCACCACATAAGCGATAGTGTTCAGCTTTTTTAGTATTGTCTAATTCAAGTTCAAGTTTTGTTTTTTTAGTTTCATTTTTAGAAATTTGTTTTTGGATAAAACTTTGGATATTGTTAGTTTTTGCTTTAATACGTTCTTCCTTAGCTTGAGCTTTATAAAAATCATCTAATAAAGAAGAAAAATTATCATAAACAATCGCATCATCAGTTGGTTTAAAAAAAGTAAAATCTTGTTTGTTACCTTCTTTAAATAAGCAAGGTTTATTTTCATGAATGATTTCGTATAAACGTAAACCTGGATTATTTGACATATATGCATATGAAGCGACAAGTTGTGATAAGCCTAATATATGCTTTGTACATTCTTTAGGATTCTCGTATGAATTAATCAAATTAATAAATTCATCCTTTTTTAAAGAAAATGGATTAATTTTATCAAGAGTTTGAGGATATGTATATCTTATATTAGGTAAAATAGTCCTTAACTCGCTAATACCTAAATGTCTAAAGCTTTCCTTAATAATATCATTTTCTACAATAATTAAATTGGAATAACGTCCCATAATTTCTAAAATTAATTTTTTAGCCTCAAAGTCACCCATTTCATTATATTTAGAAGCTGTAATGATCAAGATTCGATCGGTTTCATGTGTTTCAATTTCATTAATCATAGCCCCCTCAAAGTACTTTCTTAGAAGCATTGTAAAACTTTTTGGTTCAAGTGGGAAAGTATAACTTTCATTGGTTAAATGAACTCGAGGGTAGTTAGCGCTTAATGAAATTAAGAGCTTATAGTTTTCTTTCATATGTCTTATCGTAAATAAGAATTCATTTTCTGAAGCTTCTTGAATTTTATTAATTTTTCCAGTTTCTAATTCTTTCAATTCATTCTTTAATTTGTAAAATAAAATTCCATCTAAGGCCATTAAAATCAACTCCTGCAACCATTATAGCATAGAAAGTTTGAAAAATATTCAAGAAATTAAAGTTTTAAACTATATTTGCAAAAAAAGAAGAATAGTGTATAATGTAAAAAGTTAAGGGCGTGAAAGTATGACTGCATCCATTTCAAAAAAAGATAAACTATGCAACATATCCTTAAAATTAAAGATTTTTTTTGAATCGAAATTTTTTGTTATTGCGTTAGGTTTTTTAACGATTATTTCTTGGCTATGGGCTAATTTCGTAAAAATACCGATTGCATTTTCAACCCCATATATCTTTATTGCAATAATTGTATGGTTGATGTGTTTGACCCATTCTAAACCGTGTGCTTCAATGGCCATGTTTATGTTATTTTTTGCAGGAAATAGTTCGATGAAATTTCCATATACGACGGCTGATGTTATTTTGCTAGGAATCATCGGTATCCCTACACTGTCGCTAGTTGCATATAAGTTTTCAAGATGTAAAATTAGATCAAATCTAAAATTTCTCTATCAAGATAAAACTGCATTTTGGTTAACAATACTTGTAGGTATTATGTATTTAAGTACAATAAAATCACCGGTAAAAGGTTTTACCATGTTATATTCATTTGTAATGATGTTAACTTTATTTTTATATTTATTAAGTGTTTTGGTGATTGAAAAAACAGATAAAAATAAACAATTAATGTCAATCGGTTTAATTACCTTTATGTATGTCATTATAATTGAGTTTGCAATTAGTGCTGCAATTGATTACTTTCGTTATGATGGGAATTTAGAGCAATTTTGGATTAGTCTTCAAACTAAAAAAGTTAATATTGGTTGGTCTTTAGGAAATCATTTTGCTGTGATTATAAATATAGCTATTGCGATGTGTATTTACGAGATAATTAAACATAAGAATTTAGCATATAGGATTTTTTTAGTTTTATCAATCATTTTTGGTATTGTGGCTGAAGTATTTACATTTTCACGTGGCGCATATTTTGGCTTTGCAGCTATGATCGGAACATTGTTTCTTGCATTGCTTATTATGGTTAAAAATAAAAAATTTATTATTTGGTCTATTCTAATTGCCATATTTTGTGCAGCATCGTTGCTTATCATTTTCTGGAAATTAGGCTTACTTTCTCAAATTTTAGAAATATTAAGCGATAGAGGAATGTCAGTAAATGGTCGTGATGGTTTATGGGAATTATCAATTAATCTATTTAAAGATAATTGGCTTTTAGGTACTGGTTGGGGTAGTTCATATTATTATATTGAACAAATCTTAAATAGACCAGAATATAATTATCACAATTATATTTTACAATCTTCAACTTGTGGTATTTTAGGCATAATATCTTTTGTTTTATTTGTGGTATTTTTAATAAAAAAACTATTTAAGCCTGATCTGTTTTCTATAATGATATTTTCAATTACAGTAATGTTTTTAGTTCATGGTTTTGTAGACACCTTATTTTTAAATCCAATTTTAATGTCAATTTTATTAATGTTAGCGGGAATGGTAACAAATAATAAAAGAACGGAAACAATCAATCAAACTAAAGAAATTGAATTAGTAGAGTAATTTTCTTTGAAATTGCTCTACTTTTTACTTTACTATTTTATTTTTTAAAGATATAATAGAAAAAAAGAGAAACAACTTGAATTGTGATTAGATTATGGTAAAATAGTAATGTTAATTTGATGAGGTATTAGATTATGAAACTAAATGATAAAGGTTTGCTGATTGTCTTATCTGGTCCTTCTGGTGTTGGTAAAGGGACAGTTCGAAAAGCGTTATTTGAGATGCCTGACCAAAACTTTGTTTATTCTGTATCAATGACCACTCGAAAGATGCGTAATGGTGAGGTTGAGGGGAAAGATTATTTCTTTGTTTCACGTGATGAATTTGAAGACAAAATCCAACAAGGAAAATTTCTAGAATATGCGGAGTTTGTTGGTAATTATTATGGTACACCAATTGATAAGGTTGATGAACAATTAAATATGGGCAAGGAAGTTATCCTTGAAATTGAAGTTGAGGGTGCTTTGCAAGTCCGTGAGAAATGTAAAGACGCCGTTTTTATTTTCTTAGCACCACCAAGTAAGCAAGCGTTATATAACCGTTTAAAACGTCGTGGTACCGAATCTGAGGAAGTAATTAAAGAAAGAATTGATAAAGCTAATCGAGAATTCAAGTTAGCCTATAAATATGACTACATCGTAATTAATGATGAGGTAAGAAATGCGGCCGATAGAATTATGGCGATTATTCGAGCTGAACATGCTAAAACTGAGCGCTCAATTCATAAGTATATGGAATTATTAGACCAAGAGTAGAAAGGATGATATCGATGGCAAAAAGAACGAATGAAGAAGGAATGCGTTATCCTTCAGTTGATAAGTTATTAGAAAAAGTTGATTCAAAGTATAAATTAGCTTATATAGCAGCTAAGCGCGCTAAAATTATTGAAGAAGAAGATTATTGTGCGGCTGAAGATTCAATTTGTGCTAAACCAGTAGGTCAAGCATTAGAAGAAGTACTTGAAGATAAAGTACACTGCACATTTAAAAAATAAGCGATTTGTCGCTTATTTTTTTTAGGTAAAAAGATATGAATGATACATTAAAAGAACATTTAAAGCTTTTACCAGATAAACCTGGTTGTTATTTAATGAAGGATAAAAATAATAAGATAATTTATGTTGGTAAAGCTAAAGTACTAAAAAATCGAGTAAAATCATATTTTACAGGCGCGCATAATTTAAAAACAACCAAACTAGTTAGCGAAATTGCTGACTTTGAATACATTATTACTGGGTCAGAAATGGAATCTCTTGTGCTTGAAATGAATCTTATTAAACAACATGATCCTAAGTATAATATTATGTTAACGGATGATAAAACTTATCCGTATATCTTATTGACGAATGAATTTCATCCACGTTTAATGGTAATACGAACTAAAAATAAATCTAAAAAAGATGGGCACTATTTTGGACCTTATCCAAATGTTAATGCTGCGCGCAAAACTTGTGATTTATTAAACAAAATATATCCATTTCGTAAATGCAGATCAATTCCGAATAAGGAGTGCTTGTATTATCATATGAAAGAATGTCTAGCTCCTTGTATTAATAAAGATATTGATTATAAAGAAGCAAGACAAGGAGTTATTTCATTTTTAAATGGAGATATTAAAGATATCGTTAATGAACTAAAAACTGAAATGATGGAAGCATCAGCAAATCTAGACTTTGAAAAAGCAGGTGCATATCGCGATTTAATCTTAGATATTGAGGCAACAACAAATAAACAAATTATTTCTTCAAATGATTTGAAAAGTAAAGATGTTTTTGGATTTTATGTTAGTGAAGATGAAATTTCAGTTCATGTTTTATATATAAGAAATGGTTCGATTGTTGAAAACTATCATACCAATTTTACTTACATTTTAGACCCTTTAGAGGAAATGACTAATTTTATTTTAAATTTTTATACAGATGATAAATTTAAACCAACTGAGATAATTACCTCATTTGAAGTTGATAAAGATATCATTGAAAATAGTGTAAAAAAAATTTTAACAATTCCTCAAAAAGGAATAAAAAAAGATTTAGCTAATATGGCTAATCAAAATGCTGAGAAAGATTTAAAAGATATGAAACATATTTATAAATCAAAGGTTTTAAAAAAGATGGATACAATCGAAGAATTAGGAAAAATGCTAGGCATTGATACTCCTTATCATATGGAGGCTTTTGATAACTCAAATTTATTTGGAGAATATCCTGTTTCAGCAATGGTTGTGTATAAAAATGGAAAGCCATCACCTAAAGATTATCGTAAGTATCATATTAAAACAGTTAAAGGTGCCAATGATTATGAGTCAATGAAAGAAGTTATCTATAGACGATACTTTAGATTGATGATGGAAGATAGTAAACTACCGGATTTAATTGTAATGGATGGTGGTCAAATTCAGGTTAATGCTGCTTTAAATGTATTAGAGTCATTAGGATTAAATATCCCAGTAATGGGGATTGAAAAAGATGATCATCATAAAGCAAGAGCTATTGTATATAATAATAAAGAAATTCCTTTAGATAAAAATAGTGATGTTTACTTACTTCTTATAAATATTTCTCAAACTGTCCATGATTTTGCAATTAGATTTTTCAGAAGCCAAAAAGCAAAAGGAATTTTTTCTTCAAGGTTAGACAATATTAAGGGCGTAGGGCCTAAAAAAAAGGAAGCTTTATTAAAGAAATTTATCAATATCGAAAATATTAAGACGGGAAGTATTGAAGATTTCAAAGAAATTGGAATTAATGAAGAATTACGTCAAACTATAATTGAACATTTAATTAATAATCAACTAAAAAATAATGAATAATCACTTTATTTTTCTTTGCGCATAAAATAAAGTGAAAGCTTAGGTGAATAATTATAAACATCTTAACAAACCGTGAGGAAGAAATTTTTAATCTATTGATTAAAAGTCATACCACGAAAGAGATTGCCAATATTTTATCAATTTCTGAGAAAACATGTCGTAATCATGTCTCTAACGTGATAGGTAAGCTCGGGGTTACGAGTAGAACCCAAGCTATTTTAGAATTAGTAAGAATGAAGATTTTGACGATTGAGTGAAAATCTTTTTCTTTTATAAATATTCATTTAAATTTTATATTTAATATTCTTTTATAAGTATTTTATTCTTTTATTGTAATAGTATATAAAAAATATTTCAAAAATGTTATAATAGTAACGGATTTGGTATGATAGGTCTAATATCAACTAAATAATTTTAGAAAGGTATTAGTATAGTAGTTAGACAACAAATACGATACTAAACTGAATAAGTAACTTATTCAGATGAAAGAGAACTATGAAAAAGATTGAAAATCAAATTATAGCGGAAGCATCCGCCTTAGCCAATTTAGAAAATATTGAAGTAATTGCTTCGACTTTTGAAGAAACAAGTAAAGATTCTTTAGTTAATTCGCGTCATGTTAAATTAAAAGATACAACAATTGATACAACAGGAGTTTTAAACAACTCTTGCGATGTAGTTTTATTAGATTCCATACTTACAGAATATGCAGATGATTGTTTGCTTAATTCAAGCAATATTGAAATTGTTTCATCGAATTTGGCTGGAAGAAGAGTTTTAAGTAGGGTTAAGAATTTAAAAGTACTGGATTCTAATATTAATTGTCCAGAAACTTGTCAATTTGGAGAAAGTATTCATGTAGAAAACACCAAATTAATTTCTGAATCAGCTTTTAAAGGTAGCACTAAATTAACATTCAACCGAATTAATTTCGCCGGAAAATATGCATTTCAAAATACAAAAGATGTTACAATTAAAGATTCTGTTTTTAAATCACAAGATGCATTTTGGCATAGTAAAAATGTAACTATTACTGACAGTTTAATCGAAGGAGAACGTTTTGGTTGGTATACTGAACAAATGACTCTTATAAGGTGTCATATTAAAGGCAGTTCACCATTATGTCATGCTAAAAAAATCAAATTAATTGATTGCACAATGGCAGAAACTGATAATGCATTTGAATTAAGTGATGTAGAAGCCGAAATTAAAGGGAATATCAAATCAGTTAAAAATCCATTAAGTGGAAATATTACTGCAGATACATTTGGAGATATTATTTTAGAATATTCAAAATATCCAATAAAAGCTAGCATTAATGCACGTGAAAAATAATAAAAAATATGACTTAAGCTTACTTATTTGCACACACTATAAATAAGTAAGCTTTTTTTACTGTCAAACAAGTTTTCAATTAAATGATTTGTGTATTATATTAAAAATTGTTATAATAAGTGAGAGGTGAACTTTAGATGAAAGGTAAAATTCATTCATTTGAATCTTTTGGTACCGTTGATGGACCAGGAATTCGATATGTAATTTTTTTTAAAGGATGTCCTTTAAGATGTAAATATTGTCATAACCCTGATACTTGGACTTTAGAAGGAGCGCAAGAGTATGAGGCTAAAGATATCATAAATCAAGCTCTTAGATATAAGAACTATTGGGGTGATAATGGGGGAATCACAATCACCGGTGGTGAACCATTATTACAAATGGATTTTGCGATTGAATTATTAAAGGAAGCAAAAAAACATAATATCCATACTGCTATTGACACTTCTGGATTCATGTATAATCCTAACAATCTTGAAAGTGTAAAAAAACATGAGGAATTAATTCAATACGCTGATTTATTTTTATTAGATATTAAGCATATTGATCGTCTTGCTCATTATGAGTTAACGGGAGTATATAATGATAATACGTTAGCTTTTGCAAAATGGTTATCAGACCATGGAAAACATATGTGGATTCGTCATGTGATAGTCCCAGGTATAACAACTGATGAAGAAGAACTGAAGGCTTTAAAGCGATTTATTGACACTTTAGAAACAGTTGATAAAGTCGAGGTTCTTCCTTATCATACGATGGGAAGCGTTAAATATAAAAATCTTGGAATTCCTTATCCGCTTGAAGGTGTTGAACCACCGACTAAAGATGAGGTTAAATTAGCTAAAGAAATTTTAAAGGTGGTGAAACAATAATGATTACCCTAGATAATTATAAAGAAGAATTAAAAGGAATTTGCGTTATTGAAATTTCTGGTGAATCTTGTGCAAACTGTTTATCATTAATGCCTGTTTTAAACAGTATTATGTCACAACGAACAGATGCTTGTTTAGTTCATATAGAAGCTAATGAAGATACAACTGAATTAATGCAACACTTTGAAGTTTTAACAGCTCCGACAATTTTAGTTACTAAAGACGGAGAAATTAAAGCTCGTTGTAAAGGATTCCAACCAGAAGAAATTCTAGAAGTTTGGATTGACGCTAAAATTGAAGAAATTAAGAAGGATATGTAGCAAAGTTGAAATTCATTTTTCTTGACAAAAAACTCGCTTTGTGAAATAATATCAAGCGGTGGCAATGTCACCTTGAATTTAATAAATTAATAAGAATAGAAAGAGGTTATCGCTATGTACAAAGGATGGGAAGGTTTTGTACCCGGAAAATGGTCACATGACGAAGTAAATGTTCGTGACTTTATCCAAAGAAACTATACTCCATATGAAGGAGATGCTAGCTTTTTAGCCCCTGCTACAGAGGCAACTAAAAAACTATGGGACATCGTTATGGATTATTGTGCTAAGGAACGTGAAAGAGGTGGCGTTTATGATTGCGACACTAAGATCGTTTCTCAAATTAACTCACATAATCCAGGCTATTTAGATAAGGATCTAGAAAAAATCGTAGGTCTTCAAACTGACGTTCCTCTAAAGAGAGCCTTAATGCCATTTGGTGGTATTAAGATGGCAGAACAAGCTGCTGAAATGTATGGATACCATGTAGATCCAGAAATTCATACAATTTTCACTAAGTATCGTAAGACTCATAATGATGGTGTATTCGATGCTTATACTCCTGAAATGCGTGCTTGTCGTTCAGCTCATATTTTAACAGGTTTACCTGATACTTATGGTCGTGGACGTATCGTTGGTGATTATCGCCGTGTTGCACTTTATGGTACAGATTACCTAATTAAGCATAAAGAATTAGATAAGTCATTAATTGACGGAGAAATGACTCCAGATCGCGTAAGAGATCGTGAAGAAATTTCTGAACAAATTAAAGCATTAAAAGCTTTAGCTGAAATGGCTAAGAGCTATGGTTTTGATATTACTCAACCAGCTACAAATGCAAGAGAAGCAATCCAAGCAGTATACTTTGGTTACTTAGCAGCTGTTAAGGATCAAAATGGTGCTGCCATGTCTTTAGGTAGAACTTCTACTTTCCTAGATATTTATATTGAAAGAGATTTAAAGAATGGTACTCTAACTGAAGTTGAAGCCCAAGAATTAATGGATCACTTCGTTATGAAGCTTCGTATTGTTAGATTTGCTCGTATTCAATCATACAATGAATTATTCTCAGGAGACCCAACATGGGTAACTGAATCAATTGGTGGTATGGGAACTGATGGTCGTACTTTAGTAACTAAGAACAGTTTCCGTGTTCTTCATACTCTAGACAACCTAGGACCTGCTCCAGAACCAAACTTAACAGTATTATGGTCTAAGCGTCTTCCAAAGCCATTTAAACAATTCTGTGCTGAAGTTTCAATTCGTACTTCATCAATTCAATATGAATCAGATGAATTAATGCGTCCTGAAATGGGTGACGATTATTGTATCGCATGCTGTGTATCTTCAATGAGAGTTGGTAAAGATATGCAATTCTTCGGAGCACGTGCTAACCTAGCTAAAACTTTACTTTACGCTTTAAATGGTGGTAAAGATGAATTAATGAAGGATAAGGTTACTGGCAAGCCAATGCAAGTTGGTCCTAAGTTCATGCCAGTTATTGGTGATGGCCAATTAGATTTCGAAGATGTTAAAGAGAAATATGAAGCAATGATGGATTGGTTAGCTGGTGTTTATGTAAATACATTAAACCTAATTCACTATATGCATGATAAGTACTGCTATGAAGCATTAGAAATGGCATTACATGACTCAAAAGTAGGACGTTTCTTTGCTACAGGTATTGCCGGTCTTTCTTGTGCTGTAGACTCTTTATCAGCTATTAAATATGCAAAAGTAACTCCAATCCGTGATGAAACTGGTTTAATTGTTGATTTCAAGACTGAAGGAGACTTCCCTAAATATGGTAACAATGATGACCGTGTAGATGAAATTGCTGTATGGTTAGTAAAAACATTTATGAACATGATTAAGAAACATTATACTTATCGTGAATCAATTCCAACAATGTCTATTTTAACAATTACATCTAACGTTGTATATGGTAAGAAGACTGGTAATACTCCTGATGGACGTAAAGCTGGAGAACCATTAGCACCAGGTGCAAACCCAATGCATGGTCGTGATAGCCACGGAGCTTTAGCTTCTCTAGAATCAGTTGCTAAGTTACCTTATGACTACTCAAGAGATGGTATTTCTAATACATTCTCAATCGCTCCAGGATCTCTTGGAAAAGATGAAGACTAATCAAAAGGAGAACTAAAATATGTCAAATAAAGTTGATAACCTAGTAAATATGTTAGATGCTTATGTATCTGATGGTGGACATCACTTAAACGTTAACGTTTTTAATCGTGATACATTATTAGATGCTCAAAAACATCCAGAAAAGTATCCACAATTAACAGTTCGTGTATCAGGATACGCTGTTAACTTCATTAAGTTAACTAAAGAACAACAAGACGATGTAATTCATCGTACTATTCACGAATCAATGTAATATAAATGTGTCACGCAAGTGGCACATTTTTTTACTAGTAAAAAAATAAATTATATGATACAATTAACTGAATATTAAAGAAAGTCGAGATGATTTTAGATGAAAGAACAAATGAGATTACAAAAATTAATGGCAATGTGTGGTGTTGCATCACGTCGTGCATCAGAAAAATTAATACTAGAAGGTAGAGTTACAGTCAATGGTAAAATAGTTCGTGAGCTTGGTACAAAAGCATCATTAGATGATGAAATTACTGTTGATGGTAATGCTTTAGTAAAAGAGGAAAAAGTATACTTTGTCTTATATAAACCAACTGGATATTTAACGACTGTTAAAGATGATCTAGGGCGTAGAACGGTAATGGATTTAATGGGCTCTGAAGCCACAAAAAACCGCATTTTTCCAATTGGACGTTTAGATTATGACACATCAGGTGCGCTATTAATGACAAATGATGGTGAATTGATGAGTCGTTTAATTAATTCTGCCAATAATATTGAAAAAGAATATTTAGCTAGAATTAATGGTCACTTAACTCTTGAAGAAGTTGCCAAGTTAAAAAAAGGAATTGAATTAGATGGAGTTAAAACAAAACCAGCCCAAGTATTTATAGATAGTTATGATAAACGCTATAATACTACATTGGTTAGATTAATCATAACAGAAGGAAAGAATCGTCAAGTAAGACGTATGTTTGAAGCAATTGGATATGAAGTAAAGAAATTACGTCGTGTTCGTTTTGCGTGTGTTTCTACTGAAGGTTTACAAAAGGGTGAATTCCGTCCTTTAAAACCACATGAAGTAAAAAAATTGTATAGTTTATAATTATGGGGGATACTATTATGTTAAAGGCTGTATTTTTTGATTTGGATGGAACATTGCTTCCGATGGATGAAGAAAGATTTGTTAAAATTTATTTTAAATTTTTATATGAGCATATTAAACATCGTGGATATTTTGAGGAAAATAAATTTTACCAAGATATATTCACAGGAGTTAAATTGATGATGAAAAATGATGGTAGTAAAACCAATGAAGATGTTTTTTGGGAATTCTTTAAGAATGAATATGGAGATAAGGTTTTAGAAGATATTCCATTATTTGAAGAATTCTACATCAATCAATTTAAGCAAACAAAAGTAGCTTGCGAAGAAAATCCCTTAGCAAAAGATATTGTATCTTTTGTTAAAAATAATAATTTACATTGTGTACTATCAACTAATCCTATTTTTCCTAGGGTGGGAACTATTACTCGAATGAGCTTTATCGATTTGGTAGAAGATGATTTTGACTATATAACAGCTTATGAAAACTCTTCTTATGCTAAACCTAACCCAATGTATTTTAAAACTTTATTAGATAAATTTGAACTTAAGCCAGATGAAGTTATTTTATTTGGAAATAATACGAAAGAAGATTTTGAATGTGCTAGACAAGCTGGAATTAAGTGCTACTTAGTTGGTAATCATATAATTGGTAATATGAGCGATTTTGATATAATAGATATGAAAGATATAATCCCTACAATTCAATCTTATTTATAAAAGGAGACTATTGTCTTCTTT
This sequence comes from uncultured Anaeroplasmataceae bacterium, assembly GCA_944325035.1. Taxonomy (GTDB): domain Bacteria; phylum Bacillota_I; class Bacilli_A; order Acholeplasmatales; family Anaeroplasmataceae; genus CAG-307. The sequence continues at coordinate 195,727 of CALUYM010000002.1, forward strand.
TTTTATTTTGACAAAAAGAAGAATTAGTAAACGTTTTCATCATATGCTTGAAAGAGTATGTAAAGTATGCTATACTACAGTTGAGGAAAGAAGGTAAGATGAAAGTGTATATTAAATTATATTACTCAATGGAACAAAACAAAAAATTAGAAAGCATTAGAGCGGTTGATTATGAAGATAAATTAGTTTGTTTAAATCTAGATAAATTTGTTGGTGAAAAAATTACAGATAATTTAAAGCGTCAAGTTTCACAATTTTTAAAAGGCTACTTTGTAACTAACTGGGTTCTAGAATAATGAAAATTGAAGTAGATTTAGTTAAACATATAATTAAATCTACTTTTTAATTTGTTTATTAACTTAATATAATGTATAATTTAGATAGGTGATTTACTATGATGAGAAGTTATGAAATAGATTTTAAGGAAATTTTTAAAACTAATTATGAATACAAGTTTTTTGCTCCTGGAAGAGTAAATTTAATTGGAGATCATATTGACTATAATGGAGGTCATGTCTTGCCAATTGCAATTAACTTAGGTGTATATGCTCTTGTTAGCGAAAGAAAAGATAAAAATTTTTTCCTTTTCCATGATAATTATTATGAAAAAGGAAAAGTAAAGATATCATTAGATGATTTAGTAATTAAGCAAAAAGATGGTTTTGCTAATTATCCTAAGGCAATTTTAATTGGTTTAATGGAAAAAGGATTTACTTTCGATCATGGTTTAAACATTTATTTTTATCAAACATTGCCAGATCAAAATGGATTATCAAGGAGTGCAGCTTTAGAAATTCTAACCGTTATGTTATTAAATGAGATATATAAATTGAATATGACAACTCTTGAGCTTGCAGTTTTAGCGCGCAAGTCTGTCACAACACATCTTGATTATACATCTGGTATTATGGATCAAGCCGCTATTTCTTTAGCTAAAGAAAATTCGGCATTATTTTTAGATACGAATTACTTAAAATATGAATATATTCCGTATAATCTTGGAAATTATTCCTTAATAGTTTGTCAAACAAATGTTATTATCGCAAATACATATGCCTTATATAAACAACGAGTAAGAGAGTGTGAAAGAGCTTTAGATATTATTAAAAATAATTTTAATATAAGAACTCTTTATCAAATTCCAGAAAAATATTTAGGCATGATAAAAAACATACTTCCTGATGAAAAATTGTATCGAATAGTATGTCATGTTTATACGGAGGAAAAACGTGTTTTAAAAGCTAAAGAGGCTTTATTAAACAATGACATCGAAACTTTTGCTAAATGTATTAATGATTCTCACGCTTCTCTTCGCGACGACTTTGATGTTAGTTCAAAAGAATTAAATATTATTGTTGATTTAGCACGCGCTGAGCAAGGATGTCTAGGCGCTCGAATGACGGGTGCTGGGTTTGGTGGATGTGCAATTGCCTTAGTTCATAATGATTTTTTAGTTGAATTTAAAGAAAATATGGCCAAGAATTATAAATTGTTGACAGGTTTAACAGGTGCATTCTTTGAAATTGATGCTTGTGGTGGTCCTAAACGTCTAGCAAAAGATATCTATTCGATTGATGACTCAATTGAATCATTAATTCAATATGCTATAGATGAGCATTTAATCGAAGAAGATGATAGAATTTATGTAGTAAATCAAGTTCTTGATATGCTTAAAAAGCCTAATTTAAATGAAAGTCAGCCTCATCCAGAACCTTTACATATGATATTAGATAATATTCTAAATTATGCTGTTAAAAACAATATAATAGAAAATACAGATGAAGCTCGCGATATGTTTGATACTAGACTTATGGGATTATTTGTTAAAAGACCTAGCGATATTACCAAACATTTCTATGATTTAGCAAAAAAAGATATAAAAGATTCGTTGTCTTATTTTCATCATTTAGCTAAAAAGAGTAATTATATTAGGGAAAATCGATTAAATAAAAATATTAATTTTGATGCAAATACGGAATATGGACTGATTAAAGTCACAATTAATATATCACGTTTTGAAAGTAGGCCTACATTCATTGACACCAAGTTCAATGCATATCCTAAATGTTTGATTTGCAAAGAGTCTGTGGGATTTGCCGGAAATGAAATGTATCCAGCACGTCAAAACCATCGTACTATCCCTTTAACAATTAACGATGATGTTTGGATTTTCCAATATTCACCATATCCATATTTTAATGAACATTCATTACTAATTAATAAAATTCATACACCGTTACATATATCAGAATCAACATTTAAGACTATGATTAGTTTTGTTGATACTATTCCTAATTATTTTATAGGTACAAATGCTGAACTTCCGATTGTAGGAGGAGGTATTTTAAACCATGAACATTATCATACTGGTAAATTTAGATTTCCTGTAGAAGATGCAAAAGAAATTGAAAATTGGGAAGTTGGTAAAGTAAAACTATCAATTCTTAACTGGCCTGTTTCCGTGATTCGTCTAGAAACTAAATGTAGTGAAGAATTAATTGCAGTAGCTACTAATATATTAGAAGAGTGGCGAAATTATGACGATTTAGCTGCTAATATTATTGCAAATGATGGTGAACTTCACAATTCAATTACTCCAATTTTAAGAAAAATTAATGATATTTATCAATTAGATATATTTTTAAGAAACAATCGTACTAGTGAAAAATATCCATTAGGAATATTCCATCCACATGATGAGTATTTACATATCAAAAAAGAAAATATTGGTTTATTTGAATTAATGGGCTTAGCAGTTTTACCTAAGAGTTTAAAAGAGGAAATGTATCTTTTAAAAGAAATGCTAGTTAAGGGTGAAACAAACTTCAGCGATTCATTATTGAAACATAGAGAATGGGCTTTAATGCTACAATCTAAATATAAGTTTACAAGGGATAATGTGAATGAAATCATTCATCAAGAAATTGGTAATGTTGTTATTAAGATGCTTGAAGATTGCTCAGTATTCAAGCCTAATGAGGATGGACTTGAAAGGTTTAAAGAATTTATTGAAAAAGTAATCTAGAATAAATTGGTGAGGGAACTCACCTTTTGTTTTAGACTTAAAAAGCATATACAAAGTATAAATGATTTGTTATACTTAAGTAAATAGAAAAGAAAGAGAGGTATTATTGATGAGTAAACGATTTAGGATGTCAACAGCTTTAGATATTGATGATTTACTTATGGAATGTATTCCTTACGCTATTAGGCTAGCAAATGAAAAATATAAATTTGATCCACCCCTTACTATTCATGAGGTAAATAATTGGGGCAGACTTGGTACGAGGGCTGATGTTATATTTGAATATTTTGAAGATGAAGAGTTTTATCGAAATCAACCGGTGATAAAGGGAGCTAAGGAATTTGTACAAAAACTATCTAGAATGACTGAGGTTTTTATTTCTACATCAATTCCACCTAAATTTATGGGAATTAGAGCTGAGCGGATTATGCAAGAGTTTCCTGAGATTGATCCAGCTCATATTTATATGGGTTCGCGTAAGGATAAAATCAATGTTGACATTTTATTTGATGATGGAATGCACAACGTTTTCAAGTCTAATGCAGCTTATCCTATATTAATGAGAAGGCCATGGAATCAAAATGCAACTGGTCTGCTAGCTGTAAATAATTATGATGAGTTTTTAAAATTAGTTGAAGTAATTACTAAAAGTTATGGCTATAATCCTGATCAACTGATTCAACCAGGTATCGTAGTTTTAGTTGGACCATCTGGTTCAGGTAAAACTAAAATTGCTGGCAGGATCTTAAAAAAGACTAATGCATTTTCTAAATTACAATCTTATACAACCAAAGATGTAACAGCACTTAAAGAAAATGATTGGTATAATTATTTATCTAAAGATGAATTTAATCATCTGCTTGATGAAGGAGAATTCATAGAATCGACAATGTATGCAGGTCATGGTTATGCGTCTAAGAAAGAAGATATTGAAAAAATCTTGTCAAGTGGAAAAAATGTTTTAACTACAATGGATATATGTGGTGCAATGAGTTTAAAGACTAATTTTCCTAATGTCATTACAATTTATATTAAACGTGATAGAAGAACTTTAATAGAGACCATTATTAATAAAAATAGTACTGTTGAAGATAAGGTTAATCGAATAATTTCAATTGATGCTGAAAAAAATAATGAGGAAATTTGCGATTATGTTGTTGAAAATAAACAAGGATATGATATAGCAGCTGATGAAATTATAAAAATCTTAAAAATAAATGATAAAAACTAAGGAAGGAATAGGCATGATTAACTTATGCTTGGATGAAAATTTTTTATCCGGTTTAAAATATGAATGAAACAATTTTATCTTTAAAAGAAAAGTTGAAATCCTTTTTCGATAGTAAATGGTTTTTGTTGACAATTGGATTATTAACAATGTTCTTTTGGTCCTTGCGGACAAATTATATTCAATACATTTTTCTTTGTGTAATTATATTTTTCTTTGTATTGTGTAAGGCTAGTGCTAAAAATTTTTTAGCAATTGTAATTTTTTATGAAGCATCTTTTGGTAAAGAAAAATTTATAACTTCTGGTCCCGGTTTTATTGCTTTAATTGTTGTTGGAGTTATCACAGCAATATATGTTGTAGTAGAATTTTTTAGGCATAATTTAAAAAACAATCTTAAAATATTAATTAAAAATTCTATTTTTCAGGCTTTATTGATTTTGCTTTTAGTAATGTTGATTAGTTTAATTAATGCTGAGGCATTTATGATGTCGTTGGGGCAAATTGGAGTTTTTTCACTCAATATTTTATTCACAGTGATTGCAATTTTATATTTTGAAAATTCAAAAGAAAATAGAGATTATATTGCATATTCATTAGTAACATTTATGGTAATATGTGTTTCCCAATTTTTACTAAATGTTTTGTATACATACTTAACAAATAATGCTGAAACATTTTGGTATTTACTTAAAGATAAAAAAATTGATGTTGGTTGGTCAGTTGGTAATCACCTAACCATTCCGATAAATATGGGAATTGCAGCTAGTATATATTTGTTTTTTAGATTTTCTAATATAAAGTCTAGATTACTGATGATAATTCTTTCAATATATGGTGTTGTTGGAATCATGATGACATACTCTAGAGCTAGTTTAATTGGATTAGCAGCTATTATAGTTGTATTCATTATATATGCCATATATAGTAAAACAATTAAATTAAGTATTAAAACCGTGCTTATTACACTATGTGTTACTGTACCTGTAATTATTGTTCTTTTATGGTCAGGATTTTTAACAAAGTACTTATCAAGATTGTTTGAAATCGGTTTTTGGAGTAATGGTAGAACTGATTTATGGAATTTAGCTTGGAATCTTTTTAAAGATAATTGGATAATTGGTACTGGATGGGGAACTTCTAAGTATTATATTACGACAATATTAAATAGACCTGAGTATAATTATCATAATTTTGTAATTCAAATGACTACATGTGGTATATTAGGCATTATTGCACTTATTTATTATTTAGGTGTGGTATTTAAAAATATTTTTTCAATTAAACTTTTTAATGTTTTTACCATCGCTATTTTATTACAATTTTTGACACATGGCATGCTTGATACAGTACTATTTAATAAATTCTTCATGCCTTTTTTATCATATATGATTGTAATCTCTTATAAGAATAAAATAAATGAAGTTAATTATATATTTTAATAACTAGGACTATAAATACTTTGTATGATTTATGTATTTATAGTTTTTATTTTTAATATAAGTGATTATAAAGTTGAATTTAATAGCATTTATTTAAAAAGTATGCTATTGTATTCTTATACTCGGGAAAGATAGGGATGAAAATATGTTTTTAAAAAACAATACATATGTGATATTTTTTTTGTTATTTGATGGATTTTTTATTTTATTTTTTATTGTATTCTTTTTATTACAAAAAAAATCGAAAGAAAACAAAGTTAATTTAAAAAAATCAAAACTAATTTATAATAATGATTTTGAAATATTGTCCCATTTAAGTCACGATATAAGAACTCCTCTTAATACAATTATAGGACTATCTGATTTGTCGATAAATCATATTAATGATAGTGAAAAACTAAAAAATGATTTGCAGTGCATTAATACTGCTTCAACATATCTTTTAAATTTAATTAATTCAATACTAGATTTTTCAAAAATAAAAATAGGAAAAGAAACAATTAATTTAGAAATTGCTGATTTAAAATCAGTTTTTACAGATATGATTAAAATTTTACAAGAATCAATTGATAATAAAAAAATAAAGCTCATTATAAATAATAATTTACCAAATGTAAAAATAAAAATTGATGTCTTGAAAGTACAACAAATTTTTCTAAATATATTAAGCAATGCATATAAATATACAAATTGTGGAGGTAGAATTGAAATATATCTTAATTTAATAAAAATAGAAGAAACACAAACTATTATATTTAAAATTTTAGATAATGGTATTGGTATGTCTCAAAGTTTTATTGCTGAAATTTTTGAACCTTATTCTAGAAGTAAAAAAAATGATATAGAAGGTTGTGGCTTAGGAATGAATATTGTTAAAGATTTAATAACTATCCTTAATGGCAAAATATATGTTGAAAGTAAGTTAGGCTTTGGATCGACGTTTACGGTAAAAATACCTGTTCAAACTGCAGAAGAAATCGATTTAAACAAAAATATTTCTTATTCCAAGCATGAATTTGCTAATAAAAGAGTTTTATTAGTCGACGATTTAGAAGTAAGCCGCTTAATAACAAAAGGAATTTCGACTAATTTTGGATTAATCATAGATGAAGCAGTAAGTGGGAAAGATGCTTTAAAAATACTAAAAGCACATAAAGATACGTATTATTCAATTATTTTAATGGATTTACGTATGCCAGAAATGGATGGATATGAAACAACAAGTAAAATCAGAAAAATGAAAGGGTATTTTAAAAGGATACCAATAATTGCATTAACTGCTGATGTTTTTGAAAAAGATGTAAATAAAGTTTTTAAAATGGGGATGAATGATCATATAGCTAAACCAATTGATAAAAAGGAAATTTTGAAAGTTTTTTGTAAATGGTTATAAAAATTTATAATTACTAGCTACATACATAAAATAAATAAAAAAAGAATGGTTTAATCTCTATTTTTTTTGTATAATAGTTATAACTATTAAAACCAATGGAGGTAAATTATGATGAATTATGATTATTTAATAGTTGGAACTGGATTGTTCGGTTCAATACTAGCATATGAGTTAAATCGAATGGGGAAAAAAATCCTTGTTATTGATAAAAGAAATCACATTGGTGGTAATATATTTACTGAAAAAATTGAAGGGATTAATGTACATAAATATGGCGCTCATATTTTTCATACTTCAAATAAAGAGGTTTGGAATTACATTAATCAATTTGCCGAATTTAATAATTATATAAATTCACCTATTGCAATTTACAAGGATGAATTATATAATCTTCCATTTAATATGAATACTTTTTCAAAATTATGGGAAGACGTTATTTATCCTAAAGATGCAATTAAAAAAATTGAAGAAGAAAAAAAAGAATACTATGTTGAAAATCCTAAGAATTTAGAAGAACAAGCCATTAATTTAGTTGGTTACACAATTTATGATAAGTTGATTAAAGGATATACTGCTAAACAATGGGGAAAAACATGCAAAGATTTACCACCATTTATCATAAAGCGCCTTCCAGTACGTTTTACATATAATAATAATTATTTTAACGACCGTTATCAGGGAATTCCTATTGGCGGTTATACTAAAATTATTGAAAAAATGTTGGATGGGATCGAAGTAAGATTAAATACAGACTTTTTTGATAATAAAGATGAATATTTGAATATTGCAAAAAAAATAATTTATACAGGACCTATCGATCAGTTTTATGATTACAAGTTTGGTCAACTAGAATATAGAACGATTTCATTTGAAACAGAAGTCTTAAATGTTGATAACTATCAAGGAAATGCAGTTGTTAATTTTACTGATTATGAAGTACCATATACAAGAATTATAGAGCATAAGCATTTTGAATTTAACACTACTAGTGATAAAACTATAATTTCTAAAGAATATAGTAGACTATGGAAACCTGGAGATGAACCATATTATCCAGTTAATGATGAAAAAAACACAAACATATTTAATAAATATAAAGAATTATCAAAACAAAACCCTAACATCATCTTTGGTGGTAGACTAGGTCAATACTGTTATTTTGACATGGATGATACTGTTGAAGAAGCGTTAAAAGTCTTAAAAGAATTGAGGGATTAATGTGAAACGAATATTACATATTCCAAATTATTATTATCCACACATAGGTGGCATTGAACAAGTGTGTCAGGATATAGTAAAATCTTTAGATGGAAAATATGAACAAAAAGTGATTTGCTTTAAGGATGAAAAAAAGACAGCATATGATAAAGTGGAAGATATTGAAGTTGTCAGAGTTGGTTGTATAGCCAAAGTTGCTTCACAGTCTATTGCACCTACGTATAATAAAGAGTTAAAAAAGATTATGAATGAATTTAAACCGGATATTGTCATATTTCATTATCCTAATCCATTTGTTGCGCATAGTCTTTTAAAATATCGAAATAAAAATTTTAAATTAATAATTTACTGGCATTTAGATATAATTAAGCAAAAAATTTTAGGAAAATTTTTCAACAATCAAACTAAAAAGTTATTAAATTGGGCAACAAATATTGTAGCTACATCACCTAATTATATTGAAGGTAGTAAGTTTTTACAAATGTATAAGCATAAAACAATTGTTATTCCTAATTGCGTAGATACTAAGAGATTGTTGATAGACGAAAAAATTGAAGAAAGAGCTAAACAAATTAAGGAAGAAAATAAAAATAATATAATATGTTTAAATATTGGACGACATGTTTCATATAAGGGAATCGAGTATTTGATAGAAGCAAGTAAATTTTTACCTTCTAATTATCGAATCTATTTAGCTGGACAAGGTCCATTAACAGATTCTTTAAAAAATTTAGCTGCTAATGATGAAAAAATTAAATTTCTTGGGCGAATTTCAGACATAGAATTAAAAGCATATTTATTAGCGTGTGATATTTATTGTTTCCCATCTATTACGAAAAATGAAGCTTTTGGGCTTGCATTAGCTGAAGCTATGTATTATGGAAAACCATCTGTTACTTTCACTATTCCTGGTTCTGGTGTTAATTATGTTAATATAAATAATGAAACAGGATATGAAGTATCTAATCGTGATAGCAAAGCTTTTGCGAATGCTGTTTTATCATTAGGAGAAGATTCAAATTTACGTAAAGAATTAGGTAATAATGCTAAAAATCGAGTTTTAAAACTGTTTACTAGTGATGACTTTAAGTCAAATATTATTAAATTCATAGATGAGGTTTCTAAATGAAACATATAGTTATATTTAATGATCATTGGTGCTCAGGTGGCGTTGAAGCATTATGGACCAATTTAATCAGTTCAATGCCAGATAAAGAAGATTTTAAGTTTACGATTTTGGTTTCACAAAAAGAAACTGAGATATTTGATGATACCCTTAGACAAAATAGCGTTGAGATTTTAACAGTATTATCTAAAGTGTATAAAAATCCAATATTAAGAACATTTAAAAATATGCAACTTTTTAAGTCAAAACTGAAAGCATTAATGCCAGATATTTTACATATTAATTCATGTAATGCATCAGGATTAAAATATGCATATATAGCAAAAAAAATAGGGATAAAAACAGTTATTGTCCATTCTCATAACACAAATATAGAACCAGGAAAATTTAATTTAAAAATAAAAGCTCATTTGTATTGGCAAAAGAAATATCTAAATTATCCAACACACTATTTTGCCTGCTCAACAGAGGCAGGAGAATTTATGTTTGGACAAGGAAAAAAAATGTATATTCTGAAAAATGGTGTTAATTTAGATAAATTTAGTTTTAATCAAAATTATCGTCAAGAGATTAGACAAAAATATAATATCAAAGATGAAATCATTATTGGACATATAGGTAGATTTTGTAAACAAAAAAATCATATGTTTTTATTGGAGATTTTTAGAAAAATTCATGAAATTGATAATAATACTAAATTGATGTGTTTAGGTGAAGGTGATCTTAAAAATGAATTTTTTAGCAAGGTAAAAGGATATGGTTTAGAAAATTATGTAATTGATGCTGGTGTGACTAAAGAAGCATATAAGTATTATCAGGCTTTTGATGCATTTATTTTACCAAGTCTACATGAAGGATTGCCAGTTGTGGCGGTAGAAGCTCAAAGCGCAGGACTTCCTGTTTTTATGGCTGATACAATTACTAAAGAAAGTAAAATTTTAGATAGTACTTCGTTTTTTTCTCTCAATGATAATGTAGACGAAATTGCAAATCGAATTATTAAATGTTACAATTTATTTAATCGTAAGAGTGTATATAATTTAATTATAGAACAGGGATTTGATATTAAAACTGAAGCGGAAAAATTAAAAAAATTCTATTCAGAAAATTAAGGAAGTGAAGGAAATGATTTGGTATGTTGGTTCAACTATATTAGCAGTTATTTTAATTGCAATAGCTAGTTTTTTTAATCAAAAAAAGAATAATAATCCAAATGAAATCACGAAATTTAAAACATTATTTATTGTATTCTTCATTTTATCACTTCTACCACAAACGTTAGTTTCTGGGCTTCGGTATGGTATTGGTACAGATTATTTCTATACATACTACCCTAATTTTATTAATATTTTTATCGATGACTATACATATTCAGAAAAACCCTTCGTCTGGTTAAATATGTTTTTAAGACTTATGACAGATAATCCTGTTTGGTTGTTTTTGTTAATGGCATTACTTTTTACTTTGTTTACGGAATTAACAATTATAAAAATTTCAGATAATTGGATTGTATCAACTTTTTTAGTATTTGGATGTAGTTTTTTCTTTGTCTCACTGAATCAATCAAGACAAATGGTTGGAATGGCTATTGCAATGTATGGGATGACTTTTATTCTAGATAAAAAATTCTTGAAATTTCTTATCTTTATTCTTTTAGCGTCATGCTTTCACTTATCATGTCTTATATATTTACCATTTTATTTTATAATAAGAAATAACTTCATAAAAAAATATTGGCTATTTTTTGCCATCCCAATCCTGGTTTTCACACCACTTATTAAAGAAGCAATTTATTATCTAGTAAGTTTGACCAAGTACAGTTATTATTTGGAAGATCCAGCTTATAATACAGGACAATATATGCATGCCTATTTTGTTTCTACTCTAGTTGTTGAAATTGTAGGTCTAATATATTATAATAGACTGCGAAAGGTAAATCCTACTAAAACTGTAATGCTGTTGATGTTTAATTCAATTGCTTTGTTCTTTGCTTTTTTATGCTATTTTTTAACTATCCCTGAATTATTTACGAGATTACTCTTAATGTTTTCTTGGGTACAAATTTTTATAATCCCAATGCTTTTTAAGATTGAAAAATTTAAAATAGCATTAATATTAAACATATTGCTTATTGCTTTTGTAACAGAGTGTAGTTTAGGTATTATTTATATTCAGTTACATCATGGAATTTTACCATACCAATCTATATTTTATAAATAAATGAGGTTCATATGAGAAAATTAAAACTTTATGTTATGACACATAAAATGATTGAAGATAAACGTATACCAAATGATAGAACTTTGATGCTAGTTGGTAGTTATAATAAAGAAAATTTAGAAGGTTATATTCGTGATGATAGTTTCGACAATATTTCTATAAAAAATAGCAGTTTTTGCGAATTGACAGGATTATATTGGATGTGGAAAAACGACAAAAGTCAATACGTAGGATTAGAACATTATCGTCGTTTATTTTCCGATGGTCATTTAAACTGGCCAAAATATAAAATTATTTCTTTAACAAAGGTTGAAGAGATACTGCAAAAATACGATATAATTGTTGCGAGTAAACATCAATGGCCAAAATATAAAAATTTATATGAACAGTATAAAAATGAGCACATTGAATCTGATTTACAAAAACTAGAAACTATAATTTTTAACGATTATCCGGATTATATCGATTCGTGGAATCAATATATATACAACAATAATTCTTCATATAATTACAATATGTTTGTTACAAGTAAAAAAATAATTGATGAATATTGTGAATTTTTGTTCTCAGTCTTATTTAAATTAGAACCTTTAATTGATTTACAGGATGGTAGAGATAATTATCAAAGACGTGTTTTTGGATTTTTATCTGAACGACTTTTCAATGTTTGGCTTAATACAAAAAAAGACCTAAAGATAAAAGAGCTAAAACTAGCTTCTTTAGGGGATAGTACAAACAAAGATTTAATTAGAAGAATTTATAGAAAATTAAAATGGCGTAAATAGTGTGCTAAATTGAAAATCATTGGAGTTGGTTTATTATGCGTAAGTCTGTAGTTGAATCCCTATCGATGGACTACAATATATCCTTATATAAGAAAAAAGTTGTATTTTCTTTTTTTAAACGTATTTTTGATATTGTTTCATCATTACTTTCTATAATTATTTTTTCCCCATTATTTTTAATAATTGCTATACTTGTTAAATGCTCATCAAAAGGCCCAGTTTTTTATAAACATGCTAGAGTTGGTCTAAATGGTAAAAAGTTTAACGTTTGGAAATTTAGAAGTATGAAAGTTGATAATCGTCCTTTAGAAGAGATTCTTACAAAGGAACAATTAGAAGAATATAAGCGCGATTTTAAAATAACTGATGATCCACGAGTTACAAAAATTGGTAAAATTTTAAGAAAAACATCACTTGATGAATTGCCTCAGTTATTTAATATTTTATTAGGACAAATGTCTGTTGTAGGGTGGAGACCCATTTTAGATGAAGAATTACAAAAATATGGTGAGAATAAAGAACTTCTTACTAAAATAAAACCTGGATTAACAGGATACTGGGCTAGTCATGGAAGAAGTGACATAGAATATGAAGATAGAATAAAAATGGAATTATATTATGTTGTAAAACGTTCTATGTGGCTAGATATTCGTATAATATTCCATACTTTTTTTGGAGTATTTATGAATAAAGGCGCTAAGTAGTAAAATAAATACATAAGAACTAAATCATGATGTTAAGGTATAACACATTATTGAAATTGTCTGAAGTCTTTTTAGTTTACTATTATTAGCTAATAGTATATAAATTTAATGTAATTAACACATAATTGTGAAAAAAAAACTAAGTTTTAATTAGTAAAAACCTGATTTAAGATTAAACATATTTAGTCTAATCTTAAATTAGGTTTTTTAGTATTATAAATAGATATGTTTAGATTTATTCGAATTAATTAAAGATTTAAATTAATAAATTAGTTTAAAATGATTAATAGAAAAAAGCCTAGCTAAGAGACTTAATTTAATCAAAAATAATGATGTGATAAGAAATATTCTTTTTTATATTTGATTTTTTCATGGACATTTAATTATTTGTTATGCAAAATATCGTTTGATTTCAACATCGCCAAATGGCGAATTAATTTTAATCTTACTTTCTCCATTTAAATAAAAATATTTAGAATTATAATTAATTGTTTCAAAATCAAAACTAAAAGATCTACATTCAAGCGACATTTCAAAACCAACATTGCCGTTTAACCAAATTTTTTCATTTCCTTTATCATTATTCATTTCTAAATTTTCAAATTCGTTTTTATCAAAAATAATAAAACAATTATAAGAATTTATTGCTATATTAGTAAAAATATTTCCCTCAATAGTAATGTTTTTAGCTGGAATTTCTAAGTTAGCATCATTGATTTCTGAATTTTTAATTTCGATTGAATCTGATATACCAGAAATATAAAAGCTTTGAAAATGTGATTCATTAATTTTTGAGGTGATTGTTTCCGATTTTATTGAAACATTATTTATTTTTTGTTTATCAATAGATACAAATAAAGATGTTCCAGTAATAATTAAATCTTTAAGATTCTTAGAAAAATCATAGTAGATTATAAGGTCACTTGAATTAATTAAATTTTTGGAATTTTTTGAGGAAATTTTTAAATTAGAGTCTATAATATTATAGTCTAAATTGACTTCGTTGACATTGAAGTAAGTAGATGATTCTACAATTTTTGTTTCATTTGGAGAATGAATAAATGATATATTACCATATTCCCATTCGATAATTATGGAGTCAAAGTTTTCATCTATGGCATAAGTTTTTGATGAATTACTTGTATTTTCGTGCTTAATACAGCTTATTAATAAAAATGAAAACAAAGTTATAACGAAAAAAAATACTTTTTTCATAAAAACCTCCTGAAAATCTACAAATTCTTTCATATTTATTATATAATTAAATTATATAATTTACAATATAATTTAATTATAGAGGAGTTGATAAAAATGAAGAAAATGTTAGTCTCATTTTTACTGTTGATTTGTATTATAGTAATGACATCATGTAATCATGAATTAATTAAAGAAAATCAAAGTGTTTCTAAAACCTATCAAATCGGAGATGAGTATGTTGATATTGTCTTATATGATGCTAATGCGGATATATTAGAAGAGATAAGAGAAGTATATGACTACTATTATAAGCTATTCGATAGACATCATTCGTACGATAACATTGTAAATGTCCATGATATTAATAATAAAAAAAGTATCATAGTAAATGATGAATTAGCTAATATTATAAAATATGCTCAAAGTATTGAAAATGAGTTGAATGGTCATTTTAATATTTTGGCGGGAGAATTACAAAATTTATGGGATAAAGCCTGTGAAGAGAAAAAAAGACCAGCTGATGAGGCAATTGCAGAGGCCATGTCTAATATGAATAAATCTAATTTAAAAATTGAGGGAAATAATGTTTCTATAGTAGGGAATGCTCTTTTAGATTTAAGTAAAATATCACGTGGTTATGCGAATAACAAAGTTTGCGAATTATTAGAAAAAAATAAAATTGATAAATATATTATAAATTATTATAGTAGAAATATAACAATTGGTGAAGCATTGAGCAAAGATGAATATAAACTTAGTTTATATGGTGTAGCAAATGGCTATTATAGAATTAATAACAATAGTATATCAACAATTGGCAATGATATAAATTATTTTGATGCTGATGGAAGGAAATACACTAATGTTATTGATTGTTTGACTGGGTATCCTTTAGATATATATGATAAGGTATTTGTTTTAGGCAATGATATGGTCATAAATGATATATTATGTTATATTTCATATAATTTAGATTTAGAAGTTATAAAAGAATTAGAGTCAAAATTTGATATAAGTCTATTGATATATAACGATTTAAATTTAGTGTATCAAGGTAGTACTTTTGAAAAACTATTTATTGATTAATAGAAATTCTTTTTTTAAAGTTAAAATAAATCAACCATTATAAATTATATTGTAGTATTACATTTATAAGTAAAATCACAAATTAGTACCTGAAAGTCATGGATAATTATTTAATAAAAAACGTTGTTAAATTCAAAGAAAGGAAATAATCAATTCTGGTATTGAATATCATAAAATTGATTGTATATTAATATGTTAACATTTTTAATAATGGCTGGAGGTTCTGGAGAACGTTTTTGGCCACTATCTACCAAGGAAAAACCTAAACAATTACTAAATATTTTCTCTAATAAATCACTTATTAGATTAACTGTTGATAGAATATTACCGTTAGTAGAGAAAAAACAAATTTTCATCGCTACTAATGAAATTCAAATTGATGCGGTAAAAAAAGAATTGCCGGAATTATTAAATGATAACTTTATTATAGAACCAGCATTTCGTGATACAGCATCTGCAATCGCATATGGTTCTATGATAATCTCTAAATACTATGATAATCCAACTATTGTAGTTTTAGCTTCAGACCATTTAATAGCAGATGAAAATAATTTCAGAAATATTATTTCAAAGGCAAGTGAGTCAATTGAAGATAAAATTTTGACAATAGGATTAAAACCATTATATCCAGAAACAGGTTATGGATATATAGAGGCTGATAATTTAGAGTTAGAACAAATAACCAAAGTTATAAGTTTCAAAGAAAAACCTGATATTTTGACGGCTAATGAATATTTAAAAAATGGAAATTTTTTATGGAATAGTGGAATGTTTATCTTTAAGTATAAAACATTAATGGATTCATTTGCCAAATATTCTAAGCCACATTATGATATAAATTTAAAATTAAATCAAATTATTAAAAGTAATGAAGGAGTAACAACTTCTCGTAAAGCTAAAGAGCTGTTCTTGCAATATCCTAAAATTTCCATTGATTTTGCTATTATGGAAAAGGCTGATAATATTTATGTAATTCCAGCAAATTTTGGATGGAATGATGTTGGTTCATTTATAGCATTTGAAGATTTGTTTGAGGCAGATAAAGAAAAAAATATTATTAAAAATACTAAAGCAATTATAGTAGATTCTTATAATAATATTATTGTTTCAGATGATTATCATCAAAGAGTTTCATTATTAGGCATAAAAAATAAAGTCGTAATAGTGACTAAAGATAATATTCTAATATGTGAAAAGGATAAAGTTCAAGAAATAAAAAAAATAATTAAAAAACTTGAACAAGGCGATTATAATGGATAAAAGCATTAAAAAGAATGCGATATTTAATTTAATATATCAGTTAATTGCCTTATTATTACCACTCATTACTACACCATATATTTCGCGAACTTTATGTATAGAAAATGTAGGTATTCAAAGTTATACGTTATCGATTGTTTCTTACTTCACGTTATTCGCTGCTTTTGGTATAAATGACTATGGTCAACGTGAAATTGCAAGAAACCGTAATAATAAAGAAAAAATTAGTCAGATATTTTGGGAGCTTGTTTCTAATAGGTTACTAACAACTTTCATTGTTGCTATTGTATATATTATTTTAGCATTAACAAGTTTTGAATCAGGATATCGTTTGTATTATCTTATCATGATTATGAATATATTGACTATTGCTTTTGATATTACTTGGTTTTTTCAAGGCTTAGAAAATTTTAAGACATTAGCAATTAGAAATAGTTTAGTAAAAATTATTCTAGCAGCTTTAGTTTTTATTTTTGTCAAAGAAGAAAATGATTTATGGATTTATATTCTTATCAATTCTGCATCATTGTTAATATCTTCACTCAGTGTTTGGCTTGTAATTTTTAAATATTTAGTTAGAGTAAAAATTAAATTTAAAAACGTACTATACCATTTTAAAGGAGCATTAGTTTACTTTATTCCTACAGTTGCAATCCAAATATATACTATTTTAGATAAGTCTATGATACAATGGATTACTGGTTCAAATGCAGAAAATGGAGCGTATGATCAAGCTGAAAAACTTGCTAAAGTTTCTTTAACAATAATTCAGATTCTAAATAATATTATGCGTTCTAGGTTATCATATCTATTTGAAGTTAAAGACTTTAAAAAAGCTGAGGAAATGTGTGATGTATCAATTTCGTTTTTATCTTTTTTGATGTATCCAATGACCTGTGGAGTCATTTTAATTTCCTCAGATTTAATTCCCCTATATTTGGGGGCTGGATATGAAAAAAGTATTATCCTCTTACAAATATTTTCCTTTTTGATAATTTTTATAGGTATATCAGGTTTAATTGGATCACACTATTTAACTCCTGTTGGAAAACAAGCACGTTCTAATATTGCTTTAATAGTTGGAGCTATAGTAAATTTTTGCTTAAATCTAGTTCTAATCCCAAGGCTAAATTCAGTAGGAGCTGCAATTGCTTCTACTATTGCTGAGGCTATAATCGCAATTCTTTATATCTGTTTTGCCAAAGAATTCATTAAACCCAAAAAGTTTTTGATATTAGGATTGAAAAATATAATAGCTGCAGTTGCAATGTTTGTAATTGTCACTCTTATATTTAAATCGATAAATTTAAACTTATTTCTAGCCCTATGTATCAAAGTAATATTAGGAGTGTCAATTTATTTTATTGTATTATTAATCTTAAAAGATAAATATTTATTAAGTATAATCAACAGAATAAGAGAAAAAGTTTTAAAAAAATAGAATCTAATTCCAACAAAAAAATGAGTAGCTTACAGTTATAAAGTTACTCATTTTTTGTTAAATTAAAAAGATTTAGATATTAAAACGAACTGGAAAAATATTAACTAATTTTATTATATATAATATTATAGATTATTATTGGTTCTAATAATGACCTCTTGTGAATGAAATAATTTCCATATTTTGTAATATAACTTTATTCCCTTATTCCAGCTTACTATTTGATAAAGTGTATATCTTAATTTTTGTAGACCTTGAAGATATTTTTTAAACTCTTTTTTATTTTCTTTTAAAATAGAAATTAAATCATTTTGTTGTTCTTTAGATAACTCAGGAATAAATAGTGATTCATGAAAAAGATACTTATAAGTGAATTTATAAAAATGTTTTAATTCATTCTTATCGTAGATACTTGAATATTGATTTATTGTTGATGTAAAAGATAAAATATTAGATTTTATATGTTCGTAATTTATTTTTACAGTTAGAGCACCTTCTCTTAAGAATTGATAATTTACAATTGGAAAAGAAATCGTTTTAATGCCATTTGAATATAATAGATAACTATAAAAGAATTTAAAATCTTCACAAGATACTAAAGTCTCATCAAATAAAATATTATTTTTAATAATTATATCTCGTTTAAATAGTTTCCCCCAAGGATACCAGTTAATATCATCAGAAGAATCGATATAATTAATAATATTAGTTAATTGATTAGTATCACTATATATTCGATCAGGCAGTTCTTTTTTTATTATTTCATTAGATTTAACAATATTTTTACTTCCAATGATAATATCAGTTTTATCATCAGTTAATGATAAAATATGAAGTAAAGAATTATCAGTTAATGTATCATCGGAATCTAAAAACATAATATACTCACCAGAAGCGGATAAGATTCCTGTATTTCTAGCCTTAGAAACTCCTGAATGATTATTATAATGTACACGAATTTGTTCATGTTTACATGCATAATCATTAAGAATAGTTTTGGATGAATCAATTGAACCATCATCAATTAAAATGATTTCGTAATTATTTATATTTTGTTTTAATATAGAATCAATACATGCTTTAAGATACTTTTCAGTATTATACACGGGAATTATAATTGATAGACTTAATTTGTTTAGCATATATATATGTCTCCTTTAAATTATGCAAAATATCTTTTTATTTCAGTATCACCTTGTGGAGATAAAATTGTTATTTTATTTTTCCCATCTAAGTAAAAATAAGAATTAAGATAATTAATGGTCTCAAAATCAAATGAAAAAGTTTTGGACACTAAATTCATTATAAAGCCAACATTTCCATTCAAAGATAATTGATTTTTCCCAAAATAGTTGTCAATATAACAACTATCAAAAGAATTTTGCTTAAAAATTAAATTGACTGAATGAGAATTAAAAATAAAAGATTTGGTAATATTATTAGAAAAATTTATATATCCAGCTGAACAATTCATTTTGACTTGTTCAATTTTATTCTTTAATAAGTTACTTGAATTAGATTTCGCATTTATTTCTAATTCACTTATTTTGCAAGAATCTAGACTTAAATGAAGGAGATTTGAATTGATATTCAATTTTTGAATTGATTGATTTTTCAAATAAATGGTTGAAAAATAACTAGTAAAATTTAACTCTTCTAATAATATATTAAAATCATAATAAATAATTAAATCTTTATTATAATTTTTAATTGTTTTTTTATCAGAATAGTCAATAGTTAATGTACCATTATTTGTAGAATAAGTAAGAGGCGATTTGATATATTCACCATTTTCACCAATTTCTTCAATTATTATATCATCGTTTTTTTTATCAACAAATTTTATTCTACCTTCATTCCAATTAATATTGATTTTATTAACGAAAGAATCTATATTATATGTGTATGATAATTGAAAATCATGATTGTTAGACGAACAACTACTTAAAAATGTAAACATTAAAAAAAGACATATCAGAATTGTTTTTTTCATAATTAACACTCGTTTCGATTTATAGTATAATTAGTTTTCATAGTTTTTTTTATTTTAAACTATTAATTTCGATAGTTGTATTATATAATATTATACTATACAAGTATAGCGCTTTTTATAAATTAATATAAATTAAACAAAGGGGTAGCTTATGATTCTTTTTTTAAAACCTTATTTTGAATACAAACCATGGGCTGGAGATAAATTAACTAAAATATATGATTGTAATCAAGGAATAGGAGAAGCTTGGATTATATCTGGATATAATAAGAAATCATCGATAATTACAAATGGTGAATTTAAAGGACAATCTTTACGACATCTTTGGCATAGTCGACCTGATCTTTTTGGAGAAATAGCTTATAATGAAAAAGAGTTTCCAATACTTGTAAAACTAATCTCAGCTTCTGATGACTTATCTGTCCAAGTACATCCTAGCGATGAATATGCTTTAAAAAGGCACAATAGTCTAGGGAAATTTGAATGTTGGTATGTATTAGATGAAAACAAAGCAACAAATGTGATTTTGGGTGTAAACGTAAAAAACTCATTTGAATTAGATAAAATTATAAAAGATGGAACTTTAGAGGATTATTTAATAAAAAAACAGATCAAAAAAGATGATTTAATAATTATTGAACCAGGAACAGTTCATGCACTACAAAGAGATTCATTTATTTTAGAGGTTCAAGAATCATCAGATTTGACATATCGATTATATGATTATGATAGAAAACCTTGTCGACAATTACATATTGAAGATTCATTAAATGTTATAAAATATCATAATAATAAAAATGAAATTCATTCTTTTAAAAATCAAGATAAATTTAAAAATAAACATTTTGATTTAGATAAAATAATTATTGATAAGAAAATGAATTACCCTAAACATGGATTAACTGCTTTTTATGTTATAAAAGGGGAAGGGAATGTAAATGAAATCAAAATCAAAAAAGGTGATTCATTTATTGCAACCTATGATAAAAATGAAACAGAATTAATATTTGATGGAAAACTTGAAATTATTGCAATAATACCTAATAAAAAAGGAAATGAGAGATTAAAAATGAGAAAAGTAGCTTTAATAACTGGAATTGTGGGACAAGATGGATTAGCATTAACGGATTTACTACTTGAAAAGGATTATGAAATCCATGGTCTTATTCAATCAAAATCTCAACTTGATAATAGTAATATAAGATACTTGGTTGAAAATAAAAAAATTTATAATGAAAGAGTTTTTTTTCATATTGGTGATATGACTGATACTTCGAATATAAATAGACTTTTAGAAAAAATAAGACCAGATGAAATATATCACTTAGCATCACAATCACATGTAGATATATCATTTGATATTCCTGAATATACGACACAAGTTAATGGATTAGGCACACTTAGATTATTAGATGCCATTAAAGAAAATGATTATAAAACTAGATTATTTAATCTGTCGACATGTTATTTGTTTGATGGTAATGTTGTGCCACAAAATGAATTAACTCCATATAACCCCAAGTCACCTTATGCAATTTCCAAGTTATATGCTCATCAAATGGTTAAGATGTACCGAGAAAATTATGGTTTATATGCTGTTAATGGTATTTTTTACAATAGAGAGTCTAAACGTCGTCCCTCAAGTTATGTAGCTAAAAAAATTGTTTCTGCAGCTTTACGAATCAGTAAAGGAGAAGAATTTGTTTTAGAACTGGGTAATTTAGATAGTTATCGTGAATGGGGGTTTGCACATGAATATGCCAATGCGATGTGGAAAATGCTACAATTAGACAAACCAGAAGATTTTGTTGTTGGGACAGGTGTTGTCTATTCTGTACGCCAACTAGTTGAAAAAGTTTTTTTATCGTGTAATGTTAAAATCGAATGGATTGGCAAAGGGTTAGATGAAAAAGGTATTAATAAAGAAACTGGCAAAGTTTTAATTAAAATTAATCCAAAATATGTAAGACTTGGTGAGCCTAAAGTTTTACAAAGTGATTCTAGCGTTTTTACGAAGAAAACAGGTATAAAATTAAAAGATGAATTAAATGAAATAATCAACGAATTAAAAGAGGAGGCTTAGAATAATGGTGGTTAAATGTTAGTTTATGCAGTAGGTTCAGTACTCACTTCATTTTTTTTGTTTATATCTCAGTATTATTACCGAAAAATAAAAAAAAATAATTTAACTGATAAAAACTATTCATATTATTTAATTTTTTTTATTGCTTCTATTCTTCCACTATCTTTAATCTCTGGAGTTAGATATGGAGTTGGAACTGATTATTTCTTCACATATTATCCACGATTTTATTTAATTTTTTCAGGTGCTAAAGGATATAATGAAATTCCTTTTACCTTGTTAAATCGATTCATTCAATTATTTACGCTAGATGCTACTTGGCTATTTATTATAACAAGCTTTATTTATGTTTTATTTATGCTTCTGTCAATAAAAAAAATGTCAAATCATTGGTGGTTATCTAGTTTTACTCTACTATTAGGTGGGTACTATTTCATATCCATGAATAATGTGCGCCAAAGCTGTGCTATAGCTATTTCTATATACGCTTTTACCTATGCGATGGATAAAAAATTTATAAGAACACTGATATTTACTTCATTAGCAATGTGTTTCCATTTAACAGCCATTGTGTTATTACCAATGTATTTAATTATAAATTTAAAGTTCATTAAAAATGTGTTTCCATACGTATCTATCGTTATTTTGATGTTGACACCAGCTGTATTGGATGTGGTAATACTAATTATCGAGAATACTAGATATGCCGGATATCTGAAATATAATATTGACCAGCCTATTTATTCATATATTATAAGTTTTGGAGCAATATTTATAATTTCATTAATTTTCTTTAAAAAATTGGTAAATACTAATCGATATGCATATGGGTTAATTTTTATAGCCCAAATATGCTTTATGATATCGATTTGTTCATTTACAATACAATCCGTTGAAACTATGTCAAGAGCGTGTGCATATTTCACATGGCCAATTATTTTCATATTACCAATTTTTTTAGATTGTTATATGCATAAAAAATTTGCTTTTGTTGTCGTTTTCATCTTAGTTGTATTTTTAAGTCTTAATACTTATTACTTAATTATATATTTGGGACATCATGAGGTTTTACCTTATGTATCAATTTTTAATATATAATAAGTTTATGTAATAAATCTATTGTGTTTAAGGAACTAATTTTAAATTAATAAAATTAAACTATGATTTTTTGATAAGATATTGTATAATAAAGTTAAAACATATCATTTGTCAAATGATTTTAGAAGTTATTAACGGGGTTGAAATCATGAGTTTGCAAGAATTAAAAAAATATGAAGTTAGGGCGATTACGATTGATTATAAAGAAAAGAAAATTTATAATTTTTTTAAACGTTGTCTAGATATTCTCGCCTCCATTATTAGCTTAGTAGTTTTGTCACCGTTATTTTTAATTATTTCGGTAATGATTAAACTTACATCCAAAGGACCAGTAATATACACGTCTATAAGATATGGAAAGAATGGAAAACCTTTTAAATTCTATAAATTTAGAAGTATGTACGTTGATGCTGATGATAGACTTGATGAATTAATTGCTAAAGATGATGGAAATTCAAGTGGGATAAGGTTTAAAGCTAAAGATGATCCAAGAGTCACAAAATTTGGTAAATTTATTAGAAAAACAAGCTTAGATGAGCTTCCACAATTAATTAATATATTAAATGGAAGCATGACAATTGTTGGTCCTAGGCCTGCAATTGGCAGAGAAATAGATTTTTATACAGATGAACAAAAACAAAGAATGTTGGTTAAACAAGGATTAACATGTATTTGGCAATGTTCGGGAAGGTCTAATGTTAGTTTTGAAAATCAAATAGAAATGGATTTAACTTATATTAAAAAACGTGGTTTTTTCTATGATATATATATTATTTTAAAAACTATTCCAGCAGTGCTATTTCATAAAGGAGCGCAGTAATTTTAAAATTATCTTCTTTTATGTAATATTTGCAATTTGAAAGATATACGAATAACTATAAAGTACTAAAATATCTGAATAATTAGATGAATTGATAATAGAAAATTTTATTGATATGATATTTATAAAATAATAATGTTTCTAAAGGTTGTGTATGTATTGTTTGATTTTTAAAATCATCATTTCTCACAACTTTTTTATTTTCTTTAAAATTAGTAAATTCTTTTAAAGTAATTCAATGATAGTTATATTAAATTTATTTTTATATTTATATATTATGAAGTATTTAAATAAATTTAGAATTATAAACGTATTTATGAAAAAATGAATTTGAGTTTTATACGTATAGTCCTCATATAAAATTTGATTTTATATTCAAAAAATCCTGAAAATAAGGTATAATTGTGATAGTTTAATTTTTAATAGGGGGAAAATTATGAATTATGAATTTTTAGAAGAAGAAATAAGAAATGACTATCTTATTTCAAAAAAAATGAAAAAAGTTTTTAAGCTTCAAATTGAAATGTTAGAAGAAGTAAAACGAATATGTAAAAAACATAATATTATATTCTTAGCAGATTCAGGAACATTGTTAGGAGCAGTTCGCCATCAAGGTTACATTCCATGGGATGATGATATAGATATTGGAATGACAAGAGATATGTATAACAGATTTATTAGTGTGGCTCAATCTGAACTAAATGAAAGATTCTTTTTACAAACAACAGCTACAGAAAATAATCATTTTTGTCCACATGCTCAAATAAGATGTAACGATACAACGATGCTTGTAAAAGATGATTTTCAAAAAAAGCATAATCGAGGAGTTTTTATTGATATTTTTGTATATGATAAATTACCGATTGATTTAAAATTAGATAAGAAACTTAGAAAAAAACTATGGATTAGAAAAAAAATGTTATATATTCATATGTTGAATTATTTAGATGGTTCTAAACCTAAATATATTTTAAAAAAAATGCTATCTAAAGTATATTTGATTTTAAATGGTGGCTTTAAGAAAGTAGCAGCTGATTATGATAAACTTGCTTCAACATATCAAAATTTGGAGCACGATTATTATTATGATCAAGTTTCATATTATACTAATGAAGTCATTCATAAATTTCCGGCGGATATAAATGAAAATGTAAAAGAATTAAAATTTGAATTTACAACTATATCTGTACCAAACAACTATGATAAAATTTTAAAAGAATTATATGGAGATAACTATATGACTCCACTAAAGGCTCCTACAGATCATGGTCATTTATTTATTGATTTAGATAATTCTTATAAAAAATATAATGATTTATCGAATAAGGATTATTTAAAATTATTTGAAAATAATTAATTTCCTTATACATTTATCTTTAAATAGTAATAACCTGTTTTAAAATACATGTGATAATTATTTTAGACAAAGGGGGATTATTTTGAAAAAAATACTTATTTTATTAATTACAATTCTTACATTGATTAGTATTACTAGCTGTGGTTATCGTGACGCAGTTATTATATATTCATCGTTAGAAGATTTCAGAGTACAAACCATTATAGATGATTTGAATAAGGTATATCCAGATATTAAGGTTAAAATCCAATATTATTCGACTGGAACAAATGCAGCTAAACTGAATTTCGAGGGAAAAAGAACAGATGCTGATATATTTTTAGCCTTAGAAGGTCCGTATGTAGAAAAAATAGAAAAAAATTTATATAATTTAGAAAATGAATTTTCGGTTGATAATTATCTTAAAGAAGTTTTGCCACCAACTAATAAATATCATGTTTTTTCAAGAGAAGCTGGTTGCATTATTTTAAATACGAAAGTTTTAGAAAATAAAAAAATTAACGAACCAACTTGCTATGAGGATTTATTAAAACCTGAATATAAAGATTTAATTATGATGCCAAATCCAAAATCATCAGGAACTGGTTTTGCATTTTATAATTCGATTTATTCAACGTATGGTAAAGATAGAGCCATTGAATATTTTTCAAAACTTTCTACTAATATTAAGCAGTATACTGAATCGGGAAGTGGACCGGTGAAGGCAATTGATCGAGGCGAAATAGCAATTGGATTAGGAATGGTATCACAAGCTGCTTTATATGCTAGCAAAAATAAGGATATCAAATTAATTTCATTTAAAGAAGGTTTACCATATTCAATGTTTTGCATGGGATTAATTGATGGAAAACAAACTAAGAAAAACGTTATGACTGTATATGATTATTTGTTTAATGTATCTGTTTTAAAAGATAAAGAATTACATGTTGCAGAACATATCTTTAAAAATCAAAAAACTGAAAATATTTATTATCCAAAAGATTATACATACTCAAAGATGGATAATATATACGATTTTGAATACAAGGAGCAGTTATTAGATTTATGGAAATGGTAGAAAAAAAAGAGAAATTAGTTATTGAACATGTCTCTAAGTCATATCAAAAAATAGTCTTAGATGATATTTCATTTAAAGTATATGAGGGAGAATTTTTATCAATATTAGGTTCATCAGGTTGTGGTAAGACTACGTTGCTAAGAGGATTAATAGGTTTAGAAGAATTTGATGGTGGTACGATTTATATAGATTCAAAAGATGTAACTAAACTAACGGCTTTTGAAAAGAAAATGGGGATTGTTTTTCAAAATTATGCCCTGTTTCCTAATATGACAGTTGAAAAGAATATTTCATATGCGTTAAAATGTAAAAAATTACCTAAAGATAAAATAAAGGAAAAAGTTAATTCGATTTTAGAGGCTACTTCTTTATTGGAACATAAAGATAAATATCCTAGAGAGTTATCAGGTGGACAACAACAAAGAGTTGCTATAGCTAGAACGCTAGTTCTAAATTGTGATATTATTCTTTTTGATGAACCGATGAGTGCTTTAGATGCCATTACTCGTTCTAATATTCGTAAATTTATTCTAGAAATTCAAAAAAAATATGGAATTACAATTATATATATAACTCACGATCAAGAAGAAGCATTTTCAATGAGTGATCGAGTTTTAGTTATGAATGATGGTAAAATTGAACAAATGGATACTCCATATGAGATTTATAATAATCCAAAAACAGACTTTGTTAAAAACTTTGTAGTTGATGAATTAAATGAAAAAGTAAAATCTATTTTGGAGAGTGTCAAAAAATGCTAAAGAAAATTAACCTTTCAAAGATTTCTATAGTAAAAGTATTTTTAATAATTTTCTTTCTATCAAGCATCATTATTCCTTTAATTGGAATGTTTATCCAAATTGATTCAAGTGATTGGAAAAAAGTATTTTTAGAAGATAATTTTTTCTTAATGCTTAATAATTCTCTTATTTATACTGTTATTACTACAGTCATTGTTGTATTTTTATCTTTAATTAGTGCATATTTATTAAATGAGTCAACTATTAAGCATAAAAATATATTTGCATTTTTTTTAACAATTACGATGTTTATTCCATCTATATCTAATAGTTTAGGAATAATTAATATCTTTGGTGTTAATGGATTTTTAGATAAAATTTTTGGTTTAAAAATTGAAGCTTATGGTTTTTTTGGATTAGTGATGGGATCTTTTTTATATAGCTTTCCTGTTGCATTTTTAATGTTTTATGACACCTTAAAGTATCAAGACAAAAGAATTTATGAAGCAGCATCAGTTCTTGGTATAAAAAGATTCAGAATGTTTTTAAATTTAACCTTACCAAATATTAAAACAACTATTTTCTCTGTTATATTTACAGTTTTTACAATGGTATTTACAGACTATGGTGTGCCTTTATCAATCGCTGGTAAAGTAAAAACCTTGCCAGTTTATCTATATCAGGAAGTTATCAGTCGTTTTAATTTTTCAAAAGGAACAATTGTTGGTATTTCTTTATTAATTCCCGCTCTTATAGCATTCATTTATGATGCTTTTTTTAAAAAAGAAATCTCTACAGATATAGTTTTGATTAGTACAAAAGTTAACAAAAAATTAAATATAATCACGAAGGTTTTCTTAGTTATTATTATCTTAATTTCTTTAATGCCCACCTTATCGTTTGGCATAATGGGTTTTGTGAAGTCATTTCCAAACGATATGACATTTACATTAGATAATCTTTATTATGTTATGAAATTTGGATTATTTGAATATTTAACTAATTCTATTATTATTGCTTTTTTTACATCCCTTATTGGGACGATAATTGCTTTTTTAAATGCATATTTTACAGTTAGAGTTAATAGTAAAATTAGTAAATTTTTAAATTTCGCTTCGATAATTTCAATGGCTATACCTGGCATTGTATTGGGCCTTAGTTATGTTTTAGTTTTCAAATCTACTCCGATTTATAATACTATAATTATTTTAATTATTGTAAATATTATTCATTTTTTTGCATCTCCATACCTAATGGCAAGTCATGCACTAGGTAAATTAGATCATAATTTTGAAAGTATTGGTACCACATTAGGAATTAGACGAATTAGTATTTTTAGAAGAGTAATAGTACCGAATTGTATTAGTACGATTTTAGAAATGTTTTCATATTTTTTTGTTAATTCTATGATTACCATTAGCGCAGTAAGTTTCTTAGCGGGAGTAGTAGATATGCCAATCTCTCTTTTAATTCCAATTTTTGAAACACAGTTAGCATATGAAGCTGCTGCAATTGTATCATTAATTATATTAGTTATTAATCTATTATTAAAAGTTATAATTGGTTTGGTAAAAAAAGGATGTAAGAAATATGCTTAGTTTAGAAAAATTACAAAAATTAGCTGATATTGTTGAAAATATAAATATGGTTGACGAAAATATAATTGATTCACTAAAAGAAGAAGGATATTTAGATTGCTATAATCAACCGACATCAAAAGCCTTAGAAGAATTAGAACCATATCGTGTAAAACGTGCGATAATTATAGCAGCTGGCTTTGGATCGCGAATGGTTCCAATCACATATAAAACTCCTAAACCACTTGTTTTAGTAAATGGGGTTAGAATCATTGATACTTTATTAGATGCTTTAACTGCGGCAGATATTAGTGATATTAATATTGTAATTGGTTATAAAAAAGAACAATTTTTAGATTTGTTAAAAAAATATCCTAATTTAAATTTTATTGAAAATGATTTATATGACAAAACAAACAATATATCTTCAATATATAAAGCTTTAGATTTACTTGATAATACATATATTTGTGAAGCAGATTTAATTTTATCAAATAAAAAAATAATACGTAAATATCAATTTAACACGAATTATTTAGGTTTTTATGTTGATAAAACTTCTGATTGGTGTTTTAAAACAACTGATAGTATTATCACTAAAACATCAAGTATTGGTGGAGATGAATGCTATCAAATGATAGGTATTTCGTATTGGTCACCTAATGATTCTAAAATGCTAAAAAGGGATTTAAAGGAATTATTTGAAATTGGTAATACACATTTATATTGGGATAATGTAGCTTTAACGGAACGAAAAGAAAATTACAAAATAAAACTTAGGAAATGTTTAAAATCTGATGTTGTTGAAATAGATACTTTTGATGAACTTTGTGCAATTGATTCTACGTATATAACATTATAATTAATTTATATCAATTTAATGACAGGTAAATCTCTATATTAATACGTAATAAAATAAAGCTGATTTTATAGTAAAATAATAACTTAATATAAGTCACTTTCTTAGTGAAAATATAATAGTTGCTATTTCTATTTTATTATCAGCTTTTTTTATTTGGTAAATTGTACTATCTAAGCTATGGAATGGCTTAATTAGCTACATTAGATAAATGACTTCTTTTTAATAAATATGGATATAATATCACAAATTTATTTTAATTTTTTAACTCATTTTCAATGTTATGCTTCAAATGTTTTTGTATATGCTTCGTACTTTATAAGTTATATGCTAAATGATTTTATTTACCTAAATAATTAATGGCTGCCCAGTTATATTAACTTGTTTAGTACTAATTTGTTAAAATACTAAAATGTATTTGATTTTTTACAAAAAAATGAATATAATAATTAATATGAATTCGCAATGGAGGTAAATTATGAATAAAGAAGATAAAAATGAAAGTTATATCACATTAGGAGATATATTTTATTCATTAAAAAAGAACTTGGTTTTAATTGCAATTATAACATTGGCCATTACGATTCTAGGTTCAATTTACACTTTTGGAATTACCAAAGAAAAGTATCAATCATCCACAACTCTTATTGTATCTTTGGAAGATAAGAATTCAGAAGTGGATTTGAACAACTCACTTCGTTTAATAACTACAGTAGCTAATTTAGTAACTGAAGATATTGTGTTAGAAAAAGTTGCTGCTCAATACGTTAATCCAGATGATGAATTAGCTATTGATAAATATATTTTAGAAATGAAAGAGAATATTAAAGTTACTTCATCTTCTTCGTCATTTTTAATTACTATTAGCGTAACTAATACAGATAGAAACTTAACCAAGGAACAAGCTAATTTAATCGCAAACTCAGTAATTGAAGTATGTAATGATTCAAATTCTAGCGTTAGTAATCTATTGTCAAACTCAATTTCTCAAACATCTCAAGCAACAATCGGAAGATATGTTTCTCCGAATAAACCATTGTATTTAATAATTTCACTTGTGGGTGGAGTAGTTGTTGGATGTATAGCTGCTTTATGCCTAGAATTATTATCTACTAAATTTAAAAATAAAAAAGATATTGAGTACGTTACAAGTGAACCAATTATTGGTGAATTGTTCTATAACAAAAATGGTTCTTTAGATCTGTCAAAAGAAATAACTAAACTAGCAGATATTGAACCATTTAATCGTGTTTTTACAAATATTAAATACTTAAATTCAATTAAGAATGTAAGAACAATTATGACTACGTCTACTACCTCTGGTGAATTAAAATCTACATTAAATAGTGGATTAGCTTTATCTATAGCTAAGTATAATAAAAAAGTTATTATTATTGATTTAGATCTGAGATTGCCAACACT
Source organism: uncultured Anaeroplasmataceae bacterium (assembly GCA_944325035.1). GTDB lineage: Bacteria > Bacillota_I > Bacilli_A > Acholeplasmatales > Anaeroplasmataceae > CAG-307. The sequence goes on from CALUYM010000002.1 coordinate 226,858, forward strand.
TCATAAATTGTTTAAGCTTGAAAAAGCTAATGGGATTATTGATTATATATCTGGTGATTTAAAATACGAAGATATAATTAAGCATACGCCGAATGGAATTGATGTTATTACATCTGGTGTTGCCCCTTCATATGTCAATCCAGCTATTTTTATTGAGTCTCCAAAGTTAAACGAATTAGTATCAAAACTTAAAGAAGAATATGAATACATTTTATTTGATGTTCCACCAATTTTACCATGTAATGATGCATTGATGCTTGCGCCTAAAGTTGATGGAGTAATTTATAATGTCGCCATTGACCGTGCAAGAAAGAAAGATTTTAAAGATTGCTTAAATCGTTTAAAAAATACTGATTCTGATTTACTTGGATTATGTGCTACAAATCTTAAAATTTCTAAAAAAGAAGCTAGTAATTATTACTATTACTCAGAAGATAAAAAAAGATAGATTTACTATTTATAGGATATCATAAATGGTAAAAATGTTATCAGTAAAAACTCTACTAAGTAGACACATTAAAAAGTGTTGATTCTACTTGGTAGAGTTTTTTTTATATAGTATTAATGACAAAAAATAAATTAATCTATAATACAAATTTAATTTTAAAGTATAAAAATAAAATGAATATATATTTGATTATTTCAAAAAAAATTAGTATAATAAATTAAATGGTGGAAAGATAGGGAGATAAGTATGAATAAAGAAGCTAAAAATATAGAAGAACAAAAAGATAATTATATAACAATAGGAGATATATTTATCTCACTAAAAAAGAATATTGTTTTAATAATTTTTATAACAATAGCAATTACTATTTTAGGAGTTATTTATACCTTTGGTTTTGCTAAAGAAAAATATGAGTCTTCTACAGTAATTATTGTTGCTACTGAAAGTAATGATGCGGATGTTGATTTAAATAATTCTTTGCGATTAATAAGCACAGTTGCAAGTTTGGTTACTAAAGATATTGTATTAGAGAATGTTGCTTCAAAATATGTAGATGTTAATGATAAAGTTGCGTTAAATACTTATATTGCTAATCTTAGAAATAGTATTTCTGTTTCTTCATCTGAAAAATCATTTCTAATTACTATCAGTGTTAAGAATAGTGATAAAAATTTAACAGAAGAGCAGGCTAATTTAATTGCTGAATCTATAATATTAGTATGTAATGATACTAATGGAAGTATAAGCCATCTATTACTAAATTCAATTAATCAAGTTTCTAAAGCTACAGTTGGGACTAGAGTCGCTCCTAATGAACCATTATATTTAATAGTTTCTTTTTTTTGTGGTGCTATTTTAGCATCTATTGTTGCACTATGTTTGGAATTATTTTCGAATAAATTTAAATCAAAAAAAGATATTGAATGCAATACGAATGAACAAATAATTGGTGAATTATTTTATGGAGAAAATGGATCTTTAGATTTATCTAAAATAGTGAATCGGTTAATAGATATTGAACCATTTAATAAAGTATTCACTAATATTACCCTTTTAGATCCCAACAATCAGATTAAGACAATAATGACAACGTCAACTACTTCTGGAGAGTTAAAATCTACTTTAAGCAGTGGCTTAGCCTTAGCTATTACTAAATCAGAAAAGAAAGTTATTGTCGTGGATTTAGATTTAAGATTACCATCTATTCATAAAGTTTTTCATTTAGAAAAATATAACGGGATTGCAGAATATATTCTTGGAAATATTGAATATGAAGACTTAATAAAACATACAAAGAATGGAATTGATGTTATTACCGCTGGTAAAATTCCAGCCAATGATAATCCGGTTAACTTCATAGAATCATCTAAATTAATAGATTTAGTAAATAGATTAAAAGATAATTATGATTATGTTTTGTTTGATGCACCTCCAGTTCTTCCATGTAATGATTCGTTAATTATTGCTACTAAAGTGGATGGAGTCATATATAATGTTGCAATCGATAAAGCACGAAAGAAAGATTTTAAAGAGTGTTTATATCATTTAAAAATGACTGATTGTAATTTGTTAGGATTATGTGCAACTAGATTGAAAATGTCTAAGTTTGAAGAGAAGAATTATTATTACTATGGTGAAAATTACAATCATCATAAAAATAAACGAAAGAAATAAAAAATTAAGAAAAATTTGTCCCATGTTTTCTATCTATTTAAAAAGAAGAATTTATGGGTGTTTTATTATAAGTCTAACGCTAAAAGATTTAAATATATTATATCAGTTGAAAACAATAGTTAAATTTAAATAATTAATAACTAAAATTAGAAAAAATGTATTAAACATATTTTTAGCAATGTGCTAGAATATAATTAAATTACAATAATAAAATTTAAGAAAGGAGTTTATCAAATGATAGATATTCATACTCATATAATTCCAGCTGTAGACGATGGTTCACAAGATTTGTCTACATCATTAGAATTATTAAAACAAGAAGTTGAGCAAGGAATAACAAAAGTTGTTTTAACTCCTCATATGAATTTTTTGCAAAAAGATATAGATTTAATAAAAAAATCTTTTATGAATTTAAAAGAGAAAAACACTTTGCAGATTGAACTACTTTTAGGAAGTGAAATTAAGTATTACCAACAAATGATAAACGACCTAAAGGATGGAAAGCTTTTAACAATTGATAATTCAAAATATGTTTTAATTGAGTTTGATTTTATTAATGAGGAAAACACAGGAGATATAATCTATGAATTAATTGTAGCCGGTTATAAACCAATCATTGCTCATATTGAACGGTATAGGTATCTTAATTCGAAAGATTATATAAATTTAAAACAAGAAGGTGCATTAATTCAAATTAACGCTTCAAGCATTAAACATAGAATATACAGAAAACGAATTAAACAACTTTTAAAGAAAGATTTGGTTGATTTTGTTGCATCAGATTGTCATAATTTAGATAGAAGAAATGTTGATTTTACGCTTATTAAAAAGTTTGTCCTTAAACATAATAAAAAATCATATGATAAAGTATTTAAAAAAGATTTTAAATTTCATGATTAAAAAAGAGGGATTCTATGTTTAAGGTTGATTTAAAAGCATATCGAAATAATAGTATTTATTTTAATTATTTTGACGTATTAATTAAGCAAAAATCAAATAATCGTGAAGTTTTTTTAAATGAAATTGGAATTTCACCAAGTTCATATAGAAGAGCTAAGATCTATGATGCTAAAATTAGCTCAAGATTATTAAGCATATTGTCTAGCCATTTTTCAGTACAAATGATAGGGAATAATGAAATTGATGAATTAGAGGGATTGCTTAATTCAATATATTATGATTTTTATTATAGAGTTCAAGATAATAATCGATTTTATCTTGATGAATTAGTTAAGTATGAAGGAACGATTTTATCTCCAATTATCAACCTATTCAAAATTTTGATTGAAATTACGGAATGTAACGATATACCAACTGAGTTAAAAAAAAGTTATGAAAGATACCAATCAATTTTAGAATTTGAAAATTTTATATGTGATGATTTATATGAGATTAGAATTATTCTTGATTTAATTTTAGAAAAAGATAATAATAAACCATTTTTAGATTTGAATTTTAAAAGTGGAATTATATATTCAAGTTATGCAACAGTTTTATATTTAAAGGGAGAATATCTAAGCTCACTTTTTTTGGCTCAAAAAGCTAAAAAAATTTATGAGGATGAAAGCAACGTTGTAAGATTATTTACCAATAACTTAACAATTTTCGGATGTTATAATGGACTTAAAAATTTTAGTAATACGTATCATTTAGCCAAAAATCAATTACGAGCCTGCCTAGCATTAATGCATTCGGGTTCGAATTATAATAATACGCATATACATTATATGATTTCTTTATACGGTATAGGTAAATACGGTGATGTATTAAAAGAAATAAAAATGCCATATCAAACTACAGAAGCTTGTATTTATTTAATGAGTTTATATAATACTGGAAAAGATATTTTTGATACATATAAAGAATACATAAGTAAAGGTGTTTATCAAAATGAGTATTTAGAACATTTATATAAGTATTTAGTTAATAAGAATAAAGAGTCATTTCAGTTTTTACAAGGTTCTAGGTTACAACCGATAATTAAATACTTTATAAGTGAAATAAAATAAATGTTTCTGAGTTCAAAATGTATACGACAGTTTAAAACATTCATTATTTTGAATGTTTTTATTATATACATTAAGATTTACAATTAAAAAGTTCAAAAAAACTAATTAAGGAAAATTGACAAATATGAACTATTCTTTTATAATGTTAGTCATACGGAGGAAAATGAGAATGAAATACTTTAGATTTCTAAGCTCGTTATTGATTTTGGGAACAGTTATGTTTGCAAATGTAAAAACTATTGAGGTAACTCAAACATACGGTGACTTCGTCATTGAAGATGGTGACGATGAAAATTGGGATGGCGTTGGTATTAATGAATAATTTACGGGGATAATGGATGCCAATTTTGTACGACTATTTAAGGAAAAAGTCTATTGAGTTAGACTTTTTTTCTTTGATTTAATTTAAATAGATATTTTATTGAAAAAAATATCAGTTAGTGATACAATGTTGATGTTTGTATAATCCATAAGGGAGTAGTTAGCTAAAAAAAGCGATTGGTCTACAAAATGAGAAACTTCTCAGGCTCAATCTTAATTAACGAGACTTATGCTAAAAAGTTTGTCTTTTTAGCATAAGTCTATTTTTTTACATAAAGGAGAAAAAATATGAATATTACATTTTTAATAACAAGTATATTTTTAGGGCTAGGGTTAGCAGCAGATGCATCTGCAGTATCAATGGCTAATGGAATGAATGAACCGAAAATGAAAATTCCTAAGGTATTATTTATCTCACTACTATTTGGAGCTTTTCAAGGATTAATGCCTTTAATTGGATATTTGGTGGGACATGCAGTTTTAGAATATATTGATAAATTTATACCATGGATTGCTCTATTATTATTAGGTTTTATTGGTGGAAAAATGTTAATTGAAGGAGTTAACTCAAATGATAATGATGAAGTTGAACTAAAAAAATTAACGATAGTTACTATTTTTGTGCAAGCTATTGCCACCTCGATTGATGCATTATCGGTTGGATTTACTATAGCAAATTATAATACAACTGAAGCGTTAGTAACTACATCTATTGTTGCTTTTGTTACTATGTGTTTTTGTATACTTGCTAATTATTTAGGAAAAAAATTTGGGACTAAACTAGGACATAAGGCTGAAATAATTGGGGGAATTATTTTAATAGTTATTGGAATAAATATTTTTGTGCAAGCTATGTGGCTTTAATTTGCTAAGTATGATAAAATAAATGCAGGGTGAAGTTGATTTGACTAAGTATTATGCTGTAAAAGTTGGAAAAAAACCAGGGATTTATTTATCTTGGGATGAATGTAAAGCTCAAGTTCATGGTGTTAAAGATGCAATATTTAAATCATTTAATACTGAAGAAGAAGCAGTTGCATTTATTAATGATAAAGAAACAACTGAAATTACTAGTGAAAATGTTGCATATGTAGATGGTTCATATAATATTGAAAATGGGGAATATAGTTTTGGTGGTGTTTTAATCACTAAAAATGGAATCGAAAAGTTTAATAAAAAATTTGCTAAAGACAAATATTCAAGTAGTAGAAATGTCGCTGGTGAAATAAGAGGAGCTAGCTTTATTATAAATTATGCGTACAAAATGGGAATTAAAGAGCTAGATTTAGTGTACGACTATAAAGGAATTAAAGAATTTTATATAGGAAATTGGAAAGCCACTAAAGAACTTACCATTTTATATCATGATTTTGCATTAAAAATGGCTGGTAAGATTAAAGTGAATTTTATCAAAGTAAAATCCCATTCTAATGATTATTATAATGATATGGCTGATAAACTTGCTAAAGATGCATTGGGTATAAAATAAAAATTGACAAAGAGTCAATTTTTTTTGTCTAATTTCTAGAAGATTGTTTTTATATCATACTATAAAAATATTTAGAGCATAATTATTGATTGATATCAAGAATAATAGAACCTTTATTTTAATAGTATAAAATGCTATAATCTTTAATAGTGTTTGAATGATTTGTCATTTTATTTAAGTTTAAAATGACTAAGATAGTATTAGCTATAATTAGAAATTTTAAGCTTTAAGAGAATTACATTTTTTAAGATATCCTTTTATAAATGGAACATAATAAAGGATATAAATACGCATATTAAATAAACAAGTTATGTTGTACTCATAATGGTAATAAAAATCTTAAAGAAGGAGAAAATATAATCTTAAGTACAATTTGATTATATTAAAATCAATGTATGTTTGAGCTAGATACAAAGTATAAACCTTTTGGTGATCAACCGAAAGCTATAAAACAAATTGTAGATAATTTTAAAAATGGCGAACATGAACAAGTTTTGCTTGGTGCAACTGGTACTGGTAAAACATTTACGATTTGTAATGTTATCAAAGAAATGAATATGCCAACTTTAATTTTGGCGCATAATAAAACCTTGGCAGGACAATTATATAATGAGGTCAAATCTTTTTTTCCACATAATCATGTCGAATATTTTATCTCGTACTATGATTATTATCAGCCTGAAGCTTATGTTGTCTCAAGTGATACATTTATTGAAAAAGATGCTAAAATAAATGATGAAATTGATGAACTTCGACATAAGGCTACAGCGTCATTAATTGACTATAAGGATACAATTGTAATCGCATCCGTGTCTTGTATTTATGGTATTGGTGATATTGATGATTATAAAGATTCAATTCTATGTATTCGCCGTGGGGAAAATATAGATATTTCAAAGTTAGTTGAGCGTTTAGTTGAATTACATTTTATTCGTAATGAATATGAAGCACAGCGTGGTAGTTTTAGATTAAGAGGAGATAGTTTAGAAATCATTCCTGTTTCAAGTCACCAAAGTGGGGTACGAATTGAATTTTTTGATGATGAAGTTGATAGAATCAGAACATTTGATATTTTAACTGGACAAATGATAGATGAATTAGAATTTGTAAATATTTTCTCAGCAAGTCACTTCGTTACAAATAAAGAAAAATTAGAAGAGGCCATTCGAAGAATTAAGGAAGAATTACAAATACAAGTTGAAAAATTTAACAATGAGAAAAAGCCACTTGAAGCTGAACGTATTTTGTCACGTACTAAATATGATTTAGAAATGTTAGAAGAAATGGGAACTTGTAGCGGTGTTGAAAACTATTCACGACATTTGACACTAAGAAATGAAGGTGAAACACCATGTACGTTGTTAGATTTCTTCCCTAAAGATTTTTTACTTGTAATTGACGAATCACACGTAACAGTCCCACAAGTTAGAGGAATGTATAATGGTGATAGAGCTAGAAAAGAAAACTTAGTTAACTATGGTTTTAGATTGCCTAGTGCCTTAGATAATCGCCCTTTAAAATTTGATGAGTTTGAAAGAAAACTATCAAATGTTTTATATTTATCAGCGACCCCAGGTGATTATGAGATGAACAAAGATATACCAGTGATTGAACAAATTATTCGTCCAACTGGTCTTTTAGATCCAATAATTTATGTGAGACCAACTGAAGGTCAAGTTGATGATTTATATGCTGAAATAATGAAACGTGCAGCAAAAGATGAACGTGTTTTAATTACTACTTTAACAATTAAAATGAGTGAAGATTTAACTGCTTATTTTAAAAAAATGAATGTAAAGGTAGCATATCTACACTCAGAAATTAAGAGTTTAGAGCGTCTAGAGATTTTAAGAGATTTACGACTTGGAGTTTATGATGTTTTAATCGGAATCAACTTATTAAGAGAAGGGTTAGATTTACCTGAGGTTAGTTTAGTTGCAATTTTAGATGCAGATAAACAAGGTTTCTTGCGTAGTGAACGCTCTTTAATTCAAACGATTGGTCGTGCAGCACGTAATGCGAATGGAGAGGTAATTATGTATGCTGATACTATTTCTCCTGCTATGGATATTGCAATTAAGGAGACAAAACGTCGTAGAGAAATTCAAATAGCTTATAATGAAGAACATGGTATTACTCCTCAAACTATTAAAAAAGCAATTTCTGAATCACTTTCTATTAAGAAAAAGATTGATGAAATTAAACCTGTTAAAGATGTGAAAAAGATGTCTAAAGCTGAACGAGAAATGATGATTGAAAACCTTGAACAAGAAATGGCTCTTTATGCAAAAGAATTAAATTTTGAAATGGCTGCTCAAGTTAGAGATGCTATTATGGAGTTAAAAGGACTTAAGAAATAGGTGAAATGATGCACAGTTTAAAAGAACTATATAAAATTGGAAATGGCCCATCTAGTAGCCATACAATCGCTCCGAAAAAAGCGACGTTATTATTTGTTAATAAATATAAAGAATGTGATTTTATCAAAGTAACACTCTATGGTTCTTTAGCGTTAACCGGAAAAGGACATTTGACAGATTATATCATTGACAAAACATTAAATGAGCATGGAATAGAACATGAAATTGAATTTAATTATTTAGATTTACCACCACATCCGAATACGATGATTTTTCATGGTTATAAAAACAATCAAGAAATTGTTACTAAAACAATTTTATCTATTGGTGGAGGATCAATTTCTGTACTTGGAGAGATGCTAGAAGAGATTCCTATTATATATCCTCATAAATATTTGTATGATATTAAAAATTATATATTAGAAAATAATCTAACTTTGTGCGAATATGTATATACATTTGATAAAGATATTAAACCATATTTAGAGGAAGTATATAAGCAAATGATTAAATCAATTCAAGAAGGCCTTGAAAAAGATGGAGTATTACATGGTGAATTAAAATTAAAAAGAAAAGCTCCAGCAATTTATAAATCACTAAAGCAAGATGACCAAGAAATATATCGTATAAAAAAAGAAATTACTGCTTATGCTTATGCTGTGGCGGAAGAAAATGCTTCGGGGGGACAAATTGTAACAGCTCCTACATGTGGAGCTGCTGGAGTTTTGCCATCATGTTTAATGTGGGCGGTTAAATCGAATCAATACCCACATGGAAAAATTATCGATGCCTTAGCAGTAGCTGGGTTGTTTGGTAACATTGTTAAATTCACTGCTTCTATAAGTGGTGCAGAAGCCGGGTGTCAAGCTGAAATAGGTACTGCTTGTTCAATGGCAGCTGCATTTTTAGCAAGTCTTCGTGGTCTTTCAACGGATTCGATAGAACAAGCTGCTGAAATTGCTTTAGAACATCATTTAGGGTTAACTTGTGATCCAATTCAAGGATATGTCCAAATTCCATGTATTGAACGTAATGCAGTAGCGGCATTGCGTGCATTTGATGCTTGTGATTTAGCAAGTATGCTAGATAGTAAAGATTCTAAAATTTCTTTTGATCTTGTTTGTAAAACTATGCTAGAAACTGGAAAAGATTTAGGTGAACACTATCGTGAAACAAGTACTGGTGGTCTTGCTAGAAATTATAAGGTTTAGGAGAATGTATGCAGTTAAATGATATATTAGAATTAAATATTATTGCCTATGATCATGAAGGAATAGGTATAGCTAAAATTGATGGATTTCCAGTTTTTGTTCCAGGAACATTAATTGGGGAGATAGTTAAGGGAAAAATTTGCTATATAAGTAAAAATTTAGCAAAAGCTGATTTGTTAGAGATTATAAAAAAATCATGCAACAGGAATCAAAATCCATGTAAATACGAAACATCTTGTGGTGGATGTAATATTTTTCATATGAACTATGAAGAACAACTTAGATTTAAAAAACAAATGGTTATTGATACTTTGTATAAAGTTGGGAAAATAAAAACTGAGGTCTTAGATGTTAGACCAAACCCCAATCCACTTCACTATCGTAATAAAATAATAGTTCCATTTGGAACAAAGGATGGGAAGATAATATCTGGATTTTATGAAGCCAAAAGTCACAATATTGTTGTTCAAGATGAATGCTTAATTGAACATAAGGATGCACGTTTGATTATTTCGTATTTAAAACAAATGCTTGAAAAATATAAGGTTAGTATATATGATGAGTCAAAACATGAAGGTATAGCTCGTAATGTTATGTTACGTGTTAATGATAGGAATGAATTTATGCTTATCTTAATAGTTAAAGAAAATAATCGAATCATTAAATCATTACTAAAGGATGTTTTTGACGAATTTGAACAAATTAAATCCATTTATTTAAATATAAATGATAAAAAGACAAATGTAATTTTGAATAAAGATGGGTTTAGACACTTATATGGAACCAAAACTTTAATTGAAACATTGAATGGGTTGAAATTTGAAGTTCATCCTAATAGTTTTTTACAAGTTAATCATGAACAGTCTTTAGCATTATATAATGAAGCTTTAAAATATGTTAAAGACGGAAGCGACGTTATAATTGATGCATATTGTGGAATTGGTACAATCACTTTAAATTTAGCTTTAAAAGCTAAAGAAGTGTATGGGATTGAAGTTGTAGAAGAAGCTGTTAAAAACGCAAATCAAAATAAAGCCTTAAATAATATTGCTAATGCTCATTTTATTTGTGGAAAATGCGAAGAAGAAATTATTAAGTTAAAACATTTAAAAAATGTAAATACAATTGTTTTTGATCCACCACGAAAAGGTTGTGATCAGAAATTTCTTAATACAGTTATAAGTATGAATATTGATAATATTATTTATATCTCTTGTTTAACATCTACGTTTGCAAGAGATGCAGCTTACTTAATAGCTCATGGATATGAGTTAGTTCGTGTTCATCCGTTTGATTTATTTAGTCAAACTTCACATACGGAAAATTTAGGGTATTTTAGAAAAGTTAAATCAATTAAATCATAAAATCTTAATTTTTGACAAAAAATACGAAAAAATTAAAAAAATTGCTTGCAAATAAAAAAGGAATATGTTAATATATTTATGCCAATGAAGAATTGGCATCCCTATCCCAAATGTGAATTACTAATATTCACAACCCCCTTTAAGCGCCCTATGAGACTAGGGCGATCCCTTTTTAAAAATCAAAGTCGATTCAATCGACTTTTTTATTTCATATTGATTTTAAATCACTAAATATATAACCATTATCTCTAGCATATTTTATAAACTCAGGTAAGACCTTAACATTTGAATTAATCATTGTATGCATCAAGATAATAGACCCAGATTTCGTTTGGCATTTTAGATTATTTAACACAAATTTATAACCTCGATCATCTTGATAGTTATAGTCGTAATAACTTACATCCCATTTATAAATTTTATATCCTAGCGATTCAATTAAATCTTCACGGGATTTATCTATAAAACCCATTGGTGGTCGAAATAATTTGGTTAACTTAGTGCCTGTGGCTTCAAAATATGTTTTTTCGTATAATATCAAATCGTCTTTTAAGTCTTTTAAACTCATAGTTCGGATATCTCTATGACTAAATGTATGTGAACCAATAGTAGCATAAGGACTTTTAGCAATTTTGTTGACAGTAACTTTACAGTTGGATAAAAAATCACCATGGAAGAAAAATGTTACTGGTACTTTATTTTCTTCACAGGTTTTAAAAATTTCTTTCGTATTCTTTAATGAATATCCATCATCAAATGTTAGGTAAATTTTATTAGAATTGGACATGTCATTGAAATAAATTTTGGCGGAAGCATTTTTAACTAAAAAAAGAAAAATTGAAAGAATTAAAGCTGTTAAAATTTTTTTCATTTAAATCACCATAAATATTTTGGCTTAAAATATATAAAATAAAAAGGTAAAATATTTAATATTACTTAATATTAAAAGTTTTCCTTTATGGAATGATTAAAAAATGATATAATAAATTTAAAATTTAGAAGAGGTAACCTTATGACATTAGAAGAAGAAATTTTAGAATTACTAAATAATCCCCAAAATATAGTCTTAGATAATAACGAAAAAGAAGTTAAAGATAGAGAACAATATATTGAACAAATTAATAAAACTCTAGTTGAAGTTTTTCCTTTAATTAAAGCTGAAAGTAGAGCCCGTTATGTTCAAGAAGCTGCAGCTTTTGCTTTAGCTAAAGCCATGGAGCGACGTTTATTAATTGAAATTCGTCCAGAAAGTAAACCACATGTATGGTTAGTTATTATGGAAGTTGCAGAGGGAGCTAAATTTAATTTACCTTCTCATTTAGAGGATAAACTTTATGATTATATGGATGCATGTGAAAATGCAATTGAAAATTATATTAATGAAAATTTAGGATTTGATTTTGCAGAATTATTAACTAATGTACAATTAATTGGTAATTATTTAGTTGATAAGCATAATTTAAAAGATATTCAAATTGCTGGTTTAACAAATGATAAAGTTATGACAAGAGACGAACTTCATAACTTCTGTTTACAAGGAGCCACTAAGGCATTAGGAGATCAAGGATATGAACTTATTAAAGTGAACTTAGGTAGTGCTAATCCAGTTTCGTTAATTTGCAAGAAGAATAACATAACTTTTAATGTATCTGTTACAACTGCAATTCTACCAAAAACAGGAGAACTTGGTGGTTGGAAACTAAGAGAACTTGAAAAAATTAAACAAGATGAGAATAATAGAATTGCGATTTTAGGTATTTCTGTTATTTCAACTGATAAATTATATGCATCGATGGGAGTTGCAATTAAAGATGGAGATTATAATTTTAAAGTATCTCCTCTGGAAGAAATTAGACCTAAAGCGTAAAAATTGTGCGAATTTAAAAAAAATTCGCACTTTTTATTATAATGTGGTAAAATTAAATTATAAAAGAGAATATAATTTATAGGAGGGGATTTTCATGGATGATTCAGTATTAGAACCCCTAGAACAATATAATAATAAATTTAAAGATTTACATAATCAAAATACTATAATATATTTTGATAATCTTGTAAAAAAGTCTGGCATAAATATCGAAGAAAATAAGCTTACAATTAAAAAATATAAAGAATCTTTAGCAAAAGCAGAGGATAAACGTTCTGATTTATCAAAAATACGTGTTTTTAGAACGGTTTTATTATTAATATCGATAGTCTTATTTATATTTGCTTTTTATCTATTTTTCGAAAGGTCTTTTTTAGGATTGGGTCAAATGCCGTCAATTCTTATTGGTATAGGTTTAATTGTAATTTCTATCTTAATTCTAACTATTCCATTTAAAAAAATGGGTAAGAGAATTAAAGAACTTAAAAATCAAGAAAACAAATTTATGATAGAAGCTGAAAACTTTAAAAAACAAGCATATGCGCAAATGGAACCACTAAATCGGCTTTATGATTGGAATATTGCTTCTGAACTTTTAGAAAAAACAGTACCTTTAATTCAAATGGATCAATTTTTTGATACGAAGAAATTTGAATATCTACAAGAAAAATATGGTTTTATGGACAATAATGACAATGCTTGTTCGACAAATTATGTTCAATCAGGTTCAATAATGGGAAATCCATTTTTAATCATTAATACATTTAATCAAATTATGGTTAATCATACGTATCAAGGGTCAATTGTTATTCACTGGACTGAACGTGTAAGTGATGGTAAGGGAGGTACGAGAACAGTGCATCGTTCTCAAACTCTAATAGCTACAGTTACAAAACCAAAACCTAGTTATTTTTATGACACTATTCTTGTATATGGAAACGATGCTGCACCAAACTTGTCTTTTTTTAGAGATCCATCTGGTACAAAAGGTGAAGATGAAAAAGGTATTGATAAACTGATAAAAAAAGGCGAAAAAAATTTAGAAAAACAATCTGAAGAAGCAATCAATGAGGGTAAGCATTTTATGCTAATGGGAAATACTGAATTTGATGTTTTATTTGGTGCTCACGATCGTGACAATGAAGTTGAATTTAGACTACTATTCACTCCATTAGGTCAGCAAAATATGATAAAACTTATTAGAAGTCAAGAACCATTTGGTGATGATTTTAAATTTAAAAAGATTAAAAATTTAAATTATATCATGTCTGATCATTCGCAAAGATTTAATTATCATTGTGAACCATCAATCTTTCAAAACTTTGATTATGAAGCAGCTCGCAAGTTTTTTATAGACTATAATAATGATTATTTTAAAGGTTTATATTTTGATTTAGCACCTCTATTAGCGATTCCTTTATATCAACAAACTAAACCAAAAGAATATATATATCGTAATACGATTAAATCTAATATAACTTCATATGAGCATGAATCAATGGCCAATGCTTTTAAAAATTACAATTTTAAACATCCAGAAGCGGTTACTGAGCAAATTTTAAAAACATCATTCATTAATAAAAATGGTGATGTAGATCATGTAAGAGTTCGTTCTAATGCTTTTAAGGCAGTTCCGCAGGTTGAATTCGTTACAAAAATGGGTGGAGATGGAAGAATTCATACTATTCCTGTTCATTGGTATTTGTATGAACCAGTTTATAAGGATACGGAAATGGAAGTTAGTAATATGAATATTAACCGAAATTACTTTCAAGAACTTAATCAAAACTCAGACTTTAAGAATTGTTTGGCAGAATTAGGAACAAATGGTATAATATACGAAAGAGGATTAGTTTCAATGTTAGTAAATAAAGAGTTAGTACAATCTGATATTGAAAAACTAAAAAAATTCATGGAAAAGGATGGTAAATAAAATATGGGAAATCAATTAGATGAAATGACTGGTCCTGTTATGGAAGAAGGACGTGATATTAATGTTATCGCAAAACAAATTCCAGTTAAAGTTGGAGTTGGTTCAAAAATTTTTGAAGTATTATTATGGGTTTTAGGTATTATTCCGGGCTTAATTTTCTTATTTATGAAAATTAATGCGGCTGCGTATTTGCGAAAACTTGAACAAAAGATTCAACATGATGCATCACAAATAGATAATTATCTTGAACAAAGAGTAATTATTCTTCAAAATTGCGCAAAGTTAGTAGAAAAGGCTGTTGACTTGGATAAGACAGTAATGACAGACATTGCAGCATATCGTTCTGGTCAAACACCACATACAGATGTAGAACGTAATCAAATCCAATCTAAGCTTGATGGAACTTTTGGTAGAATTAATCTAGCATTTGAAAACTATCCTGATTTAAAAGCTCATCAAGAGATTGCAGATGCTATGCAACAAAATGCTTATCTACAAAAAGAAATTACAGCAGCTCGTGAAGTTTATAACGATACTGTTAATAAGTGGAATAGTGATATTCAAGAATGGCCTACTAAAATGATAGTAGCTGCTAAACAAGGATATACTACTAGAATTCCATTTAGTGCTTCAAAAGAAGTTAAAGAAGCTGCTAGAAGTGTGTTCTTCTAGTGATTTAAGGTTCTCGATTTAATTCGAGAACTTTTTTGTTTTACAAATACTAAATAAAATGATAAAATATCATAGAAATGCACCTATAGCTTAATTGAATAAAGTGTAACCCTCCGAAGGTTAAGAGTGTGGGTTTGATTCCCGCTAGGTGCGCCATATGGATAAAGTGACAGATGTTAATTATTTAATATCTGTTTTTTTGATTTCCAGGTCAGAACAACTTAAAGTGTTAAAACTTTTTAGAAAAAATAGCTAAATGAATTTAGCATATCAAAGGTATAAAACAAAAATAATTGACTATTATATTACTTCAAAAGATGAAGTTTATTTAAAAAGTTATATAATAAAAAAAGTGAAGTATTCCTAAAATTATTTTTTCAGCACTATTTAGACTTTTTATTTTAAGAGATGCTTTTGTTAATAGTTGTAATTTAGAGTTTTGAAACTTATCACAGCTGTTTTAGTTATTCTATTTATGTACTGATTATCATATTTTATTTAAAACATAAGAAAAATTAAAAACAATTATACATATATTTGTTTTGTGTGTAAATTGCTATATGTTTCATATTAAATGATTACAAAATTATTAAAGCTTTAATACAAATATAAATTATATTTTAACAAACTATCGTTTATTCCATATTAAAATAGTGATTATAAGGTACTTAGATTGATTACATTTTCATTGCTGTATCAATAATCAGTTTGCCTCTTATTGTAAGTATAGTTTTTTTATTTAGAGTGATCTATTTTGATATTGTTATTTTGTATTGTATTAAAATATGTATTTCTTGACATTTAAGAATCACATGTTTGAAATAAGTTATCAAATATTTTATTTAAAAAATTTATTAATAATATAAAAAAGTGATAAGTGAAGTTAATGTTTTTAATTTTATCTAATTGTAATGTAGTGTAATAAATTAGATTAAACCATGCAATCTTAGCCATTAAAGAAACCAAGATTGATACAATTTTAAACACCAGTTTTTTCAAAAGTATGTATGCATTATGAGTTCAAGTTTCTAAAAAATTAATTGATAAATTAAACAAAATATTATAAATAATAAAAACTAGTCTTGATAAAAATTAAATAGTGGGTAAACTAAAGATTGAAAGAAGGTGTGATATGCAAAAATATTATTTATGTATTGACTTAAAGACTTTTTATGCATCGGTTGAATGTGCTGAAAGAGGATTAGACCCATTTGAAACTAATTTAGTTGTAGCAGACAAGTCACGTGGGAAAGGTGCAATTTGTTTAGCAATCACACCATCTATGAAAGCTTTAGGAATAAAAAATAGATGTAGACTATTTGAAATCCCAAATGATGTTAAATATATTGCAGTATTACCACAAATGAAAAAGTATATCGAGTATGCGGCTAGAATTTATGAGATTTATTTAAGATATATATCTAGTGAAGATATTTATCCATATTCAATCGATGAAATGTTTTTAGATATTACTCATTATTTAAATCTATATAAAAAAACTCCAGAAGAATTAGCTAGTTTTTTAATTCAAAAAATTTATGATGAAATTCATATTTCGTCAGCTGCTGGAATAGGAACTAATCTTTATCTGGCTAAGATAGCTCTTGATATAACAGCTAAACATACTAAATCAAATATCGGATTTTTAAATGAAGAAATATTTGCTAAAACCTTACTTGATCATCGCCCAATCACAGATTTTTGGCAAATTTCTAGTGGAATAGCCAATAAGTTGGTAAAATATGGTGTAAAAACAATGCGAGGAATTTTAGAATTAGATGAAGAAATCTTATATAAGGAATTCGGAATTAATGCGGAAATAATGATAGATCATGCTAGAGGTTATGAACCAGTAACTTTAAAAGATGTAAAATCTTATGTGCCAAAGTCTAATTCAATTAGTCATTCCCAAATTTTATTTGAAGATTATGAACCAGAAAAAGCAAGATTAATAGTAAAAGAAATGTCTGAACTGATTTGTTTAGAATTATCACGAAGACATTTGGTTTCAAATCATATTTCTCTTCATATCTCATACTCCGATGATAAAATAAAAAGTACTGGTGGTTCTTTAAAAATACCAATTAGAACCAATGTATTCTCTAAAATTTTGCCCTATTTTTTAGAAATTTTTAATAAAACTACTAATTTCAACTATAAAATAAGGAGAGTGAGTTTAGGATTTGGTGGATTAATAACGGAAGATTATGAGTATTTAGATTTGTTTACGGATGCAGATGAGGTCAAAAAAGAAAAACAACTGCAAAATGTGATCAATGATTTGAAAGATCGCTTTGGAAAGAATGCTATTTTGAAAGCTATGAATTTAGAAGAAGGTGCAACTACCATGAAAAGAAATAAACTAATAGGAGGTCATAATGCCCAAATCGAAGATGCCGATAAGTCAAAGAGCTAAAATTTTCATGCCTTTTGATGCATTAAAAGGTTTTAAAGATGCATTAAAAGAAAAAGAGAAGATTAAGGTTTTAAAAAAAGAATTAAGTGATGACCAAAAAGAAGAACTAAATTCAAAAATAAGAGAAATTATTAAAGGTGATATGTTAACAATAGTATATTATTGTCAAAAAGATAAAACATATTTAAATGTTACAGGTATTTTAACAGAAATTAATGAAACTATGCGTTATTTAAAAATAGTAAAGAACAAGATAGCTCTGGATGATATTTTAAGTATAAAAAAATTAAATGAAAATATTTTTGAATAAAGAAAGCGAAAGTATAACCATTTGTTAAAATGAAACTTTCACTTTTTTTATAAATAAAAAAACCATTCCTTAAGGAATGGTAATGAATATTCTATGTACTTACTAGTACAATATTTGCAAAGTGGCGGACCGTAGAAGATTCGAACTTCTGGCCGCACGCTTAGAAGGCGTGTGCTCTATCCAGCTGAGCTAACGGTCCATATGCTCATGAAATACCCCTTAATTATAATACAAACTAGTTTATTTGTAAAGACAAAATTTTCAATTTTTGACTTTTTTTTATGAATATTAATTAAAAAGGAAATATTAACAAAAAAAATTAATAGTAATGTCATAATAAATTAAAAATTTACTACCTAAACTATTAAAATAGCAACTAGCTAGTTATCAAAATTGACAAAACTAGTAAAAAATAGTATAAATAGGTTGTAAAGGTACAAACAGCATATTATTTTGATAACTATAAAGTTATAATTGTACCTTGTTAAAACGAGGTCTTAGGACCTCGTTTTCTTATAAAAAGGAGCTGCTTAAAGATGAATAAATTTATTGATGGATTAAGAATTGAAGCTAATTACAAAAAAACTGAAAATGGAATGATTGCTTTAAACTCTACTGGTTCAAGTTTATTAGATATTTTTGGTTCTATCTTAAGTATGCGATTAGAAAAAATAACAGATATTGAAAATAAATTCATTAGAGCTTTTAATGAAGATAAAAATTTAACTTTAAAGTTATTATTTTATATTAGAAGTATTAGAACTATTGGCCAAGGTGAACGCGAAGTTTTTCGTAAAGGACTTAAAGTATTAGCTCGCGCATACCCATCATCTGTCTTAAAAAATATGAAATATATTAAAGAATTTGGTAGAATTGATGATTTATATGCCTTAGTCGATACTCCATTAGAAAAAGATATGTTTATTTATCTTAAAAATTTAGTTAATAATGATCTTAATGAATCAAGTTTATCACTAACAGGTAAATGGTTAAAATCTATTAATGCCTCAAATCCAAAAACTCGCGCTTTAGGTCGATTAACTGCAAAAAATTTCGGCTTAAGTTTAAAAGAATATCGTAAACTTTGCGCAAGTTTACGTTTTAAACTTTCAATTCTAGAAAATAAATTAAGATTAAAAGATTATGCGAAAATAAATTATAGCACTTTACCAAGTCAAGCTTTTATGAAGTATTATCAAGTTTTTAGAAGAAACGACAAGAAACGTTTTGATGAATTTTTAAATGATGCAAAAAAAGAAATGATTAAATTAAATGCTAGTACGTTAAATCCTTATCAAATAGTTTTAAAATATACTAACAATTACTATTATCCTGAGCAAATTGATGAAACATTAGAAATTGCTTGGAATAATCTACCAAAGTGGATTAATGGTAATCATAATGCTTTAGCTATTGTTGATACATCAGCTTCTATGTATGGCCTACCCTATGCTATTGCTGCCTCTTTGGGAATTTATTTAGCAACCAATAATAATGGTGTATGGAAGAATAAACTCATTACTTTTAGTAATCGTCCACGATTCATTGAATTATGTGGCGAAAGTTTATATGAAAAATTAAAATGCTTTACTCCTGTATATGGTAATACGAACATTGAAGCAGTGTTTAAATTAATATTAAATACGGCTATTAAGAACAATTTGAAGTCAGAAGATATGCCTGAAAGAATAATTATAATTTCAGATATGCAATTTGATGAGGCAAGAAGTTTAAAATCAAATGAGCTTTTAACAGATAATTTAAAATATGAATTTAGAAATAATGGGTTTAAGTTACCACAAATTGTATATTGGAATACAAGTTTACAGCATAAATCAACATTCCACGCATACAAAAATTCAGATGGCGCTGTTTTGGTATCTGGTGTGTCATCTAGTATTTTTATGGATGTTTTAATAGGAAAATTCCAAGAACCATATGAATACATGATTAAAACTTTAAATAATAAAACTTTCGATATGATAAAAGCTTAAAGGAAAACGTTTAAGCATTAAAAATTAAAAAAACTTAATATTATTATTGACTTTAGTTTTTTTTAATGATATAATGATTAACCTGAGTAAAAAGTAAACTCAGAATATCAATTAAAAAGAATCAAAAAGAAAGGCAGGTACAGAAATGAAAACGGATATAATCTTTTTCTTCTTTTTAATTTAATAAAAGGACGGTGAGATTATGTACAAATTCATTAAAAAAGCTGCTAAAATGATGGTAACAGTTTTATTCCAAACTATCAGTGAATAATTTATAAGAATACTTCAGCTTTTTGCTGAAGTATTTTCTTTAATTTGCTAACAAAAACATTGAAATTTGATAAAAATTTCGGTATAATTCAAGCAAAAAAAAGGAGAATTTTAATGACAAACAAAACTAAAAAGATTTTAAATGGATTAACTATATCTGCTATTGGATTAGGGGTTGGTTTAACGTTAACTTCTTGTGATTTAGATGGTTTATTATCATCACTTCAACCTTCTTCTAGTTCTGATAATCAAACACAAAAACCAGGACAAATCGATGGTGATATTCATGAGTCAATTATCTATGATGATTTTCAAATACATTCATTAGAATTAGGGAATGAATATGCTGGGGATTGCACATATATTAAGGCTGGAGATGTTGATATTCTAATTGATGCAGGATCACGCAAGGGTAGTGCCACAACTATAAAAAAATACTTGGATAAATACGTAACAGATGGTAAATTAGAATATGTTATTGCTACTCATGCACATCAAGATCATATTGCTGCATTTGTCGGAAACAAAAAGGGGAATACACGCGATGGTATTTTATATCAATATGAAGTAGGCACTATTATTGATTTTAATTATACAAATTCAACAGCACAAATTTATGAAGATTATTTAGATGCGCGAGATAATTTAATTTCGAAAGGGACAAAACATTATACAGCTGGAGATTGTTTTAATAATAAAAATGGAGCAGCTCAGACTTACCATTTAACTGACTTAGTTGATATGCAGATCTTATATAATAAGTATTACTATGAAACATCATCAGATGAAAATAATTATTCTGTTGTAACTTTATTTACATATAAAGGAGAAACTGAACGTAATTTCTTCTTAAGTGGTGACCTTGAAAAAGAAGGAGAAGAAGCTTTAGCTGAATACTATAGCCGTAATGATACTCCAACTTTACCTAAAGTTACTTACTATAAGGCTGGACATCATGGTTCTAAAACATCTTCTAATGCTGAATTATTAGAAATGATTCAACCTGAAATTGTAACTGTTTGTTGTTGTGCTGGAAACAAGGAATATACGCAAAATATTGATAATACATTCCCAACACAAGATATGATAGATCGAGTTGCAAAATATACTGACCGTGTTTATGTAACTTCTTTATTTGATGAGATTACTGATGATTATGCATCAATGAATGGTGATATCATTGTATCAGTTAGTGGGAAAAATATTGGAATTAGCACTACTAATAACCTTACTAAATTAAAAGATACAGAATGGTTTAATGAGTTAATCTGGGTAATTGATGTTAAAGGAGAAGCACAATCATCAACGGAAGGAACAGCAGGTGCATATCAAAGACCTAGGAGAATTATGCCTGAGGAGTGGAAATAATGAAACGAGTAGTATATGGGATTTATGATGATGAAACTATTAAGATAAATGATTTTGATTTTGATAGTTTTAAGAATAATATAACATATCGTTTAGCAGAAAAAAGTGGATTATTACAAGACTCAGCTCTTATCCATGCAAATACGAAAGAGGCACTATTATTAAGAAAAAGTCGAATTATTCCTGAAGCGATTTTAGAAAATTTACAAAAATTAGAATTAGATGATGAAGATAGTTTAATGTTAAAGATAGCTACTGATTCAGAAGTAGAATTTAATGGACGTAAAGAAATTAAGGCACTGATGAGAGCTTTAAGACGTGATTATGGTCCTTCTTTAGAAATTTTAGAAGTTTTAGAAGAAAATGAGTTTGAAGTAATTCAATTTAAATCAGAGTAATAAAAACTATGGAGAAAAAACTCCATATTTTTTATTATTTATTGCGCTGATTTTTCCATTTTTCTTTGATATAATAAGATATAATTTAAATAGGTGATAATTGTGTTTGATAATAATGAAAAAATTATTTCCAATTTAGAAAAAAAGATTACAATAATCGAGAAAAAATTAATTAAATTGGAAGAAAAAAATAAAGATGATTTTATACATGAAACAAGGAAAAAAACACTTTTAAAAAAGATTAAGTATTATAAAGAAATATTAGATATTTATAAAAATAATTCTAAAGAAGAAGCACGTGTAAAAAAAGGATTGTTAAAAGAAAGAAATCGACGTCATGAAATTCTATACGGAAATCTTTTTTCTACCATTTTAGCCGTAATATTTCCTATCGCTATTTATAACTTTTTTAATAGTTTTTATAATTTGATAGACTCTATGATGTGTTCACATATTTCTGCTTCTGCAGTTAACAATGTAGCAATTTTAGCCCAAGTTAAAAACACATTTTCGGCGTTTGGTGCTGGTATTGCTGGAGGTGGTGCTGTAATTGTATCGCGCTACTACGGAGCAGGAAAAATTGAGGATGCAAAACGATGTGCTGGAAATATTTTGGTAATTAGCATAACATTATCGTTAATACTTTGTTTGATTATGGTCCCTTTTGCACCCGTTATGCTTAATATAGTAGACGTAAGTCATGCAAATAATTCAGTACTATATTTCCAATTGCAAATGATTGAGTTAGCGATAGTCGCAATTAATACAGCTTTTATTGGCTTAGAAAAAGTAAAGGGTAATTCGAAGAAAATATTTTATTTAAATATTATTGTACTTATAATAAAACTAATATTTAATGCTATGTTCATTTATCAAATGAATGTAGATTCGATAGTTTGGATTGAATTCTCAACTATTATTGCTCAAACTTTCTTATTTGGAATAGCTTTATTTACTTTCTTTTCAAGAAAAAACACACTACAACTTAAGATTAGTTATCTTCGACCAGTTAAGAAATATATATTACCAATTATAATAATTTCTATTCCAATTTTTTGCGGAAAGTTTGTGATGAATTTTGGAAAAGTTATTGTGAATAAAATGAGTTCAACATATTATAATGCTGTTACTGATGGTCTAATCGCTGGTGCTTTGGCAGTTTCAAACAATTTATGTGGATTAATTACAAGTCCTACATCAGCATTTGAAGAGGGAGAATCAACAATTGTAAGTCAAAACATAGGTAATAAAAATATAAAGCGAACAATTCAATGTTTTATTAGAAGTTTAATTGTAGTTATGTCTATTAGTATTACAGGATATGTATTAGTGAGATTTATTTTTATTGATCAATTAATAAGCTTATTTAATACTAAAGAAACTGATAGTATCGAAGAAGGAATGCAACTAGTAATATATATTAAAGATGTATTTAAATATGATTCATTATCAATTATTTCTTTAGGCTTTACATCCGCAGTTTTAGGTTTATTGTATGGATATGGAAAAACATTTTTGTCTACTATTTTAAATTTTAGTAGAATTCTAACTAGAATTTTGACATTATTTATCCTACATGAAATGGGATTTGGGTATGAAGCCTGTGGAATTGCGATGGGAATTAGTAATATTACGATTGGACTTCTAGCTTTAGGAGCATTATTAATATTTTTATTCACATTTAAAAAACAGAAGGTAAAAGTTTACAAATTAATTGAAGAGAAAAAAAAACATTAAATATGGAAAAAAATGTTAAATAAAAAAAATAAAAGCAAGATTTTTTGGTGTAATTTAGATAAAATAAAAATTTAGTAAATTATAGCGAAAGTATCTTGCTTTTTTTTTAATTAAAATTTATAATAAACTCGTAAGATAGAGGTGATTTTTATGTTCTTATTGAATCTAGGACAATTATGGAATGATTATAAATATTGGATTATTGTCGCTGCCATTTTATTTGTAATTTTAATGGTGATTATTATTGCGTCTACAGTTTCTTATATAAAAGGTAAGAAAGAAGCATCAGCAATAGCAAATGTTGAAGCTGAAGCAAAAGCAAATTCGATAAATGAAGAAGAAAATGTCGAATTAGATTCTAAGAAAGAATTGGTTGAACAAGATACTAACAGTGACGAGCTTGAAGTGTTGAATGAGGAGGCCTCTAATGAAAACGATGTTTTATCAGAGGAAAAAGAACCACCACTAGCCAAAGAAGTACATGATGAAAATATAGAAGTTGAAGTTACTAATGAGCAATTAGAAGAAAATCAACAACAAGAAGATGAAACTTTAGAGAAAAATGATTCTATTGGTGTTGAAGAGGAAGTTGAAGCTGAAGTTAATGAAGAGACTCTTCTAACTGAAGATTCTAATCAAGAATCTATTGATGAACAAGAAACTTATTCAACAGAGTCTGATAAAAGTGAAACTGAATCGTCTGAAGAAACTCAAGATAATTCTCAAGTTAAAGCTCGTGGCAAATATGAAATTATTCCTGATCGTGATGGTTTTAAATATGTTTTAAAAGCATCAAATGGTCAACCAATCATAGATTCTGAGACTTATAAGTCAGTTGATGGATGTAAAAAAGCGATTAAACGTCTTCAAGAAAATGCTAAGTCATCTGAAATTCGAATTGGACAAGATAAGAAAGGTAACTTCCAATTCCATGTAGTTCGAGGTACAAGACTTGTTGCTCATAGTGCAAGCTATGGTTCGAAAGTAAGTGCTCAAAAAGCTGCAAATTCATTCTTAAAATTTGTTTACTCAGAAAAAATGGAAGTTATTGAAGATGTTCCAGCAATCCAACCTGAATTAATCGATTTATCAAATGAAGAAATTAATTCAGAAATATTAGGAAAAATTATCATTTTCCAAGAAGATGAGTTATATTTATTCAAATTAGTAGCTAACAATGGTCAAACAATTTGTGTTAGTACCACATACAAAACTTTAAGCGCATTAAAGAACCGAATTCAAAAGTTTCAAGATGCTGTTTATAATGGTAAGTTCTACATAACACAAGATAAGTATCATAATTACCAATTTAAGTTATATGGAGCAGAGGGAAATCGCTTAATTTTGACAGGTGAAACTTTCCAAACAAAAGAATCTTGTGCTTCTAATATTAGATCGTGTTATCGATTCGCAAAAAATGCTGTTATTGAAGATTTAACAATTATAAATAAATAATTAATTAAGGTTTAGTCAAGTAATTACTTCGACTAGACCTTTTTTGTTATAAAATATTTAGTTATCTCATATATTTAATCATGAGGTGAACTAGATGCGACTAAGAAAAATTTTAAAATATTTAAATGTTAAAGAAGAATATGATGATATTAAATTAGAAGGGTTTACAAGAGATATTTCTCAGATTAAAGAGGGATATTTATATTTTAGTTTTAAAAAAATAACATTAAATGAATATATTTTAATCAAACAAAAAGGTGCTCATTTTATTATAGGAGAAACTCCATTTTTAAAGCATGATTATCTAGAGGTAGGTTCTATAAAAAAAGCGTATCAAACTGTTTTATATGAATTAAACAAACATAAGTTAAAAAATAAAATATTAATTGGGATTACTGGAACAAATGGTAAGACAAGTGTTTCTACTTTAATATATAATTATTTAAAAAATAATGCTATTTATTATGGCTCAAGTGGAATATATAAAGACAAGTTATATAAATCAAATAATACTACGCCTTCTATGGAAGAATTTTTTAAGTATCTAGGAGATGAAAAATATATTATTGTTGAATTATCATCAATTTCTTTATATGAATATCGTATGTTTAATATAGAATTTGATTATTTAGTATTAACAAATATATATGAAGATCATTTGGATTATCATGAAACGGAAAAAGATTACTATTATGCTAAATTATTGATATTAGCTACAAACTTTAACGCTATAGCACTAATTTCAGATAAAATAACAGATAAAAATATTTTACGTCTTAATAGAAATAGTTATTATTATGGTTTAAAATCTAATTTTTTTAATATAAGACAAAGTATTGAAAACCTTTATATAAATGACAATAATGAAGAAATAAAACTAAATCCAAAATTAAAAGGTGAATATAATCTATATAATATTCTTGCAGCAATTGAACTTCTATATCTTTTAGGTTTTTCTTTAAAAAGATTAGAACCATATTTCAATAGTAATTTAGAAGTTAAAGGAAGAAATAAAATCATTAATTATTTAGATAAACAAATTATAATTGATTATCCTCATACAGCTAGTGCATACCACGCTTTACTTTCAAGTTTAGTTTTAAATAAGGAAGAGGCATTGGTAATTTTTGGAGCAGGAGGAAATCGTCAAAAAAGTAAACGATATGACTACGCAAAGATTGTTTCACTGTTTTCAGGGTATGCAATTGTAACTAATGATAATCCTCGTGAAGAAGATGAAATGGAAATCGCCCAAGACATAACAACTAATTTAGAAATACCATATGAAATAATATTAAACAGGAAAGATGCTATTATTAAAGGAATAAATTCGAACTATAAACAAATTTTTATATTAGGAAAAGGAGAAGAAGACTATATCTTAGTAAATGGTGATAAGATTCACCATAATGATTTAGAAGTAGTTTTAGATTATATTCATGCTTAGTTTTTTTACAACTTATTTATTAGCATTACTTTGTTATCTTATTTTCATTCTTTATGGTAAGAAAAAATCAATAAGACAAACAGAACGTCTCTTAGGACCTAAAAGTCATCAACATAAAAACGGGACAATTACAGCAGGTGGAGTTATTTTTGTAAGTGTTACAATTTTTATTTTTATATCAAAGTTTAAATTCAATAGTGAAACATTTTTTTTAATATTTCCATTCTTTAGTTTTTTTCTTTTAGGTTTTATAGATGATATTTTAATTATAAAATTTAAAAAGAATGATGGTTTAAAAGCTAAAACAAAATTAATAATTGAAATAGGTTTATCCATCTTGTTTTTACTAATATATCGAATAATTAATAAAAATACAATGATAAGTTTCTTTGGAACGATGATTGAATTAAAAGCATTTTACTTTATACTCTTTGTATTTATATTTGTAGCATCATGTAATGCTACAAACATTACAGATGGATTAGATGGACTTTTAATTAGTTTAACTATTACTATTTTACTCGGTTTTTTTATAATTGCATATTTCAAAAAAGAATATATAATTATGTCTTATATTATCATTTTACTATCTGCCATGGGAAGTTTTTACTTTTTCAACTTTGAAAAAGCTTGTCTATTTATGGGGGATGCAGGTTCATTAGCAATTGGTGCACTTCTGGCAAGTATTGCTTATTATCTTAATGTGGTTGATTTTTTTATATTGGTATCCCTTCCCCTAATTTGGGAAGTTTTATCGGTTATAATCCAGGTTTTATATTTTAAATTGACAAATGGAAAACGTATTTTTAAGATGGCCCCATTTCACCATCATTTAGAAGCTTTAGGATATAGTGAAAAATTTATAAAAATGATGTTTTTATTGACGGAGACTATTTTAGTTTTAGTTGGGCTTTCAATGTTAGGAGTGATTAAATGATTTTGTTATATGGAGATGGAATCTCTAATCAAGCAGTAAAGAAGTATTTAGATGTTAAAAATATCAAATACGAGATTGAAGATAGTGGAAAGATATATGATTTTATTATTAAGTCACCAGGTATTTTAAAAGAAAAAATAAAAGCTAAAGGTGAAATAATTACGGATGTTGAGTATTATTATCGTGAATTAAAGCCAGAAATAATTGGAATCACTGGCACTAATGGTAAAACTACAACTACATTATTAATTAATCATTTATTAAAAGATGATTTAAAAGTTAGTTTAGGTGGGAATATCGGTATACCTGTTTTTACCAATTTGGATAATGATATTAAACTTATAGAATTATCAAGCTTTCAATTAGAATGTACATATAAATTTCGTCCTAAGGTAGCCATTATTTTAAATATACATAGTGCTCACCTAGATTATCATAAGACTTTTGAAGCATACCAAGCATCAAAAATGAAAATTATAAATAATTCGAGTTATAATGATTATATAATTTATAATTTAGACGATAATGATATTGTGATAAATAATACAAAATCAAAAACTTATAGTTTTTCTTATCAAAATAAATTAGCAGATATATACTTTGAAAATGGATATTTAAAAACAAAAAAATATGAGTTTAAAGTAAAAAATCTTAGTAAAACAGATATTTTAAATGTAATGCCAGCAATTCTTACAGCTTTAATTTATAATATAAGTCCATCTAAAATCGAATTAAAATTGGCTACATTTGTAAAACCATCATTTAGAATGGAACGAATTGCTAAAAATATTTATAATGATGCCAAAAGTACAAATATTACATCTACTTTAGAAAGCATAAAGGAGTTAAAAGAAGTAGTATTAATAGCTGGGGGATATGATAGAGGAGAAGATTTAAGTGAAATAAAAAAACTCCATCCATATTTAAAAGAAGTCTTTTTATATGGTGCTAATCAAGAGCGATTAGAACCTTACTTTGGCGGAATTAAAATAACAAGAGAGAAAAGACTAGAAGATTGTATTAAGCATTTAAATCTAAATGATATTATTTTATATTCACCGATGGCTCCTTCGTATGATCAATTTAATAATTTTGAAGAAAGAGGACATCTTTTTAATTCGATTATAAAAAAAAACCTAGAGAATAAACTCTAGGTCTTTAATATCATTGAAAGAAGAAGCTTTTGGTGCACCAAACATTAAAAGTCTATCAACAATAGTCTTACTAAAATTTTTATCATTAGCATTTATATAGAAATCAATATTTGGATTGAACTTAGACATTAAATCTGATAAGAATATCTTATGATTATTGAAGTTGAAATTTATTAAAAAAATTTTACTAAATAAAGAGTAATGATAAGCTAAGGAATAGGCTAAAATAGATGTATCATTTAATCCTAGAATGTAATTATTTGAACTATCTTGATGGATACGGTATTTTTCTTTTAAAAGTGGTAAAACTTCAAAAACTATAAACTCTTCATAAAGACGGGCAAAATTATATGTTTCATCAAAGGAATTGTACAAAAGAGTATTTTTCTTAATATCTAAATTAGGATAAATGGCAATTCCTAGCATATTTTTATTAATCAAAAATTCTTCTAAATTTAGAGAAAAATTGGAAAAAGGATTCGATCCACTTACAACAAATAAAGTTGTATATATGTGATTATTTTTATCATAGTCATTTGGTAAGCTAACTGTTATTTTAAACGATGTATTTAATTTTTGTGAGAATATTTTTAGATTATCGAACATTAGAATCACCTTTCACTTTAGTTTTATTATACCTAAAGTATAAGGAAAAGAAAAGAAGAAAAAAGTTCCTTAGTGAAACATCTTTTTCTTCTTAAAAATAAGTGTGACAATAATACATAATATTATGGAAATAATAATAGGTACAAACCAATATGCCCAAGGAAGTTCATTTTTTGTATTCATTCCATAAAAACCAAATACCATATTTGGAATAGACATAACAATAGTAATTACAGTTAAAACTTTCATAACGATATTTAAGTTATTAGAAATAATTGATGCAAAAGCATCCATTGTACCTGATAAAATATTGCTATATATATTACACATTTCGATTGCTTGGTGAACTTCGATTAAAACATCATCAAGTAAATCTTGGTCATCTTCATATAATTTTATAGTTTTTCCACGTAAAATCTTATTCATAATTATTTCATCCGTTTTTAAAGATGTAGAGAAATATACTAATGATTTTTCTAAGCCTAACATTTGAATTAATTCATTATTTTGCATAGATTTGTGTAGTTCTTGTTCAGTTAAGCTTGATAAACGATCGATTTGACGTAGGTATAACAAAAAGCGTTGACTGATTTTTAACATTAGAGTTAAGAAAAATCTAGTTTTCATATTGGTGTTTACGTTTTTAGTTATACCATTTTTAAAATCTAAAATTTCTTGATTTTCATGGTTAGATATAGTAATAATGAAATCTTTGTATGATATAAAGCCTAGAGGACATGTTGTATATTGTAAGGGCATATCATTTTTATTTTCGCTTGGTTTAGTCATGAGTGGATAGTCCACCATGATTAATCGTTGCAATACATCATCATCGTAGTCGATGTGAGGACTTTCTTCTTCATCGAGTGCTTGTCGAATAAATTCAGGTAAAACACCTAATTTATCAATAAGATATTTCTTTTCATCTTCAGTTGGACTTACAACATTAACCCAACAATCTGATTCAAAATCAGTTAATTTTTTTAGTTGATTATCAATTGTTTTGTAAAATTCTAACATAATTACTTCACCACCTGTTTATTTACATATAACTATTTAAAACATCACGTAAAAGTTTAGGATCATCAGTCATAATTGCATCTGCTCCTTTATTGATTAAATAACGCATATCTTCATCGTCGTTAATAGTCCAGTACTGAACAGCTATATTTTTTTTATGAGCTTTTTCTATATACATATCCAGTGTTAAATCAAGAATAGATTGTTTCATAGGAATTTGTAGACATGAAAATTGATTTGAAACGAGATTATTTACACCAAAAAGTTGTGTTAAAATAAAGCCAGCTGCTCCTAAGGTTGAAGCCCCTCTTGCAATATCATTATGATTATTTTCTAAGTCTATTGCAACTTCAGCATGGAAAGTACCAACTACTACTCTATCTTTATATAAAGGATATTGCTTAGTTAAAATATCGTCAAGAATTTTAGCCGCAATTTTGCCATCTTCTCCACTATTTTTAATTTCAACGATGAAAAGTAAATTAGGATTTGTTTGGTAGAAATTTTCAAATAATTCATCAATGGTTACAATTCCCAATTTATTTTCTTTGATAAAGTTTAGTCTTTCAGGACTATTAATATTATTTTCTTTGACTTCGTAATAGTATGGATACTGTCCATTTGTATCAACAAATTTTTGGCCAAAATTAAATAGTTTTAATTCTTCATATGTATAATCACTAATCTTTAAGGGCTCACCAGCGTAATTCGGATTTTTAATTTTTTCAATTTCTTCAGCATCACTTGTTCTATTTAGTGTTCCATCGTGATTTAAAACTAAATGTTTTTTATCTTTTGTAAGCCACATATCAGTTTCAAAAATGTCAACTTTATACTCATTAATGGCCTGATAGTAAGCATTAAGCGTGTTTTCAGGACTATTAATTGAACCACCACGGTGAGCAGCTAACATAGGAAGTCCAGTTTTTGATATAAACGGATTTTCCTTTTTAGATGCTTGAGGTGGTATTAAATTAATAATAATCATAAAAATACTTAATGTGAATAAGATAATTAAAGTTATTTTGGTTTTCTTTTTAAACATAATACGACTCCTAAAATCTTATAAAATATACATTATAATAACATTATAACTAAGAATGATATTAAACGCCAATGAAAGAAGTCAAAAACAAAACATTTGGCAGTTATATCTTGACTGTGCCAAAAATAAGTGTTAGAATATTGATAGTTGAAAATGGAGGAATAAAATATGGCTCAAAATTTTATGTTTAAAACTGAAACAAAACGTCTTTTAGATATGATGATTAATTCTATTTATACACACAAAGAAATATTTTTGCGCGAATTAATCTCAAATGCATCAGACGCTATTGATAAAAGACATTATTTAAGTTTAACAGATACATCTTTACAAGCTGATTACCAAATTTTAATTGAAGCATCTAAAGAACATCGTACATTAACAATTACAGATAATGGAATTGGAATGACATTAGAGGAGCTTCAAAATAATTTAGGAACAATTGCTAAATCTGGTTCTAAAGAATTCATCGAGCAAATTAAAGATGATCAAAATAAAGATGCAGTTGATATTATTGGTCAATTTGGTGTTGGTTTCTATAGTGCATTTATGGTTGCAAAAGAAGTTTTAGTCTTCACTAAGTCACCTAAAGAAAATAAGGCATATTTATTTAAATCAGAAGGCCTTGAATCATATACAATTGAAGAAACTGATTATAACGATTATGGGACTAAAATTGTTTTAATTTTACGTGACAATGACGATGATAACAATTATGATGAATATTTAGATGAGTATAAAATTAAAGAATTAGTTCGTAAATATTCAGATTATGTAAGATATCCAATTAAGACTTGGGTTACTAAATTTGTTCCAAGTGAAGAAAAAGATGAAAATGGCGAATCAAAAGAAACAGAAGAAGTTGTACTTGATACAATTAATTCAATGATTCCAATTTGGAAAAAAGCTAAAAAAGATGTAACAGAAGAGGAATTGAACGAATTTTATAAACAAAAGTTCATGGACTGGCAAGATCCACTTTTAACACTATTTACAAGTGTTGAAGGAAATGTTACATATAATGCATTAGTTTTCGTACCTAAGAAAGCACCATTTGATCTAAATAATGAGCGTTATGAAAAAGGCATTCAATTATACACTAAAGGTGTATTTATTCTAGATAAATGTAAAGAATTAGTTCCAGATTATTTACGTTTTATCAAAGGTTTAGTTGATTCATCAGATTTAAGTCTAAATATATCACGTGAAATGTTACAAGATGATAGAACGCTTCAAAGAATCGCTTCAAATCTTGAGAAGAAGATTTTAAGTGAATTTACTAAAACTTTAAAAAATAATCGCGAAAAGTATGAAGAGTTCTTTAAGACTTATGGTATTAACTTGAAGTATGGTTTATATGAAAACTTTGGAAGTAAGAAAGAAGAATTAAAAGATTTAATTCTATTTAATACAATGAATGAAGATAAACCGGTTACTCTAAAAGAGTATGTTGAACATATGAAAGAAAACCAAAAAGCTATTTATTTTGCATCAGGACAAAATAAAGAAGCGGTATTGAACTTACCACAAGTGGATGCTATTAAAAAACAAGGATATGATTTGTTAATATTAACAGATTATGTTGATGAGTTTATGTTACAAGTTTTAAAAGAATATGATGGCAAAGAGTTTAAATCAATTAGCCAAGGAGATCTTGACTTGTTAAGTGAAGAAGAATCTAAAGAAGTTGATAAGATTAAAGAAGATAATAAGGATTTAATTGCTGATATTAAAGCAGCTTTACCTGAAGTTAAAGAAGTTGTTTTATCAAAGCGTTTAACCGATAGCCCTGTTTGTTTACGAGCTGGAGATAACTTAAGTTTTGAGATGGAAAAAGTTTTAAATGCTCAACAAAATGGAAATGGCACTATGAAAGCAGAACGTATTTTAGAAATCAATCCAAATCATGATGTATTTAAGAAAATGGAAGAATTGTATAAAAACGATAAAGCAAGTATTACTGAAATTGCTAAGGTATTATATAATCAAGCATTACTTCTTGAAGGTATGCCATTAGATAATCCAAAGGAATTTGCTGATTTAGTAACGAAACTTTTAGTAAAATAATTAAAAAGACAAGGCTTTTATGTCTTGTCTTTTTTTATAATAATAGACACTTTAAAAATGACTTCTAGTACGACTCACAAGTTTTTCTATAATAAAATAATTTATAAAGTTGAAAAATTATAATTGTTAGTTATTTATACATTCAACATATATGGACTATGTCTAGTGAAAAAAAAGAAGCCTATTGGCTTCTACGTTAAATCTTTTTGAATTTGGCAGTAATTTCATCAATGATTTTTTCAGGGACATAAGGCCTAATATCGACATTAAATAAAATTAACTCTTTAATTGCTGATGAAGTAATAAATTGATTTTTAGCAGTTGGCATAAATAAAATAGTTTCAATACTAGGTTCAATATCACGATTAAACTGACTTAATGAAAATTCTGATTCATAATCTTGATAATTTCTTAAACCTCTAATAATTACTTTAATATCATTTTTCATCGCATATTTAACAACTAATAAATCAGAAGCAACTACTTTTACATTAGGTAGTTCTTCACAAACTTTTTTAATCATATTCACACGTTCTAAAACAGTAAAGGTAGGTTTTTTCTTAACATTAATACTTACTAAAATATGAACCTCATCAAAAATAACACTTGCTCGACGAACAATATCTAAATGACCATTAGAAAATGGATCGAATGAACCTGGGTAAACTGCTTTTGTCATAAGTGGACCTCTCTAATTATAAATATCATGGCTATAAGTTTGTCTAAAACCACAACGTAAGTATACTCTATTTTTAATAACATTACAATTTATTAATGATTATTCTATAAATTTTAAATTGTTTATGGTAAACTATATATATAGTTTTAGAAAGGAAATGTATAACTTAATAATTATACAGTGGGTATATTATGGTGATTTATTTACTTTTAGCTTTTGCGTTTTTAGTTATCTTTGTTTTAACGATGTTTAATAAAATCAGTTTTAAGCAAAAAGATGATAATTCTAAAAAACGTGTAAAACTAACACTAGCAGTTATCACAGGTTCAAATGCATTAGGCATGATACTATTCATGATTGCTGAATTAGTTGATGTATTATATTTGCCATTTAATATAATTGGTATTATTATCATCGTTGGTACAATTATCTTTTATTTTGTCCAAGACTATTTATATAAAGAAAATTTAAAAAAAAATAAAGAAAGTGAGACTAAATAATGATTACAACTAAACAAAAATGTTATTTAAGAAGCTTAGCTCAAAAAATTAAACCAGTTTTTCAAATCGGAAAAGAAGGTATAACTGAAAATATGAAAACGGATATTTTAGCTTATTTAAATAAAAATGAGTTAATGAAAATTTCAATTTTACAAAACGCAAGCATTACGAAAGAAGAAGCAGTGAAAGATTTTGAGGCACTTGATATTTTTATTGTACAAACAATTGGTCGTACAATTGTACTATATAAAGCCTCTGAAAATGCAAAGAATCCAATTACATTTGAAAATTAATCGACCATGTCGATTTTTTTCTATTTCTAAGGAGAGATTAAAATGAAACGAATGATTCTAATAGATGGAAACTCTTTGATGTATCGTGCTTTTTTTGGAATTGCAGATGTATCAACACTAAAACCGAATTCAAAAGGAGTATTTACTAATGCCATTATGGCTTTTGCTCGTATGATAAATATGATTTTGAAAGAGGAATATGATAATATTTTAGTGGCATTTGATGCTGGTAAGCATACAATTCGTCATGAACTAATGCCTGATTATAAGGCAGGTCGTGCTAAAATGCCTGATGAAATGCGCATGCAAATTGCTCATATTAAGAATTTTTTAGATATTTCCAATGTTAAACGTTATGAAGTAACAGATTATGAAGCAGATGATATAATCGGTACAATGGCTAAAAAGGCTGAACTTAATGGATATCATGTTGATATTTATTCATCAGATAAAGATTTGCTTCAACTTGTTGGTCCAAATACAACTGTTCATTTAACAAAAAAAGGAATGACAGATTTAGAAAGTTTCGATGAAAAGCATTTTACTGAAGTTTATGACATTGCTGTAAAACAATTTATTGATTTAAAAGCTTTAATGGGGGATAAATCTGATAATATTTCAGGTGTACCAGGTATTGGGCCAAAAAAGGCTACAAAATACTTACAAGAATATGGTAATGTCGAAGGGATTATTGCTAATATAGATAATTTAAAAGGTAAGGACAAGGAAAACTTTACTAATAATAAAGAATTAGCATTATTATGTAAGAAAATGGTAACTATTTTACGTGATGCTCCAATTGAAGTAGGATTTAATGATACATTTAAACAAGAACCAGACTATAAAAAACTGGAAGAATTTTATGAATATTTAGAACTTCCATCTTTGCTTAAAGATTTAAGAGCAAATAAGCCTAAAGACCAAGTGTATGATACTAGTTATACCATTATTGACTCTGAAAATGATTTAAAATCAGTTTTACTTCCAAATAGTTCACTAATATTTGAAACGTTTGATTATAATTATCATAAGTCTCCACTTTTATTCATTGGATTAAAAAATAAAAAAGGTAATTATATTATTAAACCAGAATTAGTTAATTCAAGCATAGATTTTAAATTATTCTTAGAGGATAAAGAGAATAATAAAGCCATATTTGATTATAAACGTGCCTATGTATCTTTAAAAAAGATGGGAATAACTTTAAATGGAATTGGATTTGATATGTTATTGGCAGCTTATGTTTTAAATCCTTCTTTAACTCGTGATGAATTTAAATTAATTGCATCATCGTTTAATTATTATAATCTATTATTTGATGAGGAAGTATACGGAAAAGGTGCTAAACGAGCTATACCGCGCGATGAATTGATTTTTGAACATATTATAAAGAAAGTTGAATGTCTATACTTACTTAAAAATCAAATCATTGATTTGTTAAAAGAAAATGATCAATATTCCCTATTGATGGATATAGAAATTCCTTTATCTAAAGTACTTGGAGAAATGGAATTCACTGGTGTTAAAGTTGATAAAGAAGAGTTAAATAGGCAAAAAGAAAGCTTAAAAATTCGAATTGATAGTATCGAAAAAGAAATTTACCAATTAGCTGGAAAAGAATTTAATATTGGTAGTCCTAAACAACTAGGAATTATATTGTTTGAAGATTTAGCACTACCTTGTCCTAAAAAAACTAAAACTGGTTATTCAACAGACCAAGAAACATTAAATTCACTATATCATATGCATCCAATTATTGCGCAAATCTTAAATTATCGCCAGTTGACTAAATTATATCAAACTTATATTGAAGGTGTTTTGGGTCTAATATATGAAGATGGTAAAGTGCATACTATCTATCAACAAGCATTAACACAAACAGGACGTTTATCAAGTATTGAACCAAATTTGCAAAATATACCGATTAGAACTGAAGAAGGACGTCTTATAAGAAAAATGTATGTTCCGAGTAATAGCAATAATTCATTTTTTAGTGCAGATTACTCACAAATTGAACTTCGAGTTTTAGCCCATATGGCAAATGTTCCTAAGTTAATTGAAGCTTTTAATAAAAATGAAGATATTCACGCTAATACCGCTAAAGAAATTTTTAATAAACAAGAAATTACAGCAGATGATAGGCGTAAAGCAAAAGCTGTTAACTTTGGAATCATCTATGGAATAAGCGCGTATGGTTTGGCAACTGATATTGGAATAACAAATACTGAAGCTTCAAACTATATAAAACGTTACTATATGATATACCCAGAAATTAAAGATTTTATGGAATCAACTATTGAATTTTGTAAAGAAAATGGATATGTAAAAACAATTAAGAATCGCAAACGATTTATTCCAGACATTAATTCAAAAGTATTTAATCAACGTGAATTTGCTAAACGTACTGCAATGAATGCACCAATTCAAGGTAGTGCTGCTGATATTTTAAAAATAGCTATGATTAATATTTTTAATCGGTTAGAGAATGAGAGTTTTAAGTCGAAGATGTTGTTACAAATTCATGACGAACTTTTGTTTGAAGTTGAACAAGGTGAAGAAGAAAGATTATCAACTATGGTTCAAGCTGAGATGAAAAATGCGGTTAAATTGCATGTTAAACTAGATGTTAGTCATGATTTTGGCAAAAATTGGTATGAGGTTAAATAAAATGAATGAAATATTTACTAGAAGAAGTGTTAGAAAGTTTTTAAATAAAAGTATAAAAGATGAAGATATTGAACTAATTATTAAAGCAGGTGTAATGGCACCTAGTGCTAAAAATCAACAACCATGGGAGTTTATAGTGACTAAAAGCGATAATGTAAAACAAGAAATTGCCGGAGTATCTGCTTATTCTAAATTTATTAAAGAAGCCGCTTTGGTAATTACCCTTATTATGAGAAATGATGCGCTAACAACTCCTGATATGGTGCAACAAGATATGAGTTTATGTGCTCAAAATATGATGCTAGAAGCTAGACATTTAGGAATTGGTTCTTGTTATGTGGGAGTGTATCCAAAAGAAGAAAGAATTTCTTATTTAGAAAAAACTCTAAATATTAAACCTAGTCATACACCTTTTTGCATTCTAGCGTTTGGATATCCAAAAGAAGAAAATGCGTTTAAGTATTTAGAAAGAGATTATTTATCAAAAGTTCATGAGGAGAAGTTTTAAATGCCTGAATTACCTGAAGTTGAAACAGTAAGACGCGTTTTAATGACAGATTTAAATGGTCTTACTATTTTAGAAATAGAATCAAATTATGAAGCAATGGTGGATGAAGATTTTAAAGGATTTAAAGATAAATTAATTGGAAAATCATTTAAAGATATTCATCGCCGTGGAAAATTTTTAATTTTTGAATTAGAAGATATTTTCCTAATTTCTCATTTACGAATGGAAGGAAAATTTTTCTATCAAAGAAAAGAAGAACCGTTAAATAAACACATTCATATGGTCTTTCATTTGTCAAATGGATATGATTTGCGATATCAAGATACAAGAAAATTTGGTCGAATGGTGACTAAAACTAAAGAGCAATTAAATACAACGGAACCTTTAAATCATTTAGGGCCAGATGCCAATGGCAATGTTACAGTTGAATATTTATTATCTAAATTGAAAAATCGTCAGATTCCGATTAAAGAAGCCCTTTTGAATCAAGAGATTATTTCAGGTTTGGGTAATATTTATGTTGATGAAGTTTTATTTACATCTGGTATTAATCCTATGAAAAAATCATCAGATATTAGCATTGTTGATGCAAAAAATATCTTACAAAATGCTAAGATGATTCTAGATAAGGCTATAGTCTATAAAGGAACAACTA
Source organism: uncultured Anaeroplasmataceae bacterium (assembly GCA_944325035.1). GTDB lineage: Bacteria > Bacillota_I > Bacilli_A > Acholeplasmatales > Anaeroplasmataceae > CAG-307. The sequence continues at coordinate 265,732 of CALUYM010000002.1, forward strand.
TTAGAAGTTATACTTCAAGTTTGGGAGTTAAAGGTGGATATCAAGATTTTTTGAATGTGCATACTAAAACTATATGTCCAGTTTGTGGAAAGAATATTACTAAGATAAGAGTAGGAGGACGTGGTACTTATTATTGTGAAAATTGCCAAAAATAGGCTCGTTTTTCTAGGTTTTAAGTGCTATAATTTTTATGAAGAAAGTAATTGGAATTACTGGTGGAATAGCAACTGGCAAATCTTATGTAACTAATTTTTTAAAGCATGAGGGATTTGAGGTAATTGATACTGATAAAATATGTCACTATTTAGAACAACCAGGACACAGTGGTTTTCTAGCTATTGAAAAAGAGTTTAAGAATGTAGTAACTAATGGCGTACTTGATAGAAAAAAACTAGGAACTATTATTTTCGATAATAAAGAAAAGCGTTTAAGATTGAATGAAATTCTACATCCATTAATTAAAGATGAGACAAAACGCCAAATAGAAAAAGCAAAAGGGAAAATAATTTTTTTAGATGTACCTTTATTGTTCGAAGCTAACTTTGATGACTTGTGTGATGAAATAATCACTGTTTATACAGAGCCTGAAATTCAAATAAAACGTTTAATGATACGGGATGATTTAGATAATATAAGTGCTTTAAAAAGAATTCAAAGTCAAATGAGTTTAAAAGAGAAGATTAAAAAGTCACATTATGTCATTAAAAGTGAAATTGATTTTAACAAAACAAATGAAAATATTTTAGAAGTCTTAAAAAGAATAAAGGAGAAATATAATGGGTAAAACATATGAAACATCAGAAAGTGCAGAAAAAGATTTTTTAAAAACACGCTATTATAAAACTAATATTGAATTAATATATAAGTTTTTAGAAGAAGATCTAAAGAAAAATTCATATAATATTATTTCGATTAACAAAGATTATGGTGAAATAGCAGCTAGTCATGAAACTCATGATATCGTAGTTAAATTATTCCAATATAGCGCAACTGAAGTTGCTGTTGACTTATTTTTAGATTCTCATTTCTTGTTTGATTTCGGTAAGTCTAAAAAAATCATTGAGGAATTTTATGAACGTTTAAATAAAAATTTCAATTTAATAGGGGTAGCATTACATAAAAATTAGGAGGGAATAATGATAGCTAGAACTGATAAGTTTAAAATTTGTTCAAGCTTTACATTATCAAACGATGATATCGCAGTTTTAAGCCTTTTATATTTGCCAATTATAAAAAGTACAGCTTTAAGTTTGTATATGACATTTTATTCCTTAATAAATCGAGCTGATTTATCAACAGAAGAATATAGTCACGTTTATTTAATTGATCTTTTAGGAATTAAATTAGAAGAATTTATAAATTCTAGGCGTATATTAGAAGGTATGGGACTTATTTCAACTTATGAAAAAGATAATAATTATATCTATTTATTAAGAGCTCCACTTCAAGCAAGACGTTTCTTGAATAGTAATCTTCATGGCCTTGTACTTTATTCGACAGTCGGACAGGAAGTATATGAAAATTTAAGAACTCGTTTTAAAGTTAAACCAATTGATAAAAAGAATTATCAAGATATTTCAGTTTCATTCGATGAAGTATTTAACATTGATGGTGAGAAAGTAAGTTTAGATGATGGCGATATTTTAGTTTCTAATGATAGTCCAAAGACGCTTGAAATTAAACACTATGATTTTAATTTTTCATTTTTTGCAAGCAGAATTGATGCCTTATTAATTCGAGGTGGAATAAATGAAGATTTTAAACAAAATATAATTACAACAGCTTCTAATTATTCATTTGATGAGGCTGATATGGAAAGTTTATTTAAAGAATCTATTGATATAGATGGTTATTTTTCACAAAGATTATTAAAAAAGAAAGCCAAAATTTTATATACATTTAAAACAAATCAAGATATTCCAAAGTTCACAATTAAAGAAAAAATTGATCATAATCCAAATTATCAAACAGTAATTGAAGAGTTAGAAAATTGTACAGGTGAAGCTTTTTTACAAGCGATAATGGATAAAGATTATGATCCTAAATATTTAGTAAATTTAAATGAATTAAACAATGAATTAAAATTAGATTCATCAGTGATTAGAATTATGGTCATGTATGTTTTAAAAGTTTTAAATAAAAGAAATGGTAGAATTGACTTTCCTGCTTTATCATATTTTAAAAAAGTTGAAGATGATTGGATTTTAAAGGGATATACTGATGTATATAAAGCTTATGATTTCTTTTTAAATGGAGAAAAAGTTATAATTCCTAAAAAACGTCAACGAAAAGGAATCATTAAAGCTCCAACAAGAATTGAACAAGAGAATCGTGGAAAAGATATTATGGAAGGAATGGATATTTTATAATGGAAAAAATAGTACCAAATAAATTAAAATCGATTGTTTCAAAATTAGATCCAAATTTTGATGGCGAAGCTGAATTGAAAAAATTACAAAAAAGCCCACTTCTAAAAAAATGGAAAGTTACATTTGCAAATTATAATATGTTTTTAGATTATGTAACCTCAGTTACAAATTGCAAGAAGTGTAAAGGGTTAAAGGACTGCAAGAATTCTAATCCATATTATGGAGTAAAAATAGAAGGAAATCCTCCCCATTTAATATCTTTTCCATGTGACTATTATAAAGAAGAACTAAATCGACGTAATAAACAAGCTAATTTTTCAACTCTTTTTACTCCAGATTCTGTTAAAGAAGCAAATTTCGATGATATTTGGTTAAATACAGAAACAAGAGTCAAAGCGAAAAATTATATTATAAATTTGGGAACTAATTTTAAAGATTTAAAATCTAGAAAAGGCTTATATTTATTTGGTAATTTTCAAGTTGGTAAGACCTATTTTTTAGCCGCAACAGCGAATTATTTTGCTAGTCTAGGAATTGAGAGTTTATTAATTTTTTTCCCTGATTTAGTTCGTGTACTAAAATCGCTAATGTTTGCAGATAAAGAAGAATTTGAAAATAAAATTAATCTTTTAAAAACAGTTCCAGTTTTGATGCTAGATGACTTAGGTGCAGAATACAATACTGAGTGGGTTAGAGATGAAGTTTTATGTCCAATTTTAAACTATCGTCTTCAAGAAAATTTACCACTTTTTGTATCTTCTAATTTAGATATAAAAGATATGCTTAATCACTATCAAGAAATTGATAATAATGTCAATAATGCGGAACGATTAATTTGGAGAATTAAGGCATCTGCAACCTATATTGAATTTAAATAATACAAAAAGAGAGAATTAAATTCTCTTTTTTTGTTTGAAAATTTTGCGAAACACTAATTTTTACAAACTGATTAGTATGTAATGATAACTTAGAAATGAATTTAGAAATTAACTGATTAGATTTGATTAATTTTAGAATCCATAAAAATTAAGTAATAACAAGTAAAAATTTCTTATTTAGACATTTTATAATTATGAAGCTTTTCTTCCGCTTTTTATATATTTGTGTTAAAATTTAAACAGGTGATACTATGAATATTGTATATGGTGGTTCTTTTAATCCACCAACTAAAGCACACGAAAGAATTGTTAATCTACTTCAAAAGAAGTTTAAGCCGCAAAATATAATCATTGTACCAACAGCTTCTAATTATACATGGAAAAATGTACCTAGTTTTAAGCATCGATACAACATGTGTTGTATCGCTTTTAAAAAAGCTCTTGTATCAGATATTGAAAATAAAAATTTAAATTATAAAGGCACTTTATTTACACTTGAAACATTAAGTAAAACTTATGATGACATTTATTTCTGTATGGGAGCGGATAATATTTTGCAGATAAAGAAGTGGATAAATTATGAAATATTGTTAAAAAAGTTTCATTTTATTATTTTAGGAAGAAATGGAATAGATGTTGAATCTTTTGTTGAAAATAACTTGAAAGAATATAAGGATAGATTTATTTTTATTGATTTAGATATCGATATATCATCATCTATGTATAGAAATACTAAGGATATATCACTAATTTCAGAAGAAGTTTTAGAATATATAAAAAAGAATAACTTGGAGGATATATATGAATAATGGATTTTTGAAAGTTGCAGCCATAACGCCAAACTTAGAAGTTGGAAATCCGAACTTTAATATTAAAGAAATTATTAAAATATTAGAGAATGTTAATTCTGATTTTGCAGTATTTCCAGAACTTTGTGTAACCGGATACACATGTGGCGATTTATTTTTTGAGTCAATATTATTGAATGATTCTTTAGAGGCTATTAAATTTTTTCTTGCACATAATCCATATAAAGGAATTGTTTTTCTAGGAGTACCGGTTGAGGTTGAAGGTTCATTATATAATGCAGCTTTAGTTATCCAAAAAAACAAAATTATGGGTATTGTACCAAAAAGAAGTTTGCCTAATTCAAAAGAATTTTATGAAAAACGGTGGTTTAAATCAGGTAAAAATACAAATTTAACTGAAATAAATTATCTTGATACAAAAGTTCCATTTGGTTCATTGATGTTTGAAGATAATACACATAAGATTCGTTTTGGCGTTGAAATATGCGAAGACATGTGGGCTCCAATTGCGCCTTCAAATGTTTTAGCATACCATGGTGCTAATATGATTTTTAATTTATCTAGTTCAAATGAAACTTTAGGAAAATCTGAGATTAGGTTAAATACTGTTCTTGAAAGTTCAAGGAGAAATGCAGGAGCATATGTATATGCATCAGCAGGTGTCAATGAATCTACAAGCGATACAGTATTTTCTGGACATAATATTGTTGCATGCAATGGTGTTTTAATTAAAGAAACTGAGCATTTTAGTCAAGAATCAGAAGTTATTTATGCAGATATTGATATTGAACAAATAAATTATGTAAGAAGAACTAATACGAATTTACATGATGGTTTATATTTAGATTTTAATTATCAATTGATAAGTTTTGAAATATATCAAAATGATGATTTTATATTTGAAGAAAAATTAGATCAAACACCATTTATTCCTAAGAAAAATTCTTTACATGCTTTTAATAAAATATCTTCTATTCAAGAATTTGCTTTATTTAAACGATTAAAGCACACTAATGCTAGAACCTTATTAATAGGTGTTAGCGGAGGCTTGGACTCTACATTAGCCTTACTTGTAGCTGTTGAAGCATTTAAAAAATTAAAAAAAGATTTAAAAGATATTATTGCTGTAACCATGCCTGGATTTGGTACTTCTTCACGTACTAAAAAAAATGCACTTAAAATGATGGAAGACTTAGGAGTAACTGTTAAAGAAATTTCGATTAAAGAAGAAGCTTTATTACATTTTGAGTTAATTGGACAGGATAAAGAAAACCACGATATTACCTATGAAAATACCCAAGCTCGTATTAGAACAATGATTCTAATGAATTTAGCAAATAAGATGAATGGCTTAGTCCTTGGAACTGGCGACATGTCAGAATTAGCATTGGGGTGGTGTACTTATAACGGAGATCAAATGAGTAACTATGGTATAAATGCAGGAATTCCTAAAACATTAGTCCGTTTTATGATAGAAAACTATGCTAATAATAAATTTAGTACAATTAAAGAAACTTTATATGATATTATAGATACTCCTATATCACCTGAACTAAGCGGTAGTGATCAAAAAACTGAAGATGCGATTGGTAAGTATGAAATAAATGATTTTATAATGTATCGGTTTTTAGTTTGTGGTGATTGTGAAGAAAGAATTGCATACTTGTTAAAAAAAGCATTTAATATAAATGAAATTGAAGCAAATGAATTTGTAAAAAAATTCTTCTTTAGATTCTTTACGCAACAATTTAAGCGTCAGGCTTTACCTGATGGACCAAAAATTTTAGAAGTTGCCTTATCATCTCGAACTGATTTTAGAATGCCTTCAGACGTTAAAAGGTGGTAATATGAAACGAGTGATTTTAGGATTATCAGGTGGTGTTGACTCATCTGTTTCAGCATTACTTTTGAAAGAAAAAGGTTATGATGTTATTGGCTTATACATTAAAAATTTTGATTCAAAACAAAATGATGATGATAATTTAAACGATGCTAAAAAAGTAGCTTTAAGTTTAGGAATTGAATTAAAAGTTGTTGATTTAGTGGATAAAAACAAAGATTTAGTATTGGACTATTTTATTGAAGAATATAAAAATGGACGCACGCCTTCACCTTGTATGATTTGTAACAAGGAAATTAAATTTAAAGCTTTTTTTGACATTGCTAAAACGTATGATGCTGATTATATCGCTACGGGTCACTACGTAAATATCGCTCATGATGAAAAAGGTGATTTTATAGTAAAAGGCACAGATCTTAAAAAAGACCAAAGTTATTTTTTAGCTTTATTAAGAAAAGAGAATTTGTCAAAAATATTATTTCCAATTGGCCACTTAACTAAGGATCAGGTGCGTGAAATTGGGGCAAAGTATAAAATAATAACAGCTAATAAAAAAGATTCAATGGATGTATGCTTCGTTGGAAAAGATAAGTTTAATGATTTTATTAAAACATATATTCCTATTAATAAAGGCAAAATGTTAACTTTAGATGGGAATTTTATTAAAGAACATAACGGTTTACAATTCTATACAATTGGTCAACGAAAAGGGCTAGACATTGGTGGAATAAATGGTTATCTAAAAGAACCATGGTTTGTAGTTGGCAAAGATCTAGCTAAAAATATATTGTATGTAGGTCAAGGTTATCATAATAAATATTTATATTCTAATATGTGTACTTGTAAGAATGTAAATATATTTAAATCGATTGAAATTGATAAAGATTATGAAGCTGTTTTTCGTTATCATGGTAATTTAAAAAAGGCGAAAGTGCAATTAATTGACAATGATACATTAAAAATTATTTATGAACAGGAGCGTGCTGTTACTCCAGGACAAGCCTGTGTTATTTATGATGGAGATATTTTAATTGCTGGTGGAATAATCGATAAAGTATATTATAATAAAAAGGAAAGACAATATCGATGAATTTAATGGGCAGTGTTAAAAGTATCATTTATGAAAATAGCGATTCTACATATAAAGTTTTGCGAGTCGAAACTTCAAAAAAAGAGATTACGGTAGTTGGTTACTTTCCTATAATTGATCTTTATGGATATTATACTTTTGAAGGTGATTTTATAGATAATGATAAATATGGCCGTCAATTCAAAGCTATAGTTGCAATAAAACGAATCCATTCAGATAAAGAAGGATTAATTAAATATTTGGCGAGTAAAAAATTTAAGGGAATTGGTGAAAAGACAGCAGAAAAGATAGTTGCTGGCTTAGGATTAGAAGCGTTAGATATAATTAAAAGAAATCCAGAAGTATTAATCGATTTTGGTATTAAACGAAATAAAGCTTTAGAATATCAACAACAATTAAAAGAAAGTGAAAAAGAAGAAGAATTGATTGTCAAACTATATGGATATGAATTAACTCCAGTTATGGTGAATCGTTTGATTGAAAAATATCATGATAATGCATTAAAAATCGTTGAAACTAATCCATACCAATTAATTGATGATCTAGATGGTTATGGGTTTGTTAAAGCCGATAATTTGGCTTTAAAATTAGGTTTTAAATTAAGCGATGAAGTAAGAATAAAAGCAGCCTTAAAATATACTTTAAATCAAGCTTGTATCCAAAAAGGTTTTACTTTTTTATCCCAAAATCAATTTTTAGAGACAAGTTATAAATTAATTGATAAAAATCATGATGAAGCGGTAAGTAAGGAAGATATTTTAAAAATCATTAATGAGTTGAAAAATGAAGAAAATCTTGTTGTCAAAAATAATCGCTATTATCCGTTATATTTATATCAAGCTGAAGATATTAGCTATAAAAGATTAATGGCGATTAAGAATTATTCATTGGAACTTCCAGCAGAAGAAAAGATTAATTCATTAATTCCTAAAGTCGAAGAAAAAATGGGGTTCGAATTAACCGAACTTCAGCGCTTAGCAATAAAGAAAACTGTTTCTAGCAAAATTGCTATAATTACAGGTGGGCCTGGTACTGGGAAGACAACAATTGTTAAAGCATTGCTTGAACTTGAAGCAATGTTAAAAGAATTGAGTTTAGATGATGAACGTTTCAGTTCAAATCTATTACTATTAGCCCCAACCGGTAAAGCAGCGAAGAGATTAAGTCAATCAACATCACTTCCTGCTAGAACTATTCATAGTGCATTGGGATATAATGAGACTGGTTATTTTACTAAAAATGACCATGACCAGTTTAAAGAAAACTTAATAATAATCGACGAATCATCAATGATAGATATATCTTTATTATCCAATCTTTTAAAAGCTACTCCTGATAAGACAAGACTTGTTTTTGTTGGTGATGATAATCAATTACCAAGTGTAGGACCAGGAAATATTTTAAAAGAGATGATTGACTCGAAATTATTTCAAACTACTAAACTTGAAGAGATTATGCGTCAAAAAAAGGATTCTAATATTATTAAATTATCTAAGATGATATTAAACAAAAGAATTGACTATAATATTTTTAATGAAAAAAGTGAAGTTTTTTTCTACAATGCAGATGCAAAAGAAGTATTGGATAAAATAGATTTATTTTTCGAAGCTTTTATAAAAAAAGGTGGAGATTTTAAAAAAGATTTACAAGTTTTAGTACCAATGTATAGTGGTGTTTGTGGAATTGATGCAATAAATAAATTAATTCAAGAAAAATATAATCATAATCCATATTTTCTGGTTCATAATAATAAAGCCTATAAAATTGGTGATAAAGTATTGCAATTAAAAAACGAACCGAGTTTAGGAATAATGAACGGAGATGATGGAATCATTATCGGACATGAAAAAACAGAAGAAGAGGAAGTAATTCATATTGATTTTAATGGTCATAAAGTTAGATATAAAGTATCTGATTTAGACAATATAACTTTGGGATATGCAATAAGCATTCATAAATCACAAGGGATGGAATTTGAAAATGTAATTATTCCTATTGTTCCTGCTTTTTATATTATGTTAAAGCCGAAACTTATTTATACTGGATTTACAAGAGCAAAAAAGAAATTGATTATTATAGGAAAGACTCAGTCCTTGAATCAAGCTTTATATTCGGCAGATGAAAATCGTCAGACATCTTTATTTTTAGACAAAAATTCGAGTATTTTTGAAATAAATGACCCAGAAATTCCATTTGACACTTTAGGTGAAGAAAATATGGAAAATGTTAGTCCGTATGATTTTATGGATTAGTTAAATAATATACTGGGTGAGAATATGAAACCAATTATTTATATGGCTATTGGTGCTTGCTTACCATTTGCCGCCTATGAATTAATGAATTCAAAGGCTTATAAGGACATGATGAATAAAGTTCAAAACATGGATTTATGTAAGTGCATAAAAAGTAATGCCCAAGATAAAAAAGGCCAAGAGACTAGCTCTAACTAGATAAAGGGTGCCAAATGGCATCCTTTTTACTATTTTTTGTAATTAGTAATTTTAACTCAATTTGCTTTAAAATTAATTTATGTCTAAAAGAACTTGATTAGTTTAAAAACTAAGCTATAATACGATGTGAGTATGTGTTAGAGGTATATATGATAAGGTTTTTAAAAAAGCAACCAGCTGTTCGATATATAATTTTAGGTTTTTTAATTACAATTTTATTAGGTTCGTTTCTTTTACAAATGCCATTTAGCATTAAAGAAGGCGTAAATGTCAGGTATATTGACAGCTTAGCTACATCGGTAAGTTCGGTTTGTATTACTGGCTTAGTAGCAGTTGATATAGCAGATAATTTTACATTCATAGGACAAGTTATTGTAGCTTTATTAATTCAAATTGGTGGTCTAGGAGTAACTGCAATTGGTGCTGGAATTATTTTATTAGTTAATCGAAAGATTAATTTAAAAGAAATTTCTTTAATTAAAGAATCATTGAATTTGCATTCTAGACGTAGTATCGGTAAATTTCTTTCCGAAATTTTTTATACTACTATTTTAATTGAATTAATTGGTGCTTTAATCAATTTTTTTGTTTTTATTCAAGATTTTGAAATGAAACAGGCAATTTGGATGAGTATCTTTCATTCTATTTCATCTTTTAATAATTCTGGTTTTGATGTTATTGGTGGTGGAGTAAATTTAATACCATATAAAGATAATATAATAATTAATTTGAATACAAGTATTTTAATTATCTTAGGTGGAATTGGTTTTTTAGTTATTCGAGAGATAAGAGAAAAAGGAATATATTGGAAAAAATATTCCATGCATGCACGTGTGGTTATTGTAATGACGTGTGCGATGCTTGTTTGTGGAACTTTATTAATAAAACTTTCTGAGCCAGATATTACTTGGTTGGGAGCATTTTTTTTCAGTGTTTCGTCACGAACAGCGGGCTTTTCAACATATCCAGTTAAAAATTTTACCAATGCAACACTTTTTACATTAATTATCCTAATGTTTATTGGAGCTTCACCCGGTTCAACTGGTGGAGGAATTAAAACAACTACTTTTTTGTGTTATTACAGGGAATTAAAGGAAGTGCTACGAATCGTCCGGAAAAAGCCTTTCATTATTCAATCCCTAAAGAAGCATTCAAAAAAGCTTCTGTAGTTACAATATTAACATTATCGCTTGTAATTGTATCGACATATTTACTTCTCATTTTAGAACCAAATCTTAGCTTTCTTGAAGCTTTATTTGAAATGACAAGTGCTTTTGGGACTGTTGGTTTATCTACATGTGTTACCTATAATTTAAGTATTGGGGCAAAATTTCTATATATGATAATGATGTTTATTGGTAGATTAGGTCCGCTTACTGTTATATCACTATGGAACTTTAATAAAATCCAAAGATTCTATTATCCAGATGGGAATATAAGTGTTGGATAAGAAGTTTTAAATTAATAATATTGTTTTATATATTAAGCTCAAAAGTAGATATAATTAAGAAAATATATAATTAAAATGATATCTAAGTTGGTAGGTATCATTTTTTATTTGATAATTTTTCTAAGTTAATTATAAAAAGTATGTTTATATCAAAAACTGAAACTAAAAATTAGTTTTTAGCAATCCTAATATCAAAGTTATTTTGGTAGATATTAAAACTTATTTATATATTGAAAACAAAAATAGATTAATATATAAAGATGTTTTTGTAAGTTAATGGATTGATTTTAGGATAGTTTTTAATTAATCCCACAATTATAATATAAATATATTGAAAGATTAGTTTATCAAAATGTTAAACCAAATATTTATAGCGTATTAATACAAGTGGGTTGTATTTGCTTAGTTTAGTAATATACGCATTAGGAGTACCAATATTATCTTTTTAGTTTACTATTGATTTTACTATCATCATTTCTTTTTTTGTAACAGTTAGTCTTGTTAGGATATTAGTATTACATAAGAAAACTACATTATGGCAGATAATGAATTTAATTATACTTTTCCGTTTGTTTTTACGAATTTTAATGTAAGTCATATCCGGCCTGAGGGGGAGTATTGGTGCGTTAAAATATTTCATGAAACTAGATAGTTTAAATCCTTTTATTTATTAGCAGTGTTTTTTATAAATTATTACAATCATAGAACATGTCACATATTTACCAATCGTAAGTTTAGTATTATTCTTAAATTATATAAATAAAGTTAAACAGTAATATTTGTTTTTAAGGGTTCATTATCAATATTGTGAGTCCTTTTTGTTTATAAAGATAGTAATTTATAAAAATATAAAGTATATAAATTTATCTAAAATAATCATTTTAAAAAAATAGAAAAAAGTTGTTGACAAAGCATATAAGAATGTGCTAAAATACAAAAGCTTGCTAAAAGCAAGTAAGGAAAAAATGGT
>CALUYM010000003.1 GCA_944325035.1 uncultured Anaeroplasmataceae bacterium
CCCTTAAGGGGCTTGTGAAGTTATAGGCCCTTATAGGGGAGCCAAAATACCACCCGTTGAACGGGTGGATTGTTATTCAATAATTCATGATTAACTTTCAGGATTAATTATTAAGTGCTATTTTAATTCTTTTATAATTTTAATGTAAAATCGATATTAACTACATGGTTATTATTAAATACAATATATACCCTTCATAGTTCTTACCAAACATTTTATTTCTAAAAGAGGATAAAATTAAAATCTGATATTTTAGTTATTAAAATATTTATCTAAGTCAAAATAATCGTCTAAATACTCTCTTGTGTTATAGCACATTTCCTTAAATAATTCTTTAGATTCATCCATAGTTAATGAGTCACAAAGTGGTTGATTGGCAAAGGCTAAATAAAGTTTATTTAAATCACGTTCTTTAATTCCCTCATATGTCAAATCAATATTCAAGGTATTTCTCAAGACCAAATTAAGAGCTCCGGTAGGTAAAGGTTTAGATACAACAGGTTTAACTTGATCATGAGAGAAGACACAATTTGTTTCAACAATACTGCCAATTGGCATTTGTGGCATTTGTCCCATATTAGGCATATTTACATTAGAAACGATATTTTTAAAACCTAAAATTGCCTTCATTAAATCAACAGCTTCTTCAGTTGATTCTTTTAACTCAAATTTTTTCTTTCCCTCAGCCATTAGTTTTGTTTCTTCAACTAAAATAGTCTGCTGTTTTTCACGATAATCGACAGTTGTTAAATTAAATAACCAATCTTTAACAGTCTGTTTATCTTTTAAATACCAACGATTAGATACAAATTCAGCTAAATGTCTATCTCCAGCAGCTGCTAAGGCTCCATACTTATTAAATAAATCCATCTTTACTTTGTTTCCATATGCGAAACAATCGGTTTTAAATGCATCAATTGCAGCACCCTCACGTTCATAAAAACCAGTGTCATAGTATTTCTTTTCAAAATCTTTAATTAAAGATAATAAATCAATATCTTGAAACTTAGCTTCAGTTATCCAGGTAAAATGGTTAATTCCACAAGCATCAGTATAAATTTCATTTCTTTTAACTTTAATTCCTTTTGTTTCCTCTAAAACTCTAGTTAAAAATTCTTGAGTGTGGAATACTTCATGACAACAGCCAAATGCCTTAATTTCAGGGAATACATCATATAATGCTTTTGTACAAATACTCATTGGATTTGTGAAGTTTAAAACCCATGCGTTTGGACATATTTTTTTGATAGCTTTTGCAAATACTTCATACATTGGAACTGTTCTCATAGCCCTTAAGATTCCACCAGGGCCAACAGTATCGCCAACTGATTGAAATATTCCATATTTTTCTGGAGTATGCACATCACTTCTCATCTCTTTAAAAGTTCCTGGTAGAATAGAGATAATAACGAAAGAAGCATCTTTTAAGGCATCTTCAAGATTAGATACAACTTTGTAGTCAAATTTAGATTTTACATTAGTATAATTTTTTAATGAGTTACCAATTTTGGCATTTCGATTAGCTGCTTCAATATCAATGTCATATAAATCAATCTCGCCCGATAAACCTTCGGTTACAGCTAAGTCAGACATGAAGATTCGAGCCCATTGTTTAGACCCGCCACCAATATAAGCTATTTTAATTTCTTTTTCCATTTTCTTTTTAGCATAATCAAATTGTACTTAAGATTATACATTCTCCTTTTTTAGAGTTTTATTTATAGTTATGAGTACAACATAACTTATATATCTCCAGCTTTGATGAGATAATTAATTACAAGACTTTATAAGTATAAAAGTTTTAATACTTACTAAAGAAAGATTATTTAGTTATAGTTGTTTTTGATATATCTATATTTTAAAATCTTATTTTTTCAATTTCAAGACTTCTAATTAAAATATTATTGATAAGATTAGAAAATGTATTAAATTATTCGTAGAATTATATTTTATTAATTTTGAAACTTAAAAAAGTGCAATCTTTTTTAGACTGCACTACAATTTACGTAACGATTATTTCAATTTGGCTTTACCCGTTTAAAACACTATTGTTAATTTTCTAATTTGTTTAAAATGTCTTTTACATATTTTAAACTTGAAGCCATTTTATCTTTTGGCACACCTTCAAAAATTAAATTAGCTTGTGGTACATTTTGATAAATCTTAGTTAAAATATATTCTAAGTCCATTAAGCCCTCGCCTAATCCAACTTTCAATAAAGGTTTTTCATTCATTGTAAAATCTTTTAAATGGATATTTCTAATTTTATCTTTCATTAGATCGATACATTCATCGATTACTTTTCTTTGATAGTCTTTTGAATAGTTTTCTTCGTTTAAGAAATTATAAACATCAATTGTAACAAATACATGACCATTATCGATTTCATCAACTAAGCGTTTCAATTGTTTTGGCGAATACATACAATGACCATCAGCACCTTCAATTGATAAATTAGAACCAACTTTTTTAGCATGTTCTGCTAAATTACCAAAAATACGTTTAACTTCTTGGTAGGCTTCTTCAGTACGATTAAGAGGATTATATGTCCACTTATCATCATTAAACGAACCAGTTTCACTACCTACATAATCAGCCTTAAGTAGATGAGCAAATTCTAAGTGTTGTTTGAATTTTTTAATATTTTTTTCAACACCTTCTTTGTTAGAATGTACTGGATTAAAATAAGAACCAATTAATGGTACAGTTAATCCTTCATCAAAGAAAGCTTTAGCAATTTCATTTACTCTTTCATTTGTAATTTCACCATAAGCAGCAGTTTCACCAGTAATTGCTTTGTTAATCGCAAGTTGTAATCCATCAAAACCTAAATCAGCTATTTGTTTAGCTAATGTTTTTTCATCAGTTTTTCCTAAATCGTGAGCACGCACAAAAATTTTCATGTTAAATTTCTCCTTTTCACAAATATCATTTAAATTATACCACGCATTTAATTTATTTTTGAGTAAAATATGAATTAAATTAATTATATTGGTTTTTAATTATTAATTTTAGATATTATTTTGGTTAAACTAGTTTAAGTGTTATTAATATATTTTTATTAGAATTAGATATGAACATTAAAAGTAATTATATTTAAAATTCTTGCATAGTATTGTAAAAAAAGAATAAAAAATGCAATATTTATTGGAAAGAATTAGGGAATAGCATAATGGGATTAATCACTTAATTTTTATTGTATTTAGTGAATATATTTATTTAACCATAGAAATGACTTGTTACAGTTCAATTTATTAGTTAAAATAAAAATTTGTTTGACAAAAATTAAACGTTGTTGTATCTTATAAACATAAGCGAAGAAGAGAATAAAAATAATAAATACGTTTTTAGAGAGCTAACGGTTGGTGCAAGTTAGAAAACAAGTTATTTTTAAACAGCTCGGAGTTGATAGAAGAATTAAGTAGACCTATCCGTATATCTGCGTTAAAGAGTTGAGTGCTAGTGTATACACTAGAACTAAGGTGGTACCGCGATGATTCGTCCTTAGATTATTCTAAGGGCGATTTTTTTTTGTTTAAGGAGGGAAATCATGCGTACAAAAATAAAACAAATTTTCACGCAAAGTGAAAAGTATCAAACACAAGAAGTTACAATCTATGGGTGGGTGCGTACAAATCGTGCTCAAGCTCAATTTGGATTTTTAAATGTAAATGATGGTTCATATTTTGATAATGTTCAAGTAGTATATGAGTCAAATCTTTCTAATTTTGAAGATATTTCTAAATTTAGAGTTGGTGTATCAGTAAAAGTAACAGGTATTGTTACACTTACACCAGGAATGAAACAACCATTAGAAATTAAAGCAACAGTTGTAGAAATGATTGGAGATTGCCCAGAAAATTATCCAATTCAACCTAAGCGTCATACACGTGAGTTTTTACGTGAAGTTGCCCATCTTCGTCCACGTACTAATTTATTTAGTGCTGTATTTAGAATTAGAAGTGTAGCAGCAATGGCTATTCATACATATTTTCAAGAAAGAGGATATTTATATGTTCATACTCCACTAATCACTTGTGCGGATTGTGAAGGTTCTGATCAAATGTTTAAAATTACAACTTTAAACATGAATCAATTACCGCTAGATGATGATGGTAGAGTTGATTTTAAAGAAGATTTATTTGGCAAGCAAGCATATATTACTGGTTCTGGTCAATTACATGGTGAGACATTTGCGATGGCATTTAGTGATATCTACACATTTGGTCCGACTTTTAGAACAGAAAACTCCAACACAAAAACACATGCAAACGAGTTTTGGATGATTGAACCAGAAATGGCATTCTGCGATTTAGAAGGATTAATGGACATTGAAGAGGAAATGCTTAAATTTATTGTAAAATATGTAATCGATAAGTGTCCTAAAGAAATTGATTTTTGTGATCAGTTCGTTGAAAAAGGTCTTAAGAGTAAGTTAGAAGCAATTATTAATTCTGATTTTAAGCGTGTTAAACACGAAGATGTAATCACTATTTTAAAAGATGCTAAGGTTAAATGGGAATTTGCACCTGAATATGGTGAAGATATTGCTAAAGAACATGAAAAATATATAACAGAACATTTTGGAGGACCAGTATTTATTACTGATTGGCCTAAAGATATTAAAGCATATTATATGAAGTTAAATCCAGATGGTAAGACAGTCGCAGCTGTGGATTTAGTTGTGCCACAAGCTGGTGAATTAATGGGTGGTTCTCAAAGAGAAGATAATTTAGATGTATTACTTGAAAGAATGGAACAATTAGGTGTGGATAAAAACGAAATTGACTGGTACTTAGATACACGTCGTTATGGTGGTTGTCCGCATTCAGGTTTTGGAATGGGATTTGAGCGCTTAATTATGTACCTAACAGGAGTAGAAAACATTCGTGATGTTATTCCGTTCCCAAGAACACCGAAAAACTGTAATTTCTAATTATAATAATTAAATGACAGAAGTTTAAAAGATTTCTGTCTTTTTTTTGCATAAAATTAGTGAAATGTATAACATACATTACAAAATTACATAAAAATAGGTAACTTGTTACAATTTATAAAAACTGTAAAGTTTTAAATAAAATATATACATTTTTTAAAAATATAAAATATAATTTATATTTAGTAATAATTTGTATAAATTTTGATAACAATATATCGAATATACCAATTTTGAGGCAGTTTTTACCACTTTTCGCTAAATTTATTTTATTGTATTGTTTTATTAAATATGATAAAATATATGTGCAAAAAATATATTTTGTGCCGTATGGAGGACGTTATGAAAATAACATTAAAACATTTAACTAAGGTTTTTGCTAATGCAAAAACAAAAACTGAGGTTGTAGCAGTCAACGATCTAGACGTTGAAATACCATCAGGAAAGCTTATTGGTTTATTAGGACCTTCAGGTTGTGGTAAATCAACAACATTATTTATGTTGAGTGGACTTGAACAACCTACATCTGGTAATATCATTTTCGGTGAAGATGATGTTACAACATTAGCGCCAGAAAAAAGAGGTATTGGTTTAGTTTTCCAAAATTACGCCCTGTATCCACATATGACAGTAGAACAAAACATTATGTTCCCACTAGAAAATATGCGTGTACCTAAAGAAGAAGCTAAACAAAGAGCTTTTGATGCAGCTAAGTTAGTGCAAATTGAAGACTTACTTAAACGTAAACCAAGTGAGTTATCAGGAGGTCAACAACAACGTGTTGCCATTGCTCGTGCACTAGTAAAAATGCCAAGCGTTTTATTACTTGACGAACCACTATCAAATCTAGATGCTAGACTTCGTCTTCAAACTCGTGAAGAAATTAAGCGTATTCAACAAGAAACAGGTATTACAACTGTATTCGTAACTCACGACCAAGAAGAAGCGATGTCTATTTGTGATTCAATTATTGTAATGAAAACAGGTATTGTTCAACAAATGGGTCACCCACAAGAAATCTATGATGATCCTGCAAACTTATTCGTTGCTAACTTCTTAGGAACTCCACCAATTAATGTTTTCACCGGAGAAATCAAGAACAAAGCTGTTTATATTGGTGACGAAAAAATTATAGACACAGAATTTGAAGATCAAGAAATTTATATTGCAATTCGCCCAGAAGGATTTATCTTTGATCAAGAAAATGGTGTTCTAACTTTAAGTCGTGAACATATCGAAGTAATGGGTAGAGATAAATCGGTTGTATCTACACATAAAAATTCACAAAAACCAACTGTAAGAAGCATTATTGATTCAGATGTTGTACTTCCAGAAGATGTTAAGCAATTAAAATTTAATATCAAATCAAACAAGATTTTCTTATTTAACAAGGATAGTGAAATGAGGTTGAAATAATGACTGAAACATCGACAGAATTAAAACCGTCTGGCTCAGCGTATATTCAACAACCTCTTACTAAAGGAGAGAAGATTAAACGTTTCCTTTATTCACAAAGAGGTTGGTTATGGATGCTTCCAGCATTTATCTTATTGTGCGTGTTTACGTTCTGGCCAATTGTAAATACATTAATTTCGTCTGTGAGAAATAACTATACTGCTTTAAGTGGAAGATCAGACGGATTAGGATTTGAGAATTTTAAAACTGCAATCACTGATGCATAT
Organism: uncultured Anaeroplasmataceae bacterium; assembly: GCA_944325035.1. Lineage (GTDB taxonomy): Bacteria > Bacillota_I > Bacilli_A > Acholeplasmatales > Anaeroplasmataceae > CAG-307. Next base: position 6,619 of record CALUYM010000003.1, read on the forward strand.
TTCTTAACTTGTTTACGTAATACAGTAATATTTGCATTTGTCTCAGTTCCTTTATCAACAATTATTGCCTTAATGATTTCTGTAGCATTAGCTTCAATTAAACCACTACAAAAGGCCTACCAATCTATTTTCTTTTTACCATATCTTACTAACGCAATGTCAATTGGTGCAGTATTCTATACAATGTTCCAGGTAATTGGTACTAAAGCACAGCTTGAAAATGGAATGGGATCTTGGGGGCTAGTAAATGTAGTATTTGGTACTAAAATTCACTGGGTAGATTCAGATGCATCTACTATTGCTATGATGATAGTTGTAATAATTTATGAGGTTTGGTCTGGTCTTGCTTTCAAGATTTTGATCTTATTCGGTGCCTTAATGAACGTTAATAAGCAATATTATGATGCAGCTAAGATTGATGCTGCTAGTAAATCTAGAATTTTATGGAAGATTACAGTACCTTTAATCTCACCTATGATCTCATATCTAGTAATCACAGGATTCATTGGTGCTTTTAAATCATATACTGCAATTGTAGGTATCTTTGGTCCTCAAATGGGACCATCTCAACAATATGAAATGGGAACTATCGTCGGTTTAATTTATAAATATATTGGTGATAGTAAAACCGGAGTTGCTTGTGCTGCTTCATTAATCCTATTCGCTATGATTATGGTATTTACAGCAATCAATATGCTTATTAGTAAAAAACGTGTGCACTACTAGGAGGTCTGAAAATGAGTGAAAATAAACAAAACACTTCTGTAGTAAGTGATTCATTAAACATTAATATTGATAAGCAATTAAAAATTCAAAAAGTTTTAAAAATTGTAAAGAATGTAATTGCATATATATTCTTAAGCTTCTTTGCAATTTTCTCAATTTTACCATTCTACTGGATGATTATTTCTTCTTTAAAGACAGAAGCAGTATATCGTCAATCTATTCCAACATTCTTTGTTGCACCAGCTGATATGCAATGGTCAAATTATTCGTATGTAATTAACGATGGTGAAGGCCTATTTGGAACAATGCTAGTTAATACATTAATTGTAGGTGTTATTTCAACAGCCTTAGGTTTAGTTATTACTATTTTATGCGCATTTGCATTCGCTAAAATGGAATTTAAAGGTAAAAACCTATTATTTTCAATTTTACTTGCTACAATGATGATTCCAGGTGAGTTATTCACAACAACTAATTTCATTACTGTAACTAAAATGCAATGGGCAAGATCATATACAGTTATGATCATTCCGTTCTTAGTAAGTGTATTCTATATTTATTTATTGAGAAATGCGATGAAACAAATTCCTGATAGTTTATATCGAAGCGCTAAAGTAGATGGTTGTAGCGATATGAAATACTTAATTCGAGTTATGATTCCGCTAACAGCACCAACTATTATTTCAATTACATTACTTAAATTTATCGGTACATGGAACTCATATATCTGGCCACGCCTTGTTAACTCAGGAAGCCTAGAATGGCAATTACTAAGTAACTGGGTTGCTAGTGGATTTACAATTCCAGGTTCATCTGAAACATTAAGTACGTTAAAGATGGCTGCTGCAACAATGGTTTCTTTACCATTATTAATTGTGTTTATCTGTTTCCGCAAATATATTATGCGTGGAGTATCAAAGAGCGGAATAAAGGGATAGAATATTATTTATAAACAATTGGGTTTAGGTAAAAAAAGACAAAAAACAAGGAGATAAAATAAGAAAATGAAAGCATTAAAAGTATTAAGCACAGCTGCCCTAATCGGTGTATCAGCTCTTGCATTAGCATCTTGTAACAACAAAAACACTGAAAAAACAATTATTTTCCATCATGCTGCTGGTCAAACTCTTCAAAAAGAAATTGACAACGCAATTGCTAGATTTAAAGAAAAATTCCCAGGTTGGGATGTTGAACAAGCATCTCAAGGTGGTTATGATGAATTAAAGTCTGCAACAGTTTCAAATTTACAAGCAGGTACTCAACCAGATATCGCATATTGTTACGCAGACCACGTTGCAACATATATCACTGCTGGTAAAGTTCTTGATATGAGTAAGTTCATCAACAGCACAGATACTGTTGAGGCTAGTTCTGGTTCTTTAAATGTTGGATATTCTTCAGCTGAAGTTGCAGATTTCGTACCTGGATATTATAACGAAGGTTTAGCTACTAACTATGCTGATTATGACAAGTATGGTTTTACTGCTACTTCAATGTTAACTATGCCATTCTCAAAGTCTACAGAATTAATGTATGTTAATTTAGATGCAATGAAGGCGGCAGGTGTTTCAGAAATTCCTACAACTTGGGATGAATTATTTGCAGCAGCAGAAAAAATTAAAGAAAAATATCCTGTTTCTACACCAATTGCATACGACTCAGAAGCTAACTGGGCAATTGCAATGGCTAAACAAAACGGATGGAATTATACAAGTCCTACTTCTCCATACTACACATTCCGTAATGAAACAAGATTAGCTAATTGGATGGATTCATTAGCTCCTTACTATGAAAGAGGTATCATTACAACTAAGACTACTTATGGTGGATATACTTCTGACTTATTTACTCAAGGTGTAGAAGCTGGTGGATGTGTATTCTGTATTGGTTCATCTGGTGGAGCATCTTATCAAGCAACTGATAACTTCAACTGGGGAGTTGCAGCTATTCCAGGTTCTGTAGTGGACGGAAAAGTTAATAAATCAGTAATCTCTCAAGGTCCATCTTTAGTAATGTTTGATACAGGAAACTCTGAAAAATCAACTATGGCTTGGATGTTCATGAAAGAATTATTAGACCCAAGTTTCCAATCAAGCTTCTCTCAATCTTCAGGATACAACCCTGTTAGATTATCAACATATGATAATGAATCATATAAGGCTTTCTTAGATGATACTACAAATATTAAAGCTGTAGCTGCTAAAGTTGCAAGTACAATGTCAAACGATTTCTTTACATCACCTGCATTTAATGGTTCATCAGATGCACGTATTCAAATTGGTTCTGCATTAGTAAGTGTAATTAAGGGTGAAAAAGATGGAGCTTCAGCTCTTGAAGCTGCATATAAAGCATGTGGTGGTAAATAATTATGAATTTATTTAAGAAGGTTTCTTTAACTTTCTTAAGCATTATCGGATTAGTAAGTATTGCTTCATGTACTGATAAAAATTTTGACAAGGATGCTGGTTACAGAGATGTAACTAGCAAACTTACCTTGTCTAAATCATATGAAGGAAAAAACTTTATAGATGATGGTATTGGATTAGCAACTGTTAGTAAGTTAACTGATGGTGATACCACAAATTTTAAATTAAGTACAAAATCAACGATTGCAGATACATCTGTAATTACGGTTAGATATCATGGTGTAAATACACCAGAATCAACTATTAATGTTGAAAAGTGGGGTAAAACAGCATCCCTTTATACAGCTAATCGCTTAACAAATGCTTATGAAATTGTGTTAGAAGCAACATCTACACCTGCTGAAAAAGATACGAATAATACTAGATATTTAGGTTATGTATGGTATCGTGAAAGTGCGAATGACACATTTAAAAATTTAAATCTTGAACTAGTAGAAAACGGATATTCAAAAGTTACTTCAACAATCGCTGCATATAATGGTATTTTTAAAGAAGCTCAAAGTTTTGCAGAAAAACATGAAATGCATATTTGGAGTAATGATAACGATCCAAACTATTCAGATGAACCAATTTCAACTACCTTACAAGCGATTGTGACAGATTTAGAAAGTTCATCTCCTACATTCTATGATAATGATTTAGAATTAGGTGCTAGAGTTGAATTTGATGCATTCATTGATGAACATACAACTACATCTAATGGATCAAATTATTATGTTATTTCTATGTTTGATGAAACTGGTAAGAAATATTCATTAAATGCATATGGTGGATATTCAAGTAGTAATGTAAACACAATTTTAAATGTAGGTTACTTAGTGCATTTTATTGGTACAATCCAAAAATATAATGGAAGTTATCAAGTATCTGGACTTGAATATACAATTAGTGCTCCTGAATCTGAAAAAGTTCATGTTTTACAAAAAGATTTCTATCAATTCTTTGATTCAAATCATAAACGTTTACATTTATCAAAAGAAACTGCTGTTAATGGTGATCTAACTGTAACATCAGCCACAGTTTCAGGTACAGTTCTAACTATTGTTGGACAAGCTAAAGAAACAACAACAAGTACAGAAACTAAAGAATTTATATTAAAAGTTAATGTGTCAGAAAATTATGATGCAAGCGCATTAAAAGACAAAACAATAAAAGCAAAAGGGCTAAAAAATGCTGATGGTTCAATTCAAGTTAATTTTGCTGATTTGATCATTAGATAAAAAACAAAAAAGAGGAGTTTAATAGAAACTATGAAAATTAAAAAGAGTTTAAAGGCTTTAGCAGTTTGTACTGTTTTAGCTGGTTCTATTGGGGTTGTAGCTGCATGTAGCGAAAGCGGAACTACAGAATTAGGTGGATTAATTATTGACCAAAATAACAAAGTTGTTACATCTGATTTCGTTTTACCAGGACGTTATGTTGGTGTCGATATTTCTTGGACTTCAAGTAATGAAAATGTTATTAAGCTTGAAAAAACTACTTATAAAGATAAAGATGGTAATGATGTTCCTCAATGGGAAGCTAAGGTTACTCGTCCTGATGTAACTACAGATGTTAAGTTAACTGCAACTTCAGGAGAATACAATAAAGAATTTAATGTAACTGTAAGTGCAATTGATGCTGATGAAATTGCTGGTGCATTTAAATTTGAATATAACAATAAGAACTTAGGAACAGGTGAATATACATTAGCACCTAGTACTACTTATAAAGGATTAGTTGCTAATATCAGCTGGTCTCTTGTAACAGAAAGTCCAGTTGCAGAAGTTAACAATAATATTTTAAAAATTAATGCTAACGAAAATGCTACACCAATTAATTTAAGAGCTACATTTACATACAATGGTGTAACTGCAATTAAGACTTATAGAGTTACTTGCCAAGCTACTCTTGAATACACAGATTCTGACGTGGTTTTGAATTGGTATTCTGGTAAGTATGACAAAGAAACAATTGATATTTCAGGATATGTAGTAAATAAAGCTGAACCTAAATCTGGTTCTAAAATTATTCAAATGATAGATTCAACTTATACAGGTGGCTTTTATCTTTATTATCCTTCTGTTTCTGATGAAGTTTGGAATTCATTACAAGTAGGAACTGCTATTAATGTGTCAGGAATAAGTTCTCAATCTTATGGTGGTTTAGTTGAAAGTGATACTGGTGTAGGAACAGTAACTTTAAATAATGATTTACCAGCATATGATGAATCAAAGGCTGTTACTGCTATTGATGAAGCATTAATTGCTAATGCTAAGACAAATGATATTTCAAAAAATGGATATACTGATATAAATATTCTTAAGGCTAAGCAATCAACTGAAGTTACTTTGACTGGTTGGAAAGTTTCTGCAGTTAATACTGATTTCTCATCAGACACTTCAAAAGAAAAATATGCTGATTTTGTGACACTTACAAAAGAAGTTAATGGTGTTAAGGCATCTATAACTGTTCAATGGAGTTATTATTATACTGCGGCTGGTTCTGATGCATTGAATGCCATGATGGAAAAAACTAAGGAATTCAATGTAGGTGATATTGTTAATGTAAGAGCTATCCTTGGAACTAATTCTGGTAATTATAAGTTAATTCTTACAAATGCAGATAATTTAACAAAGGTAGAAGAAGAATCAAGCATAGATGGAGCTAAACAAATTGCTTCTGTTGATGTATTAAATAAAATTAAATTCCCAAGTACTATCACTTCTACAACTGAACTTGAAGAACCTGCTGTTGAATTACCAGAAGGAGCTACACTTTCTTACAAGATATTTGGTTTTGGTACTAAATATGAAAATGGTAAGTTTACAATTGAAGCAGTATCTACTAAACGTGATGTTACTATTCGTGCGTACTTAACTGTAAATGGATATACATTCACAAAAGATTATAATATTGTTTCTAAAGAATCAAGTTTAGATGACATGATTCAAGAAGAATTTAATAAGCTTAAAGAATCTTTAACTACAATCAATAGTTCAGGAAAAATAAGCTTAGCTAAAACTGGAAATGTATTTACATCTGTAAAATTTGCATATTCTCTTGCTGATGGTGCACAAGGTGCAGTTTTAGATGGGTATAATCTATATACATTAGCTACTAAAGAAGATTCAAAGTTTACTTTAAATGTTACTGTTACTATAGAAGATATAGTTAAAAATGAAACAATTGAATGTACAATTAAAGCTTATACTTTAACTGATGGTGCAAAAGTTTCTTCATCTAAAGGTAATATTTATATTGAAGGTACTGTAGGAGCAATTACAAATGCTAAATATGGAAAAACTACTTTAAAAACTACTGATAATACAGAAGTAATAATTTATGGAATGGATGATATTGCTGGTAACAACTTTGAGTTAATGATTGGTACAAAGCCAGTAGAGGGAGATAAAGTAGTTCTTTATGGATATTATTCAGAACAATATAAAAACTTTACTGCTGTAGTTGTATCTGTTAATGGAACTCCTGCTACGCTTCCATCTTTTGCTGGATTACCAGAAGGTCAAGAAATGGCAAAATTTACCGGCTCTACTGATGTTCAAACGGTAGACGGAGAAGATTATGCTAGTACTGCTGAATTAAGTGATAAATTTACATTAGTGTTTGCTAAAAACGAAAGTCAAAAAGCAACCTCTTTTTGGAGCAAGTGACTCTACTATTCGTTTATATAATGGCTCAAACAGTAATGGAAACACTATTACCTTAACTGTAAAAGAAGGATATGTAATCAAGAGTCTTAAATTTGTATATCATACTTCAAAGACAGATGGATTTATTTCTGTAAATGGTACAGCATTAACAGCTGTTTCTGCTACACATACTGAAGACACTTTCACATGTGAAACAGCTACAAATTCTTTAGTTATTCCAAAATTCTTCTACAAAACAAGTTAGAATTACTTCTATTCTTATCGAATTTGAACCTGTATCTAAATAATTAGTACTCTAGAAATAAAGTAATGAATTTCTAAAAAAATACAAAGTGTGAGTTTTTCAAATGAAAACTCACACTTTTTTATAAAAGAATTCATTTAAATGTATGATAAAAATTGGATAAGATTATACGGAGGATTATGTAAACATGAAAAAAAGAATATTATTATCATTATTAGGTGTTGCAGGTTTAATGACCATAACTTCATGCGAAATAGATAAATCTACTCAAACACCTGATATAAGTGAAACAATACCAAGTACAACTGTACCACCTAGTACAACACCAGATGCCCCTAACGTTCCAACGTTACCAACAGAATATACTGGTTATTATGCTAATATGACTAATAATCTAGGAACAACATTTAAATCTACACTTAATCAAATTATTTCAACTAATTTAAAAACAAGTAGTTATTCTAACGCTTGGAAAATTTTGGAAGAAGCGGATGCATATGACAATAACAATATTGAATGTTTCTATTCAGGTGTAGTAATTCCTAAAACAAGTCGTTCAGGTTCTGGAGCTTCAGGTTTAAATTGGAATCGTGAACATGTATGGGCTAAATCGCATGGTTTTGGTAATGAAACTTCAAACTATGCATATTATGATGCTTTCCATTTACATGCTACAGAGGAAGGTATCAATAGTAAACGTAGTAATTTACCATTTGATGATGTAAATGATGGTTCTAGTGATAAATATGGAAATAGTTGGAATTCAAAAGCGTTTGAACCACGAGATGAAGTTAAGGGAGATGTTGCTCGTAGTTTATTCTATATGGTTGTTCGTTATGATGATAGATTGCTTGATTTAGAACTAGAGGATAATCTAACATCTACAGCATCCAAAGAACCAACCCTAGGAAAATTATCAACACTTGTTAAATGGGCATACGAAGATCCTGTTTCAGAAGCTGAAATCAAACGAAATGAAATAGTATATTCATATCAGGGAAATCGTAATCCATTTATAGATAATCCTGAATTTATCTATTATTTATATACCGAAGAAAGCAATGACCTAGGCATAACATTAGATAATTTAATGGAACATATTTATAATGGAACTTCTGGTGATGGTAATACGAATCCCGAAAATCCAGACAATACTAATCAAGCTGTTAAGAACGTAATTAATTTAATTAATGCGATTGGAACAGTGAATGCTAATTCAAAAAGTGCAATTGATGCTGCTTATGCTGCATACAATGCACTAACAGATAGTGAAAAATCTTTGGTAACAAATTATCAAACATTAGTAGATGCTAATAATGCTTACAATTCGATATATGGTGGAGAATTTAAATATAAGGAAAGTTTTAACAATGTTTTAAATGGTGAAGGTTATACAGCTAATGTATCATTTACATTGGGATCAGTAAAGTGGATAGCATCTTATGCTTATCGAGATAGTGATTTTAGACTTGGAAATAAAAACGTAATAACTTTAGAATCAAAGTATCAAATTGATGGTGCCAGCTCAGATGGAGCATACTTACAAGCTTCATTTACCGATATTACATCAATAACTTTCAATGCTACTAATAAATATGGTACTATTAACAAAGCCTACTTAATGTATTCAGCAGATGGTGGAAATACTTTTGAACTACTTAAGGATTTTGGTAGTATTACTGCAGCTACTACATTAAATGCATCTTGGAATGATGCTAAATCGGGAATCTTTGCATTAGTCATCACTGGATCAAAACCGAGATTAGTTTTATCTGATGTTTTAGTTAAATAATTAAACATAAAAGTAATGATTTGAGTATCGCCTTTAAACAGCGATGCTCTTTTTGTTTGTTAAAAGAATTTAAATATGTTAAAATGAAGTACACAGGTTAGGTGATAAAATGTTTGAAAATTTATTAAATAAGATACGAGAATATAATACAATTATAATTCATCGTCATTCTAGACCAGATGGAGATGCCCTTGGTTCGCAATTTGGTCTATATTGTGCACTTAAGCATAATTTTCCAGAAAAAACAATATTAACAGTCGGAGATATCAATCCAAGATTAACATTCATCGGAACTCTAACAGGAGCAAATGATGAAGACTATAAAGATGCATTAGCAATTATTTGTGATGTAGCAGTGAGTACAATGGTTTCAGATGATAGATACAAACTTGCTAAAGAAGTTTATATTATTGATCATCACACCAACACCACTGATATAGAAGGAGCTATAACTATCATAGATTCTTCGCGTGCTAGTTGTGCTGATTTTGTAGCACACTTTTTATATAGCTATAAGTTAGAAATAAATGAAAAAGCTGCTACAGCTTTATATACAGGACTTGTAACTGATAGTGGTCGTTTCCAATATCCAGGTACAAACTCAGAAACACTTTTAATAGCTTCTAAATTACTAGGAAGTGGTGCCAAAGCTCAATCAATTTTTGATAAGTTATACGTCGAAACACTTGAGTCAAAACAACTTAAAGCTACATTTACAAATCGTATGCAACTAACTAAAAATAACGTTGCATATATGGTTAATACTCTAGATGATTTAGCTAAATATAACATTAGCTTTAATGATTGTAGTCGCGGAATGGTAGGCGTAATGTCTGGTATCGAAGGAATTAATATTTGGGCTAATTTTACATTTGATGCTGAAAAAGGTAAATATGTTGGAGAATTTAGAAGTAGAGGTATTACGATAGTCGATATTGCTAAAAAGTATGGTGGCGGAGGTCACGACCAAGCATGTGGTGCTACTTTAGAATCACCAGATTTAATTAATTTAATTCTTGCGGATTTTGATAAACGAATGGAGGAGTATTTAAATGGAACACATTCTAGCTAAAATTAAAGAATATAATACAATTATTATTCATGGACATATTCGTCCAGATGGAGATTGTTATGGTAGTCAATTTGGACTTCAAAGAGCTATTCAAGCTACATATCCTGATAAACAAGTTTATGTTGTAGGTGGAGAGTGTGATTACTGCAAATTTTTAGGCAACATGGATGTAATATCTGATGATGTATTTGAAGGTGCATTATCAATTTGTGTTGACTGTGCAAATGGAGATCGTTTAAGTGATCAAAGATTTAAATTAGCGGAATATGTAATAAAAATTGATCATCATATTGCTGATTGTACATATGGAGATTATCAGTATGTAGAAGAAGGAGCAGCAAGCTGTACTCAAGTTATTACAGATTTAATTATCAAAGGAAACTTAGTTATGACTAAAGAGGCTGCTTTTGCTTTATATACAGGTATTGTAACTGATACAGGACGATTCAGATTTGATAGTGTTAATTCTCACACTATGCAAGTTGCTGGTTATTTATTAGATCATGGAGTAAATCCTGCTGAATTAGATAATTTATTATCAGTTGATTCTTTAGCAACTCTAAAACTAAAAGGGTATGTTCTTTCTAACTTTGTTGTTAAAGAAGGCTTTGCATATATTAAAATGACAAGAGATGTTATTGAACAATTTGGAGTATCTGATGAAGAGGCAGCTAACCAAGTATCTACAATTTCAACGATTGAAGGTTGTCCAGTTTGGGCATTATTTATGGAATATCCTGGTAATGAAATAAGAATTCGTCTAAGAAGTAGAGGTCCAGCTGTTAATGAATTAGCTAATCGTTATGGAGGCGGAGGTCATTCTAAGGCTTGTGGTGCAAGTTTAAAGTCTTGGGATGATTTAGATAAATTTGTGGACGAAGCGGTTGCTTTGGTTAAAGAATTTAATGAAAATTAATAATAAGTTAAAATAAAAACAGTTAAAAACTATATTAATGTATAGTTTTAACTGTTTTTTAATTAATATGAAAATAGTTAAAATGATCAAAGATTAAATTTTATTTAAGAATATATATGAACCTATCTAGAATTACATACATTAAGATTTAAATCTTTATTCAAACTAAATTCTCTTTTCCTTGAAAGTTATTCTATTATATTTTATAATATTAATATTTACAAGTTAGGAGAAGATCTAATGCAAGAGTTAAAACCGAAATATAACTTATTAACGGCAATTTGCTTAGTAGTGGGTATTGTAATTGGGACAGGAGTCTTCTTTAAAGCAGGAGATGTTTTAGGTTCAGTTAATGGTAATTTAAGCTTATCTATTTTAGCGTGGATTATAGGTGGACTTATAATGTTAATCGCAAGCTATAATTTTGCTAATATTTCTGTAAGTTATGGTAATATTCATAGTATGACTGACTTTGCCCGTTTAACTGTTTCTAAAAAATATGGGTTTATAGTTGGGATATTTGCGAAATACATTTATTTTCCATCAATGACTTCAACTGTTTCGTTTGTTGTGGGAATGTATTTTTGTCAGGTATTTAAATTAACAAGTGGCCCATTTCCCTTTAATGGATATGTTTTTTTGTTCGCTTTTATTTTTTTAACTATATTAGCTTTACTTAATATCCTTGCACCAATGATAGCATCTAAGTTACAAATTTCAACGACAATCATAAAAATGATTCCATTAATTTTAATGGGAGGTGTTGGATTAATTGTAGGATTATCTAACGGAACGTTGACAGAAAACTTTAATTACGTCAGTTCATCTAATATCGGTAGTGGATTACTTGGTGCAGTATGTGTTACAGCATTTTCTTATGAAGGTTGGATTTGTGCTACTAATATTGGTGGAGAGATAAAAAATCGTAATCGTAATTTACCTTTAGCTTTAATTATTGGAACAGCTATCGTAATGTTTATTTATATAATTTATAATATTGGGTTAAGTGGTGCTATTGCGAGTGATGAAATATTAAGTGGTATTCCTGCCAGTGAAAGTGTAAGATTAGCTTTTAAATATTTGTTTGGTGAGGCATTCGCTAGCATTTTAATTATTATTGTGGTTATATCGGCTATTGGAACTTTAAATGGATTGGTTATTGCTAATAGTAGAAGTGCATATGCTTTAGCTATAAACGGCCAAGGTATTTTTCAAAAATCTATGGGTGAAATAAGTAAGAAAAAAGATGTACCTATTGTATCATCCATATTTGGATATATTGTAACTCTTTTGTGGCTTGCATATTATTATTTAAGCCAAACTAATAGTAAAGCTAATGGAATTGGATTTCCATTTGATTCGAGCGAATTACCGATAATTACAACGTATTTGTTATATATCCCTATGTTTATATCCTTTATGATAAACAAACGTGAATATGGAACTTTTAAGCGTATTATAATGCCATCATTAGGAGTTATTTCGGCTGGTTTTATGATTTTTGCAGCATGTTATCGACATAGGATAAATACAATATATTATCTAATATTCTTCTTAGTAATAATTGGTCTAGCATGTTTAGTTGAGTTTTTAAGGGTTTATAGAGACCAAAAAAGAATTTAAATTCATTTTAGTTATAATTTTGTTTAAATAGAATTTTGAATGAATAGAAGAGGATTTAGATCCTCTTTTATTCATTTAAATAAGTTTTAGTATATAATTATAAAAAAATGATAATAAAAAGTATTTAAATAACAAAAATACATGTACAAGAATAAAATGGTATAGGTTAATTTCTTAAGTATTTTTTTATGTAAAAGGAATAAATTTTAATTTTTATAAAAAAATAAAAAAACTTCTTGATTTTTTGTTTTCTATCTTGTATAATAAAAAGGCATAAGAAATAGGACTATAGCCAAGCGGTAAGGCAAAGGACTTTGACTCCTTCATTGCGCTGGTTCGAATCCAGCTAGTCCTGCCATTATTTGAAATATAATTCAATAGGAAATTGGTAAATATTGAATTTTATTTAAGTACTACTCGATTAGTACTTTTTTTATTTAAAATGGTGCGTAAAGGACTGTGTATTAGTCCTTCACGTTATAAAGATGATAAAGGATTACACGATATTGATTTTTTCTTTAGATCATTATTATTAACGTGTAAATATCTTTGTGTCATTTGAATACTAGTGTGACCTAATAATTTGGAAACGCTATGTATATCTACACCATTTTTCAATAAATAAGTTGCATAAGTGTGTCTTAATTGATGAGAACTGAATTTTTCAAGATTTAGTTCTCTTTTTAATTTATAAAAGATTCTTGTTATTTGATTAGCGATTGTTTCTCTGTTTAAAACATTACCTATTAAATATTCTTTTTGATTGTTTTGATTTATTAATTTTAATATTAGACCTTTTAGAAAGTCATCAATAAAAATAAATCTTGGATTATTTGTTTTTGTAAATTCCAAAAAAATTGAATTTTCTTTAAAGTTAATGTTTTTTACTTTGATATTTGCTAATTCATTTCTTCTAATACCAGTTTGAATTGATAATAATATTATTACTTGGTATATTAGAGGTTTTAGTTTTACTGTTTCAATTACTTCATGTAATGTATCTTTATCTACAATTTCGATTTTGGGTTTAACTTCACTTAATTTCTTAAATTTGAAATTTTTATGTTCCATTAAATTAAGTTCAATTAAATAATTTATTAATGTTTCAATAGCTTTTATTCTTTTATTTATAGTTTTTGGTTTGTTACAACTTTCATAATTAATATATTTTTCTATAGCTAAGTTGTCGATATCATTAAAATAATTGATTTTAATTGATTTGAAAAACGTATTTATAAAAAGTATAATAGAGTTAATAAAAAACATTAGTTTAAAGAAAGATGGTGCTTATAATGTTAATTTATTGTGATGGTATTAATGATCATATTATTAATAATTTAGATGAATTAGTTGAATATATGATGAATTCGGGGCGATTCAATTTTGCATTGACTTATAATATGTTACCTAAAGACTGCTATTATATGTATGATTTTTATAAATTAGAAGATGGTAGATTATTAGTAACTGATGATTATGACAATGAGTTTTATTTTTCAACTAATGAAGAATTAAAAAAATATCTTAAATCTATTGTATTTGAAGATGGTAGAACTTTAGAAGAATGTATACCGGAAATGTTTTTTATGTAAAAAATTAATAATAATTTTAATTAAGTAATCAATTCTTATTGGTTACTTTTTTGTTTTGAATATTAGATGATGTATTTAATGTTCATTATGTTAATAAGTATGATAACTGATTTTGAGTATCCTGTTCTTTTTTAAGAGGTGATAAGATGGGGCTTAGTGTAACTGATTATGGTCGAAAATATTTTTCTATAGCTAAGTTGTCGATATCATTAAAATAATTGATTTTAATTGATTTGAAAAACGTATTTATAAAAAGTATAATAGAGTTAATAAAAAACATTAGTTTAAAGAAAGATGGTGCTTATAATGTTAATTTATTGTGATGGTATTAATGATCATATTATTAATAATTTAGATGAATTAGTTGAATATATGATGAATTCGGGGCGATTCAATTTTGCATTGACTTATAATATGTTACCTAAAGACTGCTATTATATGTATGATTTTTATAAATTAGAAGATGGTAGATTATTAGTAACTGATGATTATGACAATGAGTTTTATTTTTCAACTAATGAAGAATTAAAAAAATATCTTAAATCTATTGTATTTGAAGATGGTAGAACTTTAGAAGAATGTATACCGGAAATGTTTTTTATGTAAAAAATTAATAATAATTTTAATTAAGTAATCAATTTTTATTGGTTACTTTTTTATTTTAAAAAAAGATGGATCAATATGGATATAAATTTAATTTATAAGATTATTAAACAATATGATGTTTTTAATAATTATAGTCGTGTCATTATTTGAATTAAATTTATATAATAAACCAATAACGTTATTAATTAGGGTGAAAATTCTAAACAATAACGTTATTTTTTATTTCATTAAATTCTTAAAAATGGCAGGACTGCATAGCTATAGATAAATTCGGATAATGAGATAAAAAACTTAATATAGCGTGTTTTTTAAGGATGTTCTTATAAATATATATATATAGTTTTACTACGTTCCTGTTAAGTATAAGAAAGCTTTGGCTTTATAGCTAGATTATTTTATTTAATATGCAATAAACGTATAACAATCTATAAATTAAAGGTATTAGACATCATAAAATATAAGTTTTAAAATTATATTGAGGAGGAATTTAAAGTGGATACAAGAGAATTTCTTTCTTATGTAAATCAAAATCAATATATACAATCAGATTCAGAATGTAAAAGAAAAATGACAAAGCTAGCTACAGAGGCTAGAAAAATTACATCGGAGTTGAATAATAAGTTTTTAGAAATGAATGAAATTCAAAAATTATTTTCTAAATTAATCGGTAGCGAGGTTGATAAAACATTTTGTCTTTTCCCGCCGTTTTATACTGATTGTGGAAAAAATATTCATTTAGGAAAAAATGTATTCATTAATTCTGGTTGTGCTTTTCAAGATCAAGGAGGTATTTGGCTTGGAAATGATGTATTTATTGGACATCAAGTAGTGTTAGCAACTCTAAATCACGATATTAATCCTAAAAATCGCAAATCACTAGTAGCTAAACCAATTGTGATAGAAGATAATGTTTGGATTGGTGCGCATTCTACTATCTTGTCAGGAGTTAAAATAGGAAAAAATGCGATTGTCGCAGCCGGCTCAGTTGTGACTAAAGATGTTTTGAAAAATACAATTGTAGGTGGTGTGCCAGCACGTAAAATTAAAGATATAGGAGAAGAATAAAATGGAAAAGAAAGTGATCGTAGTTAAATCTTCATTTAGGCATTTAAGTAATTCAAGCTTACTAGCTGATGCTTTTATCAAGGGAGCTAGTGAAGTAGGAAACGATGTTTTTGAAATCAATTTAAAAGATATAGATTTAAAATTTTGTACAGGATGTTTAAGTTGCACTAAAACTAATAGATGTATTCATAAAGATAGTATGAATGAGTTATATTATAAAATCAGTAATGCTAATGTTTTAGTATTGGCAACACCTATTTATTACTATGCTGTATCTGGTCAAATGAAAACATTTATTGATAGATTAAATCATTTATTTACTAAAGACAATAAATTTACTGATGTTTACTTATTAGCAAGTAGTGCAGAAGATGATAAGTATGCACTTGAAGGAGCAATTAAAGAAATAAGTGGTTTTGTAGAGTGCTTTGAAGATGTTTCAATAAAAGGAATTATTTACGGAACAGGTGTAACTGAACCAAATGAAATAATAAAAAAAGAAGCTTATCAAGAAGCTTATCAATTAGGTAAAAATATATAGAAAAGGAGAATAATATGTTAGGTAATTTTATTTATTCAAATCCAACTAAACTTTATTTTGGCGTTGATGCTTTAGAAAACTTAAAAGATGAACTTTCTAAATATGGTGAAAAAGTTTTGCTTGTTTATGGTGGTGGATCAATTAAAAAAAATGGTATTTATGATAAGGTTATATCTGTACTTAAATCAGCAAAGAAAACAGTAATTGAAGATGCTGGCGTTATGCCTAATCCAACTGTTGAAAAATTGTATGAAGGTGCTAAATTAGCACGTGAGAACAATGTTGATTTAATCTTAGCTGTCGGTGGTGGTTCTGTTTGTGATTATGCGAAAGCAGTGTCTGTGTCAGCTCATATTGAAGAGGATCCATGGGATAAATATTTTATTCGATTTGAAGAACCAAAATGTAAAATTATTCCCGTAGGGGCTGTCTTAACTATGGTAGGAACTGGAAGTGAAATGAATGGTGGTTCAGTTATTACCAATTATAAAGAAAAATTAAAAATTGGTCATGTTTTTGGTGAAGAAGTATTTCCTAAGTTTGCAGTATTAAATCCGGAGTTTACTTATAGTGTACCAATGTATCAAATGATATCTGGAATTTATGATATTATGTCACATATTCTTGAACAGTATTTTTCAGGAACAGACGATAACACTTCAGATTATATTGCTGAGGGCTTGCTTCGTTCTTTAATTCATAGTTCGAAAATAGCGGTAAAAGAACCACAAAATTATGAAGCTAGAAGTAATATTATGTGGATTGCAACTTGGGCCTTAAATACATTAATCGCCAAAGGAAAGAGCGCTGATTGGGAAGTTCATATGATAGGTCAAGCTGTAGCTGCTCATACAGATGCAACTCATGGTATGACTTTGGCTGCTGTTTCACTTCCATATTACAAACATATTTTACCTTATGGCCTAGCCAAGTTTAAGCGTTATGCTATTAATGTATGGAATGTTAATCCACAAAATAAAACGGATTTTGAAGTAGCTACTGAAGGTCTTTTAAAAATGAAAGAATGGATGAAAGAAATTGGTTTAGTAATGAATATCAAAGACTTAGGTGTAAAAGAAGATATGTTAGAAGATATTGCTAAAAGCACTTTTATAATGGGAGGTGGATATAAAGTTTTAAATCATGATGAAATTATAAAAATATTAAAAGAAAGTTTATAATTGTTTCTTAATTCTTTCTTCAAGTAATTTCAAAAACACTTGTGAAGCTTTTGATAAAATCGTGTATTTTTTCCAAACTAAATCTACTTCAGCTGTCAATTTTGGTGCAAGTGGTTTAAAAACGAGATTGCTGTTTCCAGTTGTATTTATAATATTATCAATACATAAAACAACTCCAATCTTGTTTTGAGCCATTAATGCTGCGTTATAAAGTAGATTATATGAGGCGATGATATTTATATCTTTAACATCTTTATACCATGATTTAAAGAAATTTTGACGTAATGTATGCTCCGATTGAATTAGAGGAATTCCTTCTAAATCATTTGGAGCAATTTCTTTTTTATTAGCTAAAGGATGATCCTTAGTTAGGATTACACCCCAGGTATCACGATAAGGTAGTTCCAGGTAGTCATATTTAGTTAAATCAGCTGGTTGGATTAAAAGTCCAAAATCGATTAGACCTTTATCAAGTCGTTCTAAAACATCAGCTATATTACCACTAAAAATATGAAATTTAACTTTAGGATATAATTCAGTCATCGTTTTAACTACATCAAAAATTATCGTCATACCATAGCTCTCAGCACCACCTAGATAGATATCACCAGTTAATTCATCATTAGGGTTTAACCATTCACTTTCTGCTTTTTCATAAAGTGTAATGATTTCTTCGGCTCTTTTTTTTAATAAGTGTCCCATTTCAGTTAATATCATTTTACGTTTTCCCCGAATAAAAAGACTACTGCCCACTTCTTTTTCTATCGCTTGTATTTGTCTTGTTAAACTTGGTTGAGAAATAAACAGTTTATTAGCTGCTTTAGAGATACTCTCTTCATTGGCTACGGCTAAAAAATATTTCATTTGAATTAGTTCCATTTTAACATTAATTAAAAATAGGCGTCAAGTATCATAAATAATAATTAATAACTTTAAGCTATAGTAAGATATAAATAGACTAATCTAAAATAATTTATTAATGTATCTAGTATTAAACTGCTATTAGCTGTATAATTAATATAAAAATCAGGAGATGATTTTATGTATAAATCAAAATTAAATTTAAAAGAAACAGAAATAGCAATTAAAAAAGTGAAAGATACATTTGAAGATTATTTAGCTTCATCGTTACAATTAATGAGAGTATCTGCTCCTTTATTTGTAATGCATAGTTCAGGATTGAATGACAACTTAAATGGTGTGGAAAAACCAGTTTCATTTGTGGCAAAAGATATTAGTGATGAACAAATAGAAATTGTTCATTCACTTGCTAAATGGAAAAGAATGGCCTTGGGTCACTATGAATTTAATAGCGGAGAAGGCATCTATACAGATATGAACGCAATTAGAAAAGATGAAATAGTAGACCATATTCATTCTATTTATGTTGATCAATGGGATTGGGAAAAAATTATTGAACACGAAAATCGGACAAGAGATTATTTGGAGTATACGGTTAGACAAATTATTCATGCATTATATTTAACCCAAGAAATTGTGGTTAAAGATTTTCCGAATTTAGATAGATATATTGAAGATAACGTATATTTTATAACAACTCAAGAATTAGAAAATAAATATCCAAATTTAAGTCCGAAAGAAAGAGAAAATGCAATTGTAAGGGAACACAAAATTGTTTTCTTAATTGGAATTGGATGGCAACTTAAATCAGGTCTACCTCATGATGGACGCTCACCGGATTATGATGATTGGAATTTGAATGGAGATTTATTAGTTTATCATCCAATATTAGATGAAGCTATTGAAATTAGTAGTATGGGAATTAGAGTTGATGATAAGGCTTTAGCGATTCAATTAAAAGCTAAAAATTTAGAAAATCGTTTGCAATTTAATTATCATAAAATGATAATTGACAATAAACTGCCACTTACTATTGGTGGGGGAATTGGACAATCACGAATTTGTATGATTTTATTGAATAAAATTCATATTGGTGAAGTGCAAGCTTCGTTGTGGTCAGAAAAAGAAGTAAAAAAATGTTTAGAAAAAAACATTATATTATTATAAAATAAATATATTTTTAACCTGCTTATCATTTTTGTTAAGCAGTTTTTTTTTAATCGATAAATAAATTATTTAAGTAAGTGCTATATCATTTTATTGTAGGTTGACTGAATAATAAAAAAATGATAAAATTGACAAAGTAATAGAATAAAATTGGAAAATTTACATGGTGGAGTTGGAAAAAAATGAACAATAGTTCTAAAATCTTTAAAGCGATTAAGCACTTTTTTGATAACTATTTGGTTTCACGTGATTTGGAAAAAACTTTAGAATGCGTTGCTGATGATTTAACGAGTATTGGAACAGGCGATAAAGAAATTGCTTGTGGGAAAGAAGCATTTAAAGAATTATTACAAAAAGAATTTGCTGCTATTCCTAATGCATTGCCATACAAATTTGAAGATTTTCATGAAAAGAAAATAGCAGAAGATACATACTTAATTCTTTCTAATTTAGATGTTGCGTTAAAAGTGGAAAGATCAGTTGCAGTTACTTGCAAAATGCGATTAACTTCGGTTGTGCAAATAAAAAATGACAAGGTTGTAATAACTAGTTTACACGCATCAGTTGCAAGTCAAAATCAACAAGAAGGCGAGTTCTTCCCAGTTCATTTTTCCATGGAAGGATTAAAAAACATTAACTTACAAACCAAGCACAATCTATTGGAAATTGCTGCAGAACTTATGCCAGGTGGTATTATTGGTGTTTATCAACAAGCTGGATTCCCTTTCTATGTTGCTAATACTACTTTTTATCATATGTTAGGTTATGAAGATGAAAATGACTATGTAAAATCAGTTAATGGTCTATACGTAAATAGTATTTATGAAGAAGATCGTGAATATGCTGAACGCCTTATAAATGAACAATTAGAAAAAGAAGATTCTTACAGTGTTGAATATCGAATTTTAAAAAAAGATGGTAGTTTTTTATATATTAACGACTTAGGAAGAAAAACAAAAACAGATACTGGAGAAGATGCATTAATTTGTGTTATCATCGACATCTCTAGTCGAGTAATGCAAACTCAGAATTTAATAAAAGAAGCCAATCAAGACTTTTTAACAGGAATACTAAATCGTAAAAGTGGTCAAAGTAAAATGGAAGAGTTATTGCATAATACTACCAATAACTTATTTTTAATGATTGATCTAGATAATTTTAAACAAGTTAATGATATTTATGGACATGATCAAGGTGATTTAGTATTGAGATGGATAGCAGCTTTAATGGCTAATACCTTTATTAATGAGATTGTATTTCGCTTAGGTGGAGATGAATTCGGTATTTTTATTAGTAATATTAAATATAAACACCAAATGAATGATTATAAATTCAGATTAAATAAAATAATGGAACAATACAAAGCTAAAATAGAACAGGATTATCCAGAATCTAAGTCTACAATTTCAATTGGTGGAATTTATAAAAAAACATCGTGTACATTCAATGATTTATATAAACTAGCCGATGAGACTTTATATGACATTAAAAAAAGAGAAAAGGGAAAAATAACAATCATTACCATAAAGTAGTTTAAAAACATCATCTTAGATAAGATGGTGTTTTTTTACCATACTAACGAAGGATAGAAATATATAGTTTCATTTAATCTAAGATATACTTAATTTAAATAAGAAAAGTTTTGATATTTTTTGACTTTAATGAGAATAATGTTTATAATTATATAGCTAATTAACTCATAATTAGTAAGTTTTTTAAGAAAGAAGAATTAATATGTCATTTATAAAGTGTAATTACCATACTCATAATCGCTTATGTAATCATGCTACAGGCGAATCAAAAGATTATGTTTTGAAAGCTATTTCTTTAGGCATGGAAGAAATTGGATTAAGTGATCACGGTCCAATTCCGACAAGTTTTATGAGTTATCAAGAATATAAAGATAATTTATGTTATCGATTTATGAGCTTAGATGTATTTGAACATATCTATTTAAAAGAATTAGATGATGTTATAGAAGAATATGGCGATAAAATTAAAATTTATCGTGGTTTGGAAGTGGAATATCTTCCATATGAAAAAGAATTCTATGAAATGCTTCATAACAAATTAGATTATTTAAATTTAGGAATTCATTATTTCGTTTCAAATGGTAAGATTCATAATTCGTATAGTCATGTAACATATGAAAATGTATTGGATTATGCTAAAAATGCTGTTGAAGCGATGAATACGGGTTTATTTAAAACTTTAGTACATCCCGATTTATTTATGTTTAGCTATGAAAATATCAACGGTGAAAGAAAGTTTGATGAGGCTGCTACTGAAGCTTCTAAAATGATTATTGAAGCTGCAATTCGTAATAATGTTTATTTGGAGATAAACTGTAATGGCTTAGCTAATTCACGTAAATATGACTCAGATGATTGGTTATATCCTTATCATGAATTTTGGAAATTAGTTAAGACATATAAAGATGCCAAAATTATTATTGGTGTTGATGCTCATCGTCCAGAAGCTTTAGATTCTGAAGATGTAGAAAAAATTCTAGGTTTTGTTAAAAAGTTAGATTTAAATGTATGTCATAAAATAGAATTTTAAGATTAAGCAGGTAAAAGCCTGCTTTTTATTTTTAACATATGATATAATTTATAAAAAGTTTATTTTATATTAGTTAAAAGTAAAAAGTTTTTTACAAATAATGATAATAAAATATAATTATTATGCTAGTGATATTTTTTTAATGGCTTATTAATTATAATAAATACCAATTAAAAAAAATTGAAATTTTTATAGGTATATAAGGAGGATTAAAAATGAAATTTTTAATAACAGGATTTAAACCGTTTCATACTAATGATATTAATCCATCATCTTTAGTTTTGGATTATTTAAAAGATAAAGATATTATAACTTGTCAGTTAAGTGTTTCATATTTAAATGATAAAATTAAATTAGAAAATTTGATTAAAGAAGTGCGTCCTGATTATGTAATTTCTCTTGGATTAGCTGCTAGCCGAAATAAAATTACCCCAGAGTTATGCGCTATAAATTATATGTATTCCTCAATTCCGGATAATGACAACGTATTAAAACAAGGCGAGAAAATAGATGAGAATGGTCCTAATGCTTATTTTACCGATATACCAGTTTTGAAATTGATTGAAATGTTAAAAGAGAATGGATTTAATAGTGATTTATCCACATCGGCTGGTTCTTATGTATGCAACTCAACGTATTATCATCTTTTGAGTTTACAAACTAAGTATCATTTTAAAGGTTTATTCATTCATGTACCCAAACTTGATGTAGTTAGTATTGAAAATTTAGATAAAGCTCTTAAATTAACAATAAATTTTCTTAAAAATCTAAAATAAATTTTATAGTAATTGAAAATAGTTTGTGTTAGAATGTGAGTAAATAGATAAAAATTTGTTCGATAGGACGTGGAATAATGCAAGAAGTAAAAGTCGAAGTCATATCACATGGAATGGCTTATGGGAAGGCAATTAGTGTTATGGATAATTATGTTATTTCAAACAGTTTATGCTCTAACACTATGCTTGAACAACAATTAATTCGTAAATCGATTGAAGAGGTCATCGTTGATTTAAAACAATTGCAACAAGAAGAAGTTTTCAAAGATGAAGAATTTATTTTTGTCCATATTATGATTTTACAAGATCCAGTTTTACTTCAAGAGGTAGATAACCTTATTGAAAAGAAACGTTATCATGCAGCTAAAGCTTTTGATGAAGTGATCTCTTATTATATTGAAAAATTTTCTCAAGCGTCGACTGTTTATTTAAAAGAAAGAAATCTTGATTTAAAAGATATTCGTAATCGAGTTTTAAAAAAACTAAATCGTAATTTTTTTAAAACATTAGACACTGATAAAGTTATTTTAATTTGTGATGAGTTATATCCATCGCTTCTAATGGAATACAAAGATTCGGTTGCTGGTGTGATTGCATTTAAGGGTGGAAGTACAAGTCATGGAGCTATTTTATGTAAAGCTAGAGAAATACCATATGTAATTTCACCAGTTATTGATGTTGAAGATGAGACTAATATGGTCATCGATAGCCGTTTAAATGCAATTTTTATTGATGCTAGTGAAGAAATGATGCATGAATACAAAACTTTAAAAAAGCAACTTAAAGTTGATAAACCAATTGATGACTTTTCAAAATATAAAATCAAAGTGTTAGCTAATATAAGTTCAAATGAAGAAATTGATAAGGTTTTAAAATACAACATGTATGGTGTTGGATTATATCGAACAGAATTTATTTTTATGAATTTAAATCGTCCATTATCGATGGAAGAGCAATGTGATATTTACTCAGAAGCGGTTTTAAGATTAAATGGTAAAACAATTTGTTTTAGAACCTTTGATGTAGGAGATGATAAACAATTATCATATTTGCATACATCACATAAGGGAATTGATAATTATAAAAACAATCGTGAATTATTTGTTAATCAAATTAAGGCGATTTTAGCATCTAATCGTTATTCAAATATTAAGATTATGTTTCCAATGATTGAATCTTATGATGAGTTTAGATATTTAAGAGATTGGGTATATAAAATAAAACGCGAAGAAAGAAACTATAGTTATATTAAAGTAGGAATGATGCTTGAAACCAAACAAGCATTAGACCATCTAGAAGACTTTAAGGATATTGATTTTATGAGCTTAGGAACAAATGATTTAACTAGCGAACTTTATAATATTAAAAGAAGCGAAGTTTTAAATTATCAATCATTTATTGATGATTTGATTTCTAAGTTACAAAAAGTATCAGAACATTGTCGAAAGTATAATATTGAACTTTCTATTTGTGGAGAACTTGCCGGATGTAGTGATGTTACTAAGAAATTATATGATATCAATATTAAAAATTATAGTGTTTCAGTTTCTAATGCTAGAGCACTTGAGCATTCATTAAAAGAGTGTCTTAAAATTAAATAAAAGAAAAAATAAAAGAAAAGAGAGAATAGGGAATGAATAAGGTAAAAAAATGTGTTGCAGTTGCAATAGGTATTTCAAGTGTTTTGGGAGCTGTATCTTGTGATGATATAAAACAAGTATCGCCTACAATATCTTCTACTCCAGAAGAGTCTACAACTCCTGATACAAAACCATCAACGCCAGTTGTTATAAAATTTACTGTTACTTTTAATACTAATAATGGACAAATTGATACGATTGAAGTTGAAGAAGGAAACAAGGTAACAAAGCCAAGTAATCCGACTAAAGAAGGATATCAATTTTTAGGTTGGTATGAAGATGAACAATTAGAAAAAGAATATAATTTCGAAAATGCAGTCAACAGTAATATCACACTATACGCAAAATGGGAAAAGTTGGATGTGTATTATAAAGTAACATTTAATACAAACGATGGTAGTAAAATTGAAACGCTTAGTGTCAAGGAAGGAACCAAGATAACAAAGCCAAATGATCCGATTAAAGAAGGATATCAATTTTTAGGTTGGTATGAAGATGAACAATTAGAAAAAGAATATAATTTTGAAAGTGCAGTTAATAGTAATATCACACTATATGCAAAGTGGGAACAAGTCTTTATAGTTCAGTTTCTATTAGAAAATGGAGATATTTTTTATACAACTACAGTTTTAAAGAACGAAACTATAACTAAGATTGAAGAGCCAACAAAGGAAAACTATACTTTTGTCGGTTGGTTTGAATCAATTAGTGATGAAACTAGTTTTGACTTTTCATCATCAATTATAAGTGATTTAAAACTATATGCTAAATTTGTTAGAAATTTTGAAAATTTAGATTTTACACTATCAGGATATAATGAAGGGGCTTCATTAGTATGGAAGGATGAAAATGCTCAGGTAGATTTAGTTGAATATAAAAAAATAGATGATTCACCCACATATACTTTGGATAAAGAACTAATCCGTAAACTGGATAATGGTTTATATCGAGCGGATATTATAGGGATAAGTGAAGGAACATATACTGTTACCGTAAAGTCGAAGGATAACACGATATTATATAAAGAAGATGTTATAGTTAATGCTCATGATCGAAGTGGGTATGCGCATTTTAATACAACGGGAGTTGGAGCTTATAATGATGATGGTACTTTAAAAGAGAACGCTGTTGTTGTTTATGTTAGTGAGGAAACTAAAAATACGGTTAAAGCAACAATTGCTGGGAATGAGTATACTGGTTTAGCTCAAATTTTAAAAGCACAAAAAGATAGTAAACTACCGCTAAATATTCGTGTCATTGGTAAAATTAACGCAGCCACTTGGACAAAATTAAAATATGAAAAGACATCTGGAAATCTTGATGTTTCTCAAATAATTGGTTTGAATGGTAAAAAACTTCAAGATTATGTAATAGCTGAGAATTTAAAAGAATTAAATGAAACACAAATTATTGAAAATGGTTTTAATAATTTAGACACAGATATCCAAAATGGAATTACTAAACTTAATGGTTTAACTAATAAGATTAAATATGATGCTAAGAAAAAAGAATTTGATTCATATTATAATATGTTAGATGTTAGTGGAGCTAGTAATGTAACATTAGAGGGTATTGGAACTGATGCTATGTTCTATCAATTTGGTTTAACATGGAAAAATTGCAGTAATATTGAAGTTAGAAATATAACTTTTGATGATTATACAGAAGATGCTTGTAGTTTTGAAGGTTCAGATGAGTCTACTACGATTGAAGGATTTAAAACTGGTCATATTTGGGTTCATAATAATAGATTTAATGAAGGAAAAAATAATTGGGATGTATGTCCAGAACAAGATAAACTAGAAGGCGATGGAGCAACTGACTTTAAGAGGAATGCAAACATTACCTTATCATATAATCATTATTATAAAAACCATAAAACTGGTTTAATTGGTGGTGGCGATACTCAACATACTGCCAATGTTACGTTCCATCATAACTTCTATGAAGAGTGTAGTAGTCGTTTACCACTTGGTCGTCAAGCTAATATGCATATGTACAATAACTACTACAAAGGTTCTACAGGTACTAATATGTCACTTAGAGGTGGCGCTTATGCCTTTATTGAAGCATGTTATTTTGAATCGGTTAATAATCCAATAGAAGTTAAAGAAAGCAGTTCTTTACCAAAACCAGCTGCCAAAGTGTATGGAACAATTTTTGATAATTGCACAGGAATCAATCAAGGTGTTATTGTAACTTCAAGAACAGAAGTAATTGAAAATGGAAACATTTATGGTTCGACATTTGATACTAATTCAAGTATTTTTTATTATGATGATACTAACAATATATCTAAAGTTAAATATTTAACTGATGCAAATCAAGCTAAGATCGATTGTATGAATTTAGCGGGAATTTTAAAAAAGTAGAGCGTTAAATAGATTTAAGTCTATAAAAGACCTTATAAAGTAGAGTAAAATTATTAATCTACTTTGTGAGGTCTTTTTATGTTTAATATTAAGTTTAAAATTTTTATTTTTATGAAAAAAATGAAATTTTTAAAATATATTTAAAAAAGAAACATTTATTTTATGAAAACGACACGTAATTGAAACTTAAATAAAAGATTTTAGAAATAAACAAGATAAAAGTTTGACAAAATGAAAACGTTTTCATATAATATGTGTAAGAAAAGAGGGAAAGAAATGTCAAAAAAATTTTTTTATGCCCTAAATGTTTTAGTTTTAGGTTTGGCACTACTGTCTTGTAATCAGGGAGATATTCCAAGTTATAGTGAAGAACCATCAACAAGTATTCCATTGGAGGATACTTCAAAACTAACACCAAGTGGCAGCTATGAAAGTAGTACAACCGATGGCATAATAGTAGAAACTGGTAATATCGAAAATTTAGAAGTAAATGGTACTTATGAAGGAGCATTTTTAAAATGGACTATGCAAGAAAATTATGATTATCGGATTTATTATAAAGAATCCGAGGCAAGTACTTACAATTTATTAGATTCAATGTTAGTAAGACAAATTGATCAAACATCTATGCGTGCTGATTTATTAGGTTTAAAGGGAAGAGAAGATTATGATATTAAAGTAGTACCTGTCTATAATAATCAAGAATTAACCAAGGGAGAATCTTTGACGAAAATTACTACTATCTCTTATGATAGAAGTGGGTACGCACACTTCAATTATACTGAAGGAGTTGGTGCCTATAATGATGATGGGACATTAAAAGATAATGCTTATGTCATTTACGTAACGGATGATAATAAAGATGATTTGATTGATGACAATCCGTGGCTTAGTGAATATCTTTTTAATATTCCAGGGAATGATTGGGCTAACAAGGAAGCTAGGGGAATCGGTTGGCTGTTAAATAATACTCAGTACTCTAAAGCTGAAAGAAATTCGAGTGGAACTATTAATGTTTCAAAATCAAGTAATACTTATTCACCTGATGGTGCAAATTTAGGTTTAATTAAACCAAACCAAGATCATCCAATTGCGATTAGATTTATTGGTACAGTTACATCACCTGAGGGTCTAACTGCATATAATTCAGTTAATGAAGGTGGTACTGTTGGTGATAATGGCCATATGGCAAGAATGAAAGATTATAAAAATATTACTATTGAGGGAGTTGGTGATGATGCGATTATTGAAGGTTGGGGTTTTCATTTTATTGCATCTAACCCAAGCGTTGGTGGTTATAATTTTGAAGCTAGAAATTTAACATTAAAAAACTACCCAGAGGATGCTCTTGGCATGGAAGGTAGTCAAGAAGGCAATACGATTACATCACCGGTTAGAAATTGTTTTGTTCATCATAATACTTTCTTACCAGGTTATTCAAGTAACCCTGCTGAAAGTGATAAAGCTGAAGGTGATGGTAGCTGTGATTTCAAACGAGGATATGCTTTTACAATGTCATATAATTATTATGAGTATTGTCATAAAACAAATCTAGTTGGTTCGAGTGATTCAAGTTTGCAATATGATATCTCTTTTCATCACAATATCTGGTATCAATGTGGTTCAAGAATGCCACTTTTAAGACGTGCGAATATTCATTTTTATAATAATTATATATTAGGTGACGTTACAAGTGGTGGCGTATTGAGCTACGTAACATCACTTCGAGCTAATGCATATATGTTTGCTGAAAACAATTATTATGATGGGGCTAAACAAGTCTTTATTGATAATGGTAGCGGTGGAAGAGCTAAAGCACTTGGTAATGTTTATGTATCTTGTTTTAATAACCCAACTGGAGTAACTGAAGTTGTAGATCGTTTAGCCAAGGTAGAAAATAACTGTGCATACTTAGATAAAGATTATTCTAATTTTGATACTAATAAAGATTTATTTTATTTTGATGAAAATAAAGGTCAAAGTAATTGTTATTTAACAGATGCAGTTAAAGCTCGTGAGGAATGCATTTTAAATAGTGGTTCTAGTTATCGTTATTTAAAAAATCAAACAAGTCTAAAAACTGATACAGTTAGTTATAATGTTAAGACACCAAGTAAGCCTATTAATTTAGATTCAGTTTTCAATGCAACTTTTCCAACAACTAAGGGAGATGCAGAGGTTGATAATATTTTATATACTAATCTAACATCAGCTTCCAATGGTATTATTAAATTTAAAAATCAAGGAGTAACATTTAAAGTTGACACAAAAGTTTTAGTAACAATCAATTTCACATCAGCAAACAATTATGGCTATGGTGAGGGATTCTTAGTTTCTCAAAATGGAAAAGTTTATTTAAATGGTAGTGGGGAAGTTATCCTTGAAAAAGGTATTTATGTTTTAAGTTCTGTTAGAAAAGACGGTGAAACAAGTCTTTCTCAATTAAAAATTGAAGTTGTAAATCAAGAAGAATTAGAAAAGGAACGTCTTGAAGTGGCTAAAGCTGCAATTGATGCTATTCCGGTAGATATTTCATATAATGATCAAGTTAGAAATTTATTATTAAATGCTAACAATGCTATCTTAATGCTAACTGAAAGTCAAAAGAAATTAGTAGATATTGAAAAATATAACACAAGTTATACTAAATATATTTCTTTAGGCACTAGCTATGTGGAAAACTTAATTACATTTATCGGTAAAGTTGATGAAAATAGTGGAGAAAAAATAAATGCTGCATTAAGTGCTTATGATGATTTAATTTCATTTAATGCTAGCATTGTAATTGCTAATAAAGATGTATTGGATGCAGCGATTTTATCTTATCAAAATTTAGCAGTTGATGCTTGTATTAAGTTTATTGATGAAATTGGTGAAGTAACAATGCAAAAAGAAATGTTAATTCAAAAAGCGTTAAATGCTTATAATAGTTTAACTGATATTCAGAAAAAACAAATTACAAATTATCAAGTCTTAATATCAGCTAAAGATAGACTGGAAGTTTTAAAACAAATTGAAGAAGTTAAGCTTTTATATAAAAATGTCGATATTAATGATTTAAAGTCATTAGAAACATTAGTTGATGCTTATTTAGAACTAACTGAGTTAGCAAAGCTTGAGGCAAATTTAGATTTGACAGATATATATATTAAGTACACAATTTCATTAATTGATACTATCCAGGACGTAACAATTGATGATAAAAACGTGATTTTAAAAGCTCAAATGATTTATGAATTGATTTCTGAAGGGCGTCAAGTTGAAGTTTCTAATTATTCTACTTTAGTTTCTGCCAATGAAATTTTAGCAGGACTTTTAAATCAAAGTAGAGAATGTGATTTCCAAACAAAAGCGCCATCAAATGATTTCTTTGTAGTAAGTAAAACATCAGGGAACCCAGGATATAAAACAGGACTAAATGTTACTTATAATGGAAATTCATATACAACAGGTTTAAAAATAGAAACGGGTACTAAAATTGAATTTACAATTGCATCTAAAATGATGCTAACTTTAGTAACGGATTCACCATCTAAACGTATTTTGATAAATGGGCAAGTATATACTGCTGATGCAAGTGGAATTGTAAATGTATTAGTTGATGCCGGAATTAATCAGATTACTAAATCTGATTCAATGAATCTTGTTTATTTATCATTAGTTCCAAGTAATTAAATTTTTATAAAAGAATTATTAAATTATAAAAGTGTAGGATATTGACCTTTAATTTTGGTTAGTATTCTGCACTTTTTGATTAATATATAGAGTAATAAAAATTTTTGACTAAATTAGAGTTATTCTTATCAACTTATAGTTTAAAATAAGATGGTATTTAAACTAGGAGTTGAATAATATAGCATATTACGTGGATATGGTTTACAAGTGGCTAAAATAAGCTATAATTTAATTAAGTGAAAGAGAGATGGTTTGATGATAAAAACATTAAAAAAGGAATTGGCTGAATTAGCTCATTCACAATATCGACGTATATTCTTATATTATTTTTTAGTTACAATCTTTGGGGGACTCTTACCAGTTATATTAGTTTTAATGCCACAAATGATAGTTTCCTATGTGGAAAATCAAGAAAGCTTTAACAAATTAGCAATATTGATTGTCATTTTAACTACAATTGTGGTTGTATTTAGTGGTATTTCTACTTATTTTAAAAGCGCATCTCAAGCTAATTCGTTAAATTTTAGAACACAAGAATATTTAAGATTGTTAAAGACTTATTTAGCAGTTGATTATGAAAAATTGGAAGATCCATTGTGGCTTGATTTTCTAGAAGAAAAATGTAGTTGTCTAGATTCGGATAATAGTGGTTATCAAGGAACTCTAAATTATTTAATGAAGCTTTTACCAAGCTTAGTAACATCTATTTGTTATTTAGTATTTTTAACCATGGTATCACCGATATTGATTTTACTGGTTATTTTTTATGTTATAATCGCTTTTATTAGTAGTTCTAAAGCACATAATTGTTATTTTAAAAATCGAACTAAAATTTCCCGTTTAAATCGACATGAAAGATATTATTTTAATACAGCTTCTGACTTTAACTATGCTAAAGATATCAGGTTATTTAATTTAAAAAACGAACTTTTAAGTTTAATTGATTTTGAAATAAGTGGTATTAAAAAAATTTATCGTCAAATCAGTTTTCACATGTTTGGTTGGAGTTTGCTTGAAGTATTAGCTATGACTATTTTATTTGGAACATCGATTTATTTTATTATTACAAATTATAGCACCAATCAAAGTCTTGCGAATATGTTATTTAATATTTTAGTTCTAACAAGTTTGATTAACTTAATATCAAGTAATGCCGAAACAGTTAATTACTTTGTGCGTGGAATTAAAGAAGTAAAAGACTATTATGAATTTAGAGATAACTTAGAACCTGAATATAGTACGGATAAATTGCATAATATCAATGAGCCTTTAGAAATTGAATTTAAGAATGTTTCATTTAAATATCCTAATTCTGATAATTATGTTTTACAAAATTTATCTTTTAAAATTAATGCCAAGGAGCGTGTTGCGATTGTCGGAGCTAACGGAGCAGGTAAAACGACTATTGTTAAGTTAATAACAGGCTTATTTAAGCCGAATGAAGGTTCAATTTTAATTAATGGAATTGATATTAATGATTTTAATTTAAAAGAGTTATATCAACTTTATGCAGTTGTTTTTCAAGATTTTAATGTCTATGCTTTTTCGATTTTAGAAAATATAAGTTTAAAAGATACTGCTCATTCGAATCGAGAAAAGATTGTTGATATTTTGAAGCGAGAAGGTTTATATGAAACTATTTCTAATTTGAAACATCAAGAAGATCAAATGATGTTGAAATATATTGATCCTGAAGGTGTTGAATTTAGTGGTGGTCAGACTCAAAAATTAGCAATTGCTAGAGCTTTATATAAAGAAGGTACAAAGTGTGTTATTTTAGATGAGCCAACAAGTGCACTTGATGCTTTAGCTGAAGCGGATATTTATCAATCATTTTCTGATTTAGTAAAAGATAAGACAGCTATTTATATTTCTCATCGTATGACGAGTACAAAATTTTGTGATAGAATTTTATTATTTGATGAGACAGGCTTAGCTGAGGTTGGTTCCCATGATGAACTTATGAAACTTCAAGGTAAGTATTATGAATTATTTAATATTCAAGGAAAGTATTATAAGAAAGGAGGAAATGGTAATGAAGGCCTTCTTTAAAATAATTAAATTTAGTTTTAAAATCTCTAAAAGTTTTTATTTTTATCTTCTTTTAAGTATTATAATTTATAGTGCCAAAGCCTTACTTTTAGTGTATACACCTACTATTTTACTTAGTGCATTAGAAAGAGGTGTTTTATTTAAAGAAGTAGTGCTAATCGGACTAAGTTTAGTGATTATTAATGCATTAGTCCAAATTATTTCTAATCTATTACAAAATTTAATTTCTTATAAACGAAAATATATTTCTTTAATGTATGATCATTTAATGGCAGATAAAGTAATGTCTCTTAGTTACGAAAAACTTGAAGATCCAGAAGTTCTTGATTTAAAAGAACGTGCAGTATTTGCTGTAAAAAATCAAGGAAGTTTTGAGTCTTTATTAATTGTAATGGTATCAAGTATTCAAAGTTTAGCAACGCTAATTACTTTAATCGGTATTATGACTCAACTTGGATATGTTTTAATTTTATTAGTATTAGGCTATTTAATAATTTATATTATTCTAACTTTAATTATTTATAAAATCCAACGCAATTTCTTTGTAAGTTTAATTCCAGTTAATCGAAAATTTGGTTATTATGTTTCAACATTAACAGATCCTAAAAATGCAAAAGATTATCGTTTATATAATGCAGATGAACTGGTGATGAAACATCTTACTAAATTTCAACAAGAGATAGCTGATGAATTTTCAATGTTTTATCGCAAGTCTGGGTTATTTAGCGCCATTATTGAATCGATAAGAGGCCTTATTCAAGGTGGTATCTATTTTTATGTCGCTTTTCGTTTATATAAACAGTTGATAAAGGCTTCCTCTTTTTCTTTATTTGCATCATCAGCTATTTCTTTTTTAACCGAAGTTCAAACGTTAATTTTTAACATTGTTGATTTCAACCGCTACTTATACTATGTAATGCCATTCATGGAAATTCTATCCATGCCTGATGCGGCAGAAGAAGGAAGTATTATCCTTGATAAAGAAATAGAAGAATTAGAATTTAGAAATGTATCATTTAAATATCCTCGCCAAGACAATTTAGTTTTAGATGATATCAGTTTTAAAATTAACAAAGGTGAGCTAATTTCATTAGTTGGATTAAATGGAGCTGGAAAAACTACCATTATTAAATTAATTTGTCGCTTATATAAACCAATTTCTGGTGAAATATATATTAATAACATTAACATTAATGATTATGAATTAACATCATATAATAAGCATATTTCTTGTGTTTTTCAAGATTATAAACTTTTTGGTTATTCTATTGCCAAGAATATTACAGGGCAAGATGAAAATAGCGATAAAGCGTATAATCTATTAGAGGATTTAGGTTTAAAAGATAAAATTGATAGTTTGGAAAATGGAATTGAAACGGTACTAAATAAACAATTGTCTGAAGATGCGACTAACTTTAGTGGTGGACAGGAACAAAAAATTGCCATTGCTAGGGCATTGTATAAAAATTCCGACTTTGTTATCTTAGATGAACCAACAAGTGCGCTTGACCCAAAGAGTGAAGCGGAAATTTATGAGAACTTTAATGTTTTAACAAAAGGAAAAACGGCAATCTATGTTTCACACAGAATGTCATCATCTACATTTTGTGATAAGATTTTAGTAATTGAAAATGGTAAGGTTGTGGCTTTTGATAGTCATCAAAATTTAATGAAAAAAGGTGGTTTATATCAAAAGTTATTTGAAACACAAGCTAAAAACTATGAGTGTTAATATAAAGAATTTAATTTAGATATGGAATTAAATGTATAAAAAATGGTACTAAAAATAGTATCATTTTTTTTAGTGTTTCTAAAAGATATGAAGTATTTTTATGAAATCAATTAATTGTTAAAAAGAAGAAGAGGAGTTCTAAAATGAATAAAAATTACCTTTTAAAATATAATTATTTAAATTATTTCAAAAAAATATTGAGTATGTCAATTTGCATATTTTTGAAAATAAGAGTATAATTAACAAGCTAGTTAAAGGAGTTTAATCCTTGTTTTTTATATATAAAATCTATGAGGTGTTATTGTGAGAGATTTAAAATATATCTATAAATATTTATTAAAATTTCCTCGAGTTTTAACTGCAACAATTGTTCTAATCGTAGTTGAAACTGTTTTTGAATTAATCATACCTTTTTTAATGAAGGATATTATTGATAAGGGAATTTCTAATAACGATATGCATCAAATTGTTATATCTGGAATTTTAATAATTGTGTGTGCGATTATAAGTTTGATTACAGGTCATTTTTATGCCCGTTGTAATGCAAAACTAATAACAAATTTTTCATATAGTTTAAGAGAAGATGTATTTAAAAAGATTCAATCATACTCATTTTCTAACTTGGATCATTTTAAAACAGAATCACTAGTTACAAGAGTTACAAATGATGTAACTATTATGCAAAATACTTGTGGTGGAATTAGACCATTATGCCGAGCTCCATTGATGTTACTGATGGGAGTTGGATTATCGTTTATCATGGCTCCTAAAATAGCATGGATTTTTATTGTGTTTATTCCAATTTTAGCTTTAATTTTGTTTATAATAGTAAAAAACACAGCTAGTCAATATAGTGTTTTACAAGAAAATGTTGATGGATTAAATCAAATTGTAAGAGAAAATGTCCAAGCGATTCGTACTGTTAAAGCTTATGTTCGCGAAGAATATGAAGAAGATAAGTTTAATACGGCCAATACTAAAGTAGCAACGACGACTAAACATACTTTTCATATTGCTCAGTTAAATCAACCTTCATTTCAATTTGTACTATATGGAATCACAGTTTTAATTCTAGCTTTTGGCTCTCGCTTAGTACATAATAATGAACTTAAAGTAGGTTCTTTATCTGCTTTATTATCATATATTTTACAAGTTGTTAACTCACTTATGATGATTTCAAATGTATTTTTAATGTTAAACCGTGGTTTTGCATCATGTAAACGATTGAGAGAAGTTTTAGAAGAAGAACCAGACATTAAATCAAGCGATAAAAACTATTTAGTAAATGATGGTGTAATTGATTTTAACCATGTTTATTTTAAATATAATAAAAATGGTGAAGAATATGTTTTATCTGATATTGATTTGCATATTAAAAAAGGTGAAAGTATTGGTATCTTAGGTGGTACTGGTAGTGCTAAATCTACCTTGGTTTCACTGATTTCACGTTTGTATGATGTTACAGAAGGTTCGCTTTTGATTGATGGGGCTAATGTGCGAGAGTATGATCTAGTGAATTTGCGTGATAGTATTGCAACTGTATTACAAAATAATGTGTTATTTAGTGGAACTGTTCGTGAAAATTTAAAATGGGGTAATGAAAATGCTACAGATGAAGAATTATTAGAAGCATGTAAGATTGCCTGTGCGGATGAATTTATTCAACGTTTACCTGGAGGTCTTGATTATGATTTGGGACAAGGTGGAGTTAATTTATCTGGTGGACAAAAGCAACGTTTATGTATTGCTAGAGCTTTATTAAAAAAACCAAAAGTTTTAATTTTGGATGATTCAACTTCTGCATGTGATATGGAAACAGAGCGCAAGATTGTATCAGGAATTCGTAGTTTAAAAGATGTAACTAGTATTATTATTGCTCAACGTATTTCTTCGGTTGATAAAGCTGATCGTATTATCATCCTAGATGACGGAAAGATAGTTGACATTGGTAACCATGATGAATTGTTAAAGCGTAATCGAATCTATCAAGATTTATATGAAGCGCAAGTAGGAGGTCGAAAATAATGGCAGCAACAAGTGCAAGAAAAAGACCGGATAATTTAGGTAGGACAGTAAAACAATTACTATCTTACATGGGACGTCATAAATTATTATTATTGATTATTACTATTTTAGTTGTATTATCAGCCGGAGCAAACTTACTTGGAACTTATATGTTCAAACCAATAATTGATAAATATACAGTTGACCCTCATTATAGTGATTTGTGGCAAGCAATTTTGTTAGAAGCTGCGATTTATTTAATTGGAGCTTTAGCTATGCTTGGATATACGCAAATAATGGTATATTTAGCTCAACAAATGGTATATGAGTTGCGCCGTGA
Organism: uncultured Anaeroplasmataceae bacterium; assembly: GCA_944325035.1. Lineage (GTDB taxonomy): Bacteria > Bacillota_I > Bacilli_A > Acholeplasmatales > Anaeroplasmataceae > CAG-307. The sequence goes on from CALUYM010000003.1 coordinate 43,237, forward strand.
TATTTTCCATAAGATGGAACAATTACCATTATCTTATTTTGATAGACGTACTCATGGTGAAATTATGAGTAATTATACAAATGATATTGATACCTTAAGCGAAGCTATGAATAATGCTTTTGCGGTTTTAATATCTAATTTAATTCAAATTATTGGATTGCTTATCTTAATCTTTGTTTTAAACTGGTTATTATCAATTGTTTGTGTATTATTCTATATTTTGATGTTTACTTATATTTTCTATGCTTCTAAAAAGAGTAAGAAAGCATTCCGCAATCAACAAAAGATGATGGCAACATTGAATGGATTTGTTGAAGAAACTTTGAGTGGACAAAAGGTCGTTAAAGTCTTTAATCATGAAGATAAGAATATCGAAGTTTTTAAAAAGTACAATGAAGATTTAAAGGAAGCTGGATATACGGCATTAAGATATTCATTTTCCATGATACCAATGGTTGTAAGTATATCGTATATTAATTATGCGATTGTAGCAATTTTAGGTGGTTTAATTGCGTTAGGGTATTTCCCTATTGTTTCAATGACTTTAGGAAGCATTTCTTCTTATTTGGTTTTTGTTAGACAAGCTGCAATGCCTATTAATCAATTTACAAACCAAGCCAACTTGTTGTTAAATGGATTAGCAGGTGCTGAACGTATCTTTAAATTAATGGACGAACAACCAGAAAATAATTCGGGTAATATTAGATTAGTAAATGTTAATGTAATTGAAACTGAAAATGAAGAAAATCCAATTAAATTAGAAGTGGTTAATGATAAAACTAATAAATGGGCTTGGGAAAAACCTGATGGTAGTTTAACTCTTCTTAGAGGTGATGTTCGTTTCCATAGTGTTGATTTTTCGTATATTCCTGGGAAGCGAATTTTGACTGATTTAAGTTTGTATGCTAAACCAGCTCAAAAAATAGCCTTTGTCGGATCAACAGGAGCAGGTAAGACGACAATTACGAATTTAATTAATCGTTTCTATGAAATTGAAGGTGGCGATATCACTTATGATGGAATTGATATTCGTGATATCAATAAACATGATCTAAGACGTAGCTTGGCTATAGTATTGCAAGATACGCATTTATTTACAGGTACGATTAAAGATAATATTCGTTATGGAAAATTAGATGCAAGTGATGAAGAAGTTGTCGCAGCTGCTAAATTAGCTAATGCACATGGTTTTATTAAACGTCTTCCACATGGTTATGATACGCTTGTAACAAGTGATGGTGGTAATTTAAGTCAAGGACAACGTCAATTACTATCAATCGCAAGAGCAGCTGTGGCAAACGCACCAGTTTTAATTTTGGATGAAGCAACTTCATCAATTGATACTAGAACGGAACAATTAGTAGCTCAAGGTATGGATCAGTTGATGCAAGGAAGAACAGTTTTTGTGATTGCACATAGACTATCAACTGTTCGTAATTCAAATGCAATAATGGTTCTTGAACATGGTAAGATTATTGAACGTGGTCGTCATGAGGATTTATTGAATCAAAAAGGTATTTACTATCAATTGTATACTGGAAAGTTAGAGATGAATTAGAATGATACCAAATGATAATTGTATTTTACTTAGTTTTATTAATTTGAAGTTAAGAGATATCTATGACTCTTTGGATAGTTTGTGTGATGATCTTAATATAGACAAAAATGAGATTATTAATAGATTAAATAGTATTGGTTATAGATATGATGAATGTAAGAATCAATTTATAAGTGGATAGGGAAAAGCAGAAATCAAGTAAACGATTTTGTATAAAAACATTGTAAATCTCACTTTACATATGCTACTAAAAAAAGATAATTGCTATAGTTTTAGCTATGATTATATCTAAAAATGATGTATAATTTAGATAAAACATATATACGATATAATTAATTGGTAGGGAAAATGTTGATTTTTTGATTATGGCTGGTGGAAGTGGAGAGATGTTTTGGCCACTTTTGACTAAAAAAAGCCAAAAATATAGTTGTAATACCTGTTTCATTTGGTTGGAATGATGTCGGAAATTTTATAGCTTTGATGAACTTTTTGATAAAGATGGAAATGAAAATGTTGTTAACAAATCTAGAGTTATAAGCGTTGATTCACCAAATAACGTTATTATTTCAGATGTAAAAAACAGCGATTTTCATTATTAGGAGTAAAAGATATGATAGTTGTTATAACTAAAGATAAAATACTAATATGTAATAAAAAAAATAGCCAGGATATAAAAAAGATTATTGCTAAGATATGATACTATATTTAAAACCCTATTTTGAAAAGAAACCTTGGGCAGGTGATACTCTATCGGAGATATACGATTGCCCTAAGCAAACTGGAGAAGCCTGGATAGTTTCTGGTTATGCTGGGAAATCATCTATTATATTAAACGGAAGATATCAGGGTCAAACATTAAGACATTTATGGCGTAAACATCCGGAATTGTTTGGATGCTTTGATGAAAAAGAATTTCCAATATTAATAAAATTAATTAATTCTAGTAGTGATTTATCTGTACAAGTACATCCTAATGACTATTATGCATTATCTAAGCACAATTCTTTAGGCAAATTTGAATGTTGGTATATATTGGATGGTAATAAAGCTTCCGATGTTATAGTTGGTATAAATGCTAAAAATCAAAAAGATGTTAGAATGTATATTGATAATAATATTCTTTTACAAAAACTAATAAAAAGAAAAATTCAAAAAGATGATTTGGTTATTATTGAACCCGGAACAGTTCATGCCATTCAAGCCAATTCATTTCTCCTTGAAGTTCAAGAATCATCAGATATAACATATAGATTGTTTGATTATAATCGTGAACCTAGACGAGAGTTGCATATTGAAGATTCGCTAAATGTAATCAGATTTAATGATTCAAAAAATCCAGTTTATAAATTAAAAGAAAATGATGTGTTTACAAGTAAATATTTCGATATAACTAAACTTGATATTTCAGAAGAGCACTATATTGATATTCAAGAATATAGAATAATTTATGTTTTAGAGGGAAGTTGTTCCATTAATAACAATAGATTGACTAAAGGTAATGCAGTAGTTGTTACTATAGATGAAAACAATGTTGAAATTAAAGGTGATTCTAAATTGTTAATGATTACACCTAAAAAGAAAGGAAATAGGCCTAAAATGAGAAAAGTAGCATTAATAACCGGTATTGCTAGCCAAGATGGTTCATATTTAGCAGAATTTTTAATTAAAAAGGGTTATGAAGTTCATGGTCTAATAAATAGTCGTTCTTTAATTAATAAAGAATGTTTATCTACACTTGTCAATAATGATAGTATTATGGAACATTTATTATTCTTTCATTTAGGAGACATGACGGATTCATCAAATTTAAATAGAATTATTGAAAAAATACGCCCAGATGAAATTTATCATCTAGCATCTCAATCACATGTAGATGCTTCATTTGAATTACCGGAATATACTGCTGATGTTAATGCTTTAGGAACACTAAGATTAGTAGATGCGATAAAAAATAGTGAATTAAGAACAAAGTTGTTTAATGCATCAACATGTCAGTTATTTGAAGGAACTAATGATGGGAAAGCACAGAATGAAAATACACCATTTAATCCGAGAAGTCCATATGCAACTTCTAAATTATATGGACATTACATTGTAAAAAATTATAGAGATGCATATAGTATATATGCAGTTAATGGAATTATGTTTAATCATTCATCTCCTAGGGAAGATGAAACCTTTGTTGGAAGAAAAATTACTAAAGCTGTAAAAAGAATTATTAAAGGTGAGCAAAAAACTTTAACAATAGGCAATTTATACAGTAAAAGAGATTGGGGATATGCACCAGATTTTGTTGAAGCTATGTGGTTATCGCTACAACAGGATAAACCAAATGATTATGTTTTTGCAACAGGAGAAACGCATTCGATAAAAGAATTTATTGAGCATGCATTTTCTTACGTAGGTATTAAAATAAAGTGGGTGGGAAAAGGTGTTAATGAACAAGGAATTGATGAAAAAAAAGGTAATGTTTTAGTAAAAGTAGATCCATTGCTTTATCGTGTGTCAGAAATTGAGTATCTAAAAGGAGACTCTAGCAAAGCATATAAAGAATTAGGGTGGAAACATAAATATTCGTTTAGTGAATTAATTGCCATTATGATAGATAATGAATAGACATGGGGAGAATTTAGTATGAAAGAATATATTTTGTATCTAAATTTTAATATTGAGAGTATTGATAAAATAATTGAAAATATTGATCAAGATATAATAGCTAGAAAAAAGAGCTTGGTCATAACTCCAAATTTAGATTTTTTGCGTCTTGCATATAAAAACAAAGATTTTAGAAAAATAATTAATACTGCTGAGTATTCATTAATAGATGGAAAACCAATTGTTTGGTTAGCTAAAAAACAAAAGCTTAAAGTTAAAAAAATTTCTGGCTCTGATTTTGTTTATCCATTATTAGACTTGGCTAATAGACGTAAATATAGTGTTCTAATATTTGGTGGTAAAGACGGTGTTGCTACTAAAGCTGCAAATAATATAAGAAAACAATATGGTAATATAAAATCAATTTATACATATACACCGCCGTTTGGTTATGAGAAAGATAAAGTTGAAACGGATAAATGTATTAATTTTATCAATTCATGTAATGCTGATATTGTCCTTTTATGTACTGGTGCACCAAAAACTGAAAAATTTTATGCACAAAATAAAGAAGAATTATCAAATGCTATTTATCTTTCAATTGGAGCTACTGTTGATTTTTTAGCTGGCAATATTAAAAGAGCACCAAAATGGATGTCTAATATTGGTCTAGAATGGTTATATAGACTATCTAAAGACTTTAAACGTTTATTCAAAAGGTATTTACTAGATTTTGGTTTTTATTTAAAAATAAACTGGCTATTAAAATTTAATAAAAAGAAAATTAAAGAAAAAATAAATGAAATAGAGCTTTAAATTGAAAAATTATACAATTCTACATATATGAGTTTCAGAAAGTTGGTGTATATTGTGAAAAAAATACTATATTTTACCAGAAAAATGGGACTAGGTGGTACTGAAAATATCATATTATCTTTGTGTAAGGAAATGAAAAAAGATTATGATATTACAGTTGTGTCTGCAGGTGGTGCAAATGTTGTTGCTTTAGAAAAAATGAATATTAAACATATAACTATACCAGATATTTCCACTAAAAATCCTATTAAAGTATTTAAAATTATAAAAGATTTAAAAAAAATCCTTAACAATAATTTTGATATTGTGCATACCCATCATAGGATGGCAGCATTTTATTTAAAATTATTAATAAAGAGCAATAACACTAAATTTATACACACAATGCATAACTCTTTTTTTGATAAGATAAAAATGACTAGATATGCCTTAAAAAATGCTACTGTAGTTGCATGTGGAAACTCTGTAAAAGAAAATATTCAAACTGTATATAATATTAGCGATGTAGTGGTAATAAATAATGGTATAGACATTCATTATAATAAAGAGTGTATACTAGAAATAAAACAAGAAAGGCAAAAAAATCGGTATGTTTTTGGATTTGTTGGTAGATTAGCAAAACAAAAAGGAATTGATGTGCTACTAAACGCATTTAAATATATTGATAATGCTGCATTGTTTATATATGGAGATGGGGAACAAAAAAAAATATGTGATGATTATATTAAATTAAATGGATTGAGTAATAAAATTTTTATGATGGGTAAAACGGATAATCCATTAAACGTTATTGAACAAATAGATTGTTTAATATTACCATCTAGGTGGGAGGGGCTTCCACTAAATATAATTGAAGCATTTGCTGTTAAGACATTAGTCTTATGTTCCGATATTGATAATAATTTAGAACTGGTGGATGATCAGTGTGGTTATGTTTTTGAGAAGGATAATGTTCATGATTTGGTAGAAAAAATGAATTCTTTAATGAATGATGATTCAAAAACTAAAATCGATAATGCGTTTGACAAATATATAAAGAGCTACACGTATGAAGATTTCATTACTAAGTATAATGAGATATACAAATGAGCGAGGAAAATTGAGATGAAAATATGTTTTTTTATAAATGATATGGGAATTGGTGGAGCACAAAGAGTTTGCAATAATCTTATTCAATATTTTAAGTCTAATTGTGATGTTACATTATTACAAATAAACCCTTTAAGCAATAATCAAATGATGCACGATAATATAATTTCATTAAATTCTAAAAATAGATTATCTAGTTATGGGAATTTGTTAAAATTTCTTAAAAAAAATTCGTTTGACATTATTTTTTCTTTTAGTGCGGAGTTAGGAATTTTAGTGTCTAAAGCCAAGAAAAAACTTAAAGGAAATTTTGTAAATATAAATAGATGTATTAATACATTATCATTAGAATATGCTAATTCATCTATTAAGAGACGTCTCTTCGTTAGAAAATATGTTAAACATTTTTATAAGGATGTTGATTGCGTTGTTTCTCAATCGCAGAATATGAAGGAGGATTTAATAAAAAATTTTGGTGTCCCTGAATATAAAATACATGTTATTAATAATCCTGTTGATAAAAAATTTAATCTTGATAATAGTATTTCTAAAAGTATAGATATTCTATATGTTGGTAGGTTTGAAGCTCAAAAGAATTTAAATGATTTATTGGATATTTTAAATGACGAAGAAATGAGAAAGTATAAATGTGTATTGGTAGGACAAGGCTCATTAGAAAGTAGTATAAAAAAAGAAATAGATGAAAAAAAATTAAATATAGAAGTTCATCCATTTTCAAACGAAATTGTTAATTATTATAGAAAAAGTAAATGTTTTGTATTATGCTCTCTATATGAAGGGTTTCCAAATACATTGCTTGAATCTATCGCTTGTGGAACACCTGTCGTCTCTTATGATTGTCAATCTGGACCAAGTGAAATTATTGAAACCACAAATGGTGTATTAGTAAAGTATTTAGATAAAGATGCTTTAAAAAAATCTATCCAATATGTATTAAATAAAACTTGGGATAATATTGTTATTAGCGAAAGTGCTAAAAAATATAATTATGAAAATATAATGAATAAATATCAAGAATTATTTAAAATGGTATTAAATAATTCTAGAAAAAATAAAGGTGAGTAATATGTCATTAATTTTATTTCTCTGTTGTTTGATGATTATAGAGCCTATATTATCAAATTATATTTCTTTTTTCTCATATTTAGATGAAATTATTACAATATTTATGTTATTTTCATATATTTTAAAATCTACCAATTCTTTAAGGAACACCGGGAGAGTAAGCTATAAGTCTATTATATTTTTATTATCGTATTTGTGTTTTATTTTCTTTGGATTAATTGGAAATTATATATATGGATTTCAAAGTTCTAAAATTGCAATTTTTAAGGATATATTAGCTATATCAAAATTTATAATTTGTTATTTATATGCTAAGAGTTGTACTAAATTCTTAAGTGATAATTCACTAAATATTGGAATGTCTTTTTTAAGATTTTTAACTTTAATTATGTTCATTTGTTTACTTATACATTTTATACCTAGTGTCAATATATTTACAACGGGAGAATATAGATATAACATTAAGGTATATAGATTTTTATTTTCTCATCCAACATTTATGGTAGCTTCATGCGTTGCTATGACAGCATTATTTTTACATTTTGGTAAAAAAAGTGATTATATTTTTATTTTTTTATTACAATTGATAATTTTGAGCGGTATGAGAACCAAAGGAATAGTTATTTTTAGTGTGCTAATTGCTATTATTTTACTAAAAAAATTAAACAAAATATTTGATCGTAAATCTTTTAAAGTAATTAGTTTTATAACTGTTTTAATGGTACTTATAACTATATTATTAATGATTGATTCTAAAATTAATGAAACTTTTAAATATGGTTTACTAGCAGCTAGACCTGCTTTATATATTGTTTCAGGAAGGTTATTTGTTGATTGTTTTCCATTAGGTTCCGGATTTGGAAGTTTTGCATCATCAATATCTGGAGAATACTATTCTAATGTTTATTCTTTTTATGGTATACAAAATGTAATCGGACTTACATCAGATAAATATAATTATATGGCAGATACATATTGGCCGTATATTTTAGGGCAATTTGGTTTAATTGGAACAATAATCTACTTGTATATTCTTTTTATTATTTTTAAATATTTTATACAAAATATAAAAGATAAGAATTATACTGTACTATATATTCTTGCATATATATTATTTACATCTGTTGTTGAAACTATATTCACTAATGTAACAATTATTCTAATGGGCCTAATATTAATACTTATGACAGTTAATAGTTGTAATTTAAAAAATTTTCAGGAAGATAATTTGAAGGTGTACACTGATGAGTAAGAGTGTTAAGATAAATGTTATTTATCAAATTATCTATCAATTAATAATGATTATTGTTCCAATTATTACTATGCCTTATGTTTCGTCAAAACTTGGTGCTGAATTAATAGGAGATAATTCTTATGCAGTTACAATTGCAAACTATTTTGTTATTTTTTCCATGCTAGGATTAAACAATCTTGGAACAAGAAAAATTTCTATGATAAAGCATAATAGGAATGAGTTAAATAAGACTTTTTCAGGATTGTTTATTTTACATATTTTCATTACAATTCCTGTTATTATTTCCTACTGTTTGTTATGTGTGTTTTATAATTTTGAGAAAAAATATTTATTAATAATAAATGGAATTGCAATTATCACTTCGCTAGTTGATATTAATTGGTTTTTCTTTGGCTTAGAAAAATTCAAAATTACTGTAACGAGAAATTTAATAATTAAAGTAATTTCTGTAATTGCCATTTTTATTTTTGTAAAAGATAAAAACGATTTGTGGATATATGCTTTAATTCTTGTCATTACTAATTTATTCAGTAATCTATATCTTTGGGTTATTGTTTTTAAAGAGGTAAGTTTTGTTCGTGTTGAATATTCAAGATTAAAGTCTTATATAAAACCACTATTTATTTTGTTTATTCCTGTAATAGCCGTTAGTGTTTTTCGGTATATGGATAAAATCATGTTAGGTGTTTTTATGGAAAATAACATTGAACTAGGTTATTATGAACAAAGTGATAAGATAATTACAGTCGGTGTCTCAGTTGTCACTGCAATAGGAACCGTTATGTTACCACATTGTTCTTCTTTGTTTTCACAAGGAAAGGATAAAGAAGCTCTATTTATAATTAAGCAGTCTAATTTGTTTTCAGCTTTTGCAAGTTGTGGAGTAGCATTTGGATTAATAACAATTAGACACTTAATTTCCACAGTATATTTGCCGGTTGAATTTGAAAAATGTGAAGATGTTATTTTAGTATTATCTATTTCTATTATTTTTATTTCAATTGCAAATGTAGTACGAACACATTATCTTATTCCTAAATCAAAGGATACTATTTATGTTTTGTCAGCTATAATAGGAGCAGTAATAAATTTTATTTTCAACTTATTTTTTATTCGAAAATTTGGAGCTGTTGGAGCTGCAATAGGAACTCTAGCTGCCGAGTTAATGGTAGCTATAATTCAAGTTGGTTCATGCAAGAAAGAACTACCTATCTTTAAAATGATTATTGAGTATATTCCTTTTATGTTTTTTGGAATTTTAATGATTTTCCTTACACCACTATTAACAAATAGAATTCAAGACGGCTGGATAAAGTTAATTTTACAAATAATAGTTGGTGGTGGAATTTATGCTATTTTGTCCACTTTATATTTTGTTTTATTGAAAAAGGAATATTTAAAAATAAAAAAAGACAAAAAATTTGAAAAATCTTAAGTTGGAATTATTTTTTAAATTATCAAGTTACAATACAATAATTAGTATATATAAATTATGATGTAGGAGAAAGACTAATGAATAAATTTTTAAGAAAAGTTATATTTCATTTTACATATCCAGAACGAAAAGTTAAGAAACTTTTAAGAAAATATAAAAAGAAAAAAAGTATTTTGATACAAAATAAATTAAGAAAGAAGTATAACATATTGATTGGTACTAATGCTGTTATAGGTTCTAATTTATCTATAATCCATCCAATGAATATTGTTATAGGACGTGATGTAATATTAGGAGATAATATCACAATATACCATAATGTGACAATTGGTCAAAAGAATAATCAATTTCCAACAATAGGAAACAATGTAATTATATATCCAAATTCAGTTATTATTGGTAACATAAATGTTGGCGAAAATTCTATTATAGGCGCTGGCTCTGTTGTAACAAAAGATGTTCCTTCTAATTCGATAGTCGGCGGAAATCCTGCCAAAATAATAAATAAAAATGAAAAATTATGATTTAGAATTTTATGTTACTATTAAAATCTTATATATTTTATCTATTAAATGTTAATTAAATTATTATACTTATATTTTGATGGAGTACACACAAATGAAAAAAATTTTGAAGATGATCGTTTATACCCTTACTCTTATTTATAACTCTATAATTAATAAAATTCCTAGTAGACACTTTAGAAAATGGTATCTCCAATTATTTGGGGCAAAGTTCGGAAAAAAAAGTTTTTTATTTAGAAGATGCGAAGTTTTAAAGCCTTATGGATTGAAAATTGGAAATAACGTATCAGTAGGTTGGTTTGCATCTTTAGATGCAAGAGGTGGACTTGAAATAGGAAACAATGTAAATATTTCCTCTTACGTAAAAATTATAACAGGTACACATGATATTGATTCTTTTGATTTTAAAGGTGTTTTTAAACAAGTGATTATAGAGGATAATGTTTGGATTTGTACAGGAGCAATTATACTGCCGGGAGTTAAGATTGGAAAAGGAGCTGTTGTTTCTGCTGGTGCTGTTGTTAGTAAAGATATTGAACCATATTCTGTAGTTGGTGGTGTACCAGCAAAACATATAAAATTTAGGAATGAAAAAAATTGTAATTATATTGTTGGAACTACTACAATATTTCACTAACAAATTATTATTTAAATATAAGAAAATATAATAAATATATAATATGTTTTGGATTATTTTATAAATAAAACTTATCCAAATACAAATTAGAATAAAGCATAATAAGTAGTTATCTAAAATTACTACTAAACTTAAACATAATGAATTTTAAATTTTTATATAAAAAATGTTTTAATTATATAAACAAAATGTTAGGATAAAATAGTAGATATTGGGTTGGTGATAATTTATGGATAAAAATTTTTTAAAAGAACATTATATAAAACATTATGGATCATGTGATGATGTTTTATTCTCATATTGTCCATATAGAATTTGTCCATTGGGAGCCCACGTAGATCATCAGCACGGCTTTGTTACTGGCTTTGCTCTTAATTATGGAATAGGTATTTCATATTCTATTAATGATGACGATTTATGTCAAGTTGTCAGTCATAATTTTGAAAAAAGAAAAAGATTTAGAGTAACGGAAGTTTTGGAACAGCAAAATGATTGGTGCGACTATATAAGGGGTGGAGTCAAAGCTTTACAAAAACATGGATATATTTTAAAATACGGAATAAATGCATATATATTCGGGGAACTTCCTGTTGGTGGATTATCATCCTCTGCTGCTAATATTATTTCTTTTTTGATTGCTATATCAAAAGCTAATGGATTTAAATTATCAGATCAAGAATTAATTGATTATGCTTATGAATCAGAAACAGAATTTGTTGGAATGTCAATTGGAAAGCTTGATCAATCATGCGAGGTTCTATCAAAGAAAAATCAATTATTATTATTGGATACTAATAATGGAGTATACAGAACTATACCTCTGGGGAAAACGAACACAAGATATGAATTTTTAATCATTCATTGTGGTGCTGAACGTTTACTTGCTGAATCATCATATAACATTAGAGTTGATGAGTGTAAATCTGCTGCTTTTATAACTAATTCGTATTTGGGTATATATAAAAAATTTAGTGATACATTTTTAAGAGACTTGAAATATGAAGATTTTTTAAAATTTAAAGATATGATGCCAGTGGCATTTTCAAAACGAGCAATGCATTATTACACCGAAAATGAAAGAGTTCAAAAAGGAGCGAAATTCTGGGCTATGGGTGATATTTCATCATTTGGTAAAATGGTATCAGAGTCTGGGAAATCATCAATAGAGCTTTATGAAGCAGGATCAACATTATTAGTAGATTTATACAATATTATTGTAAAAATAAAAGGTGTATACGGAACTCGATTTATGGGTGGTGGATTTAATGGTGCATGCTTAGCAATTATCGATCCAATATATGAAAGCAGTATTATTGAATATATTAAGGCTGAATATGCTAAGTTACATCCTGAATATAAGGATAATATGCAAATATTTGTGTGTACATCTGAAGATGGAGTGGGTGAATAAATTATGATTTGTATTTTATTATGTGCGGGATATGCTACAAGAATGTATCCACTTACAGAAAATTTCCCTAAACCATTACTTAAAATAAAAGGAAAAACCATTATTGATCGCTTAATAGACGATTTAGAAAATGGTCAAAAAATAACTAAATATATTATTGTATCTAATCATAAATTTATTAATGAATTTATATTATGGAAAAAAACAAGAAAAGAAAATATTGTTGTTTTGGATGATGGATCAACAGCTAATGAAAATAGATTAGGAGCTGTTAAAGATATTTGGTTTGCTATTAACAATGAACATATTGATGAAGATATAATAGTATTAGCAGGAGATAATCTTTTAGATTTTTCATTGAATGAATTTATTAAATTTTCAGAATCTAAAAATGCTAATGCAATTATGACTTATAAAGAAAATGATGTAACCAGACTTAGAAGAACTGGTGTTATTGAAATGGATACAGAAAATAGGGTAATATCATTCGAAGAAAAACCTTTGAATCCTAAATCAAATAATGCAGTTCCTCCTTTTTATATATTCAAAAAAGATAATTTGAAGTTAATCTATAAAGGTATAGAATCAGGATGTGCAGTTGATGCTCCGGGAATGTTTATAGAATGGTTTGTTAAGCATACATCTATTTATGCCTGGTCAATGACAGGAAATAGAATAGATATTGGGAATTTAGATGACTATTATGCCAATAGATGAAAAAACTATTCAAATAAATTTATTTTTATATTTAATTATAATTTGATTAATGTGAATTGGGAGAAAATATATTTATGATAAAAAAAGTTTTTAAAGCTATAAAAGATGGTACTTTCTTTGAAAAAGTAGAAACAAAACTAAAATTAAAAAAATTAAAAAAATTTAAAGGAACAGATGAAGAGTATTTAACATTGTGTTGTAAATTGTTTTTAAAATATGATGTAGACCTTAGAAATCCTAAAACTTTCAATGAATGGATAAATTGGTACAAATTAAATTATAAAAACGATTTAATGCCCATTTGCGTAGATAAAGTTAAAGTAGATGAATATGTTAGTTCAAAAGGATTATCAGATATTTTGGTGAAAAAGTACGAAATTTGGGATTCTCCTAGTCAAATTAATATTAATAAACTACCTAATTCATTTGTTATAAAGACAAATCATGATTCAGGTGGAGTTTGTGTATGTAAAAGTAAATTGCATTATAATAAAAATATGCAAAAAAAACTTAAAAAAGCATTTAAGAAAGATTTTTCGAATTTATTTAGAGAATGGCCGTATGCTAAGGTTGAGAAAAAAATATTTGCAGAAGAATATTTAAGTGAAAACAATAAAATTCCTTGCGATTATAAATTCTTTTGCTTCAATGGAGAACCAAAGTTTTTATATGTTTGTACTGGGAGAGGTGTAAAGACTTGTTTTGATTTTTTTGATTTAGAATGGAATCATCTTAACATTGTTCAACATTATCCAAATAGTAACAATACAATTTTGAAACCTAAAAATTTTGATAGAATGCTTGATGTTGCTAGGATATTATCCAAAGACTTTCCTTTTGTTAGAGTAGATTTATATAACATAGATGGTCAAATTAAATTTGGAGAATTAACTTTTTATCATTTTGCTGGAATAACACCATTTGAAACTAAAGATATGGATTTAGAGTTGGGTAAATTTTTTATAGATAATATAAAATGTTAAGAGTTATCTAAAAATCGTTTATAAATTTTTTTTAATTTACATACAAAATAAAGTTATTTTCCTTAAAATCAATGGTATATTTACGTCTAAAAAAGTGGATAGAGTGGCACGATAAGTGCCACTCTATTTTTTACAAAGACTTTTTATTTATTTAGTTTTAATACTAGTAGTTTGTTGTATTTACTGTAGGTACTACGACATTAATTTATTTCTTTTTTTACGTGTATATAAAATTTTTGCATCATAATTGATTATATAATACAATTTTTAATGCGATAGAATTTTTGTTTCTATAGGCTAATCTATAGAGTGTATTAATGTCACGATTAACATGTTCCATAGAAGCATTTGATATTCTACGATTTTTTACTCTAATAAATTAGTTTATTATTTAATCTTCCCAATTTTTAACATTTTTCATACTTTGATATATTCATTTATTTGAGATTGTATAAATTTCAATAGAATCTCATCTAGCTATTCTTTAGCATTATCAAAATTTGAGAATTCATTAAAATTGAAGTATTTGTTAAATGTCAATACACATCAGCTGATGTGTATCTATTGATAACATGTAATCTATGCTTTCGTGAGAGTTAATATTTTGACATTGTTGATTTACCGTAATTTTTTAAAAATAATTCTAGTCATCTATTAGGTAAGCGTTTTTGGGCGATTATCATGTGAGTATCGTATAAATTGATGGAAGATAATCGTATTTTTTACGCTCATTCAAATTTATACTATAGAAGTAGTCTTCATGAAAATTTAATAATACATCAATTATTTATTTTAAATATATTATACGGTAAAAAACATTATTTAGGATAAATCAATATTTCAGAATATAGCTAATCAGTAGTTAAAAAATAAGGTAGCTTTAATCGTTTCATATCAACTTTTTTTACATGAGTTGGTAAAACATTAATTTTTTGGCAACAGCTGTATATATTGGTTGGATTCTTTAATACGTAAAATGTTTTGGAATCTTTTTGAATGATAGTTCTTCTTTGAGATAAATAATTTTTTAAAATATTTAGTAGGATTAGTGCACTTCATAATTCTACAATAAAGTTTAAAATTGATATTAATTTTTTAAGAAGTAGAAACTTTTAACATTTTACTTCTTGAACTCCGAATGATTGATTTTTTAGAATTGCAATATGAGAAAACGGGTTATTATTGTATGATAAAAGATATCATGTGACTTCTTTTAATCGATTCCAATATAGTCTAATCCATATCCTTTGATGGATTCAAAATCTCAAATAAAGCCTCCTTAGTATAATGTTTTCACAAACATTATTATACTGGGAGGCTTTATTTATTCTCTTAAACATACATCATTTAATTTAAAATAATAATGAACTGTAAAACTTCAGTTAAGATACTTACTTTATTACTATCATTTTTATCTTTAATAAATGATATCTATTTTCTAGTAGATAAATTCTATAAGGAACATAAGATTGTTTACTTAAATGTTACTAATTTCTATAATTACTATATGTTGTTATGATTAACCGAAACAAATAAACTTTTTAAAACTGTATTTAAATGATTTAGAAACTTTCTACAGTACTTCTTTTTTTAAAAATTACAATTTTAATAAAAAATCTATCTACTATTTTAAAACTCAACTTTAATAGGTATATTTATTATTTATTTTCATTATAAAAATTTAGGATTAAACGCTAGCTTAATTAATATATATAATGATAGAATATTATAATCTCCTAAAAAAATTTTAAATTTGTTCAAAACATAATGGTTTTTCTAAGTATAATTTAATAATAATTGCGATAAAATGTAAATATAAACGTGAAAATCTTGGAATCCTATGTTATAATAACGATAAACTTTTTATTTAACTATAGAGAGTAAATAATTTGGGAGGGATTTTATGTAAAATATAGATAATACAAAACTAATCAATATGAATCTATTAATATTAATGAATATTTAAAAACAGGTTTGTTTAATGTTTTAATTTATATGATACTAATTATTATAAATTAATAGCATAATTAAAAAAAATAATAAAAAAAGGATAATGGAGCGTAGTTTCTAATTATCATTCAAAAAAAGACTTTCATAAAATTGATAGTATTATAATGATGCTGAATTAAATTGATTATGCATTATGTCAATAGGATAAAAACTTGTAACACTTTTCTATCCAAATAAGATAAGCTAACTCTAATTTTTGTGATGCTTGTTAAAATAGTATTTATATGATATTGTAATATGGTTAAGGCTGGTCACAGCACTATGAATTAATATATAAAAAAAGAGAAGATTATAATTTACCTATTTCATCATTTTGATTTATGGAATTAAATTGGAATAGTAGAATGTTCTAATATAGCATAAATAGATATTTTGAGAATGATGTTATCAATTTAAGAATCTATATACATATATTACTAAATTTTCGAATTAATAAGTTTTAATATTTGAAAATAACTTATTTGTTAGGGTGGTCATTATTACTAAATGTAATGCTGTTTATAACTAATTATTCACATAATCATGTAACTGATTTTAGTGAATAAATATGCTATGAATCATATTGATTTTATTCTGTAGACAAAAGTGTTTTGTAGCTTTTCATATCATCAAATTTATCATTTTTAATTTTACGTAATTTAGAAGCTTAGAAATATTCTTAGTTAAGTAAGGATTAAACTTTATAAATGAATAATTATGATTATTTAAAAGTTACATAAGATTATTTTAATAATGGCATATAGTTTAAAGCCCTATTGTTATTTATTAAGAACTAAATAGAGAGCTTAAAATACTAAGAAAGTGCTTAAAATTTCTTTAGAGTTATGAAAAGAAAAATACTTATTTGAATTTTTCACGTTTTAGTTTGAACGATAATTGCTGTGTGAATTTATGACTATCTAATCTAATAAGGTACATAAAATAGCGTTTCTAAAATAAAATGTACTAAAAACATTTACAACAAGCAAATTTTTTAATTATGAAACCTTATAATTTATAAAACATTAAGTTCTAACTAGTCACTACTTTAAAAAATATGGTAAGCTCCTAATTAAATAATTTAAAGTTGTAAATGAATATAAAATAAATCTACATGGTTTATTAAATAATGGATTCTTTTAAAAGAGGCAAAAACAATTAAGGTATAAGGAAGGAGAAAATATTATTATTTTAGTTAAATTATTACTAATCTAATAATACATAAAAATATGAAAAAAATACAGGAATATGAAAATTTAGATCTACTTGATTATGTTGAAGATGAAGAAATAGACTTAGATATTGAGACTGATTCTGTTAGTGAGGAAATAGGAAATAGCGATGAAAAGAGAAAGCTATATGTTGATAAAGTTGATAAATCAACATCAGATTTATTTCGAATGATAGTAGAAGGGGAATTAAATTTACAACCAGATTATCAAAGAAAACTTGTTTGGGATAATAAAACGATGTCTAAATTTATAGAATCTTTATTGTTAGCAATACCAATTCCGACTATTTTTTAGCTGAAAATAAAGATGATACATTTGAAGTTATAGACGGACAACAAAGATTAGCAACTATTTTTGCTTTTATGAAATCAAAGGCACCCAGTTGTATTGATAATTTACCAATTCAACTTAGAGAATTAAAAGAACTTAAATTAGGAGGATTAGAAACATTAAGGCAATATAATAAAAAATTATATACTGAACTTCAAGATGTTCAACGAAAGTTTAACAATGTTTCTTTACCAATAGTAATCATAAAGAAAGATTCTAGTGAAGATATAAAGTATGATATATTTTCAAGAATAAATAGTGGCGCAATTAAGCTAAATCATCAAGAACTTTTAAATGCTATGTATAGAGGTAAATTGCTTTGTGCATTAAATGAGGCATCAACTACATGTCAAGTAGATAAATTATTTGGATATAGACCAGTTTTAAAAAAAAGATTTGGATATCATGAAATCTTATTAAGAGCCAAGGTTATGGAGTCATTTATTGATAAAGAAACTTGGAAAATAAAAGCAGTTAAAATAAAAAACAAAGAAAATTTTAATGCAGAAAAAGAATTTAGAACATATAATGGTAGATTAAATAGTGCAGTTTTGGAGTATTTAAAAGAGTACAGGGATGATGAAAATGAAGGCTATGAATTAAAAAAGTTTATTAATGATTCATTAGAAAAAGTCGATATAGTTTTTGGAGAAAAATGTTTTAAAAGGATAAACGCTGGTAAAGCAACAAGTATTAATAAAACAATTGCAGAATTACAAATTGTAGTATTATCAAAATTTGATTTAGAATTTATAAAGAAAAATAAAGTTCAAATTTTAAACTCATTCAATAACTTTTTAGAAAGTAATAGTTCTGATGTTTTTACAAGGGGAACGAATAACACCACAAATATAAATAAAAGATATGAATGGGGTGCAAAAGTTTTTAACATATTCAAGGGGAATTATTAATATGCTGTCAGTAATAAAAGATAATTTCGATAAATATCTGGAAATTTACAATGGTTTTTGTTTGGATGAAAGTAAGGATCCGGTAGCAATCAATTTATTGAAGAATTCTTTATACTTGTCTGTATTTACTACATTTGAAGATTTTTTAAAAAAACTAATCAAAGACTATTTAAATAATATATCTGATGAAGGAATAAAATTTACTGATTTATCTTCAGGATTTGCTAAAGCTTTTTTTATGGGGCATCAAAAACAAATAAATAAAATTTTGGAAAATAAAGAAAGAAACGAAGATGCATTTAAAAGTTATTTCAAAAAAATAAAAGAAAATATAAAAAAAGAAGAATTAGAAAAATATATATTTTTTAAATTCTTACATGAAAGTAATCTAAAAGGATATTATAAAGATTTATTTGAACAAATATTAGGTGATAGAGATTTTTTAAGTAACCTAGAGTTAAATAATATTGATGAATATGCTGATATAGAAATAATAAATTCTACAAATGCCAATAATTTTTTAATACACTATGTCGAAGAAATAAGAAATTCCATTGCTCATCAAAATCAGGAATTTAAAGTAGGTGAACTTCCATTTAAAATAGTGATTGCTCATTTTTTGTTTATAATCGAAAAGATGATAAAAAAATATGAGGAACATACGAATTTTGAGTTTGGTAGAATAAGCATAAATCTTTTGGCCTAAATGTGATATTTTCATTTGAAATAAAAGTTCGTTATATGGAAAAAGCATAGATTTAAAATGAACAAAATCATATAATGTTATGGAGATAAATATGATGGTAGTATGCAAAAGATAGTTATAAAAGGCTTATCTGATATGTTTGATTATGATATTAAAATAAAAAAATGTTCTTAATATAATTAAAAAATCTAATGGATATGGAAAGTCAACAATTTTAATAATTGTGAAATTATTTTCTTAAAAATTTATGGATTTTTATTTAATTAAAATGAGTTTTAAGGAAATAGATTTTTATTTAGATGAGTAGATTTACATTATAACAAAGGCGAATGATGTATTAAAATTCATGACATAAAGAAAAATTTAACGGATATTAAATACATAATTCTAAGGAGTATTCAAAAATCATTCCATTTATATAGTTGATGATGATCATGTTTTAGATCCATTTACAGATAAAATTTATACTATTTCTATTTTTTAGAGAAAATTATTCTTGCTTAGATGATAATAGCTTAAACAAAAAAAGATTATAGCAAGCAATTTAAAGATATTAAGGAAATATTTAATTTGATTTCTAATAAATTAGGTGAAATTTATTTATACAAGAAGAAAGGTTAATTAAAGTGTAAATAAATAATGAATTTAGAAATTCCAATGATATTATTAATGAGATAAAAAATTACCAAAAAAATGATTAAAATTCTTAATGAACATTCTAATGAGTAGAAATTACTTAAAATGATTATTCAAAAAATGAAAATTTTTAAAATGAAAATAGATAGTTTGAGATGATACAATTTCATTATCTACATATACATACAAATCGGCGTTTTTCAAAAATTCATTTTGATGGCTTTAAAGATAAGTTTAACGTTTATGCACCATTTATTGAAAAATTAAATATTTTTACTCAAATAATAAATGGTATGGAAGTAATAAAAAACGATAAATTAAAACTCAATTTAAATTTATTGTCATCAGGAGAGAAATAAGAAATAGTTTTATTTTATAAATTGATTTCGAAACTCCTCAAAAAGTATATTATTAATTGTGAGGCTGAAATTTCTTTGCACTTTATATGAAAAAATAAATTTATTAATGATTTAGGAAAATCATTTGATTCTTTAAAACTGAAAAACTATTATGAAAAAGACATAGATCAATCTATTCAAAAAATTAACAATTGTATAAAAAATGTAATGATGAAATAAATAAGACTTTTAACAAATAGGTGTTTGAATAAAAACTTAAGCATCTATTTTTCATTTATAGTTATTTTAATAAAAAATATAGTTGGTTGGTTAAAATTTGCAGGATATTCATCCTAAATTTTCAACTATCTAGCCATTTTTTTAAATTCATGCAGGCAAAAAGTAGGTGAAGATTTCACTTTATCCTCTCAAATACAAGATATCTGCGATATCTTGTAAATATTAATCAATAATTTTATTTATAATCAGCAAAATATCTTTCAATTGTTTCCTTACACTTAGCGTAGATTTGCTTTGAACCAATTTCAAATCTAACGTTATTAGACATTTAAGTATATTTGTTACACACATGCTCAGTAACTACCTTAACATGATTTTTACTATTGGTACAATTATCAATAAAAGAGTAGTTAACGCAAATAGTTGGATTAGAATTGAATTACTAATCATCATCTCTATCTTTTATGAGCGAATCATCATATCCTTTGGTATTATTTGATGTAGGAACTTCATTATCAACATCAAATTTAATTGTTTTTTCCCATTTGATTATCTATCACTATTTATATCTCTTTTTAAGTCTTTAACAATAAGTACATTGAGTCAATTGGAGTACATTATCAATATGTTTTCTCTTATTAGTAATAGCTTTTACATGAGAAGAATCTCCAAATACATTCTCATGGCCTATAAAATTATTATTATAAGCCTTTATTATTATAAAAACTCGTTTAAATAAATCATTATCTAAAAATTTACGTTTTAAGTTCTGAAAATAGGTTGAATGATCTGGCATCTTTTCATCGAAATTAATTATTAAAACCATCTATAGTTAATATCTAGTTGACATCTTTGACAAGTCTTGCTAATACTATGAATATCTTCAATATAATTAAAAATATAATTTTAAATATTACAATAAGATCAATTGATGGTTTACCAACAGTTGATTACAAAGGTGCTACTAATGAATAGATAAAAGTTCAATTTACAGTTTTGTCGTATTTTCTAACATATGCTTCTTTACTAACAAGTTTATAAAGTATAGATAATATAATATTAAACTTTTCCATATTATTATTCTTAGTCATCATAAAAAACAACTAACCTCTTATAAATATATTATAGAATTTTGCTATACAAAAATAAAGAAGGATAAAAAACTGCTGACTTAATTTGTCAACAGTCTTAAACGCACAGTTTTGGTGCGTTTTTTTAATTAGTATAAATTAACTTATAATAATGTACTAAAATGTTGCATCGCTTTTTGCAGCTGTTCATGATACTCAGGTTTAACCAATGAAAAATAGTAAGGCATAATACTTTCTAGATATGCTTTATCAAAAGTACCATTGTTTTGCTTGGTGAAACTTAGTTCTAATGCTTCTTTTGCTTCATTTTCTTTTCCGGGTATTACCATATTCATAAAGAAAGTATAAAATTTTTTTTGTCCATCATTCATTCTAAAAACACCCTTTCTAATTATATTATTCTTTATGTTCGCATTATATCATTATTGTTAACTATCAGCAATTAAAATGAAGACTTGAAATTAATGTATTTAACTCAAAAATAAAAAAAAATATTTTACACTTGCATCACCTTAAATTTTGTGTTAAAATATGAAAGACTCAGGAAAATGGGTTGGCTGTGAAGTGGAAGGTTGCCGATACACCGGTAAACGTTGTCATTCAGTGCATCTGGGTTTTTCCATGGAGCAAGTCTATACATGATTATAGGCGAAAGGAGTTATTAAAATGGCAAAAGAAAAAATTAGAATTCGTTTAAAATCTTATGATCACAGATTGTTAGACCAATCTGCAAAGAAAATTGTAGACAGTGTTAAGAAGACTGGTTCAGTAGTTAACGGACCAATTCCTCTTCCAACTGAAAAGGAAATCTTCACAATCTTACGTTCACCTCACGTAAACAAAGATTCACGTGAACAATTTGAACGTAGAACTCATAAGAGACTAATCGAAATTGTGGAACCAACTCCACAAACAATCGACGCTTTAATGCACATTGATCTACCTTCTGGTGTAGATATCGTATTAAAGAAGTAATCTAAAAATATAATTGAAAGAAAGGTGTAAACTCATGGCTAAGGGAATCTTAGGTAGAAAATTGGGTATGACTCAAATTTTCGATGCAGAGGGAAATTTAATCCCTGTAACAATCATTGATTGTTCACAAAACGTAGTTTTACAACAAAAGACTGTTGAAAACGATGGCTACGTAGCAACACAAGTAGGTTTCGAAGACAAACGTGAAGGTTTAACAAATAAGCCTGAACAAGGACATGCTAAGAAAGCAAACACTACTCCTAAGCGCTTCATTAAAGAAATTCGTTTCTCAGTGCAAGCGGACGGAAATGAATTAGCTTCTTTAAATGTTGGTCAAGAGATTAAGTGTGATATTTTTGCTGCTGGTGATTTAGTAGACGTAACTGGTACTTCAAAAGGAAAAGGATTCCAAGGTACTATTAAACGTTACAACCACCACAGAGGACCTATGGGACACGGATCTGGTGCTCACAGAATCGTTGGTTCAATGGGACCTATTAAAGGAAATATGAAGGGTAAGAAAATGCCTGGACATATGGGACATGAAACTGTAACATTACAAAATTTATCAATCGCAGTTGTTGACGCTGAAAGACAATTAATTTTAATCAAAGGAAACGTTCCAGGACCTAAAAAAGGTTTCGTTGAAATTAAGTCAGCTGTTAAAGCTAGCAAGTAATAACATTAGTAGAAAGGAGATTTAACCAGTATGGAATTATTAAATCAATCTGGAGAAAAAATCAAAGATATTACTTTAAACCAAGAAATCTTTGGAATTGAACCTAATCAACAAGTAATCTATGATGTTGTAAACGCTCAAAGAGCAGCTATGCGTCAAGGTACTCATGATACATTAAACCGTACAGAAGTTCGTGGTGGAGGAAAGAAGCCATGGTCTCAAAAGGGAACAGGACGTGCTCGTCAAGGTTCTATCCGTGCTCCTCAATGGCGTGGTGGAGGTACTGTTTTCGGTCCAACTCCTAGAAGCTATGCTGTAAAGGTTAATAAAAAGGTTCGTCAATTAGGTTTAAAGTCAGCTTTATCATATAAAGCAAGAGAAAACAAGTTAACTGTAGTTGACAATGTAACATTTGACTCAATTAAAACAAAGAATTTTATTAAATTCTTAAATGATATTAAAGTAGAAGGAAAAGTTATGGTAGTAGTAACTGAATTAACTGCAGAAGTAGTTCTTTCAGCTCGTAACTTACCAAACGTTTTCGTTTGCCCAGCTGATCATGCAAGTGTATTTGACATTTTATGTTATGACAAGCTTGTTATGACTGAAGGCGCAGTAAAATATTTCGAGGAGGTTCTAGCATAATATGGCAACAAATCTAAAATTTTATGACATTATTAAAGAACCAATCATTACTGAAAAGTCAATGCAATTAAAAGAACAATTCAACAAATATACTTTTAAAGTTGCAAAAGACGCTAACAAAATTGAAATTAAGAACGCTGTTGAAGCAATCTTCAAAGTAAAAGTATTAAGCGTTCATACAATCACTGTTTTACCTAAGCGCAGAAGAGTAGGTAAGTATGAAGGATATACTTCAGCTTACAAGAAAGCTATCTGTAAATTAGCTGATGGTAACAAGATTGATGCATTTGAAATTTAATTATAGGAGGAAAATCTAATGGCTATTAGAGTTTATAAGCCTACCACAAATGGTAGACGTAATATGTCAGTTTCTACATTTGAAGAAATTACTACATCAACTCCTGAAAAGTCACTTTTAGCTCCACTTAAGTCTAAAGGTGGACGTAATAATACTGGTAAAATTACAGTTCGTCATCAAGGTGGCGGTGTAAAACGTAAATACCGTATTATTGATTTCAAGCGTAATAAGGATGGTATCCCTGCAAGAGTTGCAACTATCGAATACGATCCAAACAGAAGTGCAAACATTGCATTACTAGTTTATGCTGATGGTACTAAGACTTATATCTTAGCTCCAAAAGGATTAGAAGTAGGACAAACAGTTATCTCTGGTGAAGGAGCAGATATTAAAGTAGGTAATGCTTTAGTTATCAACCAAATCCCAGTAGGTACAGTTATTCACAACATCGAATTACATCCAGGACATGGTGGACAATTAGTTCGTAGTGCTGGTGCTAGCGCTCAAATTCTTGGACGTGAAGAAAGATATGTACTTGTAAGATTAAGTTCTGGTGAAGTACGTAAGATTTTAGGTACTTGCCGTGCAACTATCGGTGCAGTTGGTAATGAAGAACACGAATTAGTACGTATTGGTAAAGCTGGTCGTGCTAGACATATGGGTCTTCGTCCTGAAGTTCGTGGTTCTGTTATGAACCCTAATGATCACCCTCACGGTGGTGGTGAAGGTAAAGCACCTATCGGACGTAAAGCTCCACTTACTCCTTGGGGTAAAAAAGCTCTTGGTATTAAGACTCGTGACACTAAGAAATCTTCTAACAAGTTAATTGTTCGTAGAAGAAATCAAAAATAATTTTCGATAATCGGAAGGAGGATACGTTGTGGCTCGTTCAATAAAGAAAGGACCTTTCTGTGACGAACATTTAATGAAAAAAGTAGTTGCACAGAATGCCGCTAATGAAAAGAAAGTAATTCAAACATGGTCTCGCCGTTCTACAATTTTCCCTGAATTCGTAGGACACACTTTTGGTGTTTACAATGGTAGAGAACATACACCTGTTTATGTAACAGAAGATATGGTAGGTCACAAATTAGGAGAATTTGCTCCTACTCGTACATACCATGGACATGGTGCCGATGATAAAAAGGCATCTAGATAATTAGGAGGATATACAACATGGAAGTTAAAGCTATAGCTAAAAATGTTCGCGTTACTCCTAGTAAAGCTCGTCTTGTTGTTGACATGATTCGTGGTAAGAATGTTAATGAAGCTTTTGCAATTCTAAAGCTAACAAATAAGAACGCTTGCGAGGATGTAAGCAAAGTTTTAAAGTCTGCATGTGCTAATGCAGTTAATAATAACGGTTTAGATATGTCTAAACTATTCGTAAAAGAAATTTACGTATGTGATGGATTAAGAATGAAGAGAATGTTCCCTCGTGCTAAAGGCCGTGGTGACGTTATCACTAAGAGACTTTCAAGTATCACTTGCGTAGTTGCTGAAAGAAATTAATTCAAGGAGGAAATCACATGGGTCAAAAAGTAAGTCCAGTCGGATTACGTGTTGGTATTAACCGCGAATGGGACGCACAATGGTATGCAAGTAAAAATGATGTTGCTGATCTTTTATTAGAAGATTTAAAGATTCGTAAACATTTAGAAACTGTATATGCTAAAGCTGCTGTTTCTCGTATCTTAATCGAACGTGTAAAAGGATCAAACAAAGACCGCGTTAAGATTACTTTATATACTGCAAAACCAGGTGTAGTAATCGGACGTGAAGCTGAAACAAAGAATAAAGTGGTTTCAGATTTAGAATACATTACAAAGAAAGAAATTTCTCTAAATGTAGTAGAAATTAAAAAACCAGAATTAGATGCTACATTAGTAGCTAAATCAATTGCTGAACAACTAGAAGCACGTGCATCTTTCCGCCGTGTTCAAAAAGTTGCTATTCAAAGAGCTTTAAAGGCTGGTGCTAAGGGTGCTAAGACTTTAATTGCTGGTCGTCTAGGTGGAGCTGAAATGGCTCGTTCTGAAGGTTATAATGAAGGTCAAGTACCTCTACAAACTCTTCGTGCAGACGTTGACTATGCAGTTGCTGAAGCTCATACAACTTATGGTAAACTTGGTATCAAAGTTTGGATTTATAAGGGTGAAGTATTAAGCTTAAAGAATATTAAGAAGGATGAACAACCTTCTAGAAAGCCTAACTTTAGAAACGCTAAAGGTCCAAGACAAGATAAGCCAGGTAGAAGTTCTAAAGGAGGTAACTAATTATGTTAATGCCTAAAAGAGTAAAGTACCGTCGTCCTCACCGTGTTTCTTACGAAGGTAAGGCTAAGGGTGGAACTGAAATTGCTTTTGGTGAATTCGGTTTAAAGTCATTAGAAGGTGCTTATGTAACTAACCGCCAAATTGAGGCAGCTCGTATTGCGATTACTCGTTATATGAACCGTCAAGGTAAGGTTTGGATTAAAGTGTTCCCTCACTTATCAAAAACTAAAAAACCTCTTGCAGTACGTATGGGTTCTGGTAAAGGTTCTCCAGATTCATGGGTAGCTGTAGTTAAGAAGGAAGTTATTTTATTTGAAGTAGCTGGTGTTTCTGAAGAAATCGCTCGTGAAGCTTTACGTCTAGCTAGTCATAAACTTCCTGTAAAAACTAAAATTGTTAAAAAGGAGTGTGCTGAATAATGAAAAATTCTGAAATCAGAAATTTAACTGTTGAAGAAATTAATAAGCAAATTGCTGAATTAAAAGAAGAGTTATTTAACTTAAGACTTCAATCAGCACTTAACCAATTAACTAATACTGCTCGCATTAGCGCAGTAAAAAAGACAATTGCGAGAATGAAAACTATTCTTACTGAAAAGTCTGCTGAAAAGAAGGAGGACTAAAACATGCAAGAACGTAACAGTCGTAAGATGTTCACTGGTACAGTTGTTTCTACAAAGATGGATAAGACTATCACTGTTTCAGTTGAAACATACAGAAAACACAGATTATACGGTAAACGTGTTAAATCATCTAAAAAATTTCATGCTCATGATGAAAACAACACTGCTAAACTTGGTGATGTTGTAACAATTATGGAAACAAGACCTTTATCTAAAACTAAAAATTTCGTATTAGTTAAAGTTGAAAAGTCAAATGAAAATATTTAAATCATAGTTCTTGAAAGGAGGTACTCTCATGGTTCAACAAGAAACTAGACTTGCAGTAGCTGATAACTCAGGTGCTCGTGAGTTACTAATTATTAAAGTATTAGGTGGAGCATTACATAGATACGCTAACGTTGGTGATATCGTTGTATGTTCAGTTAAAAAAGCATCACCAAATGCAGCAGTTAAAAAAGGTGATGTGGTTAAGGCTGTAATCGTACGTACTAAGACAGGAATTAGAAGAAATGATGGTTCATACATTAAATTTGATGAAAATGCAGCAGTTATTATTCGTGAAGATTTAACTCCACGTGGAACTCGTATTTTCGGACCAGTTGCTCGTGAACTTCGTGATAAGAATTTCATGAAGATCGTTTCTTTAGCTCCTGAAGTACTATAATTAGGAGGTGCACTATATGAAAATCAAAACAGGTGACACAGTCGCTATAATCGCTGGAAAAAACAAATTTACAGTTGATAAAAAGGGTAACAAATCAATCACTACTGGTAAAGTAATTCGCGTTATCCCTTCTGAAAATAAAGTAGTAGTTGAAGGCGTTAATTTAGTTAAAAAGCACTTAAAGCCAACTCAACAAAATCAATCTGGTAGCATTGTCGAAGTTGAAGCTCCAATCCATGTAAGCAATGTTATGTTATGGGATCCAAAAGTAAAGAGACCAGTTCGCGTTAAATATGTTGGCGAAGGTAAAAATAAGGTTAGACAAAGTGTTAAATCTGACCATCAATTTAAGTAATATGGAGAGGAGGTAAACATATGAATCGTTTACGTGAAAAATATGAAAACTCTGTAAAAGCAGAATTAAGTAAGAAGTTCAACTATGCATCAGTTATGGAAGTTCCAAAGATTGAAAAAATCGTTGTAAATATGGGCTGTGGTGATGCAGTAGCTAACTCTAAAGTCCTAGATGAAGCTGTTGAGGAATTAACACAAATCACTGGACAAAAACCAGTTGTAACTAAAGCTAAGAAGTCAATTGCAAACTTCAAATTACGTGAAGGAATGCCAATTGGTTGTAAAGTTACATTACGCGGTGAAAAAATGTACGAATTTTTCGACAAGTTAATTTCAATCGCTTTACCTCGTGTACGTGACTTCCGTGGTATTTCAGCTAATTCATTTGATGGACGTGGAAATTACACATTAGGTGTTAAAGAACAATTAATCTTCCCTGAAATTAATTTCGATAAGGTTAAGAAGATCCGTGGAATGGACATTGTCATTGTTACAACTGCAAAGACTGATGAAGAAGGACGTACTTTATTATCATTAATGGGTATGCCTTATAGTAAAAAGTAGAAAGGACATAAACTATGGCAAAGAAATCACAAATCGCTAGAAATCATAGAAAAGCAAAATTTGCTGTTCGTGAATATACTCGCTGTGAAAGATGTGGACGTCCACATGCTGTTTATAGCAAATTCAAATTATGCCGTGTTTGCTTCCGTGAATTAGCTTATAAGGGACAAATCCCTGGAGTTAAAAAGGCAAGCTGGTAATTTTAAAATAAATTTTTTCCAAGTCAATGGAAGGAGGAAAACTTATATATGGGTATGACAGATCCAATTGCAGATATGCTGACTCGCATCAGAAATGCAAATAAGATGCATCATGAAACTGTAGAAGTTCCTGCTTCTTCTGTAAAATCAGCTATTTTAGCTGTTATGAAGAATGAAGGTTTCATCACAGATTTCAATACAAAAACTGAAGATAACAAAAGCACTACAGTTGTAACATTAAAGTATACAGCTAATAGTGAAAGAGTAATCAAAGGCCTTAAGAGAATTTCAAAGCCAGGTCTAAGAGTTTATGCTCAAGCTGACGAAATTCCTAGCGTTTTAAATGGTTTAGGAATTGCAGTTATTTCAACTTCTAAGGGTGTAATGACTGATAAAGAAGCTCGCAAAAACCAAATCGGTGGCGAAGTATTGGCTTACATTTGGTAATTTAAACAGGAGGTGTTTTAAATGTCTCGTATCGGGAACAAGTTAATCAATCTACCTGAAGGTGTTACAGTAAGCCAAAATGGTAATGTTGTTACTGTAAAAGGACCTAAGGGTGAATTAAGTAATACATTCAATAGCAATATCGAAATTGTTGTTGATGGACAAAATATCGTTGTAAAACGTCCTAACGACACTAAAGAAATGAAGACAATTCATGGTACAAGCCGTGCTAATTTAAATAACATGGTTGAAGGTGTTTCTAAAGGTTTTACAAAGACTCTAGAAATCGTCGGTGTCGGATACCGTGCTAGCTTAAAAGGCAATGTTTTAGTTGTTGATGCCGGTTATTCTCACGATGTTGAATTAGAGATTCCTGCTGGAATCAAAGTTGAACTTCCTAAGAACACTCAAGTTGTAGTTAGTGGTATTGATAAGCAAGTTGTTGGTCAATTCGCTGCAACTGTTCGTGGTGTACGTGAACCAGAACCATACAAAGGTAAAGGTATTCGCTATAGCGATGAACATGTACGTCGTAAGGAAGGTAAGACAGCTAAGAAGTAATAGAAAGGAGTGCTTAAGATATGATTAGTAAAATTTCAAAAAACGTAAGCCGTCAAAAAAGACATTTACGTATTCGTCAAAATATTTCAGGTACAACTGAAAAACCTCGTCTAAATGTTTTCCGTTCTAACAAGCAAATCTATGCTCAAATTATCGATGATGTTAATGGAAAGACATTATGCAGTGCTTCTTCACTAGACAAAGAATGCGGTTTAGCAAAAGGTTCTGACATTGCAGCTGCAACTGCAGTTGGTACTCTAATCGCTAAGCGTGCTCTAGCTGCTAACATCAAAGATGTTGTATTCGACCGTGGTGGATATTTATATCATGGACGTGTAAAAGCCCTAGCTGACGCAGCTCGCGCAGCAGGCCTACAATTCTAAAAGGAGGATTTCACATGCGTCAAGAACGTGAACCAAAAGAGTTTGAACAACCAGAGTTCGAAGAACGTGTTGTAACAATCAACCGTGTTACAAAGGTTGTTAAAGGTGGTAGACGTTTCCGTTTCGCTGCTCTAGTTGTTATTGGAGACAAGAAAGGAAATGTTGGTTTTGGTACAGGTAAAGCTAATGAAGTACCTGATGCAATCAAAAAAGCCATCGAAAGTGCTAAAAAGAATATGATCAGTGTTCCAACTGTTAAAACAACAATTCCTCATACAATTACAGGTGTATACGGTGCAGGTAAGGTATTATTAAGACCAGCTGCAGCCGGTACAGGAGTTATCGCTGGTGGTCCAGTACGTGCCGTACTAGAACTTGCTGGTATTTCTGATATCTTATCAAAGACATTAGGATCTAGAACTCCTATTAATATGGTTAGAGCTACATTTGAAGGACTTAAGGGATTAAGTACTGTAGAAGAAGTTGCTGCTCGTCGTGGCAAAACTGTTGAAGAAATTTTGGGGTAATCGAATATGAAATATGAAATTACATTAGTTAAATCAATTAACGGTGCAAAGCCTAACCAAGTTAAAACAGCTAAAGCTCTTGGATTAAAGAAGCTTGGCGATACTGTAATTAAAGAGGAAAATGAAGCTATCAGAGGAATGATCGTAACAATAGCTCACTTAGTAAAAGTAGTTGAAAAATAAGGAGGTGCCTTTAAATGTTAAATCAATTAAAGCCAGTTGAAGGTGCAAGACACACCAGAAAACGTAAGGGCCAAGGTATTGGTAGCGGTCTAGGTAAGACTGCTGGTCGTGGTCAAAAAGGACAAAACAGCCGTTCAGGTGGTGGTGTTCGTCTTGGATTTGAAGGAGGACAAATTCCTTTCTTCCAACGTTTACCAAAGCGTGGTTTCAAGAATGTTAACCGTCTTGAATACGCAGTAGTTAACGTACAAGATTTAAATGTATTTGAAAACGGTACTGAAGTTACAGTTGAAACTTTAGTGAAAGCTGGATTAGTAAAGAAAATCTATGACGGTGTTAAAGTTCTAGGAAACGGAACTTTAGATAAGAAGTTAACTGTTAAAGTACAAAAGTTTTCAGCATCTGCAGAAGCTGCAATTAAGAATGCTGGTGGAACTGTAGAGGTGATCTAATTTGAACAAATTAAAAAGAATTTTCAGCAATCCTGAAGTTATCAAGAGATTAGCTTTTACATTCTTAATATTACTTGTATTCAAATTAGGTACTTTTATCCCCGTTCCATTAATAGATACTACTAGTATCAAACAAGTGCTATCTGGAAATGACTTCCTTACCATCCTAAACACATTTAGTGGTGGAGGTCTTGCATCATTTTCAATTTTAGCATTAGGTATCTCACCTTATATTACATCATCTATCATCGTTCAGATGTTAGGTATGGCTATTCCTAAATTAAAAGAATGGCAAGAAATGGGTGAACAAGGTAAAGTTAAGTTGAATCGTGTTACTCGCTATATTACAATGGTGGTAGCAATGATTCAATCACTTGCTTTATTATTCTCATTAGGAACTCGTCCTGAGAATATTTTAGCAAATAGTGCTTTATCATTCGGACATACTTGGATTTTATATATCTATATGTCAATTGTTATTACAGCCGGTTCAGCCTTTACAATGTGGCTTGCTGACTTAATTACTAAACATGGTATCGGTAATGGTTCATCTATGATTATCTGTGCTGGTATCGTGTCTTCTATTCCTACTATGTTTACAACACTAGGTTCAACATATTTAGGTGCAAATTTATCAAATGTAAATATTATTAAATATATTACAGTAATTGCTCTATATATTTTGATGATTGTGTTTGTTGTATATTTCGAAGCTGCAAAGCGTCGTATTCCTGTTCAATATGCTAACCGTTCTAAGTCAGAAAATTCAGATATTCCAATTAAGCTTAATAGCGCTGGGGTTATTCCGGTAATTTTCGCTTCTACGATAGCATCTATTCCACTTACTATTATTGGTATGTTAGGATATAGTACGACTAGTAATAATGCGGCATTCTGGATTGATCAAGTATTCAATTCAAACAAACCAATTGGTATGGTGTTATACATTTTAATGATTTTCTTCTTCTCTTATTTCTATTCATTCTTAACGATTGATCCGGAAAAAGTTGGAGATAATCTTTCTAAACAAAACGCATTCGTTCCTGGCTATAAACCAGGTGAAGATACAAAGCGTCATATCTCACAAATTTTATTTAGAGTTACGACCATTGGTGCGGTTGGACTAACTTTCTTAGCTCTAGTACCAATTATTGTATCATTAATCTTTGGTTTAGGCTCAACTGTTACCGTTGGTGGAACAAGCTTATTAATCATCGTTGGTGTTGCAATTGAAACATATAATCAAATTGATGCAGCAGCAGAAAATGATTCATATCAAAAGCTTATCAGCTAATTTGTGGAGGATTAAATGAGATTATTAATTATGGGACGTCCTGGTGCTGGTAAAGGTACACAGGCGGCTAATATTAAAGAGTATTACGGTATTCCTCATATCTCAACTGGAGACATGTTTAGAGCCGCAATTAAGGAAGGAACTGAACTTGGGAAATTAGCTGACAGCTATATGAAACAAGGAGCCCTAGTTCCTGACGAAGTTACAATTGGTATTGTAAAGGAACGCCTTTTAAAAGAAGATTGTAAAAAAGGCTTCTTACTTGATGGTTTCCCACGTACTGTTTTACAGGCTGAAGCCCTTGATAATTTTATGAAAGAACAAGGAATTGCTTTAGATGCTGTTTTAGATGTTAACGTAGATCAAGCAATTCTAATTCGTCGAATTGTTGGACGTCGAATTTGTAAAACATGTGGTGCCACATACCATATTGAATTTAATAAACCAAAGGTTGATGGAATCTGTGATAATTGTGGATCTCCTCTTACTCAAAGACCAGATGACACAATTGAAACAGCAGGCAGTCGCTTAGATGTTTACGATAAGCAAACTGCTCCATTATTGGCTTATTATAAGCAACAAAATTTACTTAAATCAGTTAATGGTGATCAACCACTTGATAAAGTATTTGATGATATTAAGGAAGTACTTAGCAAGTAGTTATCATCTTAATTCTAAAAAAGAAATTGAGTTAATGCGATAAGCAATTAAGTAGGGGTAAGGCTGTATCATATTCTTCCCCTTTGCTAGTCGCATCTGTAAGTAACTTTGTTATTTACAGGTTTCTTCATAATAGGGCAACCTATTATAAATCTACTAAGTAGATAAAAATGAAATTAATGTCACAAAAGAATCTTTAGTTAGATGATTAAGTAAAGTAAAAGCTGGTGTTCATTTAACCGACTAGTCTTAGTACTTCTAAGAGCCGGTACCCGGACCTCCTAGAAGCTAGCATGACACTGGCTAACTAACCTATGATTAATGCTGGTACAAAAAGAGTTAAGGTTTTATCAGATCATTGGACCACTGTTACGTGTGATATAAAAAAGTGCTCACTTGAGTATTCAATCGTTGTTACAGAAGATCTAATTCTGACAACACTTTAAATCGGAGGCAATTATGGCAAAGGATAATATTATTGAAATGGAAGGGAAAGTACTTGAAGTACTACCCAATACACAATTTATTGTACAACTTCAAAATGAACACAAAGTTTTAGCCCACGTTTCTGGTAAAATCCGCATGAATAACATACGCATTTTACCAGGTGATAAGGTAACTGTAGAGTTATCAACATATGATTTAACACGTGGAAGAATCACTTACAGACGTAAGTAATAAATATATTCGGAGGTATTTTAAGATGAAAGTTAGACCATCAGTAAAACCTATATGTGACAAATGTAAAGTGATTAAGCGCAAAGGCCGTATTATGGTTATTTGCGAAAATCCAAAACATAAACAAAGACAAGGTTAAAATTTAGGAGGTGCGAGTAAATATGGCACGTTTTGCGGGAATTGATATTCCAAGAGATAAAAGAATCGTTGTTGCACTTCAATACATCTATGGTATTGGAGAAACAACTGCTAAAAAGATTTTAAAAGCTGCGGATGTATCTGAAGACATTCGTACAAAAGACTTAACTGAAGAACAAGAAGGACGTATCCGTTCTGAAATTTCTAAGATTAAGGTAGAAGGAGACCTTCGTAGAGAAGTTGCTCTTAACATTAAGCGTTTAATGGAAATCGGATGCTATAGAGGTATCCGTCACCGTAGAGGTTTACCAGTTCGTGGACAAAATACAAGAAACAATTCACGTACTCGTAAAGGCCCTAAACATACAGTAGCTAACAAAAAGAAAGCAGTATAATAAGGAGGTAATATAATATGGCACAAGTTTCAAAGCGTCGTACTAAGAAGAACATACCTGTTGGTGTGGCTCACATTCATTCGACTTTTAACAATACAATTGTTACAATTACAGATTTAGCTGGTAACGCTATTTCTTGGTCATCAGCTGGTGCTCTTGGTTTCAAGGGAAGCCGTAAGTCAACTCCATTTGCTGCTCAAATGGCAAGTGAAGCTGCTGCTAAAGCTGCAATTATGTCAGGAGTTCAAAAAGTAGAAGTATCAGTTAAAGGTCCAGGACCTGGTCGTGAAGCTGCTATTAGATCACTTCAAGTTGCAGGCTTAGAAATTACAGCTATCAACGATGTAACACCTGTTCCACATAATGGTTGTCGTCCACCAAAGCGCCCACGTGGATAGTATTGAATTATAGAGGAGGCCCACATTATGAAGGATTTGAAATTTTTAAAACCAAAAACTAGCGTTGAAGAGTTATCTCAAGACGGTAGCTATGGTAAATTTGTTATTTCTCCACTTGAAAGAGGATTTGGTTTAACATTAGGTAATGCATTACGCCGTACTTTACTATCTTCTTTACCTGGAGCCGCTTTTGTTAATTTCAAATTAAATGGTGCTCAACACGAATTCCAAAGTGTTGACGGAATTGTTGAAGACGTTATTACAATCGTTTTAAATTTAAAGCGTGTTGTATTAAGCGTAGATTCAGATGACTATGATTTTGAAACAACAGTTGAAATCCACAAAGGTGAAGGGGAAGTAACTGCTGCAGACATTATTCACGGTAGTGAAATTACTGTTGTTAATCCTGATCAACATATTTGTACCGTAGCGGCTGGTGGAGAATGTAATATGGTTCTTACCGTTCGTCGTGGTGTCGGATATGTTGGCTCAAATGACAACAAGATTTATAATTCTTCAATTGGAGTAATTGCGATTGACTCAATTTATACGCCTATCACAAATGTATGCTTCAATGTTGCAAAAACTCGTGTAGAGAATGCCGCAAACTTTGATGAATTAACTATCGAAGTTACAACAAATGGTTCAATCAGTGCTAAAGAAGCTTTAGCAATCGCATCTAAGATGATGATTGAACACCTAGAAGTTGTTGTAGAAATGTCAGAAAAGGCATCTTCTACAGTATATATGACTGAACCAGATGAAGATACTACTAACTCAAAGTTAAATATGACTATTGATGATTTAGATTTATCAGTTCGTTCATACAACTGCTTAAAACGTGCTGCTCTAAACACTGTTTCTGATCTTACTGCTAAGTCAGAAGAAGATATGATGAAAGTCCGTAACTTAGGACGTAAATCATTAAAAGAAATCAAGGAAAAATTAGAAAGCATGGGTTTAGGCTTCAAGAAAGACTAATATCCCACAAAGGAGGACTATAATATGGCATATGGTAAATTACGTCGTTGTAGTGCTGCTCGTAAGGCATTACTTCGTGATTTAGTTACAGATTTAATCCTTAACGGAAAAATCGAAACTACAGAATCAAAAGCTAAGGAACTAAAGAAAATTGCTGATAAAATGGTTACTTTAGCAAAAACTAACACTTTAGCTTCTCGCCGTCAAGCTGCAAGTTTCGTACGTTTCGAAAAGAACGGAGATAACAAATACGCTATTCAAGTTCTATTCGAACAAATCGGACCAAGATTTGCAAACCGTAATGGTGGTTATACTAGAGTTATTAAGACAGGTTTCCGTCGTGGAGACGCTGCTGGTTTAGCTGTAGTTGAATTCGTAGAATAATAAAATTTTGAGCTTATAGCATTTAAGTTCAAATAATAACCGATTTAAGAAGACCTACTATAGGTTCATTCTTAAATCGGTTTTTTTTGTAAATAATTAAATGACCGTTTAAAAGATATTCAATACAAAAAGTTATCTTAATTTTAGAAATAATTTCCAGTAAATTTAAAATAAAGAATTTCTCTATAAATTTATTTATTTAACAAAACTTTAACAATTCTTTAAATAATTAAAAACAACAAGTATGTATAATTGCCTTGTAAAAAGAAAGAGGTAATAATCATGAAAACAAATCAAGAAGAAATTGTACAAAAAATCAAGGAAGAATATGTAACCAAGGAGTATAGTCAACTTAATAATCTGAGAGATTTAGATAAAAAAGTTAAGCGTCCAGCGATAATATTTACATATACTTTAGGTATATTATCATCAATAATATTGGGTAGTGGAATGAGTTTAATAATGACTGATATCGGATCTAAAATAGGGATTTCACATAATATAATAATTGGCACTATTATAGGTTTAATTGCTTTAATTATGATGGGGATAAACTATCCTTTATATAAAAAAATTCTAAATCGTAGACGTAAAATTTATGCAGATAAAATTATTAAAATTAGCAATGAAATTTTAGAAACGAGATAATTAATATGAAAAAAATAGTAAATTTTTTTAAGAAAGCATTCAAAGACATCAAAAATAGCGCTAAAGATCAATTAGAGGTAGATAAGGCGCAGTTTAAAGCTATTAAAGAAGAATCTACAGCTAAGTTTATTGAATCTACGGCAATGCGAAATTCGAATAAGCGAAAGTCAATAATGAAAAAAAGACGTGATATGCAGATTGCGGATGCTAATGAAAGAATTTTAGTAGCTATAAACTATATAGAAACTCTTAAACATAAAAGCTAAAGTTACATAAAATAGGAGATAAAAATCAAATCCATTGATTGTTTCCCAAGA
Source organism: uncultured Anaeroplasmataceae bacterium (assembly GCA_944325035.1). Taxonomy (GTDB): domain Bacteria; phylum Bacillota_I; class Bacilli_A; order Acholeplasmatales; family Anaeroplasmataceae; genus CAG-307. The sequence continues at coordinate 80,539 of CALUYM010000003.1, forward strand.
AAATACTCTGCAATATAACAGATACTCATATTTTTACTAATTCAAAACAAATTTATTTCAAATCAGGCGAAGATATGTATATTAATCTGATAAAAGACCATGAAAATGCTAAACAATTTATATATATATATATGATATTTCATTATTGAAGAATAATTTTTTTGAAATTATATACTTAAAATTTAAAAAAAATCGAGTGATGGCATTGAAATAAAAGTTTTGTATGACGATATTGGTTGTATGAAGACATTGCCAGTTAATTACGTTAAATTTTTAGAAAATATGGGATAGAATCGACTTATTTTTCAATATTACGCGGGGGAATGCTGATAGCGAGTTTAATAATTAAAACCATTGAAAGGTTTTGCTAATTGATAGTAAAATTAGTTATACAGGTGGTATAAGCATAGCAGATGAATATATAAATAAAATTGTAAAATAGAGATATTGGAAAGATAATGGTATTTGTCTTGAAAGTGAAGTTGTGTGGAAATTTACGAAAATTTTTTAATAGAGTATGGTATTAATGTACGAAATATTCCACAAAAAAAAGAATTATATCCAATAGATTTGTTAACAATTATGTGATACTTTGGAAAATGCAGCACTCGATGTATAGATGTAAGAATAAATGGACCACATATACCAGATAAAAAACTATAATTTAAATTATAGAAATACAAGTAATGCCTAATTTTTTTGAGTGTTTTTTTTAAATTTTAAACGTAAACAAAACTTTAACATATTTATGCTAAAATATGCTTATAAATTTATTTTTATGGGGAGGATTAAATATGTTTAAGATTTTAGTTGTCGAAGATGATAAGGAACTTAATCGAACTGTTTGTTCTTTTTTAAATAATAGTGGTTATGAAACAAAGGGTTGCTTAAGTGTTACTGAGGCATATGATACTTTTTATGAAAATGTATTTGATTTAATTATTTCAGATATTATGATGCCAGATATTGATGGGTATGAGTTTGCTAAAAATATTCGAGAGTTAAATAAGGATGTACCTATTATATTTATGACTGCCCGTGATGATATAGCATCTAAACAAAGAGGATTTAGAATTGGAATTGATGATTATATGGTAAAACCCATTGATCTTGATGAATTATTTTTACGAGTTGGTGCATTACTTCGACGCGCAAAAATTGCGCAAAGTAAAAAGATTGAAATCGGTAATTTTGTGATGGATGCGGATGAACACACCGCTTATTTAGCAGATGAAGAAATTCCAATGACAAATAGAGAATTTAGTATTTTATATAAGTTATTATCTTACCCTAAAAAGACTTTTACTCGTTCTCAATTGATGGCAGAGTTTTGGGATGCAGATACGGAAACAGCGCCAAGAGCTGTTGATGTCTACATGACAAAGCTTCGTGGAAAACTATCTAAATGTGATAGTTTTGAAATCATAACCGTTCACGGTCTTGGGTATAAGGCGGTGATTAAGTAATGAGTGAAATGTATATAAAAAAGTTTTTAAAATTGTTGAGCAAATTTTTAGTTTTCTTTTCATTAGTAGCTTTTGTAATTACATGTTCTACCTTGCTATTTGTCTCTTCATTATCTAAGTCTATGAATCTGACGCTCACAGAAAATGAGTTAGAAGTTGCAGCTAAGCTTACATTTGGTAATGTCGTAGTTTTAAGTATTATTTTTTGTATCATTGATACTGTTCGTAGAAAACTTACAGTTGATCGTAGCGTAAAGAATATTACAAATGCATCGAAAAAAATTATGGAAGGTAATTTTAACGTTAGGATTAAACCTCAAACTAAATTGTTAACGAGTGATAATTTTAATAGTATAATTGATTGTTTTAATAAAATGGCAGAAGAACTTGGAAGTGTAGAAACACTGCGAACAGACTTTATTGCCAATGTATCTCATGAAATGAAAACTCCACTTTCAATCATGCAAAATTATGGTACTTTACTTCAAACTCCTAATTTAAGTGAAGAAAAGCGTATTGAATATGCTAAAGGAGTAGTTGAAGGATCACGTCGTATGGCAGATATGATGACTAATATATTAAAATTAAATCGTCTTGAAAACCAGCAAATTTATCCTAATTTACTTGAATTTGATCTTGGAGAACAAATTTGTGAGTGTTTATTGCACTTTGAAAATGTATGGGAAAATAATAATATTAAAATTATTACTGAAATTGAAAATGATGTTATAGTTAAAGCGGATTTTGAGCTACTTAGTCTTGTTTGGAATAACCTATTTTCTAATGCATTTAAATTTACAGAATCAGGTGGCGAAGTAATAATTACACTTACTGCAAATGAATCATATGCTTATGTAAAAGTTAAAGATACTGGTTGTGGAATGACCCCCGAAGTTGGTGCACATATTTTTGAAAAGTTTTATCAAGGAGATACATCGCATTCAGTTCAAGGTAATGGCCTAGGATTAGCACTTGTTAAAAGGATTATTGATATCATGCAAGGTGAAATTTCAGTAGAAAGTTCTGTTGGCAAGGGTAGTACATTTACAGTAAAAATACGGAGAATGTAGTATGAATTGGAAAAAATTTGGAAAAAAATTTTTGTTTCCAACTATTTGGATAATAATTATTCTAACTATAGTTAGTGCTTTATCACTTATATTTTTATTTATTAACAATCTATCTAAAAAACCGATTGCATACCCTATTTACATAGTATCCTTTTATACCTTGATTATATTGTGTGCCTTTTTCATAGTTATTTTTCCCAAGCAATATACTAATATTAGACAAAAAATATATAAAACATCACTTGGAAAACGATATATGACAGATGTAGAATTTAAAAACCATATATCATTATATTTTTCGCTTAGCATTAGCTTATTTTATGCAGGATTAAATTTAGTACTTGCATTATTAAATCATTCGACATGGTTTGTGACACTTGGAGGATATTACATAATTTTAGCTATTATGAGATTTTTATTAGTTAGCTATATTCATAAGAATAAACTTGGAACTAAGCGACTTATGGAATTAAAGTGTGCACGTATATGTTCAGTTATTTTAATTACTATAAATATTTTTTTATCAGGAACTGTGGTAATGATAATCCATCATCAAAGAGGTTTTAATTTTCGTGGAATACTAATTTATATTATGGCAATGTATACTTTTTATATGACAATAAGTGCAATAGTGGATTTAATTAAATATAGGAAATATAGAAATCCGATACTTTCTACTTCCAAAGTTATTAAGCTAGCAGCAGCATTGGTTTCAATGTTAACACTAGAAACAGCAATGTTTTCTCAATTTGGAAAAGAAATATCAGAAAAAAATCAACGACTTATGATTTCCTTGACGGGAGTAGGAGTTAGTATAATAGTTATTAGTATGGCTATGTATATGATAGTATGCACGACAAAAGCAATTAACCAAATAAGGAGATATGAGATAAAATGAATAATCAAGATAAAAAAACTTTTAGTTACAAGTATTCTTTCAAGGAACAAGAGGAAATAAATCAAATTAGAAAAAAATATGAACATCAAGAAGAAGATAAAATGGAACAGCTTCGTAAACTTGATCAATGTGTCATCAAAAAAGCTGGAAGAGTAGCTCTCATTGTTGGTATTTTAGGCACATTATTATTGGGATTTGGAATGAGTCTTTGTATGACAGATCTCAATCAAATCTTCGGAGTATATAAAAATATTGGTTTTGTAGTTGGAATTATACTTGGAACTATGGGGATTATTATTTTAAGTTGCGCTTATTCGATTTATAATTATACTTTACGAAAAGAACGAGACAAAATCGCTTCAGAAATTATTCGACTTACAGATGAACTTTTAAAATAAATTTTCTAAAAGTGTATTGAATTAATTCTGTACACTTTTTTAATTGATTAATATAGAAAATAAGGTACAATTAAATTAAAGTTATTAAAGGAGTATCTATGATAATTAGATAGAGTTAAGAATATGAAAAAATTAGTTAAATTTATTATTATAATTTTAATGCTTAATATAATTGTTGCATGTAATTATACAAAGAAATCATCAAATTCATCGAATGTTAAAGTTCCGGATTCATTGATTGAGAAAATTAATAGTGATCCATATCAAAATGTCTCTTCAGATTCTTTTTATTCTACATATCAAGAATCAATCAATTATTATGATGCGATGTACCGTACAGAACATGGTTTTATATCAGGTTCGATTGAAGATGAAGATAGATATTATTTACCACAAGAGTATAATTTAAAAACTAAATATAAAGTTACAAACACTAATTATTTTTATTTAGATGATGGCACACTAGCTGGTTACGTTATTAACTATGTAGATGGAAAAGTTGATTACATTTTTTATGGAGCTGCGTATGTTAGTTTAAATGAAGTTTGTGCATATATATATGCTTTTGGAGAAGTTCCACCTAATAGTAATTATGATAAATATACTAGTGGTAAGAATGCTTCTGTTAAAGAGTGGGGGAAATATGGGCGTGTTAATATAGGTTATTACAGTAATGATGTGAATAAATATAAATATCAACCACAATTACCTACAACTAGCAGTAAAACAGGATTAGTATATAAATACACTGAAACCGATTTTGGATCAACAGGAGGCTTTTCAGTGGGAGATGGATATACCTCAGAATATAATAATGGTTATAACATTAGTCGTGGTACTTGTCGAATTGTATTTACTAATAATGCTAAAACTGCAAAAGATAGACTAGTTTTTTATACATATAATCATTATAATGATTTCCAAGAGTATTTAAATTATGGTAATGGTTTTGGTGAAAGATTTGGAAACGAAAGTAATGGTGGAATATATAATCAAGGTAATAATCCATCTAGCTATGTTTCCACTAAAAATATTACATTTGAAGAATTGAGAAAAATGTTAGGTTATGTATAAAATATTATTAGTAGACATCGATAATACATTATTAGATTTTAATAAAGCGGAAAAGATGGCTTTAATTCCAGTGTTAAAAAAATATAATCTATGCAGCGAAGAAAATATTAAATTATACAGTGAAATTAATTTAGCTTACTGGAAAATGCTTGAAAGAAAAGAAATTACTAAAGCTGAAGTTATAACATTAAGATGGAAAGAGTTTTTTAATCATTTTAATATTGAAGTTAATCCAGATATAATTAATGAAAATTATTTTAATGATTTAGCTGAAGGTGCTTATTTTTTATCTGGAGCACTTGAATTTTTAAAAGAAGCTAAAAAACATTTTAAAATTTATGCAGTTACGAATGGAAGAACAAATGTTCAAAGAAGACGTCTTCAAAAAAGTGGATTAGATAAGATTTTGGATGGTGTTTATATTTCAGATGAGATTGGATATCATAAACCAGATAAAAAATTCTTCGAATATGTTTTAAATGATTTAAAAATTAAAAATAAGGAAGAAGTGATTGTCTTAGGTGATAGTTTAACATCTGATATTCAAGGAGCTATTAATTCAGGATTAGATTATGTTTGGTTTGATTTAAATAATACTAATCCGTCATTTAACAATCGAATAACTAAATTAAATGATTTTTTTAAAATAATAAATTTTGAATAATTTCTATATTATAAAAACTTTATATTATTTGAAAAAAAACATACGAATTTTTCAATTTTATCAAATTCAAATCAAAAGTTATTATTGATTTTAAAAAACGGTTGTTATATAATCTATAAGGGCACTCTAAAGTTCTTCCATAGTGAAGGACTTTTATTTTTTTATAAAAAACCTCTAATAAAAATAATAGGAGTATGCTATATGAACAATAATAACACTAAATTTATTTTCGTCACTGGTGGGGTTGTATCATCTTTAGGAAAAGGTATCGCCGCATCTAGTATTGGACGTCTTTTAAAAAACCGTGGGTTAAAAGTATTTATGCAAAAATTTGATCCATATATTAACGTTGATCCAGGTACAATGTCTCCATACCAACATGGGGAAGTTTTCGTGACTGATGATGGGGCTGAAACTGATTTAGACTTAGGGCATTATGAACGTTTTATTGATGAAAGATTATCTCAAGATTCAAATATTACAACAGGTCGCATATATTCATCAGTAATCGAAAAAGAACGTCGTGGGGAATATTTAGGAGCTACAGTTCAAGTAATCCCACATATCACAAATGAAATTAAATCAAAATTAATTAGTGCTGCTCAAAGTAGCCAAGCAGATGTTGTAATTACAGAAATAGGCGGTACTGTTGGTGATATCGAATCGCTTCCTTTTCTTGAAGCAATTCGTCAAGCTAGACGTGATTTTGGATTTAATAATACTCTTTATGTACATAATACACTTGTGCCATATTTAAAAGCAGCTGGTGAAATTAAAACAAAACCAACCCAACATAGTGTTAAAGAACTACGTGGTTTAGGTATTCAACCTGACATTATTGTTTTGCGTAGTGAAGTTCATATTGAACAAGAACAACGTGAAAAAATTGCGTTATTTTGTGACGTAGCACCTGAAGCAGTTTTTGAGTGTGTCGATGCGAATGTCATTTATGAAGTTGCCAATAATTTACATGAGCAACATATTGATGATATTATCTTAAAGCATTTTAATTTAACATGCCAAGAAGCGGATATGACTGAATGGAATCAAATGATAGATTCAATTAAAAATTTAAAAGGTGAAGTGAAAATTGCCTTAGTCGGTAAGTATGTTCAGCTACAAGATGCATATATTTCAGTATCTGAGGCTTTAAAAGCAGCTGGATATGCTTATGGAAAAAAGGTAAAAATAAATTATATTCAAGCAGAAGATGTAAATGCTGAAAATGTGGAAATGTATTTAAAAGATGCCGATGGTATTTTAGTACCTGGTGGTTTTGGTGAACGTGGTTCTGAGGGAAAAATGTTAGCAATTAAGTACGCAAGAGAAAACAAAGTTCCGTTCTTAGGTATTTGTTTTGGTATGCAATTAGCTTGTATTGAATATGCCCGAAATGTTTTTGGAATTGAAGATGCTGCTTCAAGTGAATTTAATCCAAATACAACGCATCCAATTATTGAATATTTACCTGATCAATATGAAGGAATTAATTTAGGTGGAACCTTGCGTTTAGGTCTATACGACTGTAAACTTGAAGCTAATACATTAGCTCACAATTTATATGAAACTGATCTAATTCAAGAACGTCATCGTCATCGCTATGAATTTAATAATAAGTTTAATTATATTTTAGAGGAAAAAGATTTAATTGCTTCTGGACGTAATCCACAAACTGATTTGGTTGAAATTGTAGAACTTAAAAATCATCCGTATTTTATTGCTTGTCAATTTCACCCAGAGTTTATATCTAGACCATATAAAGCACATCCTTTATTTAAGGGCTTAATTAAGGCTTCAATTAAATAATTTAAGAATTATTTTTTTACTAAATATATTCATATTAAAGGATTAGTAGCTGTAATTTATTTTAACATTAATATAATATATAACAGGACCTTATTACTAAATAGGAAAGATTCTAGCTATAATCATTAAAAATAGCAGAGTAATTTAAATAAAAAACCCAGTTAAAAACTAGATATAGTCTTAACTGGGTTTTCATATTATTCGGAATAAAATATCGAATAAATTAATTATTTTAATTTTCATCGATAACAACATTTCGTGATTCAACTGATGTTGAGAATACAATTTGTGTAGATGTAGCACCAAATTGTTGTAGTTGGCCAATAAAAGTATCTAAATCAATAGTATTTTTAAATGCTACTTTAATTAGCATAGAATATTGTCCAGTCACACAATCACATTCTAGTACATTTGGACAAGCTTGAATAAAAGGATAAAACTTAGGTTTTAATTTGGGATCCATTTCTAAATTAATATATGCTTTAGTTGCATAATTAAGTTTTAGAGAATTGATTTTAGCACTATATCCCAATATAATCCCGCTTTCTTCTAACTTTTCGATTCTAGTTTTGACAGCTGGTGCAGACAAGTAAACCATTTCTGCTAAGTCTTTAACAGAAATACGAGCATTCTTGCACAATTCATTTAAAATTTTTTTATCGATTTCATCCATAATTAACACCTCTTAATTTATTAAATAAATTTTTACCTTTAAGCATTTATATTATATCACAAAATAACTTTATTTTTAAAAGTAAACGATTTCAAAAATATAAAACAACATAACTTGCTTTAAATAGTTAATTAGGGTATAATTAATAGTAATGGAGGAATTTGAAAATGAAAATTGCATTAATTAATGAAAATAGCCAAGCTGCTAAAAATGAACTAATTTATAACACATTAAAAGGTGTTGTTGAACCATTAGGACATGAAGTAATCAACATCGGTATGTTTGGAGCTGATGATCAAGCATTAACATATGTACAAAACGGTATTCTAGCTGGTATTTTACTAGGAGAAGAAGTTGTTGATTTCGTAGTTACTGGTTGTGGTACTGGTGCAGGTGCAATGTTAGCATGTAACTCATTCCCAAAAGTTCTTTGTGGTTTAGTTGTTGATCCATCAGATGCTTATATGTTTGGACAAATTAATGATGGTAACTGTGTTGCTATGCCATTTGCTAAAGGTTTTGGTTGGGGAGCTGAACTTAACTTAAGTTACTGTTTCAAAAATTTATTTACAGGTGAAAGAGGTATGGGATACCCAGCTGATAGAAGAGAACCTGAACAAAGAAACAAGAAGATTTTAGATAAGGTTAAAGAAGTTACTTATCGTCCTTTAGTTGATATTCTAAAAGAAATTGACCGCGAATTATTATTAGGCGCAGTTAATCGTAAGTCTTTTAAAGATTTCTACTTTGCTAATGCAAAAGATTCAGAAGTTAAGGAATTCTTAAAATCAATTTTAGACTAGTAAAAAAAAAATCTATCGATAACAAGATAGATTTTTTTAATAAATTTAAAATACATAATATAAGTCAAAATAACCATCACACACATTTTAATACTCACAATTATTGGCAACATATGTTTTTTATCTATTGTATACTAGAAAGAAAATACATCAGTTAAAAAGAGAAAATCTTGACAGTAATAATAGTGTATGTTATATTAAAATTGTATTAGGCAAAACTAGAGTAATCTAGCGACGCAAAGCTATAGGGTCTTATATTAAGATAGCCAGTTGCACTTTTTTAGTGCAACTTTTATTCTATTCGGAGGTGGTGCCAAATGAAGAGGAAACTAACATCGATGTTATTTACTATTTGTTTGACATCTATATTATTAGCTTGCTCATTATATGCATGGTTTGTAATGAATACAACTGTTAGGACTGGAATTATTGAGGGAAATGTTTCGAATCCCAATGTTTCTAGCATCGATATTAAATATTATTATTTAAATACTTTAGATCCAATTGATTCAACATCTAATTTTAATCGATATGAAATTGATGTAACAAGAGGAGAAAATGGATTAATGCCAGAAGGAGAAATGATGTCACAATTCAATAATCCTCAGACAGATAATAAAACATCCCTTTTGATGTGTATTAGTTATAGAGTCAGTGTAAGTGGAAATTATAGTTTAGAGCTTTTGGCAGATGGAATTTATTACCGTGATTTAGAAGAACCAGATAAGTCTATGGTTCAAAGTTATACAAACAATTATCTTTCTAATTCCTTAGCTTTTTATCTAAATCCGGTTTTAGTTAGTTCAGATTCTAAAGATTATTATCAAGTATCTACGAAAACTAATTTTGTCAATTTAGAAACGAGAACGAAAACGAATAAGTTAATTTTAGACACAGGATATAAGGAGGCTAATGATAACACTAATCAAGAAACGTATGTTTATTATGCAATAATTGATTATGATGTTGAATTGGTAAACGATTTATATACGGTTATGCTACAAAATTGTGCTGGAGAAACCGATTTATCAACTATCGTATTATTTAAGTCTGATTTGACGTTAGAAGTTATTTAAAAAGCGAGGTGACAGTTGATGAAGACAAAATTAATAATAATTATAAATTTAATAATTATTTCAATATCTTTAGTCGTATCAACTGCTACAGTTTATGCTTGGTTTTCAAGTCCTGAAAGAGATGTTGATGTAGATGGTTCAGCAGTTGGTGGATTTTTTGCAGGCGGAGATGGAAGTAAAAGTAGTCCGTATCTAATAAACGAACCACGACATGTCTATAATTTGGCGTGGCTTCAATACTATGGTAATTTTGATAGTGGTGTTTTCTATTTTAGATTGAATAGTGATATAGATATGGAAGGAATGGCGATTCCACCAATTGGTACATCAGAGCATCCTTTTAAAGGTGTTTTAACCGGTTCTAAAACAGATAACGATTATTATAAAATAGCTAATGTTGTTACAACTACTAATGAAAGAGAATTATATATGTATGATTCAACATTAGATTATTCAAGTTTACAAACTACTAATGTTGGATTTTTTGGAGAAACAGCAACTGGTTCTAAAGTTACCGATTTATACTTGATTAATCCAATTGTTAAGGTTGGATATGCATCAACAAGTGATTCAGTTAATAATTACGTTGGTATTATTGCCGGTAAAGCTGACGGAACATTTGCTCAAGTTTATGTGGCTAATTCCTCGCTATATGGTAATTTATATTATAGAAGTATGTACAATCTATTTGGTTATAGTTCTAATTTAAGTGTTGGTGAGGGAATTCCGTCACAAAATAACTTGTTAGATACAACATTTGACGCAACAAAGTTAATTCAAGTTAATGGAGTTCAAGGTGATGCTTCTTTGGTAACGAATGCTAGTTTCAACGAAGTTTATCAAAATGAATTTGATTTAGAAAAAAATTTGCCATATAATCCAAATGTTTTTGATATATCTGGTGAATTTAAACTTAGAAAAATGACATCAAGTTATGGATATGATAAGTCGCAAGGTATATTGTATGAAGAGTCATGGTTTAATTCAGCAGATGAAGATGGAAATGGAATCCGTGATGAATACGAAGCATACTTAGAAGATCCCAATAAAAATTCGACAACTTATAGTGGTAAATCAGTTAAATATAATGTACCTGCTGATGCTGATAATGTATATGGTGGAATTCAATTTCAAAATGAACAACAGATGAAAGGTCGATATTTATCGGTTAAAACAACAGGGAAAGGAAAAATATTTTTAGTTGGTTCTGGTAATGCTCCAAGTAAAATGATGAATTTATATAAAAAAGTAAATGAGACTTGGACATTAGTAGATACAATTACATTCTCAGCTGTTGAAAAGCAAATTTCATGTGTAGGTATTGAAGTTGAAGATGCGGCTGAATATCGATTAACAGCTGCTGAAAGTAATACTTATGTTTTCTATCTTCGTTTTATTATTAGTTCTAATTATGGTTCGGATTCATCTGAAATTGATGGTATCATCAATTGTGATTATACTTATATAATAGATTCAATATATGCAAACGATAATATGGAAAATTATGTATATGGTGGGGTTGTAATTGAGATTGAGTTCAGTAACAATACCGATCTCATTACGGTAGATAGAACTTCTAGCTCGAATTATTTAATTTCTATCACATCAAAATCACCTTTAACCATATATAATTCATCACGTCATACGATAGATTATAATTATAATGGAATAAACGGATCATCGAATTCTTCAAAAATTCCACTAGTACCGTCCTGATATTAAAAAGTCAAAATTTGAATGATATGTTTCAGATTTTGACTTTTATTATTTACATCAAATATATTTTTATCATAAAATAAATTTGTAGAGATTTGATTTAATTTACGATATAATATTATTCGCTAGAGAGGAGGTCTTAAAATGATTTTTATACACAAACTTTCTAATATAATTTCAAAGGTTGATTTAAGTGTCGCAAAATTTGCTAATAATACACTCCATAAATTTGGAAATTTATTTACTATCTTTATGCGTATTTATACTACACTTGGGAATAATGGCTTTATCTTTGGTATTGTTATGTTACCGATGTTTTTCTTTAAAACAACAAGAGAAGGTGCCTGTCTAATTTTCTTCGCTATGCTTTATGGATATATTATAACTAATATATTACTAAAGAATACTTTTGCAAGACCTCGCCCATTTATGCGTGTTTCGAGCCAATACCATCAATGGTGGGAAGAAGCTGGTTCTTTACAAGAATCTGGATTTTCATTTCCATCTGGGCATACTACTGCAGCAATGGCTTTTGCAGTAGTTATGTTTTATTTCTGTAGAAAAGATGTTTCATGGTTATTTTTTATAATTCCAATCCTAATGGCTTTTTCAAGAATTTATTTTATGGTCCACTATTTGAGTGATGTTGCTGTAGCTTTAATAATGGGAGCTATTTGTGCTATTTTCGGAATTATTACTGTCCATTATTTAGTTCGAATTGAATCACTGATGCCATTTTTTAATTTTCCAAGTGTAAATGGTTAAAAACCTATCAAGTAGATAGGTTTTTTAATATTATTTAAGTTTTAAATATTATTTGTTTTCTATTTCCTTAATCGCTTCAATGATAGAGCTTCTAAATCCATTTTTCTCTAAAATGCCGACACCTTTAATAGTTGTACCACCTGGTGAACAAACTGCATCCTTCATTTGTCCTGGATGAAGTTTGCTCGTTTGTTGTAGCTTTCCAGTACCTATTAAAACTTGACTGGCAAAACGATAACTTTGTTCTCTAGTTAAGCCAAACATAACACCAGCATCACCTAAAGCTTCAATGAACATAGCAGCGTAAGCTGGAGTACAACCAGATACAGTTCCTGCTAAACTAAAATGTTCAGTATCAATTGTTTCAATTAATCCAAGTTCACTAAACACATCTTCAAATGTGGAAAACTCATCATTTGTTAAAGAATTAATTGTTTCATAAACTATAATTCCTTCCCCAACAGCTACGGGAGTATTAGGACAGATACTTATATGATGAATATTTGGAATAAATTCTTCAATGGTACTGAATGTTAATCCAGCTACAACAGAAATTAAAATTTTATCTGCTAAGTATTCTTTTATCTCAGAAAAAATTTGAGAAACTTGATAAGGTTTAACAGCTAAAACTACGAAATCAACACTATCAATCAATTCCTTATTATTTTTACAAGGCGTAACATTATATTTTAAAGTATTTGAGACTAGTTTTTCATAATTTCTAGCTGATGCATACATTTTAACTTTATTATTTAAATTGAAGCCACTCGCCATAGCACTTGCTATATTTCCAAATCCGATAAAACCAATCTTTATCATTTAACCACTACCTTTCCTAATCTAATTATACACTAGAATTAATCTAAAATAAAAATAAAGATTAGATTTTAAGACTGGCTAAGGGTTGACATAACATAGTAACTGTACTATAATCACTATGCAATAAAGGAATTCGGTAAGTAAGGCTACTTGAAAGATATGGATCACTGCCGCAAAATGATGGAGACATCATGCGCTGGTTTGAACAGGCTTTGTCGTATTAAGGCTTAGCATAATGTGATTTCACCGCTTTTAAGAGTTAAAGCTCAAACGATGACATCTTTTCATCCTGTCGTTGTTTGATAGGATTTTTTTATTAGTATTAAAAAGGAGGACAAAGCTGATATGGAAAATAGTAGTAGTGGGCCTAGTTTAGGTCCATCCAACAAGGCCTGTTGGCTTTGTTTAAGATAAATCGCCTAGACTAGGCTCATACTTTTGTCAGTTGAGAAAGGTATGAAAAAAATATTAAAAGGTTTAACTTCGTTTGAAGTTAAACAAAATCAAGAAAAGTATGGTAAAAACATCTTACCAACTGTTAAAAATCGACGAGTATTACGAATTTTAGCAGCCATTTTTAATCCATTTAACATTATACTATTAGGTATAATTGGTGTATCATTGTTTACTGATGTTTTCTTAGCCGATGCCAGTGATTATACAACCATTATCATCATTTCAACAATGATAGTTTTAAGTACTGGTATAAAAATTATTCAAGAGGAAAAGTCAGAAAAAAGTCTGCGATCTTTAAAGATGGAGACAATAGGTCAAATTGAAGTTGTTCGAGATGAAATTAATCAAAAAATTGATACAACCGAATTGACAATTAATGATTTAGTAGTTCTGAAAATGGGTGATATTGTTCCATGTGATTTAGAAGTTTTAGAATCTTTTAGTTCGCTTGTAGATGAATCAGTCTTAACGGGAGAAAGTGAACCGATACTAAAAGAAGAAGGTTCAACTTTAATAATGGCGAGTATTATTAAATCAGGTATGGTAAAAGCTAGAGTAGTTAGGCTAGCCAATGATACTGAATATGGGCAAATGTCGATTAAATTAAAAAGTAAAAAAGAAAAAACTAACTTTGAAAAAGGTATAAATAAAGTAGCTATGGTTTTAATTATATTTATGATTATAGTTGTACCATTTATTTTTCTAATTAATGGTTTAACAAAACATGATTGGTTAGCTGCTTTATTATTTGCCTTGACTATTGCGGTTGGATTAACACCTGAAATGTTACCACTTATTGTGACAAGTTGTTTGGCTAAAGGTGTAATGGTTTTAAGTAAAGAGAAAACTATTGTAAAAGATTTAAATGTTATTCAAGATTTTGGTGCTATGGATGTTCTTTGTACTGATAAAACAGGAACACTAACTGAAAATAAAATTGAACTTATTGGTTCATTAAATGTAGTAGGACATAATGATGAGCAAGTTTTAAACTTAGCATATCTAAATAGTTTTTACCAAGAAGGTTTTAAAAATGCAGTTGATGAGGCTATTTTAGATAAAAATTTAGAATTAGATTTTATTAAATATGATGAACATCCTTATGATTTTACAAGAAAAATGGTTAGTATTTATGGCCAATATCAAAATCATAATATTTTAATCACTAAAGGGGCAAGTAAAGAAGTTTTAAGTAAATGTAAATACTATGAAATGGAAGGAAAACAATATCCTATTACAGACTCTTTTTTAAATGATTTTAAGAAAATAGAAACTAAATATTTAAAAAAAGGATTAAGGATATTATTATTAGCAGTTAATTTTTCTAATGAGGAAGATAATTTAATTTTAGTTGGATTTTTAACTTTAACGGATATTCCTAAAAAAAGTGCAAAACAAGCTATTTTAAGCTTAAAAGAATCAGGCATAAGTACAAAAATTTTGACTGGTGATACTTTATTTAATGCTAAATATATCTGTCAAGAAATTGGGCTTTCGGATTTAAAAATGATATCAGGTGAAGAGTTGGATCTACTTGATGATAAGAAATTACATCAAGTGATAGAAGACTATCAAGTTTTTGCTAAACTTACACCAAATCATAAGGAATTAATAATAAAAGTACTAAAGGAAAATGGACACACAGTAGGATTTATGGGAGATGGAGTTAATGACGTGTTGGCTCTTCGCCAAGCTGATGTAGCGATTTCTTTTAAAGATGCAACCGAAATTGCCCAAAGAGTTAGCAAAGTTATACTTTTAGAAAATGATTTAAATGTTTTAAATAAAGGGGTAAGAGAAGGTCGTAAGATTTATATTAATATGCTAAAATATATTAAAAGTACATTGGCATCTAATTTTGGAAACATTATTTCAATAGTGGTTGCATCATTGATTTTACCTTTCTTACCAATGTTAAGTTTTCAAATTTTAATCCTAAATTTAGCTTATGATATAGCAATGGCAATTATTCCTTGGGATAATGTGGATGAAGCATATTTAAAAGAACCAAAGAAGTGGAATGCTAGTGATTTAAAACGCATAATGTTCACCTTTGGACCAGTTAGTTCGATTTTTGATATTATTACATACTTAGTTTTATTCTTTATTATTTGTCCAGCTGTATCAGGTGGAAAGTTTTATGAAGCCAGTTGTAATGAAGCTGTATTTATATCAGTTTTCCACACTGGTTGGTTCATCGAATCAATGTGGACTCAAACATTAATTATTCAAGTTATGCGTACGGATAAGATTCACTTCATTAAATCAATGCCAAGTATTAAACTAGTGGCATTTAGTATTGTTGCAACAATAGCATTGACAGTTTTACCATATACTAAATTTGGAGTTACGTTAGGGTTTAATCCGTTACCTCTTAGTTTTTATATTTTTTTGCTTTTAGTTGTTAGTACTTATTTATTATTAGTAAGTATAGTTAAGAAAAAATATATAGCCAAAAATGAATATTTATTAGCATAAAAGGACAGTCTTGTCCTTTTTTATTATATTGGAAAAATATATAGATTTATCAAAAATAACGAGATTATTTGTAATATTATACCAAGTTAATATATATTTATAAAAAAAGCTTCTAACCAAAGTTAAAAGCTTTTATAAAACATATTCAAATGCTTCTCGTTTATTATCAATATCTAGCTCAGCTAATGTTATTTCTCCACAGTGCTTAAAACCTGTTTTATTTAAAAGAGATAACATCGCATGATTAATTTTGTGAGTATCAACTTTTATTGAGATTAAGCCAGCTTTTTTTGCTAGTTTTTTGGCTTCGTCAATAATAAAATGACCAACTCCACTACCCAATGCAGCATCAGAAACGGCAATTCGATGAATTGTTAAATAATTATTTTCCTCAGTTATCCATTTCCCATTAATTACACCGTAATTTTCATCATATCCCTGAATTAAAGCAGCAAGTCCTAATAGATTATTTTCTTGACAAACATAAAGATTTCCATTTTTTATGTCATTCAAAATAGTTTCTCTAGATGGATAACCATCACCAGTATTCCATTGAAGAGAACCTGTTTGTTTTAAACGAAAGCGTGCCTGTTCAATAATTTGGCACGCTTCATTTAAATCATTTAGATTAGCTTGACGAAAAATCATTATTTAATCATTTCTCCAAAAACGGCATCGACATAATCTACATCACTATCAGAATTTTTAATCAAATCAAGATCTAAAGCAACCTCATACATGATTTCATTAATTCCTTGATAGTTTTCAAAAATTTCTGTAGTAATATCATCAAGAAGCCCAAATAGCTCATCAGGTACCTCTTCATGTTTTTCAATATATTCATTAACTTTATCTTCAAATTTAGAAAGTTTGTCGTAATCTTTTTGGCTATAATTAGGAGTATCTAATAATTCAGCTTCAAAGTCATGGATATAAAGTAATAGATTAATAGTCTTACTATTTTTATCCATTTCTTTAATGTTTCCACGATATTCAGATTTTAGAATTGTAGAAATTGTTAAAAAATGGTCGTGGATATAATTAAAACCACTTTCAAAAATAACTTCTAATTCGGGACTTAATTCACCGTCATCAACATATTGATTATATAAAGTATCAACGACTAAAATTGTGTGTGAAAATCTTGAAATAATCTTACTTTTAATGGTTATTAAACCATTGATTAATTCATGGTTTCCAAACTTCCAGTTAGCATAATCTGTATAAATATCCATATTATCTTGACTTCATTTGTGGGAATAGAAGAACATCACGAATTGAGTCTGAATTAGTTAATAACATAACTAAACGGTCAATACCAATACCGATACCTCCAGCAGGTGGCATACCATATTGTAAAGCTTCAACGAAATCCATATCAATATCATTAGCTTCATCATTTCCTAAGTTTCTTTCTTTTAATTGTTCTTCAAAACGTTCTAATTGATCAATTGGATCGTTTAATTCAGAGAAAGCATTTGCATATTCTTTACCATCGATAAATAATTCAAAACGATCAGTAAAGCGAGGATCATTATCATTCTTCTTAGCAAGTGGAGAAATCTCGATTGGGTGACCATATACGATTGTAGGTTGAACTAACAATTCTTCACAGTACTTTTCAAAGAATTCATTGATAATGTGACCAACACCAGTAAAGTGTGGTTCAACTTTAATTCCGTGTTCTTGTGCTAATTTACATGCATCTTCAAATGAAATTTGTTGCCAGAAATCAACACCACATGCTTCTTTAATGGCATCAACCATATTTAAACGACGGAAGTTACCTAAGTTAATGATCTTATCACCCTTAGGAATTTCTAGAGTTCCACACACTTCCATAGCTACTTTTTGGAATAGATTTTCAACTAAATCCATCATACCTTCATAGTCTGAATATGCTTTGTACGCTTCAATAGTTGTAAATTCAGGATTATGTGTTGAGTCAATTCCTTCATTTCGGAAAATACGACCGATTTCATAAACACCTTCCATACCACCAACTAATAGACGTTTTAAGTTTAATTCAGTAGCAATACGTAAATAGTAAGGCATATCAAGAGCATTATAGTGAGTTACGAATGGACGTGCTGCAGCTCCACCTAGAATAGGAGTTAAAACTGGAGTTTCGACCTCAACAAATCCGTCTTCATCAAAGTATTTTTGAATAGCACGAATAATTTGTGGACGCATAAATGCAACTTTACGAGCATCATCGTTCATAATTAAATCTAAATAGCGACGGCGTCTAGCCTCTTCAACATCTTGTAAACCATGGAATTTTTCTGGTAATGGACGTAAGGCTTTTACTAAGTGTGTAAATTTTTCGCACTTTACAGTTAATGCCTCTGTCTTAGTACGGAAAACATATCCAGCGATACCTACGATATCACCGATATCTGATTTGATGAAAGTATCATAGTTTTCTTCACCAATAATTTCTTTTGAAATATAAACCTGAGTAATACCATATTTATCTTGTAAATCGATAAATCCGATTTTACCTTGACGACGTTTAGCTTTAATTCTACCAGCTACTATAACTTCGTTTTTACTTGCTTCAAGTTCTTCTCCACTAAAGCTTGCAAACTTTTCTTGAATATCTTTAGCATTTGAAGTACGATCAAACTTTTGACCAAAAGGATTAATTCCTTTGTCTTTTAAATATGTTAGTTTATCACGGCGTACGCGTTCTTGTTCTGTTAACTTTTCCATAAAAAAAAGCCTCCTTAAATTATTCGACTTAGTATATCATATTTTTAATAAAAAGTATAGTTAATTAGATTTTTTTGGCCGCATATAGAAGTATGTATTTTATAATTTATCTAACTTATAAATTATATGTATTTTAGAAATATAGACATATTGAGTTAAGATATAAAAATTAATATTATCCTATAAATGTTATTAGGCTATTACTATTTTTTGATTGAGTATTTTATATATTAAAATAGTTCATATTTAGATTTTTTTAAATATGGGAATTTTTTATAATAAGTTCTTAAATCCTTTCTTTTCTTTAAATGCCTTCTAAACTTTAATATAATAGGGGGAATTAATATTTTTTTAATAAATATATAGATAATTCTTATTATATAGTAAATGTTATTTATATTAGACTTAAATATAGAACGTATTTTCAATGTTAACATAAAGGAAATAAACATTATTAGAATTAAATAAGGATGGGTGGTTATAAAAATTTTATCTATTAAAATGAAATAAAGGCTGATATAAAGTAAAGAAAAGAAGCTGTCTTTTATAAAGCTTCTTTTCTTAAAGTTTAGGAAACTATAGACATAACCATAGAAAAAGCCTAAAGTTATGTGAATAATTAATTTCGCAAATTCAGTATTAATCATGCAAACAGCTTTTTGACAAAACTTTCTTTATTTTTTTTTATTACACCGAAGTTTAAATTACTGATTAATCCCTTAACTACAAGATTTGTTTGACTTTCATTAATACTTGCTAGTTCAAGGTTTTCGCCTGTAATAATTAAACTTGTATAATCAAGTTCAATTATCGCACGTTTGGGTGTAATTTCGACTAATTTTTTAACATTTTCTAAACTTAAAACTGATTTATCTTGTAACTTAATTTCATTCATACCATCACCGCTCAATTTTATGTTAGTTAATTTGAAAATATCCCTGCTTATTGAAAATGAATGGTGCATGTGTTAGAATTTAGAAAGTGAAAGATAGGTGTTTGTTATGGGTTTTATCAATATTTTAAAAGCAATTTTATTTGGCATTGTTGAAGGTATCACTGAATGGCTTCCAATTTCTAGTACAGGACATTTGATCATATTAGAAGATATTTTAAAGTGTCAAGAAACATTTGGAAAAGAATTTTGGGATTTATTTTTAGTTGTGATTCAATTAGGGGCGATTTTAGCTGTTGTTATTTGTTTTTTTGGTAAGTTATGGCCGTTTGGTAGTAAAAAGACTAAAGAAGAAAAAGTTCATACTTGGTTGATTTGGAGAAATGTTTTAATCGCATGTATTCCTGCAGCAGTTATTGGTCTTTTATTCGATGATTGGTTAGATGAACATTTTTATAACTTTATTACAGTTGCGATAATGTTAATATTATATGGTATTTTATTTATTATCATAGAAATATTTAATAAGAAACGTGAATTTAAATTTAGTGATTGTAAAGAAATGACATGGAAGACAGCGTTAATTGTTGGATTAGTTCAATTGTTAGCTTTAATTCCCGGAACATCTCGTAGTGGCGTTACAATCTTAGGGGCGATGTTAATTGGTTTTGACCGAGCAAGTTCAGCTGAATTTTCTTTCTTTCTTTCGATTCCTGTGATGTTTGGAGCATCGTTATTAAAGTTTGGTAAGTTCTTTATTGATGGAAATGCTTTAAACAGCTCACAAGTTTCATTTTTATTAGTTGGTACTATTATCGCATTCTTAGTTAGTATTGTTGTAATTAAGTTTTTACTTAAATTTATTAGAAAGCATGATTTTACAGGATTTGGTGTTTACCGAACCATTCTAGGTGTTATTTTAATTATATATTTCTTTATACAATAGATGGCTTGTACATCTATTTTTTTCTTGAAAATGATAAGAATATTATTGAAACCTAACTTTTATTTTAAAACTTTAATCATTGTTCTGACAAATTATTTGATTGATATACTATAAGTTTATAGAAAGTATGAAATAATAAGTGTATTTTATAAATATTCAGGTAATTTATATATTTTAGCTAACTATTTTAGAAAAATGTGCTAAAATAGTAATAATTATAGGAAGAAAAAGGTGATAATATGAATAATTATAATAGTTTTGAATTCTTGAAGAAATTAAGCTTTGAAAGAATGGCAGCGACACAAAAAGAAACCGAAGCGGCATTATTAATTCAAAATGAAATTGAAAAATTAGGTTTAAAGGTAGATGTAGAAGAGTTTATGATTGATTTACCTGAAATCGTAAAAGCTAAATTTGAAGTCTTAGAACCAACATATAAGGAATATGAAGTAACTGGTTATGGTATGACCGGTTCAACCGATGAAAATGGATTAGAAGCGCCTTTTTATTATATTGGCGAAGGACGTGATGTTGATTTAGCTAAGGTTAAAGGTGCAGTTGTACTAATTCATAGAAGAATGCCTCTAAATCTTTATAAAAAATTATTAGAACATAAAGCTGCTGGATTTATTGTTTGTTCAGGAACAGTTTATGATGATTATGATAATACAGATTTAGAGTGGAATATTATGCGCCCATTATTTTATGACAATGGTAAGATTCCTGGTCTTACTATTCGAATGAAAGATGCTCATGAATTAGTATTATCTAAAGCTACAAAAGTAAGAATGACTCTAATTCAAAATGAAACACAAAAGCCTTCTCGTAATATTATTACGACTATTGAAGGCAGTAGTAAAAAAGATGAAATTATTGCATTGACTGCTCATTATGATTCTGTTCGTTTTTCAACAGGAGCTTATGATAATGGAACAGGTTCGACAACAATTTTAGAACTTTTAGGATATTTTGTTGATAATAAGCCACAAAGAACATTAAAATTTATTTGGTGTGGAGCAGAAGAAAGAGGCTTGCTGGGGTCTAAAGCTTATGTTGCTAAGCATGAAACGGAACTTAACAAATATAAGCTATGTATAAATGTAGATATGACGGGAGTCGTAATTGGATATGATATTGCTTGTTGTACAAGTGAAATGGCCTTAGTTAATTATATTAACTATTTAGGTCTTGAACAAAATTTTAGTATCAAAGCTAATCAAGGTGTTTATTCATCTGATTCAACACCATTTGCAGATAAAGGTGTACCTGCTGTTTCTTTTGCTCGTTTAGCACCTCAAGGTGGAGCTCAAATCCATTCACGTAAAGATGTTATGACATTTTTAGATAGTGAAAATTATTATGAAACAGCTAACTTTATTAAAGAGTTTGCCAAACGAATGGATAATGCAGCCTTTATACCAGTTTCAAAAGACATACCACAAAATATGAAAGATGAAATTGATTACTATTACTTACGTAAAGAACGTCCTCAAAAGTAGAGAATAAGTAAAAAACTTCTAAAGTTGCTAAATAATTAAAGACATTTATTCTTAGTTATTTAAACGACGGAAGAAGTTTTTTTTATTTAAAAGATGTCTTAGAAGTAAATAAAAGCATGATTCTGTCTTAATTTAGAAATCATGCTAATTAATTTTATTAAATTTATTTTTATGCTTGGTTTTCAGAACCTAAAACATTTTTAATTTTATGAGCTACCATATCATGAACTGCTTGGCGTGCATCAGTTAAATATTGACGTGGATCGAAGTGTTCAGGGTGTTCGTTTAAATGCTTACGTACCATTGCTGTACAGGCTAAACGAATGTCAGAATCAATGTTAATCTTGCATACAGCATGTTTAGCGGCTTCTCTTAACATATCTTCTGGAATACCAATTGCGTTAGGCATAACTCCCCCATTTTCTTCTAGAATTTTTACATATTCAGGTACAACTGAAGATGCACCGTGTAATACAATTGGGAAACCTGGTAATCTTTTTTCTACTTCTTCTAAGATATCAAAACGAAGTTGAGGCTTAGTTCCTGGTTTGAATTTAAAAGCACCGTGACTTGTTCCGATGGCAATGGCAAGTGAGTCAACCCCTGTTGCTTTAACAAAACGTTCAACATCATCAGGATTAGTGTAAGAAGAATCTTCATCACTGACATTAACATGTTCTTCAACACCAGCTAGACGACCAAGTTCAGCTTCTACACAAACATATGGAACGTGATTATGAGCATATTCACAAACTTGTTTAGTGATACGGATATTTTCTTCAAGTGGAAGATGTGAGCAGTCGATCATAACAGATGTGAACCCGTCATCAATACATGCTTTGCAAGTTTCAAATGAATCACCATGGTCTAAGTGTAGGACGATTGGAATATTAGTATCCATACACGCAGCTTCAACCATTTTCATCAAATAACTTGGTTTTGCATATTTGCGCGCCCCTCTTGATACTTGTAAAATAACAGGACTATTAAGTTCGCTACAAGCATCGACTATCCCTTGGATTTGTTCCATGTTATTAATATTGAAAGCGCCAATTGCATAATTATTTTGGTAAGCTTTCTTAAACATTTCTCTACTATCTACTAATGGCATTTCTCTTATCTCCTTTATAGTTTTATTATAGCACACATAATTTTTGAAAAAAAGCATTTTTGCCATCTAAAGTAGGTTTTACTGATTTTTAAGCTTTAATGCAACATTAAAATTTATTTTATCTTCGTTAAGGTTGGTAATTAAAAATTTAGAACTAAGTTTTGATGATAAATGAAAATTAATAGATTGAGCTTAATTGGAGAAAAGGGTATAATAAATATATAGATAAGAAAGGAAATACCCACTAGGGGTAGGTGGCAGATATGAATAACTATGTAATTATTAGTGATGGTTCTTGTGATCTATCATTTGATGAAGCCAAAAAAATTGGTGTTGAAATAGTACCATTTAATATTGAGTTTAATAATCGTTTTTATAAAGAAGGCGTTGATATATCTGTTAGAGAATTCTATGAAAGGATGGTAAAGGAAACTGGTATTTTTCCTAAAACATCGCTTCCTACTGTTCATGATTTTTTCGTTATGTTTGAGCAATATGCTAGTCAAAATATCGATATAATTTGTTTATGTATTACGACTAAATTTAGTGGTTCATATAATAGTGCTAGTACGGCTAGAGATATGATTTTAGAAGAATATCCAAATATAAAAATTACTATTATTGATACAATAGTTAATACAGTATTACAGGGATTAATAGTTAAAGAAGCCGTTCGTTTAAAACAAAATGGTGTTGATTATGACACATTGGTTGAAGCAATTGAATCACATAAAAGTACGGGAAGAATTTTCTTTACGATTAAAGATTTAACTTACCTTCAACATGGAGGTCGTATTGGTAAGGTTTCATCAATCATTGGAAATCTGTTAAAAATTTCTCCTTTAATTACTCTAAAAGATGGAGAAATATTTTCAAGTGGAAAAGCAATTTCAAGAATGCGTTCATTATTAAAAGTAAAAGAGTTGTTAGCTAATTATTTGAAAGAAGTTAAAGCTACCTCAGATACTTATATTATTACAATTGGCTTTGGATATGATTTAGAAGAAGCTAAAAGATTTAGAGATCTATTAAAAAAAGATTTTTCAGAATATGAATTTGATATTAATCAAATAGGTGCAACAATCGCATGTCATACAGGACCATATCCGCTTGGTGTTGGCGTTTTGAAAAAACTTGATAAGTAATTTTACTAAAAGTAAAAGAAGCTGGAAATTTATTCGAAATAGTTCGAATTATTTCACAGCTTCTTTTTATTATTTAGTTAGTTCACTTATTAATTCATACATTAATAAAGCTTCATCTTTTTTTACATGTTCATTAGTATTTAAAACTCGAACTTTAACTTCTTTATTACCAAATAGAATAGTAATTATATCGCCGATTTTAACTTGATAAGAAGGTTTAACTTGCTTATCATTGACTAAAATTCTTTCATCATTTGTAACATCTTTTGCAAGAGTTCGACGTTTAATAATGCGACTTACTTTTAAGTATTTATCAATTCTCATTTATATCATCCGAAATATGTTCATCATGTGCGATTGTATCATTGATAGGATCTCCTGCGGCAGTAGTAGGTTCAACAGCCTTAACTTCTACAACTGTCGTTTCCACTTCATCAAGTTTGTTAGGATCACAGACAGGTACTCCATCAACGATAACTGGATCTGCTTTATGTTTTTTATCATACCATAGAAGATGACCAGTTGAATTTATTTCGTCAATATCAGATTTAGTTAAAGTTTCAATTCGTTTTAAGTATTCTGCAATCGTACATAAAAGACGCTTATTTTCTGTTAAACAAACACGAGCTCTTTCATAACATTCTTCAATGATAGCTCTAGTTTCTTGGTCAATTTCTAAAGCTACTTGATCTGAGAAATCTTTTTCTTTTGTGTAATCACGGCCTAAGAAAACAGAACCAGTAGGTTTTTCATATTGAACAGGTCCTAATTTTGACATACCATATTCTGTAACCATTGCTCTAGCAATCTTAGTTGCTTGTTGGAAATCGTTAGATGCACCAGTTGAAACTTCGTTGAACATGATTTCTTCCGCAACACGACCACCTAAATAACCAGTGATACGATCTTTTAAAGAACTCTTAGTTTCAAGATAAGTCTCCTCTTCTGGTAACATTAAGGCATAACCACCAGCTTGACCACGAGGAATAATTGTAACTTTTTGAACTACGTTTGAATTTTCAAGTTTTAAACCGATCACGGCATGACCAGCTTCATGATGAGCAACAGTATTTTTTTCACGAGCAGTCATAACACGGCTTTTCTTTGCTGGTCCCATCATAACACGGTCAGTAGCTTCATCGATATCAAACTTGTTAATGATTTTACGATTATCACGAGCAGCTAATAATGCAGCTTCATTTAATAAGTTTTCAATATCGGCACCGCTAAATCCAGGAATACGTTGAGCAATTTCTGAGAATTTAACATCTGATGCAAATTTCTTATTGCGAGCATGTACTTTTAAGATTGCTTCACGACCACGTACATCTGGATTAGCAATTGTAATTTGACGGTCAAAACGACCTGGACGTAATAAGGCAGGGTCTAAAACATCTGGACGGTTAGTCGCAGCCATAATGATAATACCTTGATTTACGTTGAATCCATCCATTTCAACTAATAATTGGTTTAATGTTTGTTCACGTTCATCATGTCCACCACCAATACCAGCTCCACGTTGACGTCCTACTGCATCAATTTCATCGATAAAGATAATACAAGGAGCATTCTCTTTGGCCTCTTTAAATAAATCACGAACACGAGAAGCACCAACTCCGACGAACATTTCTACGAAGTCAGAACCAGAAATTGAGAAGAATGGAACACCAGCTTCACCAGCCACAGCCTTAGCTAATAATGTTTTACCAGTACCTGGAGAACCACAAAGTAACACACCCTTAGGAATACGAGCACCAATTTCTACATATTTTTTCGGATTCTTTAAAAAGTCAACAACTTCAATTAATTCCTCTTTTTCCTCATCACAACCAGCAACATCATCGAAAGTAACAGTCTTTCCACGAGCCATTTTAGCACGAGACTTAGCAAAATCGAAGGCTTGTTTATTTCCTCCACCCATTTTTGATAGTAAGAAGAATCCACCGATTAGAATAGCTGCTGGAATTAAGATACTAATTAATGTAGAAATCCATGAGTTATCACTTACGGTAACAATTTGAATACTAACGTTAAGATCGTTCATTAAATTGTTTAATTGAGTACTAGTTAAAGTTGATTGGAAATAGAAAGTATAAGCAGTTCCATCATAGTTTTCTACTACGCGACCACGAATATCATAGTTATCTAGATTTGAACCACCAAGTGGAGTTGCTTTTACATCGTGGAAAGTAACGGTTAATGGTTTACTAGCATCATATTCGTATTTTTTAAATGGAGAGTCATAATAAGTTTTATTATCATAAGTAATAGTTTCATATTCTCCATCACTAATATCAGTCATTGCATTATAATCAATATAAGTATAATTAGCTTCTGTCATTCTGTTAACTGACCAGAAAATGATAAAAAAAGCTAAGAACAGTACCACAACAATTCCTAAATAGTTGTTCAGCTTTTTCGGTTGTTGTGGATTTTTATTATTATTGTTGTTTTGGTTCATATAATCCTCCTATTCATAAACTTCTTTCTTTAAAACCCCGATAAACGGAAGATTGCGGTAGTATCCATTAAAATCTAATCCATACCCTACAACAAATTCTTTTGGAATTGTTGTACCAATATAATCAGCTTCAATGGCAACTTTACGACCCTCAGGTTTATCTAATAGACAACAGGTTTTAATCGAATTAGCTTTCTTTTCTTTAAAATATTCGACAATGTTAAGGAGTGTAACTCCGGTATCAATAATGTCGTCAACGATGATGATATCTTTACCTTCGATGATACTTTCAACATCTTTTTTAATTGTTATAGCTCCTGTTGATGCCATTCCATCGTAACTAGATACACTCATATAATCAATTGTGATATAACCGCTTATATGTTTTACTAAGTCAGACATAAATGGTAAGCATCCTTTTAGTAGCCCAATTACAATCGGTTTTTTTCCTTCATAATCTTTAGAAATTTGTGCTCCTAAGCGTTTACAAATTTGCTCAATTTCCGAATCACTGATTATGGTTTTTAAAATATCATTTTTCATCATACACCTCATACACTAAAAATATATCACCTTTTTCCTTCATTGCTAGAAGTTTAGCGCTTTTGGCATAGCCAACAACCCATAAGATTTCATTTCCACTTTCTAAAAGAAGAACTTCATCTCTTTTTTCTTTGGGTAAATGGTAATCCATCAATAGATCTTTAATCTTTTTATGCCCATATGGCATTAAAATTTTATCGCCATTTCGCCTTGTTCTTAGTTGCAAGGGATATACTAGGTCATTATAGCATAGATTTATGTAATTTGCATTAGAAGAAGGTAAGTTTTTTGTGAAATAAAAACGCATATTTTTGGTATAAATCACATTATTTTGCGTAAGTTGATAAGAAATTTCTTCTCGTATTTGTGCCGGTTCAATGTAGGCATTATCGTAGCGCTTTTTAAAAATATAGTTTTTATTTAATCGAACATCCGCTTGAGGACGGTTATTTAAAAGAATATTATCAAGACTTGTTATCAAATTATAATTTTTATTTAAATCTAAATTTTCTAAATAAAGACTTAAAATATCTAATCTTAATGCAATGTCAAAGGTTTTATATGCTTCTAAGACAATTTTATTGTTCCAAGAAGTTAGAAATTCTATACTACTATGTCTAATGTGATTAAATGAATTACGTAAGATATTTGAGTAGTTCATTAGATTAGTCAATAAATTTGGATTTTCCGCTTTCATTAAGGGAAGAATATGATGTCTTATTCGATTTCTCGTAAAATCATCTTGGTTATTAGAACAATCCTCAAAGTATTCTAAATTATGTATTATTTGATATTCTTTAATTTCAGCTTTAGATACACAAAGAAGAGGTCTAATTAAAATAAGATTATCTTTTTTTAATATAGGATTAATTCCACTATAACCATATAAATTAGAACCCTTAATTAAATTTAGAATAATCGTTTCAGCATTATCGTCTTGATGATGAGCTGTTACAATAAAAGGTGTATTTTCCTTTGTTGCAACTTCTTTGAAAAATTGATAACGAGCTTTATGAGCTTGGTCATGAAAGTTTTCCTTTTTATTTTCTTTTAGATGAAAAACATATAATTTTAAATTAAGTTTATTAGCTAAAACATAAGCCATTTTTTCTTCATGTTCGGATTCTAGCCGATGTTTATGATTGACATGGGCTAAGATAACTTCATATTTGAGTTTGAGAAGAATATCTAATAAAACTCTTGAATCAACTCCATATGAAAAAGCCAAAATAACTTTTGAACCCGGTTTTAGTGTTTCATTTTCTAAGATAAATTTGTGAACTTTTTCAAGCATTTTACCACCTACAATTTGTCATAATCTTATCATACTTAGTAATTTTTTTCAATTAATGGGCATAAGCTTAATCGCAATAATAGATATATCATCTTTTAAATTACACTTAGACTCATCATATATAAATTTTGCCAACTCATAAACTATTTTGTTAGCATCTTTGTGACTAATGGCTTTAATATAATCGGTTACATTTTTTATATCTGTAACTTCACTTAAACCATCAGATGCTAAGATAATCGTATCACCTAAATTAAGGTTTAAAATATGACTAGTCATATCACCAGACATTTCTAGTGGAAGTGTATCTGTTTTATATATCAATAGCTTATTTTTGGCAATTTGATAAGTATTACTAGATGCTACTTTATATAATGAAGCTGTTAATTTATCTTTTACAATATGAATAAAATCAAGTGTACCATAAGTATCGTTATAACCTGCAATTTCATAGATATGTTTTAAGTGTTTCATTAAAGACTCATCATCCATTCCTAAATCAATTAAAGCTTCTAATTTTTTTAATAAGTTTTTAGAGGCTTCAAAAGCTTTAAGCCCACTTCCCATTCCATCTGATAGAGCAAAGTAGATATCACTTTTGAATTCTTTGATTAAAATATTATCTCCGGAAATGTAGATATTTCCTTTAGCCAAAACAATAGAATCAAAACTGACTTTAAATTTTGGTTTTGGCTCTAATGAGAAGCTATTGTTTTCTTTCTTTAAAATAACAGGTTTAGCTAAGAGTTTATTAAGCCTAAAATTCAACAAATTTAATGCGATATAATCTTCTTTAAATTGAAATTTGAAACTGATACTTCCACGACTTTGATTTTCAATCGTTTCTAAATGATAGCTTGATTTTTTGAAAAAAGATATTAGCTTTTCCGTTAAAACATCATGTTTCTTGGTATGATCAATCAAAAGACTTAAGTTTTTGTTTTCTCTTATTTCTAAGAAATTAAGTTTAACTCTTTCATCCATCATTGCCCGATATTCGCAGTTATCCACGAACTCTTTGAAGTTTTGACTTATTTTCATATTAGAAGTTGATTGATACATTAAGTATTGATATAAATAAAGTCGATTTTTTTTAAAGCAAACCGATTTATTGTTACAATTGGTGCAAAATGTCTTGATTAGTTCTTTAATATTATTATCAATTGCTTCATAATTTGTTTTATCATCTCTTAGTTTTTCTAGATAATTTAAATATGAATTAGGATTAGTTTTAACTTCAGGAAGTGTTTCAATAGTTATGAAATTAATAATTGGATAAATTAAAGCGAGGATAAATAAAATATTTAATTGATAAAAATAACTTATAAAAAAAGAAATTAAAACAAAAAAAGGAAATGGACGTTTTAAAAAATTGAGTGCGGTTATTTCTAAAATAATTATCATTTCTAAAATGGGAATTTTAAAATTAAAAAATATTAAAAAAATAGGAATTACTAATTGAATTGGATTAGTAATAGTTGAGGCAATAAGTAAGGATATAATAAGTTTATCATGAGAGAAGAATAAAAAACCAAGACTAATGCCTAATAAAATAGGTTTAAAAATTCTTTCGTCTTTTATATTATTATTTAAATAAAATAAAAGTGGTAAAAGAATAGTTGTAAGAATTAGGCTTGTAATAAAATTACTTACATTATCAGTTTTAAAAAAAATGGCTAAGATTAAAAAGAATGTAGTAAAATAATTGATAGTTATTCTGTATTTGTTGGTTTTTAGAAAAAATGTTAGAAGAGTAAATAAAAGAAAACAAACATAAGGAATAAAAAGATTTAAATAAATACTACTAGGAATAAAGATTAATCCAAAAAGTGGATTAATTGATACCGATACAAAAGTAAATAAAGTAAAAATACTATATGAGAATTTATTATTAAAAAAAGTTAAACTCAAAATAAAGATAAAAACAACTTGATTAAGACGTATTTTCATAGCAATCACCTCGTATACTATATCAAAAAATTAAATAAGAATTTGTCATATTAAAGATTAAATAAAAAGCATATGATTTGGTGTAGATTTATGCTAAAAAACTTGCAATAAAAATAATACTTTGTTATTATTATTGAATAGAAAATGAGGTTTTAAAAATGCATTTAATTTTAGCAAGCGGTTCTTTACGCCGAAAAGAAATATTAGAAGAATTTAAGATTAATTTTGAGGTTATTGTTCCAAACATTGATGAATCAATGGATGATATGAAAACACCATATGAAAATGTAAAGATGGTTGCACTGAAGAAAGCTAAGTCTGTTAAGGAAAATCATAATGATTCAGTGGTTTTAGCATGTGATACAGTAGTAGTACTTGATGGAAAAATATATGGAAAACCAAAGTCAAGAAGTGATGCTTACGAAATGCTAAGTAAATTTAGTAATAAGACACATGAAGTTATTTCAGGAGTAGCAATTTTAGCTAATGGGTATGAAAGTAATTTTTATACAGTTTCTTATGTAACTTTTAAGGAATTAACAGACGAACAAATCAATAAATACCTGGATACAGATGAACCATATGATAAAGCTGGTTCTTATGCAATTCAAGGAAAAGGACGAGATTTAATTAAAGGGTATAGTGGAAGTTTATATAATATAATTGGACTTCCGATTGAAGATGTAAAATTAAAACTAGATGAAATATTGGGTGATTAGATGAAGTGGAATATTGGCAATGTTGAAATAGAAAACCAAGTTGTTTTAGCACCGATGGCGGGAGTTACAAATGAGGCATTTCGTCATATTTGTAAGCAGATGAATGCTGGACTTGTTGTTTGTGAAATGATAAGTGATAAGGCACTATCGTTTAATAATGAAAAAACCATTAAGATGACAAAGGTATCAGAAGAAGAACATCCTATGTCAATTCAAATTTTTGGAGCTGATGTAGAGTCGTTAGTTTATGCAGCCAAGTGGATTGAACAAAACACAACAGCTGACATTATTGATATTAATATGGGATGTCCGGTTAATAAAGTTGCAAAAAGAGCTCAAGCTGGTTCAAGTTTATTAAAAGATCCAGAAAAAGTATATGAAATTACAAAAGCTGTTGTAGAAGCTGTTAAACTACCTGTTACAGTAAAAATCCGTTTAGGATGGGATTCAGATAGTATAAACGCTGTTACTAATGCTAAGATGATTGAAAAAGCTGGTGCGAAGGCGATTACAGTTCATGGTAGAACTAGAGCTCAAATGTATAGTGGAAAAGCTGACTTAGATGAAATTAAAAAAGTTGTAGAAGCTGTTAAAATTCCTGTTATTGCAAATGGGGATATTGTTGATTATAAGACAGCTAAACATATGTTAGATTATACCAAGGCTCAAGCTATTATGATTGGTCGTGGATGTTTAGGAAATCCCTGGATATTTAAAGAAGTTACAGCTTATTTAGAAGATGGAACTATCATACCTCGTCCAACTAAAAAAGATATCTATGATATGATAATTAAACAATATGAATTATTGCTTGAATTAAAAGGTAGTCATTTAGCAATGCTTGAAATGAGAAGCCATATCGGTTGGTATTTAAAAGGAATCCCATTTGCATCTAGTGTTAAAAATGCTTGTAATTTAGAACATGATTTTGAGAAAGTAAAAGCTATTTTAAAGGAGTTCTTATTAAGTGATATGGCTTAGTCTAGGAACGTTTTTAGGAGTAATAATTATCATTTTTTTATTCTTAAATATCAATTGGATTCAAGTGGAAGTTTTCACAGATAGAGTTAATTTGAATAATGAAGAAAGAATTGTATTATTATCAGACTTGCATTCAAAAGAGTTTGGTAAGAATAATTTTCGTTTAATAAAAAAAATTTCAAAACAAAAACCAACTCGGATTTTAATGGTTGGTGATATGATTGATAGTGAAAAAGATAATATGAAAATATCTTTAAATTTGGTCGAAAAACTTTTAACGTTTGCTCCAGTGTATTTTTCTCCTGGAAATCATGAAAGAAGAATGCCTAGAGATTTTTATAATAGATATTTGGATGATTTGACTAATATTGGTGCTAAGGTATTAAAAGATAAAGTAATAAAACATAATGGATTAAAGATTGTCGGTGTTGAGTCTAAGATTAATAAATATGAACAGCGCCGCATATTAGAAAGTTTGGCTGGTTTTGAATTTAGTATCATTTTAAATCATGAACCGGAATTATTTAAAAATGTTTCATTTAATGGCATAATGTTTTCAGGACATGCTCACGGAGGGCAAGTTAGAATTTTTGGTAAAGGCTTATATGCCTTTGGTCAGGGGTATTTTCCTAAATATACCAGCGGAAAATATATTGATAAAAACAAGACTATGTATGTTTCACGTGGTTTAGGTGGAAAGGAATGTCCCATTCGAATTTTTAATCGTCCCCATATAGTGGTGGTTAAACTTAAGTAAAGGAATGATTAATTTATGTATCAATTACATCATTTAAAAGGTAATACATATTATATCGACGGACCAACCAATTGTGGTGTTTATAAAATAAATGAAACTGATTGTGTTTTAATCGATTGTGCTACAGCGAAAGAAGCTCCACAAATTGATGGTGTCTTAATGCAAAACGGATTAATTCCTAAGTATATTGTTCTGTCCCACTCTCATGCTGATCATAGTGGAGCTAGTCAATATTTTATGAAAAAGTATTCATCAATATTAATTGCCTCTAAAATTGAACGCGCTTTTTTACGTGATTCAAAATTAGATATTGGATTTTTATATGGTGGTTATCCTTTAGATGAATATGATGGTGCTTTAATGCATATTGATGACAACAGAGAAATTTATTCCCTGGATTACATTCCAAAAGGGCTTCAAAGTTTTAAATTACCAGGACATCATTATGGAATGATTGGGATTAAAACAAGTGATGATGTTTATTTTGTGGCGGATACCCTTGGTTCGAAGGATTTAATTGATAAACAACATATCCTTCTTATCTTTGATGTCAAAGGATATTTAAGTTCTCTTGATTATGTTGAAAACTTAGATGGAAAAATTGTCGTACCATCGCATAGTGATGTAACGGTAAATATTAAAGAAGTTGTAGCATTTAATCGAACTAAGATCAAAGAAATTATGGATGTTTTATTAGATTTTTTGTCTGAGGAGCATAATTGTATTGAATGTACACAACATATCTTTGAGCATTATAATTTGCATATATCTTATAATAAGTATATGTTGATATTATCAACAGTTAGAAGTTATCTATCTTATTTATCAAATGAAAAGAAAATTATAAATTATTTCAAAGATAATCGTTTAGTTTTTAAAAACTCTAATCAAGCTATTAATAAACTATCAACTTAACAATTTAACTTTAATAATAAATAGTGTATAATGAATTAAGTATAAACCCTGGAGGTATCTATGAGAGAAAAATTTTATTTAACTACAGCAATTGCATACACTTCATCAACTCCTCATATTGGGAATGTGTATGAGGCAATTTTAGCTGATGCTATTTGCCGCTTTAAACGCAAACAAGGCTATGATGTTCGTTTTCAAACAGGAACAGATGAACATGGACAAAAGATTGGTGATAAAGCCAAAAAATTAGGAATGGAACCAAAACCTTATGTTGATAAAATCGCAGGTGAATTAAAAGGCATCTACGATATGATGAATGTCAGCTATGATCGTTTTATTCGTACAACTGATGAAGATCACGTTAAACAAGTTCAAGCTATTTTTACTAAATTATATGAACAAGGAGATATTTACAAAGGTGAATACGAAGGAAATTACTGCGTATCATGTGAAGCTTATGTATCAGAAAAGGATTTAGTAAATGGTTGTTGTCCAGATTGTGGAAGCAAAGTTGAACTTACAAAAGAAGAATGTTATTTCTTAAAATTAAAAAAATATCAAGATCGTTTAATTGAACATATTAATAAACACCCTGAGTTTATTCAACCAGAATCAAGAAGAAATGAAATGGTTAATAATTTCTTAAAAGGTGATTTACCTGATTTATGTGTATCAAGAACTTCATTCAAATGGGGAATTCAAGTTCCATTTGATAAAAAACATGTGGTTTATGTTTGGATTGATGCTCTTGCTAACTATATTACAGGATTAGGCTATGATGCAAATGGTAACAGTAATGATTTATTTAATAAATACTGGCCTTGTGATGTTCATTTAATTGGTAAAGATGTATTAAGATTCCATACAATTTATTGGCCAATTATGTTAATGGCTTTGAATTTACCTTTGCCAAAACAAGTTTTTGGACATCCTTGGATTTTATTTGGTCATGATAAAATGTCTAAATCAAAAGGAAATGTTATTTATACTAATGAGTTAGTTGATATCTATGGTGTTGATGCAGTTAGATATTATGTTTTACATGAAATCCCTTTTGCTCAAGACGGTTCAATTACATATGAATTATTAACTGATAGATATAATGCAGATTTAGCTAACACACTTGGAAACTTAGTGTCAAGAACTATGGCGATGGCTAATAAATATTTTGGTGGGGAAGTAGCTTATAAGGGAAGTCACTTTGAATTTGATGAACAAGTATTTGCTGAATTAAAACAAACTAAACTTCAAGTTAATAAATATATTGATGAATTGAAAATTGGCGATGCAATTGAAGTTATTATTAAATTGCTACGTCGAGCTAATAAGTATATTGATGAGACAGCACCATGGGTTTTAGCTCGTGATGAAGCTTCTAGGGATGCTTTAGAAAGTGTTATCTATATTTTATTAGATATTATTCGTCAAGCTGCTATCTTATTAGAATCATTTATTCCTTCGACAAGTGAAAAGATTTACGAAGGACTAAGTATTATTGATTCTAGTTTTGAAGCATTAGAATTTGGATATGTTAAAAAGTTCATTACTAAAGAAGCTTTAAAGTTATTCCAAAGAATTGATTTTGAAGAAATCAAGAAAACTTTAGAAGAAAAAGAAACTAAGAAAGCTTCTAATGAAGTAAAAGAAGAAAAACCAGTTCAAGATTTAATCACAATTGATGAATTTGATAAGATTAAGTTAGTTGTTGGAAAAATCGTAGAAGCTAAAAAGCATCCAAAGGCTGATAAATTATTAGTCTTTAAAGTAGATATTGGTAGTGAAGTACGCCAAATCGTATCAGGTATTGCTAAATTTTACGAACCAGAAGCTCTAGTTGGTAAAAAGGTAGTAGTTGTTTCAAATTTAGCACCAGTTAAATTACGTGGTGAAGTATCAGAAGGTATGTTATTATGTGCAGCTAATGCTGACGATTCAGCTTTAGAATTATTGAATATTGATTCGTTAAATCCGGGAGATATCGTAAGATAACATGTCAAAAATTAATAAAAAAAGATTATTGGATGACCTTCTTAGAACCTTTATTGTTGTATTAGCTAATATTTTATTATCATTTGCAACTGTGTGGTTTCTAGAACCAGCTCGCTTATACTCTGGTGGTGCGACGGGTCTTGCCCAATTAGTCGTAAGATTAATTGAAAGTTTAGGGGGGAAATTTAATCTTGGATTGATGACATTTATCATCAATATTCCAATTGCCATCATTGGTTGGCATTTTGTTTCAAAACGTTTTGCTATTTTTTCAATTATGGCAATTATTGTTCAGTCATTAGCAACTGGACTAATTAAAGATTCACCTTTTGAGGCACTTGCGACTGATATTGTAACTATAAATGGTCCAGTAATGAATCATGGTGGAATTTTAACGCTTGCTATCTTTGGTGGTCTTCTTGCTGGTTTTGCCGCAGGACTTGCATTAAAATTTGGTACTTCAACAGGTGGTATTGATATTGTTGCGCAAGCTTGTGCATTGCATAAGGGAATTAGTATTGGAATTGTGACATTATCAGTTAATATATTAATTGCAATTATCGGTGGTGGTATTTTACAAGGTAGTTTTATCGTTGTATTATATACATTTGTTCGCTTAATTTTAAATAGTTTAGTCACTGATAAAATTCACACAGCTTATACATATACTAGTTTAAATATTTTTACAGCTCATGGTGAGGAAATTGCAAAACTATTAATGCAAGAATTAAATCGAGGATGTACAATTTTTGAGGGTACGGGAGCATATACACATCAAATTCATACAGAATTATATTGTGTATTATCAACTTATGAAGTTGAACGAGCAATTCATATCATTAGAGGCTTTGATAAACAGGCGTTTGTCGTAATATCGCCAGTTCGTCGAGTTGCAGGGAACTTCATTAAGAAAACAATCGTATAAAAAATAATCCTCTTAAGGTTACTTAGGAGGATTATTTTTGTCTATATTTCGAATAATTATTTGACAAAAAAAAAGTGAAAAGATAGAATATAGACAAGTAAAATCATTAAAAATGATATAATATTTAAAACGTAAATTTATGAGGAAAGGGTTTGGCCTGAAAGATGCGTCTGAAAGATTCAAAACTACATTTGATGTTGATAGCCGTTGTTATTACAATACTAGCTATTTTTAGTGTTTTTTATTTTACTAGTGTAAAAAATGAACTAAAGGCTGATGCAAGTAAAAATGCATTATTGAGTGCAGAAGAGAGTTTATCATATTATAATCGTAAGATTGATTATTATCGTTACAGTTTAAAAAAAGATGAACAATTAGAAGAATTAGAAGATGTGACTAGTTTTAACCAAGAATATTTAGATTTTTTTATTGAAAATGTATATATTGGAAAAGAATCGATTTTGGAAGGCACACAAAATAATAACTATTATTTATATATAAAATCAGATAGTAAAATTGTCAGAACTAATCTTTCAAATGTGTTGCCAATTGAAGAAACCGAAAAAATTGATTATTCTGCTTTTTTTATTGGCAGTAGTGGAGAGGTAATTACAAGTAGAACAATTACAACACCAATCTATTCGTTTTTACAAAATCAAGGAAATAATGATTTAACAGAACTTAAAGCGAGCACAAATGAAAAAAGTAATTATTCACAGATTGTTACTATTGATGGAACATTATATACTTTAAGTTTGATTAATATGATTGATGAAGTGTATTATTTAGAGATGAACGAAGCAGTTAATTTAATTACTGTTTTAGATAAAAACAAAACACTAACCTATGTTTTTGGAAGTGTTATTACAATATCTATTGTCGCTGTTTGCATTGTTTTTTATTTAGCTTACCGTAAACAAAGTCGTTATCGTTTTAATCGAGGCGTTAATCCACCAGGCTCATTTATCATTAAGGTTGATAAAAAGTGTAATATTATTGAGTCTAATAAAGATTTTAAAACGCTAGTTGATCGTAATAACTTTGTTAATAATATCGGAAATCTAATCACAATGGATGGGAAGATTGTCCAAGAGTGTTTAGGAAGAGTAAATGATATAATTTTAATTTTAATTGAAAAAGAAAATCCACTTTATATTAATTTTTTAATTTTTAATTATGGTAAATATTATTATTTAATTGGAAAAGATACGACTGAACAATTTAAAAAAGTTGAAAGATTAGAAAATATTACTCTAATGAATCAAATCACTAAACTTCCTAACTATAGTCAAATGCAAACTGAATTCATTGAATTTAATCTTGGTTCATTTGATAAATTTCAAACTTATATTTTAGTTAATATGATTGAGCATGCTGAATTAGAAAAATTATTTGGACAATATGTTTTAAATGATATTATTGTAGAAACAGCATTGAGATTACGAGGCATTTGTAAACAAGCTCGTCTATATCATGTTTCTGAGCATTGTTTTACTATCCATGTATCGAACTATGTACGTGAAGATAATGCAAATTTAATGAAAGAAATAATGAGAGTATTGCGACAATCATATACGGTTAACTCAAATACTATTTTAGTTAAGTTTAAATACGCAACTGTTGATATACTACCGAATGAGGTAAAAACAATTACGCTTGAAGAAATTAATAAACGTCTACAAATGACAATGGAACGTGTTGAAAAGTTAGTTAATCGCGATGTACTAGCATATGATATAAATGTTAAGCAATATAATGATTATCGTATTCAAATGCAAATGGATATTCTTGTAGCATTAAAAGAAGGTGAGTTTGAAATGTATTTTCAACCACAATATTCTTTAGAAGAAGGATATATTAAAGGATTTGAGTCATTGTTAAGATGGAATAATCCAAAATATAAGTCTGTTTCTCCTCAAGAATACATTGAGTTATCAGAGCAATGTGGATATATCACCCAAATCGGTAATTATGCCATTCGTGAAGTTTTACGAAAAACGAAAGAACTTGAAGCATATGATGTAGTTGTAGCATTAAACGTGTCTCCAGCTCAAATCTTACAAACAGGTTTTACTAGTTTCTTGTTAGAAGAATTTGAACGAAATGAATTAAAGCCTGGAAGTATTGCGATTGAAATTACGGAAACATTCTTAATGGAAAATTTCAATATTATTTTAGATAAGCTTAATCTTTTAAAATCAAGAGGTATTTTAATCCACTTAGATGACTTTGGAACAGGTTATTCTTCAATGCAATATATTCAAGAATTGCCAATCGATACTATTAAAGTAGACCGTGCATTCATTAAAGATATTGCATCAAGTAAGCCATCAAAGGCGATTACGAGAACAATTATTAATCTTGCTAAATTACTTAATTTAGAAGTTATAGCAGAAGGTGTTGAAACCCAAGATCAGTCTACAATTTTAAAGCAATTAGGAGCAACTCTTATTCAAGGTTATTTAATTAGTCGACCAGTTCCATTTCAACAAGCTTTAAAAGATTTAGAAAAACGTGGTAAAAAGAAAAAGGATGTGAAATAATATGTTTTTAGGTACAGATCCATTTAATATCATAATGACAATTTTCGCTGTGATTATCCTACTAGTTTTAATCTTTGGAATGTATAAGTTAGTAATTCATGAGGAAAAAAAGTATTCGGAAGAAAAGAATATCTTATCAGAAAAACTAGTTTCTAAAGCGGAATTTAAAGATCAAGTTCAAAATACAATTGCTCGTGTTGGTTCTTTTGGTTCATTCACTGCTTGCCAAATTGAAATTGAAAAGTATGATGAGTTACTTGATACTTTTGGTAAAGCTAAAATTAATATTGTCTTAAAATTAATGAGTGATCGAATTTCAGAAATTTCTAAAAATTATATTGCGACCCTTTTATCTGATGGCAAATTTTTAGTCTTATTTAAGAAAGAAGTTAACTATGATGAATTAAATGAGGATATGAGTTATTTAATTGAAACCCTTTCAGCATCATATCAAGTTGGATACGATGATGAAGTGACTGTGGCGATTGTGGTTGGAGTGGCTACTTATCCGACATGTGGTTCAAATTACAAAGAGTTATTGCAAAGTTTAGAGCTTGCTACGTATGTTGCAAGAAAAAATGGAGTTAATACTTACTCATTATACAGTACGAATATTGAAGAAGAGGAAAGTTCTAATCTTGAATCTTATAAAGAAGTTCGTCGTGCGATTGAGAATAATGAATTTTGTTTGCATTATCAGCCAATTATTAATATTCAAGAACGTAAATTGTTAGGTTTCGAATCATTTTTACGTTGGAATCATCCAACTTTAGGTGTAATCCAACCAAATAAATTCATTCATATTCTTGAACAATCAGGAGATATTAATACCTTAAATAGATGGGGAATTGAGGCTGTATGCCAAGAATTAGTAGAGATTGATTCATTTACAGGAACTGATGAAATAATTATTTCTATTAACTTATCAACAAAGCAGTTAATGAGTGATAATATCTTAGATGAGTTTAAAAAGATAGTGACAAAGTATAAAATTTCTCCAAATCGTATTTGTTTAGAAATCGGAGAATATGCATTATATGAAAAAGTAAATTCAATGCATTATAACTTACTTCGTCTTCGTGATTTTGGTTTTAGAATTTCTGTTGATGGTCTAGGACTAGATTATAATGTATTATCAAAACTTGAAAGAGAACCGATTGACATGATTAAGTTAGATAAAGGGTTCCTTGAAGATATTACAAACAATTATATGAATGAAAAGTTTGCTGAGATTCTTGTTGAATCATCAGCTAACTTAAATCGTTTAGTTATAGCTGAGTGTGTAGAAACAAATGAACATGTAAGATATATCTTAAATCACAATATTGTTTTTGGTCAAGGTTACTATTTTTCTAAGCCATTAGAGGCTGCGGCTGTTATGTCTTATATCAAAGAAGCAAGTTATCAAAAACAAATTGAAGAATCTTTTAAAACAGAATAGAATACTTTACATTTTAAATTATTTATATATGCTAATAAAAATAATAATAAATGATAAAAATAATCAAGAAAAACTTTGAAAACTTTACCGTTTTTGTTGACAAAAAAATAAAATATAAGTATAATTTTATTAGAAATAGGAATTTAAATTATATAGATGTAAAAGGCAAAACTAGAGTGATTTAGTGACGCAAAGCTACAGGGTCTCGGTGAGACAGCCAGTTGCCAGTATAGAATTTTTATTGGCAACTTTTTTGTTCGACCAGACTTCAACCATGTAAAGAAAAGAGGTGAAAGTGTGCCAAAAACAGCTATTACAATTGGAAAACTATACGGTAAGAAAAAACTGATAATGTTATTGACAGCTATCTTTGGTTTGCTTTCATCTGTTATCGTAGTTGTAACGTATTATGGGCAAAATGTTGGTAGCTTCTCGATTAAATTAGACAACGCCTTAACAGATCGACAAATTGCTATTTCATCCGATAAAGAGTTCGCGTGGTTTGACTCGCGGCTTGAAGCGGCATCTTGTGAAAATGCAACAGTGACAAGTTATCGTTTTATTCGACCTGAAGCTGTAAAAGCCAATGATGGTAATTATTTTGGTACGAATAATGCTTACGTTGGTTATACTTTCTATATGAAAAATATGGGAACAGATGCAGTGGATATCGAAGAATACATCAATGTTTCAAAATCTACAAAAAATCTAGATCAAGTGTCATGGATTTGGTATTTTGAAGATGATGAACTAGATGGAAAGGTTTATAAAAAAGAAGATACCTTAATACCAGAAGGCTGGGATGGATATCTTCCAGATTATCCTCAAACAATTAATTTCTTAGACGACAGTCAAGTAGCAATTAATCAGATAACAAACTTCTTGCCAGGTCAAGTAAAGAAATTTACTATAATCATTTGGATGGAAGCTCTAGATCCGGATTTAAGTGATGCTAATTCTGGTGGTCTAATTAATTTCAGTGTTGATTTTACGGTGAAAGATGATGCGATCTAAGCTGACATTATCACTAGTTGCAATAACGCTTTTAATTGTCACAAGTATTACCTGTACATATGCCTATGTTAGTTATCTCCAAACTTATGTATCTAACATTAATATTAACGCTATGTCATCAGAATTTGCATTAATGTCGGTAGATGGTGTTAATTTTAAGCAAGATCTTAGTTATGAAGATATTCAAAAGGCTATAGTTAAAAAGATTACAGAGGAAGATTTAACAGAAGAAGAAATTGATGAAGTCTATAATTCAATTACTCTATCGCCAGTTTCAAGTCTTAATGGTAAAGATATGTATTATTACAATCTTAATGGTGAAAAGAGTAAAGTTGAGTTATCGACAAAAATGTATATATCATTTGATATCTACTTTAAATCTAATTTTGACGAGGCGTTCACTTTGTATTTTAATACAGATGATATAAATACAGATTTGAATGAACAGGTTACAAAAATTAATTCAACGTCTACTTTAGTCAATAGTAAAAATCAAGTGCTTAAACACAATTTTTCTTACTACAATAGTTTGGGAGAAAAAGTAAATGTTGAACCGAATGGTGAAGAACTTGAAATATATGCAAAAGATGCAATTCGGTTTTCTACTGAAGTCGATGGTAAGGTAAAAATATATGAACCTAATTTGGGACTGGGTTCATATGCTACTACCATCAATAGTGATGAGTATAGTGGAATTTATAAGCCTTATTTATCTCGATATGATTCAGCTAAAAATGCTAGCTTTACGTATGTTCAAAATGAAGGATTCGGAGGTAAAGCTTTAGAATATGCAGATTTACCTCATATTTATCAAGGTTTTGAAGAAGTAGAAGCTTTAGAAATAACATCGTTTAACTATTATCAAGAAACAAAGAAAGTAACATTTACTTTTTGGTTAGAAGGATTTGATGCAGATTGTATCGATGCAATTATTGATAATATGCTCGAAATTAGCCTATCATTTAGAGGTAGTACTAATTTAGAGACTTATCGAATAAGATACCATAATAATAGTCAAGTCGAAGAGGTTGAATATATTAATAGTCCACTTCGCAGTGGTAACAATCCACTTTTCATAACAAGACATGGATATCGTTTTGGAGGTTGGTATGAAGATGAAGCATGTACCATTGAATTTAACTTCAATCTTTCATCTTTATTGCCGGTTAGAAATGCATATCTAAATTGGATAAAAATATAGTTATACTACTGAAATATTAAAAAACAAGGAGAAATTATGAACAAGAATTTTAAAAGAAAATTAATCGTTTCTGGTCTTACTCTTGGAGTAGCCGCTTTCGCAACTACTGCAACAACTTATGCATGGTTTACATCTAATACTACTGTTAAAACAAATGAAGTAACAGGTACAGTAGAAGATAATAGTTCAATTTATGTAAAAACTGGTTCGGGAAATTTTGGTACTAGTGTTGATATTGAAACTTCTAAATTAACTTTCTCGCCTGTTCAAACTAGTAATGGGAAAAAATTCACTAAATTATCAGGTGAGGCAACTAAAAATGTGGATTATCTTGAATTTGAACTTGAATTCATGACAGAATCTTCAACTTTACAAACTATTTATTTAACAGATGTGACATTTAAAAATACAACTGTAAATAAGGATTTTACATTAAAAGCAGATGCTGCTGCTGAATCAGATGGATTAAAAAAAGGTGCTACTGCTCAAATTGATGTTTTAGATGCATTAGTTTTATCAATTCAAGACACTACATCTGGTGATACAACATCTGCTACATCTTATAAATATAGTCAAGATAAAACATGGGTAGGGTCTACAGTTGGTAAATATGATGGTCTATATTACTATAATCAAATTATGGATATAGATCAAACAAGACCTGAAGATTATGCTAATAGATTTGATAAAACAACTTATCTAAACAGCGTTAATTCAACTAGGAATGGAAATATCACCCTAGGTACTGTGCAAGGTGAAACACATTTAAAAGTAACATTCCGTTTATACTTAGATGGTTGGGATCAAGAATGCTTCGATGCTATCACTTCTCAAACTTTTAAAGCTGCATTTACATTCTCTGTAAATGAAAATAATCCTGCAGCTTAACGGCTATAATAATAAAAAGATTGGAGGTAAGTAGGCCTTAAAGACTGAAAATATTATGAACAAAAATTTAAAAAGAAAACTAATTTTATCTGGTCTTGCTATGGGAGTTGCAGCCTTTGCAACTACTGCTACAACTTATGCATGGTTTACATCCAATACTACAGTTAGTACAAGTGAAATTAATGGTAATGTTGCTCAAGATGATTCGATTTATATTAAATCTGATGAAGATTCAAACTTCGGAAATCAAGCAACTATTACTGCTGATAATGTTAAATTCACACCAGCTCAAACAACTGATGGTAAAGCTTTTACTGGATTAGAATCTACAAATACTTTAACTGCTGATCAACATTATTTGGAATTTAAGCTAACATTCCAGGGAACTAGTGGAACTAAAATCTATTTAACTCAAGCTTTATTTAAGAATTTTGAAGAAGTAATTCCTAGTTTTACATTAAAAGCTGATGCAGGTGAAGATGATTCTGTATTGAAGGGGAAAGATGTTCAGGTTGATATTATAGATTCTTTAGCCCTTTCTATTTCCGATGATTCTGATTCTTCAACCAAGCTTTATCATTATCGACAAGATAGTGTAGGGGTAAAATATAATGCAGCTACGTATTATAAAAATGTAACTGGAAATCCACTACCTGAAAAAGATTTAGGTATAAAAGGATTTGAACAAATCTATCTAGCAAATC
Source organism: uncultured Anaeroplasmataceae bacterium (assembly GCA_944325035.1). Taxonomy (GTDB): domain Bacteria; phylum Bacillota_I; class Bacilli_A; order Acholeplasmatales; family Anaeroplasmataceae; genus CAG-307. The sequence continues at coordinate 125,334 of CALUYM010000003.1, forward strand.
TTTCTAATACAAGTGTTTCAACTGCTATTCTTCTTGGAGAAATACCAGCAGATGGTATCAATCAACTATCAATTACATTCCGTCTATTCATTGATGGTTGGGATAATGACTGTTTTGATGCTGTTGCTACTTAAAGTTTTAATGCAAGTTTCACTTTCCAATCTGGATTAGATTTAGTTAGTAGCTAAAAATTAAAGTATTAAACAAATAATTAATAATTTTAGGAGGATAATTTATATACAAGAAGAGTTAAATCTTCCTGGCGTATATTTATTCTCCTATTATTTTAAACATAGAAAGGAGCGTACCATGAAGTATTTTATTCGAAAAGTATGGATTTCAGCCTTTTTGGGCATTTTAATCGTAGTTACAGCGTGTACAAGTACTTATGCTTGGTACGCTATGAACTATGTCAACGATATCGATAATTTTGATTTTAATATTAATGGTTCAAGTAGTATTTTTATTTCAAATGATGGTATCAATTTTAAAGCCGGATTAGAGAGTATTGAAGTTAAGAGGTCAATTTTAAAAAATAAAAACTACTCTGTTGATGATATGACTAATTTTCAGGTTGAAGAAGAATTTAAAAAATTAGTTTTAGCACCAGCCACACCAAATGATTACCATAATCTATCAAATGGATTTAGCTTTATTAGTAATCAGGAAAGCGGAAGTTCTTTTAAATATTTTAACTTTGATATATATTTATCGACCGATAACGAAATTAGTCAATCGATATACTACGATACTAGCCAAGTCATTAGTGCTGAAAATAAAAGAGTCAACTTAGGTGAATTCGGAATCAAAAATCATCCTACATTAGGAAGCTTAGAACAGCGTATTAGAGTTAACGTTTCTAATACAATTCGAATAGGAGTCGCTAAATCTGAAGTCGTTCCTGTAGGTTATACTAGTAATTTAGATACAAATAATGATATAATCTATACAATAGGAAAAGAAGAGGCTTCAATTAATGATGGCGTATATAATTTTGGCGGAATTAATGCAAAACCAAATATTGCATTAGAATATTTTAATCATATGACTAACCAAGATTTAAAAATACCAGAAAATGACCGTCAAGATATATTATTTGATGGAAATCAAGCTGTAAGTGTTGATGAAGGACTTACGAAAGGAAAAATGATTAAGTTATCGATATATGTTTGGCTTGAAGGCTGGGACGCTGATTGTTTCGACATATTCAGAAGTTCATCGTTTAACTTTAGCCTTGCTTTTTCAACATATAAAAATAGTTAAAATAAGAGGAGTAATAAGTTTATGACAGATTCAACAAGTGCAATAAAACCGAAGCGCACAGCCAAGCAGAATGTTATTTTAGGTGTTAAAATCGCATTAAATGTAGTATTTTATTCAATTATAGTTTTAATTTTGATTTTCTCAATCGCCAATATTCGCTCTAAAAATCAACCAGATCAAATCCCTAACATCTTTGGTAGTGGCTATCTAACAGTTCAATCAAATTCCATGGAAGGTAGCGAAAAAGATAGTTTTAATAAAGGTGATTTAATAATAGTCGATATCGCAAGCGAAAAAGATATTAATAATTTGAAAATTGGAGATATTATTACATTTAAAGATGATAATCTTTCTGGTCAAGGTGCTGCAAAAAAATTAAATACTCACCGCCTTATATATATGGCTGAAGAAAATGGAGTAATGTTTTATTACACTGTCGGTGACCGTGTTCGTGAACAATGGGAACGAATTAATAATACAACTTTAGATTATAAATCTGAATCATTCCAAAATCAGTCAGCTGACGAAGTAATCAGCATTTTAACTAATCTTGGTAATAATGCTTATCAAATCTCAGTTGCTTCTGATATTAGAGGAATTTATAAAAGTAAGATGTCAGGTGTTGGAAATGTAATTGATACTATCAATAACAATTTCTTAGTTTGCATCGTATTACCAATTGTCTTATTCTTAATTTTTGAAATCGGTGTATTTATTTATAATATCATGGCTTATAAAAATGAAAAAAATAAGCTTGCTACAAATAATAAAGCATCAGTTAGTGAAGATGAAATTAGTCGCATTAAAGAACAACTTCGTAATGAAATAATGAAAGAAATTGAGAAAAAAGATAATAACGAAAACAAAGAGGAGTAAAGGAGTTGAGCTAAATGGTAGAATTTTCCAAATATTATATTGATTTTTTAAAATCATTTTTTGAAAATGTTAAAGATTGGTTTTTAACACTTTGGAGTCTTTTTACCAAATTCTTTTACTACTATCCTAAATCATACATCACGGATGTAATTAACAAATGTGTTAACAATCCCAACTTTAAGTGGTCGGATTGGATCGCATTTGTTATAGTTCTAATTATTAATGTAGCTTTCTTTGTCCTTTTAATGGTATTAATTTATCAATTTCTACGCCGCTATATTAAATTTAGAAAACGTGAAGTAGAAAAAGATGAGTTAGTAGAACAAATTGCTATTTTAAATAATAAAACTGCAGAATTAATTGAAGAAAAAAATAAAATTTTAGCTTTACGTATTAATCAAATTGGTGGTTCAGATATAACTTTAAGACCAGAAGATGTTCATTCGCCAAATGAATCTTTAGTTTCTGTTAAAGCGCCAACAAGATTAAATCGAACTAATAAAGATAAACAAATGGTAGCCCAATCTCGTTTCGTAAAACTTACGCAAATCGATCAATATTATCAAGAACATCATGAATTCACGGTCATTCCTCAAACTGATTTATTAGACCTGCCAGGTCTAATCGATCGTTTCATTAAATACAGTGCATCACAATTACATCTATATTATACAAAAGAGATCATTGCAAGATATTTCTCAGGTATGGCTACTTCAAAAGTTTTAATTCTAGAAGGTATTTCAGGTACAGGTAAAACTTCTCTTCCATATGCAATGGGAAAATTCTTCCAAAAAGAGACTTCAATTGTATCAGTTCAACCATCATGGCGCGACCGTGCTGAATTATTGGGCTACTTAAATGAATTCACTAAGAAGTTTAATGAAACTGATTTCTTAGCTTCAGTCTATGCTGCTGCATATTCTGATAAACCTAATTTTATCGTTTTAGACGAAATGAACTTAGCACGTATTGAATACTATTTCGCAGAATTCTTATCAGTTATGGAAATGCCTGATATAAATGAGTGGAAAATTGAGTTAGTTTCAGGCAGTGACCCAACTGATCCAAAATTATTAATTAATGGTAAATTATTAATTAGACAAAACATTTGGTTCATAGGTACTGCCAACAAAGACGACTCAACATTTACGATTACTGATAAAGTTTATGACCGTGCCACTCCAATTGTAATCAATAATAAAGCAGAACTTATTGACTGTGAATATACAGATAATGTAAGCTTAACATTTGATTACTTAGATGACCTATTTAAGAAGGCTCAAGCTGAAATTAAGATTTCAACAAAGGGAATGGAAAACTTCATGAAGCTTGATGAATTTATTCAAGAAAATTTCAAGATTTCCTTCGGTAACCGTATTATGAAACAAATCAATTTATTCGTACCTGTTTATGTTGCTTGCGGTTTTAGTGAAACTGATGGACTTGATTATATGTTAGCTAATAAGATTTTACGCAAATTTGAATCTTTAAACCTAACATTCTTATTAAATGAATTAGATCAGTTAGCAGCATTAATTAAACGCCTATTTGGTCAAAACTCATTTAAAGTATCTATTGCTTATATAGAACAACTTAAGAAAATGATTTAGAAATGAGGATAGAATTTATGAATGAACCACTTAATCCAACTGAAAAAGAATTGACTGATGAGGTTGTTTCTAAATTCTATGAGGCTTTCAATCAAAGTTTTAATGAATCACCTTTTGGTGATTTTATTTTTAAAGCTTTAAGAAATGGCCAAAAAGAAATTTATAATAAATCAATAAGAGAAACAAAAATCTTTGATGATAATTTTTTAAGTGTCATGCAGTCTGCTTTTCAATGTGTTTCTCGCATTTGTCGTGATCCTAAGAAAGCTTTAAAATATGAACAAGAAGTAGTAGCTATTGAAAAAGCTAAAAAAATAGATACAGATTCTATTCGTCATCTAGCATCACATACTCATCTAATTAAGAATGTATCTGCAGATGGTTCGGTGACACCGTCAAAGATTTTAACAACCTATTCAGAAGACAGATTAGATATCTATGAAAATGTATTTATAAAAACACTTATTAATCGCCTTGTTAGATTTTTAGAAGATAGATTAAAAATTGTTAAAGAAAATTATATGTCAAGTCAAGCTGATTTAGTTCAATACAAGAATAGCATCTTGGTTGGCAATACAACATTAGATGTTAGTTTTAGTGTTAAAATTGCTAATCAGATTGATGAAGATTTAGCCAAAGCCAAGAAAAATCTAGAAGACTTAGAAAATATCACAGCTCTATTTAGAAGCTTAAAAGGCTCTATTTTGTATCAAGCAGTAGCTAAAGTTAAAGATGTTGTTCCTCCAATTATGAAAACCAATATTATTCTACATAATCCTGACTTTAAGGTTGCTTATAACACATGGTTATTTATGGAACGCAATACTAATATTGGTTATGATGTAATCACAAAAGAGCGTAAACATAAAGATAGTGAAAATATAGCTTTAGATTTAGATCGCATTGGTACGATTGCTATTGCGCAAGTATTAGCTTACCGTGGCCTTGACGGGTATGATTTTTCAACACCACAAGCTTATCGTAAAAATCAATTCAATCGAGTTGAAGAAACAAAAGAAACTGTATATACAGTAACACCTAAAAATATTAAACTTGCTCATCAAGAGATGTCTGAGTATTTTTTAACAAAGGCAGCTGAGTACTTTGGTGATACACTTGATGAACAGCTAGAACGTGGCTTAAGTTATGAACTTGGTGTTAAAAGCGTTTATAAAGAGATGTTAAAGATGATTAATGGTATTTATCCATCTTTATACAATCGTGAACCACTTCCTACTGAGGATAAAACTAAAGATGAATTAAAAATTGCCGCTTTAAAACAGGAACTACGTGTCTTAAAACAAGTAATTGATGTTAAGAAAGCGGATTTGAAAAAAATGGAACGTGAATATGAACGTGCTAATACCAAGTTAATTAAACTAAACAAAAAAATGAAAATGAATAAGTTAGCTAAGCAAAAGAAACGAATTCATGCAATTATTAAGGTAAAACAGGATGATAAAGAAAATTAAAATAGCTTTTGGAGTATTAATAACCATTTTAATTATTAGTTTAATCGGAATATTAATCTCAAATACTATTGCTTTAAAGAATAACCAAATTGGCTCTTTCTTTGGTTATTCTATCTCTTATGTACCAACAGCCTCGATGGAACCTGCAATCTCTAGTGGTGATACAGTTTTAATTAAAAAGGGTTCAATTGAAGATGTTGAAGTTGGAGATATTATAGTTTATTTCGATGGGAGTAAATATGTTATTCACCGTGCAATTAAAGAAGTAGATGAAAATATTTTTCAAACTCAAGGTGATAATGAATATACAAATCCAATCCCGGATTCTGTTTTAGTAACAGCTAATAATTATTATGGTAAATATATTAAAACAGTAAATTATTTAAATATTCAAAGTCTAGTAAAAAATAAGAATTATATTTTCCCACTTTGTATTTTAGTTTTTTTAATTGTTCTAGTCACTGAAGCTATCTCTTTAGCAAAAACGCTTGCTAAAAAAACGCGTGAAAATTTAAAGAAAGCTGATGATGATAAATTAAGAGAAGAACTAAGAAAAGAAGTTTTAAAAGAAATTGAAGAGAGTAAAAAACTTAATAACGATAAAAATGATAAATAGAATAATTATTTATCACGTAATCTGTTAATTAAAATATACAAAAAGTTAATATGCTAAAAAACATGATATCTAACAATAATTAGGTATCATGTTTTTTTATAATGAGTATTTAAATTAAAAAACCTTAAGTTCAATTATAAAATACTAGAAAACTTAAGGTTAATATAAAAACTTATTTTAATTTCTTTTTAATTGAGATGCTAAAACAATCGCGATTTGTCCAGGAACACCTAATAAATATATTAGCCACATCTTATATTCGATAAACTGTAGATGAATTGCTAAAATTAAAGTCCACATAAAAAGGGTAATGATGAAGTAAATATATTTTCTTTTTCCCCAAATTGAATTAAAGATTAAGATAATCAAAAATGTAGCAGGTAAAGCCCAAATGAATGCTTGCCAGTAATTATAATAAGAAATAAACTGACATTCAGCATAGATAAAAATCGCTACAAACCAAACAAGGGTAACCGCTAAACATGTAATAATGATTTTATTGGATAAATTTTTTTTGTATTGTTTTGTATCTATTTTTTCTTCTTCAGCATGTTCTACTAATAAATAATCAACTGTAATGTTATATAAATCGGCAATTGCTTTTAAGGTTTCAATGTCTGGCATTGTGTCTGCACGTTCCCATTTTGAAACAGCTTTATCAGAGTAATTAAGCATTTCAGCTAGCGCTACTTGAGTAAAATTATGCGCTTTACGAAGGCGTATTAAATTGTCTGCGATAATATTTCTTAACTCTTTCATAGTATCGCTATTATATCACGAATGATTTAATAAAGCAAAATAAATCTAATATCGATTATTATCTAATGTTTCGATAAAAAATAGAATATGTTATTTTAAAATTAGTATATATAGATTTTGAAACTAGAATGATGGTAAAACTTATATTAAGTTATATTTATAATATTTGTTTAAGATATTTACTAAGACAAATGAGACGCAATGTGGTAGAATTGAAGATGTGAACAAGGTTATAGTTGAGGGTCAAGTATGAAAAAATCAAGAATGATAAAAATTAATATTATTCTACTTATGGCAGTGATAGCACTGATATCGGTGATTATCAGTATATCTATTGGAACTATAAAGTTTAGCATTAGCGATGTTTTTAAAGGTTTATTCATTGATGATAATTCAATTAGAAGAATTATTATTTTCAATACTAGACTACCACGTGTTTTAGTTGCAAGCTGTGTAGGAGTTGCTCTTTCGTTATCTGGATGTATCCTACAAGGTGTGATGAAAAATAATTTAGCATCACCATCTACAATTGGTGTAACAAGTGGAGCTAGCTTTGTGGGATATCTAACTTTAGTTGTATTTCCAAGCTTATCGTATTTATTACCGATAGGCTCAATCTTAGGAGCATTCTTTACAACGATGTTTATTTATTTATTAGCCTATCAAAAAGGAGTTAGTCCTGTTAAAATGATTCTATCTGGACTTGCTGTTTCTGCTTTATTCGGTGCATTTAACGATTTGATAAAAACATTTTTTGCTCAAGATTTAGGGAATGTTTCTAGCTTTTTAGTTGGTAGTTTAAATGGAACAACTTGGAAAAGTTTTTGGCTTATACTACCTTATATAATTATAGGTCTAACCTTTTGTTTATTTATTCCAGTTAAGATGAATATTTTAATGCTTGGTGATGAATCGGCTCGTTCATTAGGACTTAGGATAGAATTATTTAGGTTTGTTTTAATTATTATCTCTTCATTATTAGCTGGAAGTGCTATTGCTGTAGCTGGCTTAATTAGTTTTGTTGGTTTAATTGTCCCCCACATTGCACGGCTACTAGTAGGTTCAGATTATAAGTATCTTTTTCCAGCATCTGTTTTTTTAAGTGTTTCTTTAATGGTTATTTGTGATACAATAGGTAGACTTATTATGCCACCAGGAGAAGTAGCAGTCAGTATTATCCTAGCCTTTATCGGTGCTCCGTTCTTTTTGTTTTTATTGAGGTCAAAAAAATAATGTATTATGGTTTGAAAGATGTAAATTTATCATATGGCAAGAAAAAAATTCTTAATAATTTCACACTAGAATTTGAAAAAGGATTAATTACAGCTTTAGTTGGTAAAAATGGTTCTGGAAAATCAACTATTTTAAAAGCTTTAGTTGGGAGTTTAAAACCAGAATCAGGAGATATTATTTTAGAAGATGTTTCCTTTCATAATTACAAAAGAAAAGATATTGCTCGCAAAATTGGATATCTTCCGCAATCTCAAGAAGTAATTAATGATATCGATGTTTACACATTAGTTTCATATGGTAGATACCCATATAAAAATTTAGGTTTTAATTTAAACGCAGAAGATAAAAAGAAAATAGATGAAGCATTAGTGTTGGTTGGACTAAAAGATAAAGAATATGAGTCACTAAAAAATCTATCTGGAGGAGAGAGACAAAGAGCGTGGCTGGGTATGATTTTAGTTCAAGAAGCCAAAATTCTAATTTTAGACGAACCTACAACTTACTTAGATATCACATATCAAATTGAAGTTTTAGAACTTATTAAAAAATTAAAAGAAGAATATGGATTAACGATAATTCTTGTTCTACATGATTTAAATTTAACTGCGCGATATGCAGATAAAGTTGTCATGATGAAAGATGGAATGAAAAAGTATGAGGGTAATATTCGCGAAATTTTAAACCATAAAAATCTATATGAGATATTTGAAATTTCAATGCAAATTCTTGAAGATGAAATCAATCATGTACCGTATTTCATTCCAATGAAGGAAGATGTAAAATGAAAAAAATAAAATATTTAATCATTATATTTTTAGCTATTATTAATTTTAATCTTATGGGTTGTATAAATGATAATAGTAACAAAGCTAATGATGAAACTAGTTTAAAAAGTAAATTTTTAGAAAAAGCTGACCAGGTCACAATTAACAACGATATAATAAATTTTAACGATGGTGTTGGTCAAAATTTGAGCTTAAGAAAAAATTTTAAAAGAGTTATCAGTTTATACTCTAGTTTTACCACTTTGTGGTATGAGGCTAATGGAACTTTAGTAGGAACTGTTGGTGGTAGTAGTGCAATTGAGTTATATAAAGAATATATCGGATATGATATAACTGAGTCTGAGGTTCCGGTTTTGACAACGAACTCCAATGCTAGCAAATGGAGTTTAGAAACAATTCTTGCTAGTAATCCTGACTTAATAATTTGTTCTACGGCTATGAATGGCTATAAAACAATTAAAGAACCAGCTCAAGCACTAGAAATTCCGGTGATTGTCGTTGATTATGAAAATTTTGCCGATTATTTAAAATGGTTTAAAGTGTTTTCTTTTTTAACTGATAATGAAAGACTTTGGCAAGAAATTGCGCTTAAAGCATTAGATGAAGTGACTGATATCATTTTCAAAACAAAAGAATTTGAACCAGTTAAAGTAATATCACTATTTTCCGGTCCTGTGTCTATACTTGCTAATACTAGTAATACTTTAATGGGGGCTATGATTGAGGAACTTGGAGCAATAAATATTGTTAGTATGTGGAATAATCCAAGTAATGCTAGTCGATTAGAATTGAATTTAGAGGCTTTAGTTGTAAATCAACCGAAAAAAATTCTTGTAGCGTGCCATTCGTCAGAAGAACTGGCCAAAAAATATATTGAACAAAACTATGGGAACAACGAATTATGGAATTATTTAGATGCAGTAAAAAATAATCAGGTTTTTTATCTACCAAAACAATTATTTCATAATAAACCAAATCATCGTTTTGTAGATAGTTATAAGATGCTAGCTAGTGTTTTATACCCAGAATATAAATTTTAGGAGTAATATATGTTTAAAATAGGATGTCATTTATCAATTAGTAAAGGTTTAACTGCTGCAGCTAAGGATATTGTTAAAATAAAAGGAAATACATTCCAGTACTTTAGTAGAAATCCCCAAGGATTTAAAGCAAGAGAATGGAATCAAAAAGATTTTGATGATTTTTTATCATTTTCAAAAGAACATAACTTATATCGTCCGTTAGTTCATGCACCATACACTCTTAATTGTTGTAGCTCTAAACCAGAAGTAAGAGAATTAGCTGAAAAAATTTTAAAAGATGATATTGAAAGATTAGAAAATTTTGATGATGCATTATATAATTTTCATCCAGGAGCTCATACAGGGCAAGGTGTTGAAAAAGGAATAGAATTAATAGCTCAAACATTAAATCGAATTGTTAATCCGAATCAAAAAACTACGATTTTACTTGAATTAATGTCAGGTAAAGGAAGTGACTTAGGACGAACTTTTGAAGAAATTAAAAAAATTCTTGATTTATTAGATTATAAAGAAAAATATGGTGTATGTTTAGATACTTGTCATGTTTTTAGTGCTGGATATGATATTGTCAATGATTTAGATGGTGTTTTAGATGAATTTGATCGAATTATAGGATTAGATAAGTTGATGGCAATCCATTTAAATGATTCATTAATGCCATTTAAGAGCTTTAAAGATCGACATGCAGCATTAGGAGAGGGACAAATTGGTCTAGATGCAATTGTTAGGATTATAAATCATCCTAAACTTAGACATCTACCATTCTATTTAGAAACACCACATGATTCGTTAGATGGTTATGAAAAAGAAATTGAGATGTTAAAAAGCTTATATCAAGATTAAGAAAGAAGGAATAATATGACTTTAGAGATTAAAGAAAGAATTTTAAAAGAAATTGATGAATTTGAATTAACTGCACAAAAATTTTTAAATAAAGAGATTAATGTTAAAGAATTCAAAGGTTATAGTGGTGGTTTTGGTTCTTATGCTGAACGTGGTGGCGAGACATTTATGTTGCGTCTTAGAATGAATCAAGGAATTGTTACAAAAGACAAATTAGCTTTTGTTAGTGAAGTAATTAAAAAGTTTGGAATTGAACATATTCACTTTACGACATGTCAAACAATTCAACTTCATAATCTGAACTTAGAAGAAGTTGTATATATTATGAAAAATGCTTTAGAACATGACATTATTTGCCGTGGAGGTGGAGGAGACTATCCTCGTAATGTTATGACAACGCCACTTTCTGGATTGAGTCAAGATGAAACATTTGATGTTCTTCCTTATGCTAAGGCAACTAGTGAATATCTAGTGTCAGTGATGTTTGATTTTAAATTGCCACGAAAATTAAAAGTAGCATTCTCTAATGACAATAAGGATGAAGTTCATGCTGCATTTCGTGATTTAGGATTTATAGCTAAAGACAATGCGAAGTTTGATGTTTATTGCGCAGGTGGACTTGGCATGAATCCAAAATTAGGAGTTAAGGTTTTAGAAGACTTAGAACCAAATCGAGTTTTATATGCTGTAAAAGCGATGATTGATACTTTCTTAGAAAATGGAAACTATCAAAACCGTTCAAAAGCTCGCAGTCGTTATATGCAAGATACACTAGGAATTAATGGTTTAGTAGAAGTATTTAATCAAAAGTTTAATAGTATTCAAGAGGATTTAATGCTTAATTTTGATGAACCTATGATTTATAATAAGAAAGAAGTTTATTCTGGTGATTGGCGTGTAATTCCACAAAAGCAAGATGGTTTTTATACAGTAGTTATTCATCCTATTGTTGGTGATGTTACACCTTTAGAATTTTTGACTTTAAATGAAATTATAGATGATGATTTAGCGAGTGAATTAAGAATAGGACCAGAACAAACTATTTATTTAACCAATGTAGAAGAAGCTAATTTAGAAGAAGTTTTAGCTAAAACTGATTTTGGAGCTCATACTATTTTTGAAACAAGTGTATCATGTGTTGGAGCAACTGTCTGTCAAGTAGGAATTAGAGATTCTAAAAATACTTTGGGAAGTGCAATTGAGAAATTAGCAGATAAAAACTACTCATTTAACACATTACCACGTATTCATATTTCTGGTTGTCCGTCTAGTTGTGGTACAAATCAAATTGGTCGAATTGGTTTCCAAGGTAGTACTAAGATAATTGATTTAAAACCACATGCGGCTTTTCAAATGACTTTTGATGGAAATGATAGGCTGCATGAGGCCAAATTTGGAAAAGTGCTAGGAGTTATTTTGGCTGATGAAATTGTCAATTTTTTAGGTGAACTGGGAGATATGGTTGAAGAATCTAAAATGGGATTTGATGAGTGGGTAGATATAAATCAGTCTAAATTCTTTAGTTTAGTTGAAAAATATGTAGGTTAATTTAAAACTGATTTAAGTTCATATAGTTAAAAATATAGTATTATGATATTTAGACTTTCGCATTAAGTGAAGGTCTTTTTTCACTATTAGAAGTAAATAGTCATAAATAATAAACAAGGTAAATATTTATAAAATATATAGACTTCATTTTAAGTTTTATCTTATAGAAGTTAAATTATATTTTATTTATCAATTTAATAAAATAGTGTATAATGGTATTAAAACTATAATTATACGGAGAAGTGTATTATGAGTCAAAAAGATGATTTAATAAAAAAAATGGAAGAATTAGAAAGAGAAGGAAGATTTAATGAACATTTAACTTCACCTTCATTTGGTAATTTGATTCCTGTTGATAAAAACTATCGTTATATTCATAAAGGATTTAAGCAAACAGCTAAAGATATACTTGTAAGAATTTTTATTGAAACTCCATTTCGTTTTTGGTGGAGTCATTGGTTTGCTCGTCAAAAGACAATCGGAAGAGAAAATATTAAAGGGATTAAACATGCTGTTGTTGTATCTAATCATTGTAATATTTTTGATTGTGGCGCTAATATTACTGCATTTAGAGGTAAAAAGTTATATCCAGTTGCAGCTAGTTTTAATAATTTTACTGGACTGCTAGGAGATATAATGCGAGCAGGTAGAATGTTACCACTAGGTGAAAATACAGATGCTATGAAAAATTTTAATTTAGCTATCAAAGAAGTTCTTACTAAAAAAGGTTATGTTTTATTCTATCCAGAACAAGCACTATGGTGGTATTATAAAAAACCACGTCCATTTATGAACGGTGCGTTTCATTATGCAGTAAAGCATAAAGTTCCTGTCATACCTAGCTTTATTACGTTTAAAGACCGTAAAAAAGTAGATAAAGATGGATTCAAATATCAAAAATTTATAGTGAATATTTTAGAACCAATTTATCCTGATCCAAATTTAAATAATCGCGAAAATGTGGAAATGATGAAACAAAAAGCATATGATGCGATGAAGAAAAAATATGAAGAGTTCTATGGTATTCCACTAACTTATTTAGGTGAGGAAGAAAAAAACTAAAATTTAAATCTTGTCTTTAAATTAGCTCTATTAAATATAAATTATAAACGTAATTTAATTAACGTTATCTAATGAGATGCTTATATTTAGATAAAAATTTTACACATTTAATTATAAATAAGAGATTTTTGCGATTGAATTAACTAATTCATAAGTGAAATTTTACTTTTATAAACAATGAGATTAATGTTATAAAATCAAGATAAAAAACTTTACTATTTTATTTGACTTTTCCAGTGAATTATAGTAAGATATCTAAGGTACATTTTTTATTATTAATCCACAATTGCCCTTAAATAAAATTAAGGAAAATTATTAAGGAGGACAAAACAATGAATACTTTTATGGCAACTAATGAAACTGTAAAACATAATTGGTATGTTGTAGACGCTAATGGTTTAACATTAGGTCGCTTAGCTACTCAAGTAGCTGTACTTTTAAGAGGTAAGCACAAGGCAATTTATACGCCAAACATCGACTGTGGAGATAACGTAATCGTTATTAATGCAGACAAAATCAAATTAACTGGAAACAAATGGTCAGATAAATTATATCGTCATCACTCTGGTTACAATGGTGGTTTAACTACACTTTCTGCTCAAGAAGTAATGGCTAAATTCCCAACTAGAATGGTAGAATATGCTATCAAGGGTATGATCCCTCATACTAAGTTAGGTGACGTTCAAAGAGGTCACTTATACGTATATGCTGGTAGTGAGCATCCACATGCGGCTCAAAAACCAGTTGAATTTAAGGTAAAGGCATAAGGAGGATATAAAACATGGCTAATAAAGTTCAATATCTAGCAACAGGACGTCGTAAGAGCGCAGTTGCCCGCGTTGTTTTACAAGCAGGTAATGGTACAATTACAATTAACGGACGTGGTTTTGAAGATTATATTCCTTCAGCTTCAGTGCGTTTAGATGTTCTTCAACCACTTGAAATTACAGAAAGCTTAGACAAATTTGATATTTCAGTTAACGTTTGCGGTGGTGGAATCACTGGTCAAGCAGGCGCAATCCGTTTAGGTATTACTCGTGCATTAATGTTAGTTAACCCTGACTTACGTGCAAGCTTAAAACCAGCTGGTCTTTGTACTCGTGACCCACGTGCTAAAGAACGTAAGAAATACGGTCTTAAGAAAGCTCGTCGTGCACCTCAATTCTCTAAACGTTAATTACAGTTTTTTAAAACCAAATTATTCAGTTTTGCTATTAAACAAAAAGTATCTAGTACTAAAGTATTTAGATACTTTTTCTATCTTTAAAATCTTTAGTGTGGAGAAGTATAGACAGTGTAAAATTATTTGTGTTAATTAATATAGCTAATATGACAAGGCAGTTTACGTATAAATAAAAAATTAGTTAATTATAATTAATCTTTTCATTCAACTGTTAATATAATGATGGTATCAACACAGAAATCTTTTTAATATTTCTTTATATATCATTAAAAAAAGACTAATAAAATATAAAAAAAATATATTATCAATTTTTTTAAAAAAATATTGACAAAAATTGTAAGCTTATTATATACTTGAGTGAAAAGATTTTTAATCCGTTAAATTTATTATAAAATTATGATAAATGGAGGTCACTATGAAATCTAAAATTTGTAAATTTTTTGACCATTTTGCCGGGGGGGGGGTAAAATGAGAAGAAAAATAATAACATTTATTTCATTAATTTTAATTACTTCTTCAATAATTTTAGTCTTTATTTTTAGAGGAATTGTCCGTAATGATGCCATAAAAAAAGAAAAAGATGCAATGATTTCAATTATTGAGCAAACATATTCTACTCTTGATAAAAACTCTGATCTTAGAGAGGAAGCAGTTTCTCTTTTTACTGATGATTATTTAAACCGAGCAGGTTTTGCCAGTTATTTGATTAAAAGAGAAGAACATCCATTTACCTCAGAAAAATGGAATAAATTAATAGATGTTCTTGATGTAGAAGCAGTTTACTTGATTAATAATAATGGTATAATAGTAGAAAGTAGTAATGGTACCAGTTTAGGCCTTGATTTTTATGAACATGATGAATTAGAACCATTTAGACCAATTATTGAATCAAAAGAAGAAGGAACATACTTTGTTGATTTTAATCGATATTCAATTACAACACATGAAAGAAAAATTTATTTAGGCTATAGCATAAATACATCAGGTTATTCAATGATTGAATTAGTAATTCGTCCAGATATTTTAGATCGCTATTTAAGTTTTTCCGGTTTTGATAGTGTAATTAGTTCGATTCCAATTAGAGGAAGTCGTACTATTTTTCTAGCTGATATGAATGCAGAAATTATCGCAAGTACAGCTAAAGATAAAACAGTAGAGATGGCAAACATATTAGAAACTCTTGAAAAAGCGCTAATTGAACCGATAGAATATTCGATTAATGATAAACCACAAATGTTGTATACAATGCGATATAAGGATTATTATTTAGCAATTACATTTGATTTAGCAGAAATCCAAGCACAAACTAATAATTATGTAATAATATTTACCATAATTATATCTGGAATGTCAGTTTTACTGATAGTTTTACTATTTATTTTAATTAATTATTATATTTTAAAAGATGTAGAAAACCTTAAAGCTGGTGTTAATGACTTCATCCAACATGGTAAGTCCGTCAGTTTTTCTAAGGCTAGAACACACGAAATTAATGAGTTATCAAATGAAATCTCAGATGTAATTGATGCTGTTTTAGTAAAAAAAGATAGATTATCATACATGACTCGTTTTATTGGTGATGATTTTGAAGCATATGAATATTATCCACAATTGAATCAATTCTATTTTTCTGATAATTTAGTAAAGATGATGGAATTAGAAGAATCTGAAGTTAAAAGAATGATTGTGAATCTATATAAGGAAAATATAGAGAATCTTAAAAATCGCGATTATGAAAATGAATCAGTTTATGTGACAAAATCTGGTCGTTTTTTACGTGGAAAAAGAACATTTACCAGAAATGCTTTATTCACGATAATTCAAGATATCACTGAGATTCGTAAGCAACAAGAACTACTAGAAAATGAACTAATTAAGGAAAAAGAGAATAGTAATTTAGATCCATTAACTAAGATATATAATCGTCAAAAGATTAAAATGGAAATAGAAAAATATATAACGACAGGACTAACTGGAGGAGTCGTATTATTAATGGATTTAGATAATTTTAAACGAGTTAATGATACAGCAGGACATTTTATTGGTGATGAAGTATTAATTAAGTTTGCCTCTATTATTAATTATCATTTCTATCAGGATATTAAATCTCGTTTAGGTGGAGATGAGTTCATGATTTTTATGCCAAATTCCATTAGCATAAACAGCTTGACTGATAAATTAAATAATTTTATAGAAGATTGTCATCGTCAGTTACGTGAATATTATGTAAAGTATCGTTTATCAGTTAGTATTGGAGCAATGATAATAAGTAGTAAAAATAAAACTTTTGATAACATATATGAAGTTGTAGATGCAGCTATGTATATTGCTAAACGTCAAGGTAAAGATAGATTTTACATTAATGAAGAATGTAACACATGTATGAAAGAAGTATGTACAAATTGCAAAAAAAATTGTGCAAAGCGAGATTTACTTTTTAAAGATAAAAAAAATAAAAAATAGGGAGGTGTGCTATTAATTATGATTTTTAAGAATAAGAAAAGTATTATTAACGTATTTATATATTTTATTATTTTAGGTTTTTCAATTATCTTTTCTACTAATGTTTCAATGTGCCTTAAAAATCAATTAATAACGAAAGCGGATGTATATTTTCATGAAATGACATCAAATTCAAACGAGGTTGTTTATCTTGAATTTCCTAACTCATTAGATTCTATGGATGTATCTAATTATACTTTAAATGTAGTACAAAACAATAAAACAAGTGAGTTAGTTACACGAAGTCATATTCATGAATATAACGTTTCAAAATCAAATTATTCCTTACAAAGTCAAAATGAAGGATTGATGCTTACAATTGAAATTATAATTTTTACTATTCTTGTAATATCAGTAGCATATTTGATTCTATATCTAAGAATTCAACGTAAAACTAAGATAAGACTTGAGAGTATTGCTTATCATGATAAGTTGACAGGATTATATAATAAAACATATTTGACTGAAAATTATGCTGGTTTTATAAATAAAGAACGTCGAAAAATTGCATTAGTTACTATCGATATCGCACGTTTTAAAACTATTAATGAAATTTATGGTGAAGAAACCGGAAATTATGTTTTAAAACATCTAACTAAAGTTTTATTGGAGATTATTAAATCAAATGATTTATTAGTTAGAAATTATGGTGACGAATTTATTATGTTACTAAACTATAGCGATGAAAAATTATTAAATAATCAACTAGAAAATATTATTTCTAGAGTTTCAAAAATCTCATATAAAGATCAAGTGGTCCAATTAAAAGCTAACATTGGAGTGTATAAAGTTATTGATAATAGTATTCCTTTTGAAAGAGCATATAGTTATGCAGTATTAGCAAAAAATGAGGCTAAACTAAATAAGGAAAAATACATTATATATTTTGATGACTCATTAATCAAAAATGAAGTCATGACAAAATTACTACATGATGAAATTTTAACGGGAATTAGAAACAAGGAGTTTAAAGCATGGTTTCAGCCACAAATTGATTCTAAAACTAAGAAAATAATCAGTGTTGAAGCTCTAGCAAGATGGTATAAAGGGGATAAGATTTTATCACCATATTCCTTTGTTTCATATGCTGAAAAATCAGGATTAATTAAAGAGATTGATAAGATTATTTTTGAACATGTATGTCAAGAGTTAAACATTTGGAAAAATAAGGGATTAAAATTAGTTCCAGTTTGTGTCAATGTATCACGAATTAATCTTTTAGATTCAAGTGCAATTTACCATTTGAAAAAAATTGCGGATAGTTACGATATAGATCCGGGGTTACTTCAAATTGAAATTACAGAAAGTGCCTTGGCTGAAAATGAAGAGGAATTAAAAAAATCAATTGATTTACTTCATGAATTAGGATTTAGTATTTCCTTAGATGATTTTGGTGTTGGTTATACTTCACTAGCTGCTATTAATAATCTAAATTTTGATATTTTAAAAATAGATAAATCATTTGTTGATTCTATCGGTACAACTAAAGGAGATCGTCTAATTAAATACACAATTAGTTTAGGACGTGATTTGGGTGTTAAATTAGTAGCCGAAGGCATCGAAAATGAACATCAATATGAATTTTTAAGACAAGAAGATTGTGATATTATTCAAGGTTATTATTTTTTAAACCATTAGAATCATCAGAATTAAGCGATAAATTGGATAAAATTAGCTAGACTATTAAAGCACATTAAATAGTAAAGCTAGTTAATAAGTTTTTGAAAATAATACTTAATGTAAGAACTATATTTTTCATTAAACGTTTTTAAATCCCTGATTTACTGAACTATAAACAAAGTGGAGTGGTATAAAATACCACTCTTTTTTCTATAACTACATTTTTATAAAATATTAATAATAGCGAATAATTGTTATTGGGATGTTTTATAATTTTTGGAATTTATTATAAATAACTAACTTCTCAATCATACTTGATTTATTTACATATATTAGCTATACTCTAATTAGATGTGGATTTACACCAATAAATGGTTCTCGCTTTCCATTAAGTGAGCTAGTATAATGGCTAACCACAGCCAAGAAGAAGTGGTATGGAGCTTGGTTAAATTACAACTAGGCTCCTTTATTTTTAAGGAGTTGATATTATCAAAACACGCAATATAATTCTATTAATTCTAACTCATACATTTTTAGCCTCATTCATTATTTGGTCAGTCTTTGTTGGGACGCATCACCTTGATAAGATTGATATGAGTATTGTTGAATCAATTGTGTCTTTTCGTGGGGAAAAAGGAGGAAGTGTATATTGGTTGTGTCGCCTTTTAACAGAGTTAGGTTTTGTATATGTAATTGTCGCAATAATTATTGTAATTTTAATTATTCGCAAAGTCGATTTAAAAAGTATTTTTTTAGGATTAGGTGTACTGACAACTTATATTGTTAATATGATAGTTAAAGTCATAGTAAGAAGAGAGCGTCCACCACTTGAATATCGTTGGATGAGTGAGTCTAGTATGTCATATCCATCAAGTCATACAATGTGTACAACTTTTTTCTATGGATTTTTGGCTTATATTTTATTAACCTCTAATTTACCAAAAAAAGTAAAGTATCCACTGGTCTCTTTATGTGGTATTATTATTCCAGTTGTTGCAACAACTAGATTAATACTTTCTGTTCATTATTTTTCTGATGTTATTGGTGGATTTATTTTTGGACTTGCTTTATTATTTGGAGCAATTCTTCTATATGAGTTTTTATTTAATAAAGGTTATGATGGATTTAAAAAATTAATTTTAAAGAAAAAGGAAGCTAAGTAATTATGAATGTTGCATTTAAATTTGATATTAATTATCCAGAAAGAAAAAATGATTTAGTTAAATACAAAAGAGGTAAGATAATTAATGCTTTAATTTTTTGTTTACTTTCATTAATTATTGCAATCTCTTTAATTGGAAATAAAGGAATAATCAACAAAATTTTTGGTATTGCTTTTTTCGTTGTTGCTGGAATTTGTTTATTAGCACCAATTTATATTATAAAATTTAGTACACCATTTAAAGATTTAAGTGGGTGTTTAAATTTTTTTATAACATTTGAAGGTGATGTAACATCGTATAGAATAAGTGGTACTTCTAAAGGAGAAAACTTTACAGATACAGGCTCTAGTTTCAGTTTTTATACACAAAAAGTTTTTTATGTCTTAGAAACTAATAAGTTAGTGTATTATATACCCAAAAGTCAATTATCAATTGATAAAGTTAACATTTTAGATAAGTTAGAGGAAAATTTAAAAAGTAAAAAGAATACTAAACATAAATAGGAATAATATGTTTAATATATAAGAGTATATAGTGTAGGAATAACCTTTAAAATGTAGGTTAATCTTACACTATTTTTATTTTTTTAATAAATAAAAATGGTATCCAATCGAAATTGAATACCATTATTTATCTTATAATTTATTTAAGTTTTTGATTTTAGTCTTCTTTTATATTCTCTCTAGCAATAGCTAGCATCAGTTTTATTCTATTTTCTTGATTAACTCTAGTTGCACTTGGGTCATAATCAATGGCTACGATATTCGCATTTGGATGAGCTTCTTTGATTTTTTTCATTACACCCTTGCCACAAATATGATTAGGCAGACAACCAAAAGGTTGAGCACAAACAATATTCGGATAACCTGTTTCACAAAGCTCAACCATCTCAGCTGTTAATAGCCACCCTTCTCCCATCTTTGTTCCGTGGTCTAAAATACCATTTGACATTTCTTTAGTTTCTTTAAATGGTTTCATAGGTTCAAAATTGGTATTATTCTTTATAGCGTTAATCATTACTTTTTCACGTCGATTTAAATAGCAAATACCAATTTTATTGATAATAGCAGATTTTTTATGCCAGCCATAAATTAAATGATCATAAATACCATTATATAAACAATAATAAATAAAACCATATAAGCCAGGAACCATTATTTCAGCGTTTTCACTGATTAAGAAGTTTTCTAAGTCATTATTACCTAAGGCTGCATATTTAACATAAATCTCACCAACAATTCCAACTCGTGGCTTAATGCAAGGAGTTAATTTTACTGATGCAAAATCTTTAGCAATTTCAGCACAGTATTTTTTGATTTCTTTAAAAGAAGTTCCTTTTTTATTGTAAAAATCGTTACTTAGTTTATTTATCCATTTATCAACAACTTTTTGACTATCGCCTTTGTTTGTTTCATATGACCGAACTTTATTATGTAGATACATCATTAAATCTCCATAAGTCATAGCTGCTGCGATTTTTTTCATTAAAGGAATTGTTAATTGAAGTCCAGAATCTTTTTCTAAAGAAGAAGCATTTAATGATACAACAGGAACATGTCCATATCCTGCTTTTACCAAAGCTTTTCTTAGTAAATGAATATAGTTAGATGCACGACAACCACCACCTGTTTGAGTTATAAGTAAAACAACATCATCTGTCTTTTCACGTTGATTCAAAGCATCAATAAACTGACCAATAACAAGTAAAGCAGGATAACATGTATCATTATGGACATATTTTAATCCAACATTTGAAATTGAATCACTGTGATTTTTTAAAACCTCTGCTTTATATCCCGCACTTCGCAAAGCTTGCTCAAATAATGCAAAATGAATATCAAGCATTGAAGGAATTAAAATGGTATGAGTTTTACGCATCTCTTTAGTGAATTTAGGATATTCAACTTTAATATTATCTACCATTTTTCTCACCTTCCTGTTTTAAAGCTTCAAATAAGCTTCTAAGACGAATTTTAACGGCTCCTAAATTCGTTATTTCATCAATTTTAATTTGCGTATAAATTTTACCATTTTTTTCTAAGATATCTTTTGTTTCATCAGTAGTAATAGCATCTAATCCACAACCAAATGAGACTAATTGAACTAAATTCATATCTTTTTCATGGATAATATGTTTTGCGGCTGCATAAAGACGAGCATGATATGTCCATTGATTTAAAACATTTACATCAAACTTATCTACTTGGTAAGCAATACTTTCTTCAGTTACAATTGCAGCACCAAAACTTGCAATTAGTTTATCGATACCATGATTAACTTCTGGATCAACATGATATGGACGACCAGCCAAAACGATAATTTCTCTTCCTTCTAATCGAGCTTTAGTAATAATTTCTAGTCCTTTATTTTGAATATCATGCAAGTGATTATTATAAGCTTCAAAAGCATTGTCAACAGCCTGATGTATTTCTTTCTTTTTGATATCCTTGAAATATTTATTTAAAACTTGATAAATATTTTTTTCAAATAGTGTTTTATTAAATAAACACATATAATCATGGATAAAAGTTATTTTTTCAATAGCCTTAACATTGTTTTTGATATTTTCAGGATAGTAAGCTACAACTGGGCAATTATAGTGATTATCGCCTTTTTTCTCATTGATATTATAAGACATGCATGGATAGAAGATAGTATCTAGTCCCATATCTAATAGACGCTCAATATGACCATGTACTAATTTAGCAGGATAACAAATTGTATCGGATGGAATAGTATGTTGTCCTTTTATGAATAATTTAGCATCAGAAAACCCACTTTGATAAACTTCAAAACCAAGACTTGTGAAGAATGTATGCCAAAATGGTAATAATTCATAGTTATTTAATACCAGAGGAATACCAATTTTCCCACGTTTTCCAGGAATTGGTTTAAAACTTGCTAATTTATCTTTAATATATTCATACAAGTTTAAGTTATTAACTTGGCTAGTCCCTTTTGAAACTGGTTTTTCACATCGATTACCACTTATAAATTTTTTACTATTAGAACCAAACGAGTTTACCGTCAAACTGCAGTTGTTTTGACACATTCCGCAATTTACATAACGAACTTGGTGATTAAAGTTAGGAAGTTGTTCTTTTGTTAAAATACTAGAATTATGAAGTCCTAAATCTTTAGCATATAAAGCGGCTCCATAAGCTCCCATTAAACCAGCGATATTAGGACAAACAACATGTAAGTTTAATTCTCTTTCAAATGCTCTTAATACAGCTTCATTGTGGAAAGTACCACCTTGAACTACGATATGACGTCCAAGTGATTCAACATTTGTAGCACGAATTACTTTATATATCGCATTTTTTACAACAGAAATAGATAGTCCAGCAGAAATATTATCGATTGTCGCACCATCTTTTTGAGCTTGTTTGACAGATGAGTTCATAAAAACAGTACAACGTGAACCTAAATCAACAGGTTTAGGTGCAAGTAAGCCCATTTTCGCGAAATCTTTTATATCATATCCTAATGCATTTGCAAAAGTTTGTAAGAAAGATCCACATCCAGAAGAACAAGCTTCATTTAAGAAAATATTTGAAATAACACCATTTTCGATTTTAAAACATTTAATATCTTGTCCACCAATATCGATAATAAAATCAACATTTGGCATAAAGTGTTTAGCAGCTCTAAAATGGGCCATTGTTTCTACTAATCCACCATCTAAATTGAATGCATTTTTTATTAATTCTTCGCCATATCCAGTAGAAGCAGCCCCAACAATATTAACATAAGGGTGTTCTTCGTAAATATTTGTTAAAATAGTTTTAAACAAATCAACTGGATTACCCTTATTTGACATATAGCTTGAATAACGAATATTTAATTCATCATCAATTAAAACAACTTTTAGGGTAGTAGAACCACTATCAACTCCTAAAAATAAAGGTTTTGTATAATTGTGAAGTGGTAAACTTTTAACATTATCTTCAGCATGACGTTTTCTAAACTCTTCAAGTTCAGATTGATTTTCGAATAATGGTTGATTAAAACTATAAATCTTGCTTGATTTAAAATTATTAACTTTATCAATTAAATCATTGATATTATAGCTCTCTTTGGCGCAAAAAGCGGCTCCTAGTGAAACAAAATAAAGAGAATTGTCTGGACAAATTCCTTTTAGATTTAAAGACTCATCGAAACTTCTTTGAAGTTCAGTCATAAAAGTTAGAGGGCCACCTAAATAAGCTACCTTACCTGTGATTTCTCTACCTTGGGCTAAACCTCCAATGGTTTGATTTACAACTGCTTTAAAAATAGAGGCTGCTATATCGGATTTAGATGCGCCCTGATTTAAAAGTGGTTGAATATCAGTCTTGGCAAATACTCCACAACGAGAAGCGATATTGTATAATTTTTCATGATTATGAGCAATGCCATTCATTTCGGTAATATCAACATTTAAAAGTGTCGCCATTTGGTCAATAAAGGCTCCAGTACCTCCAGCACATGAACCATTCATTCTTACTTCCATTCCATCAGAAAGGAATAAAATTTTAGCGTCTTCTCCACCTAATTCAATAATACAATCGGCATCCGGGATTAATTTTTTAGCAGCAACTCTAGTAGCGTAAACTTCTTGGACAAACGTAACACCAATCCCATTGGCAATCCCCATTCCAGCAGAACCACTGATAGAAAATTTAAAATTATCAGTTATAATTCTTTTAGTTTGAAGAGAGATTAGGGTTTCTAAAATATTTTCTTTAATATGGGAATAGTGACGTTTATAATCTTTATAAATAATTTTATCGTCATTGTCTAAGACGACATATTTGATAGTTGTTGAACCAACATCTAGACCTAGTCTCATTTGAAAATTCCTTCCTTAATTAAAAATACTTATTAATTATATTGAAAATATCTAAAATTGTCAATTTAAGCACTTCGTTTTAGAAGGTACACTTCTAAAGTAAAAATCTAATATTTTTAGAAATAAATTAAATATATAATTGAGTTATTTTAAATATAACAATTAAATTTTATTTTTCGCTTACACAAATTGTTATTGTAAGATATTAATAATTAAGCTATAATAAAATAAATATTTTAAAAATGAGGGATATTAATGAAAAGAATTTCTAAAATTTTTTTAGTTGCTATATTTTTTACATTGACATTAGTTTTATTTTCATGTCAATCAAAACCAAATGCTTCTGGAACTTTATCAGTGATAGAAACGACTCGTACGAGTGTTGAAATTGAAGCTAGAATTACAGATAAAGCAACAAGCGAAGATAGTCAAATTGCAACTTCTTCAGTTCAAGTTAGAGTATATTTAAAAAGTGATGGAACGCAAGCAGGTTCGGCGGCAGCTTTTAATGATTCAAGTGATGAATCGTTAGGAGAAAATGAGGCAAAAGATGTTGTGACAATCACAGGATTAAAACCTGACACTATGTATTATGCGGAACTTGTTTGTACAGTAAAATCGGAGTTGTTAACATTATCAACAATTGATTTTAAAACAACATTAACTGGGGATTCTTTAGATAACCCAATTGAAATTAAAACAGCTGACGATTTTAATAAAATCAAGAATGATTTAACTGCATATTATGTTTTAGCAAATGATATTGATTTTGCCGATGCTAATGGAGATAAAAAGGAGCATAAACCTTTATTCAGTAATAGTAGCTCATCTAAATTTACAGGAGTTTTTGATGGCCAAGGACATACTATCAAAAATTTTAAACAAAGTGATAGTCAATCTTTCTATGGCTTTTTTGGATATCTTTCTGAAGGAGCAACAATTAAAAATGTAAACTTCGATGGAGTTAATATTGATTCAACTCGCTACAGTGATACAACAGGTGGTATTGTAGCAGGAACGGTAAGTAGAAATGCTAGAATTGAAAATGTTCATGTAACAAATTCAACAATTAAGATTTCAACTTCAACTAGTCAAACATCAAGAATGAAAATTGGTGGCTTAGTAGGATTAAATGAAGGTGGAAGTATAGTTAATTGTAGTGTATCTACTACAACAATTGATATAACTGCTGCTCAATATTTATATATTGGTGGATTAATTGGTGAAAATTCAAATACTTCAGCAACAGAAGCAGGTTTAGAGGTAGCGGATTCTTTTGCATCAACTGAAATTAAAGTTCGTTTAAGAAATGAAAGTACTTCTTTTAGTGAAAAGAAAGAGATTTTAATTATTGTTGGTGGATTTGTTGGAAATAATTTATTAGATGGATATATTACAAATTCATATAGTGAAGGAACAATTAATGCTTCTTTCCAAATGGAATTAGACAAACAATATGATAAAAAAGAAGAAACCAGCAGCCAAAACGATGAAGACAAAAAGCATTTTGATGAAGTTATCGATACTAGATATAATGTTGAAATAGGTGGATTTGTTGGAATGAACTCAGGTTTTATTAATAAAGTTGCTACAAGTACAAGTATTGATTTTACATCATTTGATGCTTATGTAGTTGACTTAGGTTTAATTGCCGGAGTTATTACACCTAGTGGCCGTTTACAAAATGCTGTTGCAATTGGTGCTAAACAACAATTTAGATTGGTACTATCTAAAGAAGATATTAAAGAAAATGAAGATTTAACTAATACATCAAGTGAAAATGTTACAATTCAAGACCAACCAAACCCAGATGAAATCACTCGTAAATTCAATTTAGGAGTTGTTGGTCGAAATGAATCATCTAATGCAACTACAACTTACGCAGTTGCACCATCTGAAGTTAGAATGTCTATTTTAATCAATAACTATAATTTTAAAGGAACAAGTGATTCTTATGATGAATTTGGGTTAAGCGAAAGCTTATTAGACAAGATTAATAGTTGGCTTAAAGCTTAACATTAAAAGGAATATGCTACATATTCCTTTTTTCCTAGATATATTTATGAAAGTTAAGCTTTTTGTAAATTGTCTTTTGGTATATTTTCGTTTATAATAAGATATGAAAAAGGTGATAAAATGAGTTTAATGATCTACAATTCATTAACAAATAAATTAGAAGAATTTAAAACAGTTAGACCTGGTGTTGTAAATATGTACGTTTGTGGTCCAACTGTTTATAATTACATTCACATTGGTAATGCAAGACCAGTTATTTTTTATGATATGTTAAAAAATTATTTAACATATATCGGTTATAAAGTAAATTACGCATCAAATATTACAGATGTTGATGATAAAATAATAAAAAAAGCGTTGGCTGAAGGAGTTAGCGAAAAAGAAATTGCAACACGCTATGAAAATTATTATCATGATAATTGTCAATCTTTAAATGCTAAACGTCCAGACTTTGTTCCACACGCTACTGAATACATAACGGATATGATTACTTTTATTGATGGATTAATCAAAAAAGATTATGCGTACAATATTGAAGGTGATGTATATTTTCGTGTAAAGAAGTTAAAACGATATGGAATTCTTTCAAATCAAGTTACAGAAGATTTACAAGAAGGAGCTCGAATTGATGTTTCTTCCAAAAAAGAAAGCCCACTTGATTTTTCATTGTGGAAAAAAACTGAAGATGGAATTAAGTGGGCATCTCCATTTGGCGAAGGGCGTCCAGGCTGGCATACCGAATGTGTGTGTATGATTGATCGTATTTTTAATGGTGAACAAATTGATATTCATGGTGGTGGTATGGATTTAAAGTTTCCGCATCATGAAAATGAAATTGCCCAATCGGAAGCATTACGTCATAATAATATTGCCAATTTCTGGATGCATGTTGGTCGTTTAGATGTGCAAAAAAATAATAAATCAGGATTTGAAAAAATGTCTAAATCTTCTGGTAATATGATTTTAGTTAATGATTTTAAAACTAAGCGTGAGTTAATGGCGTTAAGGTTTTTAATAGTAACACAACCATATCGAAATAATATTCATTACTCAGAAGAATTATTTAATCAATATTTATCAGAGTATGATAAATATGAAAGAGCATATAAACAAGCATCTCTGGCATTAGATTATAATAGAATTAATGAAGATGATATTTTAGTTGAGGATAAAGAAGAGTTCATTAGTTATATGAATCAAGATTTAAATTGTCAAAATGTTATGACCTTACTTAGTAGACTATTAAAAGAGGTAAATGTTTGCCTAAGAAGTAAGGATTTTAAAAGATTAAGCCAAAAGCTAAATATGATGAAGCAAATCTTTGATGTTTTTGGAGTTATGTTTGAATATACACCATTAACTGATGAGAATAGAAAGTTATATGAGTCTTGGGAAAAGGCTAAGAGTGTTAAAGATTTTGAAGAAGCGGATAAGTTACGTACAATATTAAATATGAAGGGTATTATCTAATGGAAGCATCACTATATAATGGATTGGCATTAGCGTATATTGGCGATGCCGTATACGAAGTGAGAGTTAGGGAGCATGTGATGATGCGAGGATTTACGAAGGTAAATGGTTTGCATAAAGAGTCTGTTAAATATACGAAGGGCGAAGCTCAAGCATCAGTTATTCGTTATTTCAAAGATAACAATATCTTGTCGGAAGAAGAACTTGAGTATTATAAACGTGGTCGCAATTCGAGTGTTGCTAAAGTAAGAAAAAATATTAGCAGAATTGACTACTTGGAGGGAACGGGATTTGAAGCATTATTAGGATTCCTTCACCTAGCTAAGCGATATGAGCGTTTAGATGAAATTATGAATCTTGCAATTGAATTTATAGATAAAGGAGTTGTTGTAAATGACCAAGAATAAAGATAATAAAGTCGAAGAAAACCTAGATAAGACTAATGGTCAAACCTCTGAAATAAAAGAAATGCTAAATGAGGGTGTTTCAGGTGAAAATCTAGATGATGCTACAAATAATGAAAAAGTTGTAGAAGATAAATGGGGAAAACCTGCCGATATAGAAGAAGTAAAGGAAGAAACAAAATCTGATGTTATCAATGATATTAAGGCAGAACAAAAGGCTAAGCAACTTGCAGAAAAAGAACAAGAGTGGCAACGTCGTAAAGAAGAAAGAGAACGTCAAATTGCCGAAAAAAATCGTAAAAAAGAAGCAGAAAAAATAGAACATCAAAAAGAACTTCAAGCTAAAGCAGAAAAAAGAGCTATTGCTAAGTCACAAAATGAAGATGATAAACTAGTTAGAGCTGCTGAAAAACGTCGTCAAAAGATTCTTAAAAATGGAAGCCTTTCTAAAAAACTTAAGAAAAAAGCTGGAGAAATTCAAAGAATCGAAGCTAAGATTGAAGAAGGTCTTACTCAAGAACAAGTAGATAATAGAATAAATCAAGGATTGAACAACTATAAACAAAAAGGTTCAACTAAGACCATTCCGCAAATTATCTTTGGTAATATATTTACTCTATTTAATATCTTAATCTTTGCGATTGCAGGCTGGTTAATTTCGGTTCGTAGTATTAAAGATTTAACGTTTTTAGTCATCGTATTAGCTAATTTAATTATCGGTATTATTCAAGAGATTTTAGCTAAAAATACAATCGATCGCCTATCTTTAATTTCAGCACCAAGTTGTGAAGTAATTCGTGACGGAAAAAAACAAGATATTAGTCTAGAAGAGTTAGTGTTAGATGATTTGTTAATTTTATCAAATGGTAGACAAATATGCTCAGACAGCATCGTGGTTGAAGGAAGAATCGAAGTTAATGAGGCATTATTAACAGGTGAATCCGATTCAATCGTTAAAAATCCAGGTGATACATTATATTCAGGTTCTTTTGTTGTATCTGGAAACTGTATTGCTCGTGTTGATAAAGTTGGAAGCGATAATTATATTGAACAATTAACAGGTCAAGCTAAGCAATACAAGAAACCAAACTCAGAAATTTTAAAATCTTTAAAAAGAATTATTTTTGTAATGGGTATTGTTGTAATTCTATCTGGTTTAGCTTTATTTTACATTCAACATTTCAAAAATGGCTTAAGTTATGAAACATCAGTTCGTAAAACTGCTGGAGCTATGATCGGTATGATTCCATCAGGTCTATATTTAGTTACAACTGTAGCTTTAGCTGTTGGTGTTATTCGTCTTGGTCGTAGTAATGTTTTAGTTCAAGAATTGTATTGTATTGAAATGCTTGCGCGTATAGATATATTATGTCTAGATAAAACTGGTACAATTACAGATGGTTCTATGAACGTAAAAAATGTTATAGATTATAATGTTATTGATGGACTAACTACTAAAAATATTATTTCAGCTCTTTTAAATGCAACAAATGATAATAATATGACAAATGTTGCACTTGAACAAAAATTTGGACGTGGTAAAAGAATTAAACATACAGCCGTAATTCCTTTCTCATCACAACGTAAGTATAGTGCTGCTACCTTTGAAAAGTATGGGACTTTTGTAATCGGTGCACCAGAGTTTGTGCTAAGAGATAATTTTAGAGTCGTTCAATCTGATGTTAATCGTCAAGCAAAAGAGGGTTATCGTGTTTTAGTTATTGCTCATACAAAAGAATCAATTGAAAATGGAGAATTACCTAATGTTACATTAGAGCCAGTTTCATTAATTTTAATTGAAGATAATGTACGTCCAGATGCGATTGATACAATCAACTATTTTAAATCATCAGGCGTTCAAGTTAAAGTTATTTCGGGAGATAATCCGATTACTGTGTCTAAAGTCGCTGAACGTGCTGGAATTGATAATGCAGATAACTTTATCAGTTTAGATGGATTAACAGACTTAGAAGTCGTAAGAGCTGCTGCTCGTTATACAGTTTTTGGACGTGTCAGCCCTGCTCAAAAACGTTTATTAGTTCAGACATTACAAGAATTAGGCCATAAAGTGGCTATGACAGGAGATGGTGTTAACGATATTTTAGCTTTAAAAGAAGCAGATTGTTCAATTGCCGTTGCCTCTGGTAGTGAAGCTGCTCGTAACGTTTCTCACTTAGTATTACTTGATTCAAACTTTAATTCGATGCCTAAGGTCGTAGCTGAAGGTCGTCGAGTTATTAGTAATGTTGCAAAAGTTGCTAAATTATATTTAACCAAAACTATCTTTAGTTTATTATTAGCAATCGAAGCATTGATTAGAGGAAGTTATCCGATTTCTACAAATCAATTGTTAATGATTGATTTCCTATGTATTGGTCTTCCTTCGGTCTTTTTAATTCTTGAACCTAATAACAATAAAGCACCAGAACATTTCTTGCGGACAGTAATTAAAAGTGCTGTTCCTGGCGCTGTTGCAATATTAATTCAATCGAGTTTAGTGTTTGCACTACAAGATACAATGGATTTTTCATCACGAGTATCGTCTACAATTATTGTAATTACTGCGACATTCACTTGTATGATGGTTCTATTTGAAACATGTAAACCATTTAATAATGTACTTCGTAAAGTGTTATTTGGTTCTGTGTTTACAGTTTTTATTTTTGCAACGCTATTCTTACCTTCATATTTTGATTTCTCACCGGTTTCTAGTACTTTTTCATATTATTCTAAAAATGAAGAGGTAATAACATGGAAAACTAAAGAAATCTCTATTTCTGAAGGTGGTTATTATACAGTTGATGGACGCGTATTAGAAGGAATTTTTGCTAAGCAAGTTACATCACATACGGTTAGAGTAGTTAATAATCGATTAGTTATTGATGATACACCTACTGATTATCCACCTGAAATTCCAACACTATCTCGTGTTTTAGACAATAAGACAGAATTAGAAGATTTTTATGGAATAGGTGGAGAAGAAACAAACATAAATTATGTTTCAAATTCAACTTATCAAGTAAGTATTAATCCAAGTGGTGATGTGTGGTTAAATGTGACTGATGTAAATGGTTATGTTTCACAGTTAGCTACAGGATATAATATATTACCTAGTGTTACAATTTCTAGTGGTTATTATTATGTAAATGGAAATAATACTAACGTTAGAGCAACAAGTGAAACTGTTGGTAAAGTTTATTTAGATGGATATAAAGTTTTTGCAGGCGGAATTGATTTGAATTATTCATTATATGGTAATGAAGGTTTACTTTTAGGAGTTTATAATAATCAAGTTTATGTTGATGTTGAAAAAACAGTCGTTCCATATCAAGATAGCTCTACTGCTGTTTTAACAATTGATCACAATTGTAATTATCAAATTGATGGAGAAGAAGCAGGTGTTACGTATGCACCAGAAATCGGTTCAACTAAAGAAGGTTACTATGTGATTGATGGATATATTACTGAATATAAAGCAAGTGGTGATGGTACAATTATCACTCAGTCTTTAAGTGAAGATGGATATTTAAAAATAAATGGACATAAGACTGATATTTATGTTGAGCATACAATTGTTCAGGGAGGTCAAGTATCGAGTCTTCCAATTAATAGTTTAATCTTATTAGTTTGTTTATGTTTAGCTTCCCATCCATTAATCTCTTTAATGCGTGGATGTGTACCATTCACTAAAAAACAAGTTAAAAAGATTACAGATTTAATTAATAGAATTTAAGATAAGAGGACGAAATCGTCCTCTTATTCTATCTTTATTTAAGAAAATATGATACAATTTAAACAAGATGAAATAAATGGAGAATAATATGGCAAAAATATTTGGAAAGAACTGTATATATGAAGCTATTCGTGCAGGACATAAAATAAATAAGATGTATGTACTTGAACAAGCCTTAGAAAAAAATAAAAATTTTATTCCACTACTTAACGACAAGAAAATTAAGTATGAAGTGGTAGATAAGAAAAAGATGGATAGTCTGTTTCCGACTAATCATCAAGGCTATGGAGCGATTGCACAAGATTATGAATATAGTGATTTAGAAATTCTATTTGAAAAAGTACAAACAGAAAAAAGACGTATCGTGTTGGTTTTAGATGGCATTGAAGATCCACATAATTTTGGGGCAATTTTACGTAGCGCAGATGCTTTTGGAGTAAAAGGAGTCGTAATACCTAAAAATCGTAGTGTAAGTATTACTGATACAGTAGCTCATATTTCAACTGGGGCGATTGAATATGTTCCAATTGTTATGGTAAATAATTTACAAACAGCTTTAATTAAATTAAAAGAGCAAGGTTATTGGATTGTAGGTACGGATGCTTCTGGAGAAGTGAGAGCAAGTGACTTACCATCAGATTTAGATTTAGCAGTTATAATTGGATCTGAAGGTTTTGGAATGTCTAAAGTGTGTAAAAAACAATGTGATTATATTTTGCAAATTCCAATGGAAGGTCATGTTAATTCTTTAAATGCAAGTGTTAGTTGTGGCATAGTTTTAGCATTAATTAAACAGTAATTGATTTGGAATAATTTTAACGAATATGAATTGATTTATTTGTGTATGGAGCGAAATGAAAAAGCTCTAAATTTGATTTTTATGAAATATGAAGAAATTTTTAAGTATTTTTTATATAAAAATCATGTGAATTGGAAAGACTATGATAGTCTTCTTGGTGAAGGTAGATATTTAATTTATTATTGTCTTCAGGTTTATAATGGCATTCATCCTTTTTTTGCATTTTATAAATTATGTGCGATCAGGTTAATAATGAGGCACTTTAGGAAACA
Organism: uncultured Anaeroplasmataceae bacterium; assembly: GCA_944325035.1. Lineage (GTDB taxonomy): Bacteria > Bacillota_I > Bacilli_A > Acholeplasmatales > Anaeroplasmataceae > CAG-307. The sequence goes on from CALUYM010000003.1 coordinate 158,440, forward strand.
AAAAATAAAGGAAGTTAATATAGAAGGATTTGAAATATCATCATCATTAAAAGAAAGTCAATTAACGGAACCAATAACAATTATCTATACTAATAAGCTTCAAGAACAAATCGGAGAAGGTATTAAAAATGGTAAAAAATTAAACGAGATTGCTCAGGATTTAAACCTTAATCCTAAGAAAGTTTATTATGAGTTTTCTAAACTTAAAAAGACCAATTTAAAGAAATCTTAAATATAATTTTTTCCGTTCTTCCTTGACTAAAGACCTAACTTATAATAAAATAAGTTAGCATACACTTTTGAAAAGGTGGTTTTTAATTATGAGACAAAAGGTAATCCTTGTTTGCGAAGAATGTCTAAGTAGAAACTATACGACGACAAAAAATAAACAAACAACACCAGAGCGACTTGAATTTTTAAAATATTGTCCTCGTTGCAATAAAAAAACAGTACATAAAGAAACGAAATAGGAGAATAGGAAAATGGCAATTAAAGAAAAAAAAGATCGCATTGATCAACCAAGTAGATTGAAGCAAGCTTTAGAAGCAGATTCAAAAGTATTAAATGTTTTAATTTTAATTTTATCGATGGCTTTAATTATTTTAGGTGTTTTCTTACTAAATGGAACACTAGAAATTAAATCAACTGTTCCTGTCATTGGTTCATTCCCAACAGCTTTCTCAATTATTATCTTAGTAATTGGTTGCGTATCTTTAGTGTATGGAATGTTCCCATTTGCTAAAGCAGCTTTTCCAGAGCTTAAGCGCATAACATGGCCAACAGGCAAGTTATTTTTAATGAACACATTAAAAGTATTTAGTTTCTTAATTATTTTTACATTATTGTATTTAATGTATGATGTATTAGTAAGTGAATTGATTTCGGGAATCTTAAACATTAAGTAAAAGGTGATTTATAATGAGTAAAAAATGGTATATCGTACAAACATATTCAGGACAAGAAAATTCTGTGACAGAAGATTTAAAACACAGAAGCATTTCAATGGGATTTAAAGATATTATCTTAGATGTAATTAGCCCAGATGAAACATATGAAGAAACAAAAAAAGATGGAACAAAAGTAACTAAAACAAGAAAGATGTTCCCAGGTTACGTCTTTGTGTTAATGGAAGTAGAAAAAGAAGTTGACGAGCGTGCATGGTTCATGATTCGTAATACGCAAAAAGTTACTGGTTTCTTAGGTTCATCAGGTAATGGTACAAAACCAAATCCAGTTCCTCAATCTGAAATGGATGTAATTTTAATGCGTATGGGTGTTCTTGAAAAACCTAGATTTGAAATTGGTCTAGGTGACAAAGTTCTAATTATAAATGGACCTTGGAGAGATCAAATTGCTAGTGTATCAGCAATCAATGAAGAAAAACAAATTATCACAGTACTAGTTGAAATGTTTGGTCGTCTTACACCAACTGAATTAGCATTTGATGAAGTAAAGAAAGTTGAAGCGTAGTCTTCAACTTTTAATTATTTTATTGGAAATTAATTAAATGATCATAACTATAATTCATAAGTTTATGGTTACAAAAAATAACTATCAAAAAATTTATGATACTGTTTTATATAAAAATAGATTAAATTGATTTAGTTTGTTTCTTGAAATAAGGTAAAAATTGTAATAAAATAATTCAAAGGAAGTGAAAAATATGGCACGAAAAAAAAGATTATTCTTAGTGGTATTATTAACTTTGTTTATTGATGATATTTGTAACTACATTAATTTTTTTATTGAAAAAAGACCAACAGACATAGAAGCTTTTGATTTGATTATGATACGTTTTAATACAGGTACTATAGTCAATTATAGTGTTATTTTCGTATTAGCTATAAGTGTCATCTATTTTTTACTGAATTTCTTTTCAACTGATAAGTAATCAAGAGAGTCAAGTATGAAAAAAAGTATGAATAAGACTTCTGAAAAAATAAAGTTTTATAATAAATACAGGAAGAAAATTATAGTTGTAAATAATATTAAAAACTTTAAGATAAAAACAATCTAAGCTAAAACAAATATACTAGAGAATTACAAAAAGTAGTTCTCTAATTTTTATAAAAAAAGAAATAAATTAAGTATTTTAAAGAATAG
>CALUYM010000004.1 GCA_944325035.1 uncultured Anaeroplasmataceae bacterium
GAAATTATACTCATTTTAATCTTAGATGTCAACCCTTTTTTTTAGTTTTTTATACTTGTAAAACTATTCTTTAAAATGCTTAATTTATTTCTTTTTTTGTAAAAATTAGAGAACTACTTTTTTGTAATTCTCTAATATATTTGTTTTATCTAACGTACTTATTTATATTAAGATTTTTATTTAAAAATCATACTTTATTTGATAATAGATTTCATCATTCTAATAATTCTTTTTATCTATTATCGACTCATATTCTTCATATAATTTAAGACATTCTTTCCGGTCTAGTTCTTGAATAAAATTCTTTTTCCTATCTTCATCTATTTCGTAAAATTTTTTATCTCTAAATCCTATCCCTTCTGTATCTAAAATATTGCATCCATAGTATACTTTTTCAATATTTGACCATAAAATTGCGCCTAAACACATTGGACATGGTTCACCTGTGGTATATAACTCGCAGCCACTTAAATCAAAGGATTTGAGTTTACGTGAAGCTTTCCGAATAGCTTCCATTTCCCCATGGCAAGTAGCATCATTTTTTAGTAATACTCTATTATGAGCTCTTGCCACTACTTCACCATTTTTTACAATAACTGTTCCAAATGGACCTCCTTCTCCTTTTTTAATTCCTTTTAAGGCTTCGTCAATAGCCATTTTCATAAATTTATTCATTAAAATCGTATCCTTTCTAAGTATGCACATTATATCATTTGAAAGCGTTTTTTTCTATATATTTTAAAAAAATAAAGATATAAAGCTATCCTTATTTCATAATTTTTCCATTTGAGTCTCTAAAATCTTCTGTACATATTATAACGATACCATCGATGAATGACCAAATTGATCCAAATCCACAAGTTAAAATGGAAACCAATAATTGAGCTATACCCATATTTATATATCCAGCATACATTCTTCCAATTCCAAATGGTAATAAAATATTTAATAATCCTGCTGTAATTTTCGATTTTTGACTCATTTCTCTTCTATTACTATCATTATTTTTTAAATTAACAAAATTTTGATTGTTTTTTCCTGTATCATTATTTACAGGACTACCGCAATTAGAACAAAATTTGTCTTCATCCTTGATTTCATTCCCACACTTATTACAATATCTCATATTATCCTCTCCTTATATTTGGTATTATATCATAAACTATATAAAAAACTAAAAGCATTTCTACTTTTAGTTTTAATTTTTTATGTTATTGGAGCTGGATTAAAAATACACAAGTCATTAGCTAATCCATATCCTTCAGCCAAAGTTTTTTTACCAGATGCTACATCTAAAATATAATTAAATAATTCTACTCCTTTTTCTTCAATCGTTTTACTACCTGTAATGATTTCTCCACAATTTATATCTATTAAATCATCCCACATTAGTTTTAAATCATTACGTGAGCATACTTTAACGACTGGAGCAGCTGCTAAGCTATATGGTGTTCCTCGACCAGTCATAAATACTTGAAGAGTTATACCTGAAGCTAGTTGACATGGTCCACAAACTATATCACTAGCAGGAGTAGCAGCATAAATTAATCCATGTTTTGTAGGCTTTTCGGCAGGAGATAAGACTTCTACAATTGGTGCGCTACCAGATTTTGCGATTGATCCCATAGCTTTTTCAACGATATTTGATAATCCACCTTTTTTATTTCCAGGTGTCGGATTAGCACTGCGATCAACTTCAGCTGATGCCAGATAATTATCATACCAACGCATTTCAGTTGCTAATTTTTTACAAGTTGTTTCCTCTAGACATCTTTTAGCAATATGATGAACTCCATCTCTAACTTCTGTAACCTCTGAAAACATGACAGTTGCACCTGCACTAACTAGCATATCCGATGCATATCCGGCGCTTGGGTTAGCAGAAACTCCGGAAAAAGCATCACTTCCACCACATTGCATACCAATACATAACTCACTTAATGGTAACTCTTCACGGTGTCTTTTATTTAAACATGCTAATTTAATCTCTGCCATTTCTATGATAGAATTTATCATATCCTTAAACCCATGTTTTTCTTGTAAAATAATAACATTATCTTTATTGTTATCTTTTTCATCTAATAATTTATCAACTGTCAACTTTTCACAACCTAAGCTGATAACCATAATTTCTCCACCAAAATTTGGATTTGAAATTAAATTTTTTAAAGTTCTAATTGGAACACGTGCTTCCAACGCATTTATTGCAACTCCACAACCATAGGCATGGTTAATTGCAACGACATCATCAACATTTGGATACTTAGGAAGTATTTCCTCTTTTATCTTTTTAACTGCCACATTTAATACACCTGTTACACATTGAACTGTAGTGTGAATGGCTAAAATGTTTCGTGTTCCAGCATATCCACCATTTGGATTTTTGAATCCCATAAATGTTTGGCGGATTGGTTTAGGCAAATTATAAATTATATTTTTACAGCACTCATTTTCTAAATCGTCTAAAGACGGAGACTTAGGAAGTTCTAAACTAAATTCATTAATCCAAGTGCCTTTAGGAATATCATTGATAGCATATCCTAGTACCACACCATAACGAATTACCTCTTCACCTTTTCGAATATTTTTTAGTGCTACTTTATGAGCTTGTGGAATATCTTCTAATGCTAAAATACCATCGCCTATATCTTCGCCTTTTTTATAATCTTTAATAACTACACCAACGTTATCTCTTTCATTTACTTTAACATACATGTCAATCACCTTTAAAAGTCTTAATAATCCTGAATACTTGTTCAACTGTATTCTTTAAATTTGAAGCTGCATTTTTTTTATCCAATGCTTCGGTTAAACTCACTAATTCTTGAATAATGGGAAAGTAGGCATCAATTCCTTGAGTATTCAAACATTTAGCATCTTCTTTGACAATTCCAGCAAATGCAATTACTGGTTTCTTGTATTTTTTGGCCATAGAAGCTATTCCAAACGGAGCTTTACCAAAAGCTGTTTGTCTATCTAAGCGTCCTTCACCAGTAATGACAATATCAGTATTTAATACTTCATCCTTGAATTTATTGACTTCTAAAATCACATCTATTCCTGGCCTTATAACAGAATCAAAAATGTTTAACAAAGCAAATCCAATACCACCAGCTGCACCACTACCTGGAATTTCTTTCTTATCCTTACCAAAAAAAGAATTCATTATCGTTGCAAAGTGATTTAATGAGTTATCCAAAATATCTAGTTCATTAAGTTTAACTCCTTTTTGTTGGCCAAAAATAAAAGTTGCACCATTTTTTCCGCATAGAGGATTCTTTACATCTGATGCGATTGTTACTTTAATCTTACCCAAATCTATTGCACCTTGATAATCAATTTTAGCTACCTTTGCTAAAGATGTTGTTTTCGATGGTAAAATTTTTCCATTTTTATCATAGAACTTGTACCCTAATGCTTGCATCATACCTAGTCCAGCGTCATTAGTTACACTCCCACCAAGACCAATAATTAATTCTTTAATATTTCGATTAATTGCATCTTTTATCATCAATCCAACACCATAGCTAGAAAAAGCAAATGGTTTTTTTTCTTTTACTAAAGTTATGCCAACTGAACTAGCAACTTCGATAACAGCTTTATCATCTTTTAAAGCATAATATGCTTCTACTTCATCATGGTTGGCGTTAACTGTCTTTATTGCAATTTTTCTAAAATCAGTACTATTCAAAATTGCATCAACAGTTCCTTCTCCTCCATCTGCAATCGCTAATACTTTAACATTTGCATTTGGATATACCTCTAAAATACCTTCTTTGGTGGCAAGTCCAGCCTCTAAACTCGATAAGCTACCTTTGAAAGAATCAATTGAAACCAATATTTTCATTATTTTACTAATTCCATTTCCTTCAATACTTGATGTAGTTTATTTTTAGCTTCTTCACTAACATCTCCAATTGGAGCTAAACACTTACCAACATTATAGCCTTGTTGAATAAGTCCTTCTTTGATAATAGCCGGGAAAGTAGCTAAATTAGTAGCAATTCTTAATGGAGATAGCTTAAATTGGGCATCAAGCGCTCCTTCTAAATCACCAGCCATATATTTATCATAAATATCAGCAGCAATCCTAGGGGCTACATTAGAGCATGATGAAATTGCACCTCCTGCTCCATAGCATAATGCCGCATAGATAAGAGTATCTCTCCCCATTAACACTGTAAAATTAGGATTATCTCTTGTTAAACGGATATATTCCGCAGTATTTGTCATATCTCCAGTTGAATCTTTTACACCAATAATGTTTTCAATTTGAGCTAAACGTGCCACAGTTTTCGGTTCTATCGTAACATTTGTTTTAGGTTTATTATTATACATTATAATAGGTAAATCAGTTGATTCAGCAATTGTTTTATAATATTCATATAGTTCATCTTGTGTTTGTGATACAAACATTGGAGTTAGAATTGAGACACAATCAACACCAATTTCTTCACATATCTTAACTTGTTTAATAACACCTCTAGTTGTGATGTGATTACATCCTGCATAAATTGGTACACGTCCTAAAGCTGCTTCTTTTACAGTTATAATTATTTTTTTATATGTTTCATCATCAAAAGCGTAGAATTCACCTGTTGTTCCTAGAGGAAATAGTCCGTGAACCCCTTCTTCTATTAAATGATTAACCAATAATTTTAACATTTCATAATTGACAGTTCCATCATCATTTAATGGTGTAATAACTGGTGGTATTATTCCATATGGCTTAAACATCTTACTCTTCCTCTTTTTCTAAACTTATTTTAGCATTTCTTTCATAAAATCTAGCAATAGCACTATGGTCTTCTACTCCAAAGCCTTCATTTTTAAGCGACTGCATAACTTCCATTAAGTTGGCTGTTAACGGTAAATAACCATTGACAGCATGAGCTGCATTTAATGCATTATTTAAATCTTTTATATGTAAATCAATTCTAAATCCAGGCTTAAAATTATGATTAATCATCATAGGGGCTTTAGCATCTAGTACCGTAGAACCTGCTAACCCACCTCTAATTGCTTTGTATACAACTTCTGGATCTGCACCTAACTTTTTAGCTAATGTCAATGCTTCAGAAACAGCAGCTATATTAATAGCAACAATTACTTGATTAGCAAGTTTAGCTACATTTCCTGATCCTAAATTTCCACAGTATGTTACAGAAGATGCCATATGCATCAATAAATCGTAGTATTTATCAAAGGTTTCTTTCTTACCCCCAGCCATTACTGATAATGTTCCATCAATCGCTTTAGGTTCTCCACCAGATACAGGAGCATCCATAAAATCAATACCAACTTTTGCTAATTCTTCTCCTATTGCTTTAGATTCAACTGGATCAATTGAACTCATATCAATAACAGTTAAACCTTCGTGAGCTCCTTCTATAATTCCATTTCTTCCCAAACATACTTCTCTAACTTGCGGAGAATTTGGTACCATTGTAATTATTACATCTGCATAGTTAGCAACATCTTTGGCTGTCAGTGCCTTTTTAGCCCCTAACTCAACTAACTCATTCATTGTTTTTTCATTATGCGTATTAACGATTACATCATAACCCGCTTTTACAAGATTAATACTCATAGGTTTTCCCATGATTCCTAAACCAATAAATCCAACTTTCATTTTAATATCTCCTTTATTTTATTCTACTTTAATTATAGTTCTATGTTATACTATATACAACAACAGAAATTTAAGAGTATCTATAAGAAAAACTTAGAGGTAATTATGAATACTAAACTAATCGAATATATTATCACTATCGCAGAAATGAAAAGTATTTCTAAAGCTGCAACTAAATTATATATCACTCAATCTGCTTTAAACCAACAATTGATTAAACTAGAAGATGATTTAAAAATAAAATTATTTTCAAGAACTAATAAAGAAATGCACTTAACTGAAGCTGGTAAAATTTATGTTGACTATGGAAAGAAAATTGTTGAATTAAAAGAAATAGCTTATACAAAAATAAATAATGTTAATTTAAAAATAAGACCCATCATTAAAATTGGCGTTACTAAAGAACGAGGAAACCAGATGCTTGTTGATATTTATCCAAAATTTCATTCTGAATTTCCTAATATAACTTTAGTACCAAAAGAAATGGGCGTAAAAAAACAAATTGATGCAATTTTAAATTATGAATTAACATTTGGGGTTTTAACTTTAACTGATGAATTTAAGAAAAAGTTAAACTTCATCCATGTTGTAGATGAAGAATTAGTCCTTGCTATTCCACTTAATCATCCTCTTTGTATAAATAAAACTATGTTTTCTGAAATTGATTTAAGTCTATTTAAAAATGAAGAGTTCATAATAATCAATGAAGAATCAACTCTAAGAAGTCTTATTAATAATATTTTTAATGAAGCTGGAATAACTCCTAATATTATTTTTGAAACAGAGAGTAATAAAATTTCAAAATCACTTGTAGAAGTAGGCATAGGTTCTACTATTATTCCAAAATCATATATTAATAAAAATGACAAATGTTTTTATTTTTCATTAGCAAATCATCCAAAATGGGAAATAGCTATCGGAGTAAAAAAAGATGAAGTTATTGATGAAACCTTGAAACTATTGGTAGATTTGTGTAAAAAATATTGGTTAGATACTATAAACGAAAAAAGAAGTTCGGAATAACCAAACTTCTTTTTTATTTAAATAATCGTAATACATCATTATAGGTTACAAATATAAATAATGCAATTAGCAAGAAGAAAACAATATTGTTTAAAATTGTTTCCAATTTCTTGTTTGGTTTTTTATGAGTAATTCCTTCATAAATTAAGAATATAAATCGTCCACCATCAAGAGCAGGAATAGGTAGAAAATTCATAATTCCAATATTAACAGATAGTAACGCAATTAATGATAAGTAGGATAAAAATCCTGCACTAAGAGTTTGACTAACCATATCAAAAATACCTACAACTCCAGATAAATCTGATAATCCAACCTCTCTTACTGACGCTGAAGGAGAAATTAATTCTTTCAATGTATTAAATATTAACATTGACGAATTACCAAATTGCTTAAATGCTTCTGTAACCGAACCTACGAATGAAAAATGATAAACTGGATTAATTCCAATATAAGTTTTAATTTTAACTATTTCTTGACTTGATAAAAGTGCATCTGAATATGAATAAACTGGTGTTAAAGATTTTATTTGTTCATTACTCTCATGATCATAGAAGTCAAAGTAAATATGATGAACATCATCATTACCTTCGTCAATATCACCAATGATTGATACAACATCCTCCCATGAATTAACAGGTTGAAAGTTATTAGATGAATCAAGTGAAATAGCATATAAAGTATCACCAGCAGTTAAAGATTTCTCATTTGGTTTTAAAGAATCACTTTTAGAAGAAGACTTACCATATTTTAAAGCAACACTTCCAACTTGTACACCTTTTTCAGTATCAGGCTTTGTAACATCTTCAGGAATACCTATATTAGATAATCCAAAATTATTTAAAGCAATATAAATATTCATATTAACTGGTTCTTGAACAACGTCATCTCTTTTATATGTAATTGTAATCTCAGTTTTTCCTTGACTTGCATAATCATCCATTAGATTAGCTAAATCAGTCCAAGTATTTAACTCAGTATTATCAATTTTAATAATTTCGTCGCCTTCTTGTAAAACTTCAGAACTAGGATAACCAGTACCAACTGAACCTAATTGAGTAGACTCATAATTTGGAACACCTTGTATAAAGAAAATAATTAAATATAATACAATTGCTAATAAAAAATTCATTATGACTCCAGCAGATATTGTTAGCATTCTGCTTGAAATTTTCTTTGAATCAAAACTTCTATCATAAGGTGTAATTTGAATTTTTTGCTTTGGAGAAACCACCATAAAGGCATCTTTTAAAATTGGATAAGTAATTAAATCTCCATTCACATCTAAGGTTACTTCTAACGGTTCACCATGAGCACCTAATAACTCTATTTCTTTTACAATTCCAACTACATCATCCATTTCACTTGGATTTAAAATTAATTCCTTAACGCACCCATTTTCTAGATTAATACCAATTTGATCTTCTTTATCAATAATGATTTGTTCAATTGTACTATCAGCCATACTTACATATCCACCGATAGGAATTAATCTAATTGAAATTAAAGTTTCGCCTTTTTTCTTTTGCCAAAGTACTGGTCCCATTCCGATGGAGAATTCATAACATAAAATTCCGGCTTTTTTTGCCATAAAAAAATGACCAGCTTCATGAACTAAAATAATTAATCCAATTGCAAAAATAAAAGCTAAGAGATATAAAATAAACATTATTTTTCGTCACCGCCGTATTCCTTAAGTAGTCTTTGAATAATCTCTTGATTTAACTCAAGAATTTCATCAATTGATGGATTCTTTTCATCATAATTCTTATTCAGTTCTCTTTCTATAATTTTCTCAATATCTAAGAACTCAATTTTATCATTTAAGAATAAGCAAACTGCTGCTTCATTTGCAGCATTTAAAACAGCAGGATATAAACCACCTTTTTTTCCTGCAGCATATGCATAGCCTAGACACTTAAAGCGTTCTATACTAAGCGGTTCAAAATGAAGTGTCCCCAATTTAATCAAATCTAAGGAATTTCCTTTAAATTTAATATGATGTGGATATGTCAAAGCATAAATAATTGGTGCACGCATATCTGGTGTACTTAATAATGCTTTAACTCCAAAATCGTTATATTCTACCATCGAGTGAATAATGCTTTCTCGATGTAGTATCGTTTTTATTTTTTCATAAGGTAATTTAAATAAATGATGTGCCTCGATTACTTCGAATCCCTTATTCATCATTGAAGCTGAATCAATTGTAATTTTAGCTCCCATTGACCAATTAGGATGGCATAAAGCTTCATCTTTGGTCACTCCAACTAATTCTTCTCTTTTTTTATCACGAAACGACCCACCAGAAGCAGTTATAATTACTGACTTTACCTCTTCTATATTTTCTCCCTGTAAACATTGCCATATAGCACTGTGTTCACTATCAATAGGATAGAGTTTTACTTGATATTCGTCAATTAAAGCATTAATTTGATCTCCGGCCATAACTAATGTTTCTTTATTGGCTAAAGCGATATTTTTTTTTGCCTTAATTGCAACTTCTGTAGGTTTTAATCCAACACTACCAACTAATGCATTAACTAATAACTCATTATCATAACGATGATACCTAGCTACTTCAATTAAACCACTATCTCCTATGCATTTGATACCATCAAATGCAGATTTTTCCATATTTTCTTTTGTACGATATGCAACTATTTCTGGTTTAAATTCAGCAATAATTGATTCACTCAATTCAAAGTCTCGTCCTACACTTAATCCAATAATTTTAAATTGGTCTGGATACTCTCTAATTACATCTAGAGTTTGAGTCCCAATTGAGCCACAAGCCCCAAGTAAGTATATATATTTCATCTTAAATCCTTTCTACAATAGAACAAAGATTAGTAATAATGTTAAAGCTGCATAAATGGCAGAGTCAAGTCGGTCTAATACCCCTCCATGTCCAGGGAAAATATTACCATAATCTTTTAGTCCAAAAGTACGTTTTAATTTTGAAGCTACCAAATCACCAATTTGTCCACTAATTGACACAATAAGTGAAATCCCAATAATAGCAATCAGTTGATAGTACCATTGTAATGAATCAAAATTTCCTCCTCTCCAAAAAACAGCTTCTCCACCAAATAAAGTTGATAAGTTGTCTGGATTAAAGTAATTATGATTTCCAAACATATCGCCATAGAAGAAAGCGAATAAAGTACCTATTATCACAGCCACTGCGGAACCAGTGATAGCTCCTTCCCATGTTTTGTGTGGAGAAATTAATGGACACATCTTATGTTTACCAAATCTAGAACCACCTAGATATGCAAATACATCGGTCAAAATAGTAATTAAAAATAAATAAACAATATAGCGTAGACCTAAAAAACGTAAGATTGTTAAGGCTCCGAAGCATAAACCGGTATAACATATAGCAGTCAAAGCTTTTCCAATATCAGCCCCATTAAAATTATGACAAAAGACCATTAGACCAAACAATATAACCACAACTAATAAAAGCATAGGCAAGAAACCAATTTTTAAGTTTAGTAATTCTAATGTATGCGTAGAAATAGAATCACTAAAAACATTGCTATTAAAATTTGACCATTCCGTCAAGGCAGACATATAAATCAATGCCGATGCGATCATAATAAATGCTTTTACAATTTTAGGGAATTTTTTTTCTTTCTCGTATAATTTTATCATTTCAAAAGAAGCAATAATACAAAGTATTAGCATTAATAATTGAAATAATGTAAATAACTCTGGCACTATTAAAAGTGGTAAGAAAATTGCAACTAAGACAATACCTGTAATTAAACGTTGTTTCATTTTTATTTCTCCTTCAAACCACCAAAACGACGGCTTCTTTTTTGATAACTTTCAATCGCTTTTAATAACTCATTTTTATCAAAATCCGGCCATAAGGTTTCAGTAAAATATAATTCAGCATAAGCAAGTTGTAATAATAAGAAATTAGAAATTCTTATCTCTCCACTCGTTCTAATTAAAAGATCAAGTGGTGGTAATTGAGATGTATATAAATAATTATAGACGGTTTGGTCATCTATTAAATCAAGATTCAATTTACCATCTATTATTTCTTGATGCATCTTTTTAAATGCAGTATTTATTTCATCTAAGCTACCATAATCTATAGCTAAAACTAAATGTAAGCCTGTATGATTTTTGGTTTTCTCTTCAGTTTCAACCATATCTGCTAACATCTCTTTTGAAACTCTATCTCTACGCCCAATAAAAGATATTCGCACATTTGAATTAAACACTTTATCTTTATATTTTCTAAAATAAGACAATGGTCTTTGCATAAGATAATTGACCTCTTTTTTTGGTCTAGACCAATTTTCCGTTGAAAAACAAAAAACAGTCATGCACTTAATTCCAATTTTATTTGCATATTTAGCGATTTCTACTAAATTATTCGCACCATGTAAATGACCATATGTCCTCGGCATTAATCTTTTCTTAGCCCATCTACCATTACCATCTAAAATTATTGCAATATGCTCTGGGACACCTTTTTTTATAATATCTAATTCATTCATAATATCACCTATGTTAGTTTCATATTTGGGAAAAACAATTCTACTCTTGAATCAGGAAAGTATGAGTCAAAAAATCGACCAATAAATGTTATTGCTTCATTTCCACTTTGCCGCATATTATAGCGGAAAAGTACTCCAACAGTAAAAAATAAGTCTACTACAACTATAATTAAAAATATTGTTCCTAAAACTTTTATCGTTCGAGGTGCTAATTTTTCAATATATTTAAATACAAGCGGATAGACAAATCGCATAATCAGGACACAACCAAATCCCCAAAATAAACAATATGGAATAGTTGTTCTACCATTTATATTTAAAAAACGGTTGGAATAGTCCCATGACTTTGAACCTAAAATCATTTCTTGTAAAAAAGATAATGAATATTCTGCAACTCCGCCGACAACTGCACCTACTACAAATATCTGCTTAGTAGTATTTAGTTTATGTAAAAAAATAATGATTGCACATAATCCAAATCCATAAACTGGATTAAATGGCAAAAAGAAACTTCCATTTCTGAATTCAAAATAATTTTTTTTAAAAATAACTAAAAAAGTTTCCCACAAAGTTCCGGCTAAACCACCAATTAAGTAAGTAATCATAAGTTTATCCCAGCTAATTTTATAGATGTCTATATATTCTTTTTTCACTTTGTTTTTTGACCATAGATAATCAAAAATATCAAAATTATCTTTTTTCATATGGCACCTACTTTTCTACTAGTATAGTATATCATTTATAAAGTGAAAAATAAACGCTATTTTATCACATAATTTTCACATAAATTAATAAAAAAACGAGTAGCAATCTACTCGTAATTTTAAAAAAATTTGAATTTATCGTGATACACCTTTAACTAAATTCCTTTTTAAACAAAGACAAGAAAAATAACATAAGTTACAAATAGAATAAATAAGTTTTTAAATTAATACTTAATTTATATCTGCACCAAATGGCATAAGTGATAATTTGGCAAACTTAAATAGTTGAAAAGCTATAGGAATAGCTATAATTGTAACAAAACAAATAATACCTGCAAAAAAATAAAACAAAGCTTGTTCCCATCCAAAAAATATAGCCCAAATAAGATTAGCAATTGGATGTTCAGCAAAATCAATATCGACTTTTTTACCAAATGGCGCAATACCTAATTTAGCGAATTTAAAGGCTTGAAGACCAAAAGGTATGCCGATAATAGTTATACATAAAATTATACCAGCAATAACATTGATTAGCCAAAGCCAAATTCCACAAAAAATAAACCATAAAATATTACCTATTAGTCTCATAAAATAAAACCTCCGTACTTTTATTATAAAAATACGGAGATAAATAGTCAATATTTCTTTAGATACTCATTAATTCTTCTTCTTTTTGTTTAGTAATTTTTTCAATTTCTTGAATCTTTTTATCTGTTAATTTTTGAACATCTTCTAAATAATTTTTTTCATCATCTTCAGGTAAATCAAGTTTTTTCAAAGCTTCATTACCATCACGACGACAATTACGAACAGCAACTTTTGCTTCTTCTGATAATTTTCCAACAACCTTTACTAATTCACGACGTCTTTCTTGTGTCATTGGAGGTAACACAATGCGGATACCAGTAGCATCTACTTGAGGATTTAATCCTAAGTTAGCTTGAGAAATAGCTGTTTGAATATCTTTTAAAGTTGAACGATCAAATGGTTTAATATAAAGTTGAGTAGCTTCTGGTGTTGAAATTGCTGACATTTGCTTTAATTGTGTAGGAACACCATAGTAATCAACGAAAACTGAATCTAAAATGGCAGGATTAGCACGTCCAGTACGAACTTGTGCCAATTCATGTTGATATGCGTTAATCGATTTATTCATTTTTTCTTCAGTTTCTAATAAAATCATATCTGGCATAAAAAAATCCTCCTTCAATATTAGTTATTTGATACATGAGTACCAATTTTTTCACCCTTTACTGCTTTAACAATGTTACCATCCTTATTCATATTAAATACGATTAATTCCATTCCATTATCACGACAAAGGCTAGCAGCCGTTGAATCCATTACGGCTAAATTTTTATTTAAAATTTCTGAGAAAGTAAGTTCTTCGTACATTTTAGCATCTTTATTTAAACGTGGGTCTGAGTCATAAACACCTTCGGTACCATTTTTAGCCATCAAAACAACATTGGCTCCTATTTCTGTAGCACGCAATACAGATGCCGTATCAGTTGAAAAATATGGTGCTCCTAATCCACCGGCGAAAATACAAACTCGTCCCTTTTCTAAGTGACGAATTGCACGTCGACGAATGTATGGTTCTGCAACTTCTTGAATTTCAAGTGCGCTTAATACACGTGTAGGAACTCCTTCACCTTCTAATGCATCTTGTAAGGCCAAAGCATTCATAATAGTTGCAAGCATTCCCATATAATCAGCTTGAGCTCGTTCCATTCCTAGACCTTCGGCAGTTTTTCCACGCCAAATATTTCCACCACCGCATACAATACCAATCTCACAGCCAAGTTCATAAATTTCTTTAATTTGTTTAGCTGTTTCTTTTACTGTAGCTGGATTTATTCCATATTCAGTTTCACCTTTTAAGGCTTCACCACTTAACTTTAATAATACTCTTTTGTACATATTTTTACTCCTTACTCTCGTGTTTTTTTAAAAAAGGAGCAAACGAAGTTGCTCCTAAATTATTACTTAGTTAAACCAGCTTGAGCAGCAACTTCCGCAGCGAAGTCAACAACTTCTTTTTCAATACCTTCACCAACAGCTAAACGTGTAAATGATGTAACAGTTGATTTAGTATGAGAAAGATAAACACTTACTGTTTCGTCTGGATTTTTAACGAATGGTTGATCTAATAAACAAATTTCTTTTAAATACTTAGCTAAACGACCTGGTACAATCTTATCAGCAATAATTTGTTCAGGCTTTGGTTTAGCAGACTCTGCATTTTCATTTAAAGCTTCAGTTAAAATAATAGCTCTTTCCTTTTCAACAGTTTCTGGAGAAATTTCATCTTGAGAAACGTATTGAGGTTGGTTAGCAGCAACATGCATTGCAATATCCTTAGCAACTTCTTCAGAAGCATTATCAAGAACAGCTACAACAACAATTCTACCACCCATATGCTTATATGCACCAAATGTTTGAGCATCAGTTTTAACAATTCTTTGAACACGACGTAAAGAAATCTTTTCACCGATGATAGCAGATTCTTCAAGAATGTAAGTTTCAAGAGACTTACCTTCTACATCTACTTTTAATGCTTCTTCAGTATTAACAGCACTTGAGTTAATAATTGCTTTACCAACATTTGATAATAAGTTTAAGAATTTGTCATTCTTAGCAACGAAGTCAGTTTCTGAATTCAATTCAAATACTACAGCTTCATTACCGTTAACTTCGATTGAGCATAGACCTTCAGCAGCAACTCTTGAAGATGCTTTCTTTTCAGCCTTAGCAATACCTTTTTCACGTAACCAAACAATAGCCTTTTCCATATCGCATTCACAAGCTTCTAGAGCTTTTTTGCAATCCATCATACCAGCCATTGTTCTATCACGTAGTTCTTTTACTAGTTGTGGTGTAACTTTCATGTTATCCTCCTAAAAAATTACTTAGTTTCTTCAGTCTTTTGAGCCTTTGGAGCTTGATTATTCTTATTGAATGGTCTCTTAGCACCTGGCTTTTTGTCACCCTTAGGTTGACGAGGACGGAAATCCTTCTTAGGTTGTTCTTTATTGATTTCTTCTGATAAATTTACAGTTTCATCTTCGAACTTTTCAACAACTCCACCGTTAGCTTCGATAACAGCGTTGTTCATAACCCATGTAACTAACTTAACTGCACGAATTGCATCATCATTAGCAGGAATTACATAGTCTACATCATCTGGGTCACAGTTTGTATCTACAATTCCAAATACAGGAATGTTTAATTTACGAGCTTCTAAAATTGCATTGTGTTCCTTACGAGGATCAACGATGAATAATGCTTGAGGAAGGCTCTTCATTTCCTTAATACCACCAAGGTTCTTTTCTAGCTTTTCTCTTTCATTAGCTAGCTTAGCAACTTCCTTCTTAGTAATCTTGATTTGATCAATAACACCTTCATTGAACATCTTATCAAGATCATTTAATCTCTTAATACGTTTTTTAATAGTTTTGAAGTTAGTTAAAGTACCACCTAACCAACGGTTATTGCAGTAAAATTGACCACTTCTTAAAGCTTCTTCCTTAACAGCATCTTGAGCTTGTTTCTTAGTACCTACGAAAAGTACCTTTCCATCATTCTTAACGATATCTAAAAGTACTTGATAAGCCTTTTCAATTTCGTTAGCTGTTTTTTGTAAGTCAATGATATAAATACCATTTCTTGATGTGTAGATGTACTTAGCCATCTTAGGGTTCCATCTACGAGTTGCGTGTCCAAAGTGAACACCAGACTCTAATAATTGTTTCATTGAAACTACTGACATATTATATTTTCCTCCATTTTATTTTGTTATTACCTCTGTCTTTTTCATCGCTAAGACCGCCCCAATATTATGGACTAGACGGTGAGCTCAAAAGACATGTGTATTTTTTAATGCCTTTAGTATTTTACAATAGTTATTTTTGATTGTCAAGCAAAGCTATTTATTTTTTTGTAAAATTATTTAAGAAATCAATTTGTTATTTATTTTGTATCACCTTATAAAAAAACTCGTCAAGTTAGTGACGAGTAAATTTATTTAATTCTACCATAAGCATCTTGAGTCCAATCAATTAATGTCGGTTTTAAAGATTCAGCAGTAGGATCATTAAAAGTATATTTTGTTTGATAGTTAGAATCTTCATTATTTAGAGAATAATTAGTAACTATTACACGCACTGGAACAATTACATAAGTATATAATACTGCATTAGACTCAACTGTTTCATCAGTATCCTTATAATAATTAAAACGAAGTGGCATATATTCAATAAATAAACCAATATTATCTTCTGAAGCAATTTCTTGTTCAACTGACCAAGCTGTTTGAACACTATAACCAGATGGCAATAAAGCGTTTAATTCTTCTTTATTATCATTTACCGTTGTTGCTATAGCATCTTGAAAAGAAGTTAGTTCATAATATCTTGGACTTGCATATGTTAATCTAATTTTTCCTTCTTTATTTAAATTTTTTGGAATAGCTACAAAATGCGATTTGATTAAGTTTGAAGCATCTTTTGGAGCCGAAAGAGTAAAATGTGCTCCTTCAAATGAACCACTTTCAGGTAAATTAAGCGCTACATCATTATATTCTACTTTGTTATCTTGATAAAACCATTCTGCACCTAAACGTTCCGTTTGTGAATTTTTATCAATTGTAGCTGATTTAGAATTTGAACATGATGCAACAGCTAGTAATGAAGCTGAAACAGCTAAAACTGGTAATATTTTTTTCAAAATAAATCATCCTTTCTTTGAAAGATACGTGAAGTATTATACCATAGTTATTTTTAAAAATAAAGTTTTTTTTCTTTTACAATAAACTCATTTAACCTTTATTATTTAATATTACTTTGTCAAATCTTTTTTTGCTCTTGGATGTGATAAAGCATATTCAGATTTTATCTTTTCGACACTAACATGAGTATAGATTTGAGTTGTAGATAAATTTTCATGACCAAGTAATTCTTGTACAGTTCTTAAGTCTGCTCCATTATCAAGCAAGGCAGTAGCAAAACTATGTCTAAGCATGTGGGGAGAAATCTTGTGTGTTTCTCCCATTTTTTGTATTATTGAATTTAAAATAACTCTAACACCACGTGGAGTCAAAGGGTTTCCTTTATTGTTTAAAAATACAATCCGACATTCTTTATCATTTCCCTTTTGTAAAAGTGTTATTCGATAATTACTTAAATATGTTTTTAAATCTTCTTCTAAGCCCTCATACATCACTACAATCCGTTCTTTATCACCTTTGCCAACAATATTTATAGTTTCATTTTTTAAATCTATTTGTTTGATTTCTAAATTACATAATTCTGAAACTCGTAATCCACAAGCATATAATATTTCAATGATTAAGTAGTTTCTAAAACCAAGTGGTGTTGTCTTATCAATAGAAGATAATAAATTTTTAATCTCATCATTTTTAAGTAAACTAGGTAATCTCTTAGGCTTTTTCATAGATTCAATATTAGAAAAATAGTTATCTTCTACTATTTCTTGTCTAACTAAATAGTCATAAAATGTACGCAAAGAAGCAAGTTTACGATTTATACTTGTACTAGCTAAACCCTGATTTGACATATAGATTAAGTAGTTCTTACATGGTCTATTATTCCTTAACCGTAAGATTGATGGAGCCATTTTTTCACCCTTTACAAATTCTATAAAATCCTCAATATCACGTTTATAACTAACAATTGTATAATCGCTATAGTTTTTCAAGCTAAATAAATAATCTAAAAAATTGTGTAAAGCTTCATTGTCAGTCATTCAAAATCATTTCTTTCTCTTTTTCCATTTCTGCTAAAGCAACTGTCCCATATAAACTTTTACGTTCTTTTTTCTTATGTGGAATTGTTAAATCTTCCATAATTCCAAAATTAGCATTCATTGGTTCAAATCCATCAGGATTAGCATGAGTAATATAGTAAGCCATTGACCCCATAACTGTTTTTCGACTAAATTCATGCAATTTTAAACCACGTAAAAAACGATCCATATTAATTGCAGCCACAATACCTGAGGCAGCACTTTCTACATATCCTTCAACGCCAGATAGTTGTCCAGCAAAGAATAAGTTCGGGTATGCTTTAGTTTGGTAAGTAGCATTTAACAATCGTGGTGCA
The DNA here is from genome assembly GCA_944325035.1 of uncultured Anaeroplasmataceae bacterium. GTDB lineage: Bacteria > Bacillota_I > Bacilli_A > Acholeplasmatales > Anaeroplasmataceae > CAG-307. Next base: position 18,002 of record CALUYM010000004.1, read on the forward strand.
TTTATAAATGAATTTCGATGCATAACACCATATTTCGTAAAAGTTGCATGTTCTAATCCAGGAATCATTGAAAATACTCTTTTTTGTTCAGGCCATTTTAAATGGGTTTGAAATCCTACCAGATTATACATCGTCTTAGCCGCATCATCTTGACGTAATTGAACCACAGCATATGGTTTGGTTCCATCTGGGCGTTCTAATCCTACTGGCTTTAATGGACCAAATAATAAAGTTTGTGGTCCACGTTTAGCCATTATTTCAACTGGCATACAACCTTCAAAAACTTTAACATCATCTTTTTGTGGTTTATCCCCAAAGTTTTCAAATTCATGAGGTACAACACAATCTGCATTTATTAACTCAAAATAGAATTTTTCAAATTCTTCTTTTGTCATTGGACAGTTTAAATACGAAGCTTCACCTTTATCATAGCGACTTTTTAAATACACCTTGGAATAATCTAATGTATCAGCTAGAACAATTGGTGCAGCCGCATCATAAAAATGAAAATTATCCATATGGAAAAAATTAATAATTTCATTTGATAATGCATCACTTGTCAGTGGTCCACTGGCAATAATTGTAGGTATATCTTTATCAAGTTTCAAAACCTCTTCATATATTACCTCAATATTAGGATGATTCTTAATTACTTTGGTAATAGCTTCACTAAAACCTTCTCTATCAACAGCTAAGGCACCACCAGCCTCTACTTTATGAATTCTTGCTGTTTTTATGACTAGTGAGTCAAACATTTCCATTTCTTTTTTTAAAATACCTACGGCATTTTCTAAAGAATCTGCACGCAAAGAATTTGAACAAACTAGTTCTCCAAATTTTTCAGTCTTATGAGCAGGTGTCATTTTTTTAGGACGCATTTCATATAATTTAACTTGATAACCACGGTTTGCTAAATAATATGCAGCTTCGCACCCTGCTAAACCTGCCCCAATAATTTTAACTTCTTTCATTTGAACTTATCCTTTCATTTAATATTACATATGAAGTATATCATATTAATAAAAAAAAAGATAATTTATTTAACAATTATCTTTTCACCATTTTGAAGCCATTTTGTCTTATTTAATTCAACTAATTCATAAGGCGTTAGATTCGCCTCATCTAAAATTCTATCTAGCGTATCATCAGTTTTTAAAATACGATATTTTGCTTCCTCCGGACGCTTGATTAATGTATTTAAAGTTTCTTCACAAAGTCCATTAATACTAATATTTTTAGACAATAAAAACTCTTTTAAAGTAATTTTCATATCGCTATTATTACTTGGAATAAATAAAACTTGATTCGGATAAATCGTAGTCGAAGTTAAATTATTCAAAGTCACAATTGCTGCTACAGTTGTATTGTAAGCTTCTGCAATTTTATATAAACTATCACCTTGTTTTACAACATACCTTATTGTATGGCGTAAATCTTGACGATTAATGTATTTATCAAATCCATAATTTTGATGCATTTTTCCACCTCGGTATAGATTATGATAATAATATTAAAATGTCTAGGCTTTAATCCATTTAATTGGTGAAATACCTTTTGATTTTAAAAAGTCATTACATTTGGAAAAAGGTTTACTTCCAAAAAAACCACGATATGCACCTAAAGGAGATGGGTGTGGACTGGTTAGAACTAGATGATTAGGGTTATTTAAGAGTTTAACCTTAGAAATAGCTTTATTTCCCCACAAAATAAAAACAATAGGAGATTTTACTTCATTTAATAAACGAATTGTATTATCAGTGAATTCTTCCCATCCTTTATCTTTATGAGATAATGGTTCATTAAGACGAACTGTTAAAGTAGTATTTAATAAAAAAACTCCTTGTTGTCCTAAGTATGATAAATCTCCATCTTGTTTAATTTCTATTCCTAAGTCATTTTCCATTTCCTTATATATATTTTTTAAACTAGGTGGTATTTTTTGACACTTCACGCTAAAAGCCAACCCATGAGCTTCTCCAGGATTATGATAAGGATCTTGTCCTAAAATGACAACTTTTACTTTATCTAAAGGTGTCAACTTATATGCATTAAATATTTCATCATATGCTGGAAAACAGACAAAATGCGTGTATTCACTTTTTACGAATGCAGTCAAATTTTGAAAATAAGTCTTTTTCATTTCTTTTTCAATAAATTCTTTCCATGTCATATAGTTCTCCTAAAAAAAGAAAGGACTCCGAAGAGTCCTAGCATTCTTACTTAACGTTTTCAGCGAAGTATTTAATAGTTTTAACCATTTGGCTAGTGTATGAATTTTCATTATCATACCAAGCAACAACTTCAACTTGATAAGTTTCTTCATCAATCTTAGATACCATTGTTTGAGTAGCATCGAATAATGAACCATAAGTCATACCAATAATATCTGAAGAAACGATTTCATCAGTATTGTATCCGAATGAATCAGAAGCTTGAGCCTTCATTGCAGCATTTACAGATTCAACTGTAATATCTTTACCTTTAACTACAGCGACTAAAATAGTTGTAGAACCAGTAGGAACAGGAACACGTTGTGCAGCACCGATTAATTTACCATTTAATTCAGGAATAACTAATCCGATAGCTTTTGCAGCACCTGTTGAGTTTGGAACGATATTAACCGCACCAGCACGAGATCTTCTTAAATCACCTTTACGTTGAGGACCATCTAAAATCATTTGGTCTCCTGTGTAAGCATGGATAGTAGTCATGATACCACTTTGAATTGGAGCATAATCATTTAACGCTTTAGCCATTGGAGCTAAGCAGTTTGTTGTACAAGATGCAGCAGAAATTACTTGATCTCCATCCTTTAATGTACCTTCATTTACACCATATACAATTGTAGGTAAATCTTTTCCAGCAGGAGCAGAAATAACTACTTTTTTAGCACCAGCATTAATGTGTGCCATTGATTTTTCTTTTGAAGTATAGAAACCAGTACATTCAAGTACTACATCTACATCTAATTCCTTCCAAGGAAGTTCAGCAGCATTTGCCTTTTTATAGATAGTAATTTTCTTACCATTTACAATAATAGCGCCTTCTGTACCATCAGTTTCATTACCTTCAACATATGAAACACTGTCCTTGAATTCGTATGAACCTTGTGAAGAGTCATACTTTAATAAATGAGCTAACATTTTTGGGCTTGTTAAGTCGTTAATAGCAACTACTTCATAACCTTCAGCACCAAACATTTGTCTAAATGCTAAACGACCAATACGTCCAAAACCATTAATAGCAACTTTTACCATAAAATTTTATCCTCCTAATTGATAATTTTTAACCACTATTATTTTACCACTTTTTTTTAGATTTACAACTATTTTAAGCAGTTTGACAGGAAATAACATTATATATATCATTGTTATTCTAAAATGTTTTTTAGGAGATGATAAATTGAATTATATACCTTATGTTTTAGAAAAAGAATCTAGTGGCGAAAGATCATATGATATCTATTCTAGGCTCTTAAAAGATAGAATTATTATGCTTTCTGGTGAAATTAATGATGAAATGGCAAATGTGATAGTTTCATGTTTACTTTATTTGGATAGTGAATCAAATGAAAATATTAGTCTATATATTAATTCACCTGGAGGTTCCGTAAATGCTGGATTAGAGATTTTAGACACAATGAATTTTATTAAATCTAAAGTTCATACTATTTGCTTAGGAAGCGCTATGTCAATGGCAGCAGTTATTTTAGCTAGCGGTGAAAAGGGATGTCGCTATGCATTACCTAATAGTGAAATTATGATACATCAACCAAGTGGTGGTTTTGAAGGGAAAGAACTAGATCTTAGTATTTATGCCAAAAGATTAGAACGACTAAAAGATAAACTTTATAATATATTAGCCTTAGCAACAGGAAAAGAAAAAGAAGTAATTGCATCTAAAAGTGAGAGAGATTGTTTTATGGAAAGTTTTGAAGCGCTTGAATTTGGAATAATTGATAAAATTTTAACTCATAAAGAATAGCTAGATAACTAAAATTGATGATGAATATCATTCCAATTTTAACCTTCTAACTTTTTTCATTAAATAACTCTAAATCAAAAATAGATGCTTAAGTCATCACTTAAACACCTATTTATTAACAATCTTAAATATTAAGAATTAAATCTGTTTTATTTTTTTAAATAAAGTTTTTCTTTAGTCGCTCAATGAAACTAATATCATTCCGAACAAATTTAACCTTACGGTCTGACAATATAATTGCTAAAGATTGAAAATTTTCAATTGTAAGACTTTTAGAATCTGCTGTAATCCAAATACAAGTGGGATCTTCAGCTTTGAATTCTACTTCATGTTTTTTCGAAAGTAACAATGGAGACGATAACGTATGATGAATTCTAGAATTGATACTAGCAATTTCTGTTACTTGAAATGCTTCTAAAGACGAATCAACTACGGCACCACCTAATGATTTATTATAACCTGTTGACCCTGCAGGTGTTGATATACAAATTCCTGTACCTCTAAAATGTTCTAATAACTGATTGTTTAAAAAAACATCTAACATCAATGTTCTTGTTGGGTTAATAATTGTAACTTCATTAAGTGCAATTCCAGATATTGTATTACTACCTGTTTGAATCTTATATTCTAGTAAATTAAACTCTGAACATTGATACGAATCACTATTTATTTTAGTCAATAAATCGTTTATTGAATCAATATCAAAGTTGGAAAAATAGCCTAAATGACCAGTGTTAAATACAAAAAAATCCACTTTATCTAAAATACTTTCGTATAAATGAACTGCCTTTAGAAATGTTCCATCTCCACCGATTGTAATGATTTTATCAGGATTTTTATCATCATAAATATCTTTTATTAACGTTTTTAAATAGGCGGCTGTTTTTTGTGATTTAGCATCACCTTTAACTACCATTGCATAACTCATTTTAACACCAACCTTTTTTAGAAATTGTACCACATTTGTTGAAAAATATCCATATTTATTAGATAATATAAGCAATGAACGAGGTGAAAAAGTTGAAACTAGATAAAATAAATCAAGAAATAGAATTTAAATGTCTAATTAATGAGCAAACTTATAATAAATTGTTAGATGAGTTTAATGTGGCTAGCAAAATTTTTAAACAAGTTAATTTTTATTTTGATACACTCAATAATGATTTAAAGCAAAGGAAAATAGTCTTAAGAATTAGACAAAAGGGTGAACAATTTAAACTAACTAAAAAAGAAATGATAAGCGATAATGTTATTGAGGAATCTCACGTTTATTTAGATAAAGATAAAGCTTTAGATATGATATATAATGGTTTTGATGCATCCATAATCAATCTACCATTTATGGTACAGACTGAATTGTCATTGACAACTTATAGAGTTAGTTTCCCTTTTGAAAATGGTAAACTTTTTTTTGATAAATCAATTTACAATGGGATAACTGATTTTGAAATTGAATTTGAGGTTTCTAATGTTGAAGATGGATATAAACAATTTCATGATTTTTTAGAAAAGAGAAATATCCCCTATTGCAAACCAAATTCTAAAATAATAAGAGCATTTAATTCGTTAAAAAAAGCTTAGATTAAACTCTAAGCTTTTTTACATTCAGTTTGTAAATGTTCTTTAACTAGTCGTTGATATTCACATTCTTCAGTGTTAGTACATCCCATGCAAAATGTAATCTTTCTAATTTCACGTGGAATAAAAACTCTAATTTCATCATCATTATAGCCAACTTGCATTTTTGCATCATCAACAATAATTGGTCGACGTAAGATACTCGGGTTTTTTATGATAAAATCTATCAATTCATTGTATGACATTGAATCTATATCAACATTTTGGGTAGTAAACACTTTAGATCGAGTTGAAATAATATCTTCAAATCCATTTTCAGAATTTTCAAGCATTAACTTAATATCATCTCTTGTAATTGGTTCCGTGAATAGATTTTTTTCTGAATATTTAATTTTATGTTCATCAAGCCATTTAATCGCTTTTTTGCATGACGAACAACTGCTAGTTGTAAAAATTTTTACCATTCTCTATTCCTCCATCTATAAAATTAAATTATCTTAATTAATAATTAGTTACAATCGATTTAATTGCATAACTTATTATAGCAGTTTTTTAGACTTTTTCAATTATAAAAAATTAAAAATTTTTACTTTTTTATCTAAATAATAATATGCTTATTGGATTCATAAATAAATAAAACACCTATTTATAGTAGGTGTTTTATTTATTCTATAAGAAGATAAAGCTAAACTATTCTTAGTTGTTCAAACTAATTTTTGGCTTGTTTTGCAGCATATTCAGCTTCGTTTTTAGCATCTTCTGCCTCACGTTCTGCTATTTCAATATCAAAACGTTTAATATCTTTTAAATACTGTTCAGCTTCTGCATTATTACAATATACGAAATGACCAGGTACAATTTCTTTTAATTCAGGTTTATCAACTGAATAATCATGAGCTGTCTTAGGATCATAAATAATTCTTTGACGTACTTTTTCATAAATTGGATCTGGTTTAGGAATTGCAGATAATAACGCTCTTGTATATGGATGAAGTGGATGTCTAAACAATTCATCTGATGTTGTTAATTCAACCATCTTACCAAAATACATTACTGCAATACGATCACAGAAATATTTTACTACTGATAGATCATGGGCTATAAATAATAATGTTAATCCATATTCTTCTTTTAATTCGTTAAGTAGGTTGATAATTTGCGCACGAATTGAAACGTCAAGGGCACTAATTGGCTCATCACAGATAAGAACTTTAGGATTCATTACTAAAGCACGAGCAATACCAACACGTTGACGTTGTCCACCTGAAAATTCATGTGGATAACGAGAAGCATGGTCAGCAACTAGACCTACTTTTTCAAGCATTTCTACTACTTTTTTATGATTTTTCTCTTTTGTTGGTCTTATTTCTTCAATCTTAGCATCTAAATCATCAAGAGCTTTTTGTTGCTCAGCAGTTGCTTCTATAATCTTTTTATCATACTCTGCTTCAAGAGCCTTCTTTTGATCTTCGTAGTTTGCTACGCCTTGATTAAGTTGAGCTAATTCTTGTTTAAGTTCATCCTTTAATTCTTTTGTAATTTGTGACTTCGCAATTTCAAATGGTAATTTCTTTTTACGTAACTTCGCCATTTCCTTACGACGAATTGGTTCTTGAATCTTTAAACCTTCTTGAATAATATCTTCAACAGTCATACGTGGATCTAATGAATCAACTGGGTCTTGGAAAATCATTTGAATTTCATTTAAAATTTTGCGATTAACATGCTTGTTATCATATCTAATTTGTCTAATTTTTTTATGTTGAGTTGTAATAATTTTATTTGCTTCATCTTTTTTAGCTATAATTAAATTATTACATTCTTCTTTAATTTTTTTTACATCTTGGTCATAAGTAGATGAATTCTTATCTAATTGACTAATTTTTAAAGCTGCTTCACTATTATATTTTTTAATAGCTTCCTTTAAACGAATCTTAGTATACTTAATTTCTTTTCGATTCCATCTATCACCAGCTGAAATTCGATAACCTTTATAATAAATCGAACCAGAAGTAATATTATATAGACGGATGATTGAACGACCTGTTGTTGTTTTTCCACATCCAGATTCACCTACAATACCAAGACATTCGCCCTCTTTAACGTCAAATGAAACATTATTAACGGCTTTTAACTTTGTACGATTAGGACCACTTCCAAAGAAGAAGAATTGTTTTAAATTTCTAACAGAAAGAATAATTTTTTCATCCATTAACTCTTTCTTAGTCTTAACTTTTGAATTAATTTTGTAATCTGTTAAATCAGAATCTCCATCAGTTAAGTCTTCGTTTTCATCTTCGAAAACTTTAGCATTGTCATTATCAACTAATACGATTGTATCATTATCAATATTAGCTCTTGACTTTGTTGAAATTTTACTCATTTAACTCTCCTCCTTCTAGTGCTTTTTGAATACGAGCTTGAACAATCTTAGGCATTTCAACCTTAGGTGCATTTGGATGTAATAACCAAGTTGCAGCATAGTGAGTATCACTCACCTTGAAATAAGGTGGTTGATATTTTAAATCAATTTCCATTGCATAACGATTACGAGCAGCAAATGCATCTCCCTTAGGAGGATAGATCATATTAGGTGGAGTACCTGGAATTGCTTCAAGTCTTTCTTTTGAATCAACATCAGGAATTGAAGAAAGAAGTGCCCATGTATATGGATGTTTAGGTTCATAGAAGATTTCATTAACCTTTCCATATTCAACAATTTTTCCAGCATACATTACGGCAACACGATCAGCCATGTTTGCAACGACACCAAGGTCATGCGTAATGAACACACATGATAGATTTCTTTCACGTTTTAATTTGTTAATTAATTCAAGGATTTGAGCTTGAATAGTAACGTCTAGAGCTGTAGTTGGTTCATCACAAATTAAGATATCTGGATTGGCTGTTAAAGCAATAGCAATTACGATTCTTTGTCTCATACCACCTGAGAATTCAAATGGATATTGTTTAAAACGTTTTTCTGGGAAAGGAATACCTACTTCCTTCATTATTTCTAAAGCACGACGCTTAGCTTCTTTACGTGTTATTTTTATGCTATCAATATATTTTGTTTTAGCTGCTAAAATTTCATTGTTTTTTGATTTTAAAAGTTCTTTTTTAGCATAGAATTTAGCATTTTGTGCTTTTTTTAGATTAATTTGAGCTTCTTTACAAATGTCTTGGGCTTCTTTAATCTCTTTATTTATTTCTTCGATAGTAACTAAATCATTTTTAGATGTTTTAGACTTCTTTTCTAATAATTCATTTAATTTAGCATTTGCATTTGCTAATAAGACTTCTTTATTTTTAACATCTTCAGTTTGAGCAGCTGTAGATTGTTCATAATTTTTCTCAATATCAGCAAGTAAAGGTTGATATTTAGCTTTAATGTTAGTAAGACTTGTTTTATACTCTTGCTTTACTTGATTATGATATTCTTTAACTTTAATCTTTGCTTCAGCTTTGGCACGGATTAAATCGTTTTTAGCTGGAACTAATCTTGCTTTACGATCATTTTCTATTTCCATAATTTGAGCTTTAGCTTCAGCTTTTAATTTAGCAACTTCTGCTTTACTAGTTTCTTTTGCGATTGCATCATTTTTACTAGCTTTCTTAATTTCATCAATCTTGTGGTCTAAATTACGTTGAATTTTGTGAATACGAGACTTAGCCACAGATGAGATATTTTTATAAGCCATTAATTCTCTATTGATTAATTTATTATAATAATCTTTTAATTTATCATTATTGATTAAAGTGGCTTCTGTAATTTGTTTTCCAATTTTTACAATTGGATTTAAGCTTGAAAGTGGGTCTTGGAAAATCATACCAATTTTATGACCACGAATACCTACATATTCTTCTTCAGAAATTTCTAATAAGTTCTCACCTTCATACATAATTGTACCATCATCAATGATTGCATTGTTTGCTAGTATTCCCATTATAGCTTTAGATGTTACTGATTTACCTGAACCAGATTCACCTACAATACAAAGTGTTTCACCTTTTTCAAGATCGAATGATACACCACGGACAGCTCTTACTAAGCCATTATCTGTGCTAAATGATACTGTTAAGTTATTAACTTCTAAGACTTTTTCAGCCATTTTTAATCACTTCCTTTTAATGATGGATTCAATGCATCTCTTAATCCGTTACCAAATAAGTTAAATGAAATCATTAGTAACGAAATAATTACTGCAGGGAAAATAATTAATACAGGTAATGTAGATAGATACTTTTGGTTATCTGATAATAATACACCAAATGATGCACTACCCTGTAAACCTAAGTTTAAATATGCAAGGGTTGCTTCACTAAAGATTACACTAGGAATCATTAGTACGGCACCTGTTACAATTGTTCCTAAAGCATTAGGCAAAATGTGTCTAAAGATTAATCTAGTATTTGAAGCACCTAAGGTTCTAGATGCTAAAACATATTCTCTTCCACGGAAACGATAGAATTGCGTACGTGTACGAGAAGCAGTACCAATCCATCCAGTTAAACAAAGAGCAATACCAAATGTTAAAACATTGTTACCTAAATGTAGAATACACAATGTAACAACAACAATAAATGGCATTCCACTTAAAATATCTTTGATACGTTCCATAACTAAGTCAATATTTCCACCGAAATAACCACAAATTGACCCCCAAACTAAACCAATCATAAAGTTAACAGCAGAAACTAAAATTGCAAGAGAAAGTGATGTTCTTAACGCAAAGAATGCTAATGTGAATAAATCATATCCAGCTTCTGTAGTTCCAAGAATAAAAATAGGCATAGAAGAATAACCAACATATTTATAATATTGAACTTGAGCATTATATGCTAGAATATAACTATCATTTATTCTTATTCTCGTAATTGATTTAATTCCAGGCACAACATTTCCGTTGTCATCAACTTCATCATAAATAGGACATCTGTCATCTAAAATTTTATAATTGATTTCACCAATATATCTTCCATTTTCATCAAACAATGCTGAATTATTCGCATCAATACTCTCAAATGTCATCCAGCCATTGTCAATATATGTTTGAATATTAGTACTAGTTAATTCTACACTTCTACTTCCAAATTGTTGAGCATATTTGTCATAATCAAATTCTACTAGTTTGTAAATAGCTTGATTTACACGTCTTTCACCAGATGTAATATACCAAAAGCTATTTGGATAAAAACCTTGATCATTACGAGTTTGAAGAACTTGAACATTGGCATCTGTTATAGAAAGAGTAGCTAATTGTTCTTTATACTCAGGAGTCGCATTTTGACTATCTGTAGTTAATTTAATGCTGTCAAATCCTAAATATGAGTATTTTTTAGTATCTTGTGATAATTGATATTCAATACCCACACGAACATTTTTTAATTCAGTTTTCCCAATTTTAGCTAATACTTCTGTAGCTAAATTAACACTTCTTACACCATAATTTTCTGACCATTCTGTATCGATATAATATCTAGTTGATTCAGAATTTGCTGAAGGATTACTTTCAGTATATGCTTCAACATATAATTTATATTTAGCAAAACTTAATTCTTCATAAAGTTTTTTATCATTGAAATCTACAGTGAAAACAACTGGTACATTTGATGTTATATCAAAGAAATAATAATTATAGTAACTAGCTGTTTCCCCAGCATAAGCTGCAGCCCTATTTTGAGCTATTACTAATGTACCACCATGTGCACCAACAATAGCTTTATCAGTATATAGATTTTCACTATATTTAACGTTATACATATAATCTTTTACAAAGCTGCCACCGACAACTTCATCCTCAACAACATCATATACTTGATTTGAGTAATGATCTGTACCATCCCAAAAACCTGTACCGGCTTTAAATAACTTTGGTTGTAATAAAGCTTGATATGGATATGTTGTCTTTGAAACATCATATGGACTAAAAAGCGGTACAAAAATAGAGCATAGCACTAAAATTCCAATTATAAAAGCAGCAACAACAGAAGATTTGTTGCGGCAGAAACGCTTAAATGCGTCTTTTAAAAAGGTAGTAGTTTTAGTTTGAAATTTTTCATCATAAATGCGTTGATGGTCTTGAAGGAAATTGAAGTCTTCATTTTTGATATCTACTGAAATCTCATTTCCTTTTTCATCTAAATACTTAAATTCTGACATTATTTCTTCGCCCCCATTCTAATTCTTGGATCAATGAAACCATAAGAAATATCGACTAATACACCAGCGGCTAATCCAAAAGTAGTGAAAATAGCCATATCTACGAATAATACATTATAATCTTGCTTATTTAAAGCATCTACGAATAGTGATCCAATTCCAGGAATTCCATAAAGATTTTCCAGAATCATTGAACCACCCATAATACTTAAAAATTCAGCTAAAATCGAAGGAACAATTGGTACCATTGCATTTCTTAATGCATGGCGAATGATTGATTGACGTTTTGTTAAACCTTTAGTTCTAGCCAGTAATAGATATTCACTTGACATTACTTCGCATAATTCAGCTCTTGTAAAACGACAGTAACCACAAATAGAACCAAATGATAAACATACAACAGGAACAATATATCCAAGTATTTTATAACTAACTGGATCTGTACTACCTGGCCATTTAGTTGGGAACCATCCTAAATTATAACAAAAAATACCCATAATAAATGTGATTAATACGAAACTTGGAATAGAAATAAATATCATAACCAAAGTCGAAATAACATGGTCTGTTGGTTTATTCTTTTTAAGAGCGGCTAAAATACCTAAAAGAATACCAATTGGAACAGAAATCACAGTTGCAATGATGTTTAATTTCATTGAAACAGCTAATTTTGGAACAATAATACCAGTTGCACTCATACCAACTGCTATACTATTAGATTGTCCCCAATTCCATTCTGTAACAATATTCTTTAACCATCTAAAATATTGAGTCATTACAGGAACTTCATAAAAATAGTGAGCTCTACCAGCTCCATCAGTGTAACTCCATAGTAGTTCTCCCATATTTTTTTGTTCAATTCTAAAATCATATACGAAACCATCTGCAACATCTTTCATATAATATCCAAACATTACTTCATTAGTACCTGTAGGTCTATTATATGGTAATAACTTTATTAAAATAAAAGTAATTGATAGAATAATAAATGACGTAATTAACGCTAATAATATTCTTTTCAAAACGTATTTCCACATACTTTATTCACTCCTTTGATATATTATAATTATTATACATAAAACACAATTTCAAATCAAGATATATGAATAAAAATTTATAATTTTGATAAAAAAATTTAAGGAATTAACTCTAAGTGTCAATTCCTTAAATTTTATTTTATTAATTATTCAACAACTTGAACAAAAATTCTTTCACTTACTTCAACTCCGTTGACAGAAACAAGCATTTCTAGATAAATGTAATCAGCAACAGATTCAATACCTTCTGGCACAGTGATAGTATATTTAGTTGTTCCATTTTCATTAACAACAGCAACATAGTCTCCACTAACAGTTACTTCTACACCATTAATAGTAGCAATAACATTGAATCCGTTAATTGAAGTACTATTAGTTTCATCAGAGAAAGTTAATGTATCAATAACAATTGTACGTGTACCATCTTCATTATGAACATTTGAAATAATACCAGCATCATAGAAATCTTCGTTCTTAACAGCACGACCTTCGTTATCAATTAATGCTGAACTATCAGTTGCTTGCCATAATGCATCGAATGATAAAGTTCTTCCATCGTATTGAATTTCAGGTGTATTTGTATCAGTACCCCAGTTAAGAGTAAATCCAGAAGAATTATCTGATTTTAAAACTTCTAAGAAGTTAAGTGGGTCATATGTATTTCCAGAAATCGAACCGAAAGCAAGGTCATATTGACCAACCATCATCTTCTTATAGTATACATCAGACCATGTAGCAACAGCCATATTTGTAACTTGAAGTGTTAATCCAGTATTAGCAGAGTTAAACGCATCTTCAAAATACTTTTTAATATCTTCACCATAGCTAGTTGTTTGAGATTCACGCATCCATGCAATTTCTAGAGTAATTGTGTCTCCTTCTTTATACTTTCCTTCAGCAATTAAAGATTTAGCAGCTTGACGGAAGTATTCTTGAGCAACAGCTAAACTGTAACCATCTGCATTTAGACCATTGTTTGTTAAACTTGCAACAGCAGCTTTATGTTCAGCAGTTGAATTCCAACTAACTCCATTTTCAGGGTCAATTAAATAATTTGATGAGAAGAAGTCAACTGATGGAACACTACCACGTTTTTCAGCATACTCTGAACGATTAATAGAATAACTTAACCCTTTAACGAAATTAGAATTTGATAAAGCTGGTTCTAATTGCCAGTATTGGCTTGGTTGAGTTTGAGTAATTGTACCATTTTGACCAAATAATTTTTCCCAAGTAGCTTGATCACAAGTATTAACATTTAATTTAAATACTGAGCTACCTGTAGTTTGTTTAGTACGTGGATCGTTTTTGTATTGGCTTAATCTAGTCGTAGGAATAGCTACAGTTGAAAGCTTATTAGCTAAAAACTCATTTAATGCAGCTTCTGTATCTGTAGAAACAGCTTTTAAAACAGCAACGTGTACACCTGGAATCTTATAAGCTCCATCATCATATGTTCTTGTGCTTCTATCCCAAACGATTTGTTTATCAGTTTCCCATTGAGATAATACATAAGGTCCTGTAGATAATGTTGTATCTACTGGTGTTAAACCAGAGTCAGTCTTTTTACCCCAGTTCTTGGCACCTGCATACACATCACCATTACCAAGATCTTCAATAAATTCCATTGGAACTGGTGCGTACATAGAACTTGATAAATAGTATATTGCCATAAATGGCGTTGTAGCTTCATTTAATTCAAATTCTAAATAGCTCTTACCATCTATTTCTACACCTTTAACACCAACGTTAGCAAATGCATTATCATCGATTCCATTTGCAGATGAGTTATAGTATTCACTAGTTCCCTTAATACTTCCAGAACCAGTTAATTGTTCAGCAGCACGTGCATATCCAATTTTTTGAGTCCATTTTAATTTATATGGTGTGATATAATCTTCAAGTTTAACTTGACGACCATTATATTTTGCTAATGTCGAATTTGTTGTTTTTGTGTTGTAGACTAATTCATCTCCAACTTTAACTTCAAAACGGAATTTTGTTCCTACTCCATTTTGATTTTCTGCTGCGTTTCCATTTTCATCAAGTAAAACTGGGCGATCACTCTTTGAAAGATCTCCAATCCATTCATAAGATGTACCATCAGTTCCTAACTTATTTGTAAAATATGAAGCACTTGCATAACCAATTAAATTTCCAACCACAGAACCTCTATCATCCATATAGTTTAAATTTCCTGGATCTTCAGCAACATATGTGTGATAATGTCTTTTCCACGCTTGGTTGTTTTCTCCTGCTAAATCAGCAGTAATATTACCTTCACGTAAAACACCAAATCCATAACCACTTACATATGTTTCAGTTGGTAATGAAACGTTATCAGCATACATTACGTAGCCACCGTCTTCAAATAGTGAAATACCTGTTAGCGAATTTTCAACAGCATATTTTTCAAGGATTCCCATGATTTCTTTTTTCTCATCAGCAGACTTTCCTTTGTAAGAAATTGTAGTTCCTCCTGATGTAACACTTAAGTTTGGCGTTTGACCAGTTGCACTGAAATATGTCTTTTCAGTTTCTGTAGAACTACAAGCTGTTAATGCTAAAGCAGAAAGTGCAACAACACTTAATTTTTTTAGATTAGACTTCATTCTATCTTCCTCCTATTTTTCTTATTACTTTTTCGTTTTAGATAAACGACACAACAAAAGCTATAAAATTTAATTCATACTTTATTGCTTCAAGATAATTAGAATACATAAATTAACCAAGTTTTTTTAAACTTTAATGTTTTTAATTTATCTTTGAACTAATTATACACTTATTAATTTATAAAACAATAGTTTTTTTAAAATAATTTTACTGAAAACGTTCTCAAATCTATTTTTCATTATTTTCATAGGCATTTTCAGTGTTATTTCCATATATTTTCAAAGAATTAGACTAATTATTATCATAAATATAAACGAAACCGCTAATAAAATTAGTCCACTGAATAAATAAGGTGTCCAAGTCCATTTATTTTTTTCTCTTTTTTCTTCTTTTAAAAGATAATAGTCATGATAATTGTCAATTGGTTTTTGTAAAAATTTATTATAGATATAATATCCAGAATATGAAAATATTCTAAAAAAACCATCATGTGATATTAAAGAAAGAATTGAAACACCTATCCATATAAATCCAGTTACAAAAAAAGCATCTTGATAAGCCACTAAACTGTAAAAATTTGAATTAATTAAGATTATTAAGATTATAATAATACTGATTACTGAAATTGCTATATATTTTGATGGCGTATGAAATATTTTGCCCCAAAATCTTAGTTTTTTTTCGTTATCTTCTTGATTATTATTGTTTTTTATTTGTTTATCAGTCATCCAATTTTCACCTAATCCTTTGTTTATTTAAGTTATTATACTCTATCAATATAATATTTACAAATATTTTTTAAGTATTATGAATGCTTGTTGTTTGACTTTTTTTTATAATAAACATATAATACTATTAAATCGATGAGAAAGAATAGTAAATCATTTTATCTTATATAAAGAGAGCTATAGTTGGTGTGATATGGTTATAAGAATTTGATTGAATGGACTTTTAAGTGCTGTTAATACCAGTCGTTTCCTGCGTTAAAGGTTTGAGCTAGTTTTTATTTACTAGAATTAAGGTGGCACCACGTTTACTTAGCGTCCTTTCTTTTAAGGACGTTTTTTTATTTTTGGAGGTTTTTATGAAACGTTTAATTTCAGGTATTCAACCAAGCGGTACTATGACGCTTGGAAATTATTTAGGAGCTATTAGAAATTTTGTTAAATTACAAGATACATTAGAAGATACTGATATTTTAATTTTTATTGCTGATTTACATGCGATTACTGTTCCACAAGATAAATTAAAACTACGTCAAAACATTAGAAGTTTAGCTGCCATTTATTTAGCATGTGGTCTAGATCCGAAAAAAGTTCATCTTTTTATACAATCAGAAGTACCAGCTCACAATCAACTTGGCTATATTATGGAATCTACTGCTTATATTGGCGAGTTAGAAAGAATGACACAATATAAAGATAAAAAAGTCAAACAAGTTGAAGGAATTAGAGGTTCTCTTCTTACTTATCCGGCTTTAATGGCAGCTGATATTCTTTTATATGATACTTCAATTGTTCCTGTTGGAGATGACCAAAAACAGCATCTTGAATTAACTCGTAATTTAGCTTTACGATTTAATGAAAAATATGGAGAAACATTTATTATACCTGAAGCTTATATCCCACCTAAAGGTGCACGTATTATGAGCTTAATTGATCCAACTAAAAAAATGAGTAAGTCAGATCCAAATCCTAAATCATATATATCACTACTTGATGATTTAAATATAATTAGTAAAAAAATTAAGTCAGCTGTAACTGATATGGAAGCTTGTATAAGATATGATTTAAACAATAAGCCTGGTGTATCAAATTTAATGACAATCTATTCTTGTCTTACTGATTTAACTTATGATGAAATTGAAAAGAAATACATAGGAAAAGGCTATGCTGAATTCAAAAATGACTTAGCTAATATTGTAGTTGCGCATATAGAACCAATTCAAAAACGCTATAATGAATTATTGAATTCAACTTTATTAGATGAAATCCTAGATGAAGGACGTGATTACGCATCTAAGTTAGCTTTTAAAAAGCTTAGAAAGGTATATAACAAAATTGGTCTAGGTAGAAAGTAGGTTTTCGTGAAAAAAATAGGATATTTTGCATCAATAAAAGAAAGGGACCCAGCTGCTCGCAACTGGTTTCAAATTATTTTATGCTATCCTGGTGTCAAAGCGATGTTTTGGTTTCGAATTGCTCACTTCTTTTGGAAAATAAAACTAAAAACATTAGCTGAGTTTATTACATATTTAACAAGAAATAGGCTTGGTATTGAAATACATCCTGGAGCAACAATTGGAAAAAGACTTTTTATTGATCACGGACACGGTGTCGTAATCGGAGAAACAGCAGTTATAGGTGATGATGTAACAATTTATCACGGCGTTACATTAGGTGGTCGTGGTGTTGTACATGGTAAACGACATCCCACAATTGAAAATAATGTAACTATTGGAGCTGGAGCTTTAATTCTTGGTAATATTACAATCGGTAAAGAAGCTAGAATTGGGGCTAACTCCACTGTTATTTGTAATGTTGAGCAAGGAGAAACCGTTATAGGATTTAAAGCTCAACCTGTAAAAAAAAGTGGCGAATAAGCAAATGCTTATCCGCCTTTTTTACTATTTAATCTTAGGAAGTATAGCTTTATACCCCGTACCATTTTTCACACATTTACTAACGCGGGCAAGAGTTGCTGAAGAAATTCTAACCTTCTCAATCACTTCAAGATATGTATGTCCCTCCTGCAGTAGTTTCGCACTGTAAACACGGCTCGCTAAAGATTCAAGTTCATGTTTAGAGAGTAAGTCGTCTAAGAAGGCAATACAATCTGCCTCGTTATCAATGCTAATAATTGCTTGATACAATTTATTTAATGCTTCTTTTTCATTCATAGAATACTACTCCTTTCTATAATCATTATAACATCATTCACGTAAAGTGCAAAGAGTTTTCGCTTTTTACGTGATGTAAATTGCGATACTGTATTAATAACGATGAATTTCTAAATAATTAACGTTTTTTATAACCTCACCATCAGCTTGTAAAGTTGAGCAACCTTGTGTTCTAACTTTAACATTCTTACAAGAAAAATACGTTACATATTTTTCTAATCTTGTATGGAGACCAAGAAAAACAAGCGGAAACAATCTTACAATATGTTTATAATTCTTAGCTCTAATTACATATAGATCTAAGTGACTATCAGCTCTTACGGCTTTGGGAGCAATTTTCATTCCTCCACCCATGTATTTTCCATGCATACATACAAAGAAATATACATCATCGAATGAATGTTTTATTCCATCAATTTCTAAATCTAGTTGGTAGGTTTTGAAAGTCTTAAAAACGCTAAGAGCAGTCTTAAAATAAGATTCTTTTTTCTGATTATTATTAACTTCATCACATACAATAGCGTCAATTCCAATGCCTATCCCATTTAAGAATCGGTGTTTTATCCCATTATGCAAGAAATACGGCATATCTTTAATTTCATGCGTTATGTCAAAAATTTTTCCTTTATGACCTCTTGCAAAATCGTTTCCGGTTCCACCTTTATTCACATATACTTCAGCTGGTATCTTTTTAAAGTCAATATACTGCATCATCTGATGAAGCGTACCATCGCCCCCGCTGATTATAAGTCTATCGGTTTCTTGTAATTTTTCTAGAAATTCATCCTTCCTTTCTTTAAAGTCAAATACAGTAATAATTGTTGAATTAATTCCTTTTTTTTCACATCTCTTTTTTATCTTTTGAGCTACTTTTAGGTTAAACTCATTATTACCGCCTTTAGCAAGTGGATTATAAATTATATAGTACATCTTAACTTCCTCATTGACAAAATTATTTTAAATTTTCTTTATCCAAACGATATAGAATTGGTATGTTTTCTTGAGTTCATCATACATAATTCTGCCTTCCGTCATATAAATGGACGAAGATTTAACTTGATTTATATAATTTTGATAAACCTTTGGAAATAATACCACATTTAATTCCGTTTTTCCATCAAAAATTTTTCCAACTAACATTTTTTCACCTTTTTTGGTAAAAACTTCCTTAATTTCTGTAAATTCGACTAAAACTCGGATTGTTTTTGCAATATGCTTTTTGGAGAAATTCAAAGTTTGATATTTTTGTTTTAAAACTTCTATATTTTTAAACGGATCATACTCAATATTTAATCCTAAAGCTTTCATTTCATTTTCTCGTAAAAATTCATAGTCATATTCTTCTTTTACAAGAATTTTTTCTTCTTCTGGAATTGAATTTTCAAAAATTTCAGAATATTCATCACTTTTTTCGATCATATCTTTTTTTGTTTGGCCAAATGAATCAAACGCTCCAGCAAAAATTAATGATTCTAACATCTTTTGATTTATTATTTTCATTCTATCCTTAAAATTTGCAAAAGAAGTAAATGGTCCCTTTATTCGTTCTTTTAAAATTTCAAATGCAGAATTATAGCCAACACCATAAACTCCCTGAAGTGGAAAAATTAATGTATTATTTTTGTTTACAAATTCTAAGGTTGAAATATTAATATTAGGTTTTTCAACTTTTAATCCTCTAATTTTAGCATATTCTAAATATGATGTAATTGTAGTTGTATTTCCAATAACATTATTTAATAATTTAGACATAAAAATTCCAAAATAGTTAGCTTTAAAATACGCCATTTGATAACTAACTAATGCATATGCTACTGCATGACTCTTATTAAAACCATAATTAGCAAATTTAACAATCAAATCATAAATTTGATTTGCAATCTCTTTTTCATGTCCAAGCTTGGCAGATTGTTCAATAAACCGTATTCGATTCGCATCTAAACTTGCTTTATCCTTTTTAGAAACGGCTCGACGTAATAAGTCAGCTTCCCCTAAACTTAAACCTGCATATGTATGAGCAATTTGCATAATTTGTTCTTGATAAACAATTATACCATACGTTTCTTTTAAAATTGGCTCTAACGCCTTATCAATATATGTAAATGGAGCGCCTTTACTTCGTTTAATGTATTCATCGATATTATCCATAGGTCCTGGTCTATAAAGTGACAAAACAGCAACAATTTCTTCAAAGGATTTAGGGCCTAAATTTTTTAAAAATCTTTTGATTCCTTCACTTTCTAGTTGAAAAACACCCAAAGTATCACCACGTGATAATAAATCAAATGTTTTTTTATTATCTAGAGGAATATCTTGAATTGTTATATTGTTTAGGCCAGGAATTTCTTTAATAATTTGATTAATTGTATTTAGATTTTTTAATCCTAAGAAATCTATCTTTAAAAGTCCTAGCATAGCTAAATCATTAGCGTCAAGTTGAGATTGATATAATCCAGATAAACCTTTTTGAAGTGGAACATTAGCTACTAACATATCATTTGATAAAATAATTCCCGCAGCGTGTGTTGAAACATGGCGCGGTAAATTCTCAATTTTCTTAGCGATTCTAAACAATTTTGAAACTAACTCATTATGTTCATAAGATTTAACCAACTTTTCATAATCATCAGTTGATGAGGCAATTTTAACGATTACATCTATTTCTTTAGATTCTAAACCTAAAACTTTACCAATATCACGAAGCGATGACTTTAATTGAAATGTACCAAAAGTAGAAATATTACATACACGATTTTTTCCATATAAATCCTGAACATATTGAATAACTTCATCTCTTCTATCATCTGGAAAATCCATATCAATATCAGGCATAGTTACTCTTTCTAAAGATAAAAAACGCTCAAAGAATAAATCATATTTAAGTGGATCTACATTTGTTATCCCTAAGCAATAAGCAACTAAACTTCCTGCTGCACTACCTCGGCCAGGTCCAACCATAATCCCGGCTTTTTTAGCATATAAGACAAAGTCCCACACAATTAAAAAATAATCATCATATCCCATTGTATGAATTACGCCTAATTCATAGTTAAGTCTTGTCACGTATTCAGAATATGGTTTACTATGACTCTTTTGAAATCTTTTATTCAACCCTCTTTGGGCAACAGATTTTAAAAATATATTTGAAGCTTCCCCATTTGTCTTAGGATATTGCGGAAGAGAGATATCAACAGCTTTAATCGAATAATTAACTAAGTTAATTAAATATTCTAGATTTTGAAATACATCTTCAAACATATAAAACTCTTCTTCTAATTCATACTTACTTTTTAGATGAAAGTCACCCTGCTTAGCAGTTGTTTTGCCAATACTTGTTAATGTATCATAAACTTCTCTATCTTCCTTATTTAGATATAAAGTTCTTGATAGTGGATAAATTTTAAATCCTAATTCATATGATAAATCACGAAGTACTGTTCCACTTTGTAGATTAACTTGCGAATTTAATGATAATCCAACACCAAAGTAAGTAAACATCTTTAAATATGTTTCTACTAAACACTTTAAGTTCTCAATATTAGAGCCCAAAGCCTCTCTATAAATATCACTTTCATCAGTAGAAATAAAAACAAGTCCCTGATAAGTAGCTAACTCTTGAAGTGAAAATATTTTATCTTCTATCTTGACAATCGAAGAAATTTTTAATAAATTCATATACCCTTCTTCATTAAATGCATAGGCAATCAAAATATTATCAAAAGAATCAGATGATAAAACTTTTATTCTTAAACCTATCAGAGGCTTTATATTGTTTCTATTGCACAAATTATAAAACTTATAGTGACCATAAAGATTCGAATCTGTAATAGATAAAACGTCATATCCATATTCAAGTGCTTTGTTGATATAATCTTCTAAACGAACGCTTGATTCAAGTAGGTTATATTCAGTTTGTCCATATAAAAATCCTAACATTATACTCACTCCTTTAGGCTAATTATAACATTTTAAGTAAATTAATAAAAGTTATTCACCACGCTTAAACTCTTTTTTCCGGAAAAAGAAATAAAATATAGTGCAAGTTGTGCCTAAAATTAAGATTGCAAACATTAATTTATTTTCATAAATATAGTCATAAAGTTGACTAATAATGGAAAATGATTCACCTCTATCACTTTTAATCGTAACATATATTATTTTTTCCGACTTTATTCCAGCTTTATTTAATGCGGTAATAATTATTTCATATGTTCCAGGAGTAGATTTGTCTAAGATAGATTCATCTATAGTAACATTAATATTTTCATCATATTCATCTGTTACTTTAATATAATCTTTTAAATTAAACTTTTCATTTTGTTTAAATACTAAATCGTTAGCTTCAATAATTGGAGCACTATTGTATGTAATGGTTAAAGAAAGATTTCTCGTTGCTTTATTTCCAGATGCATCATAAACAGTATAGATAATATCATATGTTCCAAATTCTTCTTCAAAATCACTATCATCAATTACAACTTTCTCCAAAAGATTACTTTTGTCACATTTATCAGTAATATTCTTAATAAAACTTTTAAAATCAGGTTTTTCAAATGAAGATATGGTCTTAAAATATGTAGTAAGTTCAATAACTGGAGCTACATTATCAACAACTGTTATTTCTTTTGTAACAACCGTTTCATTATGATTACTATCTTCTACTTTAATTGTCACACTTTGTTTCCCCAGTTTATAGACATCTAGTCCAAAGTATTCAATATTATTCGTTATATCACCATCTAGATTATCTGAAGCCTTTACGTAGTCTCTAATATCAAAATCTTCATCACCAAAAATAACCTCTATAAAACTTGCCGTTTCAAGTGATGGTTTTCCTTTATCCACTATACTTACATTATAATTTTGTTCTACTCTATTTCCACTTTTATCAATAACAATTATACTAATTGGATATACACCTATTTTAGTATAATTTACACTTCCATCATTTATAATGCACGAAGTAATTTCATCATTATCTCTAAATAAAAAGTATTCATTATAATTTACTGCTGAACCTAAAGGAATTATTAAAGATTGAACTTGAGTAATAGTCGGTAACTTTGTATCGACAACATGAACTAAAACATCTTTTTTATCATAACTACTATAGCCTAAAACTGTGGCAATCAATTTGACTGTTTTTACGCCAACTTCTTTGGTAGAGACGACAAAATTATTATAATACATATCATCAATTTCAACTTTTACATCAACATCATCTAATATTTGACCTTTGTAGTAGAACTTGACTTCAAACTCATCTAAATATGATTCAAAGTTATCATTTAATGGAATGGACACTTCTGTTTTATTCCAAATAAAACCATTTCCTGATAAAGCCTTTGCTTCATTTTGAACTAATAAACTTATAATAAAAATAATAAATAGTAAGCTTATTCTTTTTAGCAATACAATTCACGCTCCTTATAAATATTATCTATTTCTGCGTAAATATCTAAACATCGTTTATATCTACATCGGATTTTTAATTCCCTAATCAAACATTTTGAAATTTCATTTAAGAAAAAATAATTTTTAATCTTAAGAGCATATGGTAAATAGATATTGTTGAGTCTTTCAAAAAAATATAAACAGTATTCTTTATCATATAAGAAACTAATTACTTTCAATTCCTCTTCAGTCGCATTAATAATTTTAGTATCATAAGTTTCTTTAAAAACTTTTTTATTCATTTGATATAAATAAATCATCTTGGAGAAACTATAATCATTCCAATTCATATCTATACTTTCATTTTTAAAAGCATAATATAAAATTCTAAAATCAAAATTAACTTTTAGCTCTTTTATTCTTTTGTCCACTAATTTAATGTAACCGTTGTATAGTGAGAAAGTTAATTGAAGAATTTCCAAATCTTTAACCTTTTCAAATGCATTATATTTTATATATAATCTTCGCAAATTATATAAATTATCATAAAATAGTGGTGAATTAAGACGATATAGTATTTTAACTATCATATCTAAAATTAAGGTATCTAAATAAATATATCCAGAATTATAATTGCTGAGAACTTTTAAAAGTGTGTAACAATCATAGAATTCATAATTTTTAAAATTATACCAAGCTTCTAAAAATGCTAAAAACATTAAATCTGTAAGTTGCATTGTCCCTTCAATTTTTTGTAATTCAGAAATAATACGCTTAGCTGTTCTCATATTGTCTTTTGCAAGAGCATAAATAAGTTTAATCATTTTAGCACGATAGTTTTTTAAGTCGAAAACCAATTCATAATAATATTCAATAGTAGACATATCATGCTCAAATATCGCTATAATACACTTTTGAAAAATTGCTTTGCTCTCTTGGATTGCTGCCACATTATCTGCCGATAGTTTAACTCGTTCACAAATATCAGCCAAGAATACAGGATTAGGTTTTATTTCACTGTTTTCTACTTTAGATAGATAACTAACACTACATGTTTCTCCTGATATTTCTTCTAGTGTTTTAGATAATGCATTTCTTCTTAGCTTTATTTCTGTTCCAAGTAAAGCTTGAACATTATCTTCTCGATCTAATTTTTTTGTGATTAATTCAATAATCGTCATAAAATAACAAAATGGTTAATCTTTTTATTTTTTTGTCTGATTAACCTCCTCCTTTAACATAAGCATACAACTTTTTGAGTAGAATGAAAATAAAAAAAACTTCTAAAAATAGAAGCGATAATTTGACATTTTATTCCATTTCATAAATAACTAATGCTGAAAACGAGAAAATTTGCTCATTTTGAGCATAAAAATGTGAAGTTTGATACTTAATGTCGAGAATTGTTTTTTTATCATTTATAAATAAATTTAATTCATTTTCCAAATCTTTTTCATGTTCAAAATCAAATATTTTAACTTTAATCACATTATTCCCCCTCTTTTAAAAAAAAGAAACTGATGGTAAATCAGTTCTTTTTAATTAAATCAATAAGCATATTTTTTTCTATTTTTATAGCTGAATAGTATGTAGATTTTTTATCTATAATTGAAGAATTATCAAACTTTATATTTTTTGCAATTTGAGACTCATTGTTTATAAATTTACGGGTAACTTCCTTTATTGCAGCCAATGCTTTAAAATAGTTATTCGGTATTTCAAAATTCTTTGTTAAATGCGTATTAATTATAATCATATCCTTATCTAAATTAAACAAGTTTCGGATAAATTTAACAACTGTTTTGGCATCATCTTTAAAGTTTTTTCCAATATAAATTAAATCAAATTGTGCTAACATATTCTTATCTAAAGCTGTTAAAGCTAAGCGATAAGAAGAAATATAATTTACATTTTTACTAATATAAGCTGATGGATATAAGCCCCATTTTGGTGTTTCAAGAGTTGTCACATTAACTTTTTTATTTAATTCATGTGCAGCAACCGATAGCCCGATAATATCAGCAGTTGAAGTTGTACCACATAATAAAATATTACTTACATCATTAAAAGCTAATATAGATTTAAAAATATTATATGAATCATAGATTGTTTTTAAATAAAAGCGACGTAAATATTCAATTGCACCTTTATCTGATTCTGTTTTTATATCTTTAACGGCAATATTTGACACACGAATATTAGACTCTTTTAAGGTATGTAAAAAATTGTCATAGGCCTCTTCTAATGTATAGAATGCATCAGTTGCTTTAATGTTATAGATTTCAGCAGCATTGAAAATAGGTAAAATTTCACGTTTATTAAATGCTATATTTAATAACTCTGATAAAACTTTTACTTGATTTTCATTAAAACGAGTTGCATTGAAACCTGTTAATTCATAACTGATTTTAAATTCTAAGTTAGATAACACCTCAAAACTAACATATTTATTATCATAACTAATAATCAAGTTTTGATTAGAATTATCATTAAATGCTTCTATGAATTCCTCATAGATTTCTTTTTTAATTAATTTAGAAGGAATTGCTTCTTTTATCTCTTTTGATAATTCATAAGAATTGAGATGAGTATACAAGAAGTAATTCTTGTCTCGTAAGATTTCAAATGCCGGATTATCCGTAAAAAGGCTAATTGCTTTTTTCAAAATATCTATCATTTTAAAATCAAGTGATGAAGCTTTAGCAGCCTCGGAAGTTAACTCATATGCATCATTACCCAAGCTCTTCACATAACGTCCGTTAATCTTTAAGTATGCTTTTTTACCCTCATCAGGTTTTTTCATTAAATACATCATATCACGTAATATTGCAGCTCTTTTTTCATCACCAACTAAACGATAATCTGTAGACATTTCGAAGTCTCGATTTATTCTTAAAATAGCATCTTCATAAGTTACAGAAAATGAATTCAAACCACCAAAAGCATAACCTTCATTACATAAGAACATATTGTAATGAGAAAAACAAACATTTCTTTTTAAAACATCCCGATCAATAAATTCTCTTGCGATTAATAAATGACGACATTCTTTTTTTGAAACACGGAAAGCTTTTTTAAAATCATCTGTTAGTATGTACTCATTGTTTTCTTTTCCAACGAATAACGGATTAGATAAATAATTTAATTGTACATAGACATCATCTGTTACTTTTTTAAACCAACCATCATAATAGTCTTTGTATTCAAGATTTTTTGTTAAAAATAAACCACTATCAACATAATTTACATCTAAATTATCTTCATCAAAGTATCCAGTTTCTTCTAAAATAACTGATAATAAGTTTTTAGATAAAGTCGCCGCGAAGGCAACATTTTCTGTTAATGCTAATTTTACTTTTAACATATAATCGTTAAAATTTAAATATTTGAAACTCTTATCATCTGTGCACACTGCATAAAATTGAGGACCGAAGTTGTCCAAAATAGCTTCATTTGGTTCTTTTTGGTAACTAGTTTCTAAAACCATCGGATATTCGTATAACGGATCATATGGTAAAATTTCATTATTTTGTACAACACCAGTTATAACACGTTTATTACGTTCATCCATTTGATATAAAAATTTAGTAATCATAACATTTCTCCAATCGTCTAACTTTCTAAATTATTATATCGCAAATAATCTTATTTTTCTATATTTAATTAAAACTTAATGTCGGTAAATGCGAAAACAACCTGCACCTAATGCCTTTTCTCCGGTATGACAAGCAATTAAACATGAAAGAGAATCAACGTATTTTATTTCTAAATCCGGGAAACGCTTAGATAAAGCTTCTTTTAACATATTAGCACCGTCTAAATAATTTGTATGAGCAATTGCCAAAGCCATTTCTTTTTTATCATAATACTCTTTGAATCTACCATTTAAATCATCTTCAATTGCATCAACTAATGCTTTTCTAGCTAATGCACTTGACATTACTTTTTTATATGCATCTAATTTTCCACCTTGTATTTGTAAGATAGGTTTAATCCGTAATAAGTTTCCTAAAGCAGCAGCTTGAGGAGTTACCCGCCCACCTTTTTTTAAAAATGTAAGGGTATCAACAGCAATATAAATAGAACTATCTAACTTCGTTTCATGTAAAAAATCACTAATTTGTTGCGGGGTATATCCCTCTTTGATCATTTTAAGCGCATCATCAACAGAAGCACGTTGAGTGGCAGAAATACGTGCATTATCAATGACAAAAACACGTCCTTCGTATTCGTTTTTAGCTAAAGTAATAGCTTGATGACAGGCTGCAGAAAGTCCGCTACTTAATGGAATATGAATGATTGCATCATATTTTTTTAAAACATCATTCCACACTTCCATAACCCGATATAATGAAGGTTGACTTGTACTAAGTTTTACATCTTTTTCTTTCATATGATTATAAAATTCTTCATTAGTGATATTAAAATTTTCATAATATTCTTTTCCATTTATCATAAATGACATTGCAATGACAAATAAATTTTCATCATGAATATCAACAGGATTTATTCCTGAACCACTATCAGTTACAACTGCAATTCTCATAATAAAAACCTCCAAAATTCAATTAATTATAGCACACTATATTCTAAAGTAAAATATTATTTTGAATTTCAAAGCAATATTTATATAAGTATTTTTATATAAAAAGTTAAAAAGGAAGTTTTAAAACTTCCAAAAACTTTACTAATTTCGAAAACTATTCATTTAGTTAGACTTATTAAGTATAATTGTTATCATTATATATTTTAGCTAATTATAAACGATTGTTTAATGTGAATAGAAATTCGTTAATAAATGAATCTAAAATATTTAAAGCTTCATCTGCTAATTCTTGAGCTAAATATTCTCCATGAGCAGGCCCATTTCGGTATTTATTTATATTTTCTGGATTAATAAATCTCAAAAGCATTTTTAATAAATCATCATCTGAAAAATAGTTTCTTATTTTTTTACTTAAGGTATCTTCATCTTTTAAAGAATTATTAAGAATAAAGAAAATTTTACCGATTTCAATTCGTTCTAATTTAAATGTTTCTTCTTTATAAATCTTTTTCAAGTCATCACTTAAAAGATTATATATTTCACTATTTGTATATTCCTTCAATGCATCTTTTATAATTGATTTAACCGAAATCTCTATTATTTTAAAACACGCTAATGAGATTTGACCAAAGTCAAACATTGCTCCTTCCTCTAAGGCTTGATATAGTTTAGGTAATTCTAAATACAAAGCCTTTGCACGAGGTGGTATTTGCAACATAGCTATAAATTGCTTTAATTTTTTTCTAGCACTCGGATAAAATGGCATTTCTCCACATTTATCAAGATAATCTTTCGTTACGTATTCGCCAATGTAGGGAGGAAGTTCGATTCTTTTAAATCGCATAATTCCCAAACCGACATATAAATTCTCCAAATAAGGAACTTTTTTTATTAAAGGAATTACTTGAACTAATAATTTAATCAAAAAATTTATATTTGCATATTTAATTAAAACATCTAAAATACTATCTAATTCCTTGATTAAAAGCTTTCCTTGATAAACATATAAATTGTTAAAGCGTCTAAACATCGGCTCTTCTGATAATAAGTTTCCAATTTCAATGACTTTCCTTAATTTATATGGATATAAATATCCTTCGACTTCTTCATTTTCAAAAGCCTCTAAATAAATATTATAAAGATACATTGCTTCTAAATAATAAGAACATGGAAAATACATTTCATTATTTTTTAATTTTTCAGCTATTTCATCGCTATATGTATCAATTTCTTTTCGATTTTTTAGCTTGAAAATATTCTCTAAAAGTTCATTCATTCTTATTTCACCTGACTTTTTACCTCATTTAAATAGTCAATTAAATCAAGAACATATTCTTTTTGTAAAATAGTATCATCTTTCATCTCTAAATAATCATCTAAGTAATTGATACCAACTTCTAAAACTAGTTTATTTATTGCATTTACTTCTTCATCTGATGCTAAATCATCTTTTTTATAAAAACTTTTAAACCATTCTTTATTGCTAGAACGAGCTAAAGCTTCATCATAGGTTAATATCATTTTTTCACCTACCTTGAAAACATAATTTTTTCATTATTAAACATTTTTGCTAGAATAAGAATAAAAATCACGGTATATAAAATATTGCAAACAATAGTAGTAACTAAATTTACTATGTTTACAGATAAGGATAAAATCTGTGCCAATGAATTTACACTATTTAATATTGGTATAAAATACAAAATATTGTTTGTCGGAATATCTTTAAAAAACATTGCACTTATTCCACATAACATGGCTAAAATTGAAAATGGAGATGAAATTGCAGTAGCTTCTTTAACAGTTTTAGCAAAGGCACTTAGTACAGATAAAAATGCAGTAATTACTATTACAGTAGTTATCAAAATACATAAAAGTAAAATAATAGATATTACATTATAATGGACTTGAGTTGTTCCCATTAATGCAGGCATAGAACATAATGTACCAATGAAACTTGAAAGCCCACTTAAACAAGCAATAATTGATAAAGCAATTATTTTTCCAAGTGCAATCTCACTTCGTTTTACTTGTGTTACTAAAAGTGTTGCTAGTGTACCTCTTTCTTTTTCGCCTGCTATACTTTCAGGAGTAACAGATATTGCAGAAGATACAAGCATTATAATTAGAATAAATGGCAATAGCATAGCTATTGAACTAGCATCGGCTTTTTGCTTATCATATAACTGATATAAATCATTAGGATTTACAACAAAAATAGCGTCTTTATTAAATGCTTGTTCCATTAAAAAACTTTGATAACTGGCAAGAATTAATGAAAATGAATTATATGCACTAAGGCTTGTAGCTTCACTAGGATTATAATAAAGACCTACTTCTAACTTACTTGCTGCTGCTATTTCATCACTTGAAGTTGGGAAATTTTCTGGGAAGGTCAAATATAAGTCTAATTCACCTTGATAAATTTTTTCTTTCATTTGTGTAGATTGTTCATCACTAACTGAATTAATTTCAAAATTATCAGGAATTAATGTTAAAAAATCTTTCGGACAAGTATCTAAAATAGCAATACTATATTTTTCAGATTCACCATCAAATCGTCCTTCCAAAGCTTTTCCCATAATTGAATAAAGAAGAAAAATCAATAGACCCGGCAGTACAACAACGCTAAAAAACATTCGTTTATTTCCTAAAAATTTTTTTAGTTCTTTTTTTAAAACTATCCAAACATTTTTCACTTCTCTTCACCACCTTTTACGGAAACATATATATCAAAAAACTTGTCTTCTAAATTCTTATCTTTAGTTAAATTTTCTAGTCTATCAATACATGCAATTTTGCCATCTATTAAAACTCCAACTTTATCACAAACTTTTTCAATTAATGAGAAAATATGTGTCGATACAATAATTGTCTTTCCTTCTTTTTTTAATTCAAGTAAAAAATCAACGACAATTTTAGCCGTAATTACATCTAACCCATTAGTTGGTTCATCAAAAATAATTATATCTGGATTATGAACAAGAGAAATCGCAATTGATGCTTTTTGTTTCATACCTGTCGATAAATCTGCTATTTTTACTTCTTCAAACGATGTAATCCCAAATCGATCAAAAAGTATTTTTTTCCACCTATCACGTTTTTCATCACTAATGTTTCTTAATGAACTATAATAGTTAAATAAATAATTAGTAGTAAAGTTATCCTCTAATTTTAAATCTGTAGTTAAAAAAGCAATCTTTGATCTAACAGAACTAGGATCATTTATTACCGATGCTCCATCAATAATAATATCACCTGCATCTGGTTTAATAAGCGTTGACATCATTCGAAGCATTGTTGTTTTTCCAGCACCATTTGGACCTAATAGTCCATAGCACTCACCTTTTTCAATAAAAAGAGATACATCACAGACTGCAACCTTTCTATTATTAGTTGTATGATTTAATTTCATCTGTTTTTTAGAAAGAATAAAAGTCTTACTTACATTTTTAATTTCAATAATACTCATATTACACCAACTTTCATATCAATTTTATATTTTTACTAATATAAAGTCAAGTTTACATAACACTTAGAAAATGTAGAATAAACCATTTATTTTTTAATGTATCTACAATCTTAAATTTACTTATCTTATAAAAATAAGGTGATATTCAATTAACATCACCTTATTTTTTTATACTATAGTTCTTTCTTCAAAATGAATATTAAATTCTTTTGCCAAATAAACAAATGATTCATATTGTTTAGAATGAATTAATACCGATATTTTTTTATGTTCATCATAAATAAAAGTAAGCATAATCCCAGGTGGATATGACTTAGAATCCATCTCAATATAGGCAAGTCCTACAATAGGAAATTCATCTTGATGGGTTTTAGCCGTGAAGATAATTGACATATCAGAAAACGTCAACATATTGTACGGATCTTTGTCAGCCTTATTGAATAATAAGATAAAATGAACAATAATAACAATAACACCATATATAATCGATATAATAATTAAATATTTCGACAATAAATCGCCAAATGAGTTAGGCAATAAACTTAGGAAAAAAATAATTAATAATCCTAAAATCAAGGTTAATAAAGCCAACTTTATTTGCTTATTTAAATTTATAATTAAATCTTTGCGAAGTAAGGGAAAATTTTTCATAAATCACCTAATTAGTCGGTAATACTATATTTGTACTACCTAAATTAAAAACACGAATATTAACTGGTAATATAATTGTTTGATATGCAAAATCAGCTTTCAAATACAATTCTTTATCATTTACTAAATCGACAAGTACTCGATTAATTTTCAAAGAGTATTTTGATAATGATAAATTTAATTTATTGATCTCTTCATCATTTAAACGATATTGTTCATATTCTGTATCATAAACGAAACAGTCATAATAAAATGTAAAATTAAATGAAATATCGACTAATCCTGAATTAATAATTGGGTATGATTCTTTTTGGAAATTTCCATCTTTCTTTTGGTAAATATCAATTGAATTGTCTAAAAATGCTAAATAATTTTCTCCATCAAATAATACTTCTTTATTCATATTTAAATAGTATTTTGAATAATATGTATCATTATTCTTTTTAAAATTTATATCTAAATCAATCGGATAAATCGGATAATCACGTTTTGCACTCATACTAATTTCAAAACTTGAAGAATTAGATAACTTTTCAGCAAATAACTCTAAATCAGACACTTTTTTTGTTTCACAGCTAGTTAATAAAACAAATAGAACACAAAATAAAATTAATATTTTTCTCATATAATCTTTTTTTCTTTTAAAATCTTAACAATTAAAACAAATAGAACAATAAAACCAGAAAGTGAAAATAAACTACCTGCTCCAATCAATATAAAATCTAAAGTTCCCATAGCACCTTCTGAGTTATTCTTTACCATATTTGTAAATATCATAATACAAATTGCACCTAAAACTAGTAAGCTACCAGCTACAATTGTTAATATATATAAAGTCTTATTTGATTTCATAATAGTCTCCTTTTAGATTGGCTTTGTTGCTTCATTTAAAAAC
This sequence comes from uncultured Anaeroplasmataceae bacterium, assembly GCA_944325035.1. Lineage (GTDB taxonomy): Bacteria > Bacillota_I > Bacilli_A > Acholeplasmatales > Anaeroplasmataceae > CAG-307. Next base: position 51,234 of record CALUYM010000004.1, read on the forward strand.
TCAGCTTCTTCTTTTGTTAAATATGGGCTTATTTCTTTATATACACGATTATGGTAGGCATTTAAAGTTTCTTTTTCAAACTCGTTCATTAAGTTTGGATTAATTCCATCTAAATCAAATGGAGCTAGAGTTAAAACTTCAAATTCTAGGAATGTTCCAAATTCATTTTTCATACCAAATTTAGTTAACAATAAAGATTCATGACGAATACCATATTTAGCCGAAATATATAAACCTGGTTCATTAGAAGTAATCATTCCAATTTCGAGTGGATGACCTGTAATTCTGCCATAGTGAATTCCTTGTGGTCCTTCATGACAATTTAATAGATATCCAACACCATGACCTGTACCATGATTAAAATCTTGGTAGTTTTGCCATAATGGTTGTCTAGCAAGAACATCTAGTGAACTTCCACGGCATCCTTGGCGAAATTTAGCACTAGCTAAATTTAAATATCCTCTTAATACATTCGTAAAATCTCGTTTGCATGTTTCATCGATTTGTCCTAATACAATCGTTCTAGTAATATCAGTTGTACCTTCATAATATTGGCCACCACTATCAACTAAAAGTAGACTTTCATTAGATATTCTTTTATCAGTCTTAGGAGTGGCACTATAGTGGACAATTGCCCCATGTTCTTTAAAACCAGCAATTGTCTCAAATGATGGTTCAATAAAATGATCATCTAGACGTCTAAATTCTTCTAACTTTTCTGCTACAGATATTTCTGATAATTCAATTTTGCCAACATTTTTTTTCAACCAATAAATAAATTTACAAATAGCAACTCCATCTTTAATATGTGCTTTACGAATATTTTCAATTTCAACTTGATTTTTCTTAGCTTTAGGAAGCGTTGTAAAGTTAATTCCATTGTATAAAATAGCATTTTTGGTAAAGTTTGAATACAAAGCATAATTTAATTTATTTAAATCAAAATATACTTTTCCTTTTAATGCTTTGATATCTTCATATATTTTAAAGTATGGATAAATAGTAATATTATCATTAATTAAATTGTTTTTAATATCTTCACTTAAAGCATCTTCATTTAAATATAAGTATGCAGCATTTTGACTTACAATAGTATAACTTAGACAAACTGGTGTACAAGCTACGTCATTTCCTCTTAAATTATAAAGCCACATAATATCATCTAATGATGAAATTAGTGTAAAATCTAACTTTTTTTCCTTTAATATCGCTTGTAAATTTTCTAGTTTATCTTTACGACTTTGTCCAGCATATTCAATTCCTAGTTCAAAAACTTTCTCATGAGATAATTCCGGACGATTTTGCCAAATTCTATCAACTAAATCAAAGCCTGAATTAATATTTATATTTAGTCGCATTAAATTTTCCTTGAATTGTAGGCCTAAACCAGCAGGAATAACCTTTCCATCAAAGCCTAATGTGTCATTTTCTTTCAAATTAGAAAGAATATATTCCAAGACAGTAGGTACTCCTTCTTCTCCCATCTTCATCAAAGTAATTGTTGAATTTTCAAGTTCAGATTCTGCTTGTAAAAAATATCTTCCATCAGTCCATAAATAGGCCTTATCTTTTAAAACCAATAGGTCCCCGTTTGAACCAGTAAAGCCTGACATATATTGTCTTTCTTGGAAATATGAACCAACCATTTCTGATAAATGATAATCAAATGTTGGGATATAATACGCATCTATTTTTTCTTTTTCCATTTCTAGTCGCAATAAGTTTAATCTACTTTTTATCATGTTTAATCTCCTTCAACTTTATCTTATAAGCCATGGCTTTTTCTTTTACTTCATCATCATATCCACAAGGAATTCCTAAATTATGAAAGAACAAGACATACGGGTTTTGTTTTTTTACATAGATTCGGTGATTCCCTGTAATTGTTTTAATCATTACAATTTCACCAACATTTTTATTATTACAAACTTCACCATAAACCCAGTAAATATCTTTATAGTTAATTCGATAGACTTTTATACCATCTGCATATATACAAAAACTCGATGTAAAAAAAGCTTGATCATTTAATCGATTTAATGGTTTTGCTTTATTGGGTAAATACTCCGTTTGATACAAATCTTTATTTTTATCAAAATACGATTTAATAAACTGACCATTTTCTACTAATAATTTTATCTTTTTTCGCTTAAAGTAACGTAATAACCAAAACAATATGATTAATGCTAGAAAAAACAAAATCATAAATACTTCTAATGCCGATTCTAAAAACAAAGTATCACCACCTAAAACTATGTTAATATTCTACCACAAGTCATTCAATTTATCTAATATATTCGGAATATAAAAAAGAAAATGAGAAATCTCATCTTCTTTTTTAATTCATTTTTGAATATTTAGTAAATTGAAATTATACAAATCCGCATATGTTAAAAGTCCATTTTGGGGATTATCTAACTTTATAGCATAAAAATCATTATAAAAGATACGATCAGTATATTGAATTTTTCTTACCAATTCTTTAGTTCTTTTTTCAACGTCATCTGTAATTATTTCATCTTTATAGCCAAATTTTAACCGATTAAGACTTGTATAATATAGCCTATCTGTTGCAAAAAAACTATAGGCTCTAGAATACATAATACTTTCTTTTTCATCAAAAGCAGAATTACCATAATAAACATTTTTAAAATAATTGATTCCTAAAACATCTAATATTGTTGGTAAAATATCATAAGTTGTCACAAATTTATCAATAATTTTCGCATCATACCCAGGAATTCTCATCATTAATGGAACTCGATATAAATCTAAATAGTTTTTCCCATTTTCTTTGGCTTGTTCAATCGATACAATATCTTTTATATGATTTGATAAACCTGAATAATAACAGTTATGATCAGCAAATAATGTAACAATAGTATTATCCTTTAATCCACGTTCTTCCAGTTCTTGATTAACTTTACCTATTGCCCGATCAAGCTCTAAAGCGGCTGCTACATATGTAACAAATGCGTCATTTACTTCTTCTCCATTTTCTTTTAGACCAAAACTTGCAAGTAAATCATAATATCCTTGTTCTTCTAAACTCTTACGATGAACATACTGACCGTGCTGCGTAATCGTAATAATATAACTATAAAAACGTCTATCTGTTGGAAACATCTCATCTTTAGCCGCTTCAATCATCTCTGTATCTAAATTTCTTTCATCAGGCCAAATCTTAAAATCTTCTCCTTCTAAACTTTCTGCAGCTAAATACTTATCAAAACCAAGAACTGGTTCATATTTTTTTCGATTATAAAAATCTTCATATCCATTGTGAAAAATAGCTGTTTGAATATTTGAGTCTAAAGTTTTTAAAGTATTAGGCAACGCCGTTGGGTAGGCATTTTTAGCAAAATCATAATTTGTAAGCGAACCAGTTGGATACGACCCAAAGTGCGTATAATTTTCTGAAATATCTGTTTTTTCTTTCGAATGGAAGTTTGAAAAAACAACCGATTCCTCCATAAATTTATATAAATTAGGAAATAATAACTCTACTGCACTTTTTCCTTCTGATGCTAATTCTGGCGGTATTGTCAAATTCAATCCTTTAGGATATGCCTCTAAGTCTTGAACTATTGACATCCACTCAAATGATTCGCATAAAATAGTTACAACATTATATTCTTTATCATAATTTTCTGGAAAATTTGAATAATGAATTTCTGAGCTATCGAATATAAAGTTTTCAATATCTTGTTTACTTCCCAAAGATACTTCTTCTTTAGTCGCTCCAGCCATCAAAGTCGATATCGTATTTCCCATGATACCTAAATCATTATATGTCCTATCATCGGTCGAATACAGTAACTCTTCATAAAAATTTTTACGAACAATTGAAGAAGAAATACTAGCAGTCAGACATAAAGCAGAAAGAGTAGATAAAGAGATAATCTTTAAAACTATTTTTTTCATCTTAGTAACTTTGGGGTATTTTGAAGCAAAACGATAACCAAAAGTAATGAATGCACTATATAAAACACCAAATACAAAACACATCGTAAAATTAAGTGGAACAGACTCAAGCATTCCCCAAGCATCTTGTCGTAAGTCAATCATTGTATAATCAAAAATTTGACCTGTTAAATCATATAGCATTACAAAACTAATGTTTAAAACACCTTGTAGCCCTAACATAAATGTGGCCACCAAAATCCGCGATACTTGATTCCTAACAAAGTATAAAATAACTGTAAAGAATAAAATAATTGATAAAATAATTTTTGGATTCCGAATATAAAATTTACCACATGTAACTACAACACCAGTTAACTCAATAATTATTGCAATTATAATATATATAAATATTATCCAATTATTTAGAATAAAGTTTGATTTAAATAGCTTTTTTATCATGATTATCACCTATAATAGCTGAATTAAGAAACAACAAACATATGTATACGGAAAATATTTATAATTTAGCAAATATATTCCCCCATATAAAAAATGATAGAACAGTAAAATAATATTAACTATACTTACGCCATCCAAAAAAAGCGTACCAATTCCCATCAAAAGAAATGAAACTACCCCACCAAACGGAATTTTTTTGCTAAATTCTTTATCAATTAACACTTCAAAAAACTCTTGACCATGGCGAATTAAAATAACTACAATCCCCATTCTAATTATTTGCATTAAAAATTTAACCAGAGTTGTAACCCAATTAGGTCCTGAAACATTTTCACCAATATCAACAGCTGGTTTTACTTTAAAACCTAACGCTGCAGATATTATTAAAATAGCAAATACAACAATACTATAAACAAGTATTTGTCTTTTTAAAGGAAATGATTCATTTTCCTTATATATAACTTTTATTTTAAAATGTTTATTCGAATATGAAAGAGAGAAAGCAATGATTAAGGTATAAATAATTATTTTTATAATAATAACGAACATTTGATTAAATGTTGCATAGTAAACAAAACTAAATAATGGAGCCGCAAATCTAGCTAATTCAGTTAAATAAAATAATACGGTTATAACTAACATATATATAGCTAGGTGAAGTAAATATTTCTTTTTTTCAGTTTTCATTATCTTCGCTCCTTTTTTTATATGATAATTTATTCTAACACAAATTTGTTTTTTTTCAATCTAGGCATAATCATTTCATTAAATAGAAAAAACTCAAGATTAATCCTGAGTCTCCTTTAACTATCTAGCTAACCATCCACCATCAACAGCAATAGTAAATCCATTTACATAATCAGAAGCATTACTTGCTAAAAATACAGCAGCTCCTTGTAAATCTTCCGGTGTTCCCCATCTTCCTTGTGGAATTCTTTCTAAAATTGCATCATTACGGCTTTGATCTTCTCTAATTTGTGTTGTATTATTAGTTGCCATATATCCCGGCGCAATACCATTAACATTGATTCCCTTACTAGCCCATTCGTTGCACAACGCACGAGTCAATCCAATAATTGCACTCTTAGAAGCACAGTAAGCAGGTACACGTATTCCTCCTTGATAACTTAACATTGATGCAATGTTAATAATTTTACCTTTATTCTTATTATTAATACAAGCTTTAGCAAAAGCTTGAGATAAGAAAAATACTACTTTTTGATTAACATCAATTACACTATCCCAGTCTTCTTCTGTTACATCAATTGCATCATTACGTTTAATAATTCCTGCATTATTGACCAAAATATCAACTTGTCCGAATGTTTTAATGGCCTCAGAAATAATCATATTAATTGGTTCAGTTGATGATAAATCCGCTCTAATTTCTAAAAATTTAGCACCAGCATCTTCACAAAGTGCCTTTGTTTCATCACAACTACGACGAGCAACAGCTACAATATTTGCTCCCATCTTTGCATAAGCTACACAAATTCCTTGTCCAAGACCAGTATTAGCTCCTGTTACAATTGCAGTCTTTCCCTTTAAACTAAACATATCCATCATATTATCTTCGTATGAAAACTCATACGCTCCTTTCAATTCTTAATTTATTCAATTCCACAGGAATTCTTGAAAATATTTTGCGCATATCTTTTAATAATTCATAATTCGCTTCTAAATAATAATTTAAAATTTCCGGATGCAAATACCAATCAGCTAACATTCTAGAGGTATCTAACTGATGTTCAATAAGTTGTTTTTTTGCATTTGTAGCAACTTTAATAATTTCCGGATTTAATGTCTTTTCTCTTAAGAATAAAGCTTCATAATCATCAACATTTTGCTCACTTACAATTTTTTGACACATATTATTAAATTCCGTAAGTGCTTTAAAAAAAGGCTCGATATCATTTAAGAGTGTATTTTTTTGTCTTGTTAAAATTGTTAAGTGAAATGATAAAATAATATTAGCAAATGATAAAACTGCTAGTATTATAAAGGCTATAGCCAAATATGTTTGATTAAATAAGACTAAGACTATACAACTTCCAAATACAATAAGACTAATTATAAGTAGATATATACCAAAATTTGGTAATCGTTTAAATATATTTCCCATTTAACGTTTAAACTTCCTCATCATTATTAATGATATTACAAAAATTAAAATCAATGTGCAAAACAGTATACCAAATAATGGATTAGATAAATGATTTTTTAAGGCTAATGTTAACCAAAAACCTTGAAATGAGATTAATTCAAACATAGCTAACATAGTTAATTTAAAATTAGAAAATTTACTATGTGATTTTTCTAGACTAGTCTTCATTTTCTCACCTCAATCCAATCATTAAACCAAGTGTAATTAATTCTAATAAAATTGATGAAATAATTACTATTGAAAAGTAAATTTTGTTTGTTTTATGCTTAAATACTATTCTTCCAATTAAAGCACCTAAGCCTCCACCTAAAATTGCAACTTGTAATAAATATTTCTCTTTTATTCGCATTTTATTTTTTTTAGCTAAATTCTTATCATACCCATACATAAAAAAGGAAATAAGTGAAGCTATAATTAAAACTGCGATATATATGTATAATATATAACTCATTCAATCACCCACTAGAAACATTTTACTAAAAATAATAATATCATTCAAGAAATTTAATTACTTTTTGATTTTTAGAACTAATAACTTAGATTTATCCTAATATACTAGGTTATGAATTATTAAATTATTTATTTATATCTTTTAAACAAAAATTGATATTTTCGTCTTTTGTGTGATTTTTGCCTACTTTTTTCTCATTTTTCTTGTAAAATAAAAGTAAAAGGAGAGATTTCAATGAAAATATTACTAATTACTGCTACATCTGTTACTTATGAACTTGAGAATAATGATGCTTATTATACTGATGAATATGAAATTTATCTTAATGATAAATTTGTAACTAAAACTAATCAAAATGTCTTTAGTATTTATGATTTAAATCCAAATGAAAATTATTCTATAATTTTAAATTTTAAAAATAAAACGCTGAAACATAATTTTAAGACACTTAATAAAAAACTTATTTATTTAAAGCCAAGTTCCGAAGAAGATCATACTTCATTAGTACAGGCTAAGATTGATATTCTAAATGAAAATGAAGTGCTAGTATTGGATGGTAAATTTCATATTGTGAGTTTATTCTTAAAAGATAATATTTCAATTTATCTAAAAAAGAATTCAAGACTAGAAGGGGAACAAGATCGAACTAAGTTTCCGATTTTAAAACATGATGAATTCTTAAATGGTTATCCTTTAGGAACGTGGGAAGGTCGTGCTGATGATAGTTTTTCAAGTATTATCACGGGACTTGGGACTAAAAATGTACTTATTTACGGTCAGGGAGTTATTGATTGTATGGCCCAAAATGGAGATTGGTGGATAAATCATCGTGTACTTAGAATCGCTCGTCGACCCAAAGGAATTTTTTTACATACCTGTGAGAATATAACATTTGAAGGTATTACTGTTTGTAATACACCATCTTGGAATCAGCATCCTTTCTATTCTAAAAATTTAAAATATTATAATGTTAAATTACTTAATCCTGCTAACTCACCTACTACTGATGGATGTGATCCTGAAAGTTCAAGTAACGTTGAGATAATTGGGACTAGAATTAGTGTTGGGGATGACTGCATTGCCATAAAATCAGGTAAAATTGAGTTTGCTCGACTTTATCATACTCCATCTAAAAATATTATTATCCGAAATTGTTTAATGGAATTTGGACATGCCGGCGTTACTCTTGGTAGTGAAAATAGTGGGGGTATTAATAACGTTAAAGTTAGTCAGTGTCTCTTCCATATGACTGATCGAGGTTTAAGGATTAAAAGTCAACGTGGTAGAGGAAATCTAGCAATTATTGAGAATATTGAATTCAATAATATAGTTATGAAAGATGTAAAATCTCCATTTGTAATTAATGCATTTTATAAAGCAGGAAACGATGAAGTAGATGAACGTTTTATAAGAACTTATGTTGAACCGTCTGATTTAACACCAAGTTTTACTGAATTTAAATTTGAAAATATTGTTTGTTATGATGTATCATATGGTGTTGGATGCTTTATGGGACTACCAGAATCAATGATACAACATATTACACTTAAAAATATTGAAATCAGCTATAAAAAAGATGCTACTGCTGGTGAAATGGCAATGACACCTTTTAAAGAGAACTATTTTCATGCTGGTTTTGTCTTAGAAAATGTAAAAAAACTAACAATCGAGAATGTTCATTTTTTAAATGAACCTAGTCAAAAATTTATTTTTAAAAATGTAAATCAAATTGAGGAGAAATAATATATGGATGTTTTCTTATTCGCTTTAAATGCTATTTTACCTATTATTCTTTTAATTTTTCTTGGTTATGTATTAAAAAGAATTGGATTTTTAAAAAAGGAATTTGTAGAATATGGAAATAAATTTGTCTTTATGGTCTGTATTCCTGTTTTACTATATCAAAATATTTATGATATCGATTCTCTCGCATCAATTGATTGGCCTGTTATCATTTATGCAATTCTAGGTATTTTATTTATCTTCTTTTTAGGAATAATTCTAGTAAAATTAACAATTCCTGATGATAGACAAAAAGGTGTTATTTTACAATGTGTATTTCGTTCTAATTATGCAATTATCGGTGTTTCTTTAGCTACACAATTATCAGGAGAACAAGGAAAAGCAATTGCCTCATTACTATCTGCTTTTTCTATCCCTGTTTTTAATATTTTAGCAGTTATTTCACTGGCTATGTTCATAAAAGAGAGTGGACATAAAGTTAGTTTAAAATCAACTTTAAAAAATATTATTAAAAATCCGTTAATTATTGGTTGTTTAATCGGTCTTATGGTTTTAGGAATTAGAAGTTTAATTCCATTAACCGATGATGGTGAACTTGTCTTTAGCATTAAAAATAATTTGCCTTTCTTATATACTGCAATAAAACAAATTGCTACCATTGCTTCTCCGCTTGCATTAATTATATTAGGTGGTGACTTTACATTTAGTGCAGTTCGTGGAATGTTAAAACAAATTATTATTGGAACATCAGTTCGGGTTGTAATAGTTCCTGCTTTAATGATTGGTGGAGCGGTATTATTATCTGAATATACAAATATGTTAAATTTTGATGCGACCGTTTATCCATCTTTAATTGCCTTATTTGGTACTCCCGTTGCTGTATCAAGTGCGATAATGGCTGAGCAAATGCACAATGACGGTGTTTTAGCTGGGCAACTTGTAATTTGGACTTCTCTTTGCTCTGTGTTTACAATTTTTATAGCTGTAGTAATTCTACGTTCAATGGGATTATTATAATCTATAATATTAAACTTAAATTAAAGAATAAAAAAACAGTTTTAATAGTCAATTTTTTATTAGATATTAAAACTGTTTTTATTTTAAATGTTATTTTTGTTAATCTTTAACCTTTTTGGTGGAAGAAAAACCAATGTATAACATACTAATATTACAATAATTTCTAAACAAAATATATCTATATATTCCATGTATATCCAAAAAAACTTATACCTATTTTAATAAGTATTACTTTATAAACTTTCGTATATTTTTCAATTTTTTCTTTGTATATGGTTGATAGCGTAATTTCATATCTAGTTTTCCACGTTTTAATACTCCTGCTTTATGTACAAAAGTATAGAAAGTATCATCATGATGATATACTCCTAGTCCACTTTCTTTAAAGCCTCCAAAAGGAAGTTCAGTTGCAACATGAATTAAAACATCATTTACTACCGATCCACCAAATTCATATTTTGATAAAGCCCGTTCAACAAAATCATTATCCTTTGAGAAAATATAAAAAGCTAGTGGAGTCTTAATACTTGATAAAATATTATCAATATCTTCTTCATTTTGGTAAGTTAAAATCGGAAGAATCGGTCCAAAAATTTCTTCTTTCATAGATGGCGATTCAAGGGTAACATTAAGCAGTGTTGGCTCAATTTGATTAGTGTTTTCGTTGCTTTTTCCACCATAGATGATTTCTTCTTCTCTTATTAACCCCTTAACACGTTTAAAGTGATTATGGGTAATAATCTTACCATAGTCTTGATTGTTTAGTGCATCTGCATATTGTTGTTTAATTTCTTCGATTAAATATTTAACTAATTCATCTTTAACATTTTCTCTGACAATTAAATAATCCGGAGCAACACATGTTTGACCACAATTTAATAATTTGCCAAAAATAATTCTTCTAGCTGTTAGTTTTAAATCGTATGTACCATCCACAATAATCGGAGATTTACCACCAAGTTCTAAAGTTACGGGAATTAATTTTTTAGCAGCTACCTCGTAGACAATTTGTCCAACTTTGGGACTTCCTGTAAAAAAGATATAATCAAATGGTGCTTCTAATAATGCTTTATTTTCATCAATACCACCAAATATTACATTAATTTCATTTTCGTTAAAAACATCATTTATAATTTCTTTAATAATACGGCTAGTATTAACAGAATATTCACTAGTTTTTAAAATTACGCTGTTCCCCGCCGCATATGCACCAATCACAGGCTCCAATGATAATAAAAAAGGATAATTCCACGGACTCATTACTAAAACTTTTCCATATGGTTTATAGTATACTAAACTTTTAGCAGGAAAATGTTCTATTGGGGTTTTAATTTTTTTGGGTTTAGCCAACTTTTCTATTTTTTTGGTAATATAAGATAATTTTTTTAAGACTAAACCAATTTCACACATATATGATTCTGTCTCACTTTTTCCTAAATCTGCATAGATAGCTTCAACTATTTTACTATTTTTTTCTTCAATTACTCTTTTCAATTTTTTTAATTTTTCTTTTCGTTCTTTTAAACTAGTTTTATTATCTAGTATCATAACACTTTCTAAAATTGTCATTTTGGTCAAATCCTTTCTATTGTTATTATAATCTATAAGTAAAAAGTTTGCGATGTTTATTTTGTAAAATTGCTAAATTTGACAATAAATGATAATATATTTTACGAAATAAAATATAAATGGTGGTGGTTTTTAGTGATAAAGACAAAAATGATGAAATGTTGGAATGGTTTTTTAAAACTTATAAAAAAAATTATTAAAGAAAAAATTCTATTTTGGTTTATCATCTGGTACCTAATTTTTGCTAGTCCAATCATTATTGGTTACACATTATTTTTTATAACTAAACATAAATATCATTTAATTTACGCTAACGCAACTTTAGCTTTTTGGGCAGGACCTTTCACCCCTTTAGTTCCATTCACTTTAGCATGTGCCTTTGGTACCAAAAAAATTATAAATCTTTGCAAAAAACGTAAAGCAAAATTATTATATCTATTTTAGAAAAAGCAATTTAAATACTATGCTATATTTTATAAAAAAACATCCAAGACTATGGATGTTTTTTTCATTAACATAATTACAAACTAAAATTAATTAATTTGTGTTTCTAATTATAAATTTTTTAAAGCTCTTTCGTAATTAGGTTCATTAGTAATTTCATCAAGATACTCAGTATAAATAACCTTATTATTTTCATCTACTATTATAACACTTCTAGTAAGCAAACCTAATTCTTTAATATATGTTCCTGTCACTGCAGAAAATGTGCGACTCTTATAATCAGATAGAGTTTTTACTTTATCAATCATCGCTTGACCACACCATCTAGCTTGTGCAAATGGTAAGTCCATAGAAATTGCATAAATTCCTTGAACATCAGCTATTTCACTAGCACGCTTATTAAAAATTCGCACCTCTGTATCACATACCGGAGTATCTAAAGATGGTACTGTTAAGAATATTTTCTTCCCTTTTAAATCTGATAATTTAATATCATTTAAATCATTATCAACCACTGTAAAATCAGCTAAAGTATCACCGATTTTTACTTGTTCTCCTACTAATGTTAATGGATTTCCTTGAAATTTTACTTGCATATGAATTCACCGATATAATCTAAATTATATTCCCTTCTTTAATCTTACAATTTAAATATATCATAATTTTTTTTAACTCTCAAATATTATGCTTATTTAGAAAATTTAAAAATTTTATTTAATATCATAGCTAAAATTAAAATACTAATCGCAACTAGAACTATTGTACCACCTGGTTGTAAGTTTAAATAAAAGGAAACAATAAGCCCTATTATCATTGAAATAAGCGAAAAAACTATAGCTAAAATCATACTTTTTTTATATCCTTGTGAAATTTGAATTGCTGATGCATATGGGATAACCATTAATGCTGAAACCATTAAAGCACCAATAACTTTAGAAGATATAGCGATGACAATAGCTGTAATAATTGTTTGAACAATATTTAATATATTTACATTTACACCATCTAATTTTGCTTGAATTTCATTATAAGCAACATACTTAATTTGATGGTAAAAACCAAAATAAAATATTATTGTAATAATAAAAATGCAAATACTGAATATTAATTCATCATAACCTATCAAAAGAATCGAACCAAATAAGTATGCACTGAAATTAGCACTATTACTAAAATTTGATAAAATTGCAGCCATCGCAATTGAAAATGCCATTACAATAGAAACTGAAAGCTCGGCATACTTAGCAAACTTTTTTCTAATAAATTCTATAACTAACGATGCTAAAATACATGTACTAATAGCTACTACTAAAGGGCTACTACCAGTAACTAATCCTAAAGCTACCCCAAATAAGGCGGTATGTGATAAAGCATCCCCCGTTGTAGATAAACGTTTTAATACACAAGTTTGTCCTACTAATGGAATAATAAGTGCCAATAAAACACCAACTGTAAAGGCAATTCTCATAAACTCATAGTTAAACATGACTTTCCTCCAAAGTATAATCACTAATTTTATATATTTTATCGCATGCTAAAAGAGTTTCTTTATCATGTGAAACAAAAATAATTGTTTTTTTCATAGCGTGCAAATGTTTAATCATTTCAATCAGAATTTCTTCACTCTCAGCATCGATTCCAGTTGTTGGTTCATCAAAAACTATTATATCGGGATTAGATAATAACACCTTAGCTATCTTAACTTTTTGAGCTTGACCGCCTGATAAAGCTGAAAAAGAACGATTCTTTAACATCGTTAAACTGAATAATTCTAAAGTTTTTAAAACTCTTTTTTTATCTTTAAAATTAATATAACTAAATGGTCGTTTTTTTAAACCTAAAGCTACTACCTCAAAAACAGTTGCTGGAAATGATCCTTCTTCTGTGGAAGTTGTTTGATTTACATATCCAATATTTAATTTTTTATCTTTTATAATTTCACCTTTGGTAGGTTTTAAAATTCCTAAAATCAATTTTAGGAGGGTCGATTTCCCACTACCGTTAACACCAATGATGCCAATAAATTGTCCAGGTTCTACTTTCAAATTAACATTTTCCAAAACTAAGTTTTGAGTATATCCAAAACTAACATTTTTTAACTCTAAAATAGGCATTTATTATCACCTTTCTGCAAATCATTCGCATTTGCTTTTTCTATCATAGCATAGTATAATAACGCTGTCAATTAGATAGGAGTGATACCTTGAAACTTGCTAATTTTGGGTTAAAGGAAACTAAAACGCGTCGTAAAATTTTAACTTTATTAGAAAATTCGAAAGAGCCAATGACAGCTGAGGATATTTTTAAAGTCTTACTTGAAGATGAGATTAACTTATCAACAGTTTATCGAACTTTAAATTCATTTATATCTAGAAATTTAATTTCCAAGGAAATTCGTCAGGATGGTATAGCAGTTTATCATTATATAACAAGTGAGCATCATCATGTATTAATTTGTACTAAGTGCAATAAAAAAATATTTTTAGATGACTGTCCCTATCAAGAAATCGATCGTTCCATCTATGAAAAAACTGGATTTTCGATTAAACATCATAATATAGAATTATATGGACTTTGTAAAGATTGTCAAAATAAAAATGATTTAAACTAATACTTTATCGAATTTTTATATTTAAAAAAATCATATTATAATACATCAAAAAAACCAGTTAAAAACTAGATACGTTATAGTTTAGTTTTAACTGGTTTTTCATTTCGATTTTATTTAATTACGTATGTAAAGAAAGGTATTTTTCATATTTTTAAATAACATTATTTACCTATGGGTTTTATATATCAAATTTAAAATTCTTCAATTTTATTAATTGATTTATCAATTGTTAAAAATAAAACCAGAGTGAAAATTATTGTCAAAATAACCAAAATAACAAATGTCACTAACATTGATATATATGGACTTATATATAATAATATAATACCTCCAACTATTAAAATTATTGATAAAATAATATCTATTCCCATTGTAAGTAAAACTGAAGCTGAATTCTTAAAAGCTTCTGCCTCATTGTTCCATTTTAGTTTATAAATTTTAGTATTTATAAACAAACTGATAACACTTGCTAATATTGAATAAATAAGTGGAAATAAAACTATATAAACAGAATGAATGATATTTGGTCGAATAACTGCAATAATAATTGTAGATGAAATTAACGAGCCACATCCTAACATTATTACTGATAACAATATTTTAACTAACGCATATAAACGATAATTAATTGGTAAAGTCTTTATCAACCAAAAATTAGCACCTTCAACATTGATACCCGAAGAAGCTGTGGTTGTCATACCTAGCATGAAAATTATAAATAATCCACCAGCAAAAGCATATTGTTTTACCTCTGGATTTTGTAGCTCTTTTAACTGTGGAACAGAAAATGCTAATATGACTAGTATCATGATTGGCATCAGACTAGATACAACTGAATTCATAAAATAAAGTTTGCTAGAAAATAATCGTTTAACTTCGTTTGAAAATAAAGCTTTAAATTGACCTTTATTTTCCAAACGGGTAGCTTTATATATTCGGCCACCATGATAACTTACAATTAAATTATGTACGTTATCAAATACTGCGGCAATAAAGCCTAAACCTAGTGTTAGAATTACAAGCGATGCGATTATGTAAACTATTAAAAATAATATATTTTTAGTGAAGACTAATTCAAATACAGCATTCATTGGACTTATCCATTTAACACCTGATGCCATATTAATCAATTGATTTCCATAGTTAGCCATGTCTTCATTTGCTCCTGATGAAACTGTGAATGAAAATAACATTACAATAAAAATAAAAGCGATATAGATAATAATTTGGAATATACTCCCAAACCGAGAACGTTCAGCGATTAAACTAACAAAAATTGAAGCTATCGCCGCTATTATAATTGGAAATGCTGGTGCTAAAAGAGTAAGAATTACTCCTCCTACTAAATATATAACTTCCTGATTGAATATAAAAGTTATAATTGTTGTTGGAAGTAAAATAATTGCCTAATATATTAGTTCAACTAAATACAATGAAATTAATTTTGATATAACAATTTCCGATTTTTTTATTGGCATTGCACTTAGCATATCGTAGTCTTTACCAATAAAAATACTTTTAATTCTTACAATTGCAGAAAAGAAAATAAACAATGAAGCTACACCACCAAACAACATAAAGCAATGATATAGAGGTAGATTAGCTTCGGAAAAACTAAAAATCATTAACAGATTATAAACAACAGATATAAAAATGAATAATGCTGAAATTAAAAGTAGAAAGGTAACAAACGAAATCGATTTCGCTTTTTCTTGTTTAAATTTTCTAATGTCAAGGGCTTCACTTAAATTTACCTTTACCAAACTCGAAATTTTACTCATTGAATAAATCCAAGAATTTATCTTCTAACGTACCAACACCCTTGACTTCATCGGTTAATCCGCTAGCTATAATTTTACCATTTTTAATGATAGCAATTTTATTGCAAAACTTTTCTACTACTTCTAAAACATGTGATGAGAAAAATACAATTCCACCGTTTGAACATATTTCCTTTAAAACCTCTTTTAAATCAAAACTTGCTTTTGGATCTAATCCAACAAAAGGCTCATCCAAAATAATTAATTTTGGACTATGGATTAATGCACCCATCAACGCAATTTTTTGTTTCATACCATGTGAATAATTTTTAATAGGATTAGCTAAATCACGTTCAATATTAAATAATTCAGAGTATTTTTTAATTAATTCGTTTTTTTGATTAGCTTCAACATTATAAATATTAGCAATAAAGTCCAAATACTTAATTCCAGTTAAATGTTCATATAAGTCTGGATTATTAGGGATATAAGCAATTTGCTTTTTAAACTCCAATGGATTAGATTTTATTGATAATCCATCAAATATTATTTCACCTTCTTCAAAAGAATGAATTCCGACTATACATTTAATCGTCGTTGATTTACCAGCACCATTAGGTCCAATAAATCCATAAATATCTCCAGACTCAATAGTTAAATTAATGTTTTCTATTGCTTTTTTTTCGCTTTTTTATATGTTTTTGACACATTTTTAATCTCTAGCATTTTTATTCTCATCATATAAATACTTTGCAGCTAAGGCACCGCTTTTGCTTTTTAGCTTTGCTGCCTTGATAACTATTTCTTCCATATTTTTCACTGAATAAAATGGATAATAATAACGAATCATTCTAATGAAATACTCTCCAGCATTTGACAATCCACCGGCAATTCTTACATTTTTTATTCCTAATACACTCACAATATCAGCGATTAATATTGCTAAGTATCTTGCAGTTTTTCTAACAACTTGCAATGCTAATTTATCTCCCGATTTAGCTAAGTCAAATATGTTTTTAGCGTTTATATTTGTTTTCATTTTTTCATTATAATATTTAACCATATTCTTAGCTGATACATATGCTTCGGCACAACCATATTTTCCACAACCACACAAGCGAGCATTAGGTCCGAAATGAACTTTAATATGTCCAACTTCTCCTGCATAGCCATTTTTATTGATTAATTTACCATCTAAGATGATCCCACCACCACATCCTGTTCCTAAAGTAATTAAAATTAAATCATTTAAATGTGAAACCTTAGATTCTACTAAAGCTTGAATATTAGCATCATTATCAACTAAAATATTTTCATTATTAAGCGCTCTTTTCAATTCTTCTTCTATTTTCAATCCTAAAATATTAGTATTAGGCGCATAAACAATTACACCATTTTGACTTACACCTGGAATTGAAACAACGTAATTATGGATATCATCTAGATTATATCTTTTTGTAATTGCTTGTTTTATCTTGGGGATAAACATATTAATGTCTTTTGGTGTTTTTATTTGAAAAAAATCATCTCTTACCCCATGCTTAAATACTCCAAATTTTATATTAGTTCCCCCAATATCAATTCCACAGCGGTACAAAATATCACCTTTTTCTATTATAACTTTTTTAATTAATCACTTTGATTTATTATAATATTAAAATTGATTGTTTTCAATTAAATAAAAGCTCTAGCCAATAATTTTAAGCTAGAGCTTTCTTTATTTGCACTAAATTTTTTGCCATTAATGTAAGGTAGTTTTCACTTGCCATGTCTTTTGAAATTCCTTCAATTGGATATAAAATTTCACATTTCAAGCCAGTTTCTGATGCTATTTTTCGCGCTATTTCATCACTAACTAAATCCTCATAAAAAATGGTTGTCACATTTTTTCCTTTTACTTCTTCAATGATTTTATTAATGTCTGCAGCTGTTGGTTCATCTTCTGTTGATAAGCCTCTAATTGGGATTGGAATTAAATCATATGCAGAACATAAATACCCAAAGGCATCATGAGATGTAACTAAATATTTTGAAGATAAATTATTTAATTCTTGATGGAACATCAAATTTAATCCTTCAAATAAATACTTATTTTTAATAAAATTATCATTATAGTAATTAGAATTAGTACTATCTATAATGCAAAGATAATTTTTTATATTCTCCATCATTTGAATAGCTTTATTAATATCTAACCACATATGTGGGTCGGGTGTTCCTGGATTTTTAGATGAATCAATTGACTCAATATTAGCTGTTGCTTCAACTTTCTTTTCATTAATGGATGCTGGCAAAGTATTAACATATGGTTCCAATCCTAACCCGTTAATAATAAATAATTTAGCTTCAGTTAGCATTACAATATCCTGAGTAGTTGGTTCATAATGATGTGGCTCAACACCCGCTTTAACCAAGTTTTGAACGACTAATTTATCACCAGCAATTCTAGTAGTAAAATCATAAATAGGATAACATGATGTTACAACATCAACGGTATTTTCAGTTTTTCCTTGACAACTTCCAAATAAAAATACGGAAAATAATATTAAAATAAAAGATAGAATTTTTTTCATAATTTACCTCTTTCTGCAAATGGTTTGCATTTAACAAAAACAATTTTAACTATATTAATATTTTTTGTCAAGAATTATCCTTATTTACTAAATAGCAACGTCGCTTCAACCGCTTTTTTCCATTTTTGGTACTTCCGATTAAACTCATCTCGTTTTTGATTTGGATGGTAAATTTTTATATATTTATGAAGCATTTTAATTTCATCTAAATTATTAAATACCTTAGTATTTAATCCAACTAAATAAAAGCATCCTAACGCAGTAGCTTCACTAGTCGATATTGTTTTAATCGATACATCCATTATATCAGCTTCAAATTGCATTAAATTAGTATTCTTAGATGCGCCACCATCGACACTAATTTCTTTAATTTCAATATGTGAATCTTCCTTCATTGACTTATAGACATCATAATTTAAAAAAGCAACACCTTCTAAAGTAGCACGAACTATATTTTCCTTTGTAGTAGAACGTGTTAATCCAAAAATTGAGCCTTTAGCTCCTGTTTGCCAATAAGGTGCTCCAAGTCCTGTTAAGGCTGGAACAAAGTATACACCATCATTATTTTTTTCAAATATTTCATCGGAAAAATCCTTTACTAAATCTAAATTATCTCTTATAAATTGAAATGCACTTCCAGCTACAAACACACTTCCTTCTAAGGCATAACTTATCTTATCATCAATTGCATAGGCAATAGTAGATAGCAGTCCATTATTTGAATGGATAATTTGATCATTTGTATTCAATAACATAAAGCTACCTGTTCCATAAGTAATTTTAAAACTACCACAATCAAAACATGTATGACCAAAGAGAGAAGATTGTTGGTCACCAATCAAAGCACAGATATTAAAATCACCAAAAGCTTTTATTCTTTCATCTTCTATCATTCCAACTGTTTCATTTGAGTTAATAACTTTTGGCAAAATTGATGATTTAACACCAAAAATATCTAAAAGCTCTTGATCAAATTTAAGTGTATGAATATTAAATAACATTGTCCTTGAAGCATTTGAGTAATCAGTAACATGTTTCTTACCATTTGTTAATTTTGCAACTAACCAAGAATCAATAGTTCCAAATGCTAACTTATCTTCATCCATAAGTTTCTTAGCTTTTGGATTTGTCCTAATGATATGAGAAATTTTACTTGCACTAAAATACGGATTTATTTTTAAACCTGTTTTTTGACTAATTAATTCTTCATACCCTTTAGAACTAATATCGTCACAAATATAATTTGTATGTGTAGATTGCCACACAATCGCTAAATCTACCGGTTCTAAATTTTCCTTATTCCACGCAATAGTTGTTTCTCTTTGATTAGTAATTCCAACACCTAAAATCCCTTTATAATCGATGTTAACTTTCTTAAGGAGTGTTGTAAATAATTCAACCGTATCTTCATAAATTCTTATTGGATCATGTAAAATAGCTCCTTCATTGGCTATAAATCGTAACTCTTTTTGTTCAAGACCTACAATATTTCCTCTAACATCAAACAAAATAACACGCGTTGAGGTAGTACCTTGATCAATTATAATAATATATTTTTCCATATAATTCATTCCTTACTGCGATAATACTAAAATAAGTTTAGCATATCTTAGACTAAAAGAGAATATTTCTAACACGTAAATAAGAAAAAGTACTAACTTTATAGTACTTTAAGACAAATTATTTGTTAATATTTTCAAAGAATTCTTTAATTAACTTTTCTTCATCACCATAACATATAATATGATGATTTCCACTTGGATTAATTAATAATTCTTGTAAATTCATATCTACTTTTACTTTTATTTGCGTTCTACACAAGTTCTTTTCTGACATATTTTGAAGAATAATACCAGACATAATTGTGTATTTTTTTAAATCAGCAGATAATCTAAAAATAGTCACTCGACCAAGTTTTAATTCTCCTTTAATTGCAACTCCAATTCCACTTTCAAAATGCGTATCAAATCGGTACGAATCTACCATTGAAAAAGGAATAGTACAATGTGCAAAGACAATCTCGTTCTTTTCCACATCGATTAATGATGGATTAGCTTGAAATGTAGGCTTTTTAGTCAACATACTGATAATATACATCGACAACATTGTCATAATGTCTCCCTCACAAGTCGCCGTAATCCCCTTATCATTTAGTTTTGCTAATCCTAAACAACCTGTACTTTTTATGGAAGTAAGAATATCAAAACAGCGTAGAGTTAATCCATTTAATTGATAATCTTTTACAATACCTTCTAAAGCTTGATAAACCATTTCTGCTTTTTTTACTTCTTCCTTATCAAATGCATTATCGGCATAATTAACTGATGGTAAAAATGATATTTCTTTAACTCTTGATTCTAATTCTTTAAGAGGAATATCTATCAAATCAATCCCTAGTTTTTCTTTAACTTGATTATAATTAGGAACTGATGCAATTAACCAATCCGATGGTTTGCCTAAGACTCCAAGACGACTTTCTTTTAACTTTTTTTTGGCATATTCAATTTGAGTTAAAGTTCTAATTCTTGAAGCGAGATATTTAATATTTCCATGAATAATTTCACCTTTTTTGTTATTTAAGCGTAAATATGTCATAATCTCTAAAGAAGCAGCTAGTGAATTATTTCCCCCACTCGTTAACAAATAATATGGTTCTTTAATTTTATCAATATTTTTTAAGAATAAACCTTCAGACCCACCTGTTTGAATAAAAATCAATTTTAAATCACAATCATAATCTTCTAACTCAGCTAGTTGTAATTTTTCACCGAGTTCTTGCTCAATACTTAATAAAAATTCTTCATTCTCTATTGTAAAATTATCAGAATGTTGAAGCATTGATTTTAAAGTTGAAATTTTAATGTTACTCATATTATCTAAAATCCTTTCTTTCTTAATCATATTATATACCTAAAATAGTATATTTTTAAGAAAATTTAAATATTAATTCTAAATATAATTTTATTAATAAATATATTTCTTATTCTTTTTTTCTTTTTTAAAATCAATATTTTCATAAATTTTATCAAGAGTGTTACACATTGTAATATAGTTTTTTTAAAATCTTTTTGCATTATCGGGTGACACTTCTCTAATTCTTTGTGAAACATAAGCGTTTAAGACTTGGACGTTTATTTGTAAAAAAGTGAAAATGTTATTTTTTTACACCAAGCGAAAAACGGCATTATTGCGTCAAAATAAGAAGACACCGTTTTCCTTTCCAAGTTCTTTGCTTCAACAACTTTTTTAAACATATCGACTAACTCGTCAATAGTCACGTCATTCACTTCTTCTGTTTGTTTTTCAACCGTATTTTCTAGTTTAAAAATAATATGATTTACATTTCTTTTTGCCATATTTTTGTCTCTTTTTTTAAAAAAAACTTATATTTTCTTTCACTTTATCAAATGAAATTTTTTCGAACCAGGAGGTCTAAGAAAAACTGGTTTGTCACTTTTTGAAAAAAACCGAATTTAATCCACAAAAAATTCAAAATGTCGTATATTCTTAGTAAAAATTTACTTTCGTAAAGAAAAATAGACCGCCTGTCCCGTCACCTGTCTTGCAAAAGTAAAAGACAGGAGGTCTAGACGTCGACAAAAAAGTCAGTAAGTCGTCAGTTTGTCGGTTCAAATCGACTAAAAAGACAAAAAAAGGGTCAATTTATGACCCTGTTATATGCTTTGGAGCGGATGATGGGAATCGAACCCACGTAGTCAGCTTGGAAGGCTGAGGTTCTACCATTAAACTACATCCGCATATGACTGGTCGGAAAGACAGGATTTGAACCTGCGACCTCCTGGTCCCAAACCAGGCGCTCTACCAAGCTAAGCTACTTT
Source organism: uncultured Anaeroplasmataceae bacterium (assembly GCA_944325035.1). Lineage (GTDB taxonomy): Bacteria > Bacillota_I > Bacilli_A > Acholeplasmatales > Anaeroplasmataceae > CAG-307. The sequence goes on from CALUYM010000004.1 coordinate 73,770, forward strand.
CCGAAGTGACAAATTAAGCAGTTAAGATTATATCACATCTAACTTCTTATGTCAATATTAAATTATAGAATAAAATTAAAAGTATGGCGCACCGTAGAGGACTCGAACCCCTAGCCTTTTGATCCGTAGTCAAACGATCTATCCAATTGATCTAACGGTGCATTTTTTTGGCGGTTCGGACGGGACTTGAACCCGCGATCTCCAGTGTGACAGACTAGCATGTTAACCACTACACCACCGAACCATTCGCTGAATGCTTTTATATATTACCATATTCGATTTTAAATTGCAAGATATTTTTTTATATTTTTGTATTTTTTTTCATTTAGCTAAAAATTATTACATTATTAACTAAAAATAGCAACACTTTTTTTAATATATTAAATTGAATAGAGCTAAAAACTTTGATAAAACAAATAAAAATAGTATTATCTTTCAAAATTTATTAATATACTTTTGTCTTTCTTATCTACTTATAAAAAAACAATACAATAAATGTACTGTTCTTTATAAGTATAAAATTCTTTGATTATCATTTCCTAATTATATGCTTTATTAATTAAAGCTAAATCAACTAATCCAATTGCACAAACCGCTTCTATTACAGGAACAATTCTTAGAATAATAGCTCTATCATGTCGACCAGCTATCAATAAATCTTCAACTTTATTGGTCTTAAAATTAAAGGTTGGCTGTGGCACACCAATTGATGGAGTTGGTTTAACAAATACTCTTATATCTATATCATTACCATTACTAATACCACCATTAATACCACCATTATTATTAGTATCTGTATGACCTTCTTTATCAATAAATTTATCATTAAACTCTGAACCAAATAATTTTTCGCCTCTAAACCCTAATCCAAACTCTATTCCCTTTACTCCTCCTATAGAAAATATTAAATGAGACAAGACTGACTCAACGCTATCAAAGAAAGGTTCCCCTAAACCCTTATCTATTCCTTTGATTTTTACTTTTACCACACCACCAATACTATTATGAGCTGCTATTGCTTCATCTATTTTTGACTCAATATCAGTACTTCCACCTAAACTTTCAATTGATGCAGTGATGTTGGCATTTAACATTTTTTTAGCAACTACTCCAGCTGCTACTAAGCATAATGTTAATCGCCCTGAAAAGTGGCCACCACCACGATAATCATTGTATCCTTTATATTTAACCCTAGCTGTATAATCAGCGTGACCTGGTCGTGGTGTTGATATCAACGAAGAATAATCTTTGCTTCTTGTATTTTCATTTAAAAAACGAATCATTAATGGTGCACCTGTTGTTTTACCATTAAAAACACCACTTTCAATAATTGGCATATCTGATTCTTTTCGTGGAGTTGTTCCTTTAGCACCTGCTTTTCTTTTTTCTAAGTCAGGCAAAAAATCTTCAACTTGTAAATCTAAGCCTGGCATAACCCCATCTATTAAAATTCCTAATGATGGACCATGCGATTCACCAAAAATAGAGATACGAAAAATTCTACCAAAACTATTCATTTAAAGCACCTCGAATTATATTATATAATTCTTTTTTATCAAAACTTTTATTATGCCAAATTTCTTCAGCCTTAATGGCTTGATAAATAAGCATATCTAATCCATTATAGCTATTATCATTATATGACATTAATTTAGTCTTTTTAGGATTAAATATGACATCGATTATAAAGTTAGCTTTTTTAGCAACTTCTAGAGGAATCGGAGAATCATTCACATTTGGACACATACCAACAGGTGTTGTATTAACAATTCCATCTATTTTTTCTAACCGAGCTAATTCATCATAGGTTATTGTATCTTGTGTTTTTTTACGACTAACAATAATCACATTGGCATGTAAATCTTTTAAAGCCTTTGATACTGCATGAGAGGCTCCTCCAGTTCCTAAAATGTATATAGTTTTGCCATATACATCGATATTGTTTTCAATTATTTCATCATAAAATCCATAATAATCCGTATTATAACCAATTAGTTTACCATTTTTTCTTAAAACAGTGTTAACTGCCTGCATAGCTTCCGCCTCAGGACTAAGCTCATCTAAATACTCCATAATTTTGATTTTATAGGGAATTGTTACATTAAAACCATCATATTGACCATTTTTCATTTCTTTTAATACTTCTTCTAAATCATTTTCATTTATATCCTTAAGTTCATATGATGCATTTAATCCTAAAGCCTTAAAAATAATAGAATGAATTTGTGGAGAAATACTATGTCCTAGCGGATGTCCAAGCAATGCAAAATGTTTCTTTGAGATAACTTCTTCTTGATAAGACTTCGATACTTCTAACATTTTTTCTAAAAATGGTAAATAGTATTTTTCTAAATCTTTATCTGCTAATAAGTCTATATTTCTTTCTTTTAAAGCTGTTTCTCTTTTACCATCTAATATAGGTAAGTTATGTATTTTTTTATAATTTGCTACTAAATTTGCCGCTTCCATTCTTTTTTTAAAAAGTTCTATCATCTTTTTATCCACGTCATTAATAATTAGACGAGCTTCTTCTAAACTATTTTTCATAAACAATACCTCCTAACGATTTAAAATCTTCAAAAAAATTAGGATAACTTTTATTAATTGCATTGGCATTTTTAATCAATATATCAGAATCTAAAATGTTTGTGAGCATTGCCAGTGCCATAACCACCCGGTGATCATTATGGGAATCAACAATTCCACCATACAATTTGCTTCCTCTTATTGTCATTGTATCACTAGATTCAGTTATGCTAGCTCCTAGTTTATTTAATTCTTCTTTCATACAAGTAACTCTATCACATTCTTTAATACGCAATCTGGCACAATCTTTGAAATTTGATACACCCTTTGTAATGCTTGCTAAAACAGTTAAAGCTGGTCCTAAATCTGGAGTTTGTTTAAACGAAATATCAGCTGGTTTTAGATTATTGTTTATTGCATATACTAAATTGTTTTCAACAACAATTTTTCCTCCAAATGACTCAATATCTTCTAATATTTTGATATCTCCTTGAACTGATTTTAAATTAAGACCAGCTAATTTTACATCCGCTCCAAGCATATTAGCAACCAAGTAAAAAGCAGCTTGTGAAAAATCCCCTTCAACTTCATAATCAAATGGTTGATATACTTGGTTACCTTTAATAAAAATTTCACGTTCATTAAACTCAATTTTAATTCCAAAAAGATTTAAAATATCTATAGTTAATAAGATATAATCTCTAGATTCTAATTCTGTAGTAATAAATATTTTAGAATCACCATTTAAAAGTGGTAATGCAAAAAGTAAACCAGTAATAAACTGACTTGAAATATCTCCTCTTATTTTAAATTCACCCGGTTTTAAAGCACCTTTTACTTCAAGTGGTAAGTATTTTTCATAAATTTTATATTCAATTCCTTGCTCTTTGAAAATGTCAAAATAAATATCTAAGGGACGATTTACTAAATTATTTTTTCCAGTAAACACAATTTCATCTGAATTAACTAAAGCTATTGGAATCAAAAAACGAAGTGTTGAACCTGATTCATTAGCACATATTTCTTTTCTTAATCGCTTAACATTACTACCTTCAATAAAAACTTTATCATTTTCAATTCTTATTTTGGCACCTAATGCTTTCATTCCTTCAATGGTAGCTTTGATATCTTCTGAAAAAGAAACATTAGATATAACACTATTTCCCTTTGCTAATGATGCAGCAATAATAGCTCGATGAGCAAGACTTTTAGATGGAGGAACTTTTATTGTTCCTTTTAGTTTAGATGGTTTGATTAATACATCCATGAACTAATTCCTCCTCACTAAATTCTTTGCTAAATACATCCCCAAAATCTGTAATAAAAATAAATCGAAGTTTTCCTGCTAAATTTTTTTTATCATAAATTGTTTTAGTCACATATTGTCGGTAATCAGGAATGCTAGTATCAATGTCATAAATTTTAAGAATTTGCATTAATTTATTAAAAGTTTCTACTTTAGTAATTCCTAAATCAATTCCAAATTTTATAGCCATTAGCATTCCTTTAGAAACTGCAATACCATGCTTTAAATTTTGTTCAAGTTCAATAATATGTCCAAAAGTATGTCCAAAATTTAAGTACATCCGTTCTTTTTTATCAAATGGATCAAGTTCCACTACTCCTTTTTTTACTTTTAAACTTGCTTCAATAATTTCTTCTGTAATTAATGGCTTTAGCATTAATTTTTCGAGTAATACTTTATCACCAATGCATGCATGTTTGATTAATTCACCCATTCCACTCTTGAACTCTATCTCTGGCAATGTTGTTAAAGTAGTAGGATCAATTAAAACAAACTGTGGTTGTTTGAAAGCACCAACAATATTTTTTCGACCATAAAAATCAATCCCTGTTTTTCCACCAATTGAACTATCCATTTGGCTTAAAAGTGATGTAGGAATTTGAATAAAAGGTAAGCCCCTATATAATGTTGCCGCAATAAAACCAGTTAAATCACCGACTACTCCTCCGCCTAAGGCAATCAACATTTCATCTCGTCGAATATTTAAATCAACTAATTGTTGCAAAACATTTTGATATGTCAAAAAAGACTTAGATTTCTCTCCCGCATCAACTATAACAAACTTTACATCAAATGAAGTAAGTATTCTTTTTAACTTATGTCCATACAATGGGAAAACATTAGTATCCGTTATAATATAAATATTTTTATTAGTATATATATTTAATAAATATTCATTTAAATGATAAAGTCCATTTTCTTCAATAATAATATCATAACTGGAATCAGCTAGATTCATTCTTAATTTTTTCATTTTTCCATCTCATTTCGCTTAAGTCTAGATTTGATAAATAATCGCTTTAACTCATCTGAATCATTATTTAAAATTGCATCTTTCATCTTTTTTATTTCTTGTTCAAAATTAACTATTTCACCTAATAGATATTCTCGATTAGATAAAAATAATTCTGACCATAAATTTTCATTAATCATTGCAATTCTTGTTAAATCACGATAGGAATCCCCAATAAAGTTTTTAGTATCACTATCTGTATCACTATTTACCAAGCTGCACGCTATAACATGAGTTAATTGCGAAGTAAAACCAATCATTTTATCATGCTTTTCAGGTGAGATGACAGAAACATGTCCAAATTCTAGATAATTAGCTATTTTTTTAAAACATCAATATCTTCTTCTTTATTATCAATCGGACAAATAAGAAAATTAGCCCCTTTAAAAATATCAGGATTAGCATAATATATTCCTGTCTTTTCACGTCCTGCCATCGGATGATGCGATAAGTATGTTGCATTTTTTACAACTTTGATTGCTTTATAGACAAAATCAGTCTTTATTCCACAAACATCTGTAATAATTTGACCTTTCTTAAATTCATTTTGATATGTTTTTAAAAATTTTAAAATGTCTTTCGGATATAAGGCTATTATAATTAAATCTACATCATTAATGAAATCACTAGGTTCTAACGATACTTCATCCACAAAACCTTCTTTTTTAGCATAATCTAATGTTTTTTTATCTCTATCAACACCATAAACAATCAAACCTTTTTGGCGTAAACCTATGGCATAAGAAGCACCTATCAAACCCAAACCAACAATTAAAACTTTCATATTATTCCATTTCCTTATCCACAATTGGAGCAATTAGACGTAATTTTTTCATCATTCGATCAAATTTTTCTGGTTTTAGTGATTGATTACCATCACACAAGGCTCTCTCTGGATCATTATGAACTTCAACGATAATACCATCTGCGCCAACAGCAAGGGCAGCTTTTGATAAATCTTCAACCATATCCCAACGTCCAGCAGAGTGTGATGGATCTACTAAAACCGGTAGATGACTAAGTTGTTTAACTGCTAAAACAGAAGACAAATCAAGCGTATTTCTTGTATATTTTTCAAAAGTTCTAATTCCTCTTTCACATAAAATAACATTAGGGTTACCTTCTGCTAAAATATACTCCGCCGACATTAACCATTCTTCAATAGTTGCGCTTGGTCCTCTTTTTAATAAAATTGGCTTATTAGTACGTCCTAAGGCCTTTAAAAGATGGAAATTTTGCATATTTCTTGCACCAACCTGGATGATATCAACATCTTTTACGAATCGATCAATCATGTCTTCTGACATGATTTCAGTAACAATTGGTAATCCTGTTACTTCACGAGCCTTCATTAACAAGTCAAGTCCTTCTGCCTCAAGACCTTGGAATGAATATGGACTAGTTCGTGGCTTGAAAGCGCCACCACGTAGTAAATGAGACCCTGAAGCTTTAACACTTTTAGCCACAGAGATAATTTGTTCTTCTGTTTCAACACTACATGGTCCTGCTGCGACTATAAATTTTCCACCACCAATTTTTACACCTTTAACATCGATTACTGTTGGTTCATGATGAAAAGCTAAAGAGGCAAGTTTATATGATGCTTGAATTCTAGTGACATTTTGAACACCTGGAATACACTTTATCATTTCAATATCTAATTTGGCAGTGTCTCCAACAATCCCAATCACTTTAAGTTCAGCTCCTGAAATGTCTTTAACTAAAAATCCCTTATCCTCAAAGAATTTTTTTAAATTACTAAATTCAATGTCCGTTACATCTTGTTTCATAGTAATAATCATATTCAAACGCCTCCATAATTTTGTTTTTATTTATCATATCACAATTTTAAATATTTTGAAAGGTTTACACATACTCTCTTTTTTTAATAAAAAAATAAGCCAGATATTCTGACTTATTCTTCAATCTCAATATAACCTAATCCAATTGTTCCAGGACCAGCGTGAGCTCCTACAACTGGAGTTAACATATGAACACTAATATTAGAAGTATCATAATTATTCTCTTTCAATACTTCCATAGCTTCAGCTATACCTTGATCATTATTTGTATTAATAAAGAAAGCCTCAACGTTTTTACCTTCAACTTCTTCTAAAAATTTTTCAACCATTAAACGTCTAGCTTTTTTACTTGTACGAGCTGTTTCAAGGGATTCAACACGACCATCTTTAGCAATATGTAACATCGGACGAATTTTTAATAAATTAGCAATCGCTCCCTTAGCTTTTGAAAGACGACCATTTTTTATTAAATACTCTAATGTATCAACAGCAAAAATCATATGATTATGATCACGAATGAAATCTAATTTTTTTACAACTTCATCAAGCGAAGCTCCTTGTTCAAACATATCACGAGCAATAATTGCCATCTTTGCTTCTGGATAAGATAAGCTCCTTGAATCATATACTTCTACATCAAAGTCCTCTACATCATTACTTGCTAATTTAACAGCATTGTGTAAACCGCTTAAAGTAGCAGCAATTGTAATAACAAAAGCTCCATCATAACCAGCTTCTTTCATTTCTTCAAATGTTTGAACCATTATACCACGTGATACATAAGCTGTATGTGAAAAGTTATTTTTATCTTCCTCACAACGCTTATAAAATTCATCTGCTTTTAAATCAACATAATCGTTATATTCATCATTACCAAAAATAATTACTGAACGAAAAACTCGAATTCCTTGTGCTGCTTCAATATAATCTGTAGCAGCATTGGAACATACTACAACTCCATACTTTTTACTCATTTTATTCTCCCTTATTTAATAACAACATTTACTATTTTCTTAGGTACAACAATAATTTTAACAATTTCAGATTCACCAATAAATGACTTAATCTTTTCACTAGCTAAAGCAGCAGTTTCAACTTCTTCTTTAGTAGCTTCACTAGGTAATGTAATCTTATCCCTTAATTTACCATTAATAGATACGGCATAAGTAATTTCATTATCTTTAGTTAATTCTTCATCAAACGTTGGCCAAGCTTCAAAGGCAATTGTAGAATTATGACCTAAATATTGCCACAACTCTTCCCCAATATGCGGAGTAATTGGTGATAATAATTTCACAAATCCTTCAATAAAACCTTTATAAATTGTTTTTGCCTTATATGCTTCATTAATAAAAATCATCATTTGAGCGATAGCTGTATTGAATGATAAATTTTCATAATCTTTCGTAACTTTTTGTACTGTTTGATGATAAACTTTTTCTAATGTTTTATCATAATCTGCGGTAAAACGAGATTGATAATCAGATCCTGTAATTAAGCGATAAACACGTTCTAAGAATTTACGTGCTGCTTCAATACCATCTGATGCCCAAGGTTTAGAAGCATCTAGTGGCCCCATAAACATTTCATATAAACGTAAAGAATCTGCTCCATACTCTTCAACCATTTCATCAGGATTTATTACATTTCCTCTAGATTTAGACATTTTTTCACCATTAGTTCCTAAAATCATACCTTGATGGAATAATTTCTTAAATGGTTCTTTCACAGGTGATAAGCCATTATCATACAGGAAATTAGTAAAGAAACGTGAATATAGTAGATGTCCAACTGCATGTTCAGAACCTCCTACATATAAATCAACTGGTAACCAATGCTTTAGTAGTTCTTGATTAGCAAACTCATTATTATTTTTAGGATCAATATATCTCATGAAATACCAACTTGAAGCCGCACTACCTGGCATAGTATTAGTTTCACGATGACCTACTTCACCAGTTTTAGATTCATATTTACACCATTCTTCTGAATTTTCTAATGGGCTTGTACCACTTTTATTTGGACGATAATTATCTAATTCTGGCAAAACTAGTGGTAATTCTTCATCACTTAAAACTTCATCGTGATTTTCAAAATGAACAACTGGAATTGGCTCACCCCAATATCTTTGGCGAGCAAAAATCCATTCTCTTAAACGGTAACTTATTTTCTTATTACCAAGACCTTTTTCTTCAAGCCATTTAATCATTTTATCAATAGCTTCTTCTTTACCAAGCCCATTCAAGAAATCACTATTTATATGAAGTCCATCCTCTGTATATGCGGCTTGAGAAATGTCTCCACCTTCTAAAACTTGAACAATTTCTAAATTAAACTTTTTTGCAAAAGCATAATCACGTTCATCATGAGCAGGTACTGCCATAATAGCTCCTGTACCATATGTCGATAAAACATAATCAGAAATCCAAATTGGCAATTTTTTACCATTAACTGGGTTAATAGCATATGCCCCAGTCCATACTCCGGTCTTATCTTTATTTAACTCTGTTCTTTCCATTTCAGATTTAGCAGCTGATGATGCTTGATATGCTTCAACTTCCGCTTTTTGCGCTTCTGTTGTAATGTTAGAGACTAGTTTATGTTCTGGAGCCATTACGCAGTAGGTAGCACCAAATAGCGTATCCGCTCTTGTAGTAAAAACCGTAAATTCTAAATCTGTATTATCTACTTTAAATTTAATATTTGCTCCGATTGATTTACCAATCCAGTTTCTTTGAATTTCTTTTGTTGATTCTGGCCAATCAATTTCATTTAATCCTTCTAATAATTTTTCAGCATAAGCTGGAATATCCATTACCCATTGCTTCATATTTTTTCGAATAACTGGATATCCACCACGTTCTGATTTTCCATTAATAACTTCATCATTAGCCAAAACAGTACCTAATTCTTCACACCAATTTACAGGCATATCTACTTGGCGAGCAAGTCCTTTTTCATAGAATTTTTTAAATAACCATTGCGTCCATTTATAATAGTCAGGATCACAAGTTGCAAATTCTTTTGACCAGTCAAATGATAAACCTAACGCTTTTAATTGGCGTGTAAACGTTGCAATATTTTTTCTGGTAAAACCATCTGGATGATTACCTGTTTGAATTGCATATTGTTCAGCAGGAAGTCCAAATGCATCCCATCCCATTGGATGTAAAACATTGTATCCTTGCATACGCTTCATGCGAGAAATAATATCTGTAGCCGTATATCCCTCAGGATGACCAACATGTAAGCCTTGTCCTGATGGATATGGAAACATATCTAATGCATAGAATTTAGGTTTAGAAAAATCCCATACATCAGTTTTAAAAGTTTCATGTTCTTCCCAATACTTTTGCCATTTTTTTTCTATTTCTTTATGATTAAATGTCGTATATTCCATAAATTCACACCTCAAATTTTATTAAGTAAATAATATCATATATTATTACTTTTTTAAAGTTTATCACTATTTTTTAATAAACTTTGGTCCACTATTTTTATCATCATCATTTTTACTTAAGTAATATGTTAATAAAATAGAAATTCCTAAATCAATTATAATCGAAATCCACATCATAATTTGATATGTTGAAAAATCTTTTTTTCCTATAAAATTAATCGTTAGTTGAAATATTAAAACACCAAGAGCTAAAAATACAAATATTCCTGTATTAATGTGACTTGGTAATTTAGGTCCAATTTTTTTAGCTTCTTTGATAGCTATAATTATTAACAAATAGAGTGGAATTACCATTGTTAAATATATTAAGAATGTTAAAAAAGTATAGTAATCAAAATTTTCTTGGTAGCTTCTTGAAATAATAATAAGTGGTATAGCAATTGTGGAAAAAACTGCTAAAAGTATGATAATACTAATAATATAAAAGATTTTTTTCATATTGCCATCCTCCTAATATTGAAAACATTATAACATATATATCCAAATTTAACTATATCCTTTTAACATCAAAATAATTCAAATTAATTGTTTTAATTTATTTTAGGTTTTTAAGATAAACTAATTTAAAAAAATATCCTTGTTTTAGTAGTTATAGAATTAAATTTTTGATTATATATAAAAAAAGACTTACCATCTTTTAAGTAAGTCTATTAAAAATATAAATTTATTCATTATTTTTATAACTTGTTTTTATCAAAATCTGATTTAATTTTCATTCGATTCATGGCTCTAGCTAGACGTGCTTGGGTAGAATAATATTCTTGACGACTCATTTTTTGAAGTAACGCTTCTTGTGCTTTAATAGCTTGTTCTTTAGCACGATTTGCATCAATTTCTTCAGGACGCTCGATTGAATCAACTAACATCATCACTCGATTATCTTCCATTTTAAAAATACCAGACGAAACTGATGCTAACTCTCTTTTTCCTCCAGGAACTTTATATTCTAAAATTCCAGGAATAATTGCTCCAAGTAAATTACAGTGGTATGCTAAAATACCATATTGACCATTAGAAGTTGGAATAACTAATGATTCACATTCACCTTCGTAAAATACTCTATCCGCAGCTAAAATAGATACATAAAATGTTTCAGTCATTCTATTCACCTTCTATTTCTTTTGCCTTAGCAATAACCTCATCAATCGTACCAACGTTATAGAAAGCAGCTTCTGGATAACTATCCATTTCACCATGAATAATAGCTTTAAATCCTCTAAGAGTCTCTTTTAATGGTACATATTTACCAGCCTTACCTGTAAATTTTTCAGCGACAAACATAGGCTGAGATAAGAATCTTTGAACTTTACGAGCTCTTAAGACTGTTGTTTTATCTTCATCCGATAATTCTTCCATACCCAAGATTGCAATAATATCTTGAAGTTCATTGTATTTTTGAAGAATTTCCTGAACTTGACGAGCAACTTCATAGTGTTCTTCTCCAACAATCTCTGGTTCTAGAATTCTTGATGTTGATTCTAAAGGATCAACAGCTGGATATATACCTTGTTCAGCAATACGTCTTGATAAAACAGTTGTGGCATCTAAGTGAGTAAATGTAGTAGCTGGAGCTGGATCTGTTAAGTCATCAGCAGGTACATAAATTGCTTGAACAGATGTAATTGATCCTTCTTTTGTAGAAGTAATACGCTCTTGAAGTTGTCCCATTTCTTCAGCTAGAGTAGGTTGATAACCTACAGCTGATGGCATTCTTCCTAAAAGAGTTGAAACTTCACTACCTGCTTGAACAAAACGGAAAATATTGTCGATAAAGAATAAAACATCTTTATGACATTTATCGCGGAAATGTTCAGCCATTGTTAATCCAGATAAAGCAACACGCATTCTTACTCCAGGTGATTCATTCATTTGTCCGAAAACTAAGGCTGTTTTATCAACTACACCACTTGCTTTCATTTCATTCCATAAATCATTACCTTCTCGACTACGTTCACCGACACCAGTAAAAATGGAATATCCACCATGTTCCATTGCAATATTATGAATTAGTTCTTGGATTAAAACTGTTTTTCCAACACCAGCTCCACCTAATAAACCAATTTTACCGCCTTTTGGATATGGTTCAAGTAAATCGATAACTTTGATACCTGTTTCAAGAATTTCAATCGCTACCTTTTGATCTTCAAAGCGTGGTGCTTTACGATAAATACTATCACGAATAACATCATTTGCTATCGGTTCGTTTCCATCGATTGTTTCACCTAACACATTAAAGATACGGCCAAGTGTAACATCTCCAACTGGAACACGAATTGGACTACCTGTTGAAAAAACATCCATTCCTCTAGCAAGTCCTTCGCTTTCAGCAAGCATAATACATCTAACTAGATTATGCCCTAAATGCATTTGAACTTCCATTACTCTTTTTTCTTCACCAAGAGTAACATATAAAGCTTCTTTAATCTTTGGTACTTCATTATCTTTAAAAATAACATCGATAACGGGACCAGATATTTGCATAATTTTCCCCTTAGACATCATTTGACTTCCTTTCTTTCAAAGCTCGTGCACCACCAGAAATTTCAGTAATTTCTTGGGTAATTTGGGCTTGACGAACTCGATTATATCTAGTTTGAAGCTCGGAAAGTAATTTTTCAGCATTTTCATTAGCTGAACTCATAGCTGTCATACGGGCTTCTTGTTCACAACAAAAACTATCAATTAAAGCACTGTAAATGTAGCCTGAAATATAACTTTTCATTGTATTGTTTAATACTTCTTCAATTGATGGATAAAACTGCAAGTCTTTAACTGTTTTCGTTTCATCATTAAAATCATCAAATTCTGCACGATGGAAAGGTAAAAGACGAGTTGAAATCGCCTCTCCGACCATACCACTTGAAAGGTCAGTATAAACAACAAAAAACTTTCCTATTTTATCTTCATCAAATTGTTCAAGAATAATATCACAGATTTCACGGGCTCTATGCATCGTTGGATTTTGAGCAGTATACATAAAGCTATGCTTAATTTGAATATTTTGTTCTTGGAAAAAATGTCTTCCATATTCTCCAACTACGAATAATTTAGCAGCTGGATGTTCATTTATTAAACGCATTGTTTCTTTAATAACATTATGATTATAAGGTCCTGCTAAACCTTTGTCAGCAGTGATTACTAAAATCCCATATGTTTCACTACGTTTCCAAATTCCATCAATTGGATAGAAATAGCGATTTTCAATATCTGAATCTACTCGGAAAATACGTTTAATTTCATGACGTAACATTTCAAAATATGGTTTTGTGTGATCTAAATCGCTTTTGGCCTTTTTTAACTTAGTTGAAGCGATGAGGTACATCGCATTCGTAATTTTATGCGTATCTTTTATACTTTTAATACGCTTTTTTATATCCTTAGTATTACTCATATTTATACTTCATATGTTTCAATAAAGGCTTTAGAAACTTCTATTATCTTTGCTTTAATTTCAGGAGTTAAAACACGTTCAGTTTCTATTTGTTGACATAAAACTGGCTGAGTTTCTTTAAAATGTTTCAATAAAGCAAGCTCGCATGACTTGATTTTTTTAATATCAATGGTTGTAAATAAATGTTCTAATGCCGTTACCAACACGATAACTTCTTCATATTGTGTAAGCGGATTATTTTGAGCTTGTTTTAATATTTGCATTAAACCTTTACCGTAAATAAGTTGTTTTTTAGTGGTTTGATCTAAGTCAGAGGCAAACTGAGTGAACACTTCCATTTCACGATATTGTGATAGATCAAGACGAAGTGTACCAGCTGCTTTTTTTACAGCTTTAGTTTGAGCATCTCCACCAACACGTGATACCGATAAACCGATATTTATGGCAGGACGTTGACCTGCAAAGAACAAATCACTTTCTAAGAAAATTTGGCCATCAGTGATTGAAATAATATTAGTTGGAATATAAGCTGAAACATCGCTTGCTTGTGTTTCAACGATTGGCAATGCAGTCATTGATCCACCACCATTAGCTTTAGATAATTGTGCAGAACGTTCAAGCAAACGAGAGTGTAGATAGAAAACATCGCCTGGATATGCTTCACGACCAGGAGCTCTATCTAATAATAAACTGATTGTACGATAAGCAATTGCATGTTTAGATAAATCATCATACACAATTAATACATCCTTACCTTGATGCATAAAATATTCACCAATAGCACAACCAGCATAAGGAGCGACATATTGTAAACTTGAAGGATCACTAGCAAAACTAGAAACTACAATTGTATAATCCATCGCACCTTTTTTCTTCAATGTGTTAACTAATTGCGCAACTGAACTTGATTTTTGTCCAATTGAGACATAAATACAAATGCAATCTTTTCCTTTTTGATTTAAAATTGTATCTAAAGCAATCGCCGTTTTACCAGTTTGACGATCACCTATGATTAGTTCACGTTGCCCACGTCCAATTGGAAACATTGAGTCAATTGTTAAAATACCAGTTTCAAGTGGTCTTTTAACTGGATCACGATCAATAATAGAAGGGGCAGGATTTTCTAATTGATAATAGTCGCTCGCCTGAATTGGACCATTTCCATCAATAGGATTACCAAGTGCATCAACAACTCGTCCTAAGAAATTATCACCAACTGGAATACCAGCAATTTTATGAGTGCGATAAACACTTTCTCCTTGGACAACATCATCTTCTCCACCAAATAGGATGCACATAACATAATCAGAATTTATATTTTGGACCATGCCTTTAACGCCAGATGAGAATTGTAAAACTTCACCATAAGTAGCAGTATCTAAGTTTTTGATTCTTACAATTCCATCAACAACACTCTCAACGATTCCTACTTCACTCGCATTTACTTTAGGGGAAAATCCTTCAATTGCTTCTTTTAATACTGGGATTATATTTCCATTTGTATCAGGAACTTTTGCTAAAGTGTCTTTTAATTGGTTAAATCTTCCATTTACACTCCAATCATAAATATCGAACCCAACTTCTAATCTAAACCCAGATGGAAATGCTTGACTTTCTTTCCATTCGAGTTCAATTTCACCATATTTTTTTGTTAAAAATTCAATAAACTTTTTTTCTTGTTTATCATTCGGACGTATTGAAGAATAAATAATAGCCTTCTTACTTTCCATTGTCTTCACTTCCTTCAGCCGCATCTAAGAATTGGTCAAAGGCATCACTACAAGAAGAATTAAGAACAATTTTAGCAGTGGCTTCATCAACCATTTGTCTAATTTGTTCATCACATTCACCAAGAATCTTCTTCTTATCGCGTAAAGCTTCCTCATTTGCTTTTTTAATTATTGAATCAGCTTCAATTTTTGCTTCTTTGACTTGTTCTTCCTTAAACTTATCTAATTCTTGGATAGCAGCAAGCTTTTTATTTTTTATTTCATTTTGTAAATCATTTAGTTTGGCACTTATTTTCTCATCTTTTTCCTTTGCATTAGCTAATTTTTGGGTAGCTTCTTCATTCATTTGTTGATAATGGGCAGTTCTAGCAGCCATAAATTTTTTAATTGGACTAAACAATAAAAAATATAGCGCACCTACAAGAATGACAAAATTTAAAAGGTGTAAGAGTATTTGTTGCCAATCAATATTTAACGGAACAGCTAATATCATCTAAGATCACCCGACCTTATAGAACGAAAATTAATAAAATTGCTACGATTAAAGCATAAATTACTACTGTTTCAACGAAAACTAGACCCAATAATAAAGTTTTTGTAATCTTACTTTCAGCTTGTGGTTGACGACTAATACCTTCAGCAGATTTAGAAATAGCCATACCCATACCAATAGTACCACCTAAAGCGG
This sequence comes from uncultured Anaeroplasmataceae bacterium, assembly GCA_944325035.1. Classification (GTDB taxonomy): domain Bacteria; phylum Bacillota_I; class Bacilli_A; order Acholeplasmatales; family Anaeroplasmataceae; genus CAG-307. The sequence continues at coordinate 89,685 of CALUYM010000004.1, forward strand.
CTAATCCTACAACAATACCTGCACCTAAAGCTCTAGCAGATATACCATTATCAGCTCCAGTTGTTTCTGCTAAATTTGTAACTTGACTTAAAGTTTCTTTAACACCATTTATGCTAACTTGATTATTTCCTTTGAATAATAATCCTACCACTAAAATAACACCAAGTCCTAGCATTAGACCAAATAAAATATTTCTTAATTTTTTCATAATATACCTCCATTTAGGCTCTTGCCTTTTGTTTATTTTTTTCTTTCTTCGGATGTTCTTCTGATACCTCTCCATAAAATAAAGCGGTTAACATTGTTAATACATAAGCTTGAACAATCGCATGAATTAACGTAAATAAAATTCCTACTAATACCGGTAAAACAATACTTAATGATATATAATAATATACTAATTCAGAGACTAACAAACCACTAAGTAAAGCTCCAAATAAACGGAAGCTCATTGAAACTGGTAATGAGAAATCTTTAAGAGTTAACAAGACACCTCTAAAACCATTAGAAATTAATCCTCCGCCTAAAATAAATAAGTAGGATAAACACCCAACAGCAATAGCTGCATTTATATCAGCCAGAGGAGCAGGTAAAGTGATAGAGTTTCCTTCAACTCCAACTACCTGAACTCCGATTAACTCAAATAATGTGCCTATGAAAATATAAGCACCAGCACCAAAAATATAAGCCCCTAGAAGTTTGTTTCGTTTAGGACTATTATCAATTGCTAAATTATCAAAAAATCCAACAGCTTGTTCTAGTAGTAATTGAAACTTTTTCGGGACATATTTAAATCTAGGAATAAAAAAGATTCTGACTATTATCGCAAATAATATCAAAGTAGCGGATACCACGTATGATGAAATTAAACCAGGGTTCACTTCTAATCCAAAAAGGGACACGAGGTTTCTTGTGTGTAACACGGCATCATTCATCGTTTCGGAAATAGATTCCGACTTTTCGTTACCTGGTACTAAAATGGCTGCGACTAGGAGGATGATGATTAATCCTAAATAGATGCTCCAACTAATAATTTTTTGTTTCTTACTCATTGTATACACCTCTTATAGCGCGATATTAATCGTACCTACGTAAGATTAGCACTTGAGACTACTATAGTCAAGTGATTTGTTATAGTAAATACGATCCAAATAATATTTTTTATAAAAAGACAAAAACTGCTAGCAAAAGCTAACAGTTTCTCCTTTTAAAAGTGAACAGGAATATTCTTATCTGGGTTGATAATTTGGTCAATCTTAGTGATTGCAACTACTGCTTCACCAAGTCCACAAGTAATGTTTTTAACCTTACCTGGGTAGTTAATCGAATTACCAATCGCAAATACATTAGGCATTGAAGTCATATAGGCTTCACCAACGTTGATATTAGAACCTGTCTTCTCAACTTCGAAAGTGTTTTGTGAAGGGACCATTCCATAGTTTACAACTAAGTAATCTAATTCTAGTTCCTTAACTTCTTTTGTTTCTGCATTTTCAATTACGATTGATGTTAAATTGCCATTTGCGCCCTTTAATTCTTTAACATTGTATGGTGTTAAAACATTAGTCTTAGTTTTCTTCATTTGTTCTACGCTAGAAGCTTGTGCTCTAAATTCATTACGACGGTGAACAATTGAAATTTCACTAGTTAATGGTTCTAACATTAAAGTCCAATCAACAGCTGAATCACCACCACCTAGAACAACTAGACGTTTATCTGCAAAGACAGCCTTATGTTTTATGGAATAAACAATATTTTTAAACTCATCTTCATTAGGGCATCCAGTCTTACGAGGTGTGAAGTTACCCATACCAGTAGTAAGAAGGATTGTTTTTGTTTCATATGAACCACTTTTTGTATTAACAACAAAGTGATCATCAACTTTATTAAATGATATAATACTTTCATTTAAATGTAAGTCTAATTTGTTTTCTTTAGAATTATATTGTTCATATAATTTATCGATAAAGCCTTGAGCTGTTGTCACATTAAATCCAGGTAAATCTATAATATCTTTTTCTGGATATAAAGTTGATAACTGACCACCAACTGTATCTTGTGATTCAAAAATCTTACCTTTTAAATTATGAAGTGAGGCAAGAATGGCTGAGTATAAACCAATTGGACCTGCACCAATAATAATAATATCTTCCATTTGATTTTCTCCTTCCTTTTTATAGTTAAAACGGGCTAAGCCCGTCTTATTTAGAATCCAAAGAATTCCTTAGCGTTATTGTAACAAATATCTTCTACAATTTGACCTAATGTATCTAATTCTTCAGCTGGATATTGACCACTTTCAACAAGATTACCTAACATTTCACAAAGTAAACGACGATAATATTCATGACGTGGATATGCTAAGAAACTACGTGAATCAGTTAACATACCAACACTTTGAGAAACTAGACCTACTTGCATCAATGTTTCTAAATTTTGTCTCATACCATCTTGTTGGTCTAGGAACCACCAAGCAGTACCTACTTGAACATAACTCTTGTGTCCTTCTTTTTGGAAGCATCCTGCAAGAATAGTTAATGCATAATTATCACGTGGATTTAAGTTATATAAAATAGTCTTAGGTAAACTATCAGCTTGATCTAAAGCACCTAATAAAGCAGATAATTTTTCCATATAATTTTCATCTTCAATAGCATCAAAACCAGTATCAGGACCAAATTTTTCTAGCATTGTTTTTGAATTATTTCTTAAAGCACCAATATGATATTGTTGTACCCAACCATGCTTCTTATATTCTTTACCTAAGAATAATAAGATATATCCTTTGTATAAATCTTGTTCTGCACTTGAAACATTTTCATGATTCATACCTTTTAAGAATACAGCATTCGCTTCATCATAAGTAGCTGGTGCATAGTGAACAACATCTAGGGCATGGTCAGAAACACGTGATCCCATTGAATGGAAGAATTCAATTCTTTCAGCTAAAGCCTTAGTTAAATCATTTAAAGTTTTAATTTCATATCCTACAACTTTTGCTAATGTATTCACCCAATCTGCAAACCATGAAAGTTCAACATTGATTGCCTTGTCAGGACGGAAAGCAGGACGAACAGTTACATTTAGAGTATTGTCTTCCATCATCTTCTTATGCCATTCAAGAGAATCAACTGGATCATCTGTTGTACAAACAGTTTTTACATTAAATTTGTACATCATTTCACGAGCAGTTAGAGTTTCTAACTTTTTGTTAGCTTCTTCCCAAATTTCTTTTGCATTCTTAGCATTAATAACCTTATTGATACCAAAATATCTTTGCATTTCTAGGTGTGACCAGTGATATAATGGATTCCCTACGAAATATGGCATAGATTCAACGAATTGTGAGTATTTCTTGTAGTCATCATCTGGACCAGAAATTGAATCTTCTTCATATCCACGAGCACGTAAAGCTCTCCATTTATAGTGGTCACCATAACGGTCACCAGCTCCTAACCAAACTTCTGCTAAATTTCTGAATTTCTTATCTTCAAAAATTTCTTTTGGTTGTAAGTGACAGTGATAGTCAATAATTGGCATTTTTTCAGCATGTTCATGGTAAAGTTTTTTAGCAGTTTCTGTAGTTAACAGAAAATCTTTGTCCATAAAATTTTTCATTGTTCTTTTCTCCTTATCTTATAGCATTACGCCATCTTTAAATATTGAAATCTCACGGAAACGATTGATTTCATTCTTAGTTTCTTTTCCACTAGCAACTGCGCAGATTAAATCAATGAAATCTTCTAATAATTCATCCATTGATTTCTTATCTACTAAATCACCAGCATTAAAATCAATCCAATTTGATTTCTTAGTTGCTAAAGCTGTATTTGTAGCAACTTTAACTGTTGGTACGAAACCACCAAATGGTGTACCACGGCCAGTTGTAAATAATACCATTTGACAACCAGCACAAGCTAAAGTTGTAACAGCAACTAAGTCATTACCTGGAGTAGATAATAAATTTAAACCATTTGTCTTAATTCTATCTCCCATTTTTAATACATCATTAACAACAGATGCTCCAGCTTTTTGTGTACAACCTAAAGACTTATCTTCTAGAGTTGTAATTCCACCTTTTTTATTTCCTGGAGATGGATTGTCATAAATTACTTGATTATGATTTTTAAAATATGTTTTAAAGTTATTGATTAAATCAACAGTTTTATTAAACACTTCTTCATCTTTAGCACGTGCCATTAACAATTTTTCAGCACCAAACATTTCAGGTACTTCACCTAAAACAGTTGTACCACCATTAATTGATAAAAAGTCAGAGAAACGTCCTAAAAGTGGGTTAGCTGTAATTCCTGATAATCCATCTGAACCACCACACTTAAGACCAATTCTTAAGCAAGATAGAGGTTTTGTTACACGTTTATCATTCTTCATTACATCAAATAATTGTTTTAATAACTTCTTTCCTTCAGCAACTTCATCTTCAACATCTTGTGAGTTTAAGAATTTAATACGATCAGGGTTATACGGTCCAAATGTTTCTTTAAATGTAGAAACTAAATTTTCTTCACAACCAAGACCTAACACTAATACACCACCAGCATTTGGATGTTTTGCCATATCTTGTAATAAAAGACGAGTAAGTTCTAAATCTCCACCCATTTGACTACAACCAAATGGATGTTGGAATGTAAATACACCATCAATCATTGAAATATCATTTTCTTGTTTGAATTCATCAATCATATCCTGTGCCATACCAGATACACAACCTACAGTTTGGATAATCCATAATTCATTACGGATACCGCATTCACCATTTTCACGTTCATATACTTCAACAGTTCGTTCAGATTTATAACCTAATACTTGAGGATAATTAGGTTTATATTCATAAGAAATAATATCATCTAGGTTAGTTTGAACATTGTGAGTGTGAACATGTTCACCAGCTTTAATAAAAGCAGTTGTATGTCCGATTGGGTTACCATATTTTATAACGTCTTCGCCTTCTTTAATATCTTTTAAGGCTACCTTATGAGCTTGAGGGATATCCTCAAGAAGAGTTACACCCTCAATAACTTCACCTTTTAAAAAAGGTCTAAGGCATACGGCAACATTATCAATCGGATTAATAATAATATAATCTTTCATTGACTATTATCCTTTCTTTTGATGCTTAGCATCCAATGAAGGCTAATGCTTCACGCATTGGTTTTGTCATAATTTCGTATAAACAATCTGCTACGAAATCAGTAACACCTTCAAATTTATTTAAATCCATTTCCCAGTGCTTTTCTAAGCCTAAGAAATCTTTAACAATCTTGTGACAAGCTTCCTTTGAACCATCAAAATTAGACCATTCATTTTTGAAGAATTCAAGAGCCCATTCATCATCCTTTAGCGCAATATCTTCATTTCCACGTTTACCACGATAGAATGCAATTAAAGCAGCTAGTGAGAATAAAGCATGTTTTGGAAATTTTCCAGCTTCTAAATTTTGAACAATTGTAGGTAAGTCACGAGTTTTAAACTTAGTTACAGAGTTTAAAGCAATTGACATTAATTCATGACGTACAAATGGATTTTCATATCTATCAAGAACACTATTCGAGTAATCAACCATTTGATCATGAGGAATATCAATTGTTGGGATTACTTCATCAAAAATAAATTGACGAACAAATTTTCCTAGTTGAGCGTCTTCAATTGTTTCACGAACAGTATCAATACCTGCTAAATACGCAACTGGTACTAATACAGTATGTGATCCATTAAGAATTTTAACCTTTCTTTGTTTATAAGGAACAATTGAATTGACATATAAAACATTTAAACCAGCTTTAGGTGCAGGGAAAGCTTCTTCTAAAGCCTTAATATCATCACCATCAATGCACCATAAATGGAAGATTTCTCCAACTACCATTGAATTATCAATATAGCCTAATTCTTCTTGGCATTGTTTTTCTTCAGCACGAGGATATCCAGGTACAATTCTATCTACTAATGTGTTATAGAACTTGTTAGCTTCAGTAATCCAATTAATGAATTTTTCATCCATTTTGCAAGTTTGGGCTAACTTTACTAATACTTCTTTTAATGTATCACCATTGTGATCAATTAATTCACATGGAATAATAAATAAACCCTTGTTTACATCACCATTAAAATGATTATAACGGGCATGTAAGAATGATAATAACTTACCAGGGAAGCTCTTTGGACATTCTGCAAAGTTTGTATCAGTTTCATCAAATGCAATACCAGCTTCAGTTGTATTAGAAATAATGAACTCTAAATCTTCACTCTTAGCGTAATCTAAATATTTATCATATTGAGTGAATGGATTTATTAAATCACCAATACAATCAATTACTTGGTGTGTTTTAATAGTTTCACCATTTTGTTTTCCTTGAAGATATAATGTATATAAACCATCTTGTTTTTCAATTTCAGCAACACGACCAAATGGCATCGGTTGAACAACCGCTACATTACCATTAAAGACACCTTTTTTATTCATAGTGTCAATAATCCAGTCAACGAAGGCACGTAAAAAGTTACCCTCACCAAATTGTAAGACTTTAATAGGACGATTTACTTTTTCTACGATTTTTGAACTTAAATTTTCCACGATGTTTTCCTCCATATATTGTCCGAAATATCGGACAAGTTATCTCATCAAATTCATTGTAGCACGCTTTATTTATTATTGCAATAGATATAAAGTTAAATCTTTTTTAGCTAAAAAATATGAGATTATTTTTATTTTTTAGCTATTTTTTACTTTGTTTATAATAATAAATGATTAACTTAAATTTAGCTAAAAAGCTTTTTCACTCTAAAAATAAAAGTATGACTCCTATAGACTTCATAATCTTATAAAAAAAGAGCCTCAAGGCCCTATTTATGATATGTTTCGTTATTATTAATTTTAAAAGCGCGATATATTTGCTCAATTAAAATTAATTTCATCAATTGATGTGGAAAAGTCATTTTTGAAAAACATAATCGATAATTAACTTTATTAATTACTTCTTTAGATAAACCTAAAGAACCACCAATAATAAATGTGATATTTGAAGCGTGATAGGTCTGAATTTCTAAAATTTTTCGAGCTAAATCCTCACTTGATAACATTTCTCCTTTTAAATCTAGAGCGATGCTATAAGTTTTTTCATCTAAAGTATCAATAATTTTCTTTCCCTCTTTATTCTTTATTTCTTCCATTATAGAGTCGCTTGCTTTATCTTTAATAGCTTCATCAGGCAAAACAATTTCTTCAACCTTAGCGTACTTTCCTAATCGCTTCACATACTCAGCAATTCCATCTAACAAATACTTTTCCTTTAATTTACCAACACTGATAATAGTTATTTTCATATTTCAAAAACCTCCAGTGGAATTTGTGATGCATAGTAAAAATCAATATCTTTTGTATCAATTCCTAAATCGTTGAAAACTCGTTTTGATGTTAATTTTATTATTTGAACTAAATTACACTCTTCTGATATATGAGCAAATATTATTTTTTTAGTATTTGGCCCGATTATATTGGCCAAAATATAGGCACTATCTTGGTTTGATAGATGACCACAATCAGATAAAATTCTAATTTTTGTATTATATGGTCTATCACTTTGCATAAGAATTTCTGGGTCGTGATTTGATTCCCAAATATACATTTCAGCATTACTTAATTTATCATAAAAACTTTGCTTAATATAACCAGTATCTGTCACATAAACTATTTTTTTTCCATTGTTTTTAATTATAAAGCCAAGTGGATCATTAGCATCATGATATATTTCGACTGACTCTATCTCAAAGGTACCAATTTGTATAATTGAATTTCTTTCAATAAAACGAAAATATTCTTGACCAATTTTTTCTCTAATCTTGCTGGAAAGTCCCAAATAAGTCCCTTTTGTTGTATAAATTAAAGCTTTTGTTTGATTAAACAATGCTACTAGACCTGATGTATGATCTGTGTGTTCATGTGTCAAAAAAATTGCTTTTAAGTTATCTAAAGATAAAGCGTTATTTATAAGGCATTCTTGAATTCTTTTTTTAGATATTCCGACATCAATCATTATTTTGTTCCCATCAGCTTCTATAAAAGTCGCATTACCTTTAGAACCTGATGCAATTTGTACTACTTTCATATAATCACCATTATCGAATTATAACATCATGCAAGTTTTTTTTCCATAAAAAACACTTCTTTGTTCAGAAGTTACTCTCTTTATGACAAACTCAATATTAGTTATTTACTTTCAAATCTATGTTTATTTTAATAAAATTTATTCTGATAGTTTAAGTTATGTACTAATACCAAATTTATATTCCTACTTTTTATATTTAATAATAAACCCCCTATAAATAAAATCACTTTCTTGGGATTCTAATTCATAGAGGGGATACATATTTATTCTTTATTATTTAAAAATTTTAGATGTAAAGTCAATTGACCAATCTACTTCAAACCAACCATAGAATTGATCAGTTTCTTCAAGTGTTTTATAAGAATCAATTGTTCTTTCCTTGATTTCCAGTATTGTATTAACGGCAGTTGAACTTACATTATTTGATGTAAATGTAATTGTACCAATTTGCTTATATAAACGATATGTTTGGAAATCGGTTGAAGTATAGCGAGATATAATAGGACTTAAGTAACTTGATACAGCGCTAGATACACTAGAACGCATTGATGTTACTGATCCATTATTCATATATTCCATAAAATAAATGAATAATTGAGACACTGATGGTTCTTCTGTTTCGCTATATCCTGAAGCATATACAACATAATCATCAGATGTTGTAGTTGTATCATGTTTATAAACTACAATGTCTTGATCTTCCCAAGTCTTCTTTTGAGTCTCAGTATTTGTAGAATCATCATTTTTTAAGAATTTAGCAGATGCAGCATCCTTCATATTGTATACATATAACATATGCCATCCATAGCTAGTAGCTGTTAGTTGTTCAACATTTTGAATACCAACCTCGTAATCTAAAGTCCCTTCAGAGATTTTAACTGAATCATCATATTTCCAGTAACCATTATCCTCAATGTTTTCTTTAACACTTAGATAAGACTCTTGATTTAGTGTATCGTATAACGATTTAACTTCGTCAGTGAACTCTTCTACATAATTTGAGCCATTTGAAATATCGATAGTAGATAAATCTTCTGCTGTAATAGTAAATTCAAATTCTCCAGCAATATCTGACCATGTTTGATCTTTATAATCATTACATTTTAATCTATATTTATATCCTTGATTATTAAAAGTTTTAGCTAAAAATGTAAAAGCATCAACTTTTTTATCAGTAGTGATAATTTTCGCTTCTTTTACCAAAGCATCAGCAACTTTAACTAATGCATTTTTAAAATTCTGAGCTTGTTCTGATTTTCCACTATCTTCTAAAGCCTTTAAATAATCTTCTGGATTTTCATATGTACCATCACCATCACTATCAACAGAAATTAATAAGTGGGCAATGTCTAGACTGTAATAACTATTATATTGTTTATCTGTAAATTGTTTAAATTTAGCGAATAATTTGTTATTGTCATTATCACTAAATCTTAAAACGCCATCTTCACCCTCAGTTCCAAATTCTCCATAATATGAATTATATAATGAAGTTAAATCTGATTGTAGCATTTTATAGTTTACAATATCCGATTGATTATCAAAACCATATTGTAATACTAAGTAATTTTCTAAACCCATTTTTTTAGAATAACTTGTTTCATTACGTTTAAACGATTTAATTGTATCTTTAATACCAGCGTTATATCCACTAATCGTATCTTCATTTATCATATCAGTTAACACTGATTGATTTGACAAATACTTTGTTGAAAGTAAATCAATAGCTGATGAAACTCCGTATATTTTTTCTAAATCATTAAAGAATGTATCAACACTGTATTGGACTTTAAGCTCACCAGTCTCATTGCCAGTTACATCATCAATAGAGTAAACAGGATCATTTGTATAGCTATATGTAAATTCATATACTAATTCATTGTTAAATTTAGTATTAAAATCATAGTAATCACTATAACTATTAGCATATTGATTTTCAAATACTGGATCATAAATAGTTATATTGAAATTTTCACTTCTTAAACGTTTTTCGACTAAAGTGTTTCCAAGTGTTTCGCTTGCCCATGACTCAAGTAAATCATCAGTAATAATACCTTCTAACTTCGTTTTTTCATCAATCGTTAAATCATCATAATCTTTACCTTCATATATATTCAAACGAAGAACCATATAATATGAATTATCACCTGATAAATTAAATGGAGTTGTTAAATATGATTTGGAACCATCTGAGCTTTGAATACCATTAGGATTATTTACAACATCTAAGTCTTCTAAATTATCAGTTAAGAAAGTCTTAACGCTTGCACCAAGTTCAGATAATTCATCGCCATCTTTATCTACTGTAAAAGTTGTATTTTCACTAGTATATAAATTATCAGTTGTAATATTTTCCTTATCCTTATAGAAATTATTATATAGACTAATGTAGAAATTTAAGGCTTGCTCATTAGTTGTATTTTCTCCTAACGTAACTCCAGTATCTTTTATAGCTTGTTCGATATATTTATTAGCTTGTGCCTTTGTATTAAATTTCACAACAATAGCATGGTTAGCATATTTTTCTGTATTTTGACCTGGATATGTAACACCTAAATGATCGGCAAATGATGTATAATTCTGATATGTTGATTCATATGTGTCTTTTATTCTATCTTCATCAATAAAGTAGCTGTTATCAACTTCATCGCCATCTTCAATAATAGTTTCTTTATCCTTAATAGAATTCAAATATTGTCTAGAGTATTCAATTGTTGCTAAAACATATTTATATTCCTCTGTAATTTCAGTAGGCCATTGGAAATCATCTTCCATAGAAGAATTTTCTGTAACATTCGGCATTAATGAAGATTTTTTTGCATACAAATCAATACCATTTGATATATATTGAGTATCAACATATTTATCAACCATTGTTTGACGTTCTTCTTCATCAATTTCTAAATAGTCATCGATTGTAGATACACTATAAATAGCTGAGAAAATGTATTCATTAAATTCTTCACGATAATCATTATAATTTATTTTAGCAATTTCTTCTTTAAATAAATCTTTTTTAATATTGGATAATACTTTGCTATATCCTTTATTACGGAATAAATTATACATTTCATTATATGATACACTTTCACCGCTTTGTAAAGATGCATATGTTTTATTTAAATCTAAACTACCAGTTGGACGTTTAGTATTTCTTGCGGCATCACAAGAAGCAATTGTTAAAATTACCGCTGATGCCGTAAGAACAGAAAGGATCCCTTTAAAATATTTTTTCATATTCGATTATTCTCCTTTCTTAAATGCATTTTGTGCATATTCTTCTAATAAATCCCACCAAGTTGTATTTTCATCTACTCGGTATAAGTTTTCAATTTCAGCCAACAATCTATCACCTTCACCATTATCTTCTTTAGTAAAGAATGTTAATTGACATGTTTCAGAATCATAAACTCCATTAACTAAATAACCCTCTTGAGTTTTTTCGTTAATTGATAATAATTTGATAAATCTTTCAGTTGAAGCAGTTCTTAATTCATTTTCACCATTGAATTCAAAAGCGGTATGATCACCAACTTGTCTACCAGCTTCAGCTTCAAGATAACTTACAATTAAATAGAATTGTGAAGTTTCTGATGTAAAACGAGTATACATAGGTTGTAAATAGTTAGTTACAGCAGTAGAAATACTTGCAGGAAGTGAATTTGAAGTTTGACTATTTGCATATTCTAGTAAATATGCTCTTACTTGATTTAGTGAGAAATCTTTACCATCACTATATAAGTTTTCAATTAAGTAGGCTTCATCATTGTAAATATAAACTAAATTTTCGAAATTACCATTTGGATCATCTTCACTTGTGAATTCAGCAGTTTGATTAATACTAGCACTTGTTAGTGTATATAAATTATAACCATCAACTGATAATAGACCATTTTTAGTTGAATCTAAATAATATGATGTTTCAAGGTAATCAGTAGGAACACTTGGATTTTCACCATTTTTATCAAAGATATATTGGTTATCCATATATGTTTTATACATAGCAATTTTTAAAACGTCATATACTGATGAATATTGAGAATTGTTTGTAACATCAGCAATTTCATCAACTTTAATATATAAACCATTTACTCGGTATTTAGCCCAATATGTCTCAGCGTGAGTTGGATCATAATCTCCATCAACAATATCATTATCATATCCATTTGTAAAACGACCTGATGATGAATATTCAGTAACAATAGCAGTCAACGCATCTGTATTTGAATCTGAAGAATTATTAACAATATTAATAATATCGCGAACTAATTCTTGTGCTAAATCTCCATATGTATTCGCATTATCAGTTGGTACAGGTAGAGATTTTGTCCAATCAAAGTTCTTATCAGGAGATCCATCTTCATCCATATCAACATATACAAGTAAATTACTACCGGTAACATTAAAAGTATCACGATAAGCATTAGCTGATTTTTGCAATAGTTTTGCTAAATCTATCGAAGAATAATCAGTCAATAGTTTAGTCGATGCTTCATTTACACAATAATAATCTTTAATAATTGTATCAATGTCTGAAGTATGGAAATATAACATCATAAAATTATATTTACCAATAGAAGAATCATAACCATATGATGCTAATTGTCCATTAGCAAAGTTTGCTAATAATACATTTAATGTGTCATAAAACTCATCTACTGTTTCTTTATCATTTAAAACATCTTGATATACATCAGTTTCTTTAATAACTCGCTTTGATAAAATATCTACAGCTGTAGAAATACCACTACTTGGTTCTAAAGTTTCCCATATATCTTTAGCAGTCACTTTTACTTTTGACTCATGATTTTCATCATTTCCATCAGAATTTGTAGTTGTATATTTATAAACAATTTCAGCTACAACCCCATCTTCGGGAGCATTCTTTCTTGTTTTAGTATAAGTAGAATTTTCAGCTATATATGCTATTTCTATATTTTTATCATAAATATAAATTTTACAGTCTTCAACTGTAGCAGATAGGGCATTATCAATGTAAGTTTGAGTTATTTCTTCTTCCATCATTTCTGACTCTAGTTTTTGTAAAAAATCTTTAAATTCAGGTGTAGCGTCTTTATCTAAAGTAGTTTCACTTTCATCAGTAAAATGTAATTTCTCATTTTCTGGCATATTCGCATCATTAATTTTGAACGCCATATAATAATATTCTCCATAACTTTGTGCTTGAGAAGAATATGAATCAGTTTGATTAGAATTAGTTTTTAAAGTCGTATATAAGTATGATTTTAAAGATGAGTTTATTTCATCTAATGTCTCACCATTATAAGTAAGGTCAGCAGCATTATTATCTTTTAAATAAGCTTCATAAATAGCTTGTGAGCTTGCTGATTCATGAGCTCCACCACGATCGAATTGTTCAACTAAATATGCTGTGATATCGCGACGATTAGATGTATTGTTTACCGGAATATTCTCAATATTTCCTAATTGATCACGATATGGATAAACATAGTTATACATTTCAATATATAGTGATAACATGAATCCACTTGGCATATTAGTTAAATCACGACGTGCATTTACATTTGTAGTCGAGTTATCTGTGAAGTCAAAATCATCGTAGTATTTACTATATTCTTGAGCAGTTTGATCATTTAATTGTGGAATGAAGTATAGACGTGAACGATAAGTCTTAAGACCAAAAGTTTTTAAAACTGCATTAACTTCATCTTGACTAGTAAAACGAATCAAAACAGCATTTAAATCATATTTATATTTATAATTTTCATTCCAGAAAGTTTTAATTTCTGAATCTGAATAATATTCGTCTTCATCTTCATCTTTTTCTTCATTGTGAGTCTTGATTTCTTTTGCTAAATAATCTCTTGCGAATAATTTTTCTGCATATTCATCATAGTATTTTGAAAAAACTTCTTTTTGAATTTCATCTAACTTATCATACTCTAAAGCTGATTCGTGATTGATTGCATCACGTGCTAAAAGAGCTTCTAATTTTTTTAGTGCCGTAGCTTCATCAGCATCTAACACTATATTATATTGTTGATATAATTTATCTAAATATTGCAATTTCTTTGTTTGTTCAAGATATGGGTTATTCAGTTCGTCAGCTGAGTCAACATTATCAACTGCAAAAACATCACAAATAAGATAATCTTGTACTCCTTTAATATAAGTGTCACGATTACTTGAATTTTTATCTTCAATTGTTGATTTAACTTCTTCTAGATACTTTTGAATCATTGCTTCATTTAACTTCTCTTGGATAACGCTTGAAGAATTCCATCTGAAGTTATCATAAATCTCTTGATTTGTAACAGAATTGTTTCCTAGACGAACATACTCTGCATCTTTATTAATTCCACTATATAAATCAGCGCCTTCACCACATGATGTTAGCGATACCATTGTTAAAACAGCTAGCGAACATAGTGCAATCGGCTTAAAAAATCCTCTTCTTTTTAGCTTATTATTCATCTTCAAGTCTCCTTATAACGAATTTGGCTATAACCATAGCACTTACAATAATAACATTTTTAATGTCAAATTGCAATACAATATATAAATATCAAAATGTAGTTAATTAAATTAAATATAGGCAAAAATACAAACATTTTTTGCTAAAAAACGTAAACTAAATTGAGACCTAAAGGAGGTTTTAATTTGGCTAAAAACAATTGTCAAAATGGTAGCGAATATGGATTCGCTCTAATCTTAGTTCTTTTCATATTATTAGTAATAATCGGTGCTAGTTTTGTTTAAAAAAATAAACCTTCGAATATGAAGGTTTATCTTTTTTTATATACTCTTGTTTTTTCTAAAACACCAATGCTATCTGTAAATTTTCCTGGTTCAGTACGCGCAAGTTCTTCGCCTAAAACTCTAAACTTAGAATCAATTGTATCAATATACCATAGCATGATTGCTTCTGGTGTTTGGGGACGTTTACATGCACCAAAAGCTTGTTGACCATGATGGGAAGCAACCATGTGCATCAGTAATAAAACTTCCTCTTTATTATCATAGCCTAATTCTTTAGCCTTTGCTTTAATCCATTCGCTACCAATAACTAAATGCCCTAACAGTTGGCCTTCTAGCGTATATTCCGTATTTTCAATTCCTGAAAACTCTACAACTTTAGCAATATCATGTAAAATGACACCTGCATATAAATAATCCATATCTAAATATGTAAATTGACTACCTAAGCTTTTTGCCAATTCAAGCATACCTAAAGTATGAGACGCTAAACCACCGACATAATTGTGATGAAATCTTTGTGCTGCGGGATAAACATAAAAGAAATTTTCATGTTCTTTAAGAACTGATGCAGTTATATTATAAATAATTTTGTTTTCAATTTTATTTAAAAATTCAACAATTCTTTCTTCTAACTCTTTTTTAGTATATGGACATTTGTTTTCAAATAAACGATAGGCCATATCAACTTCATCACTAGATTCTAATTCACAAACAAGACAATGTTCTAATAAAAAACGAATATTACGTTCAGTATTTGGATAAGAGGCTACTTTGAATTTATATATTCTTCCTGTTGCAAACATTTGACCAGGTAATTTTGTTTTAATATTTATTGTTGAAAAGTCAGGTAATTCTACTAATAAATTAAACATATTATCTGAAGAATTTATACCTTTAATCTTACCATATAATACTTGTTCAATTACTTGTTCCATTCATCTTCCTCCTTTTTTACAAACTGGATGATAGATTCTTTTTCATTCTTTAAAGTGCCATTTAAAATAGCAATAGCAATTTTTTTTAATAAAGGAGTTATCCAATTACCAGCTTCTTTATTTAATATTTTTTTTAAATCAACTACTTCTATTTTAATATCATTTATAGAATGAATTGTTAAATCGTTATATATTTTAATTAGTGTATTTTTATCATGAACAACATTATGTACTGTTTTAGCTATTTCATTTGCTAAAAGAACTACATCTAGGCCATTTTCATACATTGATAGTTTATCACAAATCCTATCATTCGCAATTAATTTAACCGCACTTATAACTATTTTTTTTAGATCATTTCTAATATTATATTCATTAAATAGGTTTGAATCAAAATAATATGCTAAACCAATAAAAACTTGAAATGATTTTATCTCTATATTATTGTTTACCAAATAGCTGATTCCTTTATTTAAAGAACCAAGATTTTGACTTAAGTTAAGAGTATATAAGTATCTTAATCCTATCTTAGGATATGTTGTTTTTAATATTTTATTTAATTCACTTAAAATTCTTTCACTAGATAACACTTTAATCAGTGATGATTTTTCCACCATTGCCTTAGTAGTCATTTCATCGATTTCAAACCCAAGCTTTGAAGCAAAATAACAAGCGCGCAATAGTCGTAAAGCATCTTCTTCAAACCGCTTAGTTGGATTTCCTATACATCTGATAAGTTTATTCTTTAAATCTAATCTACCATTATATTTATCAATTATATTTCCATCTATATCCATAGCTAGTGCATTGATGGTAAAATCTCTACGCTCTAAATCTTCATCTAGTGTCTTAACAAAACAAGTGATTGGATGCCGATGATTAGCATAACTAATATCTTTTCGATAAGTTGTCACTTCAAAAGAATAATTATCAATATAAACAGTTATTGCTTTGTACTTTTTAGAGTGAGCATTAGTTTTTTCAAAGATATTGATAACATCTTCTGGCATTGCATTTGTAGTGATATCAATATCATTTGGTTTTAAATTCAATATCAAATCACGAACAAAACCTCCAACAAAATAAGCTTCAAAACCCGCATCATTCAATTTTTTCAAAATTTTTTTTCCAGCATCTAATAACTTCAAATTATCACCACCTAAAAAAGAAAAATGCTTGTCTAGACAAGCATTAATCTTTTAAGAAAATACCAATACCAATTGCCTCGCCACCAACATGACATCCAACAACCGGAGAACATGGAAATTCATGTAAATTTTCTAAACCTAATTTTTCTTTAATTGTTTCAACAAAAAAATCGCGTAATCCAGTACCTGTGTATACAATGTGTGCATAATAATCATGACCTTTTGTATAATCTAAGAAACGATCACATACACCTTCTAACGCCTTCTTTGTTGAACGAATTTTTTCAACTGCTTGAATTGTTCCATCATCAAATAATTCTAAAAGCGGTTTAATTTTAAAAGCTTTGCCTAGAAAACCTGCAGCTCCTGAAAGACGACCATTCTTTACTAGGTATTCAAGATTATCAACCGCAAACATTATTTTATTATTTGCACGCATATGTTCAAGTTTAGAAATAATCTCTTCGGTTGTTTTATTTTCACGTATCATTTTTGCGGCTTCTAAAGCAAAACATCCTTCATTAAAACAAACAGTTTTAGTATCAAAGGGAATGATTCTAATCTTCTCTTCTAGCATTGCCTTACATTGGCAGATACCATTATATGTACCTGATAATTTTGAAGAAATAGTAGTAACGATAACCTCATCATAACCTTCTTCGCTTAAATTTTCAAAAAACTCTAATAATTCACCAATTGATGGTTGACTAGTTTTGGGAACTAAATGTTTATCT
The DNA here is from genome assembly GCA_944325035.1 of uncultured Anaeroplasmataceae bacterium. Taxonomy (GTDB): domain Bacteria; phylum Bacillota_I; class Bacilli_A; order Acholeplasmatales; family Anaeroplasmataceae; genus CAG-307. The sequence continues at coordinate 107,366 of CALUYM010000004.1, forward strand.
TCACTTATTCTACGATAAAATTCATCTGCTTTAATCTCTGTTCCGTCTGCTAATAAAACACCATCTAAATCTATTTTAATTCTAATTGTACGAATATCTTCATCATGTTTTGTATAATCTAGACAGCTTGTAGAGGTTGTGCAAACTAAACGTTTTGACATATAATAATCACCCTATGAAAAATTATATCATTATTAATTTTAATTTTCAACAATTCTTTTGAATTCAAAATATTATACACTAAAATGACATTTTACTTTTGATTATTCTTGTCTTTATAAAGAATAATTTGAAAAATTAAAACTATCTAATAAACTTAGTCTATATTATCAATCGTTTCTAAGATTGAAAAAGAAAGTAATTAAGGTATAATATTAACGAGCAATCTTATAATTAAATTAAAAAATAATCATAAGAGCGTTTTATTGTTAAATTGGTCTATTCAATATCAACCTAATAAAATTCAACTCATATCATAAGGTGATTATTATGAAAACTATTCAAAAAAATTTTACTAATGAAATAATTATAAATAAATCTGTCTTCATCACATATCTTTTTCGGGTAAATACAGCTGATGAGGCAAATAACTATTTGAGTCAAATTAGAAAAAAGCATTATGACGCAACGCATAATTGCTATGCCTATATTATCGGAGAGAATCAAAATATTCAAAAGGCTTCTGATGATGGAGAACCTGCTAAAACAGCTGGGTTCCCTATGCTTGATGTTTTAAAAAAACAAAATCTTACTAATATTTTAGCTATTACCACAAGATACTTTGGTGGAATCTTACTAGGAGCTGGTGGTTTAGTTAGAGCTTATTCCAATTCTGTTTCTGAGGCTTTAAAAATAGCGGAAATTTATGAATATTGTGATTTTGAAAAAATTTCAGTCGAAGTAAGTTATTCAATTTATAGCATGATTGAACCGATGCTAAAAGATTTAAGCATAATCAACACTATATACACTGACAATGTTACAATTTTTCTTGGTATAAATCCAAATGAAACTGATAACTTTATTACTAAAGTTCAAAATATTTCCGGTGGTAAAGCCAATATTAGTCGATACGGTATTTATCAAATGGAAATTTTAACAAGGAATAATGAAGTTTAGTTGATTCGCCACCTCTAATATGGCGAATTTTTTTGTTATAATCTAATAATTTCTCTACTTTTAAATATAAATCGTAATCAATTAAAGGTAGTTTTTCTCTTAAATCTTTATGAACTGTTGATTTAGAATAACCAATATTTTTGGCTACTTCTCTGACCGTTGAATGATTATTTAAAATATTTTCTGCCATTAATATCACTCGTTCACGTACTTTTGTTGTCATAAGATACACCCCTAATATATCTTATGTAGTTTTTGATAAATAATTCAAAAAAAGGGAAGCCAATGGCTATTTCCCTTCCGTAATTAATTCTAATACATCTGTTATATCTTTTGTAAACACTTGTTCTGGATCAACATAGTAATTTCCAACTTTGATTTCAAGCGAAACGTGGTTGTTCGCTTCTTCATCATATTTATTCATTCCGCCAAGTCCTAATAAATCACCTTTCGAAATGGTATCATTTGCTTTTACATTAACTTCACTTAATGATGAGTAGTAACTTGTAATTTGATTATTATGTTCAATTACTACAACAGTACCATGAACTTCATCATCAGTAACGCTCAAAACTTTTCCATCATAGATAGCATAAACTTCAATTAAAGAATTATCTTTATTTATATATGTTACACCTTTGGACTCAACAAAAGTAGAACCATATTTAATTGAAGCTGTAATTAAATCATCTTCATTCTTAGTTGCTTCATAATAACAACGAAGTTGAAGTGCTTCATCACCAACTGGTAGACTAAAAGTAGAAACTGGTGTTTTATTATCATCTTCTGATGGAATAACATCCGTTATACTAGGATCTGTAGGGATGTCGATAACTGGATCTGAATCAGAATTTAATGCTAGACTAGCAATTGTGATAACTGCTATAAAAACTAGACCTAAAATCCCCATAAAAACCATAAGTTCTTTCTTTTCTACAAAAAAGTTTTTAATTTTATCTTTCATTTATATCACCTCATATTTAGTATTAACTAAAATTGGGTGAATATGCATTAGATAAAATTAAAGATTGAGAATAATTTATATAAAGCTTCTGTTGTTAAAAAAGATAAAGTAATAGTAAGTAAGAAATAAGTAACTCTTATTTCTCCGATTTTCCCTTGAGGAAATAATCTTTCTATCTTAACTAATTGTAATAATTTGAAATAGATAAAAGCTAAAAATAACCAAACTAATAAGTATGATAAATTAATAACGATAACTGGTAATAAAAACATAATACCTCCTAAAAAAAGAAGGAAGACTAAGTCTTCCTATAAGTTTCCAGCCTTTGTTTGTCTAAGGTTATCCAAAATCTCTTTTTCTTTTTGAACATAGTCAACATTGGCTTGACGATTCGAGTTCAGACGTTCTTCTAAAATTTCCTTTAGATTTTTTATTGCCCCTTCTTTATCACGACCAATGTGAGCAGCTTGAGCAATGACTTGGACTTTACCATTTGAATATTCAAGCATACCATTTTGGATAGCTACAAATAATTCTTGATTATTTAATACCATTTTTAAATATCCATTTGTAATAATAGCTATAACCGGGATATGATTTTTCATAATGGCAAATTCACCATCTTGATTTTTGACTACAACGTAATCCACTTCTTCATCATACATTTTTCCTTGGTGGGTTGAGACAATTATTTTCATTATTGTTCTAACTTCTTCGCTTTTTCGCGAGCATCATTAATGGTACCAACTAAGCGGAATGCCTCTTCTGGCATATCGTCACAGTTACCATCAAGAATTTCCTTAAATCCACGAATTGTTTCCTTAATCGGCACAAAAGCACCAGGAACTCCTGTGAATTGTCCACCAATGAACATGTTTTGTGATAAAAATAATTTTACGCGTCTTGCACGCTTTACAACTAATTTATCTTCATCTGATAATTCATCCATACCTAAAATAGCAATGATGTCTAATAATTCATTATATCTTTGAATTAACTGTTGAACACGACGAGCTACTTCATAATGTTCTTTTCCAACAATTTCAGGTGATAAGGCACGAGATGTTGATGCTAGTGGATCAACAGCTGGATAAATACCTTCTTCAGTTAATTTACGTGATAAATTTGTAGTTGCGTCAAGATGTGCGAAAGTCGTTGCCGGAGCTGGGTCAGTGTAGTCATCGGCAGGAACATAAACTGCTTGAATTGAAGTGATTGAACCATCTTTGGTAGAAGTGATTCGTTCTTGAAGTTTACCCATTTCTGTTGCTAAAGTTGGTTGATATCCAACTGCTGAAGGCATACGTCCAAGCAAAGCAGACACTTCAGAACCAGCTTGGGTAAAACGATAAATATTATCAATGAAAAGAAGTACATCTTGGTGTTCTTGATCACGGAAATACTCTGCCATTGTTAACCCCGTTAATGCAACACGCATACGTGCTCCTGGTGGTTCATTCATTTGACCAAAACACATAGCTGTTTTAGCAATAACTCCAGATTCCTTCATTTCATGGTACAAATCATTACCTTCACGGGTTCTTTCGCCTACACCAGTGAAAACTGAAATACCTCCATGTTCTTGAGCTACGTTATGAATCAACTCTTGAATAAGAACTGTTTTACCTACTCCAGCTCCACCAAATAAACCAATTTTTCCACCTTTTATATATGGTGCTAATAAATCGATAACTTTAATTCCGGTTTCTAAAATCTCAACTTTAGTAGATAAATCAGAAAGTCCAGGTGCTTCACGATGGATTGGCATTTTTTTACTAGCTTGCATTTCTTGTCCATCAATGGCATTGCCTAAAACATTAAAAACACGACCTAAAGTTTCATTGCCAACAGGAACTAAGATTGGACTAAAAGTATTTTCAACTTCCATTCCTCTAACAAGACCATCAGTTGAGTCCATCGCAATAGTGCGAACTACTTTATTCCCAACGTGTAAGGCAACTTCTAGGGTTAGATCTATCTTTACGCCATTATTATCTTCGGCATTAACTTTGACAGTAAGGGCATCATTAATTCTTGGCAAGACACCATCATCAAAAATGACATCAACGACAGGTCCTTTTACTTCAAGGATTTTTCCCATTATTCTTGACCTCCTATAGCATTAGCTCCGCCGATAATATCGATTAACTCAGTAGTAATCGCACTTTGACGAGCTCGATTATATAATAATTGTAGTTTACCGATGACTTCATCGGCATTATCAGAAGCATTTCGCATTGAATTCATTCGAGCGCTATGTTCTGATGTCTTCGCATCTAGAATGATTCCATATACCATATTCTCTAAATACATTGGCAACATCATTTCAATTGTTCGTTCAATTCCTGATTCATATTCATAATCAATTGGTTTCAATTCACCATCTAAATTTAGAATCGGCAATAATGACTTAACGACAACTTCTTGTGTTAATGTGTTTATATAGTGATTATAAATAATGACAAGACTATCAATTTCTTCTCTTAAATATTTTTCAACAATCAATTTAGTTAACGGTACGACATCTTCAAACATAACATCATCTCTTACATACGTAACTTCATTTTCTAATGTTGGATAACCTTTTTTTTGAATGTAGTTAAATCCTTTTTTTCCGATTGCTGAAACAAAAAAATCATTCTTCGAATTATGTTTCTTGATTTGTTCTTCAAATTCTTTAAAAATATTTGCATTATAAGCTCCTGCTAAGCCTCTATCAGAACTAACAAGTAAATAACATGTTCTCTTTATTTCTCGTTTCGTTAAAAGCGGATGAGAGTACTCTTTTCCGGCTTTCTTGACAACACTTGTCACAATTGAAGAAATACTATTCATAAAAGATTGATAATCTTTAAAGGTCCTTTCAGCTTTTCGTACCTTTGATTGACTTACCATATACATGGCTTTCGTAGTTTGAGCTGTTGATTTAGTGGAATCAATGCGTATTTTTACTTCACGTAAGGAATTTGCCATAATACACCTCCTTAGATGAATTTCTTTTTACAGTTATGGATGAAATGTTCTAACTTGGTATCTTCTGGTAAAGTTTTGTTTAAAGAAATAAAGTTTGTGATTTCCTTACCTTCTTCACTACGATCCATTTCTTTAAATAATTCAGCTTCAAAACGTAAAATATCATTGATTTCGATTGAATCTAGATGTCCTCTTGTTAAACAGTAAATGATTAAGGCTTCTTTTTCAAAAGAAATAGTTTGATGAAGTCCTTGTTTTAACACCTCAACTGTTCTTTGGCCACGTTCAAGACGAGCTTTAGTTGAAGCATCTAAATCAGAACCAAATTGAGCAAATGATTCAAGTTCACGGAATGAGGCTAAATCTAAACGAAGTGTTCCAGATACCGATTTTATCGCCTTAGTTTGAGCAGCACCACCAACTCGAGACACAGAAAGCCCCGCATTAATCGCTGGACGTATTCCTTTATAGAAATAGTCAGATTGTAAGAAGATCTGTCCATCAGTTATAGAAATAACATTAGTTGGAATATATGCTGAAATATCACCTGCTTGCGTTTCGATAATAGGTAAGGCAGTAATTGACCCACCACCTAAGTGCGGAGCTAATTTCGCAGCTCTTTCAAGCAAGCGTGAGTGAAGATAGAAAACATCACCTGGATAAGCTTCTCTTCCTGGTGGACGGTGTAAAAGTAAAGACATTTCACGATAAGCTACAGCATGTTTAGATAAATCATCATAGACAATTAAAACGTCTTTGCCTTGAAACATAAAGTATTCCGCCATTGTCACGCCAGAATAAGGAGCTAAATAAAGTAAAGATCCTGGATTTGAAGCAGAGGCACTAACAATAATAGAATACTTCATAGCATCATGTTGTTTTAATGTTTCGTATACACTTGTAACAGTAGATTCCTTTTGTCCAATGGCAACATAAATACAAATTACATCTTTACCTTTTTGATTAATTATTGCATCTACAGCAATGCTTGTTTTACCAGTTTGACGGTCTCCGATAATAAGTTCACGTTGACCACGTCCAATGGGAACTAAAGCATCAAGAACTTTAATTCCTGTTTGTAATGGTGTATTAACACTAGAGCGATCCATTACGCCAGTTGCTTTTTGTTCAATTGGTCTATAATGCTTAGCTTGAATTGCACCTGCACCATCAATAGGTTCACCTAATGGGTTAACAACACGGCCTATAAACTCTTCTCCAACAGGAACATTTAAAATCTTTCCAGTACATTTAACAATATCGCCTTCTTTTACAAGTGATGAATCACCTAATAAAATAGCACCTACACAGTCTTGTTCTAGATTTTGAACCATTCCATAAACATTGTTAGGAAAAATTACCAATTCAGATTGCATTGCCTTATCCAAACCATGCACCAATGCAATACCATCGCCAACTTCAACTACAGTACCAATTGTCTCTGTTTTTATATCATCTTTATAAGCCTGAATTTGCTTTTTTATTAAATTTGATATCTCAGATAAATTAATATTGCTCATAAAGCTCTTCCTTTCTTAGATAGTAGCTCTTAATCGGTATAGCTTGTTCAAAATGGTTATATCTAAAACTTTTCCATTTGCTAAAACTTTAATTCCACCAATTAAGCTCTCATCAATTTTTATTGTTAAACTTACTTCATATCCTTTAAAATATGAAGTAAGTGATTCTTTTAAACTTGCACGTTGCTTATCATTTAACGCACTTGGCGTATAAACCACAACTTGCACAATATGATAGTAGTCTAATACATAGTTTTGATATGACTCATATATTTCATCAATAATTTTAAAACGATTATGGTCTAAAACTACTTGTAAAAAATTTACAAAATCTAAATCAAAGCTATTTAAAACGGATTTTAAACTATTTTTCTTTTGTTTTAAATCAATATGTGGATAGGTTAAAACTTTTAAATAATCACGATTTTCATCAAGAGCTTTAATGAAACTTTCAAACTGCTCATTCACGATTTCAATCTTTCTACTATCGCGAGCTAATTCAAACAATGCGCGTGCATATTCATTAGCGACCATCGACTGTCGCCCCCTCAATTATTTCATTAACAAGCTTTAAATATTTATTGCGATCAACTTCTTTTTCAAGAATTTTTGAGGCCGCTTCAAATGCAGTATTTACTATCATTGCTTGAATTTCGTTTTGTTTATTTTTAGCTTCTTGTTGAATCTCAAGTTTAGCATCTTCGATACGTCTTTTAGCTTCTTCTTTGGCTTCAAAAATTATTTCTTCACGACGAGCGTTTGCATCCATTTCAGCGCTCTCAATTAAAGTTCTAACTTCATTTTGAGCATCAGCTAATTTCATTTGCAAATCAGCTTCAAGAGCCTTGGCATTTTCATTAGCACTCTTAGCCTCCTGAAGTTCTTTATCAACAGCAGCTTGACGATTTTCAAGCATATTTGTGATTGGTTTCCAAATGAAAAAACGAATTAGTAAGAATATAATTAAAGTTGAGATTAATTGAATAATAAAATCGCGAACGTAACCTATCATTGCCTGTGTATTAGTACCATCATTACCAAGAGGTCCTAAACACTTATTAACGAATTCAGAAATTTCTTCTAAAACATCGTTTAATGATAAAAAGTTCATACGCTTTCTCCTCTGTTTTTACTTACTCATGCACATAATTGCAATAACTAAACCATATAGACCAGTTGTTTCAGCTACTGCTTGACCGATAATCATTGTAACTGTAATCTTACCTGATACTTCTGGTTGACGACCAATAGCTTCTACAGCTTTAGCAGCTACCATACCCTCACCAATACCTGAACCAAAACCAGTAAATACAGCAATACCTGCTCCAACATATTGTAATCCTGATTCATGTACTAAAAATGTTAAAATATTTAAAAATTGAGTTAAAAATTGTGTTAAGATTGTCATAATTAAGCTCCTTTAAATTAATAAATTTTTTCACTATCATCAATTTTCATTGATGTAAATATTATCGTTAACATTACGAAAACGAATGTTTGAATTATACCTGACATAACATCAAAGTAAGCATTTATAAATGGCATGGCAGGGATTACTGCCCAACCAGCCACACCAATAATCAATTTAGATAAAACAGCTCCAGATAAAATATTTCCCATCAAACGAAGTGTCATCGAAATAGGAAGAGCAAATTCACTAATAATATTCATTGGAATCATCAAAAAACTTAAAGCAGGTACTGGACCAATGAAACTTTTTAAATAGCCTTTTAATCCTTGCGAACGAATCCCCGTTATTTGGATTATGAAAAATGTAATAATAGCTAAAGCAAAGTTAATAACTATATATGAAGTTGGTGTTGTTAACATGAATATTGTCGATATATTCATTATACATAAAAAAACAGCTAAGGCTAAAAAATAACCCGCATAAGATTTCCATCTTTTACCAATGTTTTGTTTCGTAAAATTATTAATCATCGAAACTAAGCCAATGATTGGCACTAACCATTTCGGTGTTTTTCCAAGAGGGTCTAATTTTCTAATTTTTAAACCAATTATGATGATAATAATTGATAAAATTAATGTAATGATTATCATCGAAGAAACTTGACCTAAGAAATGAAAGTTACCATCAGCATCTTTTGGGAAGACCATTTCCCAAAAACTTTGAGCACTTAAAAATAAGCTACTCATTGTCTTTCACCTTACCTTTCAAGATAAGCATAACTGCTAATAAAACTATCTTTGTTAAGATATATCCTATTAATGTTGCCCAAACGTTAAAATCTGGATTTTCCACATTTGTAACAAACTGATTTACTATTACCATTGTAAAGATAGCAGCTAATAGTAAAATACGAAATAGAAAATAAAGCATGTTAATCTTAATAGGACTTCCGGCTTCATCTTCATCTTCTGCCATTTTTGAAACCTTTGTTGCTCCTTTAACAGAAATTCCCATTGTCAATAAACCAACTAAAAGTCCTAAAACATAACTAAATGTCCATGCCGAACGAATATCTTTATTCAGCGTAAAAAATAAAATAAGACCACCAATTGACCCTAAAAGCCAGCATATCGGTGCAACAATGGCCGCAATCTTATGATTTTCATCCATTCTTTTCATCACCGCCAATCTTTGATTTCAATAACACTGTTATTAAAGATACAATTCCAGAAAGGCCACCAATAACAGCTAAAATAATAGGCCACGGAGAATCTTTATCTATTTTATAGCCGATAAAAAAACCTATTCCTACTAAAACAATCGTACTTAAAAAACCTTGAGTAACAATTGCGTATAATTTTAGTGACTCTGAATTAAATTTCATTATTTAGTACCAAATAAACGATCGCCACAATCACCAAGTCCAGGAACAATATATCCGTGTTCATTTAATTTTTCATCTTTAGCAGCTGTATATATTTCAACATCTGGATGTGCTTGATGTAATGCATCAATTCCTTCAGGTGATGAAACCAAACCTACATAACGGATATCACTAACTCCACGTTTCTTTAACATATCCACAGCTGCAATCGCACTTCCACCAGTTGCTAACATTGGATCTACTAATAATACAATTGATGTAGCAATATTTTCAGGGAATTTAGCATAATATTCATGTGGTTCTAATGTTTCCTCATCACGATATAGTCCGATAAATCCAACTTTAGCTGAAGGTATTATTTGACGAATTCCATCAACCATTCCTAACCCAGCACGAAGAATTGGAACAATTACAACATCACTTGCTAATTCATGAGCAACAGTTTTACATATCGGAGTTTCAATTTCAACATCACGAAGTGGAAAGTCACGGGAAATTTCAAATGCCATTAAACTAGCAATTTCTTGCACATTTTCATAAAAGTCCTTAGTTTTAGTGTCCTTATTACGAATATTAGTTAACTTGTGTTCAATTAAAGGATGGTTTAAAACGTGAATATTATTCATTACAGTCACCTTCTATCATATTAATTCTTCTTTTATGGCGGTCACCATTAGAAAATGGTGTTTCTAACCAAATTTCAACAATTTCTTTTGCTCGATCATAACTAACATTTTTTTGACCAAGAGCAAGGCAATTTGTATCATTATGTTCTCTTGTTAGGCGAGCAGTTGTAACGTCAGTCACTAATGCACATCTAACCCCTTTAACTTTATTTGCAACAATTGAAACCCCAATTCCTGTAGAACAAATAACAATTGCGCGTTCTACTTCATTATTGACTAAAGCTTCACATGCTTTTTTAGCAAATACTGGATAATCACAGCTGTCTGCTGTATATGTACCGTAATCTATTACTTCATGTCCTTTAGAATTTAAGAATTCAGATACAATTCGTTTTAATTCTAATCCACCATGATCAGAACCAATTGAAATTTTCATGTTATCACCTCTAAATAATTTTCTTATATATTTCTTTTATTATACTTCACTTTTTAATAAAAGACAATATTTTCTAAGATTCATAAAATTCAATAAATCGTCATTTTCTTGCATAAAAATATAAAGGGCTTATGAAAGCCCTTTACTTATTCACGATTTATACATCCTACATTAGTAGATTCAATTTCATTTTCTAGATTATTATCTAGAGTTACATTTTTAATATTTACTTCACCAACATTATAGAAAATTAAACCACAATTTTTCATTGGGTCTAATCCTGTCATCATTGCAGGAACACCTGCTTGAGGATTTGGATTGTATTTAAAATCAATATTTTCTAATGTAATCTTTTTTATAGGTTGTTCAGGTAAACCATAGAATGCTCCTGCTGCAACATTTACATTAGTACATGTAATATTTTTAAAATTGAATTCACCAAGATATGGTGTTCTATCATCAACTGGTAATTTTTCTTTGCTCCAGACATATTCAGTCTTACCATCTGGATCACAGAAATAAAACATATTAATTACAAGCGGTGTTAAGACATTATTCATACGAATATTTTCAAAAGTAATTCCATCAATAATTGCATCTTTACCACGACCACGTCTTGTTTTAATTCTTAATCCACGGTCAGTTTCATTAAAAATACAATTTGAAACATTAATATCTTTAATACCACCAGCCATTTCTGAACCTAATACAACTGCTCCGTGACCAAAATTCATTGAGCAATTACGAATATTGAAGTTTTCAGATGGTTGTTTATACTTACGTCCCATATAAATTTTACCAGATTTAATTGCAATACAGTCATCTCCTACTGAGAAATGAACGCCAATGATATCAACATTTTTGCAACTTTCTGGATCGCATCCGTCAGTATTAGGTGAATCTTTTGGAGAAATCAACTTCATATCTATAAAATGAATGTCTTCTGAAAAATATGGGTGTAAATTCCAAGATGGGGTATTAGTTACAGTTACACCTTGGAATGATATATTCTTACATCTAACTAAGAAAACACCTCTTGGACGCCATGCAATACGTTTTTGACGTGGGTTAACCCACCAGTCTGAATTTTGAGCGTTACCATCAATAATACCTTGTCCAACAATATTAACATTTTCTACTTCTATACCTGTAATAATACTTGCAAAAGTATCTAATGGATTACCTTCCCACGAACCAAGATTGAAATCATCTGATTCATCTGTTAATAAAGTCATACCTGGTAAAACAGGATAGTTTTTACGATCAGTATTACCTAATAAATGAGCATTTTTAGCTAATTCAATTGTAATATTAGATTTTAAAAATAGCGGACAAACTGAATATGTTCCCTCAGGAATATAAACACGTCCATTTTTAGGACATGCATTGATAGCTGCTTGAATAAATGGAGTATCATCTGTAATTCCATCACCTTTAGCACCAAATTTTAAAACATTTAGAGTAACATATTCTTTTAATGTATGATATGAAACATTTACAGTCTCATTTTTAAATCTAATTTCAATATTATATTCCATATCTGGAAGTAAATTATATAAAGAAATTACATTTAAATTTTGTTTTTCTAGTACAAGATCATTATTTACAAAAACATCATATTGTTCTTCTGTATAGTAACAAGAACTATTCACTAATTCAATTGTCACACTACGAGAACCTTCAAATAAAATATTGTATTCCATCTACTACTTCTCACTTTCTTCTTTTTTTAATTCATTTATAATTGCTTGTGTCTTTTTGTCATTCTTCTTGTAAACATGACGTTTCCATAAATAAACACATAAGTTTTTAATTGCTACAACAATCGCATCTAGGATAATGAAAACTAATCCTCCAGTAAAAGGTTCAATTGCAGAAACTTCATCTAGACCAAGAATATTAATTACAAGACCATGTGAAGCTAGGAAAACAAGAATATATACCATCACATATGCAATTGCAAAACCGTAAATTAAATTCAATAATAAAGATAATATCCCTTTCTTATTGACTAAATTATAACGATATGTATCATCTCTGCTATTTCGCATCAAACGAACAATACTTTTTACGATATATTCTAAAAATAAACCTAAACCTAAACCAATCCAAATAAAATACCAGCCAAAAGCATCTTTAGAATCTGGATTAACTAAAGGATTTCCAATCGCAAAAAAGAAAAAGGCAGCAGCTGCTGCCCAATATTTTAGCAGAAGAATTTTTAACCATGATGGAATTTTAGCAAATTTATCACTTTGATAAGGATTAATTTTATCCTTTTTGTTAAATTCTTCTTTTTTCATTTTTATAAAGTATCCTTCTTGTAGTTTTTATTTATAAAGAAGAATGATGCTATTGTACCAGCAATGGCACATACAAGTGAAATCGCAACACAAATTACAGATTGTAGACAAGTAGAACTTGCATTTATAACTGCTTCACCGTTAATAGAATACTTTAAGAAATCAGAAATCCATAGAATACCACATACTGTAATAATAAGTGTTGTAACAGTAGCGTAAATACTAGATTTTAAATTTCTTTTTTTCATAATTGCAAATCCCCAAACTACGTTTAAGCAACCAGCCATCTCCAAAATAAACATGTATAAACCATTAAATTTTGCTTCAACTGGAAGGTTTTGTGAAGCACTGATATGTGTTGATAACATGAATCCAATTAGAATCGCAGGAATCATTAATAGAATTCCAAAAATTGTATTTGGATTTTCTGAAACACTACGCTTAATATCATAACCAAGTTGTTTGATATATGTCCAAAGTGATTTTCCAGCTTTCTTCAATCCATTTACAAATGAATTAGATTGTTTTGACTCCACTGCATTATTTTTCATTTCCGCAGTTTTAGGAGTACTTTTTTCTATATTATTATTTTTCATTGTTAAATTTCCTCCTAATTAATCATTGATACGATTTTCTGTGTCAACATCAAAGAAGTGTACCTTTGACATATCAAAACAGCACTTAATTTTATCTCCACGAGCTTCATCGCGTCCATAAACTTTTGCAATACAACGTTCATTTCCAATTGTACCATAAACAAGATTATATGCACCTAAATGTTCTTCATAGTCTACTACTAATTCAAAAACAGCATCTGGATTAGCTTGGAATGATTCTTCATCCATATATACATAGTCAGGACGAGAGGCCATGATTACTTGTTTATTTAAATATCCCTTACCTGAAATATCTTTAAACATTTCATCTGTAAGTTTAACTTTTGTAGTTGAATCATCTTGGTGGAAATATCCATCTTCTTTAATTACACCATGATAGAAATTCATTGGTGGAGTTCCGATGAAACCAGCAACGAACACATTTACAGGACGGTCAAACATTTCTTTTGGTGAAGAACATTGTTGAATATATCCGTCTTTCATAACTACAATTCTATCAGCTAATGTTAATGCTTCAATTTGGTCATGTGTAACGTATATAAATGTAGCATTTAGTTGGTGATGTAATTGTGATAATTCTTTACGCATTGATGCACGTAATTTAGCATCAAGGTTAGAAAGAGGTTCATCTAGTAAGTAAACAACAGGGTTACGAACAATAGCACGTCCTACAGCTACACGTTGACGTTGTCCACCTGATAATTGTTTAGGCTTACGATTTAAGTAAGGAATAAGACCTAACATATCAGCAGCTGCCATAACACGTCTATGAATTTCATCTGAATCAATCTTTCTAATTAATAATGAGAAAGCTAAGTTATGATATACAGTCATATGCGCATATAGTGCATAGTTTTGGAATACCATCGCAATATCACGATCACGTGGGGCAACGTCATTACAACGTTTTCCATTAATAATTAAATCACCAGAAGTGATTTCTTCAAGACCAGCAATCATTCTTAAAGTAGTAGATTTACCACATCCAGAAGGACCAGCCATTACAATAAATTCACCTGGTTCAATATCAATATTAAAATCAAATACAGCTTGAGCACCATTAGGATAAATTTTATTTACATTTTTTAAGCTTACAATTGACATAAAATTCCTCCTATCTCTTTGCACCAATACTTTGTAAGTATGATGAAAGTTGTTTTTCTTTTCTGTAGTTTATAAAACCTGCAGCAATAAAACATGTTGCAGCTAAACCTAATAATACAATTAATAATACTCCTCTGAAAGTACCATTAGACCATAAGTAACCTGAATCTACGATTTTATAAACACCATTTTCTTCTGCTAAATTACCAATGATAGTTACTCCTAATATATCGCTATATTGTGCTTTAGCAAGTTCATAATTTTGTGGAACATTTTCATTTCCACCTGAAAAAACTACTGATAAGAACTTTTGATAATTAACAATTAACATTAATGGGTAAATGAAGATTCTTGCAATACAAGCTCCTCCTAAAGCATACATAAAATACGTATACTTCTTAGTATAAGTCTTTACTTTTTCAGCAGATAGGAAACCGAAAAGTAATATTGCAATATTTAAAAGTACAATAAACACAGTTAAAGCACTTGAAGGTTGAAGTGAATTAAGTCCAATGAAACATGCTAGTACACTGAATAAAATTGCTAACATACCTAATAAATAAGCTAACGAGTTATTATTATAGCGCATTTTTTCAAGTTGTAATTGATTATCTTGAACATTTACATTTTTATTCATTAATAACTACCTCCTTAGCTAACTTTTCAGACTTAACAAATTGTCTAGTCTTTACAAAACGGAATACATTATATGCAATAAATCCTGCTGATAAGATACCGAAGATAATACCAACAGCAACACCAATAAAGCATTGATTGCCATTAACAACATCTGTGATATTTGAACCACCAGCTAAAATATTAGCTTGTAAATAGTAGTCAACATCTAATGTGATTTTTTGGAAATCACTATAGATATTCATAGACATTACTACCATAATAATTGACATAACAATTCCAAATAAACCTGTAACACAACCAGAAACTAAATTCGAAATATAGAATTTCTTTCTAGTAAATGAGCCTGTAATACCACATATAGCTACTAGAGCTAAGCTAATTAATCCTGTATAGAACATTACATCGTTAGCGTTTTGAATTTCAAACCAGAATGAACGATAGAAACTACTAGCTTCATTTGCAGTACTAAATATAGCAGAATAAACAGCATTACTATTAAAATTATAGTCTGTGATATATTTTGCTAATTCTGGAAATAAACTTAAGAATTTATCTCCTTCACCTGCCGCAACCATTGTTTGTAAAGCAAGTCTTAGGTTTGTTCTAAATTCAAAGTAGAAACCTGAAGACGTATTGTCACTTTCAGCTTTGAAAATAATCCAACCATCAGCAACAAAGCATAAACTTGCAATAACAACTAGGAAAGCAGCAATTAAGAATCCATAAAATACAAATTTTTGTATTCTTAAACTATTTTTTGTTCTCATAATTGCCTCCATTATTGAGTCATTTATTTAATGACATTTATTAGATATAGAATTAATCTATATAAATTATTCTTTAACTCCACCTAAGTTAACACCAGCAGCAAAATATTTTTGCATTTGAGGATATAAAATTAGGATAGGAATAATTGAACATACGATCATTGCAAATTGCCATGATGTTTCTGAATAATTTAAAGTATCGACGCTGTCATCGCTTGTTTCAAGCTTATCGCGCATGTATACTTGTAATGGTCTTTCTGTTGGATCCGCTAATAGAATTGCAGCCCAATAGTAACCGTTCCATCTAGATAAAGCATAGAACATAGTTACTGTTGCCATTGTTGCTTTTGACATTGGTAAATAAATTTTTGTTAAAAGTTGGAATTCAGTGGCTCCATCAATCGTTGCTGCTTCTTCGATTTCTGAAGGAACACCTTTAAATCCATTTCGTAATAAGATGATATTAAATGCATTAAATCCTAAACCGAAAATAAAACCATATTTATTTTTAATATTTAAATCAGTAAAGTTTTGATATGTTGCAATAAGACCTGCACTAAACCACATTGTGAATGTTAACAAGAAGTTAAATCCACGTCCCCACATTAAACGAGACTTTGATAATGCATATGCACCAGTAACGGCGATAATCATTGAAACAAGAGTTCCGTAGAACGTTAAGAATAATGTATTACAGTATGCAAGCCAGAACATTTTGTCAGTTAATACTGCTGTTAAAGCTTTAAAATCTAATCCAATATGACCATTTTTAATTGGCCATAAAATAACAGAGTTCATGTCACCAGCTGCTTTATCAGATAGTGCAACTGAAAGTGAATAAATTAATGGATAAACACACATTAATGCAAATATTGTTAAGAAAACATATGCAAACACTTTGAATATAATCTCAGATTTGTCTAATCGTTTCATTGTGTCCTCCTAGAATAATGATGTGTCAGAAACACGTCTTGATATTGCATTAGCACCTAATACTAGACACATTGCAATTAATGAGTTAAATAAGTCGGCAGCTGTACCTAACATATAATTACTTTGGCCACCTTCACCTATTTGTTGTCTATATACGAATGTTGAAATAACATCGGCAGTTTCATATGTTGCTGGTGTATAAAGTAACATAACCTTTTCATATCCGATATTTAGAATTTGTCCAATACGCATAATCAACATAATACTTAAAGTTGGAGCCATTGAAGGTAAAGTTACATAACGAATTTGTTGTAGTTTATTAGCACCGTCAATCTTAGCTGCTTCATAGTTAGTTGGAGAAATAGCTAGAACTGCTGCAAAGTATACAATTGAACCATACCCTGATGCTTCCCAAATACCTGAAATTTGATAAATAGGGCGGAAGTACTTATATTCGAATAAGATATTATCTCCGTCATTTATCCAACCGAAAGCTAAGAAAATTTGTGTTAACAAGCCATTTGATCCTTCTCCCTTAGCTTCAACACTACACCATAAAGTAATAATTGAAGTAACAACTACTGTTGATAAGAATTTAGGTAAATAAGAACAAACTTGTACAATTGAACGATATCCGTTAGATTTAATTTCGCTAAATAATAAAGCTAAGAAAATAGGAATTGGGAAACCAAATACTAAACCATACATACTATTTACGAAAGTATTTCTAAATGCTTTCCAGAAATCTGCATTTTGGAATAACTGTTTAATATATGTTAAACCAAACCAAGAGTCGTACATTACTGTTACACCATTATCATTAAATTTAAATGCTTGTAATACACCTTTTATTGGTAAATATTTAAACATAAACATGAAAACTAATAATGGTAATAATAAAACATATAAGCGCCAATCTTTTAGTAACTCTTTTCCAACACGTTTCCACTTTGTGCGCTCAAGTTCATCTAAAATTTCTTCGCTCGTTTTTGCAGCTGTATATGCCATAGCTACACACACCTTTCTATTTTTTTTCGTCACCTTGTTTTTTACTATAATATAAGTCTTCGTTTTGTCTTTCTCTCTTTTTATCAATTAGATTTTTTTTAACATCAATCAAAACATCCTGCTTTGCTAGAAGTGGTGTAAAAATCAATAATACAATATAGCTGCAAGAATTATATAAAAACATTCCTAATACTCTAGCTCCAAAATCTTTAGCTATATTGTCAACATTTTGATAAAAATAATTAATTGAAGAGAAAAGAACACTTAAACCTAAACTTATTAATATAGTTGTTCCAATTAATGAAAACATTGTAAATATATCTTTAAATGTCTCTTTTCTTCCATATTTCTTAAACCACGCAAAGGCTATTAATACAGACGAAGTAATAAGCAATGAAATAACAACACTTATTAAGTCGTATGTTGGACGATAATTGTATGCCACAATAATAAACCTTCCACATAAGAAATTGGCTAAAACACTAATTGGTATCATGATAACACCTAATACGCCCCACCTTGAAATTGATATCAAGGTCATAAGCATACCTATAACTGGAAATGGCCTTATTCCATGAAAGAATCCATTGACACAAAAAGTAGCAACCATTTCAATGACAAATGTTAATACTGAAAGAACTGTTAAATCCATTATACGATAAGTTTTAAACTTCATTTTCTAAAAACAATTCCTTTCGAAAATTAATCTTTTTAATTTCATTGTAAAAACATTGTGCTACCATAAATGCCCCATCGTATCGAAGGTGAGTGTCATCATCTTTACACGGCATTCCGTCATATGTGTCATCATTAAAGTTCATAAAAAACATCTTTGACTTTTGTTCACCAGTTTTTTCTAAAACATTCATTGTTGTATTATGTAAATCGATACATGGCACATTTAATTCACTAGCCAAATCTTTCATAGCTTGTGGATAACTACCGTGTGTATTTACAATATGTCCATCAACAAATTTTCTCTCCGCAATTGATGTTAGTAAAATTACATCACACTCATGATTTCGTGCAACTTCTACCATTTTACGCAAATTATCCTTATAACTAGTAAAAGGCTCTGTATATCTTAACGGATCGTCTTTTTTATCATTATGACCGAATTCTATTAAAACAACATCGCCTTTTTTCATTTGTTCACTCGCTACTTCAAGTAAGCCTTGTTCAATAAAACTTTTGGTACTTCTTCCATTTTTAGCAAAATTTGCAATCGTAATACCAGGCTTTAAAAATCTCAAAAGAGCTTGAGGCCAACCAGTTTGTGGATATTTAGTAAAATCATTAAACTGCATAGTTGAATCACCTATAGTAATAATCTTACACATAATTTATCACAACTTTCTATATTTTAGCATACTCCTAGCAAGATTGGATGCTTCTTACAGGCTTTATTTTAACACTAATGAAAGCGCTAGTCAATAAATTTATGAAAACTTTTTCACAAAAGATGTAAACGCTTTTTACTTTTATATCATAATTAATTAATCGACTCATTTTTAATGATAAAATTAATATTTTTTTATATTTGCTTAAGTTTTTAAAATATTATTCAATTTGTTAGATAATTTAGTGCACTATACTCATTTATCAATTTTATCATAATAAATCTCTAATACGAGAGATTTCTATTCATATTATTACATAAAAAAAAGACTATCACGTAGTCTTACGAAAATAGTCTTTTATATTTTAAAATAGTAATTAGTTTTGACTAATATAAGCTCTTCTATATGCATTTAAGAAAATTGCATCAACTTTACTAAAGCTATTCTTAAGTGATTCATAACTTGTAATAATAGATGTTACATTCTTATCGTCTTTACCATTGCAAATCCAATATGCATATACAACTTTACCATTAGCTGAACTATCATCTAACCAGAAGTTTTGCATTGTTGTACATTCAACACTATTTTGAATATTAGTTTGGTCAGATGCTGATAGAGCGAATGAAGTAGGAACAGAAGCATAGAACTTATTAGATACACTAGCAGTAGTACACATTCTATATACACCACTAGCTACAGCTGATAATAATTTTTCAGTACCAGCTTGACATGCTTTTGAAATTGTAGCTTGATATCCTATTCCATCAGAACGTTGATGTCCAATACCTTGTGTTGAACCAATATATTTACGGCAGAAGTTATTCCAGTTTGCTTTAAATGAATCACTACCATTTGTGTAGTTAAATACTTTATCAGAAAGTTTAACAACTTCTTTACCTTTAAGTGTCATTGTTCCTTCACCTTTTAGACGCTTACCTTGTTCATCATATTGAGTCACTGCAGCACGATAAGAAGTATTATTAGGACCATAATCTTGAACATCGGCACCCTTATCAGTCCACATATAATCAGCTAACTTACAAGTAGCTTCTAATGCATCAGTATCAGCCATAATTGCCCAACCACCTGATTTTAGAGCACGGTTATCTTCTGAGAAATGGAAGTATTCAGGAGTGCTATCGTCTTGATCATCCCATTTTGCAATTGGGCTAATCATTGGAATTAATAAAGATTTGTATGAAGAGTTTGCATCATTATTATATGCAGTAGATGTAGTATCATAGTCATAAAGTGCGAACACTTGACCAGTTTGCATATATTTCTTTCTCCACTCATTTTTAGCAGTACCATCAGCACCTGTGTAGAAGTTACCTGGGAAGAAACCTTCATTATATAATTCGTGCATCTTATCTAAATTATTATAAATTTCTTCTTTAGTACGCGCATCTTGCAATTCTCCTGCTTTATTAAAGTATAATCTAGAAGATTCAGCAGATACACCTCTTTGTCCCCAAATTGAAGTAAATTCCATCATTTGTTTAATACGGTTACCTTCACCACTTCTTGGAACGAAAGCATATAATGTATCAGTACCAGTTAAATAGTGAGGATTATTAACCATACAGCGCATTAATGCAATTAGTTCATCTGCGTTATAGCATGCAGCTTCAGAAGTAAAGATTTCACTTCTCTTAGAATATGTCTTACCTTGACCAATGTAATCTCCATATACTTCGTCAATATAAGTTCTTAATGCTTCAGCATAAGTTTTACCGTTTTTAGTTGCTAATTTATTTTGAATATCAACAATACTTTGTTCGTATTGAACTTTAATTGTTTGTTTTTGACCATTAACACTAATTTCTACATCTTGGTTGAACTTAGGAACTTGAGCTTCAAATGATGAAGTTTTAGCAGCTGTTGTGTCCATACCATTTGTTTCTTCTGAGTCAAGAATCTTTTTAATGTATGATTGTTCCATTAACCATACTTTTTCTAATCCGTTTAGACCATCAAAGTAAGGTAAATAATAAACATTTCCATCAGCTGACTTCATAGAGTTCCACATTGCACCATCTAATCCGCCACCTTCAGTTTCTAACCATTTAGCGAAATTAGGTAATAAACCTTTTTCAATTAATTCATTGATACTCTTAAGCTTATTAGTATTGGCAGCTGTAATTGAGTTAGTACCATCTACCATGGCAATGTCAACACCATTAAATCCTGAATCTAGGAAGTTTTGCCATTCAGTCTTAGCATCCTTCGCAGATGTATCAGTTCCATCTTCAATTTTAATGTTTAGATCTTTCGCAAATTCTTGCCATGCTGGAAGTAATGTTCCTTTAGATAAAGTTTCCCCCCCAATACCTGTTGCAGCTGCATCACCTTGATATGAAGGTGCAAAATGGTAACCACTATTTACGTAATGAACAGATAACTTTACGGTACTTTGAGTTGTTTTGTTGTCGTCTTCGTTTCCTGTACAAGCAGTTACCGCAGCTAATGAAGCAAGAACTGCTCCAGCTGTTAATAATTTTGTAAATTTCATTTTATCTTCTCCTTTTCTAATGTACTTTATCCTATTGCTATATTAATATTCTATCTCTTTTAAAGAATAAAGCCAAATTATATTTCTGAAAATATCATTGATATTTTTCAGATTTATTAGCTAATACTAAGCCGTTTCCCCATCACTTTCATATGCTAATAAACTGTACAACACTATTCTATCACTAAAGAAAGCGCTTAGCAAGAGAAAAATGAAAATGTTTTCACTTTTTTTTGACTTTAGATTTTTATATAATTCCAAAAAAAAGACTAGTCATTAATTCAAATATATTGAATCAATAACTAGTCTTATAATTTATATTAGTTCCATTTAATATATGCCGCACGATATGCTCGTAAGAACACTTTATTTACTTTATCAAAACTAGATTGTAACGTATAATAATTTGTGATAACAGCTTTAACTTGTGAAGAATCACTACCATCAGTAATCCAATAACAATATGTAACCTTACCATTAGCGGATGAATCATCACGCCAGAAGTTTGCAAGAATTGTTGTTTCATTACTGTTTTGAATATTAGTTTGATCAGCTGCAGATAAAGCAAAACTATAAGGTACAGATAAGAAGAAACCTTCTCCTGATGTTGAACAAATTCGTAATGTACCACTTGCCACGGCAGAAGAAACTTTAGAAAGTGCTTCTTTACCAACTGCAGATGTAGTAGTTTGAAGGTCAACACCATCTGAACGAACGTGTCCAACACTTGAAGTTGCACCTATATACTTTTGACAGAAGTTGTTCCATCCTGATTTAAATGAATCTGAACCAATTTTAGCATTTATTACATTATCGCTCCATCTAACAACAGGTTCACCTTTTAAATCAATCGTTCCAACTGGATCTGCAATACGCATACCTTTTTCATCATATTTTGTTACAGCTGCACGATAATTTGTATTATTTGGACCATAATCTTGAATGTCATTACCCTCTGGCATCCATAAGAAATCCATTAACATACATGCACCATCAATATTGTCAGAATCGGCAGGGATTGCCCACCCACCCTTCTTCAAAGCACGGTTATCTTCTGAGAAGTGGAAATATTTATATTCACCTGAGTTTTCTCCTGCATCCCATGCAGCAACAGGTGGTAACATTGCAACCATATTAGATGCGTAACCTTCCATTGAATCAGCATTGAATGCTACAGTTGTTGCATTATAATCATATAAAGCAAATACTTGACCTGTCTTCATCAAGTTACTTCTCCATTCAGTCTTAACATTTTGACCATATCCTGTATAGAAGTTACCAGGGAAGAATCCTTCATTGTATAATTCATGTAAATTGTCTAAATTTGTATAGCTATATTCTTCTGTACGAGCATCTCTTAAGACTCCATACTTATCGAAATATAATCTGCTTGATTCTGAAGAAACACCTTTAGCAGCCCAAATATTAGTAAATTCAACAAGTTGCTTTAAACGGTTTCCTTCTCCATTACGAGGCGCAAATGCATAAAGTTGATTAGTTCCTGTTAAGAATTGAGGATTGTTAACCATACAACGCATTAACGCAATTAAATCGTCAGCATTATAACATGCTGCTTCTGAAGTAAATATTTCACTACGTTTTGAGTAAACTTTTCCTTCACCAATATACTTTCCATATACATCATCAATATATTTACGTAAAATTTCTACATATGTTTTTCCATTTTTAGTAGAAGCATTATTTTGTAAATAGATTACATTTTGTTCCTTTGTATAATTAACAGTGATTAAGTTTTCTTCTTTTACACCATTAACACTAATTGCAATAGGTTCATTGTTCATCTCTGGAACTTGTGGTTGGAAATTAGAGGTTTCAGCTTCCTTTGTATCAAGATTAGCTGGTAAATCACCATCTAATAGCTTTTCAATATAATCTTGATTCATTAACCACATTTTTTCCAAGTTATCCATTCCATCAAAATATGGTAAATAATATACCTTTCCATCGTCAGATCTTAAAGTTGACCATGTCGTACCTTCTACTCCACCATTTTGATCTAACCAAGCTTTAAAGTTTGGTAATTTTCCAGCTTGAATTAAGCTATCAATTGAAATTAGTTTTCCTGAGTTTGCAGCAGTGATTGAGTTTGTACCATCAACCATGATTAGATCAATTCCACCAAAGCTTCCTTCATCTAAATATGTTTGCCATTCTGCTTTTGAATCTTTTTCTGATGTTCTAGTATTGTCAACTATGTTCATATTTAAGCTTTCGCCCATTGCTTTCCATGCAGGTAATAAATTCCCTTTTACAAGTGTTTCTCCACCGATACCTTCTGCAGATGAATCACCTTGATATGAAGGAGCGAAATGGTATCCTTTACTAACATAATGAACTGATAAATTTACAGTAGAACCATTAGCGTTACCTTTTTTATAGCCATCAAAAGCTGTTGGTGTGTACCAATCAGTATCATTATTAGGAAGTCCCTTATTATAGTTATGACAAGAAGTTACTGTTGCAATAGAAGCGACTAATGCAGCAGCAGTTAATAATTTTTTAGCTTTCATTTTAGTCTCCTTTTTAATTATAAAAACCAAATAATTTCAAATACAAATAATAATTGCCTAAATATATCTTTACCAATTATTGTTTTTGTATTCTCACTCAAAAATTTTAACTTTTCTTCTTCTTTTCTTTCCTTACTGTAGTAAGCTCAGCCTAAAGCTACTTATGAGCGCATATTATTTTTTGATTGAAAATACTTTTTTGTCATTTTAAGGTTTAGTTCCTTTATTTTTAGCTATTTCAACAAAAAAAAATAATATAAGCGCTTTTTTACATCGACTATTTTAACATTATTATTATAACTAATCAATAAACTTGTGAAAACTTTTTCATTTTTTTTAAAAACGTTTTCTAAAAATACAAAAAGCGCTTTTTTGTTTTTAGGTTTGCTTATCTTCCTTTTTTTGAAGTTTTTCCTTTATTTTTTTTATTCAGAATTATATAATTAAAGAAAAAGCAAACGAGGTACACTTAAATGAATTACTACTTAAATAAAGAAGATAGTTTAAATGATATTTTAAAAAAAGCTAAACCTTTTGATACTATCTATTTAGCAAAAAAAACATATAATGAAAAAATTAAAATTACAACATCAAATATCACTATAATTGGTCAAGGTGATGAAACCATTATACAAAACAAAGATTATTATAATAAAATTCATTTTGATAATAAAGAATACTTAACTGTAAGAACTTATACATTAATGGTAGCCGCTGACAATGTTATACTAGAGAATTTAATCATAAAGAATTTATCGACACCGAATTCTATTTACGGTCAAGCTGTTGCATTGCATGTTTTAGGGGATAATTTTAAAGCATCAAAGATTAAGCTATTTGGTGCTCAAGATACATTGCTTTGTGGTCCAATTCCAGAAGACTTAACTATTCGTTATAAGGATTTACTTCCTAACGATGAGTTGAATTTAAAAAAATCACATCAATACTTTAAAAACTGCTATATTGAAGGTGATGTAGACTTCATCTTTGGTTGTGGTATCGCTTTATTTGAAAATTGTAATATTCATTCAATTGGCAAAGGATATATCGCTGCTCCAAGTCATCCTGAATCCTATCAGTTTGGTTTCGTATTTAAAAACTGCAATTTAACATGTGCCGAAGGACTGCAAAATATTGTCTATCTAGCTCGTCCATGGCGTCCTTATGGTCAAGCTGCTTTTATTAACTGTAAAACAGATAGTCATATAAAGTCAGAAGGTTTTCACTTTTGGTCAAAAGAGCGCGAGAAAACATGTCGATTAAGCCAATATAATACACTTAACTCTGATAATTTGGTGAATTTTGCCAAAGTTCTTACTGATAATGAAGTATCGCTTTATACATTAGAAAATATTTTTAATAGCTAAAGTGGTGTGAAATGACGCAATTTAATTGTGTTGTTTCACACTTTTTTGTATTATAATACTTTTTAAAATTTTCATTAAGCAACGCGTTTATTATTGAAAATTAAATAAAAATGTTTGATTTAAGAATAAGTCACTCGTTGACCAGAATTATTTACCAGTTTAACAAAACACTTAGTTATATAGTAGTAATTAATATTTCCATAAAATAATAGTAGCTTGTTGTTAAACCGTTCTTTGCTGTTAATATAGTTTTTTTATTTAATGAGAAAATTTTATGACTTTATATGAGCATATCGTTAAAACCAAATTTATTTGAAATGACTTACCAATTTAGATATTTTGACATACAACCACATAGCTTGCTTATGACAATTTGTTGTAGATATTATTATTTCTAAGATAATTATTTTAAATTTTTAAAGATATCCACATCCATATTTCAAAAAAAAATAGTTTTATATCACTATTTTAATCTTTTCAACATTATTTCTTAAAATATTTTTTTGAATCTATTTCGACATTTATCGACATTGTAGATAAATATAGAAAGCTTATGTAATTATTTAAAAACTAAAAATGTCGAAATTTCAAAAAGTTTTTATAAATAGCCCATTAATCTCTAAAATAGCTTGTTTAATTGCATAAAAAACCGTAACATAGAGTTAGCTTTAAATATAAATATCGGAGGAAAAGAAAATGATAAAAGTTGTTGTAGCAGATGACAACAAAGAACTTGTCTTAATGATTAGTGAGTGTCTTAAGATGCAAGCAGGTTTTGAAGTGGTTAATACATGTAATTCGGGGAAGGCGCTTCTAAGCTATTTAGAAGCAAAGGAAGCAGACTTACTACTTCTTGATATATTTATGCCGGAAATTGATGGATTTAAAGTTCTAGAAGAGATTAATAATAAAAAGGGGAAATATCATCGTCCTAAAAAAATTATAATGCTATCTGCATTTAATAGTGAATCATTGATTGGACGTGCTTCTAATCAAGGCGCCGATTATTTTATTTTAAAACCTATTGACCTCCAAATTATGCTAGAATCAATTAATTCCTTATTTAAAACACCAACTAAAAAAATTGATTCTATCAATTTACATCAAGAATCAAAAGTTGAGATTAATTTAAATCAAGAAATAACAAATATTTTACATGAAGTAGGAGTTCCAGCCCATATCAAAGGATATCTTTATTTAAGAGAAGCCATTACAATGGTTTACAATGATATAAATGTCTTAGGTGCAATAACAAAAGTTTTATACCCTATTATCGCAAAAAAATTCAACACTACCTCATCAAGAGTAGAAAGAGCTATTCGTCATTCAATTGAAGTAGCTTGGGGAAGAGGTAATGTCGATACTATTGCTCATATTTTCTCATATACTGTCAGTTATAATAAATCAAAACCAACTAACAGCGAATTTATCGCTATGATTGCCGACAAATTACGCTTAGCACATAAAGTCACTATTTAGTGGCTTTTTTGTATATTTATAAAATTTGCACATAAAATATTATTAAAGGATGGTTTTTTATGGGAAAGCATGTTGGTCGCTTAATAATATTGGCTTCAGTCTATTTATTTTTATCTTTAATCTTTTTATTACTTGTGTTATTTAAAATTGTTCACTTTAATGGTTACTTTTTTTTAGTCATTATTCCAATTACATTTTTATTATCTATTGTACCTCTTCTTTTAATTAAAGAACAGTAACGCTTTTAGCTAAATTTCTTGGTAAATCTGGATTTAGTTTTGCATCAACCGCAGTGTAATATGTTAAAAGCTGCGCATAAGTAATAAGTGCTAAAGATCCTAAATATGGCGAATGAAACGGTGTTTTAACTAACATCGTTTTTCCTTTACGTGCTTTTACTTCATTTAATGAGTTTTCTAAATAATTATTCATTACTGAACACAACCCTATTACGATAGTCTCTGAATCCACTAATGCTAAGCTTCCGTGTTTCAATTCAGATGATGACATTCCCCAAGTTGGTAGATAGGTTATTTCTTTTAGTTTTAAAGCTCCTTCTAAACTCGCAATATAATCATACTCTTTACCAATAAAAAAAACTTTTTTAGCATTGGATAAAATATCTTTATAGTCTTTTTTATAGAAAAACTCTAGATTTTTTTTATAGATTTCAATTTCTGAATTTTTTGATCCTAATATTTTTTCTGTCAATAAATAAAAAAGTAATACAGTTTGATTAAAAGATTTAGTTGCTCCAACGGCTAATTCTTCATTAGCCTTAATATCTAATGTATTATTAATTAATGAATCTAAAGTAGAATTAATCCGATTGGTAATTAAAACTTTATTTCCTTGTTTAATTTGTTCATTAACTTTAATTAAATCTGCAGTCTCTCCACTTTGACTTATAAAAATAAAAAGAGTTTCCTCATCCCATAAATAATCTTTATAGACGAACTCGCTTGCTAAATATGCATCAGTTCTAATTTTTAATCTATCAGAAAACAGTTTAGCTCCGTATAATCCGGCATAATATGATGATCCTGCTCCAAGAATAACTATCTCTTTAGATTTTTTTATTAAGTTAGTTATATTTTCATTTATATTTTTACATTCTTTAACTAAAGGATCTACTAATTCAATTTCTTCCTTAATTTCTTTAATCATTCTATTGTCATGAAAATTTTGCTTTTCTTTTATAACAAATGGTCTAAAATCTAATCTATCATTCGTTCCTTTATCGATTAAACCACTTTTTCCATCCGGTATCATTTTATACCCTACTGTATTAGCAGGTAAACTGATAATATCAGATGTTAAATAATAATTATTACAATCATCATAGGCTAAAATAAGAGATGATTTATTTTTTAAATAAAAAATTCCATTTATTCCATCTACCAATATTAAAATAGCATAGTTTCCTTTTATTATCGTTTTTAACTTTTCTACCATTTTAGCTGGTTCTAATGTTTTTAAAAGTAAATCAGCCAATGCTACAATTACTTCACTATCAGTTTCGCTTTTAAAAAACATGTTCGGTAAATATTTATTTTTAATTTCATCTTCATTCTCCAAAATTCCATTATGCACCAAAGTAACTCGTTTATTAAGCGATTGATGTGGATGCGCATTAGGTATGCTAACAACACCATTAGTTGCCCATCTAGTATGACTTATCACATAATTTGTTTCTTTATCTTTAATTTTATCTTCTAAGTTCTTAGCAGAACCCAAAACTTTAACTACCTTTATTTTATTAGCTTTATATGCAATGCCCGCACTATCATATCCTCGATATTCTAGACTTCTCAACGCTTTTAGGCTATCTTGTAAATTAATGTTGCCGAAGGCACCAAAAATACCACACAAACTAACCACCTCGATATAGTCTATGCATCTCCAATAAAAAAATGAAGGAATAGGGCAAACCTATTCCTTAAATAATAATTTATATAAAGTTTGAGAAACTCCTAATTGTTCAATAATTTCTTTTACTTCCACTAAAGCATCTTCATTTTGATATCCTTCAATTTTAATCGCTCTTATCAATAAATTCTTAGGAGATGAGTCAAAATCAACAAATTCCATAATTTGTGTTTTATAGCCAAAATATTCTAAAATATTTGCTCGAATCGAATCAGTTATTAAAGCACTAAATCTTTCTTTTAAAATACCGTGTTTTGTTAAAATTGGAACCTTATTTTTCTTTAATTGTAGATTTATTTCATGTTGGCAACATGGTACACTAAGTAAATATTTTGTATTAAGCTTAATTGCATGGTACATTGCAAAATCAGTTGCCACATCACATGCATGAAGCGTAATTATCATATCAACGTAAGTTTCTGGTTTATATAAAGAGATATCTCCTTTTTTAAATTCCAAATTTTCATATCTATATTTATCACGAATAGCATTACATTTATCAATTACTGCTTCTTTTAAATCAAGACCTGTCATTTTTACTTTAATTTTTTTTATATAGGTTAAATAATAGTAAACAATAAAAGTTAAATAACTTTTTCCACAACCAAAATCAATGATATGAAGTTCTTTTTTATGTTCATTCTTGATTGTATCTTCTAATATTTCTAAAAATTTGTTAATTTGTCTATATTTATCATAATGAGCTTTTACAACCTTACCTTCAGATGTCATAACGCCTAAATCTATTAAGGGTAAAACAGGAGTTCCTTCTTCAAGCAAATATTTTTTTGTACGATTATGAGATACTTCTACAAAGACAGACTCCTTATTAGAAGTTCGATTAGTTAATATTTTACCTTTACTAGTTTTTCTAAACCCGTAAACATAGGATTTTGTAAAAACTTGAATATCTTTAAAAGTCGTATTAATTAATTCAACTAACATTAATTCTAAAGACTCTAAGTCAATATTTTCATGAAAAGCTTGAGTCTTAGTAAATTTTTCTATTTGAAACTTTTCAGTGCCCTTAATATTTACTTTTTTAATAATAGCTTTTTTAAATTCACTTGTTTTTTCTGGCAATGATAAAATCACCTTATAAATTTCATCAATTTTAATATTTTCTAACATATTTAACTCCAAAAAATAAAGTGGTTAAAAGAAACCACTTATCTTAATTATTCTTCATTTTCTGTTTTTTCTAAAGTTTCTTTTTTAGCTGGTGTCTTGCGAGTAGTTGTCTTCTTTGCAGTTGTAGTCTTTTTAGTAGTTGTACTAGTTTTCTTCGCAGTTGTAGTAGACTTCTTTGCTGTAGCTTTAGTTCCAGTACTCTTACGAGTTGTTGTTTTCTTTGCTACTGGCTTCTCCTCATTTACTACATCTTCCTTAACTTCTAAAACTGGTGTTTTAGCTTCTTCTGAATTAATTTCAACAGTCTCAGTTTTAACTTCTTCTAAAACAACTTCAGGAGCTATTTCTACCTTAGTATCTTCAACAGGTTTTACAACTTCTTCTGCTTGAACTTCTTTTTCTACTATCTCAGATGTTTCTTCCACTTTAGATTCTTCAACATTTAACACTGTGTCATTTGCAACATCTAAATTGCTACTGTTAACTTGTGGTTCAGGTTGAACTTCCGCATTTTCATTAATTACTTCTGTTTGAACTTTTTTTTCTTGATTTTGTTTAAAAGTTTCTTCACGCTTCTTTAATGCTTCACGTTGTTCTTCATATTTTTTGTGATTCAAGATTGGAACAATAAAATATAATGCAACTGCGATTACTGCGATTGCAGCGATTGAAATAAATAAAATTCCATCTGGATAAAAATTAATTGTTTTTAAAAACATAAAAAATGTCCGCCTTTCGCTTTTATCTAATGATATTATATAATATTGAGCTTTTTTTTACAAGGCTATCATAATTTTATTTCATTGTTTTGGTTATAAAAAAAAAATTTATTATTCCAAAAAAAAAGCTAACCGTTTATAACGATCAGCAAAGAAAAAGAAAAAGAAAAGATTTACAGGAAGTATTCGCGAATAAAAAGCGAATACGTGAGTTATTATACACATAGACAATGCAGTTGTAAAGAGAAAAATTACATTTATTTTTATGAAAACGTTTTTAACATAATTGTGCGTATTTTTATGTATATTTTTTTATGTTTTGAGTATATTTTTACTTTTTTATAGTGAAATACTTTAGTTTAATGTATATTAATTGGTTGAGGTATTCTTTTTATTTTTAAAATTTCAAAATAAAAAAAATCTACAAAGTAGAATTGTATTTTTAAACTATTCTACTTCATAGAGTCTATTTGAATTAACTTTATTTCTTTCAATTATCTTAATTTATATCATAAGGTTTATCTGAATCAAAACATCTTTGAGCAATCTCAATATTCGATAATTCATTTCCATTATCATCAGTATTGTATTTAGTAGATGATGAATCAAATACATTTTGTGTATTCTCAAAAGCCCATAAAGCACCAGTTACATTAGTACTTGCAATTCCAAGTGTATTTTTAACTTGTTCTAGCTTTTTACTAGATAAATCTGAATTCAAGTAATAAATAACTTCCACATTGTATTGTTGAGCTTGCTCATTATATACAACTACATTAGTGCGTGATGTTGAATCAGTTGGAGTACCAAAGAAAACATAAATTTTACCATCTGTTTCAGTTTGAGTAGTAACCATATCAATTAATTTTGATGCACTTACACTCTTTAGAATATGTGATTTAGGAAGTGAAGCTCCTTCATTATCAAATGCTCTATATATATTAGCGCTGCCACAACCAGTTAATGTAAATACAGATACAAATACAACCAGGCAGGCAATTAGAAATCTTATACTCTTTTTCATAGTTTCGCTCCTTTATTTTGTGCTATAAATATTATAAAGGAAAACGCTCTTTTTTACAAGTAGAAAGAAAAACACCACTTCTAATTTAGCTTTCTATTTTTTTAGAATAATTTTGAAGAAGAATTGATTTAGCCATTAAAAAATCTTATATTTATTTTCTTTTACTAAATATTCCCCGCGATAATTTGAAAAAGCATTTTCGGGATATGAATCATACTTTATTCCTGCCTTATATTTTTGTGCTTTATAAATCCACATTTGTTCTAAATCCCAAGTGATAATTTCAGAAATCCCATCTGAATCAATGTCAATTACTTCAGTACAAATCATCGGATGGCCATCTATAGGAAACATAACCACAGGATCTAATTCGCTATCAAATAAACCACCATATTCAGATGTATTCATTAAAATAAGTTCATTTTCACCATCATAAGCAACAGGGCTAACTAAATTACCATTTCCTAATAATTCCTTTTGGGCAAGCTTATTTCCGTAACTGTCGAATAAATAAACTAAGTGATCTGCTCCCCAAAATGATGTAACTGCCACTTGCAAATCTGATCTTTTTTTATCATAAGAAGATATACTAATTCTTTGAGCATGACCAACATCATTAGATTTATATATTGAACCATCAATATTAACAATGTTAAACCCTTCATTCCCCGATGCTAAATATAAACGAGGATTATCATCATTTGTTTTAGCGTAAATTATTTCATCTGTATGATCACTATCAATAGGTAAACTCCACATAATATTTCCCTTACTATCTACCATATCATATCCGACTAACATTTCATCATGTCCATCATTATTAAAATCGAAAATATATGGGAAATGTCCTGTATTTTTATGATGATAGCGCCACAGCAATTGAAAATCAGATGCACGATAAACCCATACATTTTGATACCTATCCTTTAAAATAAAATTACCAGGATATCCTTTTCCTTCAAAATCAGCTACTCGCATTCCATCAGGATTCAAATAATCATATGGATAATTGGGGACTAACGGATCATCTTTGACATAAGGAGTCGGCATCGATTTTAAAATCGTTCCTGTATCTAAGCTTACGATATATACTCGAAAATCGCGAGCAAAAATAACTTCGTTTAATCCATCATTATTAATATCTGCAATTTGAAATGGCAAATCACAGCTAATTAAAGTGTTTTCAACAGTATTATGTGGCTCACCTATTTGCCATAAAACATTTCCTTCTAAATCAAAAGCTGTAAGAGTTGATAAACGGGCAAAGGCATCCCGATACATTCGTTTTTGATGCTGAGCTAAAATAAAAATTGGTTTGTTATCTTTACCAAGACCAAATCTAAGTTGCCGTCCAGAACCAAAATTTTTGAGATTAATCTTTTTAATACACTCTATTGGAGAATATAATTTTTGTTTACTTTCTACCCTTTTTATTTCTATTGCTTTATTTTTAATATGCTTATAGTAATTATCTTCTGTCATTTTTACAATTAAATCACTATATCTACAAGCACTTTTAGCAACGAAAGCAATTTTAGTGTTGAAAAGAAAAGGAATATTTAGACTTGTAAGAAGTCTATTATTCAAATATATTTCTAGTTTACTATTAAATTTAATCATTAATTGGTTTGTTTCTAAACTATTTATATCAACATTTGTTATAAAATAATGTGTAAATTGACTGTCTTCTCTATGATATAAACATAATTTTTCACCATTAATTGCCAGGCAATCATAATGACGATTATGGATATAATTAAAAGCAACTCCGCATAAATTTTTTGTCTCAAATAAACGAATATTTACACTCATTTCAAAAGGCGCAAATAAATCATATTTATGAACCAAAACTGAACTTACATCTTTAAAATGATCTTTGGTATTATCACCACGATTTTGTTCCATATAATAAGTACCGTTTTCCTCAGTAACTAACCACGAACCGCCTAAACTTCTCCACTGATGTAAAGAAATAGGATCATAAAAATTACCTGTATAACCTTTAGGTAAATAATAATGATATTCTCCTAATGCACTATGTTCTTTATCATAGGGAAACTCATCAAGAGGGAAATCCCTAAAATCTTCCTTAATTATTGTTTTCATTTTCTTCTACGTACCTTTCAAATTCAGAATATGAAGATACAATTTTAACATTTGCCTTAGCTAAAACTTTTTTTGCCTGATGTCCACCACTAAAAAGAACAATATTTATTCCTAACTTATCTGCAACTTCTTTATCATGTAAAGTATCGCCTAACATCAAGCAACTTTTAGGATTCAATTTAGTTTCTTTTAAATATTTCATTCCAATATCTACCTTACTTCGAGCAAAAATATCATCAATTCCTAAAATTTTTTCAAAAAAATGATTCAATCCAAAATGATTTACTTGTTCTTGTAAGTTATCAATTTGCGATGCACTTAACAAGACTAAGCGATATTTCTTATCTTTCAAAGTTGATAATACTTTTTTTACATTACTATAAAGTGAGCAATTTAAAGAAGCGTTTTGGTATTTTTCTATAAAATCATGTGATAATTCTTCAAAAGAACGTTCTTTAAAATCAAATCCAGCTAATTCATAATAACTTTTTATAGGAAAGCGAAATATCTCTAAATAACGTTCTTTTGTAACTTTAGGTTTTTGATTTTCTACTAACATCTCATTTAAAATATTTAAACATAAATCAACATCATCAATAATTGTTCCATTAAAATCAAAAAAAATTGTATCTATCATATTTATACCTCTATTCTAATCTTTTCTACCATTGTTTTGTGGAAAAAGTATAGCAATTTATATTTAAAATATATCATATTAGCTAAAATAAAAGAAGTATATTTCTACACTTCTTCGTATTCATCTATTTTTAAATTTTCATAAATTGCACTTTTTTTAGTAGCCTCATATATTGGCATAAATACAATGGTTGCCAACACAACTGATAAAACACCTGTTAAAATACAAGATGGCATTGTTGAAACACCTTTAATTAAAGATGCTTCAAATGACAAATTCAAGTAGAAAAAGTTTTCGAATAATGACCATAAGAATTCCAAAACTATATTAACTACTACAGATATACCTACAACAAAGGTAATACACTTTTGTACCTTCGAGTACTTTTTCATAATCCATACAGCTAACATTAGAATTAGTGCAAAAAGATATCCAAAGCCTGATACTAAACCAATATAAAAACCTTGATTAGTAATCTTTGAGGATAAATTTAATTCCTCATTGATATAAAGAACAATGACAGTTGTACTTAAAAAAATAAAAATAACTGATAAAACTGTTAATATTATATTAAACTTCAACTTAATTTTATGGTTGATAATCATTCTAAACAAATAACCAACAATTAATCCCATAATTAATTTCAAAATAAAATACTTCACAAAACCTACTGGATCTGAGTAGATAATTAAATCAAATAATCCACAGCCAATTCCACCTGCAACTCCTCCTACAATTCCACCACAAAATAATGCAGCAATTACAACTACAAAGTTTCCTAAATGAATCATACCACCGGATGGTAAAGGAATTCTAATATTAGTAGCTGTAAATGCTAACGCAGCAAACAAGGCACACATTATCAAATTTATTAATGCTTTATTTCTATTCATACAATCATCCTCTTTATTATATTAAAACAAATTAAAACAGTTTTTACAAGTTAATTCTTATTATGTTAGTGTTACTTTTTTAATTAAAATCTATAACTTTTAAAGCTACCAGATTATCTTTAAAGATAATCTGTTGAATTCTATTTTTTTATTTAAAACGTAATCATAGTTTCATACAAATAAAAATAGGAAGTTATTTAATAACTTCCACTTTAAAATCTTTAAATCTAGCAAATCCACCATCTTCTAGTCCTCTAGCATAAATGCCATACGTAGTCCCAATCCAACGACCAGCTTTGGCTGTAAAATTAAATGGCAAATTCTTACCATTAACTTTATAGCTGTATTTCAAATCATAAATAGCTTCATTTGTGAATTCAACTTCAAAAACAAAATGATATTCATTAGTTTTTTCTTTGAAAAGCACCTCTTCGTCTAAATGGTATGTTCCACGTTTTATCATCAAATATGTTCCATCTTCTTCTTTTTTAATACAAAGATATGTATAGGCTTCTCCCATAACTGTAAATCCAAATTCGTCACCTATGTTTTTTAAATAACTAATTGATTCAACTTGAACATTAAATTCTAAAGCAGGTACTTTAGTTGTAAGAACTTGTGGTACTAAATGAAGTGGTAATTCTTCAGTTTTCAAACAATTTAAAACAAGTCCATCACCAATTTCGTACATACCTTCTCTTTTATTTGCCGGTGTTTGCCACATTAAACTTAACTGAGAATTTGTAAAATCATCACTTATTTGCACTTTATCTCCTGTTTTTATATTAACCGGATAATACTCTTCATCGACTGGTGCTCCGGCTAATAATGGATCACCAACTCGTCCACAAAGCGGCCAGTCATTTTCCCAAACTACAGGTTGTAAATGAACAATTCGTCCATAAGCCCACATATCTTGGAAATGAATAAATGCCCAGTTATCATTATCATCTACATCTATTAAAGCTCCTTGATGAGGACCATTAACCTTAGTACCGTTTTGCATTAAAATCACTTTCGAATCATATGGTCCATAAATATTTTTACTTCTAAGAGCTACTTGCCAGCCACCCTTTACACTTCCAGCTGGACACAAGATATAATAATATCCATTACGAATATTAAATTTTGGTCCCTCAATCGTAGGGTTATGATCATGTCCATCATAAACAATTTTATAATCGCTAATCATTCTTGTTAAATCTGAGCTTACCTCATAAATACCAATGCATGAATTAAATCCAATTCTACTTTTGGCAAATCCCACTGCCACATAACATTTATCATCTTCCCAGAAAGGACAAGGATCGATTAATCCCTTACCAGGAATTAAACACCTAAGCTCTGACCACTTACCAAAAGGGTCTTTAGTCTCTGATACATATATTCCCTCATCTGGAAAAGGAATTACAGCATAATACGTTCCATTATGATATCTAATCGATGGAGCCCATGCTCCATCACCATGACACACATTATTAAATCGTTCCCACGGTAATTTATCAAAAACATAATTAATAAGTTTCCATTCTACTAAATTTTTAGAATGAAGAACTGGTACACCTGGAGTAAGATTAAAACTTGAAGCTACCATATAAAAATCATTTCCAACACGAATTACATCCGGGTCACTGAAATCAAATTGCAGAATTGGGTTTTTGTATATATACTTTTCCATATTTTTCCTCCAAAAACAAAAAGATAGTATTATTAATTAATACTATCATATTTAATAAAATCTTTCTATCGTTATTGGTTTTATTTTTTTAAAAATTGAATTATTTTAAACTATTAAGTAACTCTTTTACTTCATCTTTTAAATCATCACGATTTAAAGCAAACTCTAGTGTCGCCTTGATGAATCCAATTTTAGAACCAATATCATAGCGAGAACCATCTATTTCCATTGAATAAACAGCTTCTTCTGACATCATACGTAAAATGGCATCTGTTAATTGAATCTCATTGCCTGCACCTCTAGTTTGCGTTTCAAGGTATTTAAAAATAGTTGGTGTTAATATATAACGGCCACCAATGGCTAAATTTGATGGCGCATCTTTTAAAGCTGGCTTTTCAACGACTGACTCTAATTTAATTAAGCGCGATTCAGATTCTTCTGCTGGCTTACAAATTCCATATTTAGATACATCTTCATCAGCAACTTTTAAAGTTCCTAAAATTGAAGATGAAGTTTTTTCATAAGCATCAACTAATTGCGCTAACGCAGGATTACCATTACCAACATAAACATCATCTCCTAAAAGTAATGCAAATGGTTCATTACCAACAAATTCTTTTGCACATAAAACAGCATGTCCTAGTCCTAATTGCTCATGTTGACGAACAAAATGTATATTTAACTTGCTTGGCAAATCTTTAATTAAAGATAATTCCTTTATTTTACCTTTTTGTGCTAATTGATATTCTAACTCAAAATTATTATCAAAATAATCAATAATAGAATTCTTATTAGAACTTACAATAATTAAGAACTCTTCAATTCCACTTTCCATAGCTTCTCGCACGATATATTCAATAGTTGGCGTATCAATAATCGGTAACATTTCTTTTGCTACAGCCTTAGTAACTGGTAAAAATCTTGTTCCATAACCAGCAGCCGGAATTACAGCTTTTCTAATCTTTGTCATAATAAACTTCCTCGCTTTTTAATATTATAAAATATAATAATAGTGAACTCACCCATTATCTAAAATAAAATAGGTTTCCTGTTTCATTGATTTAGTAATATTCTACAGGCATTTATTCGGACAGTTCCTGCCCTATGTATGTTTTTTAGGTTATCTTTACTAAAAACAAAATAACTTTGTTTACTTTATTTTAACATAATTTATAATTATTTAAAGTATTTAAATTTTCTTTTAATAAATAAAAAAATCTGAGTTTTAATTACTCAGATTTAAACTAAAATTATTCTTTGTTAGAAACTTCATTATCTAAAGTATCAATAGAAGAATTTGTTTCAACATTATCAGTTGTTGAAAAGTCAGTGGTGACTTTTTGATCTTCTACTATATTTATCTCAGAATCAACTTTATGATTGATAGTATCTTCCTTTAATAGAGTAGAATTTGATTGTTCAAGATTTTTATCTTCTGTCTTTTTTTCATCATATGCAAAATTAATTATCGTTTCCATACGATATCCACGAACTTGAACTTCTACTTGTTTTTTAATTGGATGTAGGCCTTGTGCTTCAGCAGACACTAACTTATATAAACCGTTTTGTGTTCTTTGAGCACTCTTATAATTATGTTCTTTTAACAATTCAAATGTAACAATATTGTTATAATCTTTTTGATATACTACCTTTACTGGTTTTGTATAACCTACAGGTACATGAACAGTACAAGCAAAATTAACTTCGTAGACATTATTAATTTCTGTATTTTCTGGACTTGATTTCTTATTCTTACGATTTTTCCCAAATAAACGTGAACATAAAGCAAGAATATGACGTTTACCTACTAAGAAATCACCGATAATCATCATTACAACAAAATAAGCAACAATTTGTAACATTGTTTTAGTTGTAACACCGTTTAAAGCTTCTTGATAATTGGTTTTGCTAAATGTATATGTTTCTTCATTCCACTTTGTAAAATCACTTTCTTGTTTAGCTGAATCAAAACCTTGACCAAGCGTTTTAGTACCTGAAACACTATCTTCTAAATTATAGTTTTGTTCATAATTAGCTTTTGAAGTTTCAGTAACTATACTTTGACCAAAATTATAGTTTACACTAAGGCTTCCTACTTCAACAACTACTTGTGTTAAATAAGTTTCTGAATTAGCTGTAATAGTTACAACTTGGCCATTAGTCATTTGATAACGATTATTAGAACCTTCGATTAAACTTGCACCTTCAACTTTCACATCAGGATTTCCTTCTAAACGTAACACTGTTGGTCCTGTTGGAGTATAAGTAATCTTAGCAAAACTTGCTAATTTGGTTTGCGTATCTTCTTTTGTGAAAGTTCCATCTAAATTTAAGTTTAAATGAGTATACATACGATTAAATAGTTCAACATATGTACTAGCTTGAGTAAAGTACTCACTTTCAAATGTAAGATTTGAAGAAGTTGATGCTTCGATATATAAATTATTTTCACTTCTTCCATCATATACTTTAATATTATTAATACCTGTTAAATCACTTTCGTTATAATCTTTATATGGTAAATAAAAATAAATAAAGTCTAACTCTTGAATATATGCCAAATTATCAGTAGCTAAAGATTTAGTGATAGTATTTGTTCCATCTGAATATTCAACTCGCATTGAATTTTTAATTGGATTACCATCTGCATCAACATATGTCTGAGTATCAAAAGAACTTACATTAAAAACAAACCCCATGTAAACTTCTTGAGCATAATAAAAACTCGAATTTTGTAAAGCTTCATAATTAGTAGCTTCATATAATAAAAACTTACTACCATTATCATTAGTTGAACTTAAAACGGCTTGATCATTATAATACGAAGCAAAAAAACCAGGAATATCACTATAATTTTCAGTTTTAATATCTTCTTTTATAGCCTTTGTTAGGGCATTATATTGATTATAACCTGGCATTGCAAAACATAAAATAACACCAATTACAACCATAAAACCGTAGTATAAAATCTTAAAAACTTTGAAACGTTTCATAAAATCATCCTTTCAATCACTTATAATTATATATTAACTAGATTTTTTTTCAAGAAAATATTTTTTTCTCTTTACATTTATGTTTTTTTTGGTATAATACCTAATGCAAACATGTATATGGCGTACGTGGTGAAGTGGTTAACACTCTGGATTGTGGCTCCAGCACGCGCAGGTTCGATTCCTGTCGTACGCCCCATTAAATTGTAATTAGGTTTAGGTCCCCTAAACTTTTTTATTTATATTCGTTCTTAATTATATCATAACTCTGTATTTGAATTATGGGATAATTATATGAATTATTTTTTATAAATAATAATTTTTTTCTTTACTTTTATTATTTTTTTGATATAATACTTTTGCATATGGCGTACGTGGTGAAGTGGTTAACACTCTGGATTGTGGCTCCAGCACGCGCAGGTTCGATTCCTGTCGTACGCCCCAACTTATAAAATTATGTTTAGCCAAAATTGACTAAACTTTTTTTTATTATTTTAAAATTTTGTGAGATAATAATGATATAATTAAAACTATAGAAAAACTTTGTAAATAATATCATTAAATCTATCAATTATTAAATTATCCTTAGAAAAAATTGTGATATTATTCAACATGGTTGATATAACTTATAGAACTCGAAAGAAAGGAGTAATTAATCTAGTTTGGATAATTACTAGATTAATTATACGTGACTATATGTATCTAATATTCGATTTAGATCAAACACTTCTAAAAGAAGATAAAACTATATCTTCACAAACAAAAACTGTTTTAAAAAAATGTCAAGAAATGGGGCATAAAATTGTAATTAATAGTGCTCGCCCTTATCTCCATATTAAGCCAATCAGTGATGAAATAAATGCGGATTATTTTATAACTAATTCCGGAGCCGAAGGATTCCAAAAGGATAAAATATTATTTACAAACTATATAGATAAAGATAAAACATTAGAAATTATTTCTTATTTTTTGACAAACAATGTTCTTAACTTTAGCGTTCAAACTGATTCTAAACTATTGACTACCAATAAAAAATTTGCTGAAAAAGATAAGTATGCACAATATTATGATTTTAAAAATTGTGATTTTAATGCATTAAAAATTATATTTGAAACAACTGATAATTCTATTGGTGATTTTTTAATGGATAAATATGGACTTTATATTGTAAACTATTTAGGGGGAACTTTTCATAGTGCTACTTCCGGAAATAAATATATAGGAAATACCCTTTTATTTAAAGCTTTAGGTGAAAAAAATCCAGAAGTAATAGCCTTTGGAGATGATTTAAGTGATATTTTAATGCTTCAAAATGCAACTTATGGTGTTGCAATGAAAAACTCACAACCTGCTGTTAAAGCAATTGCAAAATATCAAACCGAATATACAAATGATGAAGATGGGTGTTCAAAATATATC
This sequence comes from uncultured Anaeroplasmataceae bacterium, assembly GCA_944325035.1. Taxonomy (GTDB): domain Bacteria; phylum Bacillota_I; class Bacilli_A; order Acholeplasmatales; family Anaeroplasmataceae; genus CAG-307. The sequence continues at coordinate 148,928 of CALUYM010000004.1, forward strand.
GAAAAAATGATAAAAGATGGGATTATAAAATGAAAAAAATTTTAATGTTAACTACTGGAGGAACTATTTCCTCAATTGAATCAGAACACGGTTTAGTTCCTTCTAATGAGAATTTTTTAAATAATTTAGGTTTAAATGGAAATTTTAATTTTGATTTAACTATCAAGCCTATTCTTCTTTTAGATAGTTCTAATATCCAACCAGAAGAATGGAATTTAATCGCTACTTCAATTTTCGAATACATTCCTCATTACGATGGTATTGTGGTCACTCACGGAACAGACACAATGGCTTATACTACTTCTATGGTATCATTTATGATTCAAAATCCTAAAATACCAGTTGTATTTACCGGTTCACAATTACCGATTAATAATTTTTTAACTGATGCAATTTCTAATTTGCGAACAGCTTTACAAATGGCTCTGTCTGGTGTTGGTGGAATTTTCTTAGCCTTTGATCGCCAAATCATTTTAGGTACTAGAGCCGTTAAGGTAAGAACATCTTCTTTTCATGCTTTTGAATCTATCAATGTTCGACCTGTTGGTTTAGTAGATTCAAATGGTCTTGTCTTAAATGAAAAATATATTCCTAAAACAAATGGTGAAACAAAATTTAACAATAAAATTGATAGTAATGTATTTTTACTAAAATTGACACCTGCGACTAATCCTATGATTTTTGACCTATTAATTGAAGCTAAAGTTAAAGGTATTGTTGTAGAAGCTTTTGGAGCTGGAGGTATTCAATTTATCCGCCGTGATTTTATTAAAAAAATAGAAGAGGCCCAAGGTGCGGGAATTCCTGTTGTAGTTGCAAGTCAATGTTTATATGAAGCAGCTAATTTTAAAGTCTATCAAGTCGGAAAAAAAGCATTAAATGCTGGCGCCATTGAAGCATATGATATGACTAGCGAAGCATCTGTGACTAAGTTAATGTGGGTATTAGGTCAAACTAGTGATTTAAATGAGATTAAAAATTATTTTAAACAAAATCTCGCTGGTGAAATATCTGATAGAATAATTAAATAATTTTTAAAACTATTTTATATAATAACAATCCACCCGTTCAACGGGTGGTATTTTGGCTCCCCTATAAGGGCCTATAACTTCACAAGCCCCTTAAGGG
>CALUYM010000005.1 GCA_944325035.1 uncultured Anaeroplasmataceae bacterium
CAACGCTACCGCTCTTATATTCTCACCTGCATAGCAGGCGGTTTTTATGTGAGGCATTCGCCTAACATAATAAAAAAAGAGAAACAAAAGTTTCACTTTTTTATTTACTAAGAAATTATTGATCTTGTTTTAAACTCTATAATAAGTATATCTAATTTTACACATGTTTAACTTGGTTTTATGTTTTAGAAAAGTTTAAAAGCTAAACTGATATTAATTAAAAATACCTAGGTTTAAACCGAACTATTTAAAGTTAAGTTATAACTTAGGTATTTTAATATAGTATTATTTATTGTATGAATTATAAATCTCTGTAATTTGTGTAAACAAAGCTTGATATCCACCACTAACTGTATACCAAACAACTGGATCAAGATAAGTAATCTTATTATTCTTTTTTGCATTTAAATTATCATAAATACTATTTGCGAATAAATCTGAAGATTCTTCTCCTGCAACAACAACAGTTCTATCAACCACATAAATACGATCAGGATTTAATTTTAATAATTGTTCATTACTTATTTGTTGACCATGAGTTGATACATCGATTGTTTCATCGGCTTCTAGAACACCTAAAACATCATGAATAATTCCGAAACGTGAACCTGCTCCATAAGCTGAAAAACTATTATTGTATAGTAAAATTAAAGCCTTATCATTAGATGTTGATGTCAATGCCTTTGTTTTACTAATTTCTGCTTCTACAGTTTCTTTTTTGCTTTTTAAAATATTATCATCAATGTTAAATAAATCCGTTGCTAATTCTAAATTTTTATAAACATATTCAACAGCATCTTCTTCTGTTCCTTGACTTAAAAGAATAGTTGGTGCAATCTTACTAAATGATTCTACATATGTACTTTGACGACCACTTAAAATAATTACATCTGGTTCAAATGTTACTATTGCTTCTTCATTTGGAGTTTTTAAGCCACCTACTGTTGTATTTCCAGAATATTCACTTAAATATGAAGGAAGTGTTGAATCAGGAATTGCCACATCCACTTCAATATTCAATTCATCCATAATATCTAGAAAACCTAAATCCATTACAACGGCTTTTTTTATATTATTAGTCACACTATAAGTTGTCCCGTTGTATGTAACATTACGAGCATCTTCTACTTTTTTATCATTACCACAGCTAGCTAGCGCTGTTGATGCTAATAATACACTTGTTAATAAAATTCCTTTTTTCATTTAATATACCTCTTCTTTCATTTAATAATATATACAAAACTTTGTTCCATTAAGTTCAGTAACCTTAATATCAGTTTCAAAAACTGATTGTAATACTTCTTCAGTAATTACTTCTTCAGTAGTACCTTCTTTATAAATTTGTCCATCTTTAAATGCTACAATATAGTCAGCATATTTAGCCGCAAAATTAATGTCATGAATTACAATAATAATTGTTTTTTGTCTTTCTTTAACTAATCTCTTTATCGTAGTCATTATCGTTCTAGCATGCTTCATATCAAGATTATTTAAAGGTTCATCTAAGAAAATATAATCTGTATCTTGCGCTAAAACCATTGCTATATATGCTAATTGACGTTGTCCACCAGATAATTCATCTAAAAATCGATCTTTTAATTCCATAATTCCTAAATAATTAATAGCATCATTAATAAATTGGTAATCTTCATCCTTTAAGCGATTTTTAGAATAAGGGTAACGACCAAACGATACTAAATCATATACAGTAAGTCTAATATTTACATTTGTATGTTGCTTTAAAATAGCAAGTCGCTTAGACAATTCTTCTTGATTCCATTTATGAATTTCTTTTTCTTCTAAGCTTACTTCTCCTTCTGTTTTATCCAATGTTCTTGTTAAAATTGATAAAAGTGTTGATTTCCCAGCTCCATTTGCACCAATATAAGCAATTAATTGATTATTTTTAGGTGTCGTTGATACATTTTTTAATACTTGTTTTGACCCATATTTTTTTGATAGATTAATTCCCTTTAACATATTAAGCTCCTTTCTTAGCCTGGTTTAGTAAAAGGATTAAGAATCCAAGCCCACCAACTAGATTTAAAATAACATTTACTGATGTCGTACTCTTTAAAAAATAATTAACAACTAAAATTGATAACATTAAAACCGTAATTGTAAGCATAGTTGAAAAAATAATATGATACTTATGTTTATAGGTTTTTAATAACATATTAGTAACTGTCACAACTAAAATTCCCACGAATGACAATGGGCCAACTAAAGCCGTTGAAATACTCACAAGAGCTGCAATAATTATTTGTGCTTTAAAGACCAATCGTTTATGATTGATACCCAAGTTGATAGATGTTTCATACCCTAGTTGCATAACATCATATCTTTTATAATCAAAAGCACTAATAATAGCTAATAGAATTACAATCACTAACGAAATATAAACTAAATTGGTGTTAACATTATTGAAACTAGGAATCAATTTACCCTCTAAATGACTAAATTCATTAGGATCCATTACTACTTGAATAAAACTTGTAATACTCTTAAACACTTGACTTAAAATAGTACCAATCAAGAGTAAAATATATATCTTTTTTGATAATAGTTTTCTAAATATTGTATTCAAAATTAAGCTAAATAAAATCATCAATCCAATCGCTACAAAAAAATCAGTTATTCGAGAGATTTGAACAGTACTTCCAATAAAATAAGCAATTAATGTTTGAAATAAAATGTATAAACTATCATATCCCATAACTTGAGGTGTTAAGAGTTTATTATTGGTAATTGATTGAAAAATCTTAGATGAGAATGCTAGACAATAACTAACTAATATGACAGTTAAAACAATTAATCCACGCTTAGGCAAAAAATAATTAATCGTCTTTGAATTTAAGCCGATGAAAAGATAAGTTAGTGTAATTACAAGCATTAATATCGGCATAATAATATAAATTAAATTTTTCTTAATACTCATATTCTTCTCCTATTAATATACAATATTCCAAAGAATAAAATACAACCGATAATGCTTACTACAACACCTACACTAATTTCATATGGAAAAATAACTAATCGAGCAATTATATCAGCCCCCATCAAAAAAGCCCCTCCTAAAAACATAGTATCGAGAATTGACTTTTTTAAATTATCTCCTTTTAGCAAAAAAATAACATTAGGAATAATCAAACCAACGAAACCTATTTCGCCTACTGTAACGACAACGCTTGCGCTTATAATCGAAACCAAAACTAAGCCGATAAAAGTGATTAACTTCGGATTTAAACCTAAATTAATACTAAACTCATCACCCATTCCAACGATTGTAAACTTAGATGCGTATATAAAGGATACAATTATTGCAGGAATTGTTAGATACAAAATTTCATAGTTTCCACGTAAAATATTAGTAAAACTTCCTTGTAGCCAACCAGAAACGGCCTGACTCATATCGAATTTTAAACTTAAATAAGAAGTAAAAGCTGAAATACACGCACCTAGCATCATACCAATTAAAGGAATCATAACTCGGTCTTTATATTTTATTTTTTGAATTAAATAAACAAATAGCAAACTTCCAACAATAGTAATAACAAAAGAAATCGAAAGTCTTGCCATATAACTCTTAGTAAATATCAACGCAATTACAACACCAAGTGATGAGAAACTTGAAACACCTGCAGTAGTTGGTGACACAAATTTATTACCAGTTAAAGCCTGCATAATAAGACCTGCAACAGCTAAACTCATTCCTGTTGTTAGTACTGCAAGCATTCTTGGTAGACGACTATCTATTAGAATAAATAAATCACTAAAATCTCCTTTGAAGATATTTGCCCATTCTATATTATAAGCTCCGATGAATATAGAGATTATACTTAAAAATATCGTTATAATAATCAATATAATGGATGTCTTCAAACTAATCCTCCTTTGTTAGTCATATCTAACCTAGTAGCATTATACAGTTAGATATGACTAATTGCAAGAAAAATGTTATTAATTTAAAAAAATCCCAGTTAAATACCAAACAATCTAAGTTTAGTTTTAACCGGGATTTTAATTAATTCCTATTTAGTTTTGATTCAAAAGACCGATTTCTGTCGATAGCTTCTTATCATCTTCGTGATAGATATAATCAGCTAGGCATTTTGCGACTGATTCATATGATTTCATAAGTAAAATACTATCATCTTTAGAAGGACGTCCTAAAACCCAATCAACAACTGGAATTCGTTTATCACGATCTATTCCAATTTTAACGCGTTTAAAACGATCTCCACCGCATAAAGAAATAATATTTTTTAAACCGTTGTGGCCACCAGCACTTCCAACTTCTCGATATCGAACCTTACCTGGTGACATATCTAAATCATCAGAAATAACAATGATATCATCAATTGTTAGATTGTAATATTTCATACAAGCTAACACACTCTCTCCTGATAAGTTCATATAAGTTGTTGGTTTTAATAAAATAGCTTTATGACCCATATTATTTACCATTGCGATAAGGCCTTTTAATTTTTTTTCTTCTTTGAAATCAACGCCTAAAGCATCGGCCAAAATATCTATCGTATCAAAACCGACATTATGACGGGTATGAGCATACTCTTTACCAATATTACCTAAACCAACAATTAATTTCATTATAGAAGATCTCGCTTTGTCTTATCGTAGCTATAAGTGAATAATCCTGATAATGATTCATCGTTGATAATACGTAAAATACCATGTCCTAAAATTGAACCTACAGAACAGATTCTAATTTTTGGTGATTCTTTTTCTGGAGCTTGAGCAATAGTATTTGTAATTACAACTTCAACAATTTGAGAATCGTTGATTCTTTGAATTGCAGGACCAGATAATACGCCATGAGTGGCACATGCATATACCTTAGCTGCACCTTTGCTTAATAAGGCGTTGGCAGCTGCAACAAGGGTTCCAGCTGTATCAATCATATCATCAACAATGATACAAGTTTTACCCTCTACATTACCGATAATATTCATAACTTCTGCCTTATTAGGTTCAGGACGACGTTTATCGATAATCGCAATTGGAGCTTCTAATACTTGTGCAAATGCACGAGCACGAGTTACTCCACCATGGTCAGGAGAAATAACACACACATTATCTAAATTCTTATCTAAGAAATAGTTAGATAAAACAGGTAAACCCATAAAGTTATCAATTGGAATATTGAAGAACCCTTGAATTTGTGCTGCGTGTAAGTCTAAAGTAATGACACGATTAGCACCTGCTGCTTGAATTAAATCTGCCACTAATTTAGCTGTAATTGGTTGACGAGATTTAGCTTTACGATCTTGTCTTGCATAACCATAATAAGGGATAACTAAAGAAATTGATTTACAAGATGCTCTTTTTAATGCATCACACATAATTAATAATTCCATTAAATGGTCATTTGCTGGAGCTGATGTTGGTTGAACAACAAAGACATCACATCCACGTACTGTTTCATTAATACTAACATTAATTTCACCGTCAGCAAAATGAACTACATCACAATTAGCAAGTGCTAAACCACAAGCTTCCGCAATTTCTTGTGCTAAGGCACGGTTAGCACTTAAAGAGAATAATTTAATTTTCTTTCCGTCAATAATAGCCATATTTTTTTTACTCCTAACATTTAATTTCTACCCTTATCAATTATAACAATAACCACTATTTTTTTCAAACTTAATTTTATAAAATATAATACAACTTAATTTAATAAAAGTTAATCCATCTCATGAAGCGCATTCTATACTCTTCGCTCTATTTTTTATTAGTTTTAATATTAAAATCTTTACCATTCTAATATGTTAATATAATTTATCTATAAAAAAATGCCTTGAAATAATTAAACAAAATTAAAATTATTTCAAAGCCATAATTTACATATAAGTTCTTATTTTCTAACCAAATAAATTTAATATTATTACTATATCTTAATAGTTGTTTCAATTAAAGTATAAAACTTTAATTCTTCCTTTATTTTAGAAAAATCTCCAGTTTCGTTAAAAACACATAAGGCAGTTCCACTGCCAGACATAAATACAATGTTACCTAACGATTCTATCTTTTCTTTTAAAGCAAATAACTCCGGTTTTATTTTAAATGCTGGAGCTTCTAAGTCATTAAATATATTTTTTTCTAATGTGTTAAGGTCTCCAGTTTCTAAGAATGTTTTAATCGCATCAAATTGAAATTCATGATTATTATCATTCTTATAATCATATGCTTGATATACATCTTTAGTTGATAATCCGTAAGGTGGTTTAACAATTAATAATTTGATGTTTTTTAAATCTAAATCCAATCGACTAACTTCTTCTCCACGACCTGTACAAAAGGCGGGTTGTTGATAGATACAAAATGGCATGTCCGATCCTAAACGAGAAGCTAGCTTTGCTAATTCATCTAAACTCCTATTTTTGTTAAATAAACGATTTAATCCACGTAATGTAGCCGCTGCATCACTTGAACCACCACCAAGACCAGCTTCTGATGGAATATTTTTTGTCAAATGAATCATTACACCTTTAGTTATTTGATATTCTTCTTTAAATAATTTAGCTGCTTTATATACAAAATTATCTTCTGTCTTAATATTAGTATTATCAACTAAAACAATACCGCTTTCAATTTCTTCAAATGTCAATTTGTCACAAATATCAATCGGAACTAGAATTGAATTCATTTGGTGATAACCATCATCACGAATTTTTCCAACTTCAAGTCCTATATTAATTTTAGCATAAGCATTTTCTTCAATCATAATTACCTCAATATTCGCATTTTACCATAAGATTCTAATCCAGAAATACCCGCATCTTTCGTTAGCGAGTGTTCCCAAATTGAATCAAAGGAAACAATCTCATCAAATGGTGTCGTCGCAGCTTTGATGGCACAAATTGCAGGATCATAAGCGTCAATATTTACTCGCTTAGGACTAGAAGCCGCATTTGCTCCATAAGCTATTAAAGCTTCAAAATTTGAACCACATGCACCAGCATAAATGTATAAATCATCTTTAGAATAAATCTCACGTAAAACACGTAAAGCTTTTAAATAATAAGGAGTTGAGGAATAGTTATCAAGGTTATAAAGTCCTTTATGATTATATGAATCATGACCTGTAATAACTACAATGTCTATTTGATAATCTTTAACTAAAGATACAATTTCTTTTTCAATCAAATCCTTATCTAATATAACCCCAATTGAAAAGATACCTAATTTTTCATATAGTGTATGACAGCGATATAAGTAATCAAGATCGCTATCAATATGCAAAATTTTACCTGTTAAATGTAATTGGTTCTTACGATAATTGGTTTCAATTTGATGTCGTTTATTTTGGAAAAGTTTATCAAAAAAAGCACGTTCATTCAAAGAAACTGTCATCAAATCCGAATGATAAGATGTAGCTTCCAGACGGATATAAACTCCTTCTAAAATATACACTTCATTGATAATATTTTTTATTCGAAAAAGAATATCACCTTTATATTTTTTACGTAAAACATAAGAACCAATTTTCACACTAATCACCAATTTATTCTATGGCAATTTTTTATTTATAACAATTCTTTAAGCCTATTTGAAAGTTTAACAAAATCTTCAATTGTTAATGCCTCACTACGGATACTTACATTAATATCAAGTTCTTCTAAAACTTTTAATACAATATCTTTATTATACCCAGTTGATTTTAAATTATTAACCAAAGTTTTTCTTCTTTGTGAAAAAGCATCACGAATAAATTTAAAGAAAAATGTTTCATCTGTTACTTGATATGGTGGTTTATCATATGTATCAAGACGAATCACTGCGCTATCAACGTTTGGTTTTGGGACAAATATATGACGAGAAATTGGTAAAACTTTCTTCGCCTTTGCCCGGTACTGAATACAAACTGATAATGCATTATAATCTTTAACATCCGGTTTTGAACAAAGTCGATTTGCGACTTCGTCTTGCATCATCATTGTATATGACTTAATTCGATTTGTTTCTGATAATAATTTTAATATAATCGGAGTAGTAATATAGTATGGAAGATTGGCAACTAAGGCAATCTTTGTGGCAGCTCCAAAATACTTGTCAATGTACTCGTTTATATTTACTTCTAGAATATCTTTATTTACTAAAAAGAAATTATCATATGTAGCAAAATTTTCTTCTAAGATTGGTATTAAGTCTTTATCAATTTCAAATGCTAAGACTTTTTTTGACCGATTTAAAAGATGCTCAGTTAAACTTCCTAATCCCGGACCAATTTCAATTACACATGTTTCATTATCAACCTCAGATGCATCAACAATATTTGCTAGTACATTTTGATCAATGATAAAATTTTGTCCAAAGAATTTTTTAATGTGAAAATCTTTTTCTTGTAATATCTTTGAAGTTTCTTTTTCACTTCCAATTCTTTTCATCAAGTTCACCTGCCATTTCTTCTAATTGTTTATAGCTAATACCAAACATCATTAATCGTTTCAGAAATGTTTTAGCATTAGGTTTACCTATATTTAATCTTGCACTCAATAAATCTCTTCTTAAACTAGCACTACTGCTACCTGCTAAATTGAGATCAATTAAATCATTCATTGTCAAAATAGCTTGCTCAGTTTTAACACGAAGTAAACTATGAAGTGATTCTTCTATGTCTTCTTTGGCAGCATGTTCTATTCCTACTTTTTTCTTATTTTTAGAAATACATTTGGCTTTTTTTAAAAAAGCATGTGTCGCAGATGGTACCACGTCCATAATACGTTTCCGAATACGTTCACCTGGAGCATCTGGATCTGTAAAAATAATGATTTCATTTTGTTCACTTAATTTTTTTATTAAATTAAGTGTATCATCACTTATTTCTGAACCATTTGTAATAACACAGTTAGCATCAGGATAAACTTCTTTTATTTTTGCCTCATCATGTATTCCTTCAACAATAATTACTTGACCATGCATAAAGGCTCCTTATAAAAAATGCGTTTAATTTCTTTTTGTCCAGATAAAATTAATCCTTTAATAATTGGAGAATAATCTTCTAAACTTTGAATCTGATTATTTTCATCTAAAATTTTAATATCATTGATATCATAATTCAAACTTTGATCACTGTGGAGATATGCAGTTTGTCTTACCGATGTCGAAAAATAATAATATGGTCGATATTTAGGATTCATCTTATCATAAATTGTTCTAGCTACAAAACTCGCTTTTTCACTATCTATTTCTAGTGGTGTAAATAAGCTTCGTTTTTCAAACGATAAAGCCAAATCACGTAAAATTAAATCACTTGATTTAGTTAACTGCTTAATTAACCCATTTACATATGAATCATCTAATAAAACATAACTGGATAAATCATTCGTATCTTTCATTACACTAACTAATTCTTCACATGATGCATCAACTTTAATATCATTCTCAGCTAAATCATAGATACGATGATAAATTGATTGTAATAACAAATCATAAGCATGAGCTTTTTTATGATAATACACTTGCCAATACATATGGTATCTGGCCATAATATAAGACTCCAATGAATTAACACCACTTGCTCTACATACAATCTTATTATCAATTACCTTCATACTTCTTAGAATACGACGATAATCAATATTACCATAAGCAGCTCCAGTAAAATAAGCATCCCGTGATAAATAATCCATTCGATCCACATCCAGTTGTGAAGAAACTAACGATTCAATTAAAGGATACTTACCTTTATGACCAATGACATTAGCAATATCTTCTGCCATACCTGGTATATCTTTTAAGCGCTTGTTAATTTCAGTATCACCTAAAATAAGATTGATAGACATTTGTTCGTGACTTACTTTCATAACATGCTCAAAAGCATGAGAATATGGTCCATGACCAATATCATGCAACATTGCTGAAGCTAAAAATATTAATTGTTCATACTCTGTTAAAGCTTCTGCTAAGCCTTCTACTTGAATTAGACATTGACGTGCCAATTCGTAGGCACCTAGCGAATGGGTAAATCGTGAATGTTCTGCAGTTTGAAAAACCATTGAAACTCCAGATAACTGACGAATACGACGAAGACGTTGGAACTCATAAGTATCAATTAACTTTAAAAATAACTCATATTCGATTGTAATATAACCATAAATAGGATCTCTAAAAACTTTAGCACGCTCTAATTTTAACATTGCGGCTCCTTCCCTTCTTCCGATTCAAAGGCAGCTTCTTTTGAAGCTTCGTCATTTTGATCTAGAGCAAGCAACTTTTCTTTTTTCATTTGTTCAAGTGCTTCTTCTAATTCACTAAAATTTAAAGCCTTAACCTTTCTTCTGACCGCATCCTTATCAGCATGATAAAGGTACTCTTTTAAAATCGATTGCTTACGAAGTGTCATATCTAAGTACCCAACAACACAAAAAATTGATGAGCCAATCATTGTTTCTATTATATCTAACATTGTATCTTGCAAAGCATCGCGGCCTGAGAATTGAATCGAATAATCAATATTATCTTTATAACGTTGCATATTTGAACCAAAAATACCATCAATTGTGAATTCAAAAGTTTCCCATACGCATTCACATGCTAATGCAAAACAAAAACAAAATATTGCAATAAATCCAGGAGAAAGACGGAAAGTTACACCTTTTCGTTCATTTAAAAAATAAATAATAATAAAACCTAAAACGGCGATAAACGAACCACTAAATGTATGTAAAATATTATCCCACCAACTGAATCTAATATAAAATTCAAAAATTTCACCAAATAACAAACATGCCGTTGTAAATAAAAGATATATAATTTCTATAATAATCGGTAAGTTTACTTTAAAAACACGTTCAACTAAAGTTGGCACAAAACTTAGTAAAAACAATGCTACGCTTTGAGTTAAAATAAAATCAAAATTTGTTTCTCGATGTGCTTTTATATTTAAAACTAGTCCAGCTATACTATAACCAATCATGGCTAATGATAAAACTCGAATAACACGATATAGTATTTTACCAAATTTTAAAGATTTTGTCATTTTTTCACCCATTTCATTTTTAAATAATAATAGCATACTTTTTTTAAATTCTCAATTTATTACTTAAAAATAATCATAGTGTTTTTAAAAAAATTTTTCATTAGATAAATTTTGTTTTACTATTATAAAAATTGTAATATTTAATTTTTAACCAATAAGTTTTGTTTTAATTGCATATCATAGTTAGCTAATGCATACGATTAGATAGGTGATTAAATGGCCGTTATAAAACATACTAGTGAAGAGGTAAAACTATTAGCTCGGTTAATGAGAGCAGAGGCGGAAGGAGAGGGTAAACTGGGAATGTTACTGGTTGGTAATGTTGGTGTTAATCGGGTTAGAGCTAATTGTTTAGACTTTAAAGACATTAATACGATTAATCAAATGGTTTTTCAATCTCCTGGTGGCTTTGAAGCAACACAAAAAAATTACTTCTACCAAGCTGCTAGAGAAGTTGATATTAACTTAGCAAAACGTGTTATCAATGGTGAACGGTTTTCCCCGGCCACAACTGCCCTTTGGTTTTATAATCCCTTCGGTGAAGCATGCCGTGCTCAGTGGTATGGCCAGTGGAATAGTGGAAAATATAAAAACCATTGTTTCTACCAACCTTTAGAAAGTGAAAATTGTTATTAGGAGGAACTTTATTTATGAATTTTTGTCAATTCCCGCAGTATCCTTATTATATGAGTCCCAATTTTATGAATCCAATGTATAATCAGTATCCAAATCCTGAAAATTATCCAGCACTACCAAATGAAGAATCATATATTGAAAATATTTTACGCCTTAATTTAGGTAAACCGGTGTCTATTTATATGAACTTTGAAAACAGTCAATGGGGTTCTAAGATTTTCAAAGGAATCTTAGAAGCAGCTGGAAAAGATCATATTATTATTTCTGATCGTGATACTGGAATGAGGTATTTGTTATTAACTATTTATCTAAACTATGTAACATTTGATGAAGAAATAAATTATTATTATCCGTATAAAGATACACAATCAATTAAATAAATATGATATACTTATTTTAGAGGTGGTAAAATGAGTTGTATATTTTGTAAAATTGCAAATAAAGAAATTCCTTCAAGTGTTGTCTATGAAACTGAAAATGTAATTGCGATTCTTGACTTATCGCAAGCTAATCAAGGTCATACTTTAGTTATGCCAAAATCACATTATGCTAATATTTTAGAGTTACCTGATAATATAGCTAGTGAATTAGCCTTAGCTACAGTTAAAGTTGCAAAAGCGATTGACGAAGCATTTCATCCAGATGGAATAAATATTTTAAATAACTGCAAAGAAGCAGCTGGTCAAACAGTAATGCATGTACATGTTCACATTATTCCTAGAATGAAAGATGATGGAATTGAAATTGAATTAGCTAATAATGAAGGTAAATATGATTTATCTTCCATTTGCAATAAAATTAAACACTATCTATAAGACTAAAAGGTCTGTAAACACCCTTAATGTTGGGTTTTTACAGACCTTTTTATAATCTAATATTTAACTTTTATTCAGTTATAAAAATTTAAGAAGTATAGTGTTTTTCATTAAAGAAAAACTCAATATTTGTTCTTAACATATTTTCACCATTTAAAGTAATTCGATGAGACCATTCTTTAGGCATTAATCGTTGATATAAGTTCATCTTATAACGCTCATCTACTAAAATAACCACACCACGATCTTCTTCTGTCCTTATAACACGTCCAGCAGCCTGAACCACTTTATTGAAACCTGGATATGTATAAGCATAATCAAAGCCTAATCCATATTTTTCATCAAAGAACTCTTTTAATAAATTATTCTCAACATTTACCTGAGGAATCCCAACACCAACAACAATAACTCCGTTTAATAAATCACCCACAAAGTCAACGCCTTCTGAAAAGGAACCACCTAAAACAAAAAGACCTAAATGTGGATGAGCTGTATCCTTAAACTTATTAAAAATCTTTTCTCGTTCATAATCACTTGATGACTGACTTTGCAAAACAATTTCTGTATCCTTTACATTAAGATGAGCTAACACTAAATCAATATATTTATATGATGGAAAAAACACAATATAATTTCCTGGTTTAGCATACACAAGACTTTCGATTGTTTTTACAATATCAGGAATTGTCTTAACGCGATCTTTGTATTTAGTAGAAATATTGTCTTTTATTATCAATTTTAAATTATCTTGATCAAAAGGAGATGGTAAAACCAAATATTTCCCATTTCCTTGAGTTAATAGATCCATATAATACTTAATTGGAAATAATGTTGCACTAAAGAATACTGTCCCTTTGGTTTTATATCTAATAGTATCATAAATAAAACTTGATGCATCACAACATTTCAAAATTAGTTCAAAATGATTATCATCTTTTTTCTTAACAATGAATAAATGATCAGAACCAAAGAATTCTAAAGTATCAACGAAATCTTTTAATTCAAAATATAAATTCATAACCTTGTCTTTTTCTGGAATATCTTTATTATCTGTTAAAATTATATTTACCCTTGTGGATAAGTGTTTCAAATGTGATATTAATTCATCGTCTATAAAATGGGAGTAATAAAACAAATTTTCATTAATTAAATTATCGTATTGTGATAATGCTTGATAGAAAAAATGGACAACTCTTGCCACTTTAGAGTCATAGCCTCCAATCAGGTCCTCAAGTTTGCCTGGGACTAAACTATCTAATGATGCACTATACATATCCTTGGATCTCTCAACTAAGTTATGTGCCTCATCGCACAAAATTTTAGGAGTGTATTCTGTATCTTCAAAATACCTAACTAAATGAGCTTTAGGATCAAAAACATAATTATAATCACATACAACTAAATCACAAAAATAAGATAAATCAAGGGAAAATTCAAATGCACAAATATTATGTTTTAAACTATAAGATTTGATAATGTCTGGAGTAAACAAAGTTTCATTTTTATAAACATCTTCAATTGCGTGCCGTAAACGGTTAAAATATCCCTTGGCAAACGGACAATCTTCTACCTCGCATCTGTCTTTCCCTAATAAACAGCTTTTTGTCTTAGATGAAATAACGATTGAGTGCATATTTAATCCAGCTTTTTCTAATAATTTTATAGTATCAATCACCACTGTTCTTCCCATTGTTTTAGCCGTTAAGTAAAAGATTTTTTCATGAGGTTCTTGAATTGATTTCAATGTACTGAA
Source organism: uncultured Anaeroplasmataceae bacterium (assembly GCA_944325035.1). Classification (GTDB taxonomy): domain Bacteria; phylum Bacillota_I; class Bacilli_A; order Acholeplasmatales; family Anaeroplasmataceae; genus CAG-307. Next base: position 14,207 of record CALUYM010000005.1, read on the forward strand.
TAGTGTCGCCATAGTCTTACCAATACCCGTTGGAGCTATAGCATAAAGTGTTTCATTAGTTGACATTGCAAAATATGTTGCCTTCATTAATTCTTGTTGTCCTGCTCGTTTATTTTTAAATGGAAATTTAACGTTTTTAATCGAATCAAGTTTTAAAGCTAATGCATTATCTAAAACATTCAACCATAACGCATATTTTTCTAAACTCTCTTTGAAGAAGGTTTCAAGTTCATAGCGTGTAAATGTTAAATCAAAACTTTTTGTTTTATATTCTTTAATTTCAATATAAGTTAATCGTAATTCAATTTCATCTAAAGCTTCAGCTTCTAAATATATATATCCGTATAACTTAAGTTGAGCTAAATGTTCTTTATGGTAGTCAATATCAATATTTTTTAAATTCTCTTCTGTAGATTTAATTTCTTCTAAAATTAATTTTCCATTTTCATTTAAAACTCCATCGATAAAACCATGTATTTTAAACTCATAATCTAAAACATTATAATTATATTTTACATAGTATTCTTTTTTACTTTCACTATTATATTTATGTTGTAAATAGCTATGCGCACGTTTTCCTTCCTCTTGACTTCGATTCGAAAAAAACTCATTCGTTAAGTCGCCAGAAGAATATAAAAACGTCGCAATTTCTTTAACGGCAATTGTCTTTTTCATATTTTTCCTCACCAGAATTAAAATTACTTATACACTTTTAATACATTTATTATAACTACTATAATTTTAATATTCAATCTTAATTAATCATAAACACCCTATGCTTAAATTTCTTGTCATTATTATCTACTAAAAGATATTGTAAATGCATAATCAATATTTAATATATATAAGATAAATTATAAAAAAGGATTAGCTTAAAGCTAACCCAAATATTCAACAAAGTTTACGTAATCTAATCCTTCTAGCTTGGTAATTAAATCTTTGCAATATAAATATTTTCCATTCCTATTTTTACGTGCAAGCAGTGAAATCGAATAAACACTAAGTCCTGAATTAGCATAAGATGAATCATATGCAATTGAACGAACTATTAATTCTTGTTCACGTATATATTCCAATAATTTTTTTAAATCTGGACGACTTAATAATTCAACGTGAATTTCATAAGCTCTTGATTTTCTTTGTAGTTTAAGTTCCAATTTTGGTAATACAATTAAAGAAATAATAATAAATAATGTGCTAATTAATGCTAATGTATAAAAAGCAATTCCTACAGCCAAGCCAACAGATCCTGTAGCCCATAAAGCAGCAGCCGTTGTCAGACCTTTAACTTGATTACGACTTGTAACTAAAATTGTACCGGCACCTAAAAAACCAATTCCTGTTACAACACCGGCAGCCATACGTGAAACATCGGCATTTGGAGCAATAAATTCATTAGTTAGCATCGAAACACAAGAACCAAGACAAACTAAAATATGGGTTCTAAGTCCAGCAACGTGATGTTTCGTTGCTCTTTCTGCGCCAATAATACCTCCGATTAGCACTGATAATACTACACGAATTAAAATCGAGTAGATATTGATATCTCCTGCCCAATTACCTAATAATTTTACGATTGGATCAATACTATGATCTACTATTCCTTCTAAAAACAAACTCTTCTCTTCTGAGTAACTATAATTGTCTAAATGTTACCCTTTTTCCTTTCTAAAATATAGTTAGCTGATATTAGACTTATCGCTTAAAATTTTTTTACATTCCATCACAATTATAACATAGTTTACTCTCTTAAAAAATATATTATATGAAGCTTTTATTAGTTTTTAATTGATAATAAAAGCGTAAGTTTTTGCTCACGCTTTTACATCATTAACCGGTTTATTTATTTGAATCTAAATTATCATCATTTTTTATTAATTCTGCAATTGAAGTCACAGTTGAGGCTAGATTTTGCATATTAGATGGAATAATTACCTTAGTTGATTTTCCGTCCGCAACTTTTTGCATAGCTTCATAACTCATTAATGTTAATACTTCTTGTGTTGGTGTAGCATCTTTTAAGAATTCTAAACCTTCTGCTTCAGCCTTTCTTAACAAGCGAATACCTTCAGCTTCGGCTTCTTTAACTTTAAGGATAGATTCTGCTTCAGCCTCGGCCTTTTTAATTATAGCTTCTTTTTCTGCTTCAGCTCTTAAAATTTGTGATTCCTTATCACCTTCAGCTTGTAAGATTTTACTCTTTTTGTCACCTTCAGCAAGCAAGATTTTTTCTCTACGTTCACGTTCAGCACGCATTTGTCGTTCCATTGAATCACGAATATCTTGTGGTGGTAAAATATTCTTAACTTCCACACGATTTACTTTAATTCCCCAAGGATCAGTTGCTTCATCTAAAATTGAACGCATCTTATGATTAATGATATCACGACTTGTTAATGTCGCATCTAATTCAAGTTCTCCAATGATGTTACGTAATGTAGTAGCACTTAATTTTTCAATTGCAAACACAGGGTTTTCAACACCATATGCATATAATTTTGGATCTAAAATAGTATAGAAAACAACTGTATCAATTTGCATTGTAACATTATCCTTTGTGATAACTGGTTGTGGTTCAAAATCTTTAACTTGTTCTTTCATTGAAATTACTTGAGCAATACGATCAATAAATGGACATAGAAAATGAATTCCTACACCCCAAGTAGTATAGTAACCTCCAAGTCGTTCAATAATATACTTATTAGTTTGTTTTACTACTCTGATTCTTGTGATTAAGTAAACAATAATTACAATTAACACAATTCCTAGGACCATAAATCCGACTAAAGCACCTGTTGATAAAAAATTCATATTTTTAACCTCCCTTATCTTTTTCTAACAACAATTTTATTACCTTTAATTGCGATGATAGTTACAACTTCACCGCTCCTTACAAGGTCTGTTTCATTCTCTGGTAAAATCGCTTGATATATTACTCCGCTTATTTTTACACTTCCTGGATTAAATTTTGAAATCTCATCTTGTACTACGACTTCTTTTCCGATTAGATCATCTGCATTTGTTGACCTCTCTTGATTTTTCAATAGTTTCTTTAAAAATGGTCTCGTTAAAACAAGTGTCATAAGCGAAACTAATGCAAAAATTAAAATTTGATAATAGTAAGCTAAATCAGTTGCTGCAGCCACAATCATAGCAACCAAAGACCCTAACGCAAACCAAATTGAAACTAAATCAAACGTTATAGCTTCTAAAATTATACAAATAATGAATACAGCTAACCATATCCAAATCATATAATCTGTCATCTCAACTCACCCTCCATATCTATTATAATTGCTTTATCCGATGCACTATATGCAGCCTGATATCTCTTAAATTCTTTTTTATTTATAATTATATTAAATGCATCAGCAATGAAATCGATTAACTGTTTCGAACAAACACGTGCATAAGTTTTAGTAATCCCTACTTTTAACAAGCTTTTCTCATCATACTCATTACTTAAAGCTGAATCTTTATTTAACTTGAAAAAATAAACTTTTTTACCAGCACGATCAATACCAATTCTAACACGATAAGCATCATCTAAATAATTAGCTAATGACTTATTAAATGTTATATATGAATCATAAATATTAACAACTCCGACTGTTGGCTCAGCATTAAAAAATTCTAACATGTTAAGCTCCTCCTTTAATTATATTATACAATTAAATACATAAAAATACAATATAGTGCTTAACATTTTTTATAAAAAAGCCTTTACTAAAAGATATGCTTATTTTTCTTTAATTATACCATTACTTTAATAAAATAAAAAGAGATTCAAATAGAATCTCTTAGTTACCAAAATTAGATAAATGATTTTTTCCTTTTAACTTAACTTCATATAATGCCTGATCGGCTCTATCAAAAGCTTTGCTAAAATTCTTACAGCCAGCAACAGAAATAATACCGATACTATAAGTCATCATAACTGACTCACCTTCAAGCATAACTGGAGTTTTGGTTAAATCAATTAATTGTAATAATTTGTTCTTTATTTGTTGTGGCGATTGATTTAATAATAGAATCATAAATTCGTCTCCACCAAAACGAGATGCATAGTCATCTTTTTCCAGCAAATTCATAATTCTATTACCTGTAAGTTTTATAGCAGCATCACCAACACTATGTCCATATGTATCATTGATTTTCTTAAAGTCATCAATGTCAACAATACACAAGAAAGCATCTTCATTTCTTTCTTTACTCATATATTTTCTATAGTATTCTGCAAACATAAGACGATTTGGGAATGGTGTTAAGATATCGCCTTGCATCAAGACATTCTTACTAACCATCATATAATTAATGCCTTCTTTATCTTTTGTTTCTACAGGAATTAAACGATTCTTATCATTACCTATAAATCGATCAGTGTCTTTATATCTAGTTTCAAACTTTACAATCTTACCAGCTGAGGCAATAGTAAATATTTCATCATATTTTTGTCCTAAAATATTATTACCAAACAATTCGTAGAATGTTTTAGCTTCTTTATTATAATAATGACATTTAACAGCTTCTTTATTTCTATAAATAATTCTTCCCTTGTCATCGGCAATAACTATTTTATTAGGAATACTATTCAAGTAAAAATCTAGACGTTCTCTTTCGTAATCAATCGTCTTCATATCTGTAATATCCATAATTGTAACAAACCAACAATTATTTTCTCTATCATATTTAGCAGTATCATGAACCCAAAAAATCGAACCATCTTTTCGACGCATTCGAAATTCATAATCTAAATCCTCATTGTTAGCAATCTTTTCATCAATTCTAATTAATATTTCTGATACATCATCTACAACATGATCAGCAAAACGATTATTATAATCTCTTTCCATTTCTTCTCTTGTATATCCAATCATTTTATAAAAATGATCGTTAGCATAAATAATAGTAGAATGTTGATCGTTTCGGCAATATAGGACTCCAGAATGAATATGATTTAATACCTTTTCAAATTCAGTATACATGATTTGCCTCCCTTCCGTATTTATTTAAAAATTTCTTCATGTTATCACTTGTTTGATCATTAAATTCAATTAACTTCTATAAATTCATTATTTTTTATTTGATTCAACTAAATTTTACGCAATTTAACTTTATAAATTAAAAGAATTATAGCATACTTGCTAGTATATGTCTAGGCGCTAAAATACATTTTTCATTTTATTTTAATTCAGGATAAAAACCTTAGACAATTAAAGTAAATTTGTAATTTACTAAGTCAAATTAGAAAAGAATATAATTTGAAAATAAATATTAAAAACGTTTTTAAATTAGCAAAAATTTAAAAAAATGTATATTATTTTGAAACGATTCATTTATACTTTACAAAAGAAAATATAATTTTTATACGCATAACAATAAAGTTTTATAAAAAGAAATAGGATATTGCTGATAAAAAGAAAATTTTGTTTATATTAAATTAAAAAAGAACTGCGATTTTTACTTAGCTACTCATAATTTTTTCCTCAAACAGATTACAATTTAAAGTTATAACAAAAAGACACATAAAAATAAACAATTCATAATTATAGAAAATATATGATTTTTTTCATAAAAATGGACCCACCATTTAGATAGGTCCATAGTTAATTTTATCTATTTTTTATCATTTTTTCAAGAGATAAACTAAATTTTTTCTCTATTTTGACTTTATATAATTGCTATTTATTAAATAAACATTTCAAGTAATTTAGCAAAGTATATTTTTTATATCTTAAATTTATATTTAATATAGACTTTGTAGAAAATGTCAATTAAAAATACTAAAAAATTATATTAAAATTAAGATTTAACTATACTCACTATAATGTCTTTTAAAATATAAAAATCTGATACCATTAAAGATGTCAGATTTTATATTTTATCTATATGGTTATATATTAATGAAAAAATTTACGGAGAGTTTTATTGTAGACTATTTAAATTAAGATTATCTATCCATGATATTACATCGTTTCTTGTTACAGATGATGAAAATCTTTTTCCATCAATCCATCTTCCCTCATTTTTAGCTAATTCTTCCAAAATAGAATCATTATAACCTGAAGATGCAGATGTTGCAAATGGGATGATTGTTTTATCAGTAAAACTATTATTGCTAATAAAATCATTAATCACCCAACTTGGTTCTTGCCACCAAACGGGAAAACCTAAAAATATATAATCATAATTTTCAAAATTTGATATTTCAATTGAAACCAATTCGGTATGTCTATTTGGATCATTGTGTTCTTTTACTACTCGACTATCTTGATTTGAATAATTCAAATCTTCTATAGAGTATGGTATAAGCGGTTCTAATTCAAATGTTGCAATATTTAAATATTCTGAAATATAGGTTGCTACTCTTTCAGTATTATTCGTAGCTGAATAATAAACAACTAGCGTATTTAAATTTGTGAAATCACTACTACTTTCGTTTTTATTATCCAGTGTATCACTTTGACAGCTTCCTAAGGCGAATAGAGCTAATACTAATAATAAACTAAGAAGTTTTTTCATTTTAGTTATTTCTTCTTGATTCAATTAGTTTATAAAACCATTCTACCATTTCTGGTGTTTGATGATTAAAGAATAATGAATTTTTAGTATCTAACCCTTTAATTTTAGCCATATCTTGATCATCTAGTTCAAAAGAGTAAATATCAAAATTTTCTTTAATTCTTGATTCATGAACTGATTTTGCAAGTGAAACTATACCTCTTTGATATAACCATCTTAGAATAACTTGCGCTACACTTCTATTATGTTTAGCACCAATTTCTTTTAATACTGGATTATTAAACATATCATTTCTTCCTTCGCCAAATGGAGCCCAAGCTTCAATTACAACATTATATTTATCAGCCCATTCTTTAGCTTCTATATTTTGGTTAAAAGGATTAACTTCAATTTGGTTTACCATCGGTTTAATCTTAGCTTGTAAACAAATATCAACCAATCTATCCTCATAGAAATTAGAAACCCCAATAGCTTTTACCTTACCTTCAAGATATAGTTTTTCTAAATCTCTATACGCTGCAAAGTAATCACCAATTGGTTGATGTAATAAGATTAAATCTAAATAATCAACTTTTAGTTTTTTCATTGACTCAATAACTGAATCATATGTTTTATTTTCACCATAATTATCAATCCATACTTTAGTAGTAATAAACAATTCACTTCTTGCCACATTGCATTCAGCAATTGCTTGACCCACTTCTTCTTCATTGAAGTAAGCTTGAGCTGTATCTATATGCCTATATCCAGCATTTATAGCCATTAATACAGAATTCTTACAATCATTTTTTGAAATTTGATATACTCCATAACCATTAGCAGGAATTTTTACACCATTATATAATTCAAAATTTTTCATTTTATCTTATCTCCTTTATAAATTGAATATGTTCATCTGTTGATTTATTAAATAAACCTTCTTTAAATACAATATTTGGATTAATAGTTTTAGCATTTGTTATAACATTTATCATATATTGAGGATCTTTCGTATAACTATTTGCAAATAAATAAACTTCTCCAGCATATTGTTTTAATTCACTAATAAACGTAGCAATTGGCATTGGGAATGTATACCACCAAATCGGAAAAAATAGCAAAATTTTGTCATATTTAGTGAAATCGATATGATTTTCTTTAATCTTTGGATATATTTTTTTATCCCATTCCTCTTTAGCTTCAACATATGCACAGGTATTATAATCTGTTGAATAGGGAATTTCTCTTTCTATTCTTACAGTATCGAAATCAAATTCCTTATTAATTTCTTCAACTAGATTTTTAGTGTTATTAGACCAGCTGAAGTAAACAATTAATCTTTTCATTCAATCACCTCTGTAATTATGATACAATATAAATAGAAAAAAGTTTTATATCACTAATGCAATCTAGTATAAATAAAACGTATAGTGAAGGTGATAGGATGATTGATATTTATTTGTTAGAATACTTAATAGCATTTTATGAAGAAGGCAGTTTATTGAAAGCAAGTGAAAAATTACATATATCTCAACCTTCTTTATCTCGTTCCATGCAAAAAATTGAATTTGAGTTAGGAATTAGCATTTTTAATCGAACTAAAAATAAGCTAGAGTTAAATGAAAATGGATTAGTAATAGTTGAATATGCCAAAAATATTGTAGCTTTAGAAAAACTTATGTTAGAAAAAGCTAAAGAAATTAAAAATAGGAATCTAACCTTGCGAATTGGGTTAACTGCACCTGGTCCTATTTACAAGTTTCAACATTTATTTTCACCATCAAGTCAAATTAAGGTTACTACATCTATTCAAAGTGAACAATCACTAATTAATGATATCAAAAATGGATTACTAGATTTAGCTTTTATTAACACTAAAATAGAAGACGTGAATTTAGTTTGTAGGCATGTTATGGTTGAACATCTTTATATGTGGATACCAAAAACACATTTCTTATCAAAATTAACGAATGGTATTTATTTTAAAGATGCTGATGGACAATCATTTTTATTAGCTGAAAACTTAGGAATTTGGGAAGATATCACACGTAAAATGCTTCCAAATTCTAAATTATATATCCAAAATATTAATAATTTATTAGATATTGTAACTGCTTCTACTATTCCCGCCTTTTTAACAAATGCTACAAATAATCTAAGAAATGATGATAATAGAGTAGCAATTCCTTTTTTAGATAAAGAAGCCTATATGAATTTTTATGTTATTTGTAAAAAAGAAAATAAAAATTTGCTTAACAATTTAAACAAATAAAGCCAGACTTAAATCAGCCTGGCTTTATTTTTATATAAAATCATATTCTATTGTGTATAAATTGGTTTACTATCTTTTTTCTTAATCGTAAAAGAAACTCCACCCTGTTCTTCATTTTTAACCATTAAATCATATTCAAAAAAATCTAATGTCTTTTTAACTATAGACATGCCTAACCCAAATTGCCCATCTGCACCTTTTTCATATGGTTTAAAAAGGGCATTTAAAAATTGATCACTTATCGGTTTTCCATCATTATAAACCATTAAAACACCGTTATTTAGCGTTATTACTATTTTGGTTTTAGCATAGCGTTTAGCATTATCAACTAAATTATCAACAATCGTATAAAAATTTTCTTGATATCCTTTAAATTTTGTATCATCTAATTCTAAAATAAATTCAATATTTTTTGTTTGATAGCGATATGTATTCACTACATCATTAATTATTTCTTTCATCGGAATTTCCATAAATTCTTCTGTTTTTTCTAAGTATTCTAATCGATTATATTGTAAAAGACGTACTACTTTATGCTGTAAGGTATTTGCTTGTTTTATAATTATTTTAGCATCTTCCTTATCAGCCATTCCATCTTGAATTGCTTCGGCATATGATTTAATAACCGCAATAGGCGTTTTGAAATCATGACTTATGTTTTGTAACATTTCTTGTTTCGTACCCTCATTATCCAGCAATTCTTCACGCATTTTTTCAATCGATACAGATAACTCAGAAAGTTCATCCGATCCTTGATCGATATATTCTTCTTTATAATTAGTTTTAGGTAAATTGGCAATATGTAACTTCAAACGATTTATTCTAGATACATAACCCCCACCCCATAAACCAAGAATTAAGAAAGCAAAGGTTAAAACTATTCCAAAAATACCAATAAGTTGATACGCCATCTCTGATTTTAACGTATCAGCAATTCTTGAATTCGTAATTGCTACTACAAAGTCAAACGAATCACTGTCGATATTTGGATTTAGATTTTCAACACAATATGTGTAATAGATACGATCTTTATTTGCATTTTCAATCGTACCATTATTAGATGCTCCTGGAATTAAATATGGACTAATACTTCTGGTAATCATATCGATTTGTTCTTGTGATACATATGCGTTTAATTTTTCTGACATATATATAATACTTGAACTAACAACTCTACCATTTTGATAAATCGCAACACCTTGAAATGTTGTAATATTTATATTTTCACTTGAGTCAAGTTTCACTCCATTTTGCCAAACATCATCAGTGATAGTAATAAAAGACTCTAACCTATCAAATGTTTGAGCATTAGAAACGGATTTACTTCTATCTAAAGTAATTAAACTGAAAAGAATTGTTGTAATACAAAGTAGTGTAAAATACAAGATTGTTATTTGCGTTGTAAACTTGAACTTTCTCATAATAAACGATATCCATACCCATAGATTGTTTCAACATTTAAACGATTCATTTTTTGGCGTAATCGGCGCATTAAGTCATCGACGACACGATCGGAACCAAAGTATTCACTTCCCCATACATGATCTAAGATTTGATCTCGTGAGAAAGCTTTTCCTTTATTTTCAATAAAAAATATCATTAAATCATATTCTTTCGCAGTTAAGTTTAATACCTTTCCATTATCATATACAATTCGTTTATCTGAATCAATTTCATAATCATTATACTTTAAAATATGTATATCATATTCTTGATTTGTCTGATAGGAACGATTTAAAAGATTTCTAACACGTAAAACTAATTCTCGAATCGAGAAAGGTTTAGATAAATAATCATCTGAGCCTAATTCAAGTCCCATGATTCGATCGATATCTTGATCACGGGCAGAAACAAAAATAACTGGCATTTTAGGATTTTTTTCTCTTACTTTTTTAATTAAATCATAACCGTTTAATCCCCCAGGTAACATTATATCTAAAACCCATAAATCATACTTTTCATCAATATGTTCATATGCTTCTTCACCAGTTTTAAAATGTGTTACTTCATATCCTTCATTTTTTAAATATTTACTTACTAGATTTGCTAAATCTAATTCATCTTCTACATAACCTATTTTATACATAATACATACAATATTAATTTTTTAATTAATAATCTCCTTATCTTTAATTATACTTAATATTTATTCTTTTTTCAAACCACTATATAAACAAAGAAGAAGCCTAGATAGCTTCTTCTTCGTTTAATTGGGAGAGTTAGTTTGCTTATGAAAATTTTCTATCTATTATTTGTAGGGAGAATTATGATAGAATACTTCAGTCTCCTTTGAGACACCTATAGTATACATAATAAAATTCGGATAATTATAGTAAAATTATGTGAAATTATGTAAGCTTAATATTTCAGGAATATTTAGGATATAAGTAATATTAATATACATACAAATCCTAAATTTTTTCATCTAATCTTACAATCTTTTAAAAATATTTAATAACCATTGTAATAAAGTTTAGTATATAAGCAATACACTTCTTTTATCGTAATACTTATCTCATTCTTGACTCATATTTTTAATTCTATCTTGTTAGTTTTTTTCTAATAATACTAACTATAATTGAAGCAGTTAAGAAAAATATGATAATTATTGAAATAATGAAAATTAAAAATAAATATTGATAAGGATTTTTAAAAGAAGATAAAAATTTTTGCCAATCATTTTGGCCTATCTTTATTTTTAAGTTTTCTTTTGGCATCTCATTAGATTGATATTGATAATGTCTTTTTCCAACCTTTGTAAAATCTATATTAGATTGTTCAAGAACCGGCATATCACTATCTAAGTACAAATTAATTGTTAAATTATTGAATGACTTCCACATTGAAGCAGGTGCTAAATAATATTCTAAAGTTCCATATTTTAAATTATCTATTCGGCTTGCTCTACCGCCTAATCTATAACTGTAATTAACAGAAACATCATATTCTTCTAGTGGTTTAAATGTAAGTGTAAAAGTTATAGTTTGGATTTTAATCCCTAAATAAGGATTATCTTTGACTAAGATAATATATTGCCAATCATTAATACTGATATCTTCATTGGTAGCATAATACTCTTCTGATATATAAGATAATTTAACATCATTAGCATAAACCAGTGTATCATTGCCATCGATACTAGGAGATATAAACATTGAATCGGTTTTTACGGTATAATCTTTTGTGTTTTTCATGCTATATGTTGCATTAATGTCAGCATATTCGCCTTTAAAATGGATATCTAATACTTCGCTTGTAACTATTAAATCATCATTCTTTTCAAAACTTATATTCGTTGCTAAATCATTAGGCTTGGGAGCAGCCATATTAGCACTAACCGGAACAATGAATAATCCAATAAGCATAATTAATAAAATTACTATCCATATTTTTTTCAATATATCTTCCCTCCCATTTTGATAATATTAAAACATTTTTAACTTTTTTATTTACTATAGCACATAAATTAAATTTAGAATATCTGCTAAATATTTATCATCCAATAATGATCTCTTTTTCTTTTATAGATTCTTAAGCTATTGTTGATATAAATACTCACTGTTTTATACTTTTAAATTGTTTATAAACAAAAAAAGGAGCTTAAACTCCTAATCTTTGTCGTACATATCTTCATAATCATCCATAATGTCATTATAAGCATCTTCATCGATAAACTTATCTAATGTATCATCATCGTCATCATCATCAAAGTTAGTTACAATAACATCATTATCGATTAAATCTTCTTCATCTTCATCGTCTTCAGAAACTTCTTCATCTTCATCATCAGACTTTGATAAATCCTCATCTTCTTCTGGTAAATAGTAGTCTTCAGGCTTAATGTTGTCTTCTTCATCATCTTCAACAACATCAGTGTTAAATGCGCTACCATCTTTATCCCATTCATCTAATGATTGACGAGATTTTAAATCCCATTCATCATTTCCCATGTATACGAAAAGAGAACTTGTAGTTATATCAATATATAATTGAGCTGCGTGTTCACCATCTTCATCAGTGATACCCTTCATCTCTAATACTTCTTTGATTAATTTTGAAATTGGTTGTTTAGTACGTTTTTCATTCATTAGCTTGATTGCTACTTCAAGCATTGACATTTGTTGAATATTTTCCATGTTCATTCCTCCGATAGAAACGCTATAACATATTTTACTAAAAAGTTGACATTTTTTCAAGTGCTTATTTCAGTATTAAATAGATTTTTATAGTATCTTGGTATTCACCATCAATAAAAAAGTCATATTCAATTATTATTTTTTTAGGTGTTACTTCTAACCTTTTGGTATATACTAAAAAATCAAACATTAATCCTAGTTGATTTTTATAACTAGCTTTTGTTCGCTTTCCTAGTTTAAAATGAAACTCACCCTCGGTTTGACCATTTCTTATTAAGGAAATATAATCTGAATAAACAATTAATTTATTAAATGTATTTTCAAGTGACTCATCCTTAAATAAATAGACATTTTCAACAGCTTCCGCTTCTGTAATATAGTCTACTTTAGAATCTCTTGCAATACTATAAAAATGAACTTTCATTTAAATCACCTACAGTACTAAAATTAACAGCACCAGAATCAATCCTGGTGAATAAAAGATACCTATTAATAAGATATTAATAATATTAAACGGAATATTAAAATTAAACCATTGTCCAAAGAAATTTAACAATAGAATACTCACAATTCCAATCAAAAGACTTTTAATTACATATTTAAATAATTTCATACTATCACCATTCAATAGTATGAAAAAAGGACAAAGATTATTAATAATTTCTTCGTCCTTCTAAGGCTTTTAAGACAGTTGTTTGATCTGCATAAGCTATATCGCCACCTACTGGAAGACCATGCGCAATTCGTGTAATTTTAATATCATAATCCTCAAGAAGGCTCTTTATATAGCGAGCGGTTGTCTCGCCTTCTAACGTTGCATTACAAGCTAAAATTAGCTCTTTAATTTCTCCTTGTTTGACTCTTTCAATTAAATGGGGAATGTCAATATCTTCAACCCCAATACCATTCGAAAAATCAATAGCTCCACCTAAGACATGGTAGATACCATGAAAGACTTCTAATTTTTCAATAACAAATAAATCTTTTATATTTTCTACTACCATAACTTGACTTTTATCACGGGTTTCATCCATACAAATAGGGCATAATTCTTCTTCAGTTAGATTTCCACAAACCTTGCATGGATGCAAATTACTTTTTACATTAACTAAGTTTTTAGCAAAAACTTCAATATCGTCTTTATTCATATTTGAATAAATATGAAGCGCCAATCTTTCTGCTGTTTTTTTTCCAATACCCGGAAGCGATGAGAAATTATCAATTAAACCTAAAATACTTTTAGGATAATCCATTATTAGAATAGGCCTCCTAAGCCTGGCATTCCAGCAAATCCACCTAAACTTTTTTCTTGTTCAGCTTCGATTTGCTTAATCGCATCATTAAAAGCTGCTAAAATTGAATCTTCGATCATTTCAATATCATCTTTTGATTCAAAAGCATCTTTATCAATTGTTACTTTTTTTACCTCATGATCTCCAGTCATTTCGATTTGAACCATTCCACCGCCAGCTTTCCCAGTGAATACTGTTTCACTAATACGCTTTTGGTTATCCATCATTTCCTTTTGCATTTTCTTAAGTTTCATCATTGCTGCTTGATTCATTTTTATTCCTCCTCAAATTTAACTTTATCTTTATCAAATAAATCAACTAATTGACTCATTTCATCAACATTAGTCGTTTCTAAAACGACTTTTTTTACAGGTATTTCAATATCAGTTAATTTAGCCTTAGGATTACCTGCTTTATAGTTTATCACATATTCACGAGAAATAGTTAACCAACTATCTTCAGGAATAGCAAATAAAGATTTAATACCTAGCAATTTTAACGCTTTTTGATAATATGTTTTTTTCATCAAACGATTACATTTTACTAGTTCTTTAAATGTTAAAATCGCCATATCATTATTGACACAAACCACTTTAGCATTTACTAATAAATCGTTAGTGATATCATTAGTGTTAGTTTCTTTAATATAATTGATTTTTTCTTCTAAATTAGCTCTTAAAGCCTTATTACCAGTCTGAATAATTGGTTCTAAATCACAAACATGGACATAAGTATCATCTAAAATTGTTTTTTTAGCAACAGGTTGTTCATAATTTAACGGCTCTAAATCTCTTGGATCTTGCGCAAAAGGAAGAACATGCTTTGGTTGTATTTGTTCTTGATGCACAGTCTGATTTTGATTTAAAACACTTAACATTCTCTCCAGTTTAGACACTCTATCAATTAAATCTTGATAACTAAGTTCTTCCTTATCAGCCATTTTCAAAAGAGCTAATTCTAAAAATGCTCGCTTTTGGTTGGAAAACTTTATATTATTTAAAGCATCGTTTAAAACCTCAATAAAATGATAAATTAAACGATTCGAAGTAGAATCTACTAAACTCAAATACTCTTTGCTATTATAGAATTGACTGTTTGAAATACTCATACCGGCCTTTGTCATTAACATATTGCGCAAGAACATGATTAAATCATTAATAATTCGTGGAATTTCTTTTCCTGATTCAATAATTTCATTCAATACTTTAATTGATTCTGCACCATTTGCATCTTTAATGCTTCCTAGCAGTTTTAACATTATTTCTGCAGAAACATTACCACTAACTGCTAAAACGTCAGCTGAATCCACTATATCATCAGTTGAATAACTAATACTTTGATCTAAAAGGCTTAAAGCATCTCGCATTCCTCCATCACAGTAGCTAGCAATTAAATCAATAGCTTCTGGTGTTACCTTTATTTTTTCCGCTTCAATAACAATTTTTACTCGCTCTTCTATATCCTTTTTATCGATTGCTTGGAAATCAAAGCATTGGCAACGTGATAAAATGGTAGCAGGAATTTTATGTGGTTCTGTTGTAGCTAAGATAAATAAAACATGGGCAGGTGGTTCTTCTAATGTTTTTAAAAGCGCATTGAATGCACCTTGACTTAGCATATGAACCTCATCAATAATATAGACTTTATATCTACATTCTGAAGGTAAATATTTAACCTTATCTCTAAGATCACGAATTTCATCAACACCGTTATTACTCGCAGCATCAATTTCAACTACATCTGAAATTATTCCTTTGTTAATTCCTTGACAAATACTACAAGTATTGCATGGTTCAGTAGTTGGACCATGTTCACAGTTAAGAGCTTTGGCCATAATTTTAGCCATAGAAGTTTTACCTGTTCCACGTGGTCCAGCAAATAGATATGCGTGCGCTACTTTATTTAGTTTTATCGCATTTTGTAAAGTCGTTACAATATGTCTTTGACCAGCTACACTTGCAAAGTCTTGAGGACGATATGAACGATATAAAGCTTGATATGCCACATAAAACACTTCCTATCAAGGGAATTATATCATAATTTCATATGTAAATATAGTAAAATATTGTTTATAAAATCAAACATATGAAATCAAATTTAAATTATGATAAACTTATAATTCACTTAAGTTTAAAAAAACTAGCTTTTTCTCTTTCGTCCTACTTGGACTGAAATTAAATTATATTAGCAATAAATGAACATAATTATATATTCTTAGATTATGAAAATAAAAGATTTATACCACTATTTGATATAAATCTTTTTATTATCTATTCCGTTGTTACTTCAGATAAATCTTCGATTACTTCTTTTGGTTCCTCATCATCTTGTTTATAGACAAGTGCAACATTAGAAACTACTTGGTCTTCTCTTAAACGGACTAATTTAACACCTTGAGTAGCTCGACCTGTTTGCGAAATATCACTACAATGAATACGAATGACAACACCCTTATTAGTTGTAGCTATTAAGTCTAGTTCATCATTTACTGCTCTTAATGTTTTAAGTGTACCATTCTTATCAGTAATATTTACTGTCTTAACACCCTTACCACCACGAGTTTGAACACGATATTCATCGATGCCAGTTCGTTTTCCATAACCTTTTTCAGTTATTACTAAAATATCTTTATTCTCATCTGTAATGACGGCCATACCAACAATTTGATCACCTTCATCTAGACTCATACCACGAACTCCAGATGCATTACGTCCAATTGTACGTACAGTGTTTTCATTAAAACGAATAGCTTTACCATTTGAAGCTCCTAATACAATCTCACGATTTCCATCAGTTACTTCAACTTGTAATAATTCATCATCAGCTGCTAAACTGATTGCATTAATACCATTAGTTCTAATATTTTTGAATTGACTAACAAGTGTACGTTTAATTGTACCTTTCTTTGTTACAAAGAAAAGTGTTTCGTTTTCATCATCAAAATTATCGATATGCGTCATTGCGGCAAGTTTTTCACCGTTTTCAAATGGTGTTGGAATTAAATTCACAATCGGTATTCCTTTAGAAGTTCTTGAACCCTCTGGAATTAAATAAGCCTTCATCTTATAAACACGACCACGGTTTGTGAAGAATAAGATAAAGTCATGCGTAGAAGTTGATAATACATGTTCTACTACATCATCTTCATTTGTTTTAATTCCCGTCATACCAACTCCACCACGGTTTTGACTCTTATATTGGTCTTGTTTCATTCGCTTACAGTAACCACGTGATGTGATTGTTACAATAACATCTTCGCGTGGAATTAAATCTTCATTTTCGATATTTAAATCAATGGATAAAGAGATTTCTGAACGACGACTATCAGCGTAAGTTTCTTTAATTTCAATTAATTCTTTACGTATAATATTTTCAACTTCTGCTTTAGAAGAAAGGATTGTCTTATAACGATCAATATCTAATCTCAATTGATTAGCTTCTTCTAATGTCTTTTCACGATTTAAACCTGATAAACGACGTAGTTGCATTTCCAAAATAGCTTGAGCTTGTTTTTCTGACAATCCGAAACGTTCCATTAGACGTTCTTTTTCAAGTCCATCATTTGAATTACGAATAATCTTAACTACTTCATCAATATTATCAATTGCCTTAAGTAAACCTTCTAAAATATGAAGACGAGCCTCAGCTGCATCTAAATCGAATTTAGTACGACGAGTAATAACTTCCACTTGATGCCCTAAATAAACCTCAAGAGCTCGCTTTAAAGATAATGATTCTGGACGACCATTTACTAAAGCAATCATGTTAATACCAAATGATGTTTGAAGTTGAGTATATTTATACAAGTTATTCAATAAAACATTAACATTAGTGTCTTTTTTACATTCAATAACTATTCGTGTACCTGTCTTCATTGAAGATTCATCCCGTAAATCGGTGATACCTTCAACAATTTTTTCTTTAACACATTCTGCAATCCGATCAATTAGCTTCGATTTATTTACTCCATATGGAATTTCTGTAACAATAATTTCGTTGTGTTTACGACGATTATTAGCTTCATAAACTTCACATTTAGAGCGAATTGTAATCATACCATTTCCAGTTTCATATGCATTTCTTAACCCAGTACGACCTAATACTAATCCACCTGTTGGAAAGTCAGGACCAGGAATATATTGCATTAATTCATCAACTGTAATTTCTGGATTTTCCATTAATGCAATTGTACCGTCAATAATCTCTCCTAAATTATGTGGTGGAATATTAGTAGCCATACCAACGGCAATCCCCATCGCTCCATTGGCTAGTAGATTAGGATAACGAGCAGGTAACACAACTGGTTCTCGTTCTGTTGCGTCATAGTTATATTGAAAATCAACTGTATTTTTCTTTAAATCTCTTAACATTTCTGAAGAAATTTTAGCTAAACGGGCTTCAGTGTAACGCATCGCTGCAGCTCCATCTCCATCGACAGAACCAAAGTTACCATGTCCATCTACTAGCATATAACGATAGTTAAAATCTTGGGCCATTCTAACTAATGCTTCATAAATTGATGAGTCACCATGAGGGTGATACTTACCCATTACATCACCGACAATACGAGCACATTTTTTATGTTGTGAATTTGAACCGATATGAAGTTCATCCATTCCATATAAAATACGGCGCTGAACTGGTTTTAATCCATCTCTAGCATCTGGTAATGCTCTATCAACAATAACCGACATCGCATAATTTAAGAAAGATGTCTTTAACTTTTGAGTAAGTTTTGTCTCCTCAATATTACCATGTGTAAACCCGACTTCTTCATTAGACGTTTCGGTATTTTCATTTATATTTTCATCTAAATTTTGCATTTGAATCCTCCTATACATCTAACTTTGCATATTGTGCATTCATCTTAATGAAATTCTTACGTGGATCAACTTCATCACCCATTAACATTGCAAAATCTTTATCAGCTTCAATCGCATCATCTAATGTAACACGAGTTAAAGTTCTTGTTTCTGGGTCCATTGTTGTTTCCCACAACTGAGAAGCATCCATTTCTCCTAAACCTTTATATCGTTGAATTGATGTTCTTTCTCCCATTTGTGCCAGTAACATATCTTTTTCTTCATCAGAGTAAGCATACTCTACACGTTTACCTGCTTGTAATTTAAATAATGGTGGTTTAGCAATATAGATATATCCTTCTGTGATTAATTCTGGCATAAAGCGGAAGAAATAAGTTAAAAGTAAGATACAAATATGATCTCCATCGACATCGGCATCGGTCATAATAACAATTTTGTGATAACGTGCTTTAGAAATATTAAAGTCATCATGAATTCCAGTTCCAATTGCTTGAATCATAGATAAAATTTCTTTATTTTCTAAGGCTTTATCTAAACGACATTTTTCTACGTTTAAAACCTTACCACGCAATGGTAAAATTGCTTGAAATTCTGAATTACGTCCCGATTTAGCAGAACCACCTGCTGAATCACCTTCGACTAGATATAGTTCACATTTAGCTGCATCTTTGCTTCGACAATCGGCTAATTTAGAAGAACCAAATGATTCAAGAGGACTCTTACGACGAGTTGCTTCACGCGCTTTTTTTGCTGCTAAACGAGCATGAGCTGCAAGGGCAACTTTTTCTAAGATAGCTTTAGCTTGAGATGGATTTTCAAGTAAAAATCTTTCAAATGCTTCACCAAATATTTTAGAAGTGATTTGACGGACTTCACTATTTCCTAGTTTCGTTTTTGTTTGCCCTTCAAACTGAGGATTTGGGTGTTTGATAGATACAATAGCTGTTAATCCTTCAAGAGTATCTTCTTGTTGGAAATTGTCCTCATTTTTGAATAGTTTATTTTCTTTTGCATATGAATTAATAATTCTTGATAATGCTAAACGGAAACCATCTTCATGTGTACCACCTTCTGGGGTATGAATATTATTGGTAAATGAATAAATATTTTTTGTATAGGCATCTGTGTATTGCATCGCAATTTCAACAGTTACCCGATTTAATTCTTGTTCACAATATATAACTTGGTCATGAATCTTACCTTTATTTTCATTTAGATAGTTAACATACTCGATAACTCCACCTTCGTAACAATAAGTATTTTCCACAATATCGTCTTGACGTTTATCACGAATTGTAATTCGTAATCCTTTATTTAAAAAGGCTAATTGTTGAATTCTTTGACGAAGAGTTTCATAATTATAAACTGTTGTTTCAGTGAAAATAGTAGAATCGGCTTTAAATGTTACTTTTGAACCTGTTTCAGCAGTTTGTGTAGGCCCTAAATCAGCTAAATCACCTAATGATTTTCCATAAGCGAACTTCTCATAATACTCATGCCCATTTCTTCTAACTCTTACCTCTAACCATTCTGATAAGGCATTTACAACTGAGGCACCTACGCCGTGTAAACCACCAGAGACTTTATAGTTAGAACCATCAAATTTTCCACCGGCATGTAAAACTGTGAAGATAGTATCAACTGCACTCTTACCAGTTTTTGGATGGATATCCACTGGCATACCACGACCATTATCTGTTACAGAAATAATATCATCTTTTAAAATTTCAACCTCAATGTGACTACAAAAGCCAGCTAGGGCCTCGTCGATTGAATTATCAACGATTTCCCACACTAAGTGATGTAATCCTCTTTCAGAAGTTGACCCGATATACATACCAGGGCGCTTTCTTACAGCTTCTAGTCCTTCAAGAATTTGAATATTAGCCGCACCATAATTTAATTCTTCTTTATCTGTTGCCATTGTTTCACTCCTTTAAATGTATGACATGAGCTTTACCGATGAGTTCCTTAGGAAGTCCCGATAAATCAGTTGTTGTAATAAATGACTGTGGTTCATTTAATAAAAACGAAACCAACCTTTTTTGTCTTGTCAAGTCTAACTCAGAAAATACATCATCTAATAAAAGAATAACTTCCGAATGAGTTTTAGCTTGAATTAACTTTGCTAATGCAATTTTTAAAGAAATTGCGATACTTCTGATTTGCCCTTGTGAACAAAAACTTTTAGCTAAACTTCCATTTAAATAAAATAGATAATCGTCACGATGAACACCATAATTAGTAATATGACTAATCTTATCTAAAGATAGTTTAGATTGATAAAATTTAGTTAGATCTCCTTTTAAACTTTTCTCATATGTTAAAACGATATCCTCACCATCAGCAATTTTAGCAATAGGTAGCTTTAAATACTCATTTAATTCCTTAATGAAATTTTCTCTACATTCGATGATATATTCTTCGCGTTCAATCATTTCTTCTGTTACAACCCTTAATAAATTATCATCTATAATTTCACTTTTTAAAACTTCGTTACGTTTTTTTAAAAGTTTTTTAAATTCATTTAGCTTTAACAAATAGGTTTTGTTAAGTAATGCTATTTCTAAATCAAAAAAATTTCGTCTACTAGCTTTTTCTCCAGTAATCAACATTAAATCTGAAGGAGTAAATAAAACTGTCTTTAAATCACCGATAAATTCACTAAGTTTAACAATATTGTTCTGATTTATTCGCAATTTTTTACCTTTTTCACTTAAAACGATATCGTAATATTTTTGATTTGTTTCTAATCTGATTTGGGCAAAAGGTTCGCCAGATTTAATCATTTCTTTGAAGTCATTTGTTCGTTCTGTCTTAGTTGTTGAACAAAAATAAATAGCTTCAAGAATAGTTGTTTTTCCAATTGCATTATTCCCCACAATAATATTCAAATTATATGGTACATCAAGTACATATGAACTAAACTTCCGGAAGTTCCTTAACCCAATGTTTTTTATCATATAATTTTATATTCCTTGCCTAAGACTTTTACAATCATGTTTGGATAAAGTTTTCTTCCACGACGATTATCAATTTCACCATCAACTAAAACTTCATTTTCAGCTAAGAAAAATTTAGCTTGCCCTCCAGAAGATATTATGTCAGCAATTTTTAAAAATTGTCCTAGCGTAATATATTCCGTATTAATTTTAATTTCTGTCATTAAAATCACCTACAATTCTTTTTTATTATATCATAAAACGCAAAAAAAGGCTAGTTTTTTCACGTTTTATTAAAAGATATATATGATATCGTTTTTTTATAAAAAAAGCCTAGAGGGTAATTTCTAGGCTTTTTTAATTAATCCATTCTAATAGGTAAAATTAATTGAGTTAAATTTGGTTCTGTTTCACTTAATATGATAAATGGTTTTGTTTGATCTGTGAAATTTAAGGAAATAACTTGTCCATTAAAGCTTCGTAATGCTTCAACTAAGTAGCGCGCACTAAATCCAATTTTTAGTGGTTCTGCTGAAATTAAATCAGTAGGTATGATTTCTTCTTTTGCATCACCAATTTGTGTATTAGTAGTTGAAATTTCAACTGTATTATCTGTTTTTAACATTAACTTGATAATAGAATAAGTGATTTCTTTATCCTTTTCTTTATCGCGAGGAGAAAGTAAACTAACACGTTCAACAGCATCTAATAATTCATCCTTGTTAAATTTAATAATAATTGGAAGGCTTTTATTAAGTAATTTAGATGTGTCTGGATAATTACCATCTAAAAGACGAGTTTGGAATAAAACATTTTTAAATTTAAATAGTAAACAATTTTTTTCAAAGTATAATTCTAAGCAGTCATCAAAATTATCAATTGATTTATATAATTCATCAAGTGATTTACTTGGAATAGTCACATTAAAATCAGAATAAGAATTATTTAAATCCACTTTAGTTTGACTAATTCGATATGAATCAGTTGCAATACATGTTAAAGTGTTTTTAGCTAAAGAGAAATTAACACCTGTTAGAATTGGTTTCTTTTCAGAAGTACTTGTGGCAAAAACTGTTTGACGAACAATATCACGTAAAATAGAAGCTTCTAAAATAAGTGGATTAGATAGTGCTACGAAATCTACAGCTGGATAGTCAATATAATCCATGACATGAAGTTTGTATTCAGCACGATCAGCTTTGATGATTAAAATTCTTTCTTCAATTAATGTTAATGTAATTTTCATACTATTAACTTTACGGATAATATCAATAAAGAATTTTCCAGGTATAACAGTACGTCCGATTTCTTTAATATCAAGACTCTTATCAGAAATCATAGTTTGAATTGATAAATCAAGATTGTAAGATGTTAAAAATAAATCAGAAGAGGTAACTTCCATTTTTATTCCAGTTAAAATTGGCATTGGTGTTTTAGAAGGAAGACCTCTTGAGATTGTGTTTAAGTTTTCAAGTAAGACTTCACGGTCGATTGTAAAATTCATAAATAATTTCTCCTTTTATGTTATATATTTAATTTATTATATTGTTATTATTATTACGAATGTGGAAATGTGGAAAAGTTCATTTTTGCTTGATTTTTCCTACCTTTTTATTATATCACACCCTGTGGGAAAGTGGTAGGAAAATTATGTGGATTACCTAATTTATCTTGTGAATAATTCGATCGATGGCCATATTGATTCCATCATTAATTTCACGTTCATGGTTAATTTTGGTAACTGCAGCGATTACTGTCGTATGATCCTTGCCACCCATTAAAGCTCCAATTTTTTTATAAGGAAGATCATACTTAGTTTTTAAGATATACATACAAATATGACGTGGTACAATGTATTTACTTGAACGTTTTGTTCCAATTAAGTCAGAAATACTAATGTTATAAAAATCAGCGATGATACTCATGCAGTTTTCATAGGCATTTTGATCGCCCATATTTTTTCGATTTTCAATCAAAGGTGCGATTACTTCTTTTACTAAATCTAAATCAATATCACGATCTAGGTTAATAGAATATGTTAAGACACGTTGTAAAATACTTTCAAGTTCACGAATATTGTTAGAAAAAGTCGAGGCTATATATTTTAATACATCATCTGGAACAATTAAATCACTACTATCATTTAACTTTCTGCGTAAAATTTTAATACGATGCTCTAAATCTGGGACAGTAATATTTACAGATAATCCCCAGTTGAAACGACTTGTTAAGCGGTCCATAATATCTTTTAGTTGATCAGCTGGTTTATCAGCAGTGATAACTATAAGTTTATTTTCATCATGCATTCGGTTAAAAAGTTTAAAAAACTCTTGTTGACTTTTCTTTCCCCGAGATAACATTTGAATATCATCGACTAATAAGACATCTAAATTGTCATATTTATCATGGAAATCATCAAAATTGTTTCTTTGAGTAGCTTTTCCATAATCATCAATAAAGTCTTCAGCATAAATATACAATACTTTTTTATTTATATCATTATCAATAATTTCGTTTCCAATTGCGTGCATTAAGTGAGTCTTACCTAAACCAACACCACCAAAAATATAAAGTGGATTAGCTACGAAAACACCTTGGTCGCGATTTGAAACTTGAGTAGCGACACGGAATGCGATTTTATTTGATTCACCTACAACAAAGTTTTCAAGCGTGTAGTTTGGGTTTAGTCGCGTACGCCTAATGCTTCCTGCGGGAATTTCAGGTTGAGGTGTAGGTGTTTCTGAGACTATTTCTTCAGTTATTACAAATTTAAATCGAACTCGTTCGCTTGTTAATGATGCTAAAATATCTTGAATTCGATTATTATAAACTTTATTGATTTTAGTTCTAACTAAAGAACTTGGGCATAAAACAAAGATAGTACCATTATAGTATTTAACAACTGTATTGACGCCTAAGAAGACATCATTAAAAGTTTCTTTACTCAAAATACTTTCTAATTGTTCTTTAGTTTTTAACCATAAATTTTGATATTGATCCACTTTAATCACTTCTTTCCTTAGCAATTTTGAGTATAGCATATTATCCACAAAAGTAAATGAAAAGTTATCCCCAAAAAATGTGGATATTTTTTTATGATATTTATAAAATCCACATACTAAAATGTGGATAAATTATATTATTTTTATCAGGTTTTAAGAGATTTTTATTAAGTTTTCCACTTTTCCACATTCAACCTAATGTGTTGATAAAATTATCCACATTTTAAGCTAAAAAAACAGTGGAAAAATATGGGGGAAATTGTCTAAGAAAGCTATATTATGTAAAATTTTAATGAAGTTTGAAAAGCAATTAGCTATTAAATTTATTTATAAAAATTTTTAAAATAAAAAATCATTAAAATTGTAAAATAAAATTGTAAGGAAAATTAAAAAAATGTATTGACAAAGATATGACTTTTCGATATAATCATTTTCGCATGGTTTCGTAAGAAAGGCAGGCTATAAAATGAAAAGAACATATCAACCAAACAAACACAAAAGAAAAGTTACACATGGTTTCCTTGTTAGAATGTCAACTAAGAGTGGACGCCAAGTAATTAAACGCCGTCGTCAAAAAGGTCGCAAGCGTTTATCAAAGTAATTTAATAATTATATGATAATACTAGAACTACCTGATCATTTTATTTTTTATTAGTGGTAGTTCTTTTATTTTTTTAAGGAGATATTCATGAACAAACAATATCGCGTCAAAAAAAGTGATGAAATTGAATCAATTCTAAAAGCACATAAATCTTTTAGTAATAAATATTTCGTCGTATATAAAAAAGAAAATTACGAAGCCTTGAATTTTAGATATGCGATTAGTGTTGGTAAGAAATTAGGAAATGCGGTTTCAAGAAATAAAGTTAAGCGACAAATGCGAGCAATTGTTGATTCCATTTTAATTCCTGATTTAAAAATGGATGTTTTCATAGTTGCAAGACCAAGTGTATCTGGTCTAGCCTATCGACAAATGTATCAGAATATTATCTATTTATTTAATAAACTGAATATTAAACATAAAGGAGCATAATCTTGAAAAATTTTTACACAAGAAATATGAACAAAATTACTACCATCGCTATCCTTATCGTTTTTGTATCAGTTCTAGCGAGCTGTCGTCAAGGTACGTGGCCAACAACTCCATACACTAACTGGGGTGCAGAATTCCATTTCTCTAGTTTTTGGCAAGGCTTATGGGGATGGCCGGTTGCAATTTTGTCTTACCCAATAGCGTGGCTGATGGGTACAATTGGTGGTGCTTTAGGTGATTCTTATGCTTGGGGTATCATTTTTACTACAATTATTGTAAGAACTATCGCGTGGCCAATTTATGCTAAGCAAAACTCTACTTCTTTAAAAATGACTTTAATGCAACCAGAAATGCAAAAGTTACAAATGAAGTATGGTACACGTAAGGATCCTGAGAGTCAACGTCGCATGCAACAAGAAATGATGGCTTTATATAAGAAGTATAAGATGAACCCATTAGGTTGTGGTGCTACAATGATTCTTCAATTTCCAATTTTCATGGCGATGTATGAATGTGTAAGACGTATTCAATTATCGCAAGTTCTTGATGGAACTGTTCAAGTTGCAGGTCGTTTCTCATTAGGTTCGACTAAACTATTTGGGTTCTTTGATATTAATACATCAGTAATGGCCAGTGGTACTTCTGGTATCGTGCAAGCAACACGTACTAGAGATATTATTTTTGGTGTGGTTTTAGCTATTTTATTTGCTGGAGTTACTCTTTTAAGCCAAAAATTATCACAAAGACCACCTAAGTATCAAAAGAAACGTCCAAATCAAGTAAAAACTGATCAACAATTAAGTCAAGAAAAGACAATGAAGATGATGAATTATGTAATGGTAGTTATGTTCTTCTTCATGTCATTATCAAGTACTGCGTTAACTCTATATTGGTTTATTGGTGGTGTTTACCAATTATTCCAGGCCCAATTAGGACGCAAACTAAATGAACGAGCTTATTATAAAGCTAAAGAAAAGCACAATATAATTTAAGTTGGTGATATTTTGCAAAAGAAAATTGAAATAAGCGCTGCTTCATATGAAGAAGCTATGGATTTAGCAATCCAAAAATTACATGTGGCTGAAGATAAGATTTTCTTAAATGAAACTTCAAATGGAAATTATGAAGCTTTATTAGATGTAAACTTAGCTTTAGAGGGAAAAAAATATCTTGAAAGTATTTTAAAAGCTTTTGGGGTTGAATATAATATTGAAGTTAGAACCATAGGTAATGAAAAAGAGATTCACTACTTAATTGATTCACCAGATAATCCATTATTAATTGGAAATAAAGGAAAAACATTAGAAGCCTTCCAATTATTACTTAAGAATTTAATTGGTTCTTTTACCAAAGAATATATTATAGTTACATTAGATATTGGTTCTTATCGTGCTAATCGTATCCATCAATTAGAAATTTTAGCTACTAAAACGGCTAAGGAAGTTGCTAAGACAAAAATTGAAGTTAAATTACACCCGATGAATTCATTTGAACGTCGTGTTATTCATGAAAAATTAGCAGATTGGAGAGATGTTTATACTGAATCTGAAGGTGAAGGCGAAGATCGTGCTATCGTAGTTAAGCCTAAAAAACAATAAGAAGTTTCACGTGAAACTTCTTTTTTTATATAAGAATTTATTTAGATATGATATAATTATACAAAAGCTTTTAAGGAGGAAAACTATGAAAATATTGCGTAAGTTAGTCTTATTATCTATATTAATTTTTTTAGGATATGTTATAGTTTCTTCTAGTGTAGAAAACATCATTGTTCGAAATAAAATTAATGCCTTTAAAGATGAGTGTATCCCAGTTGAAAAACTCAATACAAATAACAAGGTCTTTTATAGTGTTTCACGTGAAAACAATGAACCAAGTTTAAAGTATCAAAATGGTTATGTAAAACCAGGAGCACCGTTAGATATTGTTTTAAAATTAGACTCAACATATACTTTTCCGATTTTTCACGAAGTAGTATCTTTTACAATTGGAGGACATGCTGCATTAGTCACTATGGAATATGAAGATGGAAATATTGATATTCCATCACATGCGATGCTTGAAACTACTTTTAATGATGAATCAAAAGAAGTTTTTATTAATACAGCAAATTATTGGGAAAATATTAATTTTACTTATAGTTATATGGTTTTGCGAGTTAAAATGACAGAAGATGAGAAGGTAGCTGTGATGAATCAAGCAGTTTCAATGTTAGGCGATCCATATAATTTAAGCTTTATTTTTAATACTAAAAACTCTCATTATTGTTCAGACTTAATTACCAAAATTTTTAAAATTTTAGGTATGAACTTAAATTATGATGGCTTTGTGACTACAATTTATGATTTGATTATGTCAAATAAAACTGAAATAGTTATGTATAAAGAATATAATCCACACACTAAAATTTCAAGTTATTACGGTGTAAATTTGACACAACTATAAAATTAATTAATAAAATACATATGACCGATAAGAATACTTGCTAGTAATGTCCATAATAAATAAGGCGTTATGATTGAAGCTTCATATCGGTTTTCTTTTAATAAGAATATAAAAATAAGCAGACCTGATGTAAAAGAAAAAATTGACAAACTAAAACTTAAAAATAAATGATTAAATTTAAAGAAATATAAATCAAATAAAAACATTACAATATAATTCATTATGAAAGAAGCTTTGAGTTCGATATTTAAACTTTTTTTATAAATTTTATAAGTTAAATATAAGGAGTTAATCACAAATAAGGTAATCCATACAATCATGAAAGTTTGAGGTTTAAATGCCCAATAGGGTTTATTTAAACTTAAATAAAACTCGCTATCATTTAGAAAAAAACCAGGAATGCTATATAAGATAAAAATGAGGATAAAAATACTTATTAATTTTAGATATTTCATATAATCACCATATTATCAGTTTATGTTTTTTATATATATATTATGCGTTATTTATAATAACTTTTTTATTTTTTGAATAAAATCGTGTTTCTTTCATATAATAAATTAATCGACAAATAATTGAAAACGTTTTCAAATAGTGTTATAATTAAAGCAAAGAGGAGGTACAAATTATGAATAAAATCAAAGTTGTACAATATGGATGTGGAAAAATGAGTAAATACATCCTACGTTATTTATATGAAAAAGGTGCACAAATTGTTGGGGCTATCGATAATAATCCTGATCTTTTAGGAATTGATGTTGGTGATTATGCTAATTTAGGAATTAAAACTGGTGTTAAAATATCTGATAAATATGAAGAAGTCTTAGATAATTGTGATGCTGATGTAGCGGTTGTAACTTTATTTAGTTTTGTAGAAGATATTTATCCTCATGTTTTAGAATGTGTTAAACGAGGAATTAATGTTATAACAACTTGTGAAGAAGCAATTTATCCTTGGACAACAAATGCTTATCGTACTAATGAATTAGATGCTTTAGCTAAAGAAAATGGTTGTACTGTGACTGGTTCTGGAATGCAAGATATTTTCTGGATCAACATGGTTTCATTAGCTTGTGCAGGATGTCACAAGATTGAAAAAATTGAGGGTGAGTATAGCTACAATGTCGATGAGTATGGCTTAGCTTTAGCTCAAGCTCATGGTTGTGATTTAAGTGTTGAAGAATTTGAAAAAACACTAGCTCATCCTAAAGAAGTAGTTCCTTCATATGCATGGAATGCAACTGAAGCTTTAGCTAGTAAATTGGGATTGACTATTAAATCTATTAAGCAAGAAAATGTACCATATACAGCAGATAAAGATATCTATAGTTCTACACTTGGAAAGAATATTGAAAAGGGTCGCTGTATAGGAATGGCTGCGGTTGTTACAGCCGAAACTTTACAAGGAATAACTTTAGTAGAAAAGACAATTGGAAAAGTCTATGGACCTGATGATGGCGATATGTGTGATTGGAAGATTACAGGTGAGCCTAATGTGGAATATCATGTTGTTAAACCTGCAACAGTAGAGCATACATGTGCAACAGTTGTTAATCGTATTCCTTCATTACTAATTGCGCCAAGTGGTGTGGTAACGTGTGATGAACTTGATGAAATTAAATATTTAACTTATCCTATTCAATATAATTTGTAGTATTAAATATCTGTTTCAATCCAAAGGCAGTTGACATTTTTATTTGTCAACCGCCTTTTTAATTGTTTCTTTTATTTTTTGTCTATAAATAATTATAATATACATATGATATTTGTAGATAAACATTAAAATATGGTAAAATCTAAGTAATGATGAAAGGAGGAAATATGAAACGCCTTATAAATAAGATTATTGACGTTTTATTCACTGATGAATATTACATTGCGAGAACCAATGTTAACTCATCACTTTCAATGATTATTAATTTTATATGGGCCTTATCCAAGATTATGGCTGGAATTATGACCAGAGTATATCTAATTTGTGTGAGTGGTTTTTTCACCCTAGGGTTAGGTCTTTGCAAAATTATTTATTTCTATGGTCGTAAAAATAACCAAAATCCACATCGTGATATTTTAAAAATGGCCACAGTCTTACTTTTATCAAGTCTTAGCTATGGAGCATACATGATTGTGTTGTTATATTTTCCTGAAGAACCAACAGATTATGGCTTGATTGTATCCTTAATAATCACAATTGTAGCTTTTTTTAAATTATATTTTTCGATTTCCGGAATTCGTAAAATGAGAAAACAAAAAGAACCATTAGTTATGGGAATAAAGGGAGTAAATTTATCAGGAGCTTTAGCAAACCTTGTATTAACTCAATCTTGTTTGTTTTTTATAATTAGATCAGATATTAATTTACATATATTATCAATTGTCAATGCGATTATGGGAATTATAGCTGCACTTGTTTCAGTGCTTATTTCAATCGGAATGTATCGGCTTGCACATAATATAAAAATAAAAGATAATTCAAATAATTAGTTCTAAAATAAGAAAAAAATCATATCTTTTAGTAGGTGATAAGAATGGATTTAACTAAAAGTTTTACGTATTTAAATAAGCAAAATGATAAAAGTATGATTTTAAAAGAAGTAAAAGCTGAGTTTAAAGTGTTTCAATCTAAATATTTAGTTTTGACAAAAGAAGTTGATCGTCCCGATGATTTTTATTATATCGATGATGATATAACTTTTATTATAAAACTAAAAAATATAGGAGATAAAAATATTTGTGATTTCACTTTAAAAGATGACATTCCAACATTAATTAATCCGACAGATAGTGGTTTTTATGAAGTTATTACACCAATTGGCGATATAAGTTTTGATGATAACTGTGTAGTAATTGAACATATCAATCTATCTCCAGGTGCTGAAATTGAAATAATAATTTCAGGAAAAGTTAAAGATGATAACAATTTATGCAGTGATGAAGATATAATTTTTTAAATTTTTTAGACACAATTTTTTATATTCAAGTTAAAAACTCATTTTTGAGTTTTTTTTTAATAAAAAAGAGACTAAAGATTATTAGTCTCAAAATAAAGCTAAGGATATTTTAAATATGATTTCCTAAATAGTCATAATATATATTTGATTCTGGCATTTTAGGTATACTAGCAGAATATAGAGAGTGAAAATCATTAGAGTAATACCAATAAGTTTGATATGTTGCAGCTCTTACTCTGAAGTAAAATGTTTCTCCTGCATACATAAATAAAGAAAAGGAAAACCCAGCAGTTTTAGTCTCTTCATCGTAATATCCGAAAATAGAGCATTTAATTGGATCAAAGTAGTATTGAATACTAACACATTGAGCCACAATTTCATCATTTGCATTTGTATAAGAATTTAAGAAATAACATAAATCTGTTAACTCTCTAGGCATAACATCAACCACATAAAAAGTATCATTATTTTCTACAGATGTTGTTGATTTTGAATAGAAGTGATAAAAACCATCTTCTTTTGCTTCAAATTTTAAATTATAAAAAATAAGTGCATTGACTTTTGGAAGTAATCTATTATTTGTATAATCAAAACATTTTTGTTCGACTTCAAAAGTACTCATCTTTTGATAGATATATTCATCGTCAGTATTATTTGAACATCCAACGAATATAAATGATAATAATATAATTAAGAAGAGTTTTTTCATTGAGATATACCTCCTAAGTTTAATTTCATTACTTGGGAATTTCCTTTTGAAGCTGGTTTTATTGAACCAATGTAAAAGCAAAAATAAATAGTATCACCTTTATTTAGCTGAGATATATATGAGAATAATGAAGCACTAGTATATGAATAAAATAAGCTATTTTCATTTTTTTCTTGATAATTCATTTTTTCATAAACTCCAACTCTTAAATCGAAATCTTCAGCAGTTACATCGAAATAAAATAAGTAAGATGAACTTTCTTTTGCTTCAAATTTAAGCCATAAAAAATCAAATTCATTATTAGTAGAAAACTCGAAATTTTCATAATTAAATATTTCTGAGTGATTATCAGCAATAGTTTCATCTTTTTTACAAGATGAGACTATTAATAATTGAAAAAATAATAGTAATATAAAAATAAATCGTTTCATTCTATTGCCCCCAAAAATTCAAAGTATAATTGAGCGGTTGGTAAGTTGTAATAATAATTATTAGAGAGCATGTATAGTGGATAAATATCATCAGTAATTGATACATTTCTTACTCGTAGAAATATTTTTTGTTCTTTTTTTAGATTGATATTAAAAGAATATCCAGCAATTCCGGTCTTTTCATCATAGTAACCACCATAAACAGAAAATGAGTTTTCACCTCTGGAAGATACAAAATCAAATTCTACTTTGTTGTTAAGAACTTCATAACTTTGATTATAATAAGTTATAACCCTACCCTTAATTGGGTCTAGTTTTTCAAACATAACATCGACAACAAACATTGTTTGACTTAAGTTTACAGGTTCTAATGAACGAGAATAAAAGCAATAGTTTCCTTCTTCTGAAGCTGTAAAACTATAGTTAATAAAATTAAGAGTTGAGTCAGTTATTATTTTATTTTCATATGTAGGAATTTTTAGTTCATCTTGATAAAAATAACCATCTATATAACTTGAGTAAATATAATCATTTGAAAAATTATATTTGTATTTTGATTCTTCCGTCTTGGAACAACCAATAAGTAAGAATGATAAAGCAAAGATAATCAAAATCTTTTTCATTTTAAGTACCCCCTTTTATAATAATTTTGGATATACATAACAAAAGCATTTAGTTTCAAATAAAATGTTAAGCATTTGAAATCTAAAGTAATAAGTTTGATTTGGTTCTAATGTTATTGATTGACTTACTCCAAACTCATAAACTCCATCTATATACGAATTATAGTTAGCCTTTAAACTAACATCTATATCCTTCATTGACCATCTATGAATAGGTTTTTTACTTATATCAACTTGAAATGAATCGTAATATGATTTCTTTTCCCTTAAATAGGAAGCTTCATTGGTAGTATAGCCATCCATCATAAACAAAATAGTATATTCGGTAGTATCATTAGTATGAAGTTCAATAAATTTATAATCTAAGCGATTAAAGACAGCATTCTTAATGTAGGCCCCATTTTCATCATCACAAACTATGGGTTCTTTATTATTAAAGATTTCATCAATTTCAGTCGAAGATTTTTCGAACATCGCTAGTGTATTATTATAATTTAATTTATTTTTTGGTAGTGTAATAAATAAAATGGAAATTGATAATGTAAAAATACCAAGTAAGATAATTTTAAATTTTTTATTCAATGAAATCACTCCTTTTTCTTATGCATTGTTTCATTAATTTTTTTAAATATAGAAGTATTTTATTTGGTAATTAAATAGTTTTTATTGATTGGTATTATACTTTAATCAATTTGTTAAAAGTAAAAATAATTAAAGTCATTAAAGCACATAATATTTCCCCCTTTAGATTTTAACTATTTATAACATTTTAACAAATTATCGAAAAAAACAATTAATTTATAAAAAACTATATTTTGTAAATTAAAAAATTCATAAAAAAAAGAAATTTAATAATGAAAATTTATTAAAATAAGTAAATATATGTTAAAATGATAGGGTTAATAATTAAAATATTTAATTATATAAATTTTTGATAATTAAAAATAATTAATTACCTAGTTGCACATGTTTTAATTATATGCTATACTAGTTATACCCCACCTGGGAGGGGTGTTAGGAGGAAGTATGAAAAATAACGAAGTGTTAAGACTTTTAAAAACTTCAAAAGGTCAAATTGAAGGAATTATAAAAATGATAGAAGAAGAGAAGTATTGTATTGATGTATCTAATCAAATTATGGCAACAATTTCTATTCTGAAAAAAGCTAATTTAACAATTTTGGATAATCATATTCATCATTGTGTTTTAAATGCTGAAGATAGTGACAAGCTTAAAAAGATGGACGAAATTTCTGATGTTTTAAAGAAGGTGCTTAAATAATGCAAAAAAAGTATAAAGTAACAGGAATGACCTGTGCAAGTTGTGCTCAGCATGTCAGTAAAGCAGTAAATGGACTTAAAAATGTTGAATGTAAGGTTAACTTATTAACCAATAGCATGGAAGTTAATTATAACGAAAATGAATATAATGATGAAGATATTATTAATGCAGTAAAAAAAGCTGGATATGGTGCTCAAATTTATCAAAATGAATATTTAGAGAAACAAACTAAGCGAGTAAATTTTGCACGTATCAGCTTAATTTTAAGTGTTGTTCTTACTGTATTGTTAATGTATATTGCGATGGCACCGATGATTAATATGCCGTTACCTTTCTTTTTAGAAGGTAAATATATTTTGGTTAATGTATATTTACAATTAGTATTAACACTTTTGGTAATGGTTTTAAATTATCATTATTTTACAAGTGGTTTTGTAAAACTTGTTAAACTGAGACCTAATATGGATAGCTTAATTGCAATCGGTAGTATGGCTTCATTTATTTATGCTTTTGTAAATTTGGTTTTAATTCAAATTAACTATTCTAATAATTTCGAATATGCTAATCACTTGATGCATTCGTTATATTTTGATTCAAGTGCGATGATTTTAACATTAGTTTCAGTTGGAAAGTTCCTAGAAGGATTATCTAAAAAACAGACCACTAAATCTTTGGATTTACTTATGGATTTAGTTCCTAATTCGGTTTTAAAAAAGGTTGATGAAAAATTTGAATTAGTAAGTACATCAAGCGTTAAAGTCGGTGATATTTTAGAAATTAATCCATATGATTTAATTCCTGTCGATGGTAAAATTATTGAAGGTAGTTCAAATTTAGATGAAGCTAGCATCACTGGTGAAAGTATGTTGATTTATAAATCAGTAGGAGATAATTTGATTTCAGGAACTAAAAATCAAGAAGGACATTTATTGATGGAAGTTACTAAAACAAGTGAGAATTCAACGATGTCAGAAATTATAAAGTTAGTAGAAGAAGCGTCTTCATCTAAAATGAAATTAGAAAGAATTGTTGATAAAGTATCTTTAATCTTTGTACCAACAGTAATTTTGATTGCATTAATATCATCAATTGTATGGTTAATTGCTGGTTATGAATTTACATTCGCTTTAAGAATTTTTATTAGTGTTCTAGTTATTTCTTGTCCATGTGCATTAGGTTTAGCAACACCATTAGTAGTCATGGTTTCGACATTACTATCATCACGAAATCATATTTTGGTAAAGAAAGCGGATGTATATGAGAGATTGCATAAAATAAATATGGTTATGTTTGATAAGACAGGAACTTTAACTAAAGGAAAGATGGAAATTATCGATAACAATTTAGATGAAGAAGGTTTTAAGATTTTATCTTCACTAGAAAAACATTCTAATCATCCATTAGCTAAAGTTATTTTAGAATCGTATCATGGCAAACTTTATGAAGTAAATAATGCTAAAACAGAAATAGGTCGTGGTATCAGTGGACAAATAAATGGTGTTACATATTATGCCGGTAGTGACTCATATTTAAAGATGTTTGGGTTATTGGCAGAAGATAATTTAGAAACAGGTACAATTATTTATTTATTCAAAGAAGATAAAGTTATTGGTCATTTGGTTTTTAAAGATACTTTAAAACCAACCAGCAAAAAAACAATTAGTTTATTCAAAAAAGCTGGAATAAAAACTGTTATGTTAACGGGAGATAATGAAAAAGTAGCTAACGAAATTGCTACAAGTTTAGAAATAGATCAAGTATACAGTGGTTTATTGCCTCAAGATAAAGCCAAGATTTTATCTTTAGAACAAGAAAAAGGTAATCATGTCATGATGATTGGTGATGGAATAAATGATAGTGTTGCGTTAGAAAAAGCGTTAGTAGGCGTAGCTATGAATGAGACTAATATTGCTAGAAGTAGTGCTGATATTGTTTTAACAAAAAATGATATATTGGATGCGTATAATGCATATTATATCGCTACTAAAACAGTTAAAAATATTAAACTAAATTTATTCTGGGCTTTTATTTATAATGTTATTATGATTCCTCTTGCTGCTGGAGTTTTCTATTTACCATTTGATTTAACACTTAATCCGATGATAGCTGCTTTATGTATGTCATTATCTAGTGTTTGTGTATGTTTAAATGCATTATCATTAAATCTTATTAAATTAGAAAGGAGTGATGGAAGAATGAAATTCAAAGTTGCTGATATGAGTTGCTCAAAATGTGAAGCTCACATTAAAGAAGCTTTAAATGTAGCTGGTGTTAGTAGTGTTGAAATTAATTTAAAGAAAAAGACAGTTGAAGTTGAAACAACTTTAAGTGAAGAAGAAATCTTTAAGTTAGTGACTGATGCAGGTTACAGCCCATCTAAATAATTTTAAGGCAGTCTAATAATAAGACTGCCTTTTAAATTGATTTAACAAACTATTATTTTAATTAATTAAAATGCAATATCTACTTTTAGTTATATTTTTATTTAGTTTTTAAAATTACCTCTAGCATTATTTAAAATTTTATGATAGAATATGAAACTAAGTGAGGCGATATTTATGCAAATGATAAATGAACAAACGTTAAATCAAAGTGAAAAGAGTTTAAATCAGGAAGCTGTTAAGAAAATAGCTCCCAAGAAAAAACACCCATCATACACAAAGGGTGAAGAAATTTTTAATTATGTAAGTCATATAGTAGGTGCAAGTTTTGGATTATTTTCCTTAGTCTTTTGCCTTATTTATTTTAGAAATAGTTTAACTGCAAGCAAGGTTACAAGTATTATTATCTACTCGCTTTCAATTTTACTATTATATCTAATGTCAACACTATATCATGCATTACGAGGTAAAGCTAAAGCTGTTTTTAGAAGATTTGATCACTTAACAATTTATCTACTAATTGCAGGTTCTTATACTCCATATTGCTTAGTTGCATTAGAAGGACAAGTACTAGGTTGGGTTATGTTCGGAATTGTATGGGGAATTTCAATTGTAGGTATTGTTTTAAATGCGACTATGCTTACTAATAAGGCAGTAGCGATATTTAGTTATATTTCTTATGTGGTAATCGGTTGGATTGCGATAATCGCAGTAAAACCATTAATTGCAGCAATTACAGTTCCAGGCTTTATTTTATTGTTATTAGGTGGTATTTCTTATACTATTGGTATCATTTTCTTCTCTTTAGGTGTTAAGAAAAAATGGTTCCATTCAATTTGGCATTTATGGTGTTTAGCAGGAACAATATTACAGTTCTTATCAATTGTTATTTATGTTTTTTAATATTAACTAAAACTTATTTTATAAATATATTTAAAATGAAAAAAATATGAGTTCTATTAGATAGGCAAGAGATGTTTACAAATAATTAAATAACTACAGGTAATAAATTAGGATTGGCGTGATTCCCAAATTGAGTTGGAGTTATGCCTTTTTATTTTCTTCAAACTTTTCATTAGTATAAATATCTATATGTTTAATTATTTGCCTAATTTAAAGATATTAAGTTATTTTTTAAGAAGAAATTCAAATTAAAACGAGTAAAATTAAATCAATAAAATGCTTGCTAGCTTAAATAAATCATTTATGATATACTAGTAACATTGAAGAAGTCAGAATAGGATGTCATCCTATTTTTTATTGTTTTGTGAGGTGATTTTTATGCTAAATAATTATCTAAGTCAAAAATTTAAAGATATCTTAAATAAAAAAGATAAGATATATTTAAAAAATCAAAATGCGAACTTTATGTTAAATTTAATCGTAGCTGACTTTTTAAAAAATGATAAAAGTCTTTTTGTCGTTTTACCAACATTGTTTGAAGCGCAAAAGTGTTACGATGCTTTAACAAATATGCTAGATGAAGATGCAGTTTTGTTCTTCCCAGCTGATGAATTGATTGCGGTAGAATTATTAGATATTGAAGGTGATTTTAAATACGAAAGAATTAATACGCTAGTATCACTTCTTGATTCAAATAAAAAATATATAATTGTGCTAAACTTAACAGGGGCCATTCGCTATGAAATGAGTTTAGAGAAGTTAAAAGATTATATATTTAGAATTGATAATAATAGTGTTATAAATGAACAAAAACTATATCATAAATTAGAAGAAATGGGATATCAATTCTCATATACTGTTACTAAGACAGGAGAATATAGTCATAGAGGTTCCATTATTGATATTTTCCCACTGAATTATTCCCATCCATTTAGAATTGATTTATTTGGTGATGATGTTGATTCAATTAAGACATTTGACCAAGAAACACAGCGCTCAATTGAGAAAGTAGATTCATTTACTGTTATTCCCGTTAAGGAATTAATATATACTGATGATGAATTAAAAGAGACTGTTATAAAGATTACCGAATTAAGTTCTAAATCTATAAGTGAGGAAGAAAAAAATAAGTTTAACCGTGATATAACAAATCTAAATTTACGTAAAAATACTGATAATATGATGCGATATATCAAGTTATTTGATCAGAATGCAACTCCTATTTTTGATTTTGTAGAAAACAAAAGAGTTTATTTAATTGATTATAAAAAATGTGAAGATACATATGAACATTTAGTTTTAGATTTGAAGAATTATTGTGAAGATATTGGTGGTTTTTTATTACTTGAATTAGACTATTTAAAAGATTTTCACTATGTTCAAAGAAATAGTGATGTTTTGAGCGAAGGTGTTGTAGATGTATTTAAAAATGGTGAAGATTTATTAGTTACTGTTCCAGATAAAATGTTAGCAGATAAAAATAAAATAGTAAGTTTTTTATCACGACATTTAGGTAAATATACAATTCTACTTAACTTTAAAAATCGGATTAGAGCTGATCATTTAAAAGAGGATTTATTAGCAGAAGGAATATATTTTAGAGAAGTTCATGCAATCGAAGATATAGATTCAAATGTTATAAATATTTTCTTTGATGACTATGCTCCATCTTTTAAATCGGATGTATTAAAAATAATTGTTTTAAATGAGGAAACATTATTTGAAATAAAATACCAAACTAGAAAACCAAAATATAAATCGGTTTATAAAAATACGACTAAAATTAATCGTTATGACGAACTAGTAATTGGTGATTATGTTGTTCATTTTGATTATGGTATTGGACGATATGCTGGTTTAAAAACAATGGAAAATAATGGCATTAAACGTGATTATATTTATATAGAATATGCCGATAGTGATGCGTTATATATTCCACTTGAACAAATTAATTCAATTGAAAAATATGGTTCAAAGGCATATGAAGATGTAAAATTATCTTCTTTAAGCAGTAAATCTTGGTCCGTTCAAAAAGCGAAAGCGGTTAAGAGAATACATGAAATAAGTCAAAATTTAATTCGTCTATATGCAAGAAGACAAGCAGCAGTTGGTTTTGAATTTAAGCCCGATACAGAAGAACAAATTCAATTAGAAGCGGACTTTGGTTATGAATTAACGCCTGATCAAAATAAAGCGATTATCGAAATTAAACGAGAAATGGAATCACCTCGAGTAATGGATCGTCTAGTTTGTGGTGATGTAGGTTATGGTAAAACTGAAGTGGCCTTGCGAGCAGCTTTTAAAGCAGTAATGAGTGGAAAACAAGTTGTTGTATTAGCCCCAACTACAATTCTTTCACGTCAACACTATTTAAACTTTAAAGGTAGAATGGATAAATTTGGAGTTAGAGTTGATTTGTTAAATCGTCTTCAAAAACCAAAAAAACAAAAAGAAACATTAGAAGCTTTAGCTACAGGAGAAGTTGATGTAGTTATTGGTACTCATAAACTTCTAGGTAAAACGGTAAAATATCATGATTTGGGATTGTTAATCATTGATGAAGAACAACGTTTTGGGGTTATGCAAAAAGAGCGTATTAAAGAGTTAAAAGTCAATATTGATACGTTAACATTATCGGCAACGCCTATCCCTAGAACCTTACAAATGTCAATGGTTGGTATTAAAGAATTATCAATGTTAGAAACTCCACCTAAAAATCGTTATCCGATTCAGACTTATGTTTTAGAACGAAATGAGTCAATAATTAGAGATGCAATCTTACGAGAGTTGGCTCGTGGTGGTCAAGTGTTTTATATGTATAATTTAACGGAATCTATTTTTGATATAGAAAATCATTTGAAGTCATTAGTTCCTGAAGCTAGATTTTGTGTAGGACACGGCAAGATGGAAAAGGATGAATTAGAAAATGTAATTCAAGATTTTATCGATAAAAAATATGATGTTTTAGTGTGTACAACGATAATTGAGACAGGGATTGATATGCCAGATGCGAATACCTTATTAATTCATGATGCAAGTCGTTTAGGTTTATCTCAATTATATCAGTTACGTGGTCGTGTAGGTAGAAGTGATAAAATTGCTTATTCATATTTAATGTATGATCCTAAATCTATTTTATCGGAGATGGCCTTAAAACGATTAGAAACAATTAAAGAATTCAATGAATTAGGTTCAGGATTTAAAATAGCAATGCGTGATTTAGCTATTCGTGGAGCAGGAGATTTTTTAGGCGATAGTCAATCAGGATTTATTGAATCAATTGGATTAGAGACTTTCTTACATATCTTAGATGAAGAATTGAAAAATTCGGGTGAAGAGGTTAAAAAGGTTGAAAAGAAAGATGTTGATGTGTCGCTTAAAAAAGTTTATGCATCTCGAACTATTTCAGATAATTATATTAATAATGAAGATGTGAAGATTGAAATTCACAAAAAGATAGATAGAATTAGGACCCTTGATGATTTACAAGCATTAACAGCTGAACTAATTGACCGCTTTGGTAACTTTGATGAAGTTATTGAAGTTTATATGTATGAAAAACTAATGAGTCAATTGGCTAAGAGACTAGATATTAAAAAGATTTTGGATACTAAGAGTCAAATTTTATTATATATGTCACAAGAAAAATCAAGTAAAATGGATGGTAATTTGATTTTTAAACTTGCAACAGAAACAAGTAAAGAAATAGAACTTCACTATGTAAATAAACAAATTGAAATTGTTATGAATAAAGCTAAGTTTAAAGAAAATCAGCATTTAATCCCTTTAACGACATTTTTAGATAAATTAGACAAAAATTCATAATTTGAATAATTTTGGTAAAAATATAACCGGTGAATAAAATATGAAAGAAACTGGTGTTATAAGACGAATCGACGAACTAGGTCGAATTGTTATTCCTAAAGAAATTCGCAAGCGTCTGAAAGTAGGACCAGGCGATATGTTAGATATTTATACTAATGAAGACATGATTACATTGAAGAAGTATTCTATTCTTGATGATTTTAGTCAAAATATAATTCATGTTATTAAGGCTTTAAAAACTGATAAGGTTGATTATGTTATTACTTCAAGTCAAGAAGTATTAGTTTCAACTCTTAATTTATCAAAAGGAGATGTTCTATCAAAAGAGTTTTTAAAATTCTTTTTAAAAACTAGCGAGATAGAATTACCTCCCTCTAAAAATTTAAGTTTAACAGAAAACTACCAACCTAATAAGCATATTATTGCAAAAAAAATATTTAAAGATGGGGACTTAGTTGGATATGCAATTATGTTAAGTCAAGATAGCTTTATGAAAAGCGATAAAGACATGTTTTTAGTTTTAGATAAATATATTAATAACTATATAGCGTCTTAGTTAAAAAGTATCAGTGAAAATTCATTGATACTTTTGCTTTTGTTAAGAATTTGATTATTACATGCAGTGACTGTTATAATCAATTGTTATTATTCACTATAATAGGATGTTGTGTAGTTTGAAATGATTTGATATAGTGTATTTGATTTATTTATAGTTAATAGAAATATACGAGGAATATAAAGATGGATTTTGATGTTGAAATAGATAATTTTTTAAGAATAAAAACAACTGGACGAGATGATTCAAATTACAATTTTATTAATTTTCCATATGAACCAACGCCATACGGTGTTTTACAAGAATTGGTGAATAGCGGATATCTTACCAAGCGCGATAAAATTGTTGATTTTGGCTCAGGTAAGGGGAGAGTTGAATTTTACCTTGCATACGCTACCAAGGCTCATGTTATTGGGATAGAGTATGATTTAAGATTATATCAAAAAGCCTTAGAGAATAAAAAGAAAGCGATTAGTCAAAATCGAGTTAGTTTTATTAATATTGATGCCAAAGATTATCAAATTGA
Source organism: uncultured Anaeroplasmataceae bacterium (assembly GCA_944325035.1). Lineage (GTDB taxonomy): Bacteria > Bacillota_I > Bacilli_A > Acholeplasmatales > Anaeroplasmataceae > CAG-307. The sequence continues at coordinate 56,839 of CALUYM010000005.1, forward strand.
TGATGATATAACGGCAGTTTATTTTTTTAATCCGTTTTCAGCAGAAATATTACAATATGTAATTAATAATTTAAAAAATCGAAAATAAAATCACCAAGAACAATTAAGTGTTTCTTTTACTATCCTTCAAATGAATACTTAAATTTATTGGCTGATGATGGTGATTTTGTATTGATAGATGAAATAGATTGTACTCATTTGTATAAAGAGAATAATAAACGAGAGATAATTGTTTATTTAGAGTTATAATACAATTTATAAAAAAGATTAAAACTATGTAGAAAATAGATATTTAGATTTCAAATTAGGCTATAAAATTATAAAACATGAACTAATTGAAAGAGTCTAAGAATTAAACTTTATAAGCATCTTGATTGTTTTAATAAATTAACTATGCTATATTTAGGATAGAGTTTTAGGAGGACTAAACAATGAAAATTTTTTATGCATCAAGAATGGGTAAGGTCGAAACCTTAGCGAAAAATATATCTAGTGATATTTGTAAAATTGAAAACGGTACAGAATTTTCTAATGAACCATTCTTATTATTAACCTATACAGATGGAAATGGTGTTGTTCCACAAAGTGTACTAGATTTTTTAAATAATAATGCTAGTAATTTAAAAGCGGTAGTTGCTTCTGGAAGTATGGCACGTCATGCTGATACTTTTTGTTTTGCGGGCGATATTATTGCCAAAAATTATAAGGTGCCATGCATCTTAAAAGTAGATGGTTCAGGTACTGAAGAAGATGTTAATTTTATTAAGAAATATTTAGCTGAAAACAACTAATTATTAAACCAATCATATTGCTATGGTTGGTTTTTGTTTTTTTTTGAAAACTTAAATAAAAATAGAATATAAAGATAAAGACTTTATTAAATAAGTTTTTTTACAGTTATTTTGATATTTAAAATGAGCGTTTCTTTTGGTATAATTAATTGTAATGCTCGAAGAAAGGTCTGAATACAAATGAAATATGACGTTATAATTGTTGGGGCAGGTCCTTGTGGAATCTTTTGTGCCTATGAGTTATTGGAAAAAAATAAAGATTTGAAGGTGCTATTAATTGATAAAGGACACGATATCTATCATCGTAGATGTCCAATCTTAGAACATAAAATTGCAAAATGCCCGGTTAATAAAGAAGGAGTATCTGGATGTTATCCAGCTTGTTCTATTACCAATGGTTTTGGTGGTGCTGGTGCATATTCTGACGGTAAATTTAATATTACATCTGAATTTGGCGGATGGATGACGGATTATTTATCAAAAAGTGAAGTTGAAGAATTAATCCGTTATGTTGATTCAATTAACTTAAAATATGGTGCAACAGAAACCATTACCGATCCAACAACAGATGCGGTTAAGGATATAGAACACCGCGCTATTGCGGTAGGATTACGTTTGTTACGTAGCCAAGTAAGACATTTAGGTACTGAAAATAACTTACAAATCTTAGAAAGAATGTATGAAGATTTAAAAAAAGTTATAGATATGCGTTATAAAACTGAAGTAACTGATGTTTTAGTTGAAAATAATCATGTAATTGGTATCAAAATCGGAGAAGAAGTTATTGAAACTAATAATTTATTATTAGCTGTTGGACGTGATGGATCTTTATGGTTAGAAAAAATCTGTAAAACTCACCAAATTGATATGACTAACAATCAAGTAGATGTCGGTGTTCGTGTTGAAACTTCTGATATTGTTATGCAAGAGATAAATAAGCATTTATATGAAGGTAAATTTATCTATCGCACAAGTGTTGGAACAACAGTTAGAACATTCTGTTCTAATCCAAGTGGTCATGTTGTAGTTGAAAATCATAGTGGTACTATGTTAGCCAATGGTCATGCGTTTGCAGATCCTAAATTAGGTACTCATAATACTAACTTTGCATTGTTAGTATCACATAAGTTTGAAGAACCATTTAATGAACCTAATGAATACGCACATGAAGTATCTCGCTTAGCGAATCAGTTATCATGTGGATCTATTATTGTTCAACGTTATGGAGATATTATGAAGGGACGTCGTACGACGCAAAAACGTCTTCAAGAAGGATTCATTGAGCCTTCATTAAAAGAAGCAGTTCCTGGAGATTTAGGCTTAGTATTACCATATAACACAATGAAATCTATTATTGAAATGATGCAAGCTTTAGATCATGTTACACCAGGAATTGCCACTGAACATACTTTGTTATACGGGGTGGAAGCTAAGTTCTATTCAGCTCGTCCAGTTGTAAATGACCGTTTTATGACTAAAATTCAAGGATTATATGTTGGTGGAGACGGTGCAGGTATTACTCGTGGTCTTGCTCAAGCCGGAGCTAATGGAGTTTGGGTAGCGCGAGATATTGTTAGTAAAAATAATTAAGAGGTGCTTTTAAAATGTCTAGATTAGTAGTAGTAGGAAGTCAATGGGGCGATGAAGGTAAGGGTAAAATTACGGATTACCTAGCTCAAAAAGCTGATATTGTTTGTCGATATCAAGGTGGAAATAATGCAGGTCATACCATTATGTTTGATGGGAAAAAATTTGCTTTACAATCAATTCCTTCAGGTATTTTTAATCCACATATCATTAATGTTATTGCTAATGGTGTTGTTTTAAATCCTAAATCAATGCTTGAAGAATTAAAAATGTTAGAAGATAAGGGAATTACAGATTATCAATTACGTATTTCTGATCGCGCTAGTGTTATCATGCCATATCATATTATGCTTGATGGAGCAATGGAAGAATTAAAAGGCGCAAATAAAATTGGGACAACTAAAAAAGGAATTGGACCATGTTATAGTGATAAGACAAGCCGTATTGGAATTCGTGTGGGAGACTTATTAGATGCTGATTTCTTTGCATCACGTTTAAAAGAAGCGTTAATGATTAAGAACTTAGAATTAAAGATGTATGGTTTAGAACAACTTGATTTTGATTCTATTTATAATGAATATTTGGAATATGGTAAAAAGTTATCATCATTTGTGTGTGATACTTCTGAATTATTAAATCAAGCTATTAAAGAAGACAAGAAAATTTTATTTGAAGGTGCACAAGGGGTAATGTTATGTATAGAGCATGGTACATTCCCATACGTTACATCTTCATCTCCATGTGCCGCCTCAGTACCTTTAAATACAGGTATTGCACCTAAGTATGTTGATAATGTTTTAGGAATTTGTAAAGCATATACAACTCGTGTTGGTTCAGGTCCATTTCCTACGGAAATTGCAGGCGATTTAGCTCACACAATTCGTGAACGTGGTCATGAATATGGTACAGTTACAAAACGTCCTCGTCGTGTTGGTTGGTTAGATGGAGTTGTGTTAAAACATGCAGTTAAAGTATCTGGTGTTAACAACTGGAGTTTAATGCTATTTGACGTTTTAACTGGAATTGATGAACTAAAAATTTGTACAGGTTACAAATTAAATGGAAAAGAAATTGATTATATGCCAGGAACTCTTTCAGAGTTTGAAAAGTGCGAGCCTATTTATATTACTCTACCTGGTTTTAATGAAGATATTACCCATGTTAGAAGTTATGAAGAATTACCACAAAACGCTAAAAATTATATCAAGAAGATTGAAGAAATCACTGGTGTTGATGTAGCTATGTTTAGTGTGGGACCAGATCGCTTACAAACAATTATCATTAAGGAAGTATTTTAGTGGAATCTGTTTTGATTAGTGCTTGTCTACTTGGTAGAAACACAAAGTATAATGGTGGTAATAATTACAAAGAAGAAGTTAATCAATTAAATTCAATTTGTAAATTAATTCCCATTTGTCCAGAAGTCGATGGTGGACTTTCTATTCCCCGTATTCCGGCTGAAATCCAAAAAGATAAAGTGATAAATAAAAATGGTGTTGATGTCACAAGAGAATATATTAATGGTGCACGAAATGCCTTAGATTTAGCTAAAAGTCATAATGTAAAATATGCAATATTAAAAGAAAAAAGTCCATCGTGTGGTGTTCATGAAATCTATGATGGAACATTTAGCGGCATAAAAATAAGTGGGCAAGGAATAACTACTAAAATGCTTGATGAATTAGGAATTCTAGTGTTCAATGAAAATGAAATTGATAAACTAGTATCTCTTTTAAAATTTTAGTTAGAATACTATATTAAATTTGAGACTTTAAGGTTAACTTAAGGTCTTTTTTTATTTTTTTTGTAAAAATATGTCGAAATTTATTTTATATAAGTATATAATTTAGTTGGGTGGTGATTATATGTTCCCGATATTATTAGTTAATGGTCTAGGTGATAAAAATTTTTCTTTTATGCGCGGTTTTGTAAGCGTAAAAAGAGAATTAACAAAAAAAGGATATAAGGTTTATTTATCTAAACAAGATGGTCTTGGTACAATAGAAGATAATGGAGAAGCTTTGAAAGAAGAAATACTTGAGATAGTTAAGAATGAAAATGTAGCTAAAATACATATAATTGCTCATTCCAAGGGTGGATTAGATGCTAGATATGCAATTTCCAAATGTGGTATGGACAAGTTTGTATTGAGTTTAACGACCCTTTCAACACCACATCATGGAAGTGAATTATCAAGACGTCTTCTTAAAATGCCTAAGTTATTTGCAAAGATAATTGATGGATATTGGAATCTATTTTATCTTGTATTAGGTGATGCTAAACCGAATTTGCTTAAAACCGCTAAGGAATTAACACCTGAGTATGTAGAAAAATTTAATGAAGAAGTTGTTGATAAAAAAGGAGTTTATTATCAGAGTTATTCTGCTTATCCTTTAAAAAAAGAGAAAAGTCTATTATTATTAATACCACATTTTTTAAATTGTAAATTTGGCAAAGAAAAAAATGATGGAATTGTTGATGTAGAATCGGCAAAATGGGGAATTTACCGAGGTGAGATTCCTGCGTGGCACCATAATTTAATTAGAATGCGTTTATCGAAAAAGAAAAATAAAATGATAATGGATGTATATTATAAGATTATTGATGATATAAAAAAATTAGAAGAATAAAAATGGATGTTAAAAAATTAAATTTTTATTAGTTGGTCAAAAAATAAGATTCATAAATATGCTCAAATATTAAAAAGTTTTATCGAGTCTTGTATCCAATCAGCAAATATATTTTTTGAAAACATTAAACCAGGAGATAAGTGATAAAATAAAATTTTTGAAAGTTTAAACAGCGCTAAATATGGAGTTATTTGTTTAACAAAAGAAAATTGTTCCAACAATTGGGTTAATTTTGAAGCAGGTTCGATTTTTATAAAATTAGGTAATAAAGTAATATGCCTATTAGTTGATTTAGAACCGGAACAAGTTGGGAAACCACTTAATATTTTTTAAAATACAAGATTAAATCATGATGAATTATTATCACTATGCTTCATCAAGATTAATTGTTAAAAATTCATGGATCATTTGGATGTATATCTTTGAGCAGATAGAAGTTTTAAAAGAAAAATAGAACCGTTTTATCATAGAATGGTTGATAAATATAATCGATACAGTAATGGAAATTTAGACAGATTAAAAAACAAGTGAATAATAGAAAGATAACTTTTGTGCTATTTTTTCCCAACTTATTCATTCTAAAATAATACAATGGATAACGAGGAGAATGAATATGACAATAGTTGAACGCCAAGCAAGAAGAAGAGATAAGATCTTAAATGGTAAAATTTTAAACGTAATTTTAATGATATCAATACCATTAGTGTTTTATAATTTGTGTAATTATCTATATGGTATATTCGATATGATGATTGTTCAAAAATCTGGTATTGGAGAAGCAGGAGATATCGTCGTATTAGATCAAATTAAAAATATGTTATCGACTATCGGTTCAAGTCTGGCTGCCGGCGGTGGTATTATTACAGCTCGTCTTTATGGTGAAGGTAACATCCCTAAATCAAAAAAAAGTGCTAATACCCTCTTCACCTGCGCGCTAATAATTTCACTTATTACCTTAATTTTTATCCCGTTAGGTAAGCCACTTTTAATCTTATTCAATACAGATCAGACGACAATCGATAATGCAATGGGTTACTACTATGTTCAAATTTTAGTTTTAGTAATTACCACAATGAACTCTGCATTTATTGCAATTGAGAAAGCTAAAGGTAATACTAAATTATTATTTGGATTAAATATTATGGTTGTAATTCTAAAGATTGCTATTACTATTTTATTTATCTATGGACCTTTTACAAATGTAACAATGACTTGGGTTGCAACTGCGACTTTAATAGCACAGTTGTCCATGTTTATTGTGGGTATGATTATCTGTTTCTTACCTTCTAATGTATTAGGAGTAAAGATTCGTGAATTTAACCTTAATAAGGTAATAGTTCGCGGAATGTTAAAACTATCATTTCCAATTTTCATCGGAAGATTTTTATTCTCCTTTGGAAAAGTTTATGTAAATTCAGTAGCACTAGAAGCTTACGGAAAAGATTGTGTTGGTGCCCTAGGTATTTCTAATACAACCGTCGGATTATTATCTAATATTATTAATTCATTTGAAGACGGTACATCTACTATCATATCCCAAAACTACGGAAATCAAAATGGAATAAGAATTCAAAAGACTTTTTATACCAACTTAATTGTTCTAGTTGTTATTTCCCTTTTAGGAACGGGTTTACTAATCTTGTTACAAAATCCATTAGCTAAATTTTTTGCACCAAATAATCCAGTGCAACAAGAGATGATTATCAATATTGTTAAATATGAGCGACTTGATATTTTATTCATGGGACTTCAAGGAGCAGGTTATGCTGTTTTCTATGGTTTTGGTCGTACAAAAACTACAATGGCAATTTCTATGTCTCAATTGTTTGCTCTAAGAATTCCTGCGCTTTTGATAATGATTTATGGCTTAAATGTTAATTATGAAGCTTGTGGAATTGCAATGTTATTCAGTAATTCTGTTAGTGGTGCGCTTTCTGTGATTTTAGCGGTTTGTTTTATTGCTAGATTGCCTAAAAGTAAAAAGTATCAAGATTTATTTCCAGAAATGAGTGCATAAGCACTCTTTTTTTACAAATAAATGAAAACGTTTTCATTTGTTAAATTTTCACTCTTGCATTGACACTGCCAAAATTAGTGTTATACTATAGGTGTAATCGTTTGGCACTTAACAATAAAGAGTGCTAAAAGATAAAGTTAAATGGAAGTTAAATATAGAAAGGAAAGATATTTTATGTATAATAGTTTTTTTGATGAATTTGCTAAGGCTTTAAACGAGATGACTCGTGAAACAAAAGAGGCGATGAAAAATGTAAAAAATTATATTTTAGTAAACGCCATTGAAAATGATGACGCATATTTAGTTGAAGCTGCTATTCCAGGAGTAAAAAAAGAAGACATTGATATGAATTATCATGAAGGAGTTTTAACAATTGATGTTAAAAAGTCTACTAATGAAAAATCAGATGATAAATATTTAGTTCGTGAACGTACTAATAATTTCTACAAACGTGAAATTGAACTTCAAGGTGTTGAAATTGATGGTATAAAAGCTAAATATGAAAATGGTATTTTAAGTGTTGTTTTACCAAAGATAAAAAAACAAAATAAGTCTATTTCAATAGAATAACATTTAGTTTAAGTGAAGGAGTGATGTATTATGTTATTTCTAAAGAATTTTGATAATAATTTTGATTTGTTTGATGAATTTGGTCGTATGTATGGAAAATCAAATTTTATGGCATGCGATTTAGTTGAAAGAGATAACGAATATGAATTATCCGTTTCCCTTCCAGGAGTTGATAAGAAAGATATCAATCTTGATGTAAATAATGGTTATTTAACAATTAGCGTATCAGTAGACCAAGAAAAGAAAGAGGAAAACAAGAAGAAACACTATATTGTACGTGAACGTGTAGCAAGAAGTGCATCTCGTAGTTTCTATGTTGGTGATGTAGCGCATGAACAAGTTAAAGCACGTCTTGAGGATGGTATCTTGACTGTGGTGGTTCCTAAAGAATCAAAGCAAGAAAAGAAGCTTATCACAATTGAATAATTAATTTAAGCGATATGGTTTTCCATATCGCTTTTTTATAAACGAATGTAACAATTAATAAATTATGCTATTAAGTTTATTATTAGATAAAATTTAACACTAGACTTATAGCCAATAGTGTATCAATTTGCTATAATAAAGCTAAGCATTGTTTATTAGGAAGGTATAGTATGTCGCATCTTTTTTTTACAAATTATTCTAATTTAAAATTTATTGATAAGATAAAACAAGCTTTAAAAAGCTGTAAAAGTTTTTATTTTTCAGTTAGTTTTATCAAAAAAGCAGGATTAGATTATTTAAGCCCTGATATTAAACAAGCATTAGAAAGAGGGGCTAATGGTAGAATAATAACATCCACATATCAAAACTTTACTGATATTGAATCTTTAAAAATATTTTTAAATTGGTCTCAAATATATCCTAACTTTAGAGTTCATTTAGACTTTAATAATTTTGGGGGGAATGGTTTTCATTCAAAAGGTTATATTTTTGAGTATGAAGAAAATTATGAATTAATTGTAGGCTCAACCAACATAACTCGTTTTGCACTTTTTAAAAATGTAGAATGGAATATGTCGTATCAAACAATTATTAGAGATGAAACTATACTGGATGCTTTAAAGGAATTTAAATACTTATGGGGCAAGACACTAGATTTAACATTAGATTTGATTGATAAATATCGTATTCAACTAGACTATGTAATAGAGAAGTGGGATATGGATTATTTTGTCCCTACTAGCACATTAATAAAACCAAATAAAATGCAGCAAAAGGCTTTAAAAGAAATTAGAAGAATAAGAGATTTGGGGCAGAAAAAAGCCTTAATAGTTAGTGCTACAGGTTCTGGAAAAACTTTTTTAGCTGCACTTGATGTAAGAAATTTTGATGCAAAGCGATTATTGTTTATAGTGCATCGTGATGCAATTTTATCGGAAGCTATCCAAACATTTAAAAAAGTTTTTGGAGCTGAACATTCATATGGACTTTATACTGGAAAGAGCAAAGATGAAACATCGGATTTTATTTTTGCGACAAACACAATGATGGCACAACATCTTGATTCTTTTTTACCAACTGAGTTTGATTATGTTGTATTAGATGAATGTCATCATAGTACTGCATCTAGTTATAAAAAAATTATAGATTATTTTAAACCTGACTTTTTATTAGGATTAACTGCAACTCCAGAAAGAATGGATCAAGGTGATGTTTATTCACTATTTGACAATAATGTACCTTATGAATTACGTTTGCGCGATGCTATTTTAAATGATTTAGTTGTTCCTTTTCATTATTACGGAATTAGAGATAGTTTAGTTGACTACAAGGAACAAGACCGCAGTAAGATATCACGTGAAATTAGTAAAACTGTGAATTGTGAATTTATAGATATTCAAATAAAAAAACATAAGCCTGAAGAAAAACTAAAGGCAATTGCCTTTTGTGCTTCAATTTCTCATGCAAAAACTATGTCTGAGTCTATGTCAGAAATAGGATATAAAACGATTGCTTTAACTGGAGAAAATGATTTAGGTCAAAGAATAAAAGCATTTAATGATTTACAAAACGAAGAAAATGAATTAGAAATAATTTTTACTGTAGATATTTTGAATGAAGGTGTAGATATTCCGGCTATTAATATGGTTCTTTTTCTTCGTCCGACAGAATCATCAACCGTTTTTATTCAACAATTAGGTCGTGGGCTTAGAAAGTATCCTGGGAAAGAATATGTTAAAGTGCTAGATTTTATTGGTAATAATTATGAACGCTCAATTCAAATAGCAATTGCACTTGGTAGTTTGGGAAGGACTACGTATCTTGAAAAATCTTATCTAAAATCCATGATACAAACAAATTTTAAAGCATTAGAAATTCCAGGTGTTATTATTAACATTGACGATCTTTCAAAAGAGGAAATTCTTAGAAATATTGAACGACAAAATTTTAATACCAAAAATTATCTCAAGAAAGATTATGAAAATTTCAAAAAATATCTTGGTGTTTTAACATATCCCAAGCATATGGATTATTTAAACTCTCAGTTAGCTCCAGATTTAATAAGATTTTTAAAATCTAAAATTGATAATAAAAAGAATATGTCATATTATGCTTTTTTGTCTAAGATAAATGAAGAGAATATTCCTTTGTTTGATGATAATGAAAGAAATTTAATTAATAAAGTATCTGACCTATTACCACTTGTTCATCCTGATGAATATTTGATAATTAATAGTATTTTACAAGGCAAGACAAACTTCGAAGATTTAGTAGGATTTAGTTCAAGAGTTACGCAATCCAGTTTAAAAAATGCTCAATCTATTTTGATTAAAAAAGGAATTTTAAATTCTCAAAATGAATTCGAAGTTGATGTCAGTAAAACAGATTTACGATTATATTTTGATGACTTAATTTCGTATGGATTAGCAAGATGTGAATTAGAGTTTGGTGATTTTAGTGGTAAATTTAAAATATATGGAAATTATTATAAAGAACAAATTATGATGGAGTTAGGCCAAACAGATTTAATGTTTATGAAAGGAACTAAATTTAATGATAATGGCGAAACCATAGTGTTTGTGGGGTTGAAAAAAGATAAGAGTAAAGAAGAAAAACATAACTATAAAGATAAATTTTTAGCTTCAGATATATTCCAATGGGAAAGTGAGAATAATACAACAGTTACAAATTCAGTAGGTAAGAAAATTTTAAATACAAAAATAGTTCATTTGTTCGTTAGAAAGATGGATGAAGAAAATGGAATTGTTCTTCCATTTACTTATTTTGGCACAGGAAAATTTGAAGATATAAGAGAGTCTGAAAATGCAGGGACATCAACATTGTTGATGAATATAAAATTAGATCAAGCTGTTAGTCAGGAATATTTTTTTGATTTTGAAATAGAGGTTAAAGATGAAACATTATAATGTGGTATGTGCCTTGATTGAAAATGAGCAAGGCGAGATTTTTTGTACAAGAAGAGGTCCCGGAAGAGCTCTTGAGGGATATTGGGAATTTCCAGGTGGGAAAGTGGAAGAAAATGAAACCTATGAAGAAACAATTGTTCGAGAAATTAAAGAAGAACTTAATTCATTGATAGAACCAATCGAATTTATCGGCTCTTCAACGTATGCATACAAAGATTTAGGACAATACCCTGATTTTAGTATTACGTTATATGCTTATCGTGCAAAATTAATTAGTGGACAACTTGAATTAAGTGAACATACAGAATCAAGATGGGTAAAAAAAGAAGAGTTGAAAAAACTTAAATTTGCAAAAGCAGATGAACCATTTATTAAGTAAATATTAAATAATCGATATCTAAAAATATATAAGTTATATAAATTTAGTTTTTATCATATAGAATAAATTAAGTAAAGCAAGTATAATAATACTTGAAAATAAATTGGTACGAAATAAGAAAGAAGGGATCTTTATGACTCTATTAGGAAAAGAAGCGGAGTTAAAACATAGTAAAGGAAATGCGTTAGCTATCGGAAAAGAAGCGCGAGAAGCTAAGTCTAAAAATAATGAAGTTATAGACTCAACTATTGGGATGTTATACGATGAAAATGGGAAGTTTTATGAGTTCAAAACGGTTGAAAAGGCATCTAAAGATTTGACATCTACCGAAAAGTATTCATATAGCTCAACCGCTGGAGATGAGGAATTTCATGAAAGACTTTATGAATGGATTTTTAGAGACGATATTACAAATGTACGTAATAAGATGCATCTAAGATGTATTGCTACTCCAGGCGGAAGCGGTGCAATAGCTAATACATTTTCAAATTATTTATCATATGGTGATAAAGTATTATTACCATCTTTAATGTGGACAAATTATATTCAAATTGCTCAGGAACAAGGCCTAGGGTATGAAACTTACGAATTATTTGATGATAATAGTAAATTTAATAATCGTGATTTTGAAGCGAAATGTATAGCGCTTAAAAAGAATCAACAACGCGTTGTGGTTGTAATTAATGATCCTTGCCAAAATCCAACAGGGTATACTATGTCATATGAGGAATGGATTGGTGTAATTGATACTTTAAATACTATTTCCCGTGATGGCACTCCAGTTGTACTACTTTATGATATGGCTTATATTGATTACGATATTCGAGGCTTCGAATCATCACGTTTAAATATAAAACTATTTCAAAGTTTAAATGAAAACGTTATGACAATACTAGCTTTCTCAGGATCAAAAACTTTAGGTCTATACGGGTTAAGAATTGGGGCTCAAATTTGTTTGACTAAAAGCGAACAAAATGCCATTGATTTTACGCAAGCCAATGATTTTAGTGCACGCGGTATGTGGAGTGGTACTTCAACTTTAGGTCAAAGTATCATTCGAAAAGTGTTTACGGATTATAAGAAAGAATTTGAAGAAGAACTAGAATATGCTCGCAAATTACTCATTGATAGAGCAAACTGTTTTAAAGAAGAAGCTAGTAAACACAATTTAAAACATTATCCTTATGTATGTGGTTTTTTTGTTACCATTCCATGTGAAAACTCTAAAGAAGTTTTTGAGCAGTTAAAAGCGAAAAATTTATATGTATTACCATTAGCTAATGCAATAAGATTAACTCTATCTTCAATTACTTTAAAAGAAGTACGTAAGTCTGTTAAAATTATTAGTGAAATTATTAAATAAGAGGAAAAATGAAGTCAATACAAACTTCTGAAACAATAAAATTAGGAATTGTTTTAGCTTTTTGTGGTGGGTTTATGGATACCTATTCATATTTGGGACGTGGTGGAGTTTTTGCAAATGCGCAAACTGGTAATTTATTATTGTTAGGTGTTAATTTAGTAGAGGGGAATTACAATATTATAATGCGTTACTTAACACCTGTTCTAGCTTTTATCTTAGGTGTGCTTTTGGCTCTTATAGCTAGAAGTCTTGTTAAACGTTTAATGCATTGGCGTCAATTAGTTTTAATTATGGAAGTAGTTTGTTTTATTGGTGTTGCATTTATACCATATGAATATAATATTATTGCAAATTCTTTAATTTCGCTTGCTTGTGGAATGCAAGTGGAAGCTTTCAAAAAAGTTTGGGGACATCCTGTCGCTACTACAATGTGCATCGGAAACATGCGAACAGGTACGGAAAATCTATATTTATATTTCACCAATAAGAATAAGATGAATTTAGAACGAGGATTAATTTGCTTCTTAATCATTATTATCTTTATTGTTGGAGCTATTTTTGGCAATATAGCCTTAAAGTATTTTGATTTAAAAGCTATTTTGTTTTGTCCAATATTTTTACTAATCGGATTTATTATAATGTTTTTTAATAAAGAGGATTCATCAAGTAATATTTAATTTAATAATTGGAAATTTGATTAAAAACAAAAATAAAGATTATAAAGATTGTGCGAAATCTATGTGAAAAATGATTTTAAATTTTATAATCAATTGCTAAGAGTAGGAATGTGTGCTAATATGAAGTTGGTTATCTTGTATAATAGCTTTAATTGGTAAGCGAGTTTCTACCACAAGACCGTAATCTTGTGACTACAATGCTAATCAAATTAAGCAGTGGTGGGGATAACTCATCACTTTTTTGTTTAGAAAGGGAGGGCATACAGATGACAGATTTAGAAATTGCTCAAAAAGCAAATATGAAGCCAATCGAAGAGATTGCCTTAAAAGCGGGAATCAGCAAGGAATATCTAGAATGCTATGGCAAATATAAAGCTAAAGTTCATCTAGAAGCGGCTGGAGATAAAAAAGGACGCTTAATATTAGTTACCGCAATTAATCCAACTGCAGCAGGAGAAGGTAAGTCAACTACTACGATTGGACTTGCTGATGCACTTAATCGTTTAGGTCATAAAACAATGATTGCGTTAAGAGAACCTAGTTTTGGTCCTGTTTTAGGTGTAAAAGGCGGAGCTGCTGGCGGAGGTTATGCACAAGTTGTTCCAATGGAAGATATTAATCTGCACTTTACTGGTGATTTTCATGCTATCCAAATGGCAAATAACACGGTATCTGCCATCATTGATAATCATATTCAACAAGGAAATGAACTTTGTATTGATCCAACCCGAATTATTTGGCACCGTGTACTTGATATGAATGATAGAGCATTACGAAATATTGTGATTGGTCTTGGTGGTCCTACTAATGGTGTTCCACGTGAAGATCACTTTGATATCGTTGTAGCTTCGGAAATAATGGCTATTTTATGCTTGGCTCGTGATTTTGAAGATTTAAGAGTTCGTCTAGATCGAACAGTTGTTGCATATAATTATAATAGAGAACCAGTAACCATCAAAGATTTAGGAATTACTGGAGCTTTAATGATGATATTAAAAGATGCTATTATGCCTAATTTAGTTCAAACTTTAGAGCATACCCCTTGTTTAATTCATGGTGGTCCATTTGCTAATATTGCTCATGGTTGTAATTCTTTGATTGCAACTAAGATGTGTATGTCACTTAGTGATTATACTATCACTGAAGCTGGATTTGGAGCTGATTTAGGTGCTGAAAAGTTTTTTGATATTACTTGCCGCGAAGGTGATTTAAAGCCAAGTGCGGTTGTTATTGTTGCGACAATACGTGCACTTAAAATGCATGGTGGTGTTTTAAAAGAAGATTTAAATATACCAAATGTAGAAGCTCTAAAAGCGGGGATTCCTAATCTTGAGCGCCATATTCAAAATATTAAAAGATTTGGCCTTCCATATGTGATAGCTATTAATAAATTTGAAAGTGATGCAGAAGATGAAGTTAAAGCTTTATTAGACTGGGCTCACAATGAATCACATCCTATTTCGATGTCAGAGGTATGGAAAAAAGGTGGAGATGGCGCAATTGATTTAGCAAGTAAATTAATTGAGGAAATTGATACGAAACCTAATGACTTTAAATTCTTATATCAAAAAGAAGATACATTAAAGAAAAAGATTACCAAGATATGTCAAAATATCTATGGCGCAAAAGAAGTTGAGTTTACAACTGATGCTAAAAATCAGATGGCTCGTTTGAATAAATTAGGCTATAGTAATTCGCTTGTTTGTATGGCTAAAACTCAATATTCATTTAGTGATAATGCTAAATTACTAGGAGCACCAAGCGACTTTACAATTACTATTCGTGGTCTAACACCATCAATTGGAGCAGGCTTTGTAGTGGCTTTAGCTGGTGATATTATGCGCATGCCAGGTTTACCTAAAGAACCAGCTGCTTTAAAAATGGATGTTGTTGAAGGAAGAATTAAGGGACTATTCTAGGAGGATATCATGGAAGAAAATTTTGTATTAAATGAAAAAAGCGTTATTTTAAATTTCAGTTTAAATTATTGCAAAACAGAAAGCGAAGTTATTTCAAGTGAAACATTTCGTCGTGTTTGGGAAATTTATTTAAAAGCTTTAAGCCGTACAAAAAATGAAAAACTAATTTCATTAGTTCGAATTGTTCGAGATCCGGTTAAACAATTTATAAATTTGTATAAGTTATTACTGTCTTTTTCTATTCGTGAAATTATGGAAATGTCAGATAGCTATAAACGTATCTTGAGTAATCATGAAACTTTTTATGAATTAATTGAAGACTTCTATGATTATTGGCGTCATCTTGAGCGCTATGCTGTGATGAGATCACAAGGAGTAAAAAATTCAATTCAATCACTTAATTTTATTGATGCCTCATCAGATTTTACTGCGCTAATTTTAAAAGTTTACCGTACAATTTGTCAAAAAGTTTATGGAACTGCTTTTCATATCTACCGACAACTTGCGGCCGGAGTAAATGCTTCAATTGAAATTTGTGATAATCCATGGACTGAGAGTTATCCAGAATATGAAAATTTAGCTAATATGTCATTTATTAACTATGTTTTAATTAGACCAACATTTATTGCATATAGCTCTAAAAATACTCGTAATGGAAGATATTTTGAAGTATTTGAAAATGAGTTATCCAAATTAGATTTAAATCCAAATGATTGGTTCTGCTATCCGGCTCATGTCGGTTCAAGCTTAGCATATGTTTATTTCCATCGTGATTATATGTCACATGGTGTTGCATTAAGTAACTTGTTTGAGTTTGTGCATATTGATGAAATTTATAAACGCAAACCAGATATAATTTATGTATTTGGAGCACCGGTTGAAGGTGAGTCACGTTTTTACTTTGATAAGAAAAATGATATCTATATAGGTCTTGCTCCATATGGCAAAGAAATTGATTACTTTGGATATATGAAGAAGATGCTATTAACATTACATAATGTTAAGATGATAAGTCAAGGACATTTACCAATTCATGGAGCTTGTGTTAACATTACTATGAAAAATGGTACTAAAAAAACATTGGTTATGATTGGTGATTCTGGGGCAGGAAAATCTGAAAGTTTGGAAGCTTTAAGAACTGTCGCAGGGAAAAATATAGTATCAATGCGCACTATTTTTGATGATATGGGAACGTTTAAAATTGAAAATGGTAAAGTAATTGCTTACGGAACTGAAATTGGAGCCTTCGTTCGTCTTGACGATTTAGAAAATGGTTATGCATATAAAGAAATGGATCGTGCAATTTTCTTAAACCCAGATAAGGTAAATGCTAGAATCGTACTTCCTGTTGCTACCTACCCACAAATCATGAAAGGCTATGAAGTAGATATGATTTTTTATGCTAATAACTACGAAACAGATAGTCAAGTAATTGCTAATTTTAAAGATGCTAAGGAAGCTATTCGTGTTTTTAGACAAGGAGCGCGTGTAGCTAAGGGAACAACAAGTGAAAAAGGTTTAGTTACAAGTTATTTTGCAAATCCATTTGGGCCTGCACAAAAAGAAGAAGAGTGTGATATTTTATTAAATAAATATTTTGAAACACTTTTTGAAACTAAAAAACATGTGGGAGAAATTAGAACTCGTTTAGCAATTCCGGGTCAGGAACATGAAGGACCTAAAGCAGTGGCTAAGGAATTATATAAAGAATTAGATAAATTAAAAAAATAAAAAATATATTTAAACTCAAAGACATCATTTATCTTTAAAATTAATGATGTCTTTTTCATAAGGTAATTATATCTATAAAATACTTTAATATTTATATTATTAAGTTATGTTAGGCTTTTATTTATCATTTAAAATAGTTCTATATTTAATAATTAATTAGTTTATATATTAAATTTATCTTTAAGAAATCGTTTACTATTAAAAATCTCTAGCAACTTATTATTCTTTGTGTTAATATATAAGTGAAATATATATATCTTGTATATAAGCTTTAATGTGGTAAGCAAGTTTCTACCCCCTGACCGTAAATTTGGGGACTACAAGAAAAAAATGATTCAGCGAATCTTTTTTTGCTTACCTCATTCATGTTTGGAGGTAAGGAACATGTTAAAAAACATCAAATTCCAACTTCATAAACAAAATTACCATGGTAAAATGGTAGTTTTAAGCTGTTAAAACAGTGGCATTTTTGTCGCTGTTTTTTTGTTTTTTAGGAGGTTTTTATGATAAAAGTCGGTGTGATTATGGGCTCAATTAGCGACTATGAGGTTATGCAAGATGCTTGTAAAGTGTTAGAAGATTTTGGAGTATGTTATGAAAAAAAAATCGTTTCAGCGCATCGTACACCAGATTTATTAGTGTCTTATGCCAAATCCGCTTTAGAAAGAGGATTAGAGGTAATTATAGCTGGAGCGGGGGGAGCAGCCCATTTACCAGGAATGGTCGCTGCTAATACAATTGTACCTGTGATAGGAGTACCTGTTAAAAGCCGCACTCTAAACGGGATTGATTCACTTCTTTCAATTGTTCAAATGCCTGGTGGAATACCAGTTGGGTCGATGGCGATTAACGGAGCTAAGAATGCTGGATTGTATGCGGTATCATTTTTAGCTATGCATGATGAAAAATTACGAAAGAAATTAGAAGTATTTCGTGAAAATCAGACAAAGGAAGTGCTTAATATTGAATTCTAAAACAGTTGGTATTATCGGCGGTGGGCAATTAGGAATGATGCTAGCTGATGCGATAAAAAAATTGGGAGGAAGAGTTATTGGATTAGACCCAAATAAAGATGCACCGATAACATATGTAGCGGATGAGTTTATTAATGCTTCATTTGATGATTTAGCTGCACTAGAAGAATTAGGAAAAAGAAGTGATGTTATAACATATGAATTTGAAAATGTTAAGAGTGAATATTTAAAAACACTTGAAGAAAAATATAATGTAAAACAAGGATTAAAACCTCTTTTTGATAGTCAAGATAGACTACGTGAAAAGGAAAATGCATTGATGCATGGACTTTTACCAGTACGTTTTTTTAATGTTGAATCGATTGATGATTTAGAAAAAGGAATAAAGATTCTTGGGTATCCTTGTTTATATAAAACAAGAACTCTTGGCTATGATGGTCATGGACAAATATTAATTAAAAGTGAATTGGATATAGAAAAAGTTAAACCATATTTAAATCAAGCAGGAATTTTAGAAGAATATTTAAAATTTGATTATGAAGTATCAATTATTATGGTAAGAGATGAGGATAGAACTGTTAACCTTCCGTTAAGTCGTAACATTCACAAAGATGGTATTTTAGATATTACATATGTTCCAGCATTAGTAGATAAACAATTAGAAAAAAAAATTATTGAATCCTCAGTGAATTTTATGAAAAGTGCTAATTATTTAGGTATTCTATGCATTGAATATTTTATTAAAGGAGATAAATTTTTCTTTAATGAAATGGCTCCACGACCTCATAATAGTGGACATTATTCAATAGAGGCCTGTGACTACAGTCAATATGATTTATTTGCACATTTCTTACTAGATATGAAAATTCCTAGTACTAATTTAGTCCATCAAGCTATAATGAAAAACATTCTTGGTGAATCATTAGACTTGGTATCTAAATTTGAAAAAATACCTAAAAGTTATATTCATATGTATCATAAAACAGAAGCTCGTCCTAAACGCAAAATGGGACATGTGACGCTGCTTGATGTAGATTATAAAGATTATCTTGAAATAATGAAAAAGATGTAAGGAGAATTGCTAATGAACTTTCGAATTTTTGTAGAAAAAAAACCCGGATTTCGTGTTGAAGCGAATGAATTAAAAGAAGACCTTAATTTAAACTTAAAACTGAGTTTAAATTCGCTACGTCTTTTAAATGTCTATGATTTATTTGATTTTACTAATGAACTTTTAGAAAAAGCGCGTTATCGTGTGTTTGGTGAAGTTCAAACTGATGATGTGTTTGATGAAATAAAATTAGATGGATATAAATATTTAGCAGTAGAATTCTTACCAGGTCAGTATGATCAACGAGGCGAACAAGCTAAATATGCAGTTAATTTAATTGATCCTAAAGCTAATATTACCGTCAAAAGTGCACGTTTAATCATATTCGATGATATAACTGAAGAAGATTTAGAGCGTGTGAAAAAATACTATATTAATAAAGTTGAATCACGTGAAAAAGATTTAGGTAGCTTAGAACTTAATACCAAAGCTTCGCCAAAGCCTGTTCGTGTTTTTGAAGGATTCCGTTTTTTAACTGAAGAAGACTTATCGCAAATGATTAAAGACTTAGGTTTAGCAATGAATTTAGATGATTTAAAATGTGTTCGTGAATACTTTTGTAAAGAAAAACGAGATCCAAATGAAACGGAAATTCGTATTCTTGATACATATTGGTCTGATCATTGTCGTCATACAACATTCAATACTATTTTAGAAACAATTACGATAGATGAATCATTTATCAAAAAAGATTTAGAAGAAGCTTATGATTTATATAAACATATGAGAGAAGAATTAAATCGATCTGATAAAAGAGTTTGTTTAATGGATATGGCTTCAATAGCTGCTAAATATTTAAAAAAATACGGCTATTTAGATGATTTAGAAGAATCAGGAGAAAATAATGCCTGTTCAATTTTTGTCAATGTAAAAGTTAATGATAAAACTGAAAAATGGTTATTACAATTTAAAAATGAAACTCACAACCATCCTACTGAGATTGAACCATTTGGTGGTGCATCAACTTGTTTAGGTGGAGCTATTCGTGATCCGCTATCTGGGCGCAGTTATGTATATCAAGCCTGTCGTGTTACTGGTGCGGCTAATATTTATGAAAGTGTTGATGATACGTTAGAAGGAAAATTACCACAACGTGTAATTTCAACTAAAGCTGCTCAAGGTTATTCAAGTTATGGAAATCAAATTGGACTTGCAACTACTCACGTTAGAGAAATTTATGATGAGGGCTATAAAGCAAAACGTCTTGAAGTAGGAGCAGTTGTTGGAGCAGTTAAATATGAAAATGTTCGCCGTGAAACTCCAAAACCTGGTGATGTTGTTATTATGTTTGGAGGTAGAACAGGTCGTGATGGAATTGGTGGGGCAACGGGTTCATCTAAAGAACATAATGTTAAATCGATTGAAGAATGTTTTAGTGAAGTACAAAAAGGTAACGCCATTGAAGAACGTAAGATTGAACGTTTATTCCGCCGTGAAGAAGTTATTCGTTTAATTAAAAAATCAAATGATTTTGGAGCCGGTGGTGTATCAGTTGCTATTGGTGAATTAGCTGATAGTTTAGATATTTATCTTGATCGTGTTTTAGTTAAATATAGTGGTTTAAATGAAACTGAACTTGCTATTTCAGAATCGCAAGAAAGAATGAGTGTTGTTGTTCAAAAAGATAAAATGGATGAATTCATGAAATACTGTCAAGAAGAAAATCTAGAAGCTGTTCATATTGCTGATATTACCGATACTGGATCAATGCGTATGTTTTATCATGGTAAGTTATGTGTTGACTTAAAACGTGAATTTATCGATAGTGCAGGTGCTCCACACTACGCAAACGTTCATATTAAAGAACTTATTAAAACAGATCCATTCATTAGGGAAGTGGAGGGTAATTGTCTAAAAGAAAAGTTCATTAATAATCTAAAAGATAATAATGTTTTAAGCCAAAAAGGATTAATAGAAATGTTTGACGCGACAATAGGTTCATCAACAGTCTTAATGCCATTTGGAGGAAAATACCAACTATCTGAAACCCAGGTATCTGTTCAAAAATTACCTGTAAATGGTTATACTGATTTAGCTAGTATTTTAGCATATGGTTATAATCCTCAGATTTCTAGTTATAGTCCATATCATGGTAGTCAATATGCGGTAGTAGAATCAATGGCAAAGATTGTAGCAGCTGGGGCAGATTATTCTCATATGCGCTATTCATACCAAGAGTATTTTAAACGTATGCAAACATCTGAAGATTGGGCTTTACCATTTCAAGCATTATTAGGAGCGATTAAAATCCAAAATGATTTTAAATTACCATCAATTGGTGGAAAGGATTCAATGTCAGGTACTTTCCAAAATTTACATGTTCCACCAATGTTAATGGCCTTTGGAATTACGACAGTAGATGCATCTAAAGTTATTTCAACCGAATTTAAAGGTGAAGGTAATTATATTTATTTAATTAATCATCGTCCGTTACCGAATTTTAATCCTAATATTGAAGAGCTAAAGTATAATTTTAAAGTCGTACATGAAAATATTGAAAATGGAAAGATTATTTCAGCTTATGCAATTGGTTTTGGAGGTATTGCAGAAGCTTTAGCAAAAATGAGTTTTGGCAATAAAATTGGTTTTGACGTAAGATGTGATAAAGATTTATTTAAATTACGTTATGGTGCAATTTTAGTTGAAGCTAAAGAAAAACTAAACTTTGGAGAATTAATAGGAATAACATCAAATAAATGGACATTAAATGGTGAGGAATTTGATGTTGAAGAACTAATTGAAGCTAATACACTTAAGTTTGAAACAGTATATAAAAATAAGACAAACAGTTGTGATAAAATTGAAAAAATTTGGCATGAATCTAAAAGATTTGTATATCCATATGAGCCAAAAATTCCAACAGTTTATGTACCTGCTTTCCCTGGAACAAACTGTGATTATGATACAATGAAGGCTTTCCAAAGAGTTGGTGCTAACACAACAACATCAGTTTTCAAGAATATCACACCTGAAGATGTGGCTAATTCGATTGAAGAAATGGCTAACTATATTAAAAATGCAGATATTCTAGTATTATCTGGAGGTTTTAGCGCTAGTGATGAACCTGATGGATCAGCTAAATTTATCGCTAATGTTTTAATGAGTGAACCAGTTAAGAAAGAAATAAATCATTTGTTAGAAAGAAAAGGATTAATTTTAGGTATTTGTAATGGATTCCAAGCCTTAGTTAAATCGGGATTACTTCCTTATTCTAAACTTGGTCAATTGACATCTGAAAGTCCTACTCTTTTTAGAAATGATATTAATCGTCACGTATCGATGATTGTTAACACGAAAGTGACAAGCACAAATTCACCATGGCTTCAAAGTTTTAAAGATGGTGAAGTATTTGCTATTCCGGTATCGCATGGAGAAGGAAAATTCGTCGTAAATGAAAAAATAGCAAAAGATTTATTTAAAAATGGACAAGTTGCATTCCAATATGTTGATTATAATAATGAACCAACAATGTTATACCCAATGAATCCAAATGGTTCAACAATGGCAATTGAAGGAATTGTTTCTGAAGATGGATTAATTTTAGGTAAGATGGGACATACAGAACGTTATGAGAACAACTTATTTAAAAATATTTGGGGAAATAAACACCAAGATATTTTTAGAAATGCTATGAATTATTTTATGAAGAAATAGGAGAAATATTAATATGGAAAAACTAGAAATGTTATATGAAGGAAAAGCTAAACAAGTTTTTAAAACTGATGATGAAAATTTAATCATTATGCACTATAAAGATGATGCGACTGCATTTAATGGAATTAAGAAGGCTCAAATTCAAGATAAAGGAATTTTAAATAATAAGATTACTACTATTATTTTTAATGAATTACATAAGGCAAGTATTCCTACTCATTATGTTAAGACTTTAAACGAACGTGAACAATTATGTAAAAAAGTTTCTATTCTACCA
This sequence comes from uncultured Anaeroplasmataceae bacterium, assembly GCA_944325035.1. Lineage (GTDB taxonomy): Bacteria > Bacillota_I > Bacilli_A > Acholeplasmatales > Anaeroplasmataceae > CAG-307. Next base: position 79,872 of record CALUYM010000005.1, read on the forward strand.
TTGGAAGTAATAGTTCGTAATATTATTGCTGGTTCAATGGCTAAACGTTTAAATATAGCTGAGGGTACTAAATCCGATAACGTAATTCATGAAATTTGTTATAAAGATGATTCACTTGGTGATCCTTTAATCAATGATGACCACGCTGTTGCCTTAAAAGCTGCAACATATGAAGAGTTAAATGTAGTTTATGATTTAACTGACCGTATTAATAAAGTATTAGTGGAAATGTTTAGTAAAATAGGTGTTACTCTAGTCGATTTTAAAATTGAATTTGGTAAAACAGAAGATGGACAAATTGTTTTAGCTGATGAGATTTCTCCAGATACTTGTCGCTTATGGGACGCTAAGACTAATGATAAATTGGATAAAGATCGCTTCCGCCGTGATCTTGGAAAGGTGATTGAAGCGTATGAGGAGATATTAAGTCGACTTGAAAAATTAAATGCATAAGGAGCGATTTTAGTGAATCAAGAATTTGATCGTGGCCTTCACGAAGAATGTGGTGTGTTTGGTGTGTTTGGCGTCAATGATGCAAAAGATTTAACATACTATGGGCTACATTCTCTTCAACATCGTGGCCAAGAAGGAACAGGAATTGTAACTGTTGATGATAAAGGAAAGATGCATCGTGTAAAAGGATTAGGTTTAGTTACGGAAGTATTTAATAATGAAAATTTAAAAACCTTACCTGGTAAAATGGCAATTGGACATGTTCGCTATGCAACTGCTGGCGGAGGTGGAATTGAAAATGTTCAACCATTCTTATTCCATCATAATACTGGTGACTTTGCCTTAGCTCATAATGGAAATATTGTAAATTCTAATGAATTAAGACAATTTTTAGAAAACCAAGGAAGTATTTTTCAATCAACATCAGATAGTGAAATTTTAGCCCATTTAATTAAAAAAGATTGGTTAAATCAAAGTCGTATTCAAGTAATTACAGAAGCCTTAAATAAGATTGAAGGAGCTTTTGCATTTTTGATTATGACATACAATAGAATTTATTGCTGTCGTGATAAGTACGGATTACGTCCACTTTCGATTGGGGTTTTAAATGGAGGATATGTTGTTTCAAGTGAAACTTGTGCATTTGAAGTTATTGGTGCCAAATTTTTACGAGATGTAAAACCAGGAGAAATAGTAGTCATTGATGAAGATGGTCTTCATAGTTATGATTACTCACATTATAAGCATCATAAAATGTGTGCGATGGAGTATATCTATTTTTCACGTCCAGATAGTGATATTGAAGGAACGAATGTTCATGCTTTCCGTAAAGAATCAGGAAAACTTTTATATGAGGAAGCCCCAGTCGATGCAGATATTGTAATTGGTGTACCTGATTCAAGTCTTAGTGCTGCTATGGGGTATAGTGAGGTCTCTCATATTCCATATGAAATGGGATTAATAAAAAATAAATATGTGGGGAGAACATTTATTCAACCATCTCAAGAACTTCGAGAAAAAGGTGTTCGAATGAAGCTGTCTGCTGTTTCTAGTATTGTACGTGGGAAACGAGTTGTTTTAATTGATGATTCAATAGTAAGAGGGACAACTTCTAAACGAATTATTGCATTATTAAGAGACGTGGGAGCTAAGGAAGTTCATGTTAGAATTTCATCTCCACAAATGACCAATCCTTGTTTTTACGGAGTGGATACTTCAACTTATGAAGAATTGATTTCAGCTCATCATAATGTAGAAGAAGTAAGAAAAATTATTGGTGCAGATAGTTTAGCCTTTTTATCAACAGCTGCTTTATATAAAGCTGCAAAACGAAATGAATTATGTTTAGCTTGTTTTACAGGGAAATATCCGACCCAGTTATATAGTTCAATTGAACAAGCAAATAAGGATGAAAAGTAGGAGGAATTAAAAGTATGGCAAAAAGTTATGAAAATGCTGGTGTTAATTTAGAGTCTGGTTATGAGGTAGTTTCAAGAATAAAAAAACATGTCGCTTCTACTGAGCGCTTAGGATCAATGGGTGGTATTGGTTCGTTTGGGGGAATGTTTGATTTAGCTAAACTTAATGTAAAAGATCCGATTTTGGTTTCAGGAACAGATGGTGTAGGAACTAAGTTAAAGTTAGCGTTTATGATGGACAAACATGACACTATTGGTATTGATGCAGTAGCTATGTGTGTTAACGACGTTTTAGCCCAAGGAGCAGAACCTTTATTTTTCCTTGATTATATTGCAATTGGACACAATATTCCTCAAAAAGTTGAAAGCATTGTTAAAGGAGTAGCGGAGGGATGTCGTTTAGCTAATTGTGCTCTTGTAGGCGGTGAAACGGCTGAAATGCCTGGAATGTATGAAGGTGGAGAATACGATATTGCCGGTTTTACAACAGGGGTTGTTTCTCGTGAAAAATTAATTGATTGTAGTAAGGTAAGTACTGGTGATGTACTATTAGGAATTCCATCATCGGGAGTTCATTCAAATGGTTTTAGTCTTGTACGTAAAATTATTAAAGATGCCAACTTAGACATTTTTAAAGTTTATGAAGAACTTGATTCGACCAAGACATTAGGTCAAGTGTTATTAACACCAACTAAGATTTATGTAAAAGAAGTTTTAGATGTAATTAGAAACATTGATGTTCACGGTGTTGCACATATAACTGGTGGAGGCTTTGATGAAAATATTCCACGAATTTTAAATGGTAATCAAGGTATTGAAATTGATGAAAAATCGTTCCCAATTTTACCGATTTTTAGATTTTTAGAAAAACATGGCAATGTTAACCACCGTGAAATGTTCAATATTTATAATATGGGGATTGGTATGGTTTTAGCAATAAACGAAAAAGATGTGATGAAAGCACAAGAAATTCTTAAAAAGTATGGTCGTGAATCATATGTTATTGGACATGTTGTAGATAAAAAAGGAGTTTTTATTAAGTGAAAAAGTTAGCAGTTTTTGCATCTGGTAATGGAACTAACTATGAAGCTATTGAACAAGCTATTCAAAATGGCGTAATTGAAGATGCTTGCGTTGCTTTACTCGTAGTTGATAAAAAAGAAGCATATGTTATTGAAAGAGCGAAGAAATACGGCACAAAAGTATTCGTTTTCAATCCTAAAGACTACGAGTCTAAAGCAGCTTATGAAACAGAGATAGTTACAATGCTAGAGGAACTTTCTGTTGATTTAATCTGTTTAGCTGGTTATATGCGTATTATAGGTGAGACACTTTTAAATGCTTTTAAAAAACGCATTATTAATATTCATCCAGCTTTACTCCCTTCATTTAAAGGGGCTCATGGAATTTTAGATGCATTCAATTATGGAGTCAAAGTATATGGTGTAACTATTCACTATGTGTCTAGCGAGTTAGATGGTGGTGAAATAATCAGGCAAAAAGCCTTTGAATACTATGGCAATAATCCTAATGAAGTAGAAGAAAAAATTCATGAAATAGAACATGTCTTATATCCGAAGACAATTAATTGGTTATTAGGAGGATTCTCAAATGAGAGCTTTAATTAGTGTTAGCGATAAAACGGGAGTTGTAGAATTTGCTAAAAATTTAAGAGCCTTAGGATTTACTATTATTTCAACAAGTGGTACTTTAAAAGCTTTAAAAGAAGGCGGAATTGAAGTAATTGATATTAAGGATGTAACAGGATTTCCGGAAATATGTGAAGGTCGTGTTAAAACCTTACATCCTAAGGTTCACGGAGGTTTATTAGCGAGGCGTGATAATCCGTTACATCTTAAGGAATTACAAGATAATAATATCGAATTCATTGATTTAGTTTGTGTTAACTTATATCCATTTGTTAAAACCATTATGAAACCGAATGTTACAAATGATGAAGCGATTGAAAATATTGATATTGGTGGGCCATCAATGCTAAGGAGTGCAGCTAAAAATTATAAAGATGTCACCGTAGTTTGTGACCCTGCTGATTATGAAATGATTATTGAAGAAATTAAAAATAATCATAACACAAGTTTAGAAACACGTTTTAAATTATCAGCTAAAGCTTTTACACATACTGCTGATTATGATAGTGCAATTTCAACTTATATGCGTCAAAAAGCTGGTTTAAGTGAAATTTTGCGTTTATCATTTGAACATGCTCAAGATTTACGCTATGGTGAAAATCCACATCAAGAAGCGTCATTTTATAAAAATCGTGAAGAAAATAGTTATAGTATAGCATTTTCAAAACAACTTCAAGGTAAGGAGTTATCATATAATAATATTCAAGATGCAAATGCCGCTATAAATATTGTTAAAGAATTTAAAGATACTCCGTTTGTAGTTGGACTAAAGCATATGAATCCATGTGGAGCAGCAATAGGCGAAAATTTAATTGATGCTTGGACAAAGGCATATAATGCTGATCCAGTATCAATCTATGGAGGTATTGTAGCGACTAATCAAGTAGTAGATAAAAAGGCTGCAAAATTGATGAAATACACTATTCCACAAGAGGGTGAAGATAAAGCACCGTTATTTTTGGAAGTTATTTTAGCACCTAAATTTACAGACGAAGCATTAGAAGAATTCGCTAAACGCAAAAATGTTCGTTTGATTGAATTTAAAATGGATGAATATAAACCTGCTAAGCAATATGTATCAGTCAATGGTGGACTATTAGTACAAGATCAAGATATTGATACACTTGATATAAAAAAAGAAATGATTGTTACTAAAAAAGAACCTAGCGAATCAGAATTAAATGATTTAAACTTTGCATGGAAGATTGTAAAACATGTTAAATCTAATGCTATTGTAGTTGCTAAAAATTTAACAACAGTTGGTGTTGGTGCAGGACAAATGAATCGCGTAGGTTCATGTAAAATTGCATTAGAAGAAGCTCATTTAAGGGGACATAAAGAAGGTCTAGTTTTAGCAAGTGATGGTTTTTTACCATTTGCAGATACAGTCTTATATGCATCTCAAAATGGAGTTACAAGTATTGTTCAACCCGGTGGATCAATTCGTGATGAAGACTCAATTAATGCGGCAAATCAGAAAGGATTAAGCATGTTATTTACAGGCATGCGTCATTTTAAACACTAATGAAATGTTTAGTTATCGGTCGTGGTGGACGTTGTCATGCTATTATTGATGCTTTAGCTAAATCAAAGAAAGTTACGCAAATTTTTGCTGCACCGGGTAATGATGGCATGCGTAATTTAGCTACCTTAGTTAATATTGAAGAAACTGATGTAGTCAAGATGTTAGATTTTGCTAAAAAAGAAAAAATAGATTTAACAATAGTAGGTCCGGAAATAGCGCTTGAAGCTGGAATGGTAGATGCATTTAAAGAAGTTGGATTAAAAATTTTTGGTCCTACTGCATCAGCAGCTATGATTGAAACGAGTAAGGAATTTGCTAAATCATTAATGATGAAATATAAAATTCCAACAGCTTCATATAGGACATTTACAGATTATTTAGAAGCTTTAGCATATATTAAAAATCAAAGTTTTCCGATAGTTATTAAATACAATGGACTAGCATCTGGAAAAGGTGTTGTGATAGCTCATAACTTAGAAGAAGCTGATAAGACTTTACATGAAATGCTAATCGAAGATTTTTTTGGTGATTCTAGCGTTTTGGTAGAGGAGTATTTAGAAGGACCAGAATTTTCGTTAATGTGTCTTGTAAATAATGAAATGGTATATCCATTACCAATAGCTCAAGATCATAAGCGAGCATTTGATGGGGATAAAGGACCAAATACAGGGGGTATGGGTGCTTATAGTAATGTCGATATTATTAGTCAAGAAGATATTGAATACGCTGTTGAAAATATTATGAAAAAAACAGCAAGCGCTCTAGTTAAGGAAGGTGTTCCATTCACAGGGTTGCTATATGGTGGATTAATGAAAACTTGTGATGGCATCAAAGTTATTGAATTTAATGCACGTTTTGGTGATCCGGAAACAGAAGTTATACTTCCAAGGATAAAAAGTGATTTATATGATGTTTTTTGTGATATAATTGATGGTAATAAAATTGATTTAGAAATAAGCGATGATTATACCTTAGGTGTGGTATTAGCTAGTAAAGGTTATCCTGGTAAGTATGAAAAGTCATTTTTAATTGAAAATCTAGATGATTTAGATGTAAAAGTTTATCATATGGGAACTAAAATTAAAGAAGGTAAATTCTATACAGCGGGAGGAAGAGTCTTAATCGTTGTAGCAAGCGGAAAAACTTTAAAAGAAGCTCAAACTAAGGCTAACGAAGCTGCTAGCAAGATAAAGTGTGAAAACTTATTCTTTAGACACGATATTGGGTATAAGTCATTATAAGGAGGACCTAATGACGATTATAGATGGAAAACAATTATCAATAACTTTAAAACAGCATATGAAAGAAGATGTTTTATATTATAAACGAATCTATAGTCGTCTTCCTAAATTAACAGTTATTTTAGTCGGTGATGATGCTGGAAGTCAATCTTATGTAAGAGGTAAAGAAAAAGCTTCTTTAGAGATTGGAATTTTAAATGAAACAATTGCCCTACCTGAGATAATTGAAGAAGAAACATTGTTGAATTTAATTAATAAGCTAAATAATGATGAAACAGTTGATGGTATTTTAGTTCAATTGCCATTACCGGAGCATATTGATAAAACACGTGTTTTAGAACGTATTCGTTTTGATAAAGATGTAGATGGGTTTCATCCGGTTAATGTAGCTGCTTTATGGCAAAAAAAGTCATGTATTGTTCCATGTACGCCTAAAGGAATTATTACATTATTAAAAAGTGCAAACATTCAAATTGCTGGTAAAAATGCGGTTATTATGGGACGTTCAGAGATAGTTGGATTGCCAACTGCTAAATTACTACTAGACCAAGATGCTAGCGTAACAATAGTACATTCTAAAACAGAGAATTTAAAAAAGATAACATCACAAGCTGATATTTTAATAGTGGCGATTGGAAGACCTCGATATGTTACTGGAGAATTTATTAAAGAAGGAGCTGTTGTAATTGACGTTGGAGTCAATCGAGATCCACAAACTAATAAATTATGTGGTGACTGTGATTTTGAGTCATGTGTAACTAAAGCTAGTTATATAACTAAAGTACCAGGTGGAGTTGGACCAATGACAATTTGTTGTTTATTACAAAATACTTTAGAAGCCTATTTAAACCATATGGAGGAAAAATATGATTGAAAGATATAGTCGTAAATGTATGCGTGATATTTGGACAGAAGAAAATAAGTTCAAAGCATATTTAAAAGTTGAAATTGTTAATGCTAAAGCATGGGCAGAATTAGGAGTTGTTCCTAAAGAAGACATTCCTAAGTTAGATAAGGCGAGTTTTACAGTAGATAGAATTAAAGAGATTGAAGCTATTACTCGTCATGATGTAGTTGCTTTCACAAGAACTGTATCTGAGTCACTTGGTGATGAGAAAAAGTGGATTCACTATGGTCTTACTTCAACTGATGTTGTCGATACAGCTAATGCAATCTTAATTAAAGAAGCTAATAAAATTTTAAGAAAAGATTTAGAAGAAATCATTGCGGTTTTAAAGAAAAGAGCACTTGAGTTTAAAAAGACACCTTGTATTGGAAGAACACATGGTATTCATGCTGATATTACTTCATTTGGACTAAAATGGGCCTTATGGTATGCAGATATGAGCCGTGAATTAGAACGATTTGATGAGGCTTGTCGTCAAATAGAAGTAGGAAAATTGTCAGGAGCTGTAGGTAATTTCTGTAATATTCCTCCATTTATTGAAGAGTATGTTTGTAAGGAATTAGGAATAGACCACGCTTTAATTTCTACACAAGTAATTCAACGTGATCGTCATGCATTTTATATGAGTGTTTTAGCTTTGATTGCTACAAACCTAGAAAAAATGGCTTTAGAAATTCGCAATTTACAAAGAACAGAAGTTCACGAAGTTGAAGAAGCATTTAGTAAGGGGCAAAAAGGCTCTTCAGCAATGCCTCATAAGCGAAATCCTATCTCAAGTGAAAATATTTGTGGATGTGCTCGTGTTATGCGTGGTTACATGACAACATTCTATGAAAATGTAGCATTATGGCATGAAAGAGATATTTCTCATTCATCAACAGAAAGAATAATTTTACCTGATGCTACTGAATTGTTGGATTACATGTTAAATCGTTTTAAAGGTATTTTAGAAAATCTTGTAGTATATCCGGAAACAATGTTGGAAAATATTTATAAAACTAATAAGGTTATTTTTGCTCAACGTGTTTTATATGCATTAATTTCTAAGGGACTAGTCCGTGAAGAGGCATATGATACTGTTCAACCAATTGCAATGGAGGCCTATAATAATAAATTAGATTATCAAATGTTATTAAAACAAAATAGCGTTGTAACTTCGTTATTAACCGAACAAGAAATTGATAATTGTTTTACACTTGATTATTATTTTTCACAAGTTGATTATATTTATAAACGTTTAGGATTGGAGGATTAATTTATGGCAAAATTTGATGAAATTAGAACAGGTTTAACTTTTGATGATGTTTTGTTAGTTCCATTAAAATCAGAAGTTTTACCAAGTGAGGTAAGTTTAAAAACTCACTTAACTAAGACAATTGAATTAAATATTCCAATTGTTTCAGCAGCAATGGATACAGTTACAGAATCACAAATGGCAATCGCAATTGCTAGAGAAGGAGGACTTGGTTTTATTCATAAGAATATGTCTATCGAAGAACAAGCTCGTGAAGTTGATTTTGTAAAGCGTAATGAAGCTGGTATGATCACTAATCCAGTTACATTATCTATTAACTCAACGACTAAAGATGCATATGAAATTATGAATAATTATCATGTTTCTGGACTTCCTATTGTTGATAATGATAATCATCTTTTAGGTATTATTACTTCACGTGATTTAAAATATATTAATCATGATGATACATTAATTAAAGATGTGATGACTAAGGAAAATTTAATTACGGCTAAACCAAATACAACTTTAGAAGATGCTAAAAAAATTCTTTGGGAAAATCGAATTGAAAAGTTACCGATTGTTGATGAAGACAATCGCTTAGTTGGTCTGATTACATCAAAAGATATTGATAATGTTAAAAATTATCCAAACGCATGTAAAGATGAGAAAGGACGTTTACGTTGTGGGGCTGCTGTAGGTGTATCAGCAGATATGATGGATCGTGTTGATGCCTTAGTTAAGGTTGGTGTTGATGTCATTACAATCGATAGTGCACATGGACATTCTACAAATATTATTAATGCCGTTAAACAAATTCGTCAAAAATATAAAGACTTACCATTAGTTGCAGGTAATATTGTAACTGCTGAAGCGGCTAAAGAGTTGATTGATGCAGGTGTTGATGCTGTTAAAGTTGGGATTGGACCTGGTTCAATTTGTACAACTCGTGTAGTTGCTGGTGTTGGTGTACCACAAATTACAGCGGTTAATGATGTATATGAATATGCAAAGACACGTGGCTGTTGTGTTATCGCTGATGGTGGTATTAAACTATCAGGAGATGTTGTTAAGGCTTTAGCTGCTGGTGGTGACTGCGTTATGCTTGGTTCATTATTGGCAGGATGTACAGAATCCCCAGGTGAGGAAATAGTATTTAATGGACGTAAATTTAAATCATATGTAGGTATGGGCTCACTAGCCGCAATGAGACGTGGTAGCGCCGATAGATATTTCCAAAAGAAAGATACAACAAGTAAGAAGCTTGTTCCAGAAGGTATTGAAGGTCGAGTGGCATTCAAAGGGGATGTGGCTGACACTATTTATCAATTATGTGGTGGTATTCGCTCAGGTATGGGCTACTGTGGAGCGAAGGATTTAACTTACTTAAAAGAACACTCTAAATTTATCCGTATCACTAATGCTGGATTAAGAGAATCTCACCCACATGATGTTGAAATTACAGTAGAAGCCCCAAATTATTCAAAGTAAAAGGTGATTAAATGACAAACGATAAGATTTTAGTATTAGATTTTGGTTCACAATATAATCAATTAATAGCTAGACGTATTCGTGAATTTGGTGTATATAGTGAACTATTACCACATACGATTTCGGCAGAAGAAATAAAGGCGATGGGAAACGTTTGTGGTATTGTATTATCAGGTGGACCTAAATCAGTTTACGATGCAGATGCATTTGCCTGCGATAAAGCTATTTATGAATTAGGAGTACCAGTTTTAGGTATTTGCTATGGAATGCAGTATACTACTAAAACTTTTGGTGGTAAAGTTGAGCGTGGTACAGCTCGTGAATATGGTAAAATGCCAATTACGATGCTAGAACCATCTTTACTTTTTAAAGATTTAGAATTAGTTGAAGATGTATGGATGAGTCATGGAGATCATGTCGCAGAAATTCCTAATGGATTTAGTTTAGTTGCTAAATCTATCAATGGAACGATTGCAGCTATCCAAAATGAAGATAAAAATATTTATTGTGTTCAATTTCACCCAGAAGTAAGACACACAGTAAATGGAAATAAAATGTTAAGAAATTTCGTTTTTGAAATTTGTCATGCAAATGCCAACTGGTCAATGGCATCATATTTAGATATGCAAATTGAAAAAATACGTAATACAGTTGGAAATAAAAAAGTATTATGCGGTTTGTCAGGTGGAGTTGACTCAACTGTTGTAGCTGTATTACTAAATGAGGCAATTGGTAAGCAATTAACATGTATGTTTATCGACCATGGTCTTTTACGCAAGAATGAAGCAGAAGAAGTTATGGCTGCATGTAAGCAATTTGATATGAATGTTGTAAAAATTGATGCTAAAGAACGTTTCTTATCAAAACTTGCTGGAGTTTCAGATCCTGAGAAAAAACGTAAAATTATCGGGAATGAATTCGTTTATTGTTTTGATGAAGAGTCTCAAAAACTTGGTGATTTTGATTTCTTAGCTCAAGGAACTTTATATACTGATGTGATTGAATCAGGTACAAAGACTGCCCAAACAATTAAATCTCATCATAATGTTGGTGGACTTCCAGAAGATATGAAGTTTAAGTTAATTGAGCCACTTAATGTTTTATTTAAAGATGAGGTAAGAGCATTAGGTGAAGAATTAGAAATTCCTCATAATATTGTATGGCGCCAACCTTTCCCAGGGCCAGGTCTTGCAATTCGTATTATAGGTGAAGTTACTGAAGAAAAATTACAAATTGTTTGCGATAGTGATGCAATTTTAAGAGAAGAAATTGCTAAAGCTGGATTAGATCGTGAAATTTGGCAATACTTTACGGCTTTAACAAATATGCAAAGTGTCGGCGTAATGGGTGATGAAAGAACATACAGTCATGCGATAGCGATTCGTGCGGTTACATCAATTGATGGTATGACTGCTGATTGGGCTCGTATTCCGTATGATGTATTAGATATTATTTCTAGAAGAATCGTAAATGAAGTTAAAGGGGTTAACCGTGTACTGTTAGATTGTACATCTAAACCACCTGCAACAATTGAGTTCGAATAGTATATAAAAAAGAAAAACGCCTTTAAATAGGGCGTTTTTTTTATGCTTTTTTATGATGAGTACATTTGAGTATCTGTAGACTACTCTGTAGGAATTTTTTTATTACATTTTTTATAACTTTTTGTAGGTATTCTAATTGCTTCTTGTATTGTTCTTCTAAAGACAATTCAGGAAGCTTTTCTTTTGTTAGTTTTAGTAGATAACTCTCTTTTAATGCCTGTTTTTGATTATGATAATAAGTATCATCCGTAAAGTAATTTAAATGCTTTTCATAAATATCATGAACTTTCCATATAACATAAAAGAATACTACCACAAGAAACTGAACATACAAAAAACTATTATCAGTGCAAAGAATATTATAAAAAGTATAAGAAAAAACAACTCACTGGTCCTACAGGAATAAGAGTAGCTTATCTCATTTCATTAAATGTTTTATATACTCGCAAACAAAAATTATCAAAGGAAGTAAGGCAAGCATTAAGAAAACTGGATATGTTTGTGAAGGAAATTGAATTATTGTATTATAACAAAATTGAAGATATAAACCAATTGGATGATTATCAGCAAGTGAAGCAGAATGAATTAGACAAGCTGAGATATGAACGACAACGATGTTATTATCATCGAATGAAAGCTACAAGCGAAGAGGAAAAAGAAGAGTGGTCAGCAAAAGCAAAACAATTTACACCGGCAATTAAAAAGTTAAGAATGGAAGTCAAAGCCTGTGATAACATTCGAAATAGAAGCTTTAAAGATGATGTTGAATGTATCGCATGGAATAAAATAAGACAAAGATAACAATCACGTTAGGAGGAAAAGCAGATGAAAGAAATTAGGTACCAACAAGTAGGAAATTATGAATTTCTAGTTCTAAAACAAGAAGAATCATTACCTAATTTAACACGAGTTGGACGAATGTATTTGAATCATTTGAAAAAAATTATACAGCACATTATCTAGCTTTACTTGCATATAATAAGCTAAATGATGAACTATTATCAATGGATCAGCAGCTGAATGATAGATATGATGTATTAGTTAAGCAACTTATGGAAGAAAGAAATAACGATGAAATGTTAAAAGAAAAAGATCAAATAAGAAGGGTACAGGAGATGAATAATATTAGGAATATCGCAGAAAAAATGATAATAAAAGATTTAGGATGAAGCAGAAAACTGCTTCTTTTTTTGAACGAAAAATAGTAGCAGAAAATGTTCCGCTACTATAGAAATTATTTTTCATAATCCTATTGCTTCCAGTGGTAGAATATCAAAATAATGTGAGTAATTATATATATCCATGAATTTGTAGTAATCATCATATTGTTAACGATCAAACCATTATTTTAGTGCATCATTCAATTAAGTTGATTGTTCAAACAGTAATCCGTAGTAATTTGTTTATGCTCCTCCTCCAAATTTGTTAATTCCTCGTGACATAAATTATTCCTCATTTAAAAATTCAATAATATCAACATTCAAACAATTAGCAATTTGATTTAAAATAGAAATGCTTTTATCATAGTTACTGACTTCAATTTTAGCTAAATAACTTAGGCTTATTCCAACTTTTTCAGCTAATTGAGATTATGTTAGGTTTGCTTTTTTGCGAAACAATTGAATGTTATTTCCAATTGTTTTAAATAGTTCATTGTCGTCTTTAAAATACATAATGTTTCTACTTCACTATGTGTGAATATTATCGCATACAAATATATCAATAAAATTCACTTATAGTGAAAGTTACGAAGTGAAAAATATTACGAAATGAATTGCTATTATTCTAGATATAGAATATAATGTACATATGGAATCGGAGGAATAAAAATGGAATATATGTCTGCAAAAGAGGCTGCTGCAAAATGGGGAATATCTCAAAGACGAGTAGCTGTTTTATGTTCTGAGAATAGAGTTGAGGAAGCAACTATGGTTGGAAATATGTGGATTATCCCCAAAAATGCCGAAAAACCAATTGATGCAAGAAGTTTGAGATATTTTGATTTTTCTGATATCACTGTGAAACCATTTCTAAAATGGGCAGGTGGGAAAGGACAATTGATTAAGGAAATAGAACCTTATTATCCTTTTGACAAGTTAAAAGGAGTGAATAAATATGCTGAACCATTTGTAGGTGGTGGTGCGGTATTATTTGATATATTAAGTAAATATGATTTGGATGAAGTGTATATAAGTGATATAAATGAAGAGTTGATTAATACATATTGTATAGTTCGAGATGATGTTGAAGAATTAATAAAATTTTTATCAAATTATCAAGAAGAATATTTACCTTTAGATATTGAACAAAGAAAAGAATATTATTTAAAGAAACGTGATAGATTTAATGATTTGAAAATCAATGGAAATAAACTAACAAATATCGAAAAAGCTTCATTAATGATCTTTTTGAATAAAACATGTTTTAACGGTTTATATAGAGTGAATAGAAAAGGATTATTTAATGTTCCAATGGGAAATTATAAAAATCCATGTATTTGTGATTTTGATAATTTAAAAAATGTGTCTAATAAATTACAGAAAGTGAAAATTGTTTGTGGAGATTATCGAGAGGCGAAAGATTTTATTGATGAAAATACTTTTGTATATTTTGATCCACCTTATAGACCTTTAAATGATACATCTAGTTTTACTGCGTATACTGAAAATTTATTTAATGACGAAAGTCAGATTGAATTAGCAAAGTTTGTAAGTGAACTAGATGAAAAAGGAGCAAAAATTGTAGTAAGTAATTCAGATCCAAAAAATACAAATGAAGATGATGATTTCTTTGATGAAATCTATTCAAATCAAATTATAAAAAGAGTTGATGCTACAAGAATGATTAATAGTAAAGCGTCAGCTAGAGGAAAAATTAAAGAACTATTAATTTCTAATTTTGAAATATTATAAATATAAAAATAGGAGAAAATATGAAAAGAAATTTTACAGAATGGCTATTAAGTTTTAGAAATAGCATAGCAAGTTATGAGTATTATATTGATTTTAACAAAGTGTATCGGAATGTTGATTCAATAAAAATTGAATTGAATATTTTAAACTTATTAATTGGAAGTAAAGATATTAAAAATGATTTTAAAACGTTGATTAAACGATACCCAGAAACATTAAAAGTAATACCAGTTTTATTAGCCAAAAGAGAAAATGAAATTTATTGCCAAGATGAAAATGGTGGATACTTATATCAATTTAATTATGAAAAGTATCCATTAAACAGTATGAATGATTATGAACAATATTCTTATTTTATGGATAAGACCGGTTTGTTTGATTTGTTGGAAAAACATTTGATAAATAATTTAGTTGATTATGTAACAGGAGTAGAGACAGGGTTAGATTCAAATGGACGAAAAAATAGAGGTGGACATTTAATGGAAGATCTTGTTTAAAGTTATATTAAAAAAGCTGGATTTGTAAAAGATGTTACATATTTTAAAGAAATGTATATACATGAAATTACAGATAAATGGAATATTGATTTATCAGATATTTCAAATCAAGGTAAGATGGAAAAACGTTTTGATTTTGTGATTAAAACTAAAAATATGATTTATGCTATTGAAACTAATTTTTACAGTAGTGGTGGTAGTAAATTAAATGAAACTGCACGTAGTTATAAAACTTTAGCTTTAGAAGCAGATACAATAGATGGATTTTCATTTGTATGGTTTACTGATGGAAAAGGTTGGATTGGTGCAAGAAACAATTTAGAAGAAACTTTTGATGTAATGGAACACATCTATAATATAAGAGATATGGAGAATGGAATCATTTCAAAAGTAATCAAATAAAGGAGAAGCTTAATGGAGAAAAAGATAACGAAATGGGAACCAGATGATTTTGAATTAGAAATGACTACACATTGGTCATTTCCACAAAGAGGAAATTGGGCAACACATGATGCTAAATGGAGAGGAAATTGGTCTCCATATATACCAAGAAATATTTTACTTCGATATTCAAAAGAAAACGATTTAGTTTTAGATCAATTTGCTGGTGGTGGAACTACTTTAGTAGAAGCTAAATTATTGAATAGAAATATAATTGGTGTTGACTGTAATGATATTGCATTAGAACGTTGTAAAGAAAAAACTGATTTTGATTATGAAGGTGCAAATGGCAAAGTTGAAATTCATAAAGGTGATGCTAGAAATTTAGATTTTATTGATGATGATAGCGTTGATTTGATTTGCACTCATCCACCATATGCCAATATCATTAAATATAGTGATGGATTAGAAGATGATTTATCACAGTTGAAAATTAAAGAATTTTTGGAAGAAATGAAGAAAGTTGCTTCAGAAAGTTACAGAGTATTGAAAAAGGATAAGTTTTGTGCAGTTTTGATGGGAGATACTCGTCAAAAGGGATGTATGATTCCAATGTCTTTTGAAGTGATGAAGATCTTTCAAGATGCAGGATTCACACTAAAAGAGCTGATTATTAAAGAACAGCACAATTGCAAAGCAACAGGGTATTGGAAAACAAATAGTATAAAATATAACTTTTTGTTAATTGCTCATGAGTATTTGTTTGTGTTTAAAAAAATTTAGGAGGAAAAGTGCAATCATAAGTTAGAATTGATTACATCATAACAAGATAATGGCCATAGATTTCAAAAAAATAGATAAATTATTATACAAGAATAGTACAAAACCCTTTATTATTAATGTTCCTAAAATGAATTTTATTGCTGTGAGGGGTGAAGGAAATCCTAATACACCTGGTGGTGAATACGAAGAATCAATTAAACTTCTATATTCTATAGCTTATACTATAAAAATGAGTAAAAACACAAATTTTGAAATACCAAATTATTTTGATTTTGTTGTTCCACCATTGGAAGGTTTTTGGTGGCAAAAAGATTTAAAAGGATATGATAAAAACAGGAAAGATGATTTTAGTTTTATATCATTAATTCGAATGCCTGATTTTGTTTCAAAAGAAGTTTTTTTAAAAGCTAAAGAAATAGCTGCTGAAAAAAAGAAAATTAATTTTGAAAGAATTGAATTTTTTACATACGATGAAGGAACATGTGTTCAGTGTATGCATATTGGACATTATGATAATGAACCAGAAACATTAGAAAAGATGTATACAATTATGCAGGAACAAGGTTTTGAATTAGATATCAGCGATCAAAGGTATCATCATGAAATATATTTAAGCGATCCTCGAAAAGTTGAAACCTCAAAATTAAAAACCATAATTAGACATCCAATTAAAAAGATAATTTAAATAAATTATGTTATTTGTTATTAAAACTAGGGTAACCTAGTTTTTAATCTATTTAGTAGAAGATTGCGTTAATAAAATTAGTATAGTAAAATATATTAAACGATGATTTATAGATAATAGTTTTACTGTAAGAAAGAGAGAATTATAGATTTGAAAAAAAGGAAAAACATTATTGAAATAAAAAATTTATTTAAAACTTTCGGTAATATTAAAGCAGTTGATGATTTGAGTTTTAATGTTAAAGAAGGAGAATTATTTGCTTTTTTGGGTGTTAATGGAGCTGGAAAATCTACTACAATTAATATTATGTGTGGTGATTTGAGAAGAGATAAGGGTGAAATAATAATTGATACAAAAAATATTGATTATAATTTAGATGATATTAAAGGAATACTTGGTGTTGTATTTCAAAACTCGGTTTTAGATAAATCTCTTAGTGTGTATGATAATCTATATAATAGGGCTACTTTATATGGAATTAATAAATCTGATTTTAAAAAAAGATTGACAAATCTTTCAAAACTTTTAAATTTAAGTGATTTATTAAAAAGACCAGTAAAAAAACTATCAGGAGGACAGCGTAGAAGAATTGATATTGCAAGAGCAATCATTCATAATCCTAAAATTTTAATCCTAGATGAGCCAACAACTGGTTTAGATCCTAAGACGAGATGTATGATTTGGAATACAATTGAAAATTTACAAACAAACAATAATATGACAGTTTTTCTAACTACTCACTATATGGAAGAAGCTGCAGATGCTGATTATGTTGTTATTATTGATAGTGGAAAAATTGTAGCAGAAGGGAAACCCTTAGATTTAAAAAATAAATATACAGGTGATTTTATTTCCATTTATAATGTTGATGAATTAACCATCAAAAAATTAAATTTACCATATGAATCAATTAGTGGTGGTTATAAAATCAAAGTAGATAATACAAAAGAAGCGACTGATTTAATTATAAAATTCCCAGATATTTTTCTAGATTATGAAGTAACGAAAGGTAAAATGGATGATGTATTCTTAGCTGTTACTGGAAAACAATTAGGTGGTGATGATAATGATTAAATTGAAATCTTTAATTTATAGAAACACTAAACTATTCTTTAAAGATAAAACAATGTTTTTAGTTTCGCTAATCACTCCATTAATTCTATTAGTTCTTTATAGTACTTTTTTAGGAAATACATATAGAAATTCTTTAATGGAATTCATACCTGATGACATTGATATTAGTCAAAAAGTTTGCGATGGATTTGTTGCAGGACAATTATTTTCTTCCATTTTATCAGTATCATGCGTAACTGTTGCATTTTGCTCGAATATGTTAATGGTTCAAGATAAAGCTAATAATACAATAAAAGATTTAATAATTACTCCAGTAAAACCGTCGATATTATCACTTGGATATTATATTGCATCATTTTTATCAACAATGTTAATTGCATTAATTGCTACACTGATTTGTTTTGTTTATATTGCAACTTCTGGTTGGCTTATAAGTTCAACTGAACTTGTTCTATTATTCTTTGATATTTTACTTTTAGTTTTGTTTGGAACGGCACTTTCAAGTATTATTAATTTCTTTTTAAATACTGAGGGGCAAATGTCTGCAGTAGGTACAATCGTTAGTTCAAGTTATGGTTTTATTTGTGGTGCTTATATGCCGATATCACAATTTTCAATTGGCTTGCAACGTGTCATCAGTTTTTTTCCAGGAATATATGGAACATCACTTGTTAGGAGTCATGCTTTAGGTGGAGTAATGAGGCAATTAGAAAATGAGGGAATTCCTACAGAAGTAGTTAATGAAATCAAACGTTTTGTCGATTTTAATATTTATTTTTTTGATATTCAAGTTGGAAATACATATAAATTTTTTATTATGATTATGAGTGTAATATTTTTAATTGGTGTTTATATTTTGATGAATTATTTACACTCTAAAAAAAATAGATTAAAAAAATGAGTTAATCTATAAATAATATAAGGAAATAAAAAAACGGATAAATAGATATAAATCTACTTTAAATCCGTTTTTTTATTTTTTAACAAGTAATTTTGTCTTTGAATTGTTAAATATACTGAAATGAATTTTTAAAAAAACTATTTGAATGCTTCTTAAGAATATAATTTTGCTAGAAAATATCACAAAATAATAAAATTTATTAAAAAAATAATAAAAATAAAATTTATTTAAATAAGGTGGAGAAAAAAATGTCAAAATGTAGTACAATATAGACATAAATATAAAAATGATAGAATCAAAGCAAAAAAAATGGACTGCAATCAGTCCTAAGTTTTCGCAAAATGCTTATTTGCACTCGGTATGTTATATACATATTATAAGTCATAAGCTTGATTTTGTCAAATAAAAAAAAGGAGAAAAATATGGAAAAAATTTACAAATTAGGACTTGATATTGGGACAAATTCCGTAGGATGGGCACTCCTTGATCAAAATAATAATTTGGTCAAAAAAAATGGTTTTACTTTTTGGGGAGTCAGAATGTTCGATGAGTCCAAAGACGCTAAAAAAAGAAGAGGTTATCGTTCTAATCGTCGAAGAATTAATCGTAGAAAAGAAAGAATTGCTTTACTAAGAGATATCTTTTCTACTGAGATTGGATTAATAGATGAAACTTTTTTTCAAAGGTTAGATGATTCGTTCTTTAAACAAGAAGATAAGAAAAATGAAAATTTTTATAATCTTTTTACATCTGGATATACAGATAAGGATTTCTTTGAACAATATCCAACTATATTTCATTTAAGAAAGGATTTAGTTAAAACAGATAAAAAGTTTGATTTAAGAATGGTTTATTTAGCAATTCATCACATTATTAAATATCGTGGTAATTTCTTAATTCAGGGAGATGAATTTAAGAAAAGCGATACTACAATGATTGAGAATCATTTTCAAAAATTCAATGACATTGTAAAAGAATTATCTGTTGTTTTTGCTGAAAGTGATGAGAATTATGATAGTGATTATTACGCATTAATTGATACGAATAAGGAAAATTTTTATAGTGATTTAGAAAAGGTACTAAAGCATAAAAATCAAAAAGAATTACAAAAATTATTTGGAGTCAAAAATAAAACTCTTGTTTATGAATACTTTGTTAAAATATTATCAGGTAAAGAATGTAAATTTAATGAGTTATCAAATGTAAAGGGATATAAGTATGAAGAGGTTAAATTGGGTGTATCAACTGATAATCTCGAAGGTAAGATTGAAGAAGAAAAAAATAAAATTCCAGAACTATCTATTTTATTTGATTTTCTGAAAAATATCAAAGAAATTGTTGACTACTACTACCTGTTAAATATATTAGAGAATAAAGATTTGATTAGTGATGCAATGGTTGATCTATATAAAAATCATAAGAACGATCTAGCGATATTAAAAGATTTTGTAAAAAAATATAAACCTGAAAAATACAGTGAATGTTTTAGAAATTTAGAAGAAAATTTAAATAATTATGCTTCATATATTGGTATGACTGATGTAAGTTCAAAAAGAATTAGAACTGGTCATTGTTCTCAAGATGATTTTTATTATTAGCTAGAAAACTCGATACTAAAAGGCAGCTTGGATGAAGAAGGTGAAGTTATTAAGAACAGTATATTAGCTAAAATTACAGCCAAGAAGTTCTTGTTACGTCAAAATTCTGGTCAAAATGGTGCATTTCCGATGCAACTACATTTAGATGAGTTAAAACGTATTCTAAAAAATCAATCTAAATATTATCCATTTTTATTAGATAAGGATTCTAATGGTATTTCTAATAGTGATAAAATAATTTCCATATTTAAATATAAACTGCCATATTATGTAGGCCCACTAAATAGAAATTCGAAGAACTCTTGGGTTATAAGAAGCGACGAAAAAATTTATCCTTGGAATTATGAAAAGGTTATTGATTTAAACGAAACAGCTAAAGAGTTTATAACAAGAATGCAAAATAAGTGTACATACTTGAAAGGTGATACAGATTATTGTTTGCCAAAAAATTCATTATTGTACTCTGAATTTTTATCTCTAGCTTATTTGAACAAGGTTTATATTAATGGCAGTCATATTTCAAAAAATTTGAAGGATGAGTTATTCAACAATGTTTTCTTAGTAAAGAAAAAACCCACAAAAAAGGATATTATAAACTATATCGAATCTCATTATGGAAAAGATGTTGTAGTAGGTAAAGAAAAAGGATTACCAGAATTAAATGTTAATATGTCTTCATATATCAAGTTTAAGGAAATTTTCTCTGAAAATTTTGAGGAAAACTATGAACTTATTGAAAATATAATTCGAGATATAACAATATTTGAAGATAAGTCAATTTTAGAAAATAGACTTTTAAATCATTACAATTTAGATATACAAATTGTTAAGAAGATTAAGGATTTGAATTACTCAGGTTATGGTAGATTAAGCAAAAATTTGATTAATGGAATTGAATGTATAGATCCAACAACAGGAGAACTAAAAGGAACTGTAATTCAAATAATGAGAAATACAAATATGAATTTACAAGAGATATTAAACCATCCAGATTATCGATTGCTTGATAGAGTTGATGATTACAATAACCAATTTTTCATAGAAGAAAATGATGATTTAAATGAGTTTATTGATGAAAATATAAACATATCTCCGATAATTAAGAGACCTATTGTTCAAACAATGAAAATAATAGAAGAAATAGAAAAAATAATCGGAAATAAAATTGACGAATTCTATATTGAGTGCACAAGAACCAATAAAGCAAAAAAGCGTACGCCATCTTCTAGATATGAAAAAATTAAAGAGCTGTATAAGAACATATCGCAAGATATTTATAATGTTGATTTGAAAAAACTTAATGAAGAACTTGAAAACAATAAAGATAATTTAAGGTCGGATAAAATTTATCTATATTTCGCACAACTAGGAAAATGCATGTACTCTTTAGAAAAAATAGATTTATATAAATTATTCCAAGGAAATAATGACTATGATATAGATCATATTTTTCCACAATCGATTATTAAAGATGATTCGATAAATAATCGTATCCTAGTAAGGAAGAATATAAATAATAATGAAAAAAGAGATAAATTTTTATTTGAATGTAAAGTTAAGAATAAAATGGCAGATAACTTTTACGAAATTTTATTAGATAAAAAACTTATCAGTGCTGAAAAATACCGAAGACTTACTTTAAAAGAAATTAGCGAGGGAGAATTAGAAGGTTTCGTTAATCGTCAATTAGTAGTTACTAATCAATCAGTTAAGGGATTAATTGAGCTATTAAAGTTGTATAAAGGTATTGATTCTAACAACATTATTTTTTCTAAAGGTGAAAATATTAGCGATTTTAGACATAAATTTGACTTAGTTAAATCAAGATTAGCTAACAATTTCCACCATGCTCATGATGCATATTTAAACGCAGTAGTCGGAAGTATTATCAACCAATATTTTAAAGTTAATTACTTCTTAAATAAAAGTAATAATTACGTTAGAATTGATAATGAAAAAAGAACTCTAAATCCAATTAAAATATTTGAAAAGGATAAGTGGCCTAAAGAAAACTCAATATGGAATAAATCGACTATGATTGAAAAAATTAAACGAGATCTTTATAACAGATTTGATATAAACGAAACTTTCCGTTCCTATAATCCACAAACAATGTTTTCTAAGATTACAATTCTTCCAGCATCTAATGCTAATTCTATACCAGTAAAACAAGATGCTCGAGCAGACGTAACTAAGTATGGAGGAATTACCTCTAGCAGCTATTCTAGGTACGTTATCATTAAAACATTAGATAATAAAAATAGGGAAAAAATCATTTTGGAAGCTATTCCTAAGACTAGTGTTCCTACATTTGATAACGAAGCAATTAATAGAATAGCTATTGAAAAATATCTTGCTAAAATATATTCTAATTTTGAGATTTTATATTTAAATGTAAAATCAAACGTAGTAGTTTGTGATGATAAGTTGAAATTTGTAATTACTAGTAGATATGATGCTGATACCTATAGTATTAAGAATATTCAAGATAAATTCTTCAGTTATTTATCATTAGTTACAATCAAGAAAATAGAAAAGTATGAATTAAATATTAATAAAAAAATTCCGATGCTGATTGATGATAATTATATTATAGTAGCTCCTGCTAAAAATGAAAATTGCCAGGAAATTAGACTTACAAAAACTGATTTAGAGCAGTTGTTTGAAGAAATAATGAATCAATTTTCTAAAGATATTTATGCATTTATTCAAATTGCTAAAAATAAAGAAAAATTGATTATGAAAATAAATACAATACAGGAATTATCGATTGAAAATTTCTTAAAATTAATTAGAAAGCTTTTATCTTTACTTAGAACAAATGAAAATAAACCAGTTGATTTAACAATCATTGGATTGCCAAAGAACAGTTGCAAACTAACAATTAATAAAAAATTAAAACCTGGCATGAAGTTTGTTCATGAATCGGTGACTGGGTATTACAAAAAGGTATTATTTGAGGTTTAGTAAATGGCATTCAGGACAATTGTTATTGGAAAAAGGTCGAAGCTTGAATGCTCACTTAACTACTTGATATGCCGAAAAGGGGACCAAGAAACAAAGGTTTTATTAGATGAAATAAACATTATGATAATTGATTCTTGTCAAGTATCTATTACATCAGCACTTTTGAGTGCTTGTATTGAAAAAAAGATTAAGGTAATTTTTACTGATTCGTCGCACCAACCGTGTGGCGAATTGGTTGGTTACCACAATAGTTTTTATAGTTATCGTAAACTGAAGGAACAAATGACTTTTGAAGAGTTTAATAAGGGACATCTTTGGGAAAGGATTGTAGTTGAAAAGATAGTCAACCAAGCTAAAAATTTAAAAGATTTAAAAAAGTATGAACAATTAATGGAATATGCAGATCAGGTTGAATTTGATGATTCAACAAATAGAGAGGGTCATGCCGCAAAAGTTTATTTTAATTCATTATTTGGCAATGATTTCAATAGAAGAACAGATTGCAGTATAAATAAATTTTTAAATTATGGTTATTCAATTATGATGTCATCTATTAGTAAAGAAATTTCAAGTTGTGGATATTTAACAGAATTAGGAATTCACCATATTGGAGAGTCGAACTCTTTTAATTTATCGTGTGATTTTGTAGAGCCATTGAGACCGCTAGTTGATTATCAAGTTATAAATGGTAAAGTTAATGAGAATAATTACAAAATCGTCTTTCTAGAATTATTAAATAAAAATGTAATTTATAATGAAAGAAATGTTATTTTAGCTAACGCAATTCATCTTTATGTAGAGGATTTATTTAATTATTTAAAAAGCGGAAATGAGGAAAAGATAAAGTTTATTAAATATGAGTTATAGATTTATGAGGACAATACTATTTTTTGATTTACCATCTGTTACTAAAGTCGATAAAAAAATTTATCGAAAATTTGTAAAGGCATTAAAAGAACGAGGTTTTTATATGTTACAGGAATCGGTATATGTAAAAATGAGTCTCGATTTAAGACATGCTGAAGCTACGGTAAATTCTTTGAAAGAATTTCTTCCATCAAAAGGGAGTGTTATTTCGCTCATAATAACGGAAAAACAGTTTGCATCAATGAATATTATGATGGGATGTTTTGAAAGTGAAGTACTATCAACCGACGAGAGGTTGGTTATATTATGAGATTATTATTTTTAAAAGAAGTTAATACAACTTTAGAGTTGAAAAATGAAATACAGATAATTAGAGTTGAAGATGTAGAATTATATAGAAAATACTGTTTTAAGTTATATGAATCATTAACATTTAGCATAGATGATTTCATATATGATCTAGATAAGTATGGATTGATTATTCATAATCCGATTGATATTTCTTTAAATGAAAAAAGATTTGTTACAACTTTATATAAAGCTTTCGAATCGGTTCTAGATGATGAATGCCGTAATTATTTAGCTCAAATTGAAAGCTCAACTTTGAATTTATTAGAATTATTGGCATATAAAACCGGATTTGAAATTTGTTATTCTGAATGTGTAGATTTTACGAAGTTAATGTCAGCATTTAACATGGAATTTGAAAGCATTGAATCATCAAATTATGCTACATTGTTGATTAGATACTGTAAGTTAGTAAAAGAACTTTTTAAAGTTAAGTGTATTTTTTCATTTGGCATATCATCATTACTAACTAAAGATGAGGTTTTAGAATTAAATTATGTTTTAAAACAGTTAGATTTAGATATTATTGATATAATTTTTTCGAAAAAATCTGAAATTAATACTACCATTATTGATTCTGATTGGTGTATACTATAATCATATAAATCTTGGCTGTATTATTGGTATAGAGTTAAGTTTATATGCTTGATGTTATCATTTTAACTGTAATAATATGCCTAGCCAACTAAATTTGAGGTTTGCTAGGTATGTTATTCAAAGTATAAAGTGAACTTATCACGAACAAGGAACATTCGACAGCCGTTTGCTAGGTATGTTATTCAAAGTATAAAGTGAACTATAAGTGTTACAGTTAAATTCATCATTAGTTTGCTAGGTATGTTATTCAAAGTATAAAGTGAACTGAAGGTAAAAAGCACGGATTAAATAAGAGTGTTTGCTAGGTATGTTATTCAAAGTATAAAGTGAACTGCAAAAAAGCATTGTTATCCCCCTTTTGAGTTTGCTAGGTATGTTATTCAAAGTATAAAGTGAACTTTAAAGGACTTAGGAGTGGAGTTTATCTACGTTTGCTAGGTATGTTATTCAAAGTATAAAGTGAACTAAAAATGGTGTATTGATTAAGTATATCACGGTTTGCTAGGTATGTTATTCAAAGTATAAAGTGAACATCATCAAGTAAATTATATCGATAATATACGTTTGCTAGGTATGTTATTCAAAGTATAAAGTGAACATTTTCAAAGAACATGAGGCTTTTGTTGTTGTTTGCTAGGTATGTTATTCAAAGTATAAAGTGAACGAAAATAATGAGGTTAAAGACCAAGAAGAAGTTTGCTAGGTATGTTATTCAAAGTATAAAGTGAACTGTTAGGGTTTTTAAAATTAAAATCGACCGTTTGCTAGGTATGTTATTCAAAGTATAAAGTGAACGCTAGGTCTTGATAAAACCAGCTGTTAAAAGTTTGCTAGGTATGTTATTCAAAGTATAAAGTGAACTAAGATCAGGAAACTTAGCTTGAAGCAGTGTTTGCTAGGTATGTTATTCAAAGTATAAAGTGAACCTTGTAAACAAAGAAATGACGATGAAGTTAGTTTGCTAGGTATGTTATTCAAAGTATAAAGTGAACTAAATAAAAAAAGGACAAGCCCTTAAGACCGTTTGCTAGGTATGTTATTCAAAGTATAAAGTGAACTTACAAGTATTGGCAAAGGGCTTATGACGGTGTTTGCTAGGTATGTTATTCAAAGTATAAAGTGAACTGGTACTTATGGAATATGCAAAGATAAATATGTTTGCTAGGTATGTTATTCAAAGTATAAAGTGAACACGTCATATTTATTAAAATATGCCCTAATAGTTTGCTAGGTATGTTATTCAAAGTATAAAGTGAACTAGCGGTTTTCGTTTAGCGGTCTAGCAAACGTTTGCTAGGTATGTTATTCAAAGTATAAAGTGAACCTTGAAAAAAACTTATCAAAATACAACGTAGTTTGCTAGGTATGTTATTCAAAGTATAAAGTGAACTTCAAAGACCTTAACAAAAAATTGACATAGGTTTGCTAGGTATGTTATTCAAAGTATAAAGTGAACAAAGATAATTCCTGTGATAGTTCACCATTCGTTTGCTAGGTATGTTATTCAAAGTATAAAGTGAACCGAATTAATGCTTGTATTGTATTCAACATGTTTGCTAGGTATGTTATTCAAAGTATAAAGTGAACATTAAAAATCAAGAAGTAAAAATTATGATGGTTTGCTAGGTATGTTATTCAAAGTATAAAGTGAACTATAAGTACCTTCGTATTTATAATTAAAGTGTTTGCTAGGTATGTTATTCAAAGTATAAAGTGAACTGGGAAGTCAAAATCTTGGATATTATTAGATGTTTGCTAGGTATGTTATTCAAAGTATAAAGTGAACAGACTATCCTGATATGTATTATGGTTTGTGTTTGCTAGGTATGTTATTCAAAGTATAAAGTGAACGTCGCATAATGCTCAACTATTGACGGAATAGTTTGCTAGGTATGTTATTCAAAGTATAAAGTGAACAATAGCTAAAATACAATCCATAGGCTTTTTGGTTTGCTAGGTATGTTATTCAAAGTATAAAGTGAACTAATCATCTTTGTTATCAAATGATTTTGAAGTTTGCTAGGTATGTTATTCAAAGTATAAAGTGAACGTGTATAGTTTGTCCTTATTCCCTTTATTTTGTTTGCTAGGTATGTTATTCAAAGTATAAAGTGAACCCCACATATATTGAACTATGGCATCATAATGTTTGCTAGGTATGTTATTCAAAGTATAAAGTGAACAAGAAGAACTGAATATATCTATTTCAATATGTTTGCTAGGTATGTTATTCAAAGTATAAAGTGAACAAAGAGGAACTGATATTATTAACGGTCATAGTTTGCTAGGTATGTTATTCAAAGTATAAAGTGAACTAACAATGTCAATGACATGTCAATGACAGTGTTTGCTAGGTATGTTATTCAAAGTATAAAGTGAACCAATATTCTTTAAGATAAGACAAATCACAAGTTTGCTAGGTATGTTATTCAAAGTATAAAGTGAACACTTTTAGAATCTTTCATTTCATCATTATTACGTTTGCTAGGTATGTTATTCAAAGTATAAAGTGAACCTTGATTCTGACGAACACTAATAGATTTAAGTTTGCTAGGTATGTTATTCAAAGTATAAAGTGAACTTTTATCTTTAATATCATCAAAATTTTTACGTTTGCTAGGTATGTTATTCAAAGTATAAAGTGAACTAAGCAATCAAACATATCATAACTTCTATGTTTGCTAGGTATGTTATTCAAAGTATAAAGTGAACTGCTACTCTAGAGCGTAAAGAAGCTACTGTGTTTGCTAGGTATGTTATTCAAAGTATAAAGTGAACTCATGTAATGTTTAATTCCTTCGGATACTCGTTTGCTAGGTATGTTATTCAAAGTATAAAGTGAACAGGGGTGATATAAGAAGTACGCTTTTTTGGTAGTTTGCTAGGTATGTTATTCAAAGTATAAAGTGAACTTTAAACAACTTGCAAGAGTAGTTTTACCCGTTTGCTAGGTATGTTATTCAAAGTATAAAGTGAACAGAGCTTTAAGTTCTTCATCAACAATGCGAGTTTGCTAGGTATGTTATTCAAAGTATAAAGTGAACCCATATAATATAATCAAGGGTGGGCGCAAGGTTTGCTAGGTATGTTATTCAAAGTATAAAGTGAACTCAGTGTGAAAACTCCAATAATAATTGACATGTTTGCTAGGTATGTTATTCAAAGTATAAAGTGAACTGAGCCCCAGCCTATGCCTGCGCCTGAACCCGTTTGCTAGGTATGTCATTCAAAATATGAAAATTTCATATTTCATTTTCAACAAAAAGCTATTGATATTTTAGCTATTTACTTTAATTAAAGTTTTTCTTGAAAACAAATAAATATATTGTTATAATTATAATTAATTTGAGGTATTCCTATGGAAAAAATTACGAAACAAGATATTATAAACAATAAGCAAAATTGTATATTAATTCCAATGTATTCAATTATCCTTTCCATTGTATACGTTTCATGGGTATATTATTCAATTCATTGGCTTTGGTTAGAAATTATATTACCATTTATTTTTGTAGGAACAGGATTATTTTTTACTTATAGCTCTACTTTAAAGAAAAAACATAGCTTAGAAAAAGAGACTAAAGATAAAAAATAAAATCCTTTACTTTTTATAGGGTTTCTTGTATAATTCCATTCGTGAGGTGAAATTTTAATGTATACACGAGACATTAAGCAATGGATTTTTTCTTTAAAAGAAGAAGAATTAATTCTTGTTAAACAAGCATACGAAAAGAATTTTACTGGAATGAAGGAAGCTACGTTTTATCAATTACTTGCACGTTTAAACGAAGAAAAAGTAATTGGAAAAATCGCCAAAGGTTTATATTTTAAACCTAAGAATAATGATGTTACAATTTTACCAAGTTTTGAAAAATTACTTAACTTTTTCACAAATAAAAACAAGAATGGTATGATTGTTGGCGAAAAAATGTTAGAATCTTATGGAATTATTACTACTGATTCTAACCAATATAAGGTTTATACAAATGTAATCGAAATTAAGACTAAGCGTTTTATCTCTAACTTAGTTATTGAAAATGTTGATGTAGATTACAAGAATGATGTTGTGCGTAAAACAATTGAGGTTCTTGAATTAATTGAAATAATTGACAATTATCCTAATGCTAACATTGAGGCTTTAGAGAAAGTCTTAAAAGAATTTAGCGAATTATTTAAAGAAGATATACTTTTCAAAGTTTTAATGGCTAAGACTTATAAAAAACGTAATATTGCAGCTTTAAAAATTATTCTAGATCACTATAATGTGGCTAACAACCTATCAAGACAGTTAAATACAGCTTCTAAATATTCATTCCCTAAAAAGATTGAAGAAGCTTTAAAATTATAATAAAAAAAAGCTTAGAAACATCTGTAAAAATGCAGATTGAGTTCTAGCTTTTTTTATTTTTTACTCATCTTGTTGCATTCGAAGACGACGAAAAGGATAACTTATTAAATTACTTACAAAAATTAAAATTAAAAATTCCAAACTGTTTTTATTTGTATCTAGTTCAGGCGCAATAATATGATGTCTTTCGTTATATTTATTTATAAAATCATTAAGAGATTTTCTATCAAAAGCAAGGGTGAATAGTTCAACTAAAATAATAGTAAAAACAATCTCCTGAGTATTGATTTCAAAATCCACGTTAAAATCATTTTCTGCTAGACTTGTAAAATAATTATATGTAACTGTTGAGATAGCTATTATTTCTAATCGATCTGCTGTTTCTGGTAAAGCGAAAATTACGAAAGCAGTAGCTACAGCTCCAAAATAAACTGAAATGTCAGATAGAATAACATCAGTTGTTAAAATATTATCATCAACTAAAGATACTATAATATCAGCAAAAAATTGCGATATAACGGCAATACCAACAGTATTACCTAAGCGTACAATGTTATAGTGATTATTTTCCATACCGAATTATATGAGAAGTAATTGTTAAAAATTCATTTTACTTAGTCATAAAAAAAGTTTTGTGTTATAATTACTAAAAGGATGGTGCTATCAATGAAGTTTAATGAAATGAAATATGTGCGACCTGATTTTGATAAAATAATCGAGTCATTAGAAAATCTTGCAGGTAGAATTAATCAAGCATCTAACGTAGATGAAATTGATTCATTATTTAAAGAGAGTCAACAAATTTCTATGGAATTTGAAACTATGGCGACTCTTTGTTCTATTCGTAATAGTATTAATACTATCGATGAGTTTTACGAACAAGAACAAGCAATTTTTGATGAAAAAAGTGCATTAGTTTCTAATGCATTAGCTAAAGTTAACAGAGCAATTATTGATTCAAAATATTTAATGGAACTTAAAAAAAGATATCCAGCACAATTATTTAATTTAATGGAAACCAGTTTAAAATGTATTGATGAAAAAATTATTTCTGAATTAATAGAAGAGAGTAAATTAGTCACAGAATATTCAAAATTATTAGCTTCTGCTAAGATTGAATTTGATGGTAAAATTAATAATTTATCACAAATGACTGTCTATGCTAATAGCTTGGATAGAAGTATTCGTAAAGCTGCAGAACTTAAAAAAGTTGAATTTATGGAATCAATAGAAGAACGAGTTGACGAAATTTATTCAAAGCTAGTTTCAGTAAGAGATCGTATGGCTAAAAAGTTAGGATATGAAAATTATATACCATTTGGATATTTACGCTTAAATCGTACAGATTACAATAGTGAAGATGTAGCCAAATATCGCAAACAAGTATTAGAAAATGTTGTACCAATGGCTCAAAAAATTATTGAATTGCAGTCTAAACGAATCGGTATTCCGGATTTTAAAGCTTACGATATCCCTCTATTTTATCCGGATGGAAATCCAACACCTAAAGGTGATAAAGATGTATTAGTAAAAAATGCTCAATTGATGTATCATGAATTATCAAAAGAAACAGGCGAGTTTTTTGATTTTATGATTGAAAATGAATTAATGGATTTAGATACAAGAGCTAATAAACAAGGTGGAGGATATTGTACATTTATTAATAAATATAAATCACCATTTATCTTCTCAAATTTTAACGGAACTATGGGAGATGTTGATGTTTTAACTCATGAAGCAGGGCATGCATTTGAAGTTTATACGGCAGCTAAAAATATTCCATATTCTAACTTATATTGGCCTACTTTAGAAGCTTGTGAAATTCATTCAATGTCGATGGAGTTCTTTGCGCATCCATGGATGGATAAATTTTTTGGAATTGATGCTGAAAAATATCGCTATAAACATTTAGCAGAAGCCATTACTTTTATTCCATATGGTGTATCTGTTGATGAATTCCAACACTTTGTATATGAAAATCCAAATGCAACTATAGATGAACGCAAAGCTGCATGGAGAGAAATTGAAAAGAAGTATACGCCAAATAAGGACTATGATGGTATTTCGTATTATGAACGAGGAAATTATTGGTGCCGTCAATCACATATTTTCTCTACTCCGTTTTACTATATTGATTATACATTAGCACAAGTTTGTGCTTTCCAATTTTTCTTGTTAGATAGACAAAATCATAGTGAAGCTTGGAAGAAGTATGTAGACTTATGTAAACTAGGTGGTTCTTTATCTTTTACAAACTTATTAAAAGAAGTATCTCTAAAAAATCCATTTACAGAGGGAAGTTTAAAACCAATAATGGATGATTTAGAAAAGGTGTTAGAGGAAGAACAAGTTTAAAGATGTAAGAAAGGGATTAATCTTCCCCTTTCTTTTTCTATATTAAATTATTAAAAACATTCACTTTGAAAAGTGAAACTAGTTGAATTTATAAGCATGTATGGTATACTTAACGTATATGATATGAAAGGGTGCGATTTTGGTGATTAATAAAGTCCAAATATTAAGAAAAAATAAGAAAATCACCCAAGAAGAACTAGCCCGAATTGTTGGGGTAACGAGACAAACAATTATTTCTATTGAAAGTGGAAAGTATATTGCATCTTTATCACTAGCTTTGAAACTGGCACAAGTTTTTGGCAAACCAGTTGAAGAGATTTTTATATTAGAGGATGGTGAATAAGATGGAATTTAATTATGCCAAAATCAGGAAGCATGCGATTGGTAAATTAATCGTTATGTCACTAGCAACACTATTACCACTAGTCTT
This sequence comes from uncultured Anaeroplasmataceae bacterium, assembly GCA_944325035.1. Taxonomy (GTDB): domain Bacteria; phylum Bacillota_I; class Bacilli_A; order Acholeplasmatales; family Anaeroplasmataceae; genus CAG-307. The sequence continues at coordinate 112,077 of CALUYM010000005.1, forward strand.
AGTTGGTGTATTTGGAATGATATATGATTTTTTCAAGGGTGATCAAGCGCTTGATTTGAAAATCTTTCGATATGTTGTTTTAGTCTTGTTTGAAGCGGCTGTAATTTGGAAGATTGTTTTGTATGTTAGGATAATAGTTAGCGAAGAGTGGACTGAACAAAACTATATTAGAAAACGTGATGAAAGAAATATTTATATCAAACAAAGAACTAATGCATTTACGTTAAAACTAGTTCTTTATATCTCTGGTATTGGAATGATTGTTTCTGGATTTTTGAGTAAAACAGCTTTTTATACGTTAGGTATAGTTGTTGTAGTTATAATTATTACACATATATTTACATATTTATATTTTTCTAAGAAAATTTAGTGAATTTTTATCACTAAATTTTTTCTTTTTAATAGTAAAAATAATAAAAAAAGATAAATAGCAGTAAAGAAATTTAAAAAAAAGTTTGTAAAAGTATGTTTTATGGTTGAAAACTTTTACTAATAAATATATAATAAAGAAGTCTAAATTTTAAAAAAATTAAATTCATATCGAAAGGATGTTAAAATTATGGGTAGAGCTCATGAAGTGCGTGCAGCCTCAATGGCAAAGACTGCATTAATGAAATCAAAAAAATATTCTAAATGGGGAAAGGAAATTCTTGAAGCCGCAAAGTCAGGTGTTCCTGATCCTGATATGAATCAAACACTTAAGAAAACAATTGAACGTGCAAAGAAGGATCAATGTCCTGCAGATGTTATTAAGCGTGCAATTGAAAAAGCTAAGGGGATTAACTCTGGTGCAATGAAAGAAACAACATATGAAGGTATGGGTAACGGTAACGTTGCTGTTATTGTTGAATGTTTAACTGACAATGTAAACCGTACAGTTTCTTTAGTACGTACTGCTTTTACTAAGACTGGTGGAAATTTTGGTGCATCAGCTAGCTTTATGTTTGAACGTCAAGCAAAATTTGTATTTGATGGTTTATCAGAAGACGAAGCTATGGAAGCATTATTAAATGCAGGTTGTGATTTTATTGATATGTCATCTGATGAAGATGGATATGTTACAATCGTTGCAGCACCTGAAAACTTTACACAAATTAGAGAAGCGCTAGTAAGCGTTAAAGAAGATCTTGAATTTGAAACAGATGAAGTTAATTTATTCCCAACTAGCCTAGTTGACTTAGATGAAGATTCAAAGACTAAGTTTGATCATATGCTTCAAATGCTAGGTGAAATTGATGATGTACAAGCTGTTCATCACAATGCCAATATTCAAGAAGCTACTGATGAAGAATAGTTAATTTAAAGGAATTATTAACTTTGCGGTTAGTAATTCTTTTTTTCTAAAAAGGAGGAAATATAATCACTTTTGATTATATAGATGATGCATGAAGAAAGTTATTATTGAAAATGAACAATTTAATCGTACATTAAAACGAATTACCCATGAAATTATTGAAAGAAATGATGATCTGGATAAAATTGTTTTAGTTGGTATTTTGTCTAAAGGATTACCAATTGCTAGAGAAATTAGCAATATGATTAAAAATCTAGAAAATATTGAAGTACCAGTTGAATCGATAGATATTAAGCCACATCGTGATGATGCAAAAAAAGATATTACAGTCAGTTTTAATTTTGATACAGATGTTAATAATAAGATTGTTATCTTAGTTGATGACGTTTTATACACTGGTCGTTCAGTGCGTGCTGCAATGGATGCGATTATGGACTTTGGACGTCCTGATAAAATAGAATTAGCTATTTTAGTTGATAGAGGACACCGCGAGTTACCAATCAGAGCAGACTTTGTTGGAAAAAATATTCCAACAAGCAAGGATGAAAATGTTTTTGTAGATTTTATTAATCGTACTGTTACAATTGAAAATAAAAAATAGGAGGTATTTTTGATGAATGAAAGTTTATTTAAAGAATATGCTAAATTAATAGTAAAAAAAGGTGTAAATGTTCAACCAAATCAAATGGTAATGATTAATGCACCGGTAGAGGTTTATGAATTTGTTCGTATTTTAGTTAAAGAATGTTACAATGCTGGTGCCTCATGCGTAGAGGTAGATTATAGCGATATGTATAATTATAAAGAAAAAATTAATAATGTATCACTAGAAAATTTAACAAATATTCCTGATCATGTTTCTGACCGTATGAAGTTTTATGTTGATAAGGGATTTTGTCGCATATCTTTAACTAGTCCTGATGCAAGTGCTGCTATTGGTATGGATTTAAGCAAGCAAAAAGTTTTCAATATGGCTTCTGCGAAAAAGATGAAATTTATGCAAGATTATTTTATGGCAAATATGGGACAATGGTGTGTAGCTGGTGTTTCATCAAAAGCATGGGCTGATAAAGTCTTCCCAGGTAAGGAAAATAGTGTAGAACTTCTTTGGGAAGCCATTTTTAAAGCGTCTCATGTTAAAGAAGAAGGGACAGTTGAAGCTTGGGAAGCTCATAGTAATGAAATTACTGAACATGCTAAAAAGTTAAACAACCTTAATTTAGATAAGTTGGTATTTAAAAATAGTTTAGGAACAAATTTAGAAGTATATCTAGCCGAAGATAATGTTTTTGCTGGTGGGGATGAATATTCTGAAACAAAAGTTCGTTTTTCACCTAATATTCCAACAGAAGAAGTGTTTGGTATGCCGTATAAGACAAAAGTTAATGGTATTGTTTATGCATCTAAACCTTTAAATTATGGAGGAACATTAATCAATGAATTTTATTTAGAATTTAAAGATGGAAAAGTTGTAAACTATGATGCTAAAGAAGGAAAAGAAGCATTAAGAAATTTAGTTGAATTTGATGATGGCAGTTCATATTTAGGTGAGGTGGCTTTACTTAGCTATCATAGTCCTATTTCGATGATGAATGTTTTATTTTTTAATACATTATATGATGAAAATGCATCTTGTCATCTAGCTTTAGGCGCTGCATATCCAATGAATGTAAAAGATGGTGTTTCTCTATCACAAGACGAGTTGGCTCAAAAAGGTGCTAACTTTAGTAATACCCATGTTGATTTTATGTTTGGAACAAGTGATATGACTGTAATTGGGACTACAAAAGATGGTAAAGAAATTCAGATCTTTGAAAATGGAGATTTTATTATTTAAAAATAAAATTGGTTCTTATTTCGTAATAAGAGCCTTTATTTTTTAGGAATTAAACTTTATTTAATAAAGTTTAACCGCTTACAAATCTCATAAAACAACTAATTAAACTGTATAAACTTAATGTCGTTGACTTTTTTAAACCTATAACATAGACTATCAGTGATTATAACTCACTTGGAAGTGTAAATGGAGGAAGAACAATGAAAGGTTACACAAAAGAAGTCATTAAAAAAATATGTGAGGAGGAGAATATTAAATATATTCGTCTACAATTTACGGATATGTTAGGAATTATTAAAAATGTTGAAATTCCTGCATCAAGAATTGATGATGCTTTAAATAATGAGGTAATGTTTGATGGATCTTCAATTGAAGGTTTCGTGCGTACAGAAGAATGTGATATGTTTTTAGTACCAGATTTAGATACCTTTTTAATCGCATCTTGGGAAGATACATCTTATGGTAAGGTTGCTCGCCTTATTTGCGATGTTTATGCAATTGACCATAACTCACCTACAGGATCATCACCATTTATTGGAGACCCTCGTGCAATTTTAAAACGTAATTTAGAAGAAATGCGTAAAATGGGATATTCTAAATTTAACGTTGGTGTTGAACCAGAATTTTTCTTGTTTAAAATGAAAAATGGAGAGCCAACTTTAGAATTTAACGATAATGGTGGTTATTTTGATGCTTCTCCGATTGATACGGCAGAAGATTGTCGACGTGATATTGTATTAGAATTACAAAAGATTGGATTTGTAATCGAAGCGGCACATCATGAAGTTTCTACTGGCCAACATGAAATTGACTTCCGATTTGACAATGCTCTTGAAGCATGTGATAATGTTCAAACATTTAAATTAGTAGTAAAGAATGTGGCTAAACGTCATGGTTTACATGCTACTTTTATGCCAAAGCCAATTCATGGCATCAATGGTTCAGGTATGCATTGCAATACATCATTAACTGATTTAAATGGAAAAAATGTCTTCTTTGATGAAACTACTCCAAATAAACTTTCCGAAACTTGTCAAAGATGGATTGATGGTATTTTAACTCATGCTCGTGGGTGTGCCTTAGTAACAAATCCTATTGTTAACTCATATAAACGTATAGTACCAGGTTTTGAAGCACCTTGTTATATTGCATGGTCTGATTCAAATCGTTCAACTATGATTCGTGTTCCAGCTGCTAGAGGAAATAGAACTCGTGCTGAAGTAAGATCAGTTGACGTTGCTGCTAATCCATATTTAGCATGTGCAGCATTGTTAATGGCAGGTTTAGATGGTATTAATGGTAATTGTGAACATTATGAACCTGTTCATACTAATTTATTTAGATGTAATCGTAAAGAACGTGAAAATATGGGAATAAAAGCTTTACCCGCTAACCTTGAAGAAGCAATTGAATGTTTTGAAGAAGATGAAGTTATTAAAAAGGCTATGGGACCACATATTAGTGACAAATTAGTTGAAGCGAAGAAATTAGAATGGGATATTTATCGTACTCAAGTTACAGAATGGGAGATAAATAACTATTTAACTAAGTACTAAAACTTAAACCTTAGATTGGATTTTTTTACCAATTTAAGGTTTTTTTATTTTAATGTAGGAATTTAATTTCTAAATGTCAATATCATAGGTGAGAGGTGATCAATTTGAAAAAAATATTAACTTTCTTATTTATGATGTTGTGTCTAACTATTTTTAGTATTACTGCTGTAGACAAATTACAATTAGTATCAGCTAGTCAAGACTCTAAACCAGAAAATTTAGAACTAAACAGTAATATTCCATTTTATGATTATGATCATATTTGGTATACGGATGAGGTTGGTCAACTAGGTTTAGGCAAACAGTTATTAGATCCTAATGATATAGGCTTAAATAGTGATTATACAGGAAATAAAACGACTTTTATGTTTTCCAAATATCTTCCAATTCCGGCTAAAACAGTTTATTGTTTATATGTAGCTCCATGGATTATGCAAATGGCAGATTCATTTAACGAAGCTTATCCGATTATGACTTATTGGAAAGATGATATGAAGGAAGAAGCAGTAGAAGAAATAATAGATTTACGCAATGGTGGCTGGGGCGGATATATATACATTGAAAACAAAACTAATGCAACAAGATATTTTGCTATATCTAGTTTAGAAATCAGAATTTCTTACGATGATATTCCTCTTACAGCTGATAATATTTTAATGCTTCAAAAAGAACCGAATACAAGTACATTAAGTTTTAACGGATATTATGATTATATTGGACAAGAAGATTACACCCAGGCTACAGAAACACGTTATTTTTATACCTATACAGGTTCTAATTTAACGGAGGCTGATATCTTAAAATTATTTAAAGCTCGTGATAATGGCTATGACGTTTCTTTAAGCATCGAAAATAATCAGTATAAAGATGCCGAAGGTGAGTATCCAGTTACAATAGTTGCCACAGATGCTAATAATAATCAAAGTAAATATACCCTAATGATTCGTGTTATTAATCAACCAATACCTACTATTAACGGTCCAGATACTATTACTTATTATCTAAGTAAAAATCCAGCTATTACATTAAATAAATTATTAGCTAATTATACATCAGATTATTGTGGTGTTAGTGGTACATTATCACTGACTGAAGATAGTAAATTTAAATTCTATGGAGTAATTGGTAATCATTCAGAGACTACATTAACGTTAATAGCGACATTTACTGGAGGTAGAGTAGCCACAAAAGATATTAAATTAGTAATTGTTGATGATATTGCCCCAACGATTTATGTAACAGAATTTACTTTAACTACACTAGAAGCTAATGCTTTATCTTTAGCTCAATTAGTAGAACACATAGAGAAGTCATATAAAAATCTTTATAATAAAAATCCAAATGAAATTGTAATTGTTCAAAATAGTTACACGGGTAATGAAGATGAAGCTGGAGTTTATTATGTAACTTATAAGTGCGTTTTTGGCGAAGAAGAGGAAATGGGAAGATTAAAGATTGTGGTTAATAGTACAAATAATAAAAATGATAATAATTATAAAAGTATTTATCTAGGATTAGGAGTTGGTTTTGGAGCTATCATTTTATTAGCAGGTGCGATATTAATTCAAAAAAGAAGACACAACAAGTAAAGAGATGAAAAGACTAGAGCTAAAAAGTTCTAGTTTTTTTCTTATAGAAATATGATAAAATTAAAATAGTAATATAATTTAAATAAGTTAATTAAATTGCAAAAAGCTTGTGATTAAAAAAATCTGTGATATTATAACATAGTTAATTAATAAATTTTATTGTAGGAGACCTTTTATGACCATTAAAGAACAATTTGAACGTGATATAATAAAAAAATATCGTCCCAAATTATGGGCTCGCTTTATTAGAGCATTACAAGATTATCAAATGATTGAAGAAGGAGATACAGTTGGAGTCGCTATTTCTGGTGGGAAAGATTCGTTATTACTTGCAAAGCTTTTACAAGAAGTTAAGTTGCATGGCGATTTTGATTTTAACCTTGTTTTTATTTCAATGGACCCTGGTTTTAGTGAAGAAAACCGTGAATTAATTGTAAAGAACTGTGAAACATTGGGAATTCCAGTTAATATTATTCGATCTGATGTATTTGAAGTAGCTAATAAATTAGACCCAAAACGTCCATGTTATATGTGTGCTAAAATGCGTCGTGGATTTTTATATACAAAGGCTAAAGAATTTGGATGTAATAAACTAGCTTTAGGTCATCATTTTAATGATGTAATTGAAACTACAATGTTAAATATTTTATATGCAGGAAGTTTTAAAACTATGGTGCCAAAAGTAAAAGCGGAAAATTTTGATGATATTACTTTAATTCGTCCAATGATTTATATTCATGAAGAAGATATTCGTAAGATAATGAAATCAAATGATATCACATGCATGACATGTGGATGTCGCATCGCATCTAATGAGTTGCCATCAAAGCGCAGAGAAATAAAACATCTAATTCGTGATTTAAAAGAAATTTATCCAATTGTTGATCAAAATATTTTTAAATCAGCAGCAAATGTAAATCTAAATGCTATTCTAGGATATAAAGATGAAGATGAATATTTTGATTTTAATTATATTTTTGAGCGTGGGAAGCGCCAATAAGAGGTGGAATAATGTACGATGAAGCAATATGTGCAATTGCTACAGCATATGGAGTAGGAAGTATTTCAATCATCCGTTGCAGTGGCGAAAATGTTTTAAGTTTAGTAAATAAAGTTTTTAAAGGACGGGATTTAACTAAGGTTAAACCAAATACAATCCATTATGGATATATTCATGAAAATGGAGAAGTATTAGACGAGGTGTTAGTATCGGTTTTTCATGGACCAAAGTCATTCACGGGTGAAAACTCATGCGAAATAAACTGTCATGGTGGAATATACAATACTAATCGTGTTTTAGAAGCACTTTTAAGTCATGGATTTCGTTTAGCACAACCAGGTGAATTTTCTAAACGAGCATTTTTAAACGGCCGAATTGATTTGACTCAAGCAGAATCTATTATGGATATTATTTCTTCATCGAATGAGTTAGCCTTAAAAGCGAGTGTAAATTCACTGCGAAAGAATACGACTAAGCTTATTGAATCAATGCGCGAAAAATTACTAAGTTTAATAGCTTCAATCGAAGTAAATATTGATTATCCAGAATATGATGACGCTATTGTTATGACTGAAGAGATTATATTACCGGCTATAATCGAATTAAAAGCTGAGATGAATAATGTTTTAGAACATTCTAAAATAGCTGTTATGGCTGTTCATGGTGTAAAAACAGCAATTGTTGGTAGACCTAATGTTGGAAAATCATCTCTATTAAATATGATGTTAGATGAAGAAAAGGCAATTGTAACAGATATAGCTGGAACGACACGTGACGTTATTGAGGGAAGTCTAACTTTAGGTAATGTTACGCTAAATTTAATTGACACAGCAGGAATTCGTCATACGACTGATGAAGTAGAACGAATTGGAATTGAAAGATCTAAAAAAGCTTTAGAAAAAGCTGAGTTGGTGTTATTAGTTTTAGATGGTTCCAAACCATTAGAGAATGATGATTACGAATTGTTAGAATTGACAAAAAATAAGAATCGAATTATTGTTGTAAATAAATCAGATTTGAAACAAAATTTATCTTTAGATGAAAAATATCTAACTATTTCAGCTAAAAATAAATTTGGTTTAAAAGAGTTAGAATCAGAGTTATTAAAGATTACCAAAATAAATAATTTTAATGTATCAGATAATAATTATCTATCTAACACTCGTCACATTGCTAAAGTTAAAGAGGCATTATCTTCTTTAGAAAGTGCTATTTTTGCTTGTAATAATCACTATGATGTTGATATGATTGAAATTGATATTAAAAATGCATGGAATTTATTAGGTGATATTATTGGACAGAATTCATCTGATTTATTGTTAGATGAATTATTCTCAAAATTTTGCTTAGGTAAATAGAATTATAATGCGGAAATAAAACTTATTAAATAAAAAGAGTTCAAACCAAACTTTAGTCTGAAATGAACTCTTTTTATTTATAATATAATTTATAGAACGAATATATTTATTTTAAAATATATTCAATTTCTATATTCTTATTTGCTTTAACTTTAGCATAAGATCCACAAATAATTGGAAGTTGAGGTTTAATATGACCAAAATCAGCGTCTAAAATAATTGGAACATTTAAATCTTTTAAGACATCATAGATTGCATTATGCATATCGATATCAAAAAATTTATCATTAATTAAAAGACTTCTACCAAAAATAAATCCTTTAGTATTTTTAAACCAACCATGGCGTTTCATTTGTAAAATTGCTAAACGCAATTGCCAAGCCGTTAAATCACAAGATTCTAAAAACCAAATTAATCCATCATTTTCGTATTTTTGACTAAATTCATGAACCTTATCATAAGGCGTACCGATTAATGAAAGAAGTGAATCAGTGCAACCACCAATTAATCTTCCTTCCATTTCGATTTTATCAGGATAACAAGTTAAAATTTTATCCTCAGTTAAATTATACGCAGCTAATGGATTATTCTCATCTTTAATTGATTCTAGTTCATATTTAGGATAACCTATAAATTTTAATTTTTCTCCTTTAATTAAGCTGATTGCATCTAATTGCGATGCATATAGTTTTGTAGTACCAAATTCTGGTGCACAACCTCCATAAATAGTAGCAATATCACAAAGTGTAGTTAATGTAAAAGTTAAATTAGTATTATCAGAATAGCCCATAAACCATTTAGGTTCTAACAATTTAATTTTTTCAAAATCAATTAAATCAAGCAACTCATACATTAGGTTACCACCACCTACTGATAATAAAAGTTGATTATTTGAAACATAACCATCCATAAATTCTTTGACGCAAATTTCTTTTGTGTTAGAGCGAACACCACCATCATTAAAAACATTGGGACCATAGGTTGGATTTAAACCAGCTTCTTTAAACACATCGTAAGCTTTAATAAGTCTTGATTTATATGGTTCAATTACACAACCAAAACTAGGAGCAATAAAAATAAGATTTGTATTATTATTTAAAAATTTTGGGTATTTCATAACAAAATCCTTTCTAATTAAGTATATACTTAAGTATAGCATAAAAGATTAATGGAAAATATAATGATAATATTAAAAAATATTTTTTATTGAATAAACTATCAACAATCTTAAAACATTCTAATAATCTAAAATTAAAAAATATAGAATATAAATTATTAAAATGTTATAATCGTTTTAGGCAGTTATATTATAAAATGCTAGAAAGGAGACATAGTCAGTTTTTCTGATTATGTATTATGTAATATGTTTTTTTTCAAAAAAAAGAATAAAGAAGAAAAAGTCCAAGATAATAGTCGTTTTAAAGTTGTCGATTCCTTTGATTTAAAACCATTTTCAGATTTAAAGTATGATTTGATTTATGCTCATAATGAAATTATTTTAGAAAATGGTGATGTGACAATTGGTGTTAGACAATATAAGGGTGTCTTGCTAAAATTTATGTTAGTTTCTAATTTTGACAATATGGATAAGTATTCACTTGAGACAGATTGTATTATCGAATATGCAAATCAAAAAGGTTATTATGAATACATTAAACCGGAAGATTTAGATTGTTACAAAGATGTACAAATTTATATTTTCAAAGAAACAACGGAAAAAATTAAACAATATGCTTTTATAAATGCAACAGCAACTAATTTAACATATAGACAATATTTTACTTATGATCATGATAATGGTCGAATTTTACAGTACCGAAAATTACGAGATTTTGGTCCATTAGTTGAGCAATATTTAACAGCGCTTTTTTTTGATTTAGCCTGTGTTGATAAGGAGATGTATTAAAATGTTTGGTCGAAAACCTTTTTTTTATCGAATTCCTCGATATATACTAGTATTAATCACTTTAGTATTGTTAGTTTTGTCTGGAGTGGTAATGTATTTTTATACAGTTAACCAAAATCCATTATTAATGACACTAACAATTATCTTAACTATTTTATTTGTTATTTCAATGAATGCAACAATTTCTCGTTTTGCTGTTTTTAAACCAAAGCCTATTAAATATCCTAAAGCTTATTATGAGGGAAAATCTTTTTTGGAATTAGATCAAACTTTAACTAAACAAGGTTTTAATCGTAATAGCCAAGCTTTTGGTGAAGGCTTTATAAAAATTGAGGGTAAAACAGCTTATAAAGTTTTATTAGTTGATCGTCCTGATATATATTTTGATCCGGATAAAAAAGAAGTTAAACAAAAACCTACAAAAGGTATTGAAAAGTGCACAAGATTAATCGGTTTTGAAATTTTCTTTAAAACTAATGATGAAGTTTTAAAACGTATTCCTGATTTTTCATTTAAAGGAGATAAGGTTTTATATGATGGTTTTTATTTTGATGAAGAAAAAAACCAGCTAGTTGAAGCCAATAAGATTGATGTTGCTCCACATAATGAACAATATAAACGTATGATTGAGATTTTAGGTTTAAAAGAGATTGAGAAAAAAGAGGATGGTACTAAAAAATAATGAAAATTGCTGATATGCATTGTGATACACTATGTTTATTAAAAGATAATAATTTATCTATTAATAATAATCAAACTATGGTCAATTTATCAAATTTTGATAATTTAATATTACAAAATTTTGCTTGCTTTGCTCTTTATACAGAAAATCCATATAAAAGAGTATGTGATTTAATTGAAACATATAATAAGATATTAAAAGAAAATAATTCAATAATTCCTGTTTTAACAAAATGTGATTTAGATAAACCAGGTTTTCATGCGTTATTATCGATTGAAGAAGGTGGCGCTTTAGAGGGAAAAATAGAGAGATTAGATGAATTTTTTTCCAAAGGGGTTCGTCTAATAACGTTGACATGGAATTTTAAGAATGAAATTGGTAGTCCTAATAATACTCGTGAAAACATAGCTAATAATATTGATGGATTGACTAATTTTGGTAGAGAACTTATAAAAAGAATGAATGACTTAGGAATCGTTATTGATATCTCTCATTTAGGAGATGCTTCAACTTTAGAGGTTTTGGCATTATCTACTAAACCGGTTGTAGCATCGCATTCGGGAGTAAGAAGTATTTGTAGTAGTGTTAGAAATTTAACAGATGAAATGATTAAATTATTAATTCAAAAACGAGGCTTTATAGGTATCAATTTTTGTAAGTATTTTTTAAATAGAGAAAAAGAAGAAGCGACAATTGAGGATGTTATTGATCATATTGATTATATTGTAAAATTAGGTGGTATTGATGTTGTTGGATTTGGTTCTGACTTCGATGGTATAAGTAATCATAATATTGAAATGAAAAATCCTAGTTTTTTTACTAAAATAATTGAGGCTTTAAAATCAAGAGGTTATACAGAAGAACAAATCGCTAAAATAAGTTATCTAAATGCATTTCGGGTTTTAAACGAGGTATTAAATTAAAAAAAGTTTTTACTTAAAAAATAGAATTTGCTTGCATATTAGTTATATACGTGGTAAAATGAGTCGGTAAAAAACTTACTATAGTTCCTACAACTATGGCGGAAGGAGATTAAAAATATGAAAAAAGGTATTCATCCAGATTACAAGAAAGTAATTTGCACATGCACTACTTGTGGAGCTCAATTTGAAACTGGTTCAGTTTTAGATGAGATTCGTGTTGATACTTGTTCAAATTGCCATCCATTCTACACTGGTAAGCAAGTATTTGCATCTGCTCAAGGTAGAGTTGAACAATTCAACAAGCGTTACAATCTTAAGAAGTAATCTAACAAAGGTCTCAATTGAGGCCTTTTTATTTTTTATATATAGTTTATAGAAATATTTTCTGGATTGTAGAGATAAGAATTATGACTAAATATGTATAGTCAAGTGTTGAATTAAGATTATAGTATGTTAAAATTAATTTTAGAAATGAGGTTATGATTTATGAATTACTATACAAATCAAGGTGGATGGATTGAAGTAATCTGTGGACCAATGTTTGCTGGGAAAACAGAAGAGTTAATTAGACGTGTAACGAGAATGGAGTATGCTAAAAAACATTTTTTAGTTTTTAAGCCATTTATTGACAATCGTTATGCAAATGATGAGGTTGTAAGTCACTCAAAATATAAAATAAAAGCGATAAATATAAATAATCCTACAGAAATATTTCAATATTTAAAAGATGATGTTCAAGCAATTGTTATTGATGAAATCCAATTTTTTGATGAAACAATGATTGATATAATTCAAAACTTAGCAAGTAAAGGATTAAGGGTAATTGCAGCAGGTCTTGATTTAGATTTTAAAGGAAAACCTTTTGGAATTATGCCACAAGTACTAGCTATTTCTGAAAAAGTTATAAAATTAACAGCTATTTGTGTTTGCTGCGGAGAAGAAGCTACTAGAACTCAACGAATTATTGATGGGCATGAAGCATATTTAGATGATCCGGTTGTTCTTGTTGGTGCTAAAGAATCGTATGAGTCACGTTGTCGCAAATGTCATAAGGTATTAATTCATGGATAAATATTATTACATGAAAGAAGCTTTAAAAGAAGCAAAAAAAGCTTATAAGAAAAAGGAAGTACCAGTAGGAGCGATTTTAGTTTATAATGGTAAAATTATTGCAAGAGCTCATAATTTACGTGAACGTAAACAAAATGTTTTCACACATGCTGAAGTATTGGCTATAAAAAAAGCTAATCGGAAGTTCAAATGTTGGCACTTAGAAAATTGTGAATTATACGTTACACTAGAGCCATGTCCCTTGTGTGCGGGAGCTATAATTCAAACGAGATTAAAAAAAGTTTATTTTGGTGCATATGATTTTAAAGGTGGTTGCGGTGGTTCAGTTTTAAACTTATTTAATTATCGTTTTCAAAATCCGGAGATAATATTAGAAGGCGGGATATTGGAAGAAGAATGTCGTGACCTTATTAAGTCTTTTTTTAAAGAACTCAGAAAAAAGTAATTGAATAAGCTAGTTATTTATGCTAGAATCTAATTGTCTTACTCAATTGAAAGCGGTGAACCAGGTCAGGATCGGAAGGTAGCAGCCTTAAGCTTAGCTTTTGATGTGAGTGAGACTTTTTTGCCCTTATAGTTCACTGGTAGAACACATCCATGGTAAGGATGAGAAGTAAGTCCGATTCTTACTGAGGGCACCATTTTTGGAAGTTTAATGTATAGTTATCAACTTTATGTTGATAGCTTTTTTTATTATGAAAAAACATCAATTTTTAGTATCTTTTTATAATTATTGCAGACTATCGATTATATTTTTCTATATATTGAATTTATATTCTGAAACTAACTCTAACTTTACGTTTAAATGTTGGATAAAATCTTTGTTATTCATGTAATACGTTATTTTTGTTTTATCGTATAAAAAAGAACAGTCAATTTTAAATCAACTGTCTTATGTTTCAAATATTCAAATTTTCATGTGATATTGTTAGACTTTAGATCAAACCATCAAATATACTTATTCCTTATGATTACAGCGTTTTTCGTTTACTTTTGTCAAGTTTCTTTTGTTAATCTAATATATTTCATAAAAACCACCGGATAAATATATCAAGTGTTTTTTAATTATTAGATTTCTTTTGTATATTTTTTTAACCATTCGTTTTCTTCATTTGTTAAAAAAGGACTAAGTTTTTCAAAAACATTTTTATGGTAATTATTTAACCAATTTTTTTGATTAGCAGTTAGAAGTGAACTATCAACCAAATCAAGATCAATAGGAGCATAAGTTATTGTTTCAAAGCCATAAAAAGTTCCCCATTCATTTGTTATAATTTCTTTACAAAGAAGTTCATTTTCGAGACGAATACCTAATTTTCCCTCTAAATAAATACCTGGTTCATCGGTTGTAATCATGCCTGGCATTAAAGGAGTACCTAAGCTTCCACCAAAATTTGAACGAAAACTATTAGGTCCTTCATGAACAGCTAGAATATGACCAACTCCATGGCCAGTTCCGCATTTATAATCAATAAATAATTTCCAAATTGGTTCACGTGCTCTAATATCTAAGTTTGCTCCAGTTAAACCTTTTAAGAAAACAGTATCTGCTAATTCAATCATTGAGGCTAAGACAGTAGTAAAGTATTTTTTTTCTTCTTTAGTAGGCTGTCCAAGAGAGTATGTTCTTGTAATATCAGTTGAACCTTCTAAGTAATGACCTCCACTATCAATAAGCAACATACCTTCTGGTTTTAATATAGCATTACTCTTTTTAGTGGCGCTATAATGCATCATAGCGGCATTTGCTTTATAGGCACATATAGTATTAAATGATAAGTCGATAAATGATGGATTTTTCCTCCTTAATTCTTCTAAATAATCAGAAACACTTATCTCGTCCATTTCAATATTACCGATATTATTCTTTAACCAATACATCATTTTTGTAACAGCTACTCCATCTTTGATATGAGCTTCAATAGTATTTTTAATCTCAGTTGGATTTTTAATTGATTTCATTAATAAAGTGGGGTTAGGTTTAAAAATAATTTTATTTTTATTGTTAACAGATAGATAAATTTGTGAGTTAACTTTTTCTGGATCTAGTAAAATAGTTTCTTTATTAATATTTGATAAGAAAGAATAAATTGCATCATAATCTTTAACTTTAACATCTAGGTCGGATAAAATTTTAGTTACATTTTGATTAAGTTTATTTTCATCAATAAACAAGTAGACATCATCTTTATAGATGACAGTATAAGCTAAAAAAACTGGAGTATGTAAAATATCATCTGCTCGTAAATTAAATAGCCAAGCTTGATCTTCTAAAGCTGCTAAAATGTGACAACTTGCACTAAGTTCATACACTTTTTCCTTTAAACGTTTAATTTTACTTTCAGCACTTTCACCGGCATAGTATTCT
This sequence comes from uncultured Anaeroplasmataceae bacterium, assembly GCA_944325035.1. GTDB lineage: Bacteria > Bacillota_I > Bacilli_A > Acholeplasmatales > Anaeroplasmataceae > CAG-307. The sequence continues at coordinate 127,661 of CALUYM010000005.1, forward strand.
CTTAAGCTATAAATCATAGATGTAGGTAAAACAGGACGATTTTCCCATGAGTCTCCGACTAAATCGAAAGAGGTATTAATTTTACACTTTAATTTTTCTCGATAAATTAAATAGCTTTGTAGGTTCATAGTCTTACCTTCAAATGCAAGTGTATCATTATCAGTCAAGGTTGACTCCAAATATTCTAAAATGGTTGGTACACCAGGGTTACCCATTTTCATTAGCGTGATATCGGCACCATCAATTTGTTTTTCTGCTTGGATAAAATATCTACCATCAACCCATAGTAACGCTTCATTTTGTGTTACAACTAAAGTTCCGGCAGAACCTGTAAAACCAGATAAGAATTCTCTTGTTTTAAAGTAATCACTGATATATTCACTTTGATGAAAATCAGATGTTGGTATGATATAGGCACTGATATTATTATCAGTTAGTAATTTTTGAAAAGATTTAATTTTGCTCATATTTTTAACCTAATAATCAAATGATTATTTCCTTTCAAAAGAATTATAGTCTAATTTTATTAGTTTGTAAATTATCCAAAATATTCTCTATAAATAAATTTACATAAGTTTAAGTATAAAAAGTAATTATTATCTAACTTTAAATAATTTACAAATTATTGTGAATAATATTGTAGTAAAAAGTAATTTTGTGCTAAAATTAATATGTAAGAAAACTTGTTTGAAAGGAGAATGTCCTATGCTATTATTTCAATATTATAATTATGTGTCAGTGATAAGTATTGTTGTAATCTTATTGTTGATTCTCTTCACTATCTTAGGTTATAAACATGGCTTTATGAAAAAGTTTTTATCATTAGCTAATAGCTTATGTGGATTTTTATTTTCGGTTTTATTTTGTTCAAAATTTTCTGATTCGGTAATTCATCGCTTCTTTGGTGATAATTTTACAACAATTTTTGAAAACAATATCAAAGAGTCAGAGATATATCAAAATGCAATTACAAATGGTGAAACTGGAAGTAAATTTTTAGAATCTTTAGGATTGCCAAGTTTTATCGCTAACAATATTCCTTTAGAATTTGATGTTAATGGTGTAGTAACAAGTGTTGCAGAGAATATGTCAAAAATTGTTTGTGTAATTATTTCGTTTCTTTGCTTATTCATTGGTACTACAATTCTTGTTTTTGTTCTTAAATTAGTTGTTGGTGTTTTAAGAAGCAATATCATAATTCGTATTGTTGATGGAATATTTGGAATTTTATTATATGATATATTGTTTTATATCGGTCTATGCTTAGTATTTTTAGTTATTTCATTAGTTGTATCATCAAATGCCTCTGAAGCATTTAATCAATTTATCTCAAACGACTTGCAACTTCAAAATGATGCATTTAGAATTTCAAAATATCTATATAATAACAATATCATTGGAAATTTCTTACGAATGTTTTTTTAAAATAGTTTAATAATAAGTTAGTAAATTAAGAAAGTGGCGGTATAACTAAATGGTTATACCGTTTTTACTTATTTAAACTTCATTGTTATAGATGAATGTTAGTTAAATTTTATTGATAAGTTTATATAAATAATTATGAAATGAGCCGATTAATATTTGACTGTGTGTATCATTAAAGAGTTATAATAAATTTAATTAATTAGAAAAAGGTCATATCTAGACCATCTTTTTTAAACCTATGGAAAAGGATATTTTTATAGGTTAAGACTATTGATACCATGACAAAGTCAAACTATGAAGAAATAATAGAAAATGGCAGCACCGAAAAGACACTGCCGTTTTATTTATAACTAAAATGCTTTTTAAAATAAAATTATTTATTTACAAAATTGATGTTAACTTTTCCGTTATTACAAGATACACTTAATGTTTTTTCGCCATTTTCTTTATTGGTAGGAAGATTACTATCGCCTTTTTTTATTTCAGAACGAATAATAAAATCATCATAACTTCCTAAAATAGTTCCATTTATATTCCCGTTTTTCACCTCCAGTAATAAGGTATTTCCTATATCTAGTTTATCAAATGTAATGTTTCCACCAATAGAGGTAATACTTACATTTTTGGTCACAGCTAATGTAGAAATGGAGATGCTTTCATTTGTTGTTGATAATGTAAGAGTTTCTAAAAGTGAGTTTGGTATTTGTAACAAGATTTTTCGATATTCAGCAGAAGGTTTCTTACCAATATAATCTTTCCAATTTTTATCGGTTACGCTTGTCATATTCAACACGTTTTTATCAGAAATAGAAATATCAAAAAATTCCTTGTTATTTTCAAAATACTGAATATGTACTTGATTGTCTCCGGATAAAGCGACTTTAACTTTTCGATCTTTTACATCAATATTTATTCCACTAACTTGTGTATCCGATGTATAATTTCTTTCCTCAAATGGTGTACTATCGTTTGAACAACCAGTCAAAACAAAACAAATTATTATAAGACAAAATGTAATTGATATTATTTTTTTCATTTTAATTCCTCCTTTTTATTAATTAGCTTCGTAAGGTTACTTCATAGTAATATCTATCTTCATTCATACTAGTAAAACGAAAGCCCAAAGATAGATAAAGCTCTTTTAAATATATATTAGAATCATCTAATATTGTGGCTTTTTTAACAACTTGTATTTTTTAATCCCTTTAAAATATACTCCAAAGCTTTTTCCTCAAGTCCTTGGTGTTGAAACATATTGTCTAACATAAAATGATAAATAACTGCAGTATCAACTTGATTTTCTGTGCGTTTATACAAAAAAAATCCGATCAGAATATCTTTATTATAAATAGCATTAGGGTATAATTCAGGATTATATTTTGCTTGTGCTATAGAAATAGCGTTAAAAAGTGAATATTTTTTTATATTTGAAATGTTATTCTCTTGATTTGTCTTTAATCTACAAACTTCTAAAATATTTTGTTTATCTACTGCTTTTATTCTAATCATAGTTCTTCCTCTATAAAGTTTTCTTTTTTAAAACTCCAAGCCATACAAACACTAGAGCTACACTTAATAGTAGACAAACGCCAATATGTAGTAGTGCATTACTATTAAACATAATCACTTGAAAAAAATTGCCTAAAATAGAGCGAAGTGGAGCAATTGGAGTAAAGATTGAAATAATAGCAATCAATACTACATCCATTAGCCATCCGAACCAATGTGACTGCATAGATAAAAGTACATGAAGGAAAATCATAACTAGTAATAAAAAGAATATTTGTTGCAATCCAGCAATGATAATTCCATTTTTTGTCCATTGACATACATCCATCATATTGATAACTGTTTTGGCTGAATATATAGGGTCAATTAGTAAATGGATTAGTGAGTTGAGAAAAGAAATACAAAATGCCAAAAAGCCATAACAGATAAGACACCCCCAAAAGTAATCTTTTTTATTTGCTCCCAAGTGAATTAACTTTTTATAATCATAAAAAACAAAAAAGAAAGGTGTCATTCCGGCAAGAAGCCATGTATAATTCCCGTTACTTAAAACAGTTTCACCGGAAGATGTTGCAAAAATTGTTACGATAGCTGTGATAATAAAACTTAGTCTATTGCTTGCAATCAAGCGTTTGACAATAGTAAAAATCGCAGTCATTTTGTTATACCTCCTTTGTGACTAACCATTTTAATAAAGAAATCTTGTAAAGATAGTGGAGTAATTTCCAGTGAACCGAATTTTTTTGGTGGGTTGTCAAAGATATATCTTGTTACAAGTCCACCGATAGTATCTTGACCAATTATGTTCAAATTTTCGGTTGCCTCTTCGACATCTTTTTGTAGTCCGCTAATACTAAATGCTTTTGTTTCAACTGATTGCAATGTATCAAAAAAGCGAATAATTCCTTTATCAATTATAATTAGCTTTTGAATTGTTTTAGTTATTTCTTCAATGATATGTGTAGATACGATAATAATACGAGGATGCTTTTGAAAACTTTCCAAGAGCATATTGTAAAATTCTACTTTCATAATTGCGTCAAAACCGAGAACTGGTTCATCCAACAGAACGACAGTCTTATTACTTGCTAAACAAATAATTGTTGATACCATCGTTTTCATTCCAAGAGATAAATGATTAAACTTCTTGTTTTTGTCTAGTTCAAATCGTTCCATCATTTCTGATGCAAACTCGTAATCATAGTTCGGATTCACTTTAGAAGCTATCTGTATCAGCTTTCTAACAGAAAGATTAAAATGCTTTGCAAAGTTTTCGATGTAACTGACACCAGTATCTAATGTAGAAGTTGTAATTAGTTTGCCATAAACTTTAATAGTACCGCTTGTAATATTCTGATATCCAGCCATTGATTTGAGAAGTGTTGTTTTACCGGCACCATTTCTACCTAATAGACAATAAATACCTGGTTCATCAATTGAAATAGTAATGTTTTTTAATACGGATGCTTGTCCGTATTGCTTTGTAACTTTTTTGAGTTCTATCATATAGTTATTCCTCCTAGCAGCATTATATATGAATTGTTTTTCACAATACATCTTGCTATAATGAAGTATAAACCTTTGTGTTACACAAGAGTCAAGAGTGGGTGATAAGTATGAAAAAATTTTTTTCGATTGGTGAGGCTGCAAAAGCAGTTCATACCACAAGTGAAACGCTTCGACATTATGACCGTATTGGATTAGTGAAACCAAGCAAAAAAGATATAATGACAAACTATCGTTATTATACTGAACAGGATTTGGTTAGATTAAATACAGTACAAGCTTTACAATTAATGGATTTGTCTTTACAAGAAATAAAAAAAGTTTTGGAATATGATGATCTTGAAAAAATTGTGGATTTTTTATCACAAGCTGAAAAAAAGGCTGATAAAAAGATAGAAATGCTAAAGTACAGCAAATCTAAAATTCAATTAGCAAAAGCGGATTATGAAAGTAAATTAAAAAGACTACAAAAAAATAATAATAATAATATGTTTATAAAAAATTACCCAGAGCGAGTAATTCTACTTTCAAAAGTATTAGAGGTGCCAACACTTGACAATCTTTGGAATTACCTTAGTCATTTCTATGATCAAGTTACACCTTCTTTAAAAGATAAATTTAGTTTTGAAGATTTAGCAGGTATATATAGTGAAAATAATTATTCAAAGCTTTTTGCAGTATGTGTTCGACATGTAAATATAGATGGCTTAAAAGTACTACCTAAAGGTGCATATCTTTGTGCTGTTTGTAATGAAGAAAATCGTGATCAAGTTTTGAGTGAGATAATTCATGTAGCGCGAACAAAATATGGTGTTGAGCCAACATTTACAGTACAGTTGATTGTTGTATCAGGTATTCTACATTGGAATTATGAAGTTCAAGTTTATATTGATAAATAAAGCATATTAAGTTGGAAATTATTTCAATATAAGTTTTTTCCACTCGGTGGATATTGAGAATAATTTGAGATAATACTATAAAATGGATAGATATATTCAAAAGAATAGTAATAAAAACAAACAAAAGTAAGATACTACTTCCAATATTCATTTTTATATATCGGTTAAATAATATAGAAAAATTAAAAAAACTATGCTATTATTAGGTTGGATTTATAAGATAATTCTTTGAATTATATAAGTTAATGATATAATAGAGATTAATATTGTAAGAAAGGTATATTTTTGGTACAAAAGAATGAAAATTAATGAGCGCGTATTTGAAAGATTAAATGGTGAAGCTTTTGAAATTCAAGAATTAGAAATGGAAGTTTCAAAAGAAGATGAAGCAGTTAATAAACGTAAAGTAGAATTATTCTATTTAGATGAATATCCAGAAATTTTAGATGAATTTTCACGTCAAGGTAAATTCGCCGTTTGGTCAAGTGTAGATGGTGTTAATTATCGTTTAGCAATCGAAACGGGTTATTACGAAACTTTAAAAGAATTATATGGAACTAAAGTTAACAAAATATGGACTGATTTTTGGGATGAATGTTCTAAAATATCATCAAATTTTACAAGAAAAATTGTATTACCAGGAACTATTATTGTAGTTTTAGCACTGATAATTTTTTATGCAACACTAAGAAATAGTAATCCAACATTAAATAATGGTTTATCAATTGCCGTTGGTGTTATTTATCTATTTGTTGTTTTAGTGTTTCGTAAACTTACTACTAAAAAAATTAGTGATGCCAATCGTGAAGCTTTAGAAAAAATAAAAAAATATCTAGGAAATGATCGTTTTGAAGAATTACTAGATGCACAACGTAAGTATATTGATGATTATACACAACGTTTAATTGAAGAAGCTGACCGTATGGATGCGGAATTTGAAGCTAGTCAACAAGCTTTAGCTAATAAAGCTTTAGAGGATGAAACGCAAGATTTAAACCAAAGCCAATCAGATGAGAAAATTAATGATGAAGTTGAGGCAAAAGAATCTGAAGATGTTGAAATCATTGATGCAGAAATAGTTGAAGAAGAAAGAAAAGAAACTAAATAAAAATAATAAATAGTAGGTGGAAATTATGGCAATGAATGAACTTGAACAATTAAACATTAGTACATTAAGAATGCTTGGAGTTGACATGATTAATAAAGCGAAAAGTGGACATCCTGGAATTGTTTTAGGAGCTGCCCCAATTGTTTATACTCTATTCACTCGTTTTATTAATATAGATCCGGAAAATCCTGATTGGTGGAACCGTGATCGATTTATTTTATCGGCAGGACATGGAAGTGCTTTACTTTATGCACTTTATCATTTATCGGGCTATGAAATTTCAATTGAAGATTTAAAAAATTTCCGCCAATTAGGAAGCTTGACACCTGGGCACCCAGAGTATCGTCATACACCTGGTGTAGAAATGACTACAGGACCTTTAGGTCAAGGAATTGCGACTGCATGTGGTATGGCCTTAGCAGAAAACTATTTATCTAATCGCTTTAATCGCCCTCGTTACAAGATTGCAACTCATAAGACTTATGTTTTATGTGGAGATGGTGATCTACAAGAAGGAATTGCGATGGAAGCTTGTAGTTTAGCTGGACATTTACAATTAAAAAATTTAGTTTTACTATATGATTCTAATGATATTCAATTAGATGGTGATGTTGCATTAAGTAATACAGAGGATGTTAAAGCTAAATTTGAAGCTATGAAATGGGCATATCTTCGAGTTGAAGATGGTAATGACATTGAGGAAATTGCTAAGCAAATAGAAGTTGCTAATGCGATGGAAAAACCGGTTATTATTGAAATTAAAACTATCATCGGGTATGGTTCTCCTAATCAAGGTACAAAAGATTGTCACGGAGCTCCACTTGGAGATGAGAAAACTGCCGAATTAAGAGAGGCTTTAGGTTATAAGTTAGAACCATTTGTGGTTAAAGAAGAAGTGTATGATTTCTTTCATGAAAATGTTTTAGAACGAGGAATTAAAGCTGAAGTTGAATGGTCTCATCTTCTTGATGAATATAAGCAAAAATATCCAGAAGCATTTAAAGAATATCAAGATTTCTTCTATGGAAATTATCAAATTCGTGAAGAAAAATTACCAGTTTTTTCAGTTGGGGAAGCTGAATCAACACGTAAAATTTTAGGAAAAGTTTTAGAACATTATAGTGTTGATTTACCTAATATTTTAGGTGGGTCAGCAGATTTAACATCGTCAACTTTTGTTAAGGGCGCTAATGGAAATTTTGAAGTAGACACTAAAGATGGAAGAAATATTCGTTTTGGTGTTCGTGAACATGCAATGGGTGCAATTGTAAATGGTATTAATTTACATGGTGGCGTGCGTGGGTTCTGCGCTGGATTCTTTGTATTTTCAGATTATTTAAAACCAGCAATTCGTCAAGCGGCGATTATGGGGGTACCTTCTGTATTTATTTTCTCACATGATTCAGTATGTGTTGGAGAAGATGGTCCTACACACCAACCGATTGAACATTTTGCTATGTTACGTTCAATTCCTAATTTGAATGTATTCCGTCCTGCTGATTATAAAGAAGTAAGAGCTGCAATGAAATATGCATTTTTATCTGAAAATATTCCAACAGTTATTACAACGAGCCGTCAATCTCTACCTACTTTAGAAAATACAAATGAAGAAAGGGCTTTAAAAGGTGCTTATGTAGTTTATGAAGCTAGCAAAAATTTTGATGGAATCTTAATTTCTTGTGGTTCTGAATTGTCAATTGCAATTGAAGTAGCAGAAGAATTGAAGAATCAAAATATTAACGTACGCGTTGTGTCTATGCCTTCTCCGTTTTTATTTGAAATGCAAACTGACGAATATAAAGAATCAGTTTTACCAGCAAATAAAACTCGTCGTCTAGCTATTGAAATGGGTGCGTCTATGCCTTGGTATAAATATAGTCAAAATGTATATGGAATTGATCGTTTCGGTGTATCAGCTCCGATTAAACATATTCATTCATATTTTGGATTTACAAAAGAAAACTTAGTAGAAGTGTATAAAAACATAAAATAATAAAGGAGAGGAAACTCTCTTTTGTTATAAATGGAGTAAAAAATGTTAAAAAGTCGTTTAGAGTCTGTAATTGAATTAAGAGAAAAAGGATATAATTGTTGCCAAGCAGTCACTTGTACTTATTGTGATTTATTAGGAATGAATATTAGTGATGCTTTTCGTGCTTCTGAGGCTTTTGGATTAGGTATTGCTGGTAATATGAATACATGTGGTGCTGTTTTAGGAATTGTATTTTTAGCAGGTTTAAAATACAGTGATAATAATTTAGAAAATCCTAAGTCAAAACAAGAAACTTATAAAAAAACAAAAGAATTAATGGAAATATTTGCTAAAAAAAACACGTCGGTAATTTGTAGTGAAATTAAGGGGATAAATACTCACAAATGTATTCGTAGTTGTAATGGTTGTGTTATTGATGCTTGTCGCATTGTAGAAGAAGAACTTTTTAAAGGTGAATTTGAACCTACAAACTTTGATGTTTTGTAACACATCATAAACTAATTTTATTAATTTTTCTTTTAAAAAAAGATATATAATTTTCTATACTATTTATATAAATTGATTTTCAAGAAAAAAAGAATTGAAAATAGTTCAAGCTATTATTTTCAATTCTTTTTATTTTAAGTAATAATTGTTTAAAAAAATTATTTTTTTAACATAAATTCACTTCTTTTATAATCAATTAGACCTTCTTTTTTTAATTTAGAGAGTTGACTAGATAACGCAGTCCGTTCAACCCCTAAATAATCAGCTAGTTCTTGTCTATTATAAGGTATTTTGTAAAATTGATTAGCAGAAGGTATATTATTTTTCAAATATATTAGGATTTTATCTCTCATTTTAGCTTGTGATAACTCAGTAATTCTTTCTTTGGATTTGGTTATTAGACGTGAATACTCATCTAAGCATTTTGAAATTAAATGATAGTGGCGAAAGCATCTATTCTCACAAGGAGTTAGAAGTCTAAATAAATTCATAATTAGTAAAGTTGAATCTTCAATAGCTACCAATTCCTCTTCGTAATTGCTTTTAGCAAAATGAATATATTCTAAACCATAAATTTGATCTTTTATATATATTGTACCAGGAATTAAGCTTCCATCGACATCGATATGAGTTGTTTTACATTTTCCTTTTAAAACAAGATATGCAAATTTAGCTGGATTTCCTTCATGTTCGATAACATCACCACGTTTATATTTTTTTATTTGAATAGAAAGACAATGAAGTAAGGCTCTAAAATCTTGTTGTTCTAAATCTTTAAATAATATACTGTTTTTTGCTAATTCTAAATTATCCATAAAAAACCTTATTCGTTGTAAAAACAACGCCTTTCTTTGTCCAATTATACTATACTTGATATAACATTACAAGGGAGGGTGACGGAATGAACGTTATAAAAAGAAGTGGAAAAGAAGTTGATTTTGATGATAATAAAATTAGACAAGCTATTATCAAAGCCAACAATTCGGTGAAAGATTTAACATTATGCTTAACAGATGATGAAATTGAAAAAATTGTTAAATCAGTTGTATCAAAATGTGATAATTTTGGCCGTGCAGTTAATGTTGAAGAAATACAGGATATTGTAGAAGAAGAAATAATGCGTATGGGATCATATCGAGTTAGTAAGAATTATATAACATATCGTTATAAACGCGAATTAATTCGTAAGTCTAATACAACAGATGATCATATTTTAACTTTAATTGAAGGTCAAAATGAAGAAGTAAAACAAGAAAACTCAAATAAAAATCCGACAGTTAATAGTGTTCAACGCGATTATATGGCAGGAGAAGTTTCAAAGGATATTACGAAACGTTTTCTATTGCCAGAAGATGTAATTGAAGCTCATGAAAATGGTTTACTTCACTTTCATGATAGTGACTATTATGCACAGCACATGCATAATTGTGATTTAGTCAATCTGGAAGATATGTTACAAAATGGTACAGTTATTTCTGGAACCATGATTGAAAAACCACATTCTTTTTCAACAGCTTGTAATATCGCTACTCAAATTATTGCCCAAGTTGCTTCTAGTCAATACGGAGGACAATCAATATCTTTAGCACATTTGGCCCCATTTGTAGATATTTCACGTAAAAAAATTTATAAGGATGTTTTAGAAGAATTTGAAACACTGGGAATAACAAATGCTGAGAATAAAATCAAAGAAATTGTAGAAAAACGTCTTCATAAGGAAATTACGAAAGGTATTCAAACCATTCAATATCAAGTAGTAACTCTTATGACAACGAATGGACAAGCTCCATTTATTACAGAGTTCTTATACCTAAATGAAGCTAAAAATGAACGTGAAAAAGATGATTTAGCTTTAATTATTGAAGAAACTTTAATTCAAAGAACTCGTGGGATTAAAAATGAACAGGGGATATGGATTACACCAGCTTTTCCTAAAATTATCTATGTGTTAGAAGAAGATAATATTAAAGAAGGAAGTAAGTATTATTATTTAACTGAATTGGCTGCTAAATGTACAGCTAAACGTCTAGTTCCAGATTATATTAGTGAAAAAATCATGAAACAACTAAAAGAAGGAAGTTGCTTTCCAGTTATGGGATGTAGAAGTGCATTAAATCCGTGGTATGATGAAAATGGAAAACCTAAGTATTATGGCCGTTTTAATCAAGGCGTAGTTACAATCAATTTAGTTGATGTGGCATGTAGTGCTCAAGATCTAAATGACTTTTGGAAGGTGTTTGATGAGCGTTTAGAGTTATGTCATAAAGCTTTAAGATGTCGTCATGATCGTCTTTGTGGTACACCATCTGATGTAGCACCGATTTTGTGGCAACATGGTGCTTTAGCTCGTTTAAAACCAGGTGAAAAGATAGATAAATTATTATATGGTGGATATTCCTCGATTTCATTAGGATATGCTGGATTATGGGAAAGTGTATATAAATTAATTGGTAAAAAGTTAACAGAACAAGCAGGACAAGAATTAGGTCTAGAAATTATGAAATACATGAATAAGAAGTGTGAAGAGTGGAAAAAGGTAGAAAATATCGCTTATTCTATTTATGGTACACCGCTTGAAAGTACAACTTATAAATTTGCTAAATGTTTACAAAAACGTTTTGGAATTATTCCAGGTGTAACTGACAAAAACTATATAACGAATAGCTATCATGTTCATGTAACTGAACCGATTAATGCATTTGATAAGTTAAAACTTGAAAGTACTTTTCAATCTCTATCATCGGGTGGAGCTATTTCATACATTGAAGTTCCTAACATGCAAAACAATATTGAAGCAGTCTTATCAGTAATTAAATTTATTTACAATAACATTATGTATGCAGAACTTAATACTAAATCAGATTATTGCCAATGTTGCGGATATACTGGCGAAATTCAAATCATTACTGATAAAAATAATAAATTAATTTGGGAATGTCCTAATTGTAAGAATCGTGATCAAACTAAGATGAATGTTGCACGTCGAACTTGCGGGTATATTGGAACTCAATTTTGGAATCAAGGTCGAACTCAAGAGATTAAGGAACGAGTTTTACATCTATAAATAATTTTAATAATAAAAACCTTTAATATTTTTGAGATATATAGTAAGATATTAAAGGTTTTTATTTTTTTAGATAAGCTGGTTTACTTTACATATAATTTATTTAATGTTAAAATTTATAACTGCAAAAGGATATGATATGATGTTTGATGTAATAGTAGTTGGTGGCGGCCACGCAGGATGTGAAGCTGCCCTTTCGTTAGCTAAAAGAAAATTTAATACACTTCTAATTTCGGGAAACTTAGATAAATTGGGTTCAATGCCATGTAATCCATCAATTGGAGGACCTGCAAAAGGCATTGTGGTTAGAGAAATTGATGCTTTAGGAGGATATCAAGGGAAAAACGCTGACTTATGTCAAATCCAAATGAAGATGTTAAACTCTTCAAAAGGTCCGGCGGTTAGGGCGTTACGTAGCCAAGATGATAAAGTTTTATATTCAAAGCAAATGCGTAAACACTTGGAATCAACTGAAAATTTAACGTTAAAAGAAGGATATGTTGAAACTCTTTTAATAAACAATAATACGGTTTATGGAATTAAGATGCCAAATGGAGAAGAAATCTTATCTAAGATTGTTATTTTAACAACTGGAACGTATCTAAATAGTAAGATATTCCGAGGCCATGTTATTACTAATTCTGGTCCAGAAGGACAAGCAACGAGTTTTGGAATCTCTAAACAATTAGCAGATTTAGGATTTGATGTTCGTCGTTTAAAAACAGGAACTCCACCACGGATTAAAGCATCTACCATTGATTTTACGAAATCAAGTCTAGAACCAGGTGATACATATCCTTATCGTTTTTCGTTTGATGATGGATATGAACAAATTCAAAAAGTGAGTGTTCCTTGTCATTTAACATATACAAATAAAGAAATTCATGAAATTATTATGAATCATTTAGATGATAGTGCTATGTATGGGGGAATTTTAGAAGGCGTAGGTCCACGTTATTGTCCTTCGATTGAAACAAAAGTGGTTCGTTTTGCTGACAAAGAACGTCATCAAATTTTTTTAGAACCAGAAAGTTTAGAATGGGATCAAATTTATGTTCAAGGTTTTTCAACATCAATGCCGGTTGAAGTTCAAGATAAGATGATTCGGCTAATTCCGGGATTAGAAAATTGTGAAATAGCTGAATATGCTTATGCGATAGAATATGATTCAATTAATCCACTTAATTTATGGCCAAGTCTAGAAACTAAATTAGTTGAAAATTTATATTGTGCAGGACAAATTAATGGAACATCAGGATATGAAGAAGCTGCATGCCAGGGTCTAATGGCTGGAATTAATGCTGGCTTAAAATTACAAGGTCGTGAACCATTAGTTTTAAGAAGAGATGAAGCTTATATTGGTGTTTTAATCGATGACCTAGTTACAAAAGGAACTGAAGAGCCATATCGATTATTAACAAGTCGAGCAGAGTATCGTTTATTATTAAGACATGACAACGCAGATTTACGTTTACGTGAATATGGTTATCAAGTTGGTTTAATTTCAGAAGAACAACATAATCGACTAATAAAGAAAATTGAAGATATTAAAACTACCACAAATTTATTTAAGACAACTAATGTTTTATTGGGCGAAAGAACAAATAATTATTTAGAAAAAATTGGTTCATCAAAGATTGTTGAATCAGTAAAATCCTATGAGCTTTTAAAACGTCCAGAAATATCTTATAATGATATTAAGTATTTACTTAATTTAGATATTGCAGATGAAATTTTAGAACAAGTCGAAATTGAAGCTAAATATTCAGGATATATTAATAAAGCCAATCAACAAGCTGAAAAATTAAGAGCGATGGATTTAAAAATAATCCCAGATAATATAGATTATAGTAAGGTTGATAATATTGCTTTAGAAGCTAGGGAAAAACTTGAACAAGTTCGCCCTCAAACAATTGGGCAAGCTTCACGTATCTCCGGAGTTAATCCTGCAGATATAGCAGTATTATCGGTTTATGTAGAAACATTGAGGAGAAAATAATTATGAATTTTAAAGAACTTCTTCAAAAACTTAATATCGATTTAACAGTTAAGATGGAAGAGAATTTTGATATATATTTTAAATTCTTAGTTGAATATAATGAAAAAGTTAATTTAACTGCAATTACGGATTATGAAGGAGTTTATTTAAAACATTTTTATGACTCTTTAACATTATCAACCGCCTTTGATTTAACAAAAACAGTTAAATGTTGTGATGTTGGTGCGGGAGCAGGATTTCCTTCAATCCCAAATGCAATTTGTTTTCCTAATTTAGATGTTACTATCATTGATGCTTTAAATAAAAGAATTAATTTTTTAAATGAATTAGTTACTAAATTAGGACTAACTAATGTTCATGCTTATCATAAAAGAGCAGAAGAATATGCTAATACAAATCGTGAAACTTTTGATTTAGTCACTGCAAGAGCAGTTGCACGACTAAATATCTTAGCTGAATTATGTCTACCTCTTGTTAGAATTGGTGGCTATTTTGTAGCTATGAAAGGTGGAGATGGTGAAGAAGAGTATGAGGAAGCTAAACGCGCCATTACGCTTTTAGGAGGCAAGTTAGAAAAAGAAGTGAAGATGACTTTACCAAATGATTTGGGACAAAGAACAATTTTAGTTATTAAAAAAGTAGGTAAAACGCCTAATAAATATCCAAGGGCGTTTGCTCAAATTAAAAAGTCACCACTGATGTAGGAGTTAGTTATGAGTTGTAAAGTAATTGCAATTACGAATCAAAAAGGAGGAGTGGGTAAAACCACTACTTCTATTAATTTATCGGATGCTTTAGCCCGTATGGACAAAAAAGTTCTTTTAATAGATCTTGATCCACAAGCATCTGCTTCATTGAGTTTAGCGATGACACGCTATGATGGGAAAAATATATTTGATGTTTTAACGTCGGATACTTCCATTTTAGATGTGATTGAACAACCACAACATTCGAAAGTCCAAATGGTTGTATCTAATATTGCGCTATCCACATTAGAGATTAAAACGATTGATAATCCTGAACGTGAATTTTTATTGGATCAAAAATTACAAGAAGTAAAGCCATATTATGATTATATTATTTTAGATTGTCCACCATCTTTAGGGATTATTACTATTAATAGTTTATATGCTGCGGATAGTTGCTTAATTCCTGTCCAATGTCAGTTTCTAGCGATTGATGGGTTAACTCAATTGTTAAACACTATTAAAATTGTTCAAAAAAAGAAAAAATTCAATAATAAAAATATCTATATTGAAGGTATTCTTTTAACAATGCTTGATAAACGTGTTGTTGCATCTTGGGAAGTTGTTAATGAAATAAAAGAGTGCTTTGGCGAGAAAGTGTTTAAAACAATTATTAATTCAAATGTTAAGGCGCAAATTGCTCCTCGTTATGGGAAGCCAGTTATAGCTTTCGCCTCGCGTTCGCCTGCTTCCAAGCAATATAAGGAATTAGCGAAAGAGTTGGTGAAGAATAATGGCTAAGAGTCTACGAGAATTATTAGAAGAAAATGTTCAAGAATCTAATAATGAAGAAATTATTGAACTTGAATTAGATCAAATTAAACCTAACCCGTATCAACCGCGTGATTTTTTTGATGTTAGTAAAATTGATGAATTAGCTGCGTCAATTAAAGAACACGGTGTTATTCAACCGATTATTGTTAAACCAGTTGGAAATCATTATATAATTATAGCTGGTGAAAGACGTTATCGTGCTTCTTTGAAGCTGGGAATGAAAAAAATTCCAGCCATTTTAAGAACTTATGAAAAGTCAAAGATGATTGAATTGGCACTAATTGAGAATTTGCAACGAGAAAATTTATCACCAATTGAAGAAGCAACTGCATATGTATCAATGATGAAAGAATTAGGATATAATCAAACTGAAGTTGCTGCTAAAATGGGTAAATCGCGTAGCTATATCACAAATATGATAGGGATATTAAATTTACCATCTGAAGTTTTAGGACTTTTAAAAGTAGGAAAACTTAGTTTTGGACATGCTAGAGCTTTATCTAAATTAAAAGATGATGATAAAATTAAAGAATTAGCCTATAAAATCGTAACAGATGAACTGAGTGTACGGGATATTGAAGCGTTAGCAAAAAAATATGACAAAAAAAATGAAGTAAAAACTAAACGTAATAGTGAACGAGTTATCTATAATAAAATATTGAATAATAGAAATATTAAAATTGTTGGAGATAAAAATAAAATCACAATTAAAGTATCTGATGGAAAAATTCAAGAAATTATGGAGTGGTTATTAAAGGAGATAAAGTAATGTACGAAGAGGGAAGTGTTTTATTTTTTAAAAAACCACATGTGTGTGGTTCACATGAATGGAGAATTATTCGTACTGGAGCTGACTTAAAATTGGAATGTGTTGGCTGTAAAAGAGTGATTATGTTACCTAAATATAAGGTGGAAAAACTATTAAAACATAAATAGAGGGAAAAAACATATTCTTACTAGGTGGTATGAATATGTTTTTTATATATTTTTTTAAATATGTAAGAAAATACAAAAAAATTAAAAAAAGTGCTTGATTTTCTAGATTTCTTGTTGTAGAATATAAGGGCGCTCAACGAGAGCGAAAAAATAAAAAATGGTCGGGTAGCGAAGAGGCTAAACGCGTCAGACTGTAAATCTGATCCTTAGGGTTCGTTGGTTCGAAACCAACCCCGACCACCACTTATTATTTTTAAAAAAGTGCTTGACATTTGATTTAAAAATGATATAATCAACAAGGCTAAATTATAAAGCTAATTAGGTCTTTGAAAACTGAACATAGATGACAAAAAAGCCAAGCGAATTATTACAACAACAATTCTGAAAAAAAGAAAACA
>CALUYM010000006.1 GCA_944325035.1 uncultured Anaeroplasmataceae bacterium
AACGCTACCGCTCTTATATTCTCACCTGCATAGCAGGCGGTTTTTATGTGAGGCATTCGCCTAACATAATAAAAAAACAGCCTAGTTTCCTAGACTGTTTTTTTGTTTTAATTTGAAAATGTGTTTGCAAATGCTACAACTGTTTCATTAGTAACAAATCTATCAATTTTAGTTTCTAATTTTTGATTATTCTTATTATATGAAACAATTGTTAGTTGTTCTGTACTTAGAGTTACTAGATTATCAGGATTTTCCGCATTATAAATAGATATTGTAAAATAGATTACAGAACTATAAGTTATACGTAAAATATTTGACTTAGTAAAAGCAAGCACAGCATTTTTATCTTTAATATTAACATCTTTATCAAATGAATAACTAGTTAATCCTAAAATCTTAGAAGCTTCAAAATAATTCATTAGCTCTTGCTTATTAATTTGATATAATTTCTCATCATTCACTGATTTTAGTTCAATTATATCTAGAAGGCTTGCATTTTGTGAAGCTTTAAACATCTCATATGAGATTGTATTTCTTAGAATTGAACTAGAAGTCAATGCATCAACACTATCCATAACTGTGTTAAAATCTACATTGATATTACCAATATTAGTTAATCCTAATCCTTCAATTGCTTTCATAAAATCAATCATTACACTTGTTTTTATAATATACTGACCACTTAATAAATCCACATCACTAGTTGAAACTTTTAATACTGTAGCTTCTTCTAGAATTGTTTTTGTAGCATTGTATCGTAAAATTGTAGATGTCCATAATCTTTCATCACTACCTTTAGATAAAATACTATTAAAATCAAATCTTTCAAAATCTGTGAAGTTTAGTGAATATAGAGCATTACGAAGATTTTGAATTTCTTCTTTTTCTAGATATCTACCAGTATCATCATCTGCTGATGAAATAGTTCTTCTAATAACCGTTGGAATTTCTAACGCTTTAAATGAACTAATCTTATCTGATAAATTAAACCAAATAATTATTGAATCACATAATTTAGTAATATCCAAGTTTGGACTTAGAATTGTATTTATATCAAAATCCTTGATATCATCTTTCATTCCTAATGTTTCTAAGGCAGTAGCTAGACTTGCAATTTCTGAAGATAAAATATATCTTTCTTCTAATCCATCAGTTAATACTGAACGTTCGATATCAGTGATATCATCTTTTGGTGGCAATGCTAAATCGCCCATAGCAAAGATATTTTCAGAAAGAGTAAGCCAAATGATAGAACTTTCTGCTACAACATCAACTTTAGTCATACTTGGATTTGATACTGCTGAATCATTTAAACTTAACACTAAATTAACATTAATTGTTGGATTATCTAAACTAATACCTAATTCTTTAATAGCGTGGATAACCTTATAGATTTCTTTATCCTTAACAATATTTAAAGAACGAAGATTAGATTTAATATCTGATGTTTGGATATTAGAATAATTACTTGGAATTGTTAAAACACTACTGATTGTATCGTTATTATAAAATGAATTTAATAATGTCGCATAAATTGTATTAGATTCTAAAATCGAATCTATTTCAGTATCAGTTAAGTTAATGAAACTATCTAAACTAAATTTAGTATTTGGTTGGCTAATAACAGTAATTAAACCTAATTTATCTAATGCATTAATTATTTTTTTAGTTTCACCTTCATCTGCTTTAACTTCACCCATTTTATTAATACTTAACCAGTTAAAGAAGTTTTCATCTTCAAGTGTTGTATATGATAAATCGTCAGTAATGCATAATGTATTAGCACCTGTTTCAACAATTAAGGTTGTAATCTTAGTTTCTACGATTACTGAATCTAATAATTTATCCAAAGCTTGCGCAGTTAATAATCCTCTTTGTTCCATACGTTCAATCGTCAACAAGCCTGAAAGTTCATTAAATTTAACACCAGCTGTTAATTCATCAGCACCAATAATCAATTCAACACCTGCAAATAAATTAACAACTTCATCTTTTTTTATTACTATTTGCGGTTCTAAATCAGTACCTTCATATAAATTAGTTTGCACTTGGTTAATTACATCTAGTACACCAATATTAGAAATCGATTTTGATAAAGAAGAATATAAAATTTCTGATGTTAAGATTTGCATTAATCTAGAATTTTCATCACTAGCATTAATAGCAACCTTCAACATTTCTGCTTCATCAAATATGAAATCATTTGTATCTGTAAATGTAACTCCTAATAATTTAATAGAATTAAGCAAATTAAAGAGCTCGTTATTTTCAACCCAACGTGTTAAATCATAATTATTAATTAATTCATCTTTAGAAACCTGATATGCTTGTGGTATTGCAAAATTTTTATTGATATTTTCATTAGTTGAACTGTTTAACATATCAATTAATAGATTGATAATTGTAGCTGAAAGAACACTACTTGAAGAAATAGATTGAATAACATCTT
Source organism: uncultured Anaeroplasmataceae bacterium (assembly GCA_944325035.1). Lineage (GTDB taxonomy): Bacteria > Bacillota_I > Bacilli_A > Acholeplasmatales > Anaeroplasmataceae > CAG-307. Next base: position 2,450 of record CALUYM010000006.1, read on the forward strand.
CATCTAAAATACGACTTAATTTAATTTGAGTAAAATCTGTTTTTCCATTTAAAATTAATCTAACTGTATCTAAGGCATGGCTAAATTCATCATACGTTAACATTGATGCATCTTTACCAGGTATAGTTGCAATCTTAGGTACAATAATGCCATATTCTTTACCAGAACTTGGAATAGAAATATTTTCTAAATAAGAAGTAATCGTAGCATTTAGTATATTTGAATTTACAATGTTTTGTTTGGCTTCAGTTCCCAAATTCAAAACTTTTTCAATCATTAATGAAGATTGTTCTTCACTTGGTGCATTAATAACATCTTTAAATCCTACATTTTCATCTTTGACAATGTTTAATAATGTTACAACTTCACTTGGTTTTAAACGATCTTTTCCTTCTAAATCTTCTTCCATTTTTGCATCTTTTGGCACAACAATAGAAGTTTCACCTAAAGAAATATTTTGTAATTCGCTAGTGACGATTATATTTAATACATTTGAGCTCATTGCACTAATAACGGCTTCTTCAGTCATATCTAAGAAGATATTTATTAAATCATTTGGAGATAAAGATTCACTTGCGAAGAAACGATTTAGCATATCTCCGTCCGTAAGTGCATCAATAATATAATTTAATTCACCTTTAATTTCACCATTACCAACCCATTTATCTAGATTAACTTCAATATTTTGATCAGTATCAAGCGCTAAACTTGAAGGAATTAAATCCTTATAATTACGCATTTTAACAATCTCAGTATAAGCTGTGATTGAAAGCGTTGATTTCAAAATTGAACTTTCCATCATTTTATCAACATTTTCATTTGTTAAAAGTTTACTATAATCAATTTTATCAACGAAAATATTTGGAGCAATATCTCCAATTAAATCTAACATCACTACTAATTCTTTAGAATCTACTAATGTCATTTCTAAATTAGAATCATTATAACGAGCTGATTGTGGAACATAAATTTGAACAGTCATCCCAACATTTTCAATATTAAACAATAAATCTGAAATCATTGCATGTAATAACTTTGAATAAGTATTTGGTTTAGCATAATCTAAGGTATTAGATATAACTTCTGTAATTCCGTAATTCTTATCAAATATCTTTCCTAATTTTTCAGTATTTGATGTAGTTTCATCAGTAAAAATTTCATAAATACGATATGCTTGAGTTGAAAGTGATTGAATCAATTTTGAAATTTCACCTTTAACTAATGTATCTCCTTCAAAATAAGAACCATAAGCTATATTTTGTGGAAGATTTATATCAAAGAAACTCTCGCTTATCATATCTTTTAAGCCCTGTGCATTTAAAAATGCACCAAGTACTGCATTATCAATTATATTATAAAGTAGTTTTGCACCATCACTACTAGTATTTTCTAAATCTTTTAGTAATGAACTAATTAATTCGTTTGTATCTACAATGTTATTCTTATTAACATAATTAACAACATCGATAATTGTATCAAAAACACTGCTAATACTATTTGTCCATTTGATGTTATATAGCGAATAAGTATCAGCTTTATTATCAATACCATCTAGTGAATATTCAGGCATAAATTCGTTCATACAAAGGATAGAAATGTCAGATAATAAAGCATTTGCTTTATTATTTTTCATGAAATCAAAAGAATTGATCATTTCTTCTGTAGCTAATAGTACATTTTCAACAGCTTCAGCTTGTTCATCACTTAACATACCATTGTCACCACTATATGGTCTAATACCTAACGCTAATGTTTCAGTTGTATCGCTTGGTTTAATTGATATAGTTGATAAAACATCATAATTTTTTGCTACTACAATTAACATGTCAAATATTAATTGTACATTATTATTTGTGATAATTTCATTTGGATTAATTTTATTCTCTCCTGAAAAAACAGTTGAAATAATTTTAGTTTGGAAATTTTCCGAACCTTGTTCAATAGCCGCATCAGCATATGATTTTACAAAACATTGTGCCAAGTATAGTGTATAAGTACCAAAATTATGACTACTAATTATTTCATCAACTTTATCAGCAAATACTACTCCGTCTTTTTTTACAGACAATAATTCAATTAAGTAATTTGGATTATTCAATTGGCTAACATTGGCACCATAACGGAATGCTTCAATTGCTAAATCTTTAATTAATCCCACCATTGGAGCTAACTCTTTTCGTCCATAAAATGAGCTCCCATCAATTCCTTCGGGAACATCTCCAACATTATTACCCTTTAATAAATAATCTGATATCAAAAGATATACTGGTACATTTTCACTTGTTTTAACTGATTCCAGAATCTTACCAATTCCTACAGTACCATATCTATTTATGATATCATAATATTCTGTTATATCGTAAGTTTTATCATCTACATTGATAATAACTTCTTCTTTTGAATCACTATATTTACCACCAGATAATACAAAGAAAAGTGAGCCAACAAAACTAAATACTAAAATAGAAACTACTAACCCTCTAAATGTTCCAATTCCCATTCCAAGTAATCGATGCTTCTTGTAGTTATTTTTAATAGCTTCTTTCTTTTTTTGATGGCGTTTTTGTTTGAAGAAAATCAAATATACTATGTATAAAATGAACTTAATTATAAAATATAGAACTAAAATAACTACTAACATTACAATTCTAACCGCAAACTCCGCAACGGCCATTAATGCACCAACAATAGTACCTAACGAAGCACTAGTATAAAAACTTGTTGGTAAAGTAGTTGCCATAAATTCTGTCATATATTCATTTAAACTATTATAATCAGCTGTATTCAATAATTTCCCTAAACTTGTATTAAAATTTCCTAAAATTAAATTGGTATATTGAACCGACACATGATTAAAATCTTTTCCAAATATTAAATAGAAAATTAAAAAAGAAACACCTAAGGCAATAAACATATTAATTAGCAGAATGATGGATTTACGCAACCCACGGCGAAATCCAGTTATCGCAGCACCAACTACACCCAATATAAATAGAATTGTTGGAATATATACTAAATAATTCATATAATTAAAGGCTAAAAAAATCATTTCTACCACTCCTTCTGATATCTCTTATCATTATTAATTATATAACAAAAAAGCAAATTTTGTCAAAAAAACTAGCACAATGAAAACATTTTTATAAATTTCTTTTTTCTTATTTTTTTTAAATAAATCTAATTTTTATTAAAACAAATCATTTATTTAGATTTAGTTTTCATCATTAAAAAGTTTAATTATTTATGCTATCCTAATTCAAAAATGTATTAATCTATCTTATCTATATTAGTAAAATCTAATATTTTAATAATTTATTCATACAAATTTAAAATGAAAGTTAAATATAATTTTAAATTTTATAAATATACTATAATCGGTTAAATTTTCAAAATAATGGTTACTTAGAACTTAAAATCATTTTAGATTATTTTACTTTATTATGTTATAATATATGCTTTCTTTATTTATGCATATTGTTAAATATACCTTACTCTTTACAAACATTTTGATGCTAATAATTTTTAAAAATTTTCTTGATTTTAAATTTTAAATGTGCTATACTCAAAAAGCAATGTATAGGGGCATGATGTCAACGGTAGCATACCGGTCTCCAAAACCGTCCGTACGGGTTCGAATCCTGTTGCCCCTGCCATGATGAATATTAAAGTTGATACAAAATGTATCAACTTTTTTTATTATTCTATACCATACTTAGATAGTATTAGTTAAAACTTAATTCATATATTTTTAAAAATCAATTATGATTTACATTAATATTTAAATTAACATCATTAATGCTGTATTGTTTATTATATTTTTCATTAATATCATTAATTCTTAGATAATCCATCCCATCTGAATACAATTTATCTAAAGTTTTTTTGACTCCATCTTCAATATATGTCTTTACATCTTCACTTTTAACAAAACTAAATAAAGCTTTATAAGATACATCAATATTTAAATACAGTTTATCTTTTTTCTTTGTTTTAACATTTACTTCATTAACTGTAATTGGTATTTCACTTAGATAATATTTAGCTTGATCAAAGCTATTTAAAAAAAGTAAGTGAACATCTTCTTCAACGGAGTATGTTTTATACATATCTTTTTTTACAACTGCAACACCACTTAATTTTAGATTCTTGGTTTTCTCATCACCAATTGTATATTTTTCTTCAATTGTAACTTCTGGTATTTTTAATAAGAACTCTTTTTTACTATAGAGTCTTAAAAAACGGACAAAATTAAGTGGAGCAATATAATTAAATAAATATTCACTATCTCTTGTCACATTTAAAATAGAATAATAAGTTGATGTAGAGTCTGGATTTTTAAACGAAAAAATATCATCTTTGCTATCTTTGGTTGAAAATATGTAGAAATTAAAATCAATATATTCACTTTCTGCAATAAAAGTAACAAACTCATTTAAATTTTCCATTTTTAAAAAATTAGGACTAAAAATTACACTTACAACATGACGATAATTAATTTCAAAATCAGTTGACATTTCAATTTTATTAAACACATCTTCAAGTGTTTCACCATTCATAGATATAACTGTATTCTTTTCATCTCCACTAGATTCACTTTTACCTACACTCAAAGCACTTGGAGAGAAAAATACTAATTCAAATTCTTCTTTTTTATCAAAATATATACTTGAAATATAAAGACGGTGACTAATCAAGATTGTCTTTCCGATAAAAATAACGGAAAAAATAATAAATAACATCCATATAATGCGTCTCATCGTTTTTTTCTCCTATTATTAACATGTAATTCTTCTGGACGAGTTTTTAATTTTTCATTTGATTCAAACATAAAGTGTTTTTTTATTCCTTTTATACTCCATGGAATAAATGGATATAAAAAATCAACCTTATATGTTGTTTCACTACTAATTCTAATGACTAAATAAATACTTGCTAAAGTAAGTCCAAAAAAACCTAAAAACAAAGATGATACTAAAAGGAAAATTCTTATTAAAGAAATACTCATTACAAATGTCACATTTGATGAAATAGTAAATGAAGCTAAAAACGATAGGGCTACTAGCGTAATTATAATAACACCGACCATTCCTGATAAAACTGTATTTTGCCCAATAATAATTCCACCTACTAAAACAACCATTGATGAAAGAGTTAGTTTAGGTGATTTAAAGGAGACAATGTAGTACAATTCAAAAAGAAAGAGAACTAACATTATTTCCATATAAACCGGAATAAAAACACCTTTTTGAGTAACTTTGAATGTTGATATTAAAAGTAAGGATAAAGAATCTGATTGATATGTTACAAAACTTAACAAGATACCTAAAAAAGCAGTAGCTAAAAAATATGACATCATTACAAAAACTCTTAGTATTAAAGCATATGGTTTTAAATTAACTTGTTCTAATCTCAATCTTAAAAAACTTGATATTGTATTTGGTATGCAAATGATATTTGGAATTCCATCCACTAAAATAACAACTTCACCATTTGTTAAATTTCTAGCAACTAAATCTGCTGATCCTAAATATAAGTATCTAGGCATAATTGCATCTTTTTGAAAATATGAAGTTATATCTTGAGTTGAATAAACACCATCTACATCAATTTTACTCAAAATTTCTTTAGTTTGATTGACATATGATTTATTCGTAATATTTTTCATCCACAATATATTTACTCTTGTTTTACTAATTCTACCTATATATAACTCTTCAATCTGCATCGTTGGGTCTTTAATCCTATTTCTTATTAAAACAATATTAATTTTAATAGATTCTACGAACCCATCACGCGGTCCTGTAATTGCATCTGGTTCAGAAATACTATCAGAAACGCTCCTAGATGGTTTATTAATTAAATCGAAAAAATAATAAATTTTAAATGTTTCATCGTAAATAATAAGCATTCCCATAAACAGAAGTTCTAAAATACTATCCTTAGTTTCATTTTCTAAGATCTTGCATACACCAACAAAAACATCTGATAGTTTTTTTCTTCCGTTGTTTTCTTTTACAACTGGTAAAAAATCACGATTAAATAGTCTAATATCACATGAATCATTTTGATAAGCAAAATAATATGGCAAATCAGTTTTAGCAACCGTTACATCCTTATTGTTCTTTAATGCCTCGGTTATTTCTTTAATCTGTATCACGTCCAAACCTCCAAACTATAAAAATAAAAATTATCAATACTATAATTATTAAATAAATATATAATGAAATATAATTAATAAAAAAGGACCAATTAGCATTCAAAATATACGATCCTATGAGCAAAATAATTAAACTTAGATATTTAAACTTAGAGTTTTTTTCATAGTGTAATTTTTCAACTGTTTTAATACTAAAAATAATCTTAATTATGGCACATAAAGTAAGAGCATAAATGTATAAAAAGTCAAAGTTTTCAAGGATAAAAAAATTAGGTTTTAAATTATACAAGAGATATCCCATTCCTTTAAAACCTCTCATAGAATTGCCAAATAACATTGATAAGGATATTGCTTCAAATATAGATAAAATAAAAAAAGCAATATTGGCATATAAGATAATATTCATCTTTTTTCCTTTTACTCTAGGGATTAATATTGCGAAGATATAATTATCTAGCGGTAATAACAAAAGAATGAAGATTGATTTAAAAATACTTTTATCAAATTTTATTAATAATATTTCTGATAAATCAAAATATGAATAATGTGATAAATCAGCATAAATAATAAAGATACTTAACCCAAGAAAAAAAATTAAACTTGAATTAATAATATTATTTAAATTAAATTTTGAAATTAAAAAACCAGCGAATATAAATGCAATAATAAAAATTAAAGGTGGATAATTTTGATAAAAATTATATCCTAGTGAAAGTGAAGTAATTACAATTAACAATATTACCGATAAGTATAGATAAATTGTGATAAGATATTTACTTATCTTATTTTTTCTTACTCTTCTAAAAAAATTTTTGACTAAAACTTTAGGAAGTATTAAGTATAAAAGAAAAGAAATGACTAACATCAGAATATAGCAATAGATAAAGGAAGTTCCATATTGTTCATATAAAGTGGGTACAAAATAATAATTTAAAATTATATAGTTATTAAAAAAAATAAGGAAAAATAAAGCTATTTTTGTGATAATAAAACCTCCCTACTACTAGTTTGGTAATATTTCCCAAAAACATACGAAAAAAACAACCTAAATGGTTGTTTAAAATAACTTTTTTTTAGTTTTAGATGGTACAACTATATTAATAGCTTCTTTTAATATTTCAATATGACAATTACTTTTTTTAAAAGCAAATTCTCCATCAGTATTACACGCAATAGGCTCATTAAACTGCAAAGTTACAGAACTGGTAGTAATTGTAGAGATCCCATATTTTAAAGCTAAATCACCAAATATCATAAAGCGAAATAATCGAGGCCATGAAACACCTTTCTTTTGAATTAATGTTAAATCAAAATGACCATCATTTAATTTTATTTTTTTCTTTCTAAAAATTTTAAAACCAGCAACATGATTACTATTTAGCCCTAACACAACGTAGTAATCTCCTTCTACTTCAGTAATATTTGTATTAATTTTAACATGCATATTAATATCTTGCACAAATTCTTTTATGCCATAATAGAAATATGCCATACGACCAAATTTACGTTTTAAACGGCTAGGAGTAACATAACTAATATCGATAAACTTACCCACACCAAAGACATATGCAAAATATTTTTCATCAGCCTTACAAATATCCATGCCAACTGATGTTTCCTCAAGCATCAGTTTCATAGCCTTTTTTATGTTTTTAGGTAGACCTAACATTGTTCCAACATCATTACAAGTTCCGCCTGGAATATAACCTAATTTAGTTTTTGAGCCCCCTTGAATTAATCCCGTAATTGTTTCGTTGAAAGTTCCATCTCCACCAGAAACCAAAATGAAATCATAACTATTCGCAACTTTTTTCAAGTGTTCTGTCAAACTTCCAACTCCAGTGGTTGTATAGACGTCTATCTGATTATATTTAGTTTTTAACCGTCCTTTAATATATTCTAAATTCTTACCGACTTTTTGTTTGCCGCTATATGGATTATAACAAATAAGCGCCTTCATTCTTCCACCATCCTCAATCGTATCATATAAATAATTATATCCTCTAAAAATATAAAAAGCAATGAATGATTGGAAACTTTTTCAAACTAAGCTTGACACAGGCTTCTTTATCAGTTATAATGAAAAAGCTTAGTAATGGAGTAATACTCAAGAGGCTGAAGAGGCGCCCCTGCTAAGGGCGTAGGCCGGGAAACTGGCGCAAGGGTTCAAATCCCTTTTACTCCGCCATCAAAGAAATAGACGAATTTATCATTCGTTTTAAATAAGAGTCCATCCTTAAAATTAAGGATGGATTTTTTTTATAAAAATACATAGTTAGAAAAAAGATACTTAGCAAAAATCGTATTAATTATTAATGTTATTAATTTGTAATTACTAACTATCGATTATTAGCATTTTTATTTCTAACTATATTAATAAAAAAACCAAGTTAAAATAATCATTATTTTAGATTTCTTTTAACTTGGTAATAGCATTGATTTTATATTATTCCTTAATCATCGATAGAGATAATTTATGACGTCCTAAATCAATTCCGATTACATATACCTTAACCTTTTCACCAACACTCACCAAATCCGATGGATGCTTAACATAATTAGGACTCATCTTAGATAAATGAACTAAACCATCATGTTTCACGCCACAGTCAACAAAACAACCAAAATCAACAACATTTCTAACAACTCCTGTCAATTCGTCACCGATTTTCAAATCTTCAAAATGACGAATATCACTTCTTAATTCAACACTATCGCATGTATCACGAATATCACGAAGTGGCGATTTAAAAGAGTCAAGAATATCATCTAATGTATATTTATCTAACCCTGTTTTTTCCATGAGTTCTGACTTATTAGCACTATCTATTTTGTTAGCAATTTCTTTACTTCCAAGTAATTCTACATTAGCATTCAATAATTTTAAAAGTTCATATGCCTTTTCATAGCTTTCTGGGTGAATAGATGTTTTATCAAGTGGTTCATTACCATCTATAATACGTAAAAATCCAATTGATTGTTCATATGTTTTTGGTCCTAGTTTAGAAACAGCTAACAAATCACTGCGTTTTTTAAATTCTCCGACATTATCTCGATAGGTTACAATGTTTTGCGCAATAGTCTTTGATAAACCAGATACATAGCTAAGTAAAGATTTAGAAGCCGTATTAACATTAACACCAACTTTATTAACAGCTTCTGTTACAACAAAATCAAGTTGCTCATTCAACTTTGACTGACTAACATCATGTTGATATTGTCCAACTCCAATAGCTTTTGGTTCAATTTTAACTAATTCAGCTAATGGATCTTGTAAACGACGGGCAATAGATACTGCACTTCGTTGTTCAACTTGATAGTCAGGAAATTCTTCTTGTGCAACTGGACTAGCGCTATAAACTGATGCACCTGCTTCAGATACAATTACATATTTAACGTTTAATTTATTTTCCTTAATCACATCACTGATAAATGCTTCTGTTTCACGAGAGGCTGTTCCATTTCCAATTGAAATGATATCAACATTATATTTATGAACTAAATCAACAATTCTTTTTTCACTCTCTTTTATTTGTTTTAAATCAACACTAGCACCTTTTTGTCTTTCATTAGGATAGATTACACCAATTTCTAAAACTTTACCGGTTTTGCTGACAACTGCTAATTTACAACCTGTTCTAAAGGCTGGATCTACACCTAAAACTGTTTTATCTTTTAATGGCGCTTGTAACAATAAATTTTTCACATTCATTGCAAAAATATCAATCGCTTGTTCTTCAGCTTTTTCAGTCAATGAATTTCTAACTTCACGTTCAATTGAAGGATATAATAGACGCTTGTAACTATCTTCAATAGCTTTAATAATATCCGCTTCAAAAATGGAATTAGGCCGTCTAATAATTCCTTTTTTAATATATTGTAAATTCTTATCATCATTAGAAGCGATTGACACGTTAAGAATCTTCATAGTTTCTCCACGATTAATAGCTAAAATGCGGTGTGGTTTTATGGTTTGGATTGGTTCATCATAGTCGTAATAATTATTAAAGTGCTCACCATCATCTACAGCATCTTTTTTCTTCTTAGAAATAATATGACCATATTTTTCCATAGATTCACGTAATGCTTTTCGAAAATGGGCATCATCAGCAATTCGTTCTGCAATAATATAACAAGCATTAGTAATTGCAAATTCAACATCTTTTACTTCATCGTTTAAATATTTACTAGCAACTTCTTCACGAGTGCTTTTTAAATATAATTTTAGCATCTCATCCGCTAACGGGCTTAATCCTAATCGAATCGCTTCTGTTGCTTTCGTTTTCTTCTTTTCTTTAAATGGTAAATATAAGTCTTCAATTTCAACTAGTTTTTGGCATTCGCTAATCTTGTTTCTTAATTCATCTGTTAAAAGGCCTTTTTCATCAATCAAACGAATTACCGTTTCTTTACGTTTCTCTAGTTCAACTTTGTACTCATACTCTTTAAAAATTGCTCTAATTTCATCTTCATCTAAAGCTCCCGTTTTCTCTTTACGATAACGAGCAATGAAAGGAACAGTTGCTCCCTCATTAAGTAATTTTAATACAACGTTGACTTGTTCTGCTTTAATACCTAAATTCTTAGCTAGTATTTCGATAATTTGTTGATTAATTTCCATTGTAATTTCTCCATTCCATTTTCACATTTATAAATATTTTATCATAGTTTGAACAATTTTTGTCCCTAAAGTTTTATTTAATTTTAAACTCCTAGTCTTTTTTTTGAATTTGATTAACTTTGAACTTAATCTATTCAATAAAAATAACCTCATTAATCATTTTAATCAAAAAAAACCTATAGCTGGTACACTCACTTTTATGTGAAGACCTTCTATAGGTATATGCTTAAAATATGTTAAGCTTATTCTACTGATTCATTTCGACTACATATTCTCTAGCTTCTGTTAAAACTTGAGTAAATGTTGAGTAGTTACCACGACCACCTGATAATGTATATTTTTCATCCTTAGATTTTTCTTCATAATCTTCACCATATAGATAAATGATAGTTGGAACAGTCAATGAACTATCAGATGAACCACCATACTTTTCATCAGTCAATATACTATTATTTCCTGTTAATGATGTATTAATTAAGAAAAACTCACAATACTTATCAATGTTTTTTGATTGAGAATTTGAAGCACCATATTTGTTATGATTTTCTTCAATTGCTTTAACAAAATCTTTAATTGCATTATTAGCTTTGATGTAAGTAGATAAATTTGGATTATCTTCATCTAATTCATCATAAGCTTTTTTATCCCAAAATGATTCATCATATGCGAAGATAAAAATATTTGTTCCTGTATCTCCATCTTTTAAAATATCATCAATTTCGTTATAGTTAATTTTATAATCAGTCAAATCAGCTCCATATTGATCTTTATCAGTAAATAAATTGTGATAAGTATCAGTATTAGAACTAATATATAAATAGACAAGTACGCCCACAAGCGTTACAGCTATAACAGCAACAACTGATGAAATGATTGTATAAAATTTCCAACCCTTATTCTTTTCTACTTTTAATACGTTTTTTCTAGCCAAAGTAAAGTCAGCTCCTTTAAAGTTTTCTCTTTAATTATAATAGAAATACCTTAAATTAGCAAGAAACTTTTAATTTTGATTATTCATTACTTGGCGATATAATATATATTATTAACCATATTTTTTCAATAAGCTACGATTGACATTTTTTACAAATTATTTTTTAAGTATCTTCGTTTGAAAAATTAAAATTGAAATATAATAAATAATAATATATTTAATTACTTAACTTCTAATGAATTTGCTAATTGAATCATTTCACTTAATTCTAAACTACTTGAAATAATTTTAAATTCTTTATTCCCTTTATAGAAAGTTAATGAATTGCTTGAAACAAATCCTAACCCCTCATCAAGCATTACAAAATCATCATAAATTCTTGTGGATGTACTAACATCTGTAACATACACATCCTGATAAATAATATTATACATTTTAGCACCGCTATACGTTAAAATTGTATAATCATCCGTTTTACTAGATGCAGTCAGACTTACACCTTCAAATATGTCTTTAAATAAAACTTCGTTGATAATCGTCAAATCACCTTCACCAATCAAAGATGTTTCACTATCCATAATAGCGTTAACATTGAATGCATCACTTTTTAAGTTCACATTAAAATTTAACTCATTGACCACTAAAGTCATCACAGATTTTTCAGCTGTATCAAATGTTATTTTTGAAAGTGAATAATCTTTCTTGCTTAAATAAATTGTTTGACTAACCAAATCTTTTCTTATTTTATGGCTAATACTTGATTTAATAACATAATGATTATCATCTGATGATATAGTCGATGTATCATCATCATTCAAATCGGTTGCAATTTTATTTAAAATATAAATATGACTAGAATTTAATGGCCATGTACTTTCAAATTTGAATTCTTTGTTAAGTTCAGGCGATAAAACATAGACACCATCCGTATTTTTTAATAAAACTTGGCGCGAATTATTAGCGCTATTTGTATATGTAACTTTAAATAAAGCTGGCGCTTGATATAAAACCTCCATGTCAAAGCTAACTGTACTTGTATTCTTAATCACATCTAAATCTGCTTTTAATTCATAAGACGAAGATTCTTCAATCTGATTAATAAATTCTGATTTAGCCTTCGCTTCCTTTGTTCCTTTCATACATCCACTTAATACAAAAACTAAAACTAATGATAAAAAAATTCCAACTCTTTTCATAATCCACCTCGTATTTTCAATTAATAATATGAACAAAATTTTAATTTTATGTATGAAAAGAGAAAAACTCCTAAAAATAAGCTTAGGAGGTTTTTAAGATGAACATTTTGCAAAAAATTGCCCTTGTGTTTACCATCATCGGTGGAATCAACTGGGGTATTATCGGAATATTTGATTTTAACTTAGTAGATTATGTTTTAATGTCAAATACAATCGCAACCCGCGTTGTCTACTCAGTCGTAGGTATTTGTGCGTTATTTAACTTTATCTTACTCTTTCTTCATTTCGAAAGACACGATGACTAACGAAGTAGAAATGCGAGCTCGCATTTCTATTTTCTTTATTGATTTTTGTTATGTTTCATTTCTTCTGCTAATTCTTTTATTTTACGGAATCGATGATTTAATCCAGATTTAGTGATTGGTTCTTGATAATCATTATTCAATATTTCAATTAATTCTTTAAACGATGCTTCTGGATTTTCTTTTCTAACTTTCATTATTAATAAAATTTTAGGATCCATCTTTTCTAAAGGATAATTATATTCTAAATATTGAATATAAGCTAATTGTTGTCTACTAGCACTAAGGGTCTTCATTTCATTTGCTATTTCACTATTAACCTTTCGATTTAAGTCATTGGTAAATTCACGTTGAATTTGAACTTCTTCAAACTTAAAAACCATATTGGTGATTCCAATGATGCGTAAAAAATCTTTAATTTTTTCAACTTCTTTAATATATATAACAAAATTATTACGTCGTTTGATCAGTTTCGCATTTAAATCAAAATTATTTATTAATCGTAAAACATAAATTGATTCTGTATCATCTGATAATGAAATTTCCAAATGATAATCACTCTTAGTAGGATCATTTACAAAACCTCTAGCAATAAAAGAACCTCGTAAATATGATTTTATACAACACTCACGAGATTCATAATCTTTATGATTAGGACTTTCCGCATATAAAAGTCCTAAATCGTCAATTATCATACCAGCATCATCTACTTCAACAATAAAACTTTTTTGTTTCCCAAATCGATTTGTTTCTTTAGTAATAATTGATAATTCTTTATGATATAATTCTTTAATTAATGTACAAAAAAGAGTTGTAGCCATGGTTACGGTTGTTTCAAAGCTAATAATAAATCTATTATTACGGCGAATAATTTCAGAGTTTTCTCGCAATAATGCCTCAAGTAGTGCCATTTTACAATGTCCGTATTCTAATTTAATTTTACTAGCTTCATCTTTACAATATGTTGAAAATGACATTCTATCGTTACCAAAATTTATAATTGAGTATTTTTTGATTTAAACTTGCATAAAGCGAATATTAAAAATATTATTTTGATTTTAATTATCTTATATGCTCAAGTTTTACACCATTTTTAATTTTGGCATACTCCTTTCTTTTATAATTTAAATCCACATGATTATTTAATTTTTTACAATACGTAAATTATTAATATATACTTAAAATTGTTTTAATTTTCAGCTAAAATTTTAAGTATTTCTTCTCCAATTTTTTGAAAGTCATGTTTAATATTATTTGTATCTAAATTTAGATAGTTACCATATATATACTTAATTCCTGGTATTTCTATTTTATCACAAGCTACACTTTCTAACATCTTACTTTTTAAATAACTTATCGGAATCTTTTCATCATTTACAATAACATAATCAAGTTGAATTTTCATTTTTAAAAAGGCTTCAATATGTTTATTTAAACTGAAACGATTAGTCTCATATAATTCTGTAAACAAATTAGTGATATATACAATTGAAGCTTTAGTTGTTCCTAAAGCTTTAATAATTTGTGGATAAGCCACTGAGGCCAAAGTAGATGTATATAGACTGCCTGGACTGAAAATGATTATGTCACTGTTTTGAATTAATTTTAAAACCTGCTCATTCACATCTGATTGTGGATAATTTTCAAGCCCAATAATTTCTCCCAATGTATTGTGAATTTCTTCTTCACCATATATGCAATTGTTTTTATATAGCGCTTTTAAATTAACTGAGGAAAAAGTAGGAACATAGACTTGATCCCTTACTTGAACTAGTTTTGCATATTCACTAATTGTCTTTTCAAAACTATTATTATTTTTTTCATATAGTGATAACATTATTAAATTCCCAAGAGGATGATTTTTAAATAACGGATGTGAATAACGTTTTTCTAAAATAGGAGATAGTTGCTCATTAAAAGCCGAAAACACTTTTCTTAAATCTCCGAATGCAGGTATTTCCATCTTATTTCTAATTAATCCAGTTGAACCACCATTATCAGACACACAAACAACAGCTTTAAGATTAAATGGAAAAAGCCTCAAACCTGAAATCAGATTTGAAAGGCCACTTCCTCCACCAAAAACGAGAACTTGTTTAAGCATAAATATCAACATGCTTTATTTCAACTTCATACTTTTTACTTAGAAATTGTCGTAGTTCTTCAGCTAAAAAAACACTGCGATGACGACCACCTGTACACATAATTAGGATTGTTACTTCGCTACTTTTTTTTGCTCTACCAACAAGATACGTTTCTAAATATCGTTTAAGGTCTTCTAAATATTTTTGGGTATAACTATCTTTTAAAATATACTCTTTAACTTTTTTATCTAAACCAGTTTTACTGCGCAAGTTATCTTCATAATATGGATTAACTAAACATCGTGCATCTATTAAAATATCACCAGTTAAGATATGATTATACTTATATCCTTGTGTAATTAAATTTATTTTCATTTTATCGCCTATATATCTTATTCATCTAAGATTTTATATAGACCAGATAAATCTCTTATGCAATATGTTGGATTTAATTCTTCACATTCAGTAAACTTTGGTGAATACATGACACTACATGTCTTAACATTAGCGTTTTGTCCGGCTAATATATCGCTTTTATTATCGCCGATATATAAAACGTTAGCTTCTGGTTTTAAAATATCAATCGCTTTTAAAATTCCCTCTGGATCTGGTTTATTTTTAGAAACTTCATCACCACAAATAATTACATCAAAATATGGAGTTAAATCATATAAATCTAATCCCTTCATAACCGCATTGCGAGCCTTTGAAGATACGACTCCTAACTTATATCCTGCCTTTGAAAGATGTTTTAATACATCTTTGCATCCAGAAAAAGGTTTAACCAATTCTTTATTATGATTACTTAAATTAAATTCCTGATAATATTTAATCATTTCTTTGATTTTATTTTCATCATTAGTATAATTGCTAAATGTTTCTTTTAATGTTGGACCATTAAATCGATTAAAATCATCCTCTGTTAAATACATATCTGGATAAAAATGCGCAAAAGTATAACGAAATGAATTTGTAATTAATGGTTGTGTATCCAATAAAGTTCCATCTAGATCAAATAGAATTGTATCAATTTTAGCTTTGCTTACTTCTAATATAATATCTTGGTAATAAATATTAGGCCCAAACCTACGCTTTAAAACTAAAAATAATGCTCCACTAATAATAAATAATACTGAGATTAAAATTGATACTTTAATTGGTCCTAACATTAAAACTTCATTAGCACCCGAGTTAGCACGTAAACTTTCAGTAAAAATTCTAACAACTCCATACCAAATTAAATAAATGCCTAACGAATCACCTGAACGATATTTTTTATAAAATTTACGCAGTAATAAAATTACTATTAATCCAATGAGATTAAGTGAACTTTCATATAAAAAAGTCGGATGACGATATGCGCCTGCAATATACATATTATCTGTAATAAAACGTGGAAGTATCATTTTAAATGCATCAACATTTTGAACAATAGGACCATATAGTTCTTTGTTAAAGAAGTTACCCCAGCGACCACATATTTGTCCAATTAAGAATCCCGGAGCTAATATATCAAAAATTCTATACAAAGAAATTTTTTTAATTTTAGCAAATATTACAACTGAAATAATAGCTGCTATAACACCACCCTGAATAGCAAGACCTGCAAGACCACCATTTAACCCAATAATATCAGCAAAAGACCACTCTTGATCTAAGTTAAATAAGACATACCACAATCTAGCACCGATAATTGAAATTGGTACAATGATAATAACTCCCCAGTAAATATCATCTGAATAAATACCAAGCTTTTTCCCCTCTTTAATTCCCATATAAACAGCAAGTAATATTCCAATTAAAATGCAAATTGCATATAGACGAATTCCAAAAATATCCAAACCTGCGTCAAATAAAAACATTATTCATCTTCTCCTTCACCACTTGCTAAATGGTTTACAGCTTGTGTAAATTCTAACGCCGAGTTTGTGCCTAAATATTTTAATTTTTCATTTAAAGCAGCACTTTCTATCAAACTGGCAATGTTTCTTCCTGGTAAAACCGGAATTAAAACTTTAGGAAGTTCTGTATTAAAAATCTTAGTTTTATGTGTCTCGATACCTAAACGATCATAGTATTTATCAGGTTCCCATTTTTCTAATTCAACCACAAGACGAATTTTTTTATTTTCACGGAAAACGCCAATACCGAACATGTCAATAATATTAACAATACCAATTCCTCTGATTTCTATATAACCTTGTAAAATTTTTGGACATACTCCTATTAAGGTACCAGCTTCTTTTTCAAAAACATCAACACGGTCGTCAGAAATTAATTGATGACCTCGACGAACTAATTCAAGCGCTGCTTCAGATTTACCAATTCCACTTTTTCCAATAATTAAAGTACCCATTCCATTGATATCCATTAATACACCATGAATTGTTTCTCTTTGGGCTAAATGATCTTGCAAGTAATTATATAATTTAGAAGATAGCGCTGTTGTTCTTAAATCTGACTTTAAAACAGCAATCTTATACTCATTACCAAATTCTATAAAATAATCTGGTAAATTAACATTAGTAGAGCAGATTATACATGGTGGGTTTTTTTGAAAGATATAGCGAATTCTATCTTTAGCAATAATATCATCCAGTTTTAGTAAAAATGATAATTCTTTACTACCAATTAATAATGCTCGATTGGGTTCAAGAAAATCATAAAAACCAGCGAATTCTAAACCTGGGCGTTGTACATTTTGATCAATTAATTCTCTATTAAATCCTTCTTCTCCAGATAAGACCGTTAAATTTAAATCTTTTACTAAACGTCTAACTTTTAATGTCATAGAAATCCCTCCTAGTTAAATCTTTTTTTCATTTCATAGTGATTTAAGCAACTCATAAATAGATAATAAACTATAAAAAAAGCAATAATTGATAGCTTACTTTGAAAGTGAATATATAAATATAAATTACTAAAAGCAAGTGTAAAAATGATAGATAAGCCTAATATTATCATTCTTGCATATATTCTTCTAATCTTAGATTTAATAAAGATAGTCACAAAAAAGATAAATAAAGAATCAATTAAGCCATAGGTTATAAAAAAAACAATATTGTTAATCGTACTTGATGTTAAATATTGAGTCATTACAATAATTGTTAAAAATATACTCAATATACTTATAACAATTTTAATTCCTAAATGTTTTAACTTATTTCGGTATGTATTTTTAGGGGTTGTTATTTGCTTAAGTATTTTTTCAACTTCTTTAAATTCATATTCTTCATCATTGCTATGATCGTTATCTTTTTGTTTCATTTTAAAACCTTCTTTAGTTACTTTTAATTGATTATACCATACTTTTTATTATTTAACTTAATATTTATTTTAATATATTCAAAAAAATATTTAAAGGTCAGTTATTCTTAATTAAATTAGCTTTATATTAAAGCCTTAAAACATCAATAATTATTAACTTAATTGTTTGTTACTAGCAAAAATTATTGGAAAGTTTATTCTTTTAAAAATCGTTCTTGTATTAAAAAAAGGCTAGAAATTAACAAACTTTATGGTTGATT
This sequence comes from uncultured Anaeroplasmataceae bacterium, assembly GCA_944325035.1. Taxonomy (GTDB): domain Bacteria; phylum Bacillota_I; class Bacilli_A; order Acholeplasmatales; family Anaeroplasmataceae; genus CAG-307. The sequence goes on from CALUYM010000006.1 coordinate 21,268, forward strand.
TCAAGCCTTTATTTTTATTATTTTATATAATCTCGTAAATATTTTCCAGTCCAAGATTTTTCACATTTTATTAGCTCTTCTGGAGTACCTTCAAAAATTATATTACCACCACGATATCCACCTTCAGGTCCTAAATCTATAATATGATCAGCTAATTTTATAACATCTAAATTATGTTCAATAATTAAAATTGAAGCTCCTTGATCACGCATTTTCATAATAACCTTCATTAAGCGATTAATATCATCAATATGTAATCCTGTTGTTGGTTCGTCCATAATATATAAAGTTTTATCAGTAATTTTAGAGTGCAACTCGGCTGCTAACTTAACACGTTGCGCTTCTCCTCCTGATAGGGTAGTAGATGATTGGCCTAGTTTAATATATCCCAAACCTACATCTAACATAGTTTGAAGTTTAGAACGAATCTTAGGCATACTTTCAAAAAATTCATACGCATCCTCTACTGTCATATCTAAGACATCCGCAATTGTCTTATCTTTAAATGTACATTCTAACGTTTCTTGATTATAACGTTTTCCTTCACAAGCCTCACATGCTACATAAACATCTGGTAAGAATTGCATGGTAATTCTCTTTACACCATCTCCACCACATGATTCACAACGTCCACCTTTAATATTAAAAGAGAAACGTCCTTTATCATATCCACGCATTTTAGCAGTTGTAGTTAAAGCAAATAATTCACGAATATCATCAAATACTCCTGTATATGTAGCCGGATTAGAGCGCGGTGTTCTTCCAATTGGTGTTTGAGAAATTTGAATAACGCGATCAATATTCTCTAGACCTTTAATTGCTTTACATTTTCCTGGATATACTTTTCTAGCTTTATATAAATGAACAAATAAATTCTTATATAAAACTTCGTTTACCAGTGTTGATTTACCTGAACCAGATACTCCAGTAACTAAAACTAATTCTCCTAATGGAATTTTAACAGTAACATCTTTTAAGTTATGTTCTGTAGCTTTAACAACTGTCAAAAACTTTCCATTTCCTTTAAATCTTTTTTCCGGTAAGTTAATTTTCATTTTACCTGATAGATATTTTCCAGTAATACTATTGTCATTTGCCATAACCTCTTCCGGTGTCCCCGCAGCCACAACATATCCTCCATGAATTCCAGCTCCTGGTCCTATATCTACTAAATAGTCAGATTGAATCATTGTATCACTATCATGCTCAACGACAATTAATGTATTACCTAAATCACGCATCATTTTCATTGTATCTATTAATCGTTGGTTATCACGTTGATGAAGACCAATTGATGGTTCATCTAAGACATATAAAACTCCTGTTAATTGCGAACCAATTTGCGTAGCTAATCGAATTCGTTGAGCTTCTCCTCCGGATAATGTATCAGCTCCACGTGATAATGTTAAATACTCAAGCCCTACATTTATTAAGAATTTTAATCGGGAAGTAATCTCTTTAATGCATAACTTACCAATTTGCATCTTCTCACGGTCAAGCTTTAAATTCGTGAAAAAATCATATAAATCTTCAATTGACATTTGACATAAATCATCAATTGATTTTCCATCAATTAAGATAGATAATACTGCCTTATTTAAACGAGCACCATGACATGTTTCACATTCACATTCAACCATGTATCCTTCAATCCATTCACGAATCCAATCAGAGTTTGTCTCTAAATAACGTCTACGGAAATTAGTTATAACTCCTTCAAAATAATCAACTTTATCATGAATTCGACCACTGTTAGACTTCAATTTAAAATCAATTTTATCTGGTGAGCCATATAGAATAATATCTTTTTGTTTTTTTGTTAAATCAACAAATTTCTTATTCATATCAATATCATAGAATTTACATGTTTGTTCAAGTTCTAGATTAGTTAAATTCTCTTTATCTTGATTTTTATATGGTAAAATAGCACCACTATTAATACTCTTATCACCTTCAATAACAAGCTCCGGTGAAACTTCTAGACGATGCCCCAGTCCATTACATTCTGGACAAGCACCAAGTGGTGAATTGAAACTAAAAAGGCGTGGTTCAATCTTTGGCATTGTAAAGCCACACTCTTTACAAGCATAATGTTCTGATAAAAATAACTCTTCATTGTCATAAATAACTTTAGCAAAACCATCAGAGAATCGTAATGCATTTTCTAAGCCTTCACTTACACGTTCCTTAACCCCATCTTTCATTATGAAACGTGAAATTACAATATCAATATCATGCATTTTATTCTTATCTAGTTTAATTTCTGAATCTAAATCAACAATCTCTCCATCAACACGAGCACGAACAAATCCTTCTTTAAGATATTTTTCAAAAGTAGCTTTATGTTCACCTTTTTGATGAAGAACTACCGGAGATAGAATCTGAACACGAGCTCCAATTGGTAAAGACATCACTTTTTTTACCATTTGTTCCTTAGTTTCTCCTTGAATTGGAATATGGTGAGTTGGACAATAAGGTGTTCCAATTCTTGCAAATAAAACACGGAAAAAATCATAAATCTCAGTTACAGTTCCAACTGTTGAACGCGGATTTTTATTAGTTGATTTTTGATCAATAGAAATCGATGGAGAAAGCCCTTCGATTGTATCTACATCTGGTTTTTCTTTCGCTCCTAAAAATTGACGAGCATAGGGAGAAAGAGATTCAATAAAACGGCGTTCTCCCTCTTGAAAAATTGTATCGAATGCAAGACTTGATTTACCAGAACCTGATAAACCTGTCATTACAATTAATTTATTTTTTGGCAACTCGATATCAATGTTTTTTAAATTATTCTCTCTAGCACCTTTTACAATAATTTTATTCATTAATATACTCCTTGATAATATTTATAAACTCGTCTTCAGACATTACCGAAATGCCTAAAGTTTTAGCTTTATCCAATTTCGAACCTGCTTTTTCCCCATAAATAACTAAGTCCGTATTTTTAGACACACTATCAACTGTCTTACCACCGAGACTTTCAATAAGATTTTTAGCTTCAGCGCGTCCATAATCTTTAAAACTTCCTGTTAAAACAATTTTTTTACCAGTAAATACTGATTCTTGAATTATTTTTTTCTCTTCTTCCATCCTTAATCCTAAATTTTTTAATTCTTGAATTAAATCTATATTTTTTTCATCATGGAAGAATGTATAAACATCACTTGCGATAACACTTCCAATTGAATCAATGTTAGCCAATGTTTCTAATGAAACATTAAGAAGAGCGTCCATTGTTAAAAACTCATTAGCTAATATTTTAGAAACCTTAGCTCCACAATGTCTAATTCCTAAACCAAAAATAAGACGATCTAATGGGTTCTTTTTCGACTCTTCAATCGCACTTAAAAGTTTATTTACACTCTTTTCTCCCATTCTTTCTAACTTAATTAGTTCATCTTTTTTATCATTTAATTTAAAAATGTCCGGAATTGATTTAATAAAACCTTTTTCATATAAAGATATTACTAATTTATCACCTAAAGTATCAATATCATAAGCAGCCTTTGAAGAAAAATGAATTAAGCCATTAATAATTTTTTCTTTACAATTTGGATTCTTACAAAAATAATCTGCTTCACCAGGAATTCTAACTAAATTTGAGCCACAAGAAGGACAAGTTTTAATCATTTCAAATAAAACTTCACTTCCATCTCGCTCTTCAGGTAAGGCTTTTACAACCTCCGGAATAACATCACCAGCTTTACGAATAACAATCGTATCACCTAGATGAATATCACGTTCTTTAATAAAATCTTCGTTATGAAGCGTAGCACGACTGATTAATGATCCTTGAACAAAAACCGGTTTAAAATTAGCAACCGGTGTAATACTTCCTGTTCTTCCGACTTGAAAAGTAATACTTTGAAGTTTTGTATGTACTTCTTCAGGTGGAAATTTATACGCAATTGCCCATTTTGGATACTTAGCTGTTTCACCTATTTCATGATGACTCGCTAAATCATTCACTTTAATTACAATTCCATCAATATCGTAAGGTAAATTAGGGCGTAAAGCTCCCATTTCAGTGATATAATTTATAACATCGTCAATAGTATGACATAGACGATAATTAGGATTAACTTTAAACCCCATTTCACTCATTTTTTGTAAAGATTCTTCTTGAGTAGAAACATTAATTCCGCTTGTTAAATAATACAAAAATACATCTAGTTTTCGTTTAGCAGCAACTTTACTGTCCAATTGACGAATTGAACCAGCTGCTGCATTACGACAATTAGCAAATAGTTCTTCTTCATTTTGTAGTCGCTCCTCATTTAAAGCAATAAAACTCTTTTTAGGCATGTAAATTTCACCACGAACTTCAGTATTAATCGCTTCTTTTAACTTTAAAGGAACACTTTTAATTGTTTTTACATTCGAAGTAATATTTTCTCCAACTATTCCATTTCCACGAGTAGCAGCTCTAACTAGTTTACCATTTTCATATTTTAAAGAGACTGATAACCCATCAATCTTAAGTTCTGAAACATAACTAACATTAGGGCTAATTTTTCTTATTCTTTCATCAAATTCCCTTAATTCTTCGAATGAAAAAGCATCCTGAAGAGACATCATTGGTATATCATGATTTACACTTTCAAACTTCTTCAAAACTTCTCCTCCAACACGCTTTGTTGGTGAATCTTCATGAATTAAGTCAGGATTAGCTTTTTCTAAACTTTCCAACTCAACTAATAATTTATCATACTCATAATCTTCAAGTGTTGGTTTATCTAAAACATAATAATCATAGTTAGCCTGATTTAAAATTTTAACTAACTCATCAATTCTTTCTTTTATAGACATTTTATCACCCTTTGCATATGTATTATTTTAACACATCTTATCAATTTTTAAACGAATTTCACTTGAAAAAATTATTTAGATGATATCAATTCAAAATATGCTATAATTAAAACTAGAAAGTGGTGAATTTATGGATCGAATTGCAATTGAAGTTAAAAATTTGACAAAAGAAATTACCGGAAGAAAAGCAATTGATAATGTATCATTTAAAACTTATGCTAGCGAAATTGTAGCTTTAGTCGCACCTCAAGGTTCTGGTTCTTCATTGTTAACGAAAGCTTTAACCGGTTTAGTTAAAATTAATAGTGGTGAAATCAAATACTTTGATCATAATTTAAAAAAAGAACGTGATTATATTATGAATTTTGTAGGATTTAAAGTTGGAGAATTTAATCCTTGGAAAAATATGACTACAAAGAGTTATTTCAAATATAGCGCTTCTTTTTATCAAGGTGACTACTTAGAAAATGCATTAAATTTACTCAATTATTTTAAAGTATCAAGAACTGCAAAATTAAAAGAACTAAGCAAAGAAGCGTTACAAATTATTGCTATTATTGACTCTATTTTCTTTGAACCTGAAGTTATTATTTTAGATAAGACTTTTAATGATTTATCTGATGATACTAAAAGCTTAGTAAAAAGTTTATTAAAAAATCTAAAACTAAAAGGTTGTTCAATTTTATTAACTGCGGATAATTTAGATGATGTTAGTTTTACCGACCGTATTTTAATCATGAAAAATGGTCAAATACTAGATGAAAAAGATTTTGAGACTATTAATAAGAACTATAAATTAGTTTCTTTAAAAACAAAACGTGACTTGAACTATACATTATTTAATAATAATTATAAAGAACTACATATTGACGGAAATGTTGCTAACTTTACTTTCTTGGGTGATATGAACGAACTTTTAAAACTAGTATCAAGTCTAAATGTTTTGGATATAAATATCACTAATCCTTGTCTTGAAGATTTATTTAAGGTGCTTTAATGCAAATATTTTTAAAAGAATTTCATAAGTCAAAAAAAATCTTTTTAATATCCGCACTTATTATTATTCCCTTTATTATCATCTACTTATCTTTATATCCACTTTATCTAAATTATATTGATTATTTCAAAGAACTTCTCAGTAATGTTCCACCTAAAATTAGATTATTCTTTAATATTGATTTAAACTCAATTGAAACAATTACTGCATATTATACATTTGTTTTTAAATTGTTATCGTCTATTGTATCTATTACAACTATTTGGGTTGGTATTCGTGTTTTAGCAACTGATAAAAGCGGAGATTGTTTTAGCTTTTATTTTAAAAAACCACTATCTAGAAAAAAAATATTACTAATTAAGATTGCGGCAAACTTAGTTTGGCTTTTAATTTGTTTCACTGCTTTTCATATTATATCATTCTTAATGATTTTAATTTTAAATCGGCATGAACTTACAATTCTACTATTATTGCAAATTAACTCATCGTTAATTTTAATAGCTCTAGTTTTTTACTTTATTGGTTTAGTTATTGGAGCTTATTTAAAAACTGATTATTATAGTTTTTGGATTTCTTTACTGACTATTTTTATATTTACAGTTATAAGCATTATTGACCAAAGTTTTAATATTTGGTTATTAGAATACTTAAATCCCCTTAGTTATTTTCAAATCAGCGATATCTTAGAAACTGGTACCTATCAATATCGATTCTTAGTCGCTACAACTTTCTTACTGTTTTTCTTATATCAATATGTTACAGCTTTATATGAAAATGAAGAAATTGGAGGAAACAACTTTGATTAGATTAATTTTATCAAAACGAAAGCTATATTTAATAACTAGTTTCTTTATTACTATTTTAAGTTTAACAATTATTCATAATTTTTCATATTATGATAAAAGTCCTTATAGTTTTAACAAATTACTATCCTATATTCCCACTTCTATTCAAGTTGTTTTTTTAATTAAAAATTATAATATGGATTTATTTAGTGATTTTTTTAATTACTTTTTCAAATTTATGAGCCTCCTTTTAATTATTTATGCTTTTTTTAAAGGAAGAAATATTGGAAAACATCAAAAGCGTGAAGAGTTTGCCGTTTTCTTTTTACGAATCAAGCGTAAAAATTTATTTAGAAACTTCTTTATTGAATATAATATTGAGCTATTAATTATTTTACTTCCACTTTTAATTTTTAGTTACATTGGACTTGCAATAGATATCAAAAGTCATTACTTATATGTGTTCAGTCGAATTGCTCTTTTGTATTTTATAGCTATATTTGTTTATTTTTTAGCTATATTTTTGTGGCAACAAGGACGTCGTATCAGTCATATTGGTAGCTCAATTTTCTTTTGTTTGACAATAATTTTTAGTTATTTAAGTGTAAGTTTAAATTTAAATTGGATTGCTTATTTTTCTTTATTAGAAATTTTTAGATTAAATAATTTTTGGTATCTAGGAGCTATTTTAGAGTTTATTCTTTTAAGTGTTTTCTTAGGAATCATATCTTATAAAATATATATCAACTCAGATATTAATGAAATTTAAAAAAGTTAGCGTTACATAAGTGCTAACTTTTTAATTATTTTCAGCCATAATATAATGTCTAATTAATATTATTAATTCAAATATTAATATTAAATCAATAATGACGTAGAATATATAAATCATATAAGAATATTCGGGAGCTTTAGAAACTAATACAAAAGTAATGGTACCAACGATAAGTAATAAAATAAATCCAATTTTCCGAGAGAATTTACCAATAAATAGTAAAACCATTAAGGATAGAACTTCGGTAATTAAAACAAATATATCGACAAGCCTACCACTTCGATACCATGAACCAGTAAACATATATGAATTAAAAAATTCAATTAAAACACAAGCAATGACTGTTAATCCCAACATTATTATTTCTTTAATAATCGTCTTTTTTACTCCATAATCTTTTATATTATCGTGATTTTTTAAGAAATTCAAAATTGGGATTATATAGATTAAAGCTTTGGTTATAATCGATAAACTTTCATTTTTTTCGATCATTGAAACAAAGATTGTAGCAAGAACTGATAATGTTATAAAAAGGAAAAAACGCACTAAATCATCTTTAAGCATCTTTTTCATTAATTTCATCCTTTATATATAAAATTCCAATTGTACCTTTTCCACAATGAGATGAAATAACACATCCAGCCTGAGTTTCATAAATTGGTATATCTCCAACTATTTTTTTTACTTCTTCTTTTAAATAGGAGGCTGAATCCAAAGCAATACTATGCGTAATAAAAATAGCATCTGAGTCAATTTGAGCCAAATCTTGTTTTAAATAATCTAATAGTCCATCTAAGGCACGTCGCATTTGACCACGAGGCTTTTTTCCCACTGACATTAGTCCATCTCTTACAACAATTATTGGCTTAATTTTAAATACTTTACCAACAAAATGGACAAGCGAATTACAGCGGCCACCCTTATATAAATATTCCATTGTTTCGATTGCAAACTGACTTCTCACTTTAGGAACTATATCGTTTAAACGAGAAACTATTTCTTCTCCACTCAACCCTAAATCTCGATATTTACACGCTTTTAAAATAATGAGACCAATTCCTGTCGATAAATTTTTAGAATCAAGTAAAAATATTTTATCTTGATTCTTTGATAAACTTTTAGCTAAAAAAGCATTTTGAAGTGTTGATGACATTTTTGAAGAAATGCCAGTATAAAAGATTTCTTCATACTCTAAGAATAGTTCATTAAATAATTTGGTAAAATCGTCTGGTGATGCTGCTGCAGTTTTTGGCAAAACACCTAATTGATCTACTTTTTGATATAAACTACTAGCATTCATATCAACACCATCTTTAAATGATTCATTAGGAAAATTAACGTAAAGTGGTACAATTTTGATATCTAATTTTTTAATTAAATCTGGGCTTAAATCACAAGTACTATCCGATACAATCGCAATTGTTTTCATTACACTGCCTTCTTTCATATAATAAATGTTTTGTCTTTATCATATCATATTTTATTCAAAAGAGCGATAAAAAAGATGGACATTTTCTATCCATCTTTTGTCATTTAGTTAAATTATAATTTTTTAGATTTTACGAATAGCCGGATGATCAGCTAATAATTTTTTAATTCCCTGTGGTTGGGCAAATGCAACAGTAATAACACGTCCATCTCTAGATACTATCACACCATCACCAAATAATTTATGATTAATCTTATCACCTTTTTCAAGACTAACTTCTACTTTTGGTTCCTCTTTTACATCAAGTTTGGCACTATTGATAGTCACAGGTGTAATCGTACGTTTAATTTCACCAATAATTTCTAAGTCATCCATATTCATCTCTTTTACAAAACGTGACTCAGGAAAGTTTGACTGTGCTCCATTATAAAAACGAGATTTTGCATTAGTAATCACTAACTCTTTTCTCGCTCTTGTAATTCCTACGTAACAAATTCTTCTTTCTTCTTCAATATCACTAGGGGTATATGATAAACTCGATGGGAAAATACTTTCTTCCATAGCTACCATAAAGACAATTGGATATTCTAGACCCTTAGCTTGATGGAAGGTCATTAATTTAACTTTATTATCACTTTCATCTTTATTGTCATCATTGGTTCTTAGTGCTAAATCAGATAGGAAAGCAGCTAATTTTTCAATACGAGTACCTTCATAGAAATCTTCAATTTCAGCTAAAGCAGACTTAAATTCTTTAATATTTTCTAAACGTTCTGCCCCAGTTTCGCCTTCTTCTTTTAACATATTTGTATATCCAGTTTTTTCTAAAATATGATCAATAATATCGGAAAAAGCGAAATATTCACCTTCAAATTCTTCTTTTAACTCTAAAATTGTAAATTTAAAACCTATCAAATTAGCAACACCAATCCCAGTTGATTGAATATAATCAATGGCTTCAAATAATGATACATCATTAGCTACAGATGCCGCTGTTAATTTTCCAAGTAAAGCATCACCAATTTTACGTTTTGGTTCATTAACAACACGTTTAAATTGAAAATCATCATTAGAATTTAATACAAGTCGCAAATAGGCAATCATATCTTTTATTTCTTTTCTCTCAAAGAATGATTTACCTCCATATATAACATAAGGAATCTTATGTTTTACTAAAATATCTTCAAAATTACGTGATACATAATTTGCTCGATACAAAATGGCAATATCAGAATATTTATAACCTGCATCAACATATTTTTTTATTTTTTCTGCTACATAAACAGCTTCTTCATAAGATGATTGTGCTCTAAAATACAAAGGTTTAGGCCCATCACTGATTTTAGTGAATAAAACTTTAGAAACACGCTCTTTATTAACATTAATTACATTATTAGCAATTTTTAATATTTGACTAGTAGAACGGTAGTTTTCTTCAAGTAAAATTACTTCACAACCCTTATATTCATCCATAAATTTATTAATATTACCAACATTTGCTCCTCTGAATGAATAAATAGACTGATCTTGATCTCCAACAACGAATAAGTTACGATGTACCTTGGCTAATAAACTTACTAATAAATATTGAATATCATTTGTATCTTGAAATTCATCTACTAAGATATACGAAAAACGATTTTGATATTTTAAACGAGTTGTTTCATTATTAACTAATAACTTTAAAGTTACTAAAATTAAATCATCAAAGTCTAAAAGGTTTTCCTTTTTTAATTGTTCGTCATATTTCTTTATTATTTTATAAGAAATTGGATCACGCTTTTGTAAATCTTGAATATAAAAATCATATGAATTAACACCATAATCTTGTTCAATGAAATTTTTAGCTTTTGAAATAATAGCTTTAATATCATTCGGTTTTACTTCGCGAGGATCATAATTTAATTCTTTAATAATATCGCGTAAGATTTTAACGCGATCTTCATCATCTATAATATTGAAGTGTTGGTTATAACCTTCAAAATCAACTAATTCCATTCGTAAAATGCGAGCACACATTGAATGAAAAGTTTGAACCCACAAATGACGTAAATCTACATCTACTATTTTTTCAATTCTTTCCTTCATTTCTCTAGCTGCCTTATTCGTAAAAGTTACAGCTAAAATATTATACGGACTAATTCCTAAAATATTAATTAAATGCGCAATACGATTTGTTAAAACCCGAGTCTTACCAGTTCCAGCCCCGGCCAAAACAATGACGGGACCATCCGTCTTAAAAACTGCTTCTTGTTGGCGATCATTTAGTTTTTCAGCTGACTGCATAGGTCCCTCCTAGTCTTTTAATGTTTCTAAATATTCTTCGTATGTTGTAATACGGTCCTTAATTCCATCTTTTTCAAAACTAATAATACGATTAGCAACTGTTTCTAGTAACTCAGCATCGTGACTTGAGAATAAGATATTTCCTTTGAAATTTACCATTCCTTCATTTAAAGCTGTAATTGATTCAAGGTCTAAGTGGTTAGTTGGATCTTCCATAACTAAAACGTTGCCACCTTCTAACATCATTTTAGCTAAGATACAACGAATCTTTTCTCCACCTGATAAAACTGTTGATTTTTTTAATGATTCTTCACCTGAGAATAACATTCTTCCTAACCATCCACGAATGAATGATTCAGTTTGATCTTCTGGTGAAAATTGTCTTAACCAATTCACTAAATCAAGGCGTTCATCATTGAAATATTCTTTATTATCTTGCATTAATGTTGAAACTTGCGTAGTTACTCCCCATTTAAATGTACCTTTATCAGCTTGTTCTTTTCCAGATAGAATGTTGAATAAGGTAGTAATAACCATGCTATTTTCAGCTAAAAAAGCAATCTTATCACATTTTCTAACAGTAAATGATAAATTTTCAAATAATCCTTCTTTTGTTAAACCATCTACAATCAAAATATCATTGCCAACTTCACGATTTTGTTTAAAACCGATAAAAGGATATTTACGACTTGATGGTTCAATATCTGTTAAAACTAATTTATCAAGTAGTTTTTTACGAGATGTTGCTTGACGAGCTTTTGATTTATTCGCGCTAAATCTTTGAATAAATTCTTGAAGTTCTTTTGCTTTTTGCTCAGCTTTTTTATTTTGATCTTTTTGTTGTTGTAGTAACAATTGACTTGATTCATACCAGAATTCATAGTTACCAACATATAGCTTGATTTTACCATAATCAACATCACAAATATGAGTACAAACATTATTTAAGAAGTGACGGTCATGGGATACAATTAATACTGTATTTTCAAAATTTAGTAAGAAGTTTTCTAACCATCTTGTTGATTTATAATCTAAGTTATTTGTTGGTTCATCTAATAATAAAATATCAGGATTTCCAAATAAAGCCTGGGCTAATAAAACTTTAATCTTTATTTTAGCATCTAGATTCCCCATTAATTCATAATGGAAATCATCATCTACTCCAAGACCGTTTAATAAAGTAGCAGCGTCTGATTCGGCTTCCCATCCATTTAATTCCATAAATTCGCCTTCCAAATCAGATAAGCGCATTCCTTCTTCATCAGTTAAAGTTTCTTTTGCATAATAAACTTCTTTTTCATCCATAATCTCAACTAAACGTTTATGACCCAACAACACTGTTTTCATTACTGTTTGATCATCATACGCATTTTGATTTTGGCGTAAAACTGACATTCTTTCTTTTGAATCACGAATGATTTCACCTTCAGTTGATTCGATTTCTCCAGATAGAAGCTTTAAAAATGTTGATTTACCAGCACCATTAGCACCAATAATACCGTAACAATTTCCTTTATCAAATTGAATATTAACTTTATCAAATAATTTTCTTGATCCGTATTGTAGACCTAAATTAACTGTTTTTAACATATTTTTTTTCCTCCTTTTTTCGTGTAAAAAGCCGCCGTATGGCAGCTTTTTATAGAGTGAAAGAAGACTTCAAGCTTGCAGTTAAATTAAATACTAAATGCTCACTTGTTGAATTCTTATCTGTTGTGTAATAACCATTTCGAACGAATTGATATTTATCACCAGGTTTAGTTTGAGCTAAAGAAGCTTCTACAAAACCATTATAAACATTTAAACTATGTGGATTTAAACGTTCGAATAAATCTAAATTCTTGTTTTCTTCTGTCTCTTCAACTAACAACGATTCAAAATGGTTGAATGTAGCAGGCAACGCAGTTGTCGCTTCTACGAAATGTATATTTCCGTTTGGTTTACGTTCATTAAATCCACTTCCTGATTTTGTTGCTTTATCATATGTACATAGTAATTCAATAATGTTTCCATTTTCATCTTTGACAACATCTTCACACTTAACAAAATACGCATGCATAAAACGGACTTCAACACCCTTTGCTAAACGTTTCCATTTCTTGTTAGGTTTTTCTTCAATAAAATCATCACGTTCAATATAGCAATGACGAGAGAATGCAATTTGTCTTGAGCCCATTTCTTCATTTTCTTGATTGTTTGGACAATCAAGATATTCAATTTCTCCTTCAGGATAGTTAGTAATAGTAACTTTCAACGGATTAATAATAGCATTGGGGCGACTTACTTTTAATTTTAAATCATCACGCAAAAAATTATCTAACAAATCAAAATCAACTGTTGAATTTATTCTTGATAAACCAGTTGAAACAATAAAGTTACGAATTGAATCTGGTGTATATCCCTTACGGCGTAGGCCAACTAGTGTTGGCATTCTACAATCATCATATCCTTCAACTTTACCAGAATCAACTAAGGCTCTTAAATAACGTTTTGATAAAACTGTATGTGAAATATTTAGACGACCAAATTCATATTGGTGTGGAGTGTGTTCAACCTCTGCATGTTCAATTACCCAATCATATAATGGACGATGATTATCGTATTCAATTGAACATAATGAATGTGTAACACCTTCAAATGCATCTTGAAGTGGGTGCGCAAAATCATACATTGGATAAATACACCACTTGTTTCCTTGACGGTGATGTTCAGAATGAATAATGCGATAAATTACAGGGTCACGCATATTGATATTAGGACTAGTCATATCAATTTTCGCACGAAGTGTTTTTTCACCTTCTTGATACTTACCATCACGCATTTCTTGAAATAAACGTAAGTTCTCTTCAACGCTACGATTACGGTATGGGGATTCAATTCCCGCTCCATTTTTTGTATCACGCATTTGACTCATTTGTTCTTGTGATAAGTCATCAACATACGCTAAGCCTTTTTTGATAAAAAGTAAAGCTTTTTCATATGTTTTTTCAAAATAATCTGAACCATAAAAAACATTGGCTGGTTCATATCCTAACCATTTTAAGTCTTCAATAATCGCATCTACGAATTCTTGTTTTTCCTTTGTTGGATTTGTATCATCAAAGCGAAGATTGGTATAACCATTAAAAGCTTTAGCCGTCTCAAAATCTGTTATAATTGCTCTTGCATGGCCGATATGTAAATATGCATTAGGTTCAGGTGGAAAACGTGTAATAATCTCTTTTACACGACCTGATTCTAAATCATTTTCCATAATAGTTTTAATAAAATTTGATGTTTCTTTCATTAATATCACCTTTTTAGATTATACAATATTTTGTTTGTTTTTCCTAGTAAAAAGGCATATTTTTTAATAAAGTTTGAAAAATAAAAACTGCCAAATGGCAGTTTCATTAGAAAATCAGATATAAGTACGCAAAGTATGCTAACACAAAGTCTAAAACCGAGAAGAATAATGCTGCACCAGCGACTAACAAATTGATAGCTATATCATTGTTCAATAACTTTGTTTCATATCCTTGATTAAACTTCTTATATAAAAAGATTTGATAAATGAAATTAGCTAAAATTAAGACAATGAATACAATTGAAGTTATAAACACGGCTAAATCTTTTTGATCCATAAATAAAGCTAAATATACTTGAATGAAAACTAAGATAAAACTTAGAATTGTTGTGATTCTTGAAATAAACTTGTTAACAAAATTCATATCGCGCACGCTCCTAGTACCATACTAAACAAAGTCTAATAATATAGAAAAAAACTAAATATGATGCACTTGCAAGTGCAAATAACATACTATTTGACTTCTTCTTAAAAAATACCATTACTAAGTGATAAGCGATAAATAACGTATTTATTATAAAAGTAAATGAATATAGGAAATTATTAAACGCTACTTCTGTAAATGCTGTATCATTAAGAATATTTAAAATTACATAGTCTAAGAATAAAGCTATGCTGACTAAACAAATAAATGTAAAAATAATTGTATTCCACTTGATTTTTTTATTTCTAAAAATGCTCTTCATTTTTCTTCGCTCCTTAATACATATAGTTTTATTATACCAATTTTTTTTTAAAAAGAAATAACTTTTTTATTATTGTCTTTATCAAAAACGATTTTGATTTATTTTTAAGATTGAATTATCCTATAAATTATTATTTAAAGGTTAAGTCTTGGTAAATTTTTTTACTAAAGCCCTTTTTTATTGTTTTATTTATTATTGTTCATTGACTTTTGTAATACTTATTACATTTCAAAGTATTTACTAAAAAGACAACATTAAAGAAAATAATTTATATTATAGTCTTAGTGAAAAGAGTTAAACTTTTTTACATGAATATATTCAATTAAAACTCTTTAAGGTTAAAGCCTTAATTATAGTTATTTTATAATATATACCCTTCATCTATTAACTAATTGTCTTTATGAGATATATTAACTATAGGTATCAAAAAATAGATAAAATGCTCTGTCAAGAATTACATGAAAGAGCTTATTACATATTACACTCAAAAGTCTTTTTAATTAATTTTAAACTGACATTTATTCTTTATTCATAATTATATAGAAAGTTCTTTAAAATATGGTAATAACTTTCTTATGTTAGCACACAATTATTTACCTTAGGTAATGTATCAAAACATTCAAATTATTAGCTAAACACTTTTATACTTTATATTTATAACCATCAATATCGACTATTAAACCAATCTAATCGATAGTAGATAGATTTGATATTCCATTCATATATTTATTATCTTTGAATATTATAACGATAAGTTAAAATACCTTTAGTAATACTTTTAACAAATTCTAATTGATAATTATCATTTTGTAAAAGTAGGAATTCATCAGGATTACTCATAAATCCACATTCAACTATCACACCACACGTTTTAGCTTGTTTTAACAAATAAATTGTGTCAATAAACTTTTCTTCCCGTGTTGTGTTTTTTAAATCAAGTTTCAAAGTATCCATTAAAGTTTTGGCTAATATTTTATTGTTCGTATTAACATTATTATAAAATACTTGTGATCCACGATATATCGAATTAGTGTAGGTATTCATATGAATAGAAATAAATAAATCTGCTTGATTAATTAACTTTAATCTTTCATTTAAATCTGTTCTTTTAATAAAACTACTTCCTTCTGGTAGACTTGTATCACTAGTTCTTGTCATAATAATTTCAAAACCTTCTAATTCTAAACTTGTTTTTAATTTTAGAGCTAAACTTAAATCAAGTTCTGACTCTTTTATTCCTGATACAAATGCTCCACCATCCATTCCACCATGACCTGCATCAATGCATATGACTTTGATGTCCTCTTGACTATTTGGCCTAAATACAGGCATTATTAGGAAAAAAAATAAAATAAAATAAATTTTCATAAGATTCACCATTTTTATTATGGTTTTTTTTATTAATTTAAAAATGGTATTTTAATCTAAAATTACAATTTTATTATATTATAACAAATAAATTGTATAGAAAAAAACCTTGAAAATCATAAGTGGCTAGAATCTTCTTGGGTTTGATGATTCTATTTCTCTATTTTCAAGGTTTGTTTATCAATT
Organism: uncultured Anaeroplasmataceae bacterium; assembly: GCA_944325035.1. Taxonomy (GTDB): domain Bacteria; phylum Bacillota_I; class Bacilli_A; order Acholeplasmatales; family Anaeroplasmataceae; genus CAG-307. The sequence goes on from CALUYM010000006.1 coordinate 37,938, forward strand.
ATAATTTATTTATTTGGAGTATGCCATTTCCATTCCATGATTTCTTTTGTATCAATTCCATATTCATGAATGTAGTTTTTATGGTAGACTAGTTTATCACGCATTTGTTGTATCAAGTATGAGCCCTTATTCCCTAATTCAGGTAAACTATTTACCGCTGCCATAGTTAAATGATAACGGTCAATTTCATTTTGAACACGCATATCAAACGGAGTCGTAATTGTTCCTTCTTCTTGATATCCAAATACTTTTAAATTACGATTATGTCTTAAATATGTAAGTTCGTGAATTAAAGATGGATAACCATGGAATGCAAAAATAATAGGTCTATCTTTAGTAAATAAAGCATCATATTCTGCATCAGTTAATCCATGTGGATGTTTCAAATTTGACTCTAATTTCATCAAATCAACAACATTAACAAAACGAATTTTAAGATTTGGTAAATTATCACGTAAAATAGTAACCGCTGCTAAAGCTTCTAATGTAGGAGTTTCTCCACAACCAACCATTACTAAATCCGGTTCTTCTCCTTGATCATTTGAAGCCCATTGCCAAATTGAAACACCTTGATGACAGTGTGCAACAGCTTCATCCATTGTTAGCCATTGAGGACGTGGATGCTTAGAAGTTACTAAAACATTCACATAATTACGAGTTTTTACACAATGATCGAAGACACATAGTAAAGTATTTGTGTCAGGTGGAAGATAAATACGGGCAACATCTGGCTTTTTATTTGCAACGTGATCCATAAATCCTGGATCTTGGTGAGTAAATCCATTATGATCTTGTTGCCAAACATTACTCGAACAAATTAAGTTCAATGAAGAAATCTTAGCACGCCATGGTAATTCATTTGTAACTTTTAACCATTTAGCATGTTGAGCAACCATTGAATCTACGATTCTCATAAAAGCTTCATAACTAGCAAAGAAACCATGACGTCCAGTTAATAAATAACCTTCAAGCATACCTTCACACATATGTTCAGATAGCATTGAATCCATAACTCTTCCATTATATGCTAAACTTTCATCACTTGGTAATTCTTGATTTTCCCACGTTCTATTTTCAACTTCAAATACCTTAGTTAATCTATTAGATGCAGTTTCATCTGGACCAAAAATTCTAAAGTTCTTAGTATCCGCATTTAATTTAAACACATCTCTAACATATGCACCTAAATTAACCATATCTTGACTTTCAATCGAACCAGGCACATCAAATTTTAATGCATATTCTCTAAAATCTGGTAAACGTAAATCTGTTAATAAACGTCCACCATTTGTATGTGGATTGGCACTAATACGGCGATTACCTTTTGGTGCTATTTCTTGAATATCATCTTTTAAACGTCCATTTTCATCAAATAGTTCTTCAGGATGATAACTCTTAAGCCATGCTTCAAGAATTGCTAAATGTTCTGGTTTTTCCATTGTAACCGGCACTTGATGGGCTCTAAAGCTACCTTCAATTTGTTTACCGTCAACTACTTTTGGTCCAGTCCAACCTTTTGGCGTTCTTAAAACTATCATTGGCCAAATAGGTCGCTTTGTATCTTTATTTTCACGTGCATTTTTCCAAATTGATTTTATTTCTTCAATACACTTATCTAAAGCTTTAGCCATTAATGGATGCATTAATTTAGGATCATCGCCTTCTACAAAAAAAGGTTTCCAGCCACAACCTGCAAAGAAATCTTCAATTTCTTTTTTATCCATTCTTGAAAAAACAGTTGGATTAGCAATTTTATAACCATTTAAATGAAGAATTGGTAATACAGTACCATCTCCTTCTGGGTTAATAAATTTATTAATGTGCCATGAAGTAGCTAGTGGACCAGTTTCTGCTTCACCATCTCCAACAATACATGCTGCAATTAAATCTGGATTATCAAATATAGCGCCACAAGCATGAACTAATGAATAACCTAGTTCCCCACCTTCATTAATTGAACCAGGAGTTTCTGGAGCAACGTGAGAGGAAATACCACCTGGGAATGAGAATTGTTTACATAATTTTTTCATTCCTTCTTCATCTAAAGAAATATTTGGATATACTTCTGAATATCTTCCTTCTAGATACGAATTGGCCACAAAAAAGTTACCACCGTGACCTGGACCAGAGATTAATAACATATTTAGATCATATTTATTAATAACTCGATTAAGATGTGCATAAACAAAATTTTGGCCTGGACATGTCCCCCAGTGCCCGACTAATTTTTTCTTAACATCCGCATTTGTTAATGGGTGTTTTAACAACGGATTATCTAGCAAGTAAAGTTGAGCACAACTTAGATAGTTAGCTGCACGCCAATACTTATCTAATTTTGTGAAGTACTCAGGACTTGCATAATCATTTTTTTTCATAAATTTCCTCCATTCTTTTCTTTAACTACTTATCTTTTTTCGATTCCATGATTATTATACTACATCTATGTAAATTATAAAACTAAATAAGCTATTTTATATGGATAATTTTAATAAAAAAACAAACTTTAGTTTTTGATAAAAATTTTTCCTTTTTATTTAAAAAAAGACTATGAATAACTAATCCTATAGTAAGTTTAATCACAATTAAATTAGTCTTCAAAGTCTTCATTTTTATTCAGCAATAGCTTCTAAGAATATTTTGGTTCTATCTTCAGCTTCAAGCAATAAGTCACCCACATAACTATCTACTTTATTTAAAGTAAAACGTGGTTCAGTGTTTGTAATCAAAGTATTAATGTCCTTGTTAAGGAATACAACTTGACGTTGTTCTTTGGTAACATTATGAGTCACAGCTCCATCTTGTACTACTAAAACTGAATTGAAATCTTCATTTCCAATATGCTTAATATGGTTTACACGTAAATTAAATTCTTTGGCAGGTTGACCAAAAGCCTTAGTAATATTAAATACTTCATTACATCTTGCAACTGTATGTCCTTCAGCATTATCAATGAATTCAATTGAATTATACGCAATACGGTTAGCTTTAATTGAATCAACTGACATTAATAATTTAGAAACGTTATCACAATGTGCTTGGAAATCTGCAGTTGTAACTTCATCAGTTGGATAGCCAAAATCAAAGTCAATACGGAAAGCACGAATAATAACTGCTCTATTTTCATTTACGAAATGATAAACTTTAGCGGGCATACCATTTTGTAATGTTTCTTGGCTTACTTGAACTTTATAATCCGCAAAAACTTTCTTTAAATCTGCTTCTCTAGTATTAATCTTACTAAAATTACCAAATAAGCTGAATGTTGATTTAATAATATTTTGTTTCATCTTTAACTCCTCATTTCTTTATTACATTATACCATCTAATCCCCATATAAGAAATAAAATGTTAAACTTTTACAAAATAATTATTATCAATCCATTTTATTATTTCTTTTATCTAAGAATAATGGTTCAATTTGTTCTTCCGATAATGCCAATTCAACATTTAAATTTTTAAGAACTTTTTCATCAAAAGCATATGTTAAATTAACATCTTCAGACGTAAAGTTATGATCAAAGGCACTATGAAGAGCACTCGCTCGAGCTCTTTTATTTCTTTTTTTCAATTTTATCACCATTTTTAGTGTGGTGATAATTTATCTAATTATTAAAAAAACTGCAGTTAAGCAGCTTTCTTTAATAATTCTTTTTTATAATCTTCATAACCTGGCTTGTCTAGCAAAGCGAACATATTTTTTTTATATGCTTCAACACCTGGTTGATCAAATGGATTCACTCCTAATGTATATGCACTTAATCCACAGGCAAATTCAAAGAAATAAGCTAAGTATCCATATGCATATGCACTAATTTCTGGAATATTGATTAACATATTAGGAACATTTCCATCAGTATGTGCAATAATTGTTCCTTCCATTGCTTTTTTATTTACTTCATCTAATGTTTTTCCCGACAAGAAATTTAAACCATCTAAATTATCATCATTTGCTTCAATTTCAATGTCTAAACGAGGTTTATTAACACTCAAAACAGTTTCAAATAAATGCTTTTTTCCATCTTGAATCATTTGTCCAAGTGAATGAAGATCTGTTGAAAAAGAAACACTAGCTGGGAAAATCCCTTTTAAGTCTTTACCTTCTGATTCACCAAATAATTGTTTCCACCATTCAGAAAAATAGTTTAAACATGGTTCATAGTTGATAAGTAATTCAATATCATATCCTTGATTATATAAAGTATTGCGCATTGCAGCATAAACAATTGCGTCATTGTTTTCGTCCTTATTTTGGAAATAATCACGAGCATCCTTTGCACCTTGCATCATTGATTCAATATCAATATTGGCACAAGCAATTGGTAAAAGTCCAACTGCAGTTAAAACTGAGAAACGTCCACCAACGTCATCTGGGACAACAAATGTCTCATAACCCTCAGTTTGAGCTAATGTTTTTAAAGCTCCACGTGCTTTATCTGTAGTTGCAAAGATTCTTTCTTTAGCACCATTTTTTCCATAGCGCTTTTCTGCTAAAGATTTCAAAATACGAAAGGCAATCGCTGGTTCAGTAGTAGCTCCTGACTTAGAAATAACATTGATTGAAAAATCTTTAGTTGACAAATAAGTAACTAATTCATTTAAATAACTTGAAGATAAATGATTACCAACAAAAATTACTTCTAATTTATCTTTTAGAAAATAATTTTTCAACATTTCAATTGCGCTTCTAGCCCCAAGATAAGACCCACCAATTCCAACTACCAATAACACATCTGAATTTGAACGAATTTTTTTACTAGCTTTCAAAATTCGATTAAATTCTTCTCGGTCATAATTGATAGGTAAATCCAACCAACCTAAAAAATCATTACCTAAACCTTCTTTTGACATTAAAATATCGTAACTCTTTAGTGTTTTAGTTAAAACTCTTCGATATTCATCTTTGTTTAAAAACTTATCTACTCTTTTAAAATCAAAATTTAAATACTTCTTCATAAATACTCCCTAAAAAATTCCATCACTAACATTTTCAACACCGATTACACCAGGTACCTCTTCTAAAATCATTTCTTCGATTCCACCCTTTAATGTGTCATCCATCATTGAACAGCCAACACAAGCTCCAAGCATACGAACATAAACTATTCCATTTTCAAATTTAACGAATTCAATATCTCCACCTTCACTATTTAAGTATGGACGAATTCGGTCGATACAATCTTCAATTTTTTCAATTTGATCTTCAATCATAAACTTCACCTTATTTTTTATCTTTCTTATTACGATTATTAGTATTATTTTTAATACGATTTTGATTTTTATTATTTTTATTTTGACGATTATTCTTTTGCTCAAGCAGTTTTTCTTTTTGAATTTCTTTTTGAATATCTAATGGTAAAGTGAGTGCTTTAACAACTGTCAATCGATTCATATCCAATTTAATATTTGGCACATTTTTCTTTGATTTAGTTAAGATTAAACTTTCTTTATCAAAAGACTCTTTTTCCAGCTTAAAGCACTCAACATCTCCATCAGTCAAAGATGAGTCATCTTTTTCATTTTTTCTAGATTCATACTCTTCTTCTGTAATTCGGTGCAAAATAAAATAAGCCGGTTTATAGGCACAACTTTCTAATAAATAGTCAGGAATTTTATGAAAATAATCCTTACTATTTTTTTCATCTGTAAATTGTTTTAATCTCAATTTTGAATCTGATATATCACCCACTACATATGGGAAATTATCATACCATTCTTCAATATAACATTCTTTCAGTTGTTCTAAATTAAGCGCATTCCTTGTATTTTTTAATACTTCAAAATAGCTTGTTTTAAGTTTAATCACCATTAAAAATCACCATGCTAATTATATCATACTTTTTAAATAATGTCATTACTAGTGCAAACTAGCTAATTCCATAGAATTCCGGAACCTCTCCATTAATAATCTCAGCAGAAATTAAAGTCTTAGCTTCCAAATCAATACGCTCATGTTGAAAAGGAATTTGAATAAACGTATCTAGACTCATAATTAAATTTATTTCAAATAATGAACTATTAATTCCATATGCTGTAATACTTGTTTCAATCGAGACCTGATGAGCTTGGTATACTCTTAATTTGACTGGCAGTTTCAACCCATCTGATAAAAAACTTAACTTAGTGAAAAAATAACCAAAAGGAATTTCCATTTCGGTTAATTCTTCATCTGTAAGTTCATTTTGAATACTTGTTAAAGCCTTTGATGCTAATGTTCTTACTTTCATTGTTTTATACGCATTTAAATATGCATAACTAATAGAGCCATCTGTTTTTTTCTCAAGCTCGACAAAATTCCCTTCTACTGCCGGTAATACATTGGCAAGCAAAGCTTCATTTACCATCTGCTCAAATTTTTTTTCACTTTGTAATTTAACGTATTCTAGTACTGCCTCATCAAAGTAAGAAATACTGAAAAAATAGAGTATGCCCACTAAGATAATAAAAATTAAAAATCTTTTCTTCTTAAGAAAGTAAGTAAAGCGCATCAGAAACTCGCATACCTGGATAAGCTCCTAATTCCTTAAAAGCATCGCTTACTTCATGAAGTTTTCCCTTTAATAGATCATCATATGTTTTTACTCCCAACACACTTCCACATAAAACCTTGCGATCTTTTAATTTATCAGAGTTATAAATGTTAACATTTAAAGCTCCACACATTAAAAAGCCCTTATCACTTGTAATTATTATAAGATTTGTTTTAGGTAAATCAACGCGTATTTTATTAAATACCGTTCCATTAATAATCATTTCTTCCATATTCTCACCAATTAATTCTATGTAGATTTTTATTATTTTATGCCTTTTTTAGTTTATTATTAGATTTTATAAATTAAGTTAATTTCAGTTTTTGAATATGATTGACCTATAAATTAACATTAATAGCTAACTTATCTCACATAATTTAGTATTTCAACAACAAATTTTTAACTAAAGAATATCTATACTTACTAACTAAGTAAAAGATTCTTAATTCTCATAAATAGTCTTTATAGTTAATATGTCATTTATATAAAAAAAGGCACTTAAAAAGTACCTTTTTCATTATTTTATTATTATCAGATATTTTATCTTTGTGATAAAATATCTTCTTTAAAAGTAGGACATTTTTCAATCAATAAAACACACTCAGCAGCTAAAGCTTCCCCTCGCCCTATAAAACTCATTTTTTCATAAGTGGTAGCTTTAATATTTACATTTGCTAAACTTGTATTTAATAACTTAGCAACCGACTCTTTAATTCTTTCTCTTATCGGATTAATTTTTATAAATTCTGAATAAATCGTTAAATCCAAATTAACTAATTGGTAACCTTTTTTTAAAACCCTATCATAGCATTCTTTTAAAATAATTTTAGAATCCATATTTAAAGTTTCTTCACTATTATCTGGATAGAATGTTCCTAAATCTCCTTCTGCAACTGCACCTAAAAATGCTTCTGCAATCGCATGTAAAACAACATCGGCATCACTATGGCCTAATAAACCTAATTTACTATTTTCAATTAAAACACCGCCTAAATATAAAGGTCTTCCTTCAACTAAGCGATGAGTATCCCATGCATGACCTATTCGCATTTAATTTCCTCCGTTCAAAATAAAACTAGCTAATTTCAAATCAAATGGTGTAGTAATTTTAATATTAGCTTCATCTCCCTTAATAACCTCTATATCAACACTATCAAGCGTACTTATATCATCCGTTACCACTCGTTTTTCATCTAATGCTTTTTTAGCTGATCTTAAAAACAAACTAGTATTTCCACCTTGAGGAGTTTGAACTTCTAAAAGATTATCTCGATTTAATGTCTTAAAATTTTCAATTTTATTATATCTTATTGTAGAAATTGGCTTAATTGCAACAAAATACGCTTCACTTTCACTTTGAAGACATTCGTTAATAATCTTTTCACTAGTTAAAATACGAGCTCCATCATGAATTAAAACACGTTCTGTTTTTACTTCTTTTAAAGCGTTAAATACTGATTCTTGACGGGTAGCACCACCAATAATTAACTTATAAGGTAAATTTAATTGCCTAAAAAAATCATAGTCTTCTTTAGATACAACTAAAAAAATTGAATTTACTTTATCTTTAAATAAATTAATTGCATAATCATACAATGGCTTATTATTAATCTTTAATAGCATTTTATTTTGATTAGCGTTCATCCTAGAGCCGATACCGGCCATCAGTATTATGGCTGTAGTCATAATAAAAACACCTCTTTTATAATCACATCATTTTTCGAAGGTTCAAAATCAAACACAAATTCTTTTTTTATTAAGACAAGTGTCTCATTTAAATAATCTTTCAAATATGAATCATAATAACCCTTTCCATAACCAATTCGATGATTCTTTTTATTTATAGCTAAAGCAGGGACGATAATTAAGTCAATATCATTCTTGTCAATTACTTTTCCTTGTGGCTCAGAAAGATTAAATTTCCCTTTTTTAAAACCTTTTGCATCAACATACCTAAATTCTATTTCATGATTTGTTTTGGGGAAAACAAAGGTTATCTCTTTATACAAATCTATTAGTGGTAATAAATTTATTTCGTCTTGTAAAGGATAATATATACCAACAATTTTCTTTCCGTTTAGATATTTATCTAATTTTAACTTATACTGGGTTATATCGATAATTTGGCCTTTTCTTTTTGCCAATGCTTTTTTTCTAACAACACATTTTTCCATTTTAAATATCCTTATAAAAGAAATAATTCGTTGAAACCTGCTCGCTTTGAGCTAATTTTAGAGCTTGTCTTGCAGCTAAAATTAAATCAGATTTGGCGCGTAAATCAGTTGACATAACCAATCCCATTGAAGTTTTTGATGTAATTGATATAGATCCAAACCGCATACTGACAGTTAAAATAGTACCTTTTTTTAAATGTTGTTCTAGTAAACTCATTTTACGATAGTCAGTTATAATCATTGCAAATTCTAATCCTGTTAAACGATACATTGCATTGTTTTCAACAAAATTTTGCGATAAAGCCTTAATATAATTAGCCATCACTAAATTTCCCATTTTTCTACCATATGACTCGTTAATTGCTTCTATACTTGCAAATTTAAATAAAACAAGTTCGAAATTAACATTCTTGTCAAGAAGTGTTCTTAAATGAGCATTTAATGAATCTTCATCTAAAATATTATCTAATTCATTTTTGCCACTATTCTCAAAATGATTAGCATTTAACAGTTCAATGTGACCCATAATTTCATTAGTATTACCAAAAAGACGACGTCCAATTTCTTTAACATAATTGTAGTTAGCTCCTGTTTTGAAACGATAAGTAATCTCATAATCAGCGTTATCAATTGTCAAATTATTTATAGTTTCTTGATAATAAGATATATCCTCATGATGAATATATTTAATAAAATCATCATGAACAATGCTATTTTGATTAAAGCCTAATTTGGTTTTAAATGTATCATTTCCCCACATTGTATTATCATCTAAGTTATAAAAAAAGATGGCTTCTTTAGTTTGCTCAAGATTGGTTGTAAATCGAAGTCTAATATTGTCAAGGCTTGATTCACTCGATTCTAATTTAGCTTCGACATTGAACATTTCCTCACCTGTTCTTTCATCTCCCATTAGAATATGACCTTTATATTTACCATTTTCGATTAATATATGGTCTTTAAAACGTAAAACATATGGTTTGTTATCACTTTTTTTATATACTTTTAATTCTCTTGTTAATACTAAATTTTGGGTTTCTTTTTTTAATTCATCAAAAATTCTAGCTAAATCTTCATTTTTATATGGTTGTTCGTTAATAGCTACTAATGAAAAATTATCATTAAAAATATTAATAAACTTTTCGCCAATTATTTTTTGTTCAACATCAGTATTTTCTAAAAATAATTTTGAAGCGGATTTAATCTTACCGTTTTTATCAATTAAAACAAATAATTTTTCTTCTTCAATACATTTATAATATTCATCATTTAAAAACTTTTTAGAAATACTATTTTTAGTATTAATCGCAAAAGTTAGTCCTAAAATTAAATATGATGCAAAATAAAAATAATTAGCATATTTGTTTAATTTTTCATCCTGACTGAAATCTTTAGCGAATACAAAAACAATCAAAACATAAATTGCGACAAAAGTTAGGGCATAAATTAACTTGGCTATGTATATTTTTCTTTCAGTTAAACATTGTTTAAAAAAAACGGCCCCTAAGAAACACGAAAGAATCAACACGCCACTGGGAAATAATACTTCCATATATCAACAATCGGTAAAACCGAAAACTCCTTTCTTTTTTCTATTTTAACAATAAATAATAAACAGCCATTAGTAAAATTACTATAATTAATGTAAATAAATAAATGAAGAATGGATGTTTTTTAAAAAAATCATTTGTCTTTTTCGTATTAAATAAACTGATTGTCGAGATTGGGTCAAATATTTTACCCAAAATTTTACTCAATATTTTCATATATTTCATTATCAATATCTATAAATATACACTTTTTTAATTTATTATTAATGTGATAATATTTATAAATTTTGATATACTCCTTTCACTATATATTTTGTTAACATCAACCAATAACAAAGTTTTATTTTATATAAAGATTTAAATACCCCATTAACTTATCACGATCACTAATATGAATACTCATGCTATCATAGGTAATCGTAATTTTTCCTGTCTCTTCAGAACAAATGATTGTTAAAGCATCAGTAACTTCTGAAATTCCCATTCCGGCACGATGGCGTGAACCTGTTGTTTTATCTAAATCTTCATTTTGGGTCAAAATATAATATGCAGCAGCACATCGAATACGATTTCCACGAATAATAACAGCTCCATCATGAAGAGGAGTATTTGGAATAAATATATTAATTAAAAGTTCTTTCGAAATTTCACTATCTAAAATAATAGCTTTTTGAGCATATTGATCCAATGAAATCTTATTTTCAATTGTAATCAATGCCCCAATATGTTTACTAGATAGCTCCATAACCGCATCAACAATTGCATTTTTAGCTTTTTCACTTGAAGTTAAAACTTCATTATATTTGATTTCAGCACGATGAACTGACTCCATTTGTCTTCTAATATCAGGTGCTAAAACAACAACTGCAAAGATTGGATAAAAAATGCAAATATACTTATAAATAATAAATGCTAATCTATAGTTAAGTCTATAAACTAAATATAAGATAGCTAATTGAATTAAATATATAAAAACAATATTCAAAACTCGGCGATTTTTACAGGCAAATTTAAATATGACAATAAAAACTAAAAAAATTAGAATTCCTTCAATTATATAAGGATAAGTTTTTGATAATAAATTCGTGAATGTTAAAATCATAATGCATTCCTCCACTAACATATGTTAATTATAGCAAACTTTAATGATTTGTTAAATAGTAGCTAACTAAAAAACACTGAAATGATTTTTCAGTGTTTGACTAAAACAGGTCGTAAATTTTCTAGAGTAATTTCATACTCATTTTTATCTTGATTTGTAAGCAAATCATAGATAATTGTATTAAGAGCTTTTTTATGTTTAGGCCTAACTTTAAAATCTAATTTAACATTTAGATTATACTTTAAAAAAAGTTCTTCATAACTTGATGTTAGTAAATTTAAATCCGGTTTTTTATAAAGCATAATATCAAAATCAACATTATCTATTACATCATTTTTTATAAAACCAACACTCGTTTTTTCTTTTATTTTAACCAAATCTAAAATAACTAAATGACGTGTATATATCCTGTTTCCTGCATTATCATAAAAGAAACCTTCATTTATAATTTTTTGATATAAATTTTTAAATGCAGCCGAAATATCGGAAGTGTTTCTTAATATTAACAAACTCATCGGATACTTTAAAATTTGTTTCGATAAAATCCCTTCTTCTTGATATCCAACATATCCCGGCGGCGCTCCAAGTAAGGTTTGCATACTAGCATTATCTTGATATTGACTCAGATCAAGTTCTAATGTTAGTTCTTCATTAAAACCGAAAAGAGTTTTTAAATCTTCTTTTAATAACTTTAGACTTTCATCATCATCTTCCAATGCTAAGTGATAATTATAATTATTTGTTTCTTTTAAATTATTTTCACTCAAAAATGATAGTTTGCTAAGCTCTTTATAATGTAAATTCTTCATATCTTTTTTATATCCAATATGCTCTTCTAATATATAATCAATTAAGTTTGAATCTATTTCTAATTGATTGCAATTAGCATAACTCATTACCTCATCTAAAATATCAATGCATTTATCAGGTCGAGCTTTGTTTAAAATTACTCGATCTGATTCTTCAATCAAATAATTAAGGGTTTCATCAGTAATTTCTTTTTTATGAAATAACGAATAACTTTCTTTCAATCCTTTAATAATTCTTTTAGTAGTTATTAAATCTGGTTCTTTCACTAAAATCGGATCAAATCGGCGCCTTAAAGCTTTATCTTTATAAATAGTTTTGTGATATTCTTCTAAAGTTGTTGCTCCAATTATTTTTAAATCACTGCGTGCTAAAAAAGGTTTTAATATATTTGCAACATCTAAACTATTTTCTGCACTACCTGCCCCCATAATTGTATGAATTTCATCAATAAATAAAATAGAAGATTTTTGATTTTTTAAATAGCCTAAAACCTCTTCAATCCTACCTTCAAAATCTCCACGATATTTAGTATTAGCTAGCATTTGACTTAAATTCAACTCAAGTACTTCTCCAGGTCTTCCTTCTTTAATTAAAAAACTGGCATATCCTTCAACAATTGCAGATTTTCCAACACCAGCTTCACCAATAATAAGTGGATTATTTTTATATTTTTTATTTAAAACAACTTCTAGTTTTTGTAAATAATTATCATATTCAAAAAGCCCATCAAATTCATTATTACGTGCTTTTTCAGTTAAATTTGTAGTAAACTTAACCTCTTCTCCTTTATATTCTTTAAAATCATATATTTCTTCTAAATCAACAATTAAATCATGTGGCGAAAGGCCTAAATTCATAATTATTTGTAAGGCAATTGAGTCTTTACATTCTAAAATTGCTAGTAAGAGATGTTCTTCTTTTATCTTTCCATAGCTTAAATTAGTGGCATATTTAAATATACTGTCTAGTGTATTTGAATATTTAGATCCTCTTTTTCGTAAAACCAAAATTTTTTCACTTTCTTCAATTACCTCTTTGATATCAACATCATATTCATTCATTAAAAAATGAAAAATTCCATCATCTATTCTCATCATCTCTTCTAAGAGATATTCCGTTCCTAACGTCATTTGTCCTAGGCTTTCACTTTTTATTCGTACTTTTTCTAATAGTGTTTCCAGTCCTAAACTAAATTGATACATTAATACCACCCCGCCTCTATATTATATGTTTAAACTAGTAAAAACATACAAATTCATTTGCAAAGCCTTATCTTTATGTTATACTTATATAGCATTTTTTTAAACTATTTGACATGGAGGAATCTTATGAAAAAAGCGATTTTAATAGCAATTCAAAATGGATATGAAAATATTGAATATTCTTTAGAAGAAATGAAAAATCTTGCTAAAGAATGTGATATTGAAATAATTGGACGCTTAGTCCAAAAAGGAAAAATAAATCCAAAAACATATATTGGTTCTGGAAAATTAGATGAACTTTTGGTTGATATTAAATTAGATAATCCTGACTATATCATTTGTAATGATGAGTTAAGTCCTCTAATGCTTAAAAATTTAAATGACTACCTACCTTGTGAGGTATTGGATCGTTCTTTAGTTATTCTTGACATCTTCTTAAGACATGCAAAGACTAAGGAAGCTAAATTAGAAATTGAATTAGCTCATTTAAGATATCTTTTACCTCGCCTATCTAGTTTACGTGATGGTTTTGACCGTCAAGGCGGTATTGGTTCAAAAGGACCTGGTGAAACACAGTTAGAATTAGATCGTAGAAAAATAAGTGGTGATATATTAAGAAAAGAACGAGAACTTTTAGGAATTCATAAAATGAAAAAAGTTCAAATTGAAAAAAGAAAGAAAAAAAACTTACAAACAGTCGCATTAGTCGGATATACGAATGCTGGAAAATCATCAACAATGAATACCTTGTTAAACTATGTCACCTATTCTAATGCAAAAACTGTTAAAGCTGAAAATCGTCTTTTCGCTACTTTAGAAACAAGTGTTCGTTATCTAGAGTACCAAAATATTGGCTTTTTATTATCCGATACTGTCGGTTTTGTTTCAAAGTTATCAACACATCTAATTCATTCTTTTCATGAAACACTAGCTGAAGTTAAAGATGCTGATTTAATCATTCATGTACTAGATATTTCAAATGAATTTGCTTTAGAACAATTCTCTGTAACGATGAACGTATTATCTTCTTTAGGTGTTTCTAATAAAAAAACTTTAGTTTTATTAAATAAAGCTGACTTATGTGACAATATTCCAAAAGTCAGTGGAGTTGATTACATACCATTTTCCAATAAAACTGGATTGAATGTTAAAGAAGTATTAGACTATATCTTAAATCATATTAGTGAAGATTATGAATCTTTAAGTGTAAGAATACCTTATAGCGATGCTAAAATTTTAAATTTTATAATTGAAAATACTAATGTTATCTCTAAAGTCTATGAAAATGATGGCATTAGTGTCGAACTAATGTGTCCAAGGCGTTTCTTAAGTAGAGTTATTCCTTATCAAATTTACTCTACTTTAAGTTAATTTATCTATAACGCTTATTATTATTTTTTGTAAAATTATGCATTTGAATGTAAATTTTTCTTGACATTTTTAAAAAAAAGTGTATAATGAATCCCGTAGTTCTAATATCATATAAGTAGCCTGATATGGAGGTTACGTTTCTACCAGAGGACCCTAAATCCTCGGACTATGAAAAAAACTCTTTTTTGTTTTTTGTACTTTTTATGTTTAAACATCGCTAAAAGGCGATGTTTTTATTTTATAAAAAAATAGAAGGTTAAAATCTAATATCCTTCTATTTTTATCTGATTTTAATTATTAAATTTTTAGTAATTGTATTTAAGTCTTAAAATCTTGTTTTCTCTATTGTATTTCCGCTACAACTTCTTTTTCATTGCCTTTAACAAATAACATAAGTGATGTTATTAATGCAATCGTAGCTGTTACAATATTAAATCCACCAGCTAAATAGTTTTGAGATACGATAAAGAAAATCGCCCATAAATAAGACGAAATACTAAGTGATAATTTTAAATATTTTTCACTCTTAAGTGGACTAATTACAATAATTGAGTACTCTAAATTAGCAATTATTGGTAAATATCCATACCATGAATTTCCATCCCAAACAATATTAGCTATAAGTCCAAATAAAGCTCCAAATGCTACTAAAATAATATTCAACCATTTAGTATTTTTACCAAGCAAAACTGATGTATTACGCATAATACTTACAGTTTCTTGAACAATACTAGAAAAAGTCGACATTAAAGCCTCGGAAATAGCTAATATTACATGGGCAATCGTCTGATCAATCAAAATTTGTTTACGCGTTTTCAAAACTGGACTAATTAAGAAAACAGCCATCGCAATACCACCGATAATCATACCAAGCATAGAAAGCGATATCCCTAATATCAATTTTCACACCTCATTTTTATAAATTTTAGATTACGTTGCTAATAATTTACTTATTTTAGAATTTCTTCTAATTGGTGTTTCACCTGTTTTTCTAATTCAGGTGTCATTTCTTCCTTTTTATATTCCTCGGAAAAATAAATTTTACCCATTCCATTTTCAAATCTAGTGATAAAAGGAACTCTAAGTGGGTATGTGTTATTGGCTTTTTTTTCTAAATCCAACATTAAATGACTTGAGATAACTTGCATCATATGCTCAGTAGATTTATTTAATTGAAGACGAATATCTGTATATTTTCTTTTCCTTCGATATGGTCTTGTATCAAGCATATAAATTTTATAATCATACTTGTTTAAAATATCGACTAACGCTGGCATAATAGCCTTGCAGTTAGGACACCAATATCCACCAATAAATAGATTAAAAGATTCATTATTATCTAGTTTAGCCTTCAGTGTATAATAGGATATTTGTTCAATATTTCGGCTATATGTTCCAAAACGACAAACGAGTTTATCATACGAAGTAATTCTTGATCTGTATTTATGCTTCATTCTTATCTACCTTACTTTTTACAAATTTATCATAAAGCTCACGTTTATCTAGATTATATTCATTTGCAACTTCTTTAATTGCTTCTTTTGATTTATAGCCTAGCATGATTAAATCGTTAACCAATTTAATTGGATCTTTATCCAAGACTTTATCTTCTTCATTGTATCCTTCAATAATAATAACCATCTCACCTTTTAAAGGTTCTCTTTGGCTCAATATCTCTTCTAAACTTCCTCGAATGAATTCTTCAAACTTTTTAGTCAACTCACGAGCAATACAAACTTGACGATTACCAAAAACTTCCATTACATCCGCAAGCATTTCATAAAGTCGATGAGGAGCCTCATGAAAAATTAGAGTACATTTAATATATTTTAACGCCTCTAATTCTTTTTTTCTTTTAGTTGTTTTGCTATCTAAAAAACCATAGAACATAAATGGTTGTGGAGTAAGTCCTGATGCAATTAACCCAGAAATCCCGGCTGAAGCTCCCGGAATAGGGGTTACAGGAATTTCTTCTTTTATCGCTCTTCTTGCAATATCAAACCCAGGATCAGAAATAACTGGTAAACCTGCATCCGAAATAATAGCCACATCATTTCCAGCTTTTAAGTGCTTAATAATTTCATCCTCTTTTAGCTCTTTATTATACTCGTGATATGAATAAATCGGAGTAGTAATTTCAAATTTATCTAAAATAACTCTTGAATTACGTGTGTCCTCCGCATATATGCGATTTACACTCTTTAGTGTATTAATCGCTCTAAATGTCATATCATCTAAATTTCCAATTGGAGTAGCTACTAAGTAAAGAATGGCACTTTTGTTTTGATAACTATAAGTTCGTCTCATGACTTAATTACACGCATCGCTTTTTCACGTACATCGCGTTCATCATATACAATTTGCATTAAATCACGACGCTTCTCGGCAGAAATTTCTAGTTCCTTTTCAATATGTTCTAGGAATAAATGTTCTAGTGTATTATACAAATCATCTTCCATAGACATAGAGACAAGATTTAAAAATACAATGTTTTTTACTGCTCTATTACAAGATTTGAAATATTCAATTGTTTCATCAATACTATCGCTTTTTGAGAATGTATATTCATCAACAATTTCGCGTCCTAATTCACCGTAAATACGAGAAATTAGTTTCTTTTCTACAGCTTCTGGTTTACCTTCAATATCAATCATGTAAACTGCAATATCTAAGAATTTAAGCTTTTCCTTTTTAGTAAGTAAACTCAAGAACATACGAATCACTCCTTTTCATTATTGTAAATTCTTCTCACTTCTTCAGTATGTTTATTATCAGCTGTATGAATAATCAAAGGAGGTAAAATTTTTAACCCGCCTTTTAATCCATCTTTACGAGCCTCAATTAAAATGTGATTAGCTTCACTATTTTCTTTCGGATAAACAAGTCTCAAACGTTTTGGTTCTAGTCGATATTTGCGAAGTGTTTCAACAATATCAATCAATCGATCCGGTCTATGAACCATCGCAAATGTACCACCATTTTTCAGTAAATATGAAGCAGTTTTTACCAGTTCATCTAAGGTAATTAACACTTCATGACGAGCAATGGTCTTTTCATCATTTTTATTTATATTCGATTTTCCTTCAATATATTTGAAAAAAGGTGGATTAGTCACGACGACATCAAAATATCCCTCAGTAAATCTATTTGGTAAGTTTTTAATGTCATCATTTATTAATTCGATTTGTTCTTCCTTCATATTCATTTTAACACTTTTCTTGGCTAATTCATAGGATTTTTTTTGAATCTCAATCCCAATAATTTTCGCATTTGTGTTCAAAGACATATAAAGTGGAATCGGAGCATTCCCCGTTCCCAAATCACAAATCAATGTATCTTTTGGTTTAATTGTAACAAAGTTTGCAAGGATAATTGAGTCAAGCGAAAAATTAAACATCTCATAATCTTGAACAATCTTAATTCCTGGCACACCCAATAAATCATTTATCACTTCTGCCATCGTCATTTTCCTTTTTATTCTTTGGTCTAATTACTTTGACATCTTCAAATTTTAGATAGCCAAAAGAATCTAAACCTAAATATTTAACTTTAATATTGCGGTTTAAAACATCACAAGTTAATACCTTAGCATCACCGTTTTCTGTTGAAACGATATCTCCGACGTCCGGTGCATTTTTTCTTAATTCAGTATAGACATCATTCTCATAATTGATACAACACAAAAGTTTACCGCAATTCCCACTGATTTTATCAGGATTCAATGATAAGCTTTGATTTTTTGCCATTTTAACACTTACATTCGCAAACTCAGTTAAAAAAGTCTTACAGCAAACAACTAAGCCACAAGGACCTATTCCACCAAAAACCTTAGCCCCATCACGTGACCCTACTTGACGAAGTTCAATTCGTGTACGATAAACATCTGCTAAATGTCTAACTAATTCTCGAAAATCAACACGACCTTCAGATTCAAAATAAACAATCAGTTTTTGTCTATCCAGTGTGTATTCAGCTCCTAGTACTTTCATATCTAATTTATCCTGGTGTGCAAATTGTTTTGTCTTAGCCACCACAGCAATCTCTTCTGACTTATTTCTTTCATAAGCATTAATATCTTCTTCTGTACAAAGGCGAATTACATCTTTTAACTCATCGTTATTTTGACTATCTTTTAAAGCAAATGGTTCTCCTGTAACAAAACCAACTTCAAGTCCTCTAACTGTTGATACAACTACTGCATCACCATCTTTAAGACGAATATTCCCACATCTAAAAGTATATCGTTTTCCCAAGTGTTTAAATTGTACTTTGCAGGCTAGCATAAATCCTCCTAGAATAAATTAACAAATAGATTCATCGCGATATTTTTAGGTGAAACATTAGTTAATAATTTTTTTTGTAAATCGTAAACAAGTTCTAAATTTTTTCTAACTTTTAATTCAGTTAGATTCTCTTTTAACTTATTTATCTTTTCTATATATCCATCTAAATGAATAGCCAATGATGATTGATATAAAATTAACATATCTTCATACAAAACTATCAATAGATTTAAAAAATTGCTGAGATTTGTTTGATTATCAAAAAATACCAGATTTTTAACTTCAAACATCATCGCATCAGATGGCTTTCTTATTTTTAAATATTGTTCAAACAATGCAGTTAAAACTAAAATGTTTTCGTCTTTAGCCATTTCTAATGCTTTTATGAAACTTTTTGTTAAAATGGCCAATATATTTGATAAATTTTTATCAATTCCTTCTTTACGTAACATTGAAATTAAAACCGCATCATTTAAAGCTTTAAAATTGATTGTTTGACAGCGCGAAGTAATTGTTGGTAAAATCTGACTAATATTAGTAGTACACAAAACACCATAAATACCTGATGCAGGTTCTTCTATGAATTTAAGCAAGCTATTTTGACTAGTCTGATTCATTTTATCCGCATCTAAAATAATATAGATACGTGGGCCTTTTACCTGACTTGTTTTAGAAAGTTCTTGTTGAAGAGATTGAATTTGATCTTTTTTTATCATTTTTCCATCAGGTTTTATTACATAAACATTAACATGTTCGTTGGTTAAAATTAAACGACTATTAGTGCTGTTTAAATCAACAACATCAACTTCAGAATAAAGCATACAAGCAAAGAAATAAGCCATTTCGCTTTTACCGACACCATTAGGTCCTTGAAATATATATGCGTGAGATAGACGATCTTGTTTTTTTGTGTTTTCTAAAATTTGACAAATCTCTTTTTGAAAAGATAATAGTTCAAGATGCATCATCTCACGTCCTTTCTTATTTCTTTAAAAGCTCAAAAACTTTTTCTTTAACATCTGTTAAGACTGCTTCTTTTGACATTGTTCCATCAACGGTCACTATTCTTTCTTTATAGCGATTAGCAATCTCTTTATATCCATCATAAACTTTTTGATGAAATGATATGCATTCTTTATCTAAACGATCCATCTTATCTTGTCTTTTACCAAGACGAGCTAAACCTACTTCTGGTTTAACATCAATAAAAAAGGTTTTATCTGGTAAATAATTTAAGGCGAAACAATTAGCATTTAAAACTGCATCAATTCCTAGTCCTCTAGCTATTCCTTGATAGACTAAAGATGAGTCTAAGTAACGATCACAAATGACAATTTTATTAGCTTTTAATGCTGGAATTACCTTTTCATGAAGATGTTGCATACGACTTGCTGCGTAAAGTAGAGCTTCTGTTTCACTACACATTGCAGTATTTTTACAATCTAAAATTATATTACGAATCTCTTCGGCTATCATTACACCACCTGGTTCTCTAGTTCTAACAACTTCATAACCAGCATCAGTTAATGCTTTTACAAGTCCATCAATAATGGTAGTTTTTCCACTACCTTCTCCTCCTTCAAAGGAAATAAATAAACCTCTCATAATTCACCTCAAATATATACTATTACTTTATCACAATTTCCTGATTTTTAATAGTCTAATAAGAAACATTGTACAAATATAATCCACATCCTGGCGCCATTTTATAATGCATTTGTACTTCTTTTGTTTCAAAAATTTCTTCAATTTTATTCTTATCGACTTTCCCCTCACCAATGGCGATTAAATAAGCCATCATTCTTCTGATTTGGTATTTTAAAAAACCAGTTCCTTCAAAGATAAACTCATAATAATCACGGTGAACTTTAACTTCTGCTTTATAAATTGTTTTGTTAAAATCTTTTCGCTTATCTACTTCCGCACTACAAAATCCTTGGAAGTTATGAGTGCCCTTGAATAAAACGATTGCCTCTTGAATCTTTTTTATATCCAATTTATCGTTATAATGAAAATACCTAACATCAAATGGTGTATAATTTTTAAATTTAATATAATAATGATACTCTTTTTTCTTAGCACTAAACCGAGCATGAAAATCTAGTGGTACATACTTTAATTTCAAAACACGAATGTCTTTAGGCAACATTCGATTTAAGGCATACATAAACCGAGATTCATCCATCTTTAGATT
Source organism: uncultured Anaeroplasmataceae bacterium (assembly GCA_944325035.1). GTDB lineage: Bacteria > Bacillota_I > Bacilli_A > Acholeplasmatales > Anaeroplasmataceae > CAG-307. The sequence goes on from CALUYM010000006.1 coordinate 59,151, forward strand.
TGTATGAAAGTTAATAACTTGACCATAAGCATGAACTTGTCTATCGGTTCTTCCGCTACCTATAATTTTATTACCTTCTTTTGTTATATAATTAATAGCTCGATATAACTCTTTTTCAATGGTATTGTATCCTTCTTGAGCCTGAAAACCAAAGTAGTCACTTCCATCATAGGAAATGACACACTTTACATTATAAATATATTCTTGCAACGATAACACCTGCCAATAATGCTATAAAAACAGCAAAAGCTAAATAATCACGGTATCCTAATGATAATTTATCTAATTTAGTTCTTTTTCCACCAATTATATATCCTCTTACTTCCATTGCGTTGGCTAATTCTTCAGCTTTAGAAAATGAAATAACAAACATTGGTACTAAAAGTGAAACAATTTGTTGAACTTTTTGTTTTAAATTACCTTCTTGAAAATCAACACCACGAGAGGCTTGAGCCTTCATAATCTTGTCTGTTTCTCCAATCAAAGTTGGAATAAAGCGAAGTGTAAGGGATAACATCATAGATATCGTACTTACAGGTACTTTGATTATCTTTAATGGTGACATTAACGCTTCAAATCCATTATTAATATCTGTATTCATTGTTGTAAAAGTTAATAATGATGTAAGTCCTATCATTAATACAACTCGTAAAAAAATAAAAGATGCTGAAATTAAACCATCACTATAAATTCTATATGTATATGAGCCAAAATGAAATTGTTGAAAATAAGGCAACTGAACTGCAAAGACACTAATTAATGCTAGAAGAAAATATAAAAATTTGAATGGAATATATTTTTTTGTAAAAAAATAAATAAATAATATTCCTAATATCATTAACAACTGATATAACCCAAAATTAAAATGGAATGTATATAAAATCTCTCCCGTTTGGTTATAAATCGTTTGTAACACAAAGGTAAAAGTCATTAAAAAAAGAATTGGTTTTAAACCACGAATCATTTTAAAAAAAGGAATTCTTGTAGTTAAAAATAATAAAATAAAACCACCTAAAGCTCCTAACATAATATAAATATTAGGAATTAAAAACAAAATAACTACTAAAGCAATAGTTAAAAAGATTTTCATTCTAGGATCCAATTTATATATCCAACTTTTTCCTGGTACATATTGACCAATCGTAATATTTTGAAACATTATAATACCTCCCTTAATGTTTTTAATAAATCTTCTAAGGTGTAGTTATTATAACTAATTTCAATGCCTAATTTCTTATTAACATGATCAATCGCTTTTAAAACTTCAGGTTTATCTAAATCATACTTTTTGTAATCTGATTTAAACAAATCTTCTTTTTTTCCATCAAAAACTTTGACACCTTCACTCATTACAACCACTCTAGTAGCATATTGATAGACAATATTCATATCGTGAGAAATTAAAATAATTGTTTTATTCATCTCTTTATGAATCTTATCAAATAACTGCATAATTTCTTTAGCACCTTCTGGGTCAAGGCCACGTGTTGGTTCATCTAAAATTAAAATGTCTGGATTATAGCTTAAAATACCAGCAATAGCTACTTTTCTCATTTGTCCACCACTCAAATTAAATGGTGATTTAGTCAATATTTTCTCGTCAATTCCTAATAATTTAACAGCCTCAAGAGCACTTTTTTTAGCATCATCTTCTTTAAAACCAAAATTCTTTGGAGCAAACATTATATCTTTTAAAACATTCTCTTCGAATAATTGATATTCAGGAAATTGAAATACAAATCCAACACGTTTTCTAATTGGTTTTAGTTTAGGATTTTTACGCTTTTTAGAAGTTAAAACAGACCCTAAAATATCAATACTACCTGCAGTTGGAATTAAAAGTCCATTCATGTGCTGAATTAAAGTCGATTTTCCTGAACCAGTCCGACCACATATCGCTACAAATTCACCAGTTTCAGCAATATCTAAATTAACATCTCTAACAGCTCCAACTAAATCGTTTTTAGAAACACCTTCATAGGTATGACTTAAATTTAGAAGTTTAATTCCCATACTGCATCCACCAACTTTCTATTTTTATTTAATTTTTCATCAGATAATATCGATTTATATAGTTTTAAATTAAATGGCATATCTAACTTTGAACTTTTTAAAATATCTTCTCTTTCAAAGATAACTTCTGGTCTATCATTAGCGATAATTTCGCCTTCTTTTAAAACAATAATTCTATCTGATAATCGCGCCAAATTTAAGTCGTGCGTAATTGTAATAATCGTTTTTTTATGCTTATCGCGTAATTCTTTAATTAATGAAATAATCTCACGAGTACCCTCTGGATCAAGCATTGAAGTAGCTTCATCTAAAATTATAATATTTGCATTTAAAGCTAAGATTCCTGCAATCGCTACTCTTTGTTTCTGTCCTCCAGAAAGTGTTTGTGGTTCACGTTCCAAAAACTTATCCATACCTACTTTTTTAGAGTATTCATCAATTAATTTAATCATATCATCGCGTGGTACTTGTCTATTTTCTAAACCAAACGCAATATCATATTTTACATTCACTCCAACAAATTGATTATCTGGGTTTTGGAAGACGATTCCAACTTGTTGACGGATTTCATCAACATTTTCTTCATCTAAAATTCTACCATCAATTTCAATTGTTCCTTTATCAGCTTCTAAGAGTCCAACAAGTAATTTTGAAATGGTTGATTTTCCACTTCCATTGTGGCCAAGAATCGAAACCCATTCTTTATCCGCAATGTCAAAAGAAATCCCTTTTAAAGCATGATCTTCTTGTGAATAACTATAGTCTAAATCTTGTACCTTTATCACAAAAATCACCTCGTCTTATTATATCATAATTTTGAAAAATGAAAAGAATTTGACCTTTTTTGTTAAACATAAATTGTTAAATAAAAATAGCTTTTTTATTTGACAATATACTTTTATTTACTATCTATTATTTGCTTTATCTTTAATATTTATTAAAAAAATCCTATAACTAAAGAAAGTTATAAGACTTTATTATTAACACGATAATTTAGCTATTTCTTTTAATAATGCCGAATAAGCATAAACAAAAGCCTTATTATCTTGACTTACATATAAATTAATCTTATGCATAAATTCATTATTTTTAAATTCCATTGTTAATCTAGCTAGGGATTTATAAAATAATGGATGATTAATGTCATATAAATGATAAACTAAATCTTGAAGATCACTTCGTTTTGCTAGAACTTTTTTAATTTTCATTAGTGAACCAGGAAGTTTTGGTAACTTTAATTTAAAAAACTCTTCTCCTTCTTCTGTTGAAACAGTTTGATATAAATTTTTCAAATGATAAGAAATAACATAATAAAGATCGTAATTCTTATTTTTTTCATATTCCTTATGTAAGTTTATCAATAAGTTTATCTTCTTTAAAATACGACCACTATTTGATTTTTTCAAATAGCTTTGCTTAATCGCTTTCAGATTAACATAAATATCTGCTTTTTCAACAAATATATTATACGCTTCATAAATATCATCGCTTAATTCAGCGGTAACTAAACTCTTTTTAAAATCAATTAAACTCTCTAAAAAGTGGTTACTTTCATCATAGTATACATTAATTAATTTAAGTAAATCAACTTCCCTTTTTGTTTCCTCACCATCATAGTAAATCGAATAAGATAAACTATCTTCTTTAATATTTTCTGTTTTTAGAATTGAATATTCAATATGATTTTCAACAATTCGGTTAGTAGGATGTCCGATTACATCATTTCGAATATATTTCAGTTCACGCAACTCTTTGTTATCATTCAAGCTAATGAAATTCTTAGATTTAGTAGTTGATAAAGATAGTGTATATAATGAGTCTATACTGACAAATAAAATTTGTAATAGACCATAAACGCGTAAAAGTAATTCTGCAGAACAATGATTAGTACCAACAGAATCAACGAAATAACTTAATGCTTTATTATTGTTATATAAAACATTAAGTGCAGCATTCGTATCAATCCGATTTGAATTTAACAACTGTGATATTTGTTCAATAAGTTTATTATTATATTCAATATTACTTAACATAAATCTCTACATTTCGTGAATCATCAAAGGCATGGATATCTTGTTCTAAAATCGTCTTAACTAAATCACGACATTCCTTAGCATCAACTAAAATAGCTTTAACATCCATAATTTTAACCTCTTTTGCAATTCCCTTTCTTAACATAATTGGTAATAATTTCTCATAATTTTCAGAAATATGAGGATGCTTAGTACTATAATGACGTGGCATATGAAATTCATATGTCTTATCATCATCTTTAGTATAAAATGTATAAATATGGTCTGTAAATCGGTCTGGTACATTCATCTCTTCTTCAACACTATGTACAAAAGTATTTTTTGATAACGGAGCTCCTAAGAATAAAATCTTTCCGCCATACTTTAGCTTTCCAAATGAACCATTTGGAGAAACTGGAGTTTTAGCTTCATTATCATTATTGATATAATCACAAGCTTTTTTACCAAATGCTACTACTGAATGTGTCGGATGATTTGATCGAATAAAATCAGAATCTTTAATCGCCACATTTGTCAAATATCCGACGCACGAATTGCTTTCGCTCTTATCCATAATTGCGTTATCATAATTTACACTAGCCCATGTGTGACTTGGCAATATAAAAATCCCATCTGTTAAAACTTCTTTAAAGGCAGCTAGTAAAGTTTCAGCTCCACCTTCTATGTTTTTCACCTTACTAAAAGCTGAATGAACCATTAAAATATCCGTACTTGCTATGCCTGCTTTTTTTAAGTCTTCTTTGACCATTTGTTTTGAATAAATCATAAAAATTCTCCTCATTTTAATCTTTTAGGATATTATACCTAACTTTATTTAAAAACTCAAAGAAAAAAAGCCTTAGAAAAAGTCTAAGGCTAAAAATCGGATAGCTAGATATAATAGAAAGTTTGGAGAGTTCGTTATGTGTGTATTATTAAAAGAAATACTAGCTATCTGGAGACAATTATTTAGAACATATTATTTTGTCTTTAAAAGACAATTTAAGTATACTTAAAAATTGTATGATAATTATATGATAAATATGTGATTTTTTGTGAAATGTTTTCACTTTAAAATAACAATCCACCCGTTCAACGGGTGGTATTTTGGCTCCCCTATAAGGGCCTATAACTTCACAAGCCCCTTAAGG
>CALUYM010000007.1 GCA_944325035.1 uncultured Anaeroplasmataceae bacterium
TTAATCAAGGGGTCCTAGGTTCAAGTCCTAGTGCGAGCGCCATCTGACTTATTACTCTTCTTCGGAAGAGTTTTTTTTGTTTTTAGCTTTATAGATAAATAGTATAATTCAATAATGATATATTTAGATACGATAGTTATAAATTTTTATTAAACATAAACTTTAATAAATGATATAATTTAAGTAATGAAAGGAAAATTATTATGAATTACTATTTAGGAATTGACATCGGTACAAGTGGTACAAAAGCCATCTGTTATGATACATTTGGTAATCCATTAAAAGAATTAACTATTACTTATCCGTTATATCAAGAAAAAAAAGGGTATGCTGAACAAAATCCTCTTGATTGGTATAATGCAACTAAAAGCTTGATTTTAAGGATGAATTGTGAATTTAAAACGATTAAAGGAATTGGTCTTTCTGGTCAAATGCATGGCTTAGTTTTATTAGATAAAAATGATAAAATTTTAAGGAAAAGTATTATTTGGTGTGATAACCGAGCAGATAAAGAAAAAGAAGAAATTGAAAGAGTAATTGGTAGTGATAAGTTAAAAGAGATAACTGGTAATGAGGCAATGGCTCCTTTTACTCTTGCTAAATTACTTTGGGTTAAGAATAATGAACCACAGATTTATAAACAAATATCTAAAGTACTATTGCCAAAAGATTATGTGAAATATATGTTAACTGGGGCTTTTAAAACCGAATACAGTGATGCATCTGGTATGCAAATGTTAGATATTAAGAATAAATGTTATTCAAAAGAGATATTATCTAAGTTTGAAATAGATTTAAATAGTTTACCACAATTAGAAGAATCAGTTGATATAGCAGGATATTTAAAAGCTGATGAATATGGTGAGTTAAAAGATATTTTTGTAGTAGGAGGAGCTTCTGATCAAGCTGCTTCAGCATTAGGAAATGGTATAATTAATAGTAATCAAATTAGCTTGGTTCTTGGTTCATCAGGCGTTGTTTTTAAACCTATTAAAAAAGATAAAATTAATTCAAATATACCAGTTCAAATATTTATGCATGCTATTAAAGATACTTATCACATGATGGGAGTCACTAATGGTTGTGGATTATCCTATAGTTGGTTTAAAAATAGCTTATGTCAAAATGAAATTAGATTATCACAAGAAAAAGAAATTAGTGTATATGATATTTTAGAAAGCGAATTGAAATCAGTTGAAAGTGGTAGCGAGGGTTTAATTTATTTACCATATATAAATGGTGAAAGAACACCACATAATGATACATTTGCTACTGGTTCTTTTTTAGGCATTCGCCCATCGACTACTAAACCAATGTTTACGAGGGCTGTAATTGAAGGTATATGTTACAGTTTAAGAGATTGTTATGAATTATTTCCTAAAGCCAGTTATGAAGTTTTTATATCAGGTGGTGGTGCTAAAAGCAATACATGGGTTGAAATTTTAGCTACTAATTTAAAAAATAAAATTAAATTTAATAATGTTACAGAAGCTGGGACGCTTGGTGTTGCTATTTTAGCTATGGTTGCAGGTAAAGAATTTCTTTCAATAGAAGAAGCAATTGAAAAAATAATTTGTATTAATAAAGAAATATTACCAAAAGAAGAAAAATATGTGATTTATGATCAATATTTTAGTTTATTCAAAGAAGCATATCAAAGCTTAAAAAAATATTATGTTTTACAAAAAGAGTTGGAGGAAAGATTATGAAGGAATTTTTTAACGTTGGAAAAATAAATTATGAGGGACCAAAATCTAATAATCATTTAGCATTTAAATACTATAATAAAGATGAAGTAATTTTAGGTAGAAAGATGAGTGAACATCTAAAGTTTGCCTTATCTTGGTGGCATACTTTGTGTGCAAAGGGTAGTGATCAATTTGGAGAAAATACAATGCAACGACCTTTTGATAAAGAAGATTTAATGAAAGAAGCTTTCGCTAAAGTTGATGCAGCTATTGAATTTATGGAAAAATTAGGAATCGAATACTATTGTTTTCATGATAGAGATTTGGCTCCAGAAATGCCAACATTAGAAGAATCAAATCATGCTTTAGATGAAGTGTCAGATTATTTGAAAAAACGTTTAGAAGGTACTAATATTAAATGTTTATGGGGGACTGCCAATTGTTTTAACAATAAACGCTATTTAGCTGGTGCAGCTACATCTCCTCAATCAAGCGCTTTTGCTTACGCAGCGGCTCAAATTAAAAAAGCAATGGATACAACTAAAAAATTAGGTGGTACTAATTATGTATTTTGGGGTGGCCGTGAAGGTTATGATACACTTTTAAATACAGATACAAAATTAGAGTTAGATAATTATGCTACAATGTTACGTCTTGCAAGAGACTATAAAGAAAAAATTGGTTTAAATGCACAACTTTTAATTGAACCAAAACCAAAAGAACCTACAAAACATCAATATGACTTCGATGTTCAAACCGTTTTATCTTTTTTATATAAATATGGTCTTGAAAAAGATTTTAAAATGAATATTGAGGCAAATCATGCTACTTTAGCAGGTCATAATTTTAATCATGAATTAAATATTGCACGCATCAATGGTGTATTAGGTTCAATTGATGCAAACCAAGGTGATATGTTATTAGGATGGGATACAGATCAATTCCCAACTAATATTTATGATGCAACATTAGCTATGTATGAAGTATTATTAAATGGTGGATTAGGAAGCGGAGGACTTAACTTTGATTCAAAAGTAAGACGCCAAAGCTTTACAGATGAGGATTTATTCTTAGCATATATAAGTGGAATGGACACTTTTGCTAAAGGATTGAGGATTGCTGCTAAGTTATATGAGGATAAAGTATTTGAAAAATTTAAAGAACAACGTTATTCTTCATATAATGATGGAATTGGTAAAAAGATTCGTGAAGGTTCTATAACTTTAGAAGAATTAAGTGACTATGCTTTAAAACATAGTGATGTAAAGAATGAATCTGGACGTCAAGAAATGCTAGAATTAATTCTAAATCAATACATTTTTAACAATTAAAAAAGAACTGAGCATTTGCTCAGTTTTAATTTATTACTCAAAAGTAAGATTGAAAACGTTTACAACAAATGTTATAATATAAATATAATTAATCGTTAAAAGAAAGGTTGATAGAATGATGGATAATAAAAAATTATCAAAACAAAGTTATACACCACTTCTAGTAATAGAAGAGGCAGCTAGATGTCTTCTTTGTCATGATGCACCATGTTCAAAGGCATGCCCAGCAAATACTAATCCTGCTCGTTTTATACGTGCTGTTAGATTTCGTAATTTTAAGGGCGCAGTTGAAATAGTAAGGGAGAACAATGCTTTAGCAGCGGTATGTGCACGTGTTTGTCCAACGGATAAATTATGTAAAAAAGCATGTTCAAGATGTGGAATTGATAAAGCAATTGAAATTGATCGTATTCAAGAATATATTACAGATTATGAGGAAAAAACGGGAATGAATGTTTTAAAGGTAGAAGGTAATTCAACAGGCAATATTTCAATCGTTGGTTCTGGTCCTTCAGGTCTTGAAGCTGCAGCAGTGTTGGCTAAGGAAGGCTATACTGTAACAGTTTATGAAAAAAGAGATAAGCTTGGTGGATGGCTTTCTTATGGAATCCCTGAATTTAGACTCCCACAAAAAATCGTTGAATCTGAAATAGATAAAATTAGAAGCTTAGGCGTTATTTTTAAAACGGGAATAGAAATAGGTAAAGATATTACTATTGAAGAATTGTCGCAAAAAAGTGATGCTGTTTTACTAGCACCAGGTATGTCTTTTGGACGTGACTTGGCGATTTTCGAAGATAGTCCATATACTACTCTAGCAGTCGACTTTTTAGCTCAAAATAAGCAAGGAAAAATTAATATAAATGCACAAGAAGTTTGTGTTGTCGTTGGTGGTGGCGATGTAGCTATGGATGTTTCAACTTCATTAAAAGAAATGGGTGTGGAAAGAGTATTTACCATAGCTAGAGAAACATGGGATGAGTTTTTAGCTTCAAAAGAAGAACTTGAATTAGCTAGAAGTTTAGGTGTTACTATTATAGATGGTTATACGCCAGTAAAAGTTGAAGGTAAGAAAGTTTATTTTGATCATATGAAAATTGAAGGTTCAACTTTAATAATTGAAGCTGATAGAATAATTTTGGCGATTGGCCAACAAGTTAAAATAAAAGAAAAAAATCTTGAATTGGATAAAGGATTTATCAAAACAGATGATTTTAAAACTTCAATTCCAAAAGTATTTGCGACAGGTGATGCCATTAAAGGAGATAAGCTAGTGGTAAATGCGGTTAAGTTAGGACATGATGCAGCTGATGCAATTCATCGATTCTTAGGAGGTAAATGCGATGTTTAAAAGAGATTTATCAATTACATTTTGTGGAGTAAAATTTGAAAATCCATTTTGTTTGTCATCATCACCCGTTGGAAATTGTTATGAAATGTGTAAAAAAGCATATGAAGAAGGATGGGGAGGTATTGTTTTTAAGACAATTGGATTTTTTATAGCTGATGAAGTATCACCTAGGTTTGACAATTTACGAAAAGAGGGAACATCATTTATTGGCTTTAAAAATATGGAACAAATAGCAGAACATCCCTTAGAAGAAAATTTAAATGCTATTAAGAGATTAAAAAAAGAATATCCGAATAAAGTTTTAATTGCTTCAATTATGGGATCAAATGAAAAGGAATGGGAAGATTTAGCTCGACTTGTCGAAGCAGCTGGAGCGGATATGATAGAATGTAATTTTTCCTGCCCACAAATGACAAGTCATGCAATGGGAAGTGATGTAGGACAAAATCCCGAGCTTGTAAAAACGTATTGTAAGGCTGTAAAGCGTGCTTCAAAATTACCTATGCTTGCTAAAATGACACCAAATATTGGTGATATGAATGAAGTGGCTTTAGCAGCATTAGAGGGTGGAGCAGACGGTATTGCAGCGATAAATACTGTTAAATCAATTACAAATATTGACTTAGATAAAAAAGTTGGTATGCCAATTGTTAATGGTAAATCATCAATTTCAGGATACTCTGGTAAAGCTGTTAAACCTATTGCTTTAAGATTTATTCAACAAATGTGTCAAGACGATAGACTTAAAAATGTCGAAATATCAGGAATTGGTGGAATTGAAACTTGGGAAGATGCAGCGGAATTTTTATTACTAGGTGCAAAAACTTTACAAGTTACTACTGCTATAATGCAATATGGTTACAGAATTGTTGAAGATTTAATTAGCGGTTTATCTCATTATTTAGAAGATAATGGCTATAATTCATTAGATGAAATGATTGGAGCTGCTATAAATAATATTATCCAAGCTGAAGCCCTTGATAGAGATTATATAGTTTATCCAGAAATTAATTCTGATAACTGTGTTCATTGTGGAAGATGCTACATTTCATGTTATGATGGTGGCCATCAAGCAATAAGTTTTGATGAAAAAACTCGTAAAGTAAAAATTGATAAGAACAAGTGTGTAGGATGTCATTTATGTGCTAATGTATGTCCGGTTCAAGCTATTGGATTAGGAGAAATTAAATTTAAAAAAGATAGAAAAGAACATAAAATTGTTTTATAGTAAAATATTTAAAAATCTTAAAATCAATACTAAAATGAAAAACGATGACAAGTTTAGTTAGTCATCGTTTTTATTTGTCTTAAAAGGTATGTATGCATTAGGAATTTTATTATACACTTCATAAAATTCATCAGGATTTAAACTTTTCAAAAAATCATTAGAATATGTCATAAATTTTCGATTATTTTCTAATTCATTGTGATAATCATTATCAAGACAAAGAATTAAATTTCCTTGGTTTAAATAGAATTCTTGTAATTTTGATTCAAATAGTAAGTCTAGTACTTTTTTTACTATCTCAAAATTAGAATCATTATTAACGGATACATACGAAGGAAGTAGAAACATCCCTTCTTTAAAGAATTCATGGTAGGTGTTGATAGAATCTGATCTTATTCCATATAATGAAGGACAAATAGCAGATTTGGCCAAACCACGTTTTACCATCATAAAGGCTTCAATTGGCATATCACAAATTTTCGTTTTTTTAATTGCCTCTATTGCTATATCTTTAGAAAAATTAGACCATATAGTTTTAACATAGGTTTTTAAAGCAGAATTATTGATTCCTCCTACAGCAATATTTCCGAAATTATTAAGAATAGATTCATTGTAAATATGCTTAGAAGTATAACATGTTAAAGGAATGATCACAAAAGGGAGTAATTTATCTCTTGTAATGCTTTGAATTAATGGTGTTTTTTTGATTTTATAAAACAAATTTAAATCACGCAATTCTCCTAATTTATGACGTATTCGTTTATCTTCAAAAACTTCTAAATCAGCAGATACGACGATATCAGGTTTTAAATTGTTTTTTTCTAAAAATTCACTCATATGATACTCATATCCAAGTCCAAAAAAATGAATATCTAAGTCAATGTTATCTTCTTTTAATTCTTCTTTAATATTAAGAAGAATTTCTTTTTCTTTTGGATGAAGGATACAGATGTGATTCCAAAATAAAGTAATTTTATTCATCAATTATTTCTCCATTTCTAAGTTTGTTTTGTAATGCAAGCTGTTCTAAATAAGAAGTCTCTAATTCATTTAAAATCATTGTTTCGTATGTATTTCTTTCAATAACTTTTACAATGGCACCATTTTTCATAATTATACGATTTTTTCCAAGTAAAGCGGTGTAAGAATCGTGAGTTACAATAATTATTAGCTTATTTTCTTTGAGTAAATATTTGAATGCTTTAATTTTATCAATTCCTGCATTTTCAATTTCATCTATTAATACAATGTCACTATCACATACTTTGGCAATATCAGCAATCATTAATGCTCTTGTTTGCCCACCAGATAACAAATTCAAATTGTCATCAAGCTTGATAGGTTCTTCAGTAATATCATTAGCAATGTTTAAAATATCTTTAAGTTCAATCGTTTTACTTCTTACTTTTAAATGTAACTCTAAAAATTCTTTCACACTTACGTCTAGATTGAATTTCATGTTTTGGCTTAGATGAGCAATTTTTTGTTTACTAAAAGCAATTCTATCTTCTAAATTAAGTCTTTTATTATTAAATAAAATCTTTCTTTTAGTAATAGAATCATTGAAAACAAATTGTTCAATATCTTTAATTAAACGACTTTTACCAGAACCAGTATTTCCAATAATTGTATATATATTTCCACTTTCTAAGGTGATAAAATCAAAATTTTCATTTATGGCATTTTTATCTACACCAGGCATAATTGTAATTGATATCATACGTCCACATCCTTAAAATCAATTTTAGTAATGACACCTTGTTGATACTTTGAACCTACTCTATGTTCACCAATGCAATAAGAACAAATACCACTAGGCATTGAATGCCTTAATGTATCTTCATCTTTCATATCTAAAACACAGTTTATAAGATAGTTAGTTAAAAACTCACTTCCGTATCCAACAAGTCCATCAATAAAAAAAATTTTGGCATTTGCATTTACTTCTTTAATTTTATATTCTAAAATTTCTCTCTCTGCTTGTGAAACCATATCTATTTTAGAAATACAAATAAAATCAGCTTCATAAACCATAGGTCCTAGTCTACTCGCAGTTTTAATACTAGAAGTAGCATCAATTACGCAACCAGCAATCATGTTTTTTGTAGCTGGGCTACATCTATTGCATAAACCAGCAGTTTCAATAATTAAATAGTCTGCTTTTTTAGTTTGGGTAAAATTCCAAAGTTCGGGTAAATTAGAAACTAAAAAATGATCAGGGCAGATATCATTACTTATTGCCGTTATGACAGGAATATTAAGTTCTTTATAAATGTCTTTATCTGATGATGATAAACAATCAATTTTACAAACAATTGGTTTAATATTTGATAATAATAAATGTTTTAAAATCCATTTACAAACTGCAGTTTTTCCAACTGAGGAACTTCCAGAAATTAATATTGTTTTTGGTAACATATAAACACCTCACCTATAGTTTATCTAAATATAATCAGTTAGTCAGTCTTAACTAAGACTTTTTAAAAATTTCTTATATTTGATTTTTATTGTTTTTTTAGCTATAATATGAGTTGGTTAGCTATATCTAACTGGTGGTAAAATGGAAGAAATAAAAAAGGCCCTTGCCAATACGTATTTTTTAAAAGAATGTGAAATTGCAACGATACCTAATAAAATTGTAAAATATCAAGATGGACAAATATTAAAACAAATATATTCAAATAAACCATACATTGGTTTAGTAGTTAAAGGAAAGGTTTATGTTTATGCTTATACTGAAGATGGCAAAGCTTTAATAGTTTCTGTTTTAGGTTGTGGTAAAGAATTTGGTTTTGTTTCAGGTTCATTAGAAGATAAATATAAAACTATCTTAGCATGTAAAGGGGAAACTACCATTATTTGGTTTTCCAAGGAAGATATTATTAACAAAATTATGCTTAAGGCTAGTTTAATTAAAAAATTTATTAATTATCTTGAGGATAAAATTGCCTTTTTAATTAAAAGGATAGAAACACTTACATCTCTCAATGCAAAAGAGCGTATTTTAACTTTCCTAAATGAATTTAGTGATGATAATAGGGTGTTTATAATTGACTGTTCACGTGATGAAATGGCGTGTATGTTGGGTTTAAGTAGGGCAACTTTATTTAGAGAACTTTCAAATTTAAAAAATGATGGTATTTTAGAAATAAGAAATAATAAAATTTATATTAATGACTAAAAAAACAAAATGTTTTTAAGTTAAGTTAATTTGTACTATAATTATTAAGAAGGAGAAGGTATATTTAATATGACAATAAAAATTATGAAAAAAATTTTAGTATTAGGAATTTCCCTTTTATCAGTTCAAAGTTTAATCGCTTGTTCAGATAATAAAGCTAATTCAAGTGAATCAAAAGATGATATAAAAGGAACTATCAAAATTGTTGCCCCAAGTGGAGCTCCGGCACTAAGCCAAGTAAAAATAGCTTATGATGCCAAAAATAATAATAATTATCAAATTGGTGGATATAAAATTGAATTCAACACAGTTAGTGGTGCTGATGGAGTCAAAGCAGCTATTGCTTCTAAGACTCATGATATAGTAGTTGCACCAATCAATTTAGGAGCTACATTGTACAAGAGTAATCATACATATAAATATGCTGCTAATATTACGGATGGTAATTTATATTTGGCATCAACAACTGCTATAAATTCATTTGCTGATTTAAAGGATAAAAAACTTGTTTTCTTTGGAGAGAATACTATTAATCAAGTAGTAGTTAATAAGGTATTAGAAGAAAATGGAATTAATACTACTAACATAACATATTTGGCTTCAACATCAGATACACAATCACAACTAGTTGCAGATAAAGAAGTTAATACAGTTTATTTAGTTGCTGAACCTGTTTTATCTGCTGCTAAAACTAAATTGAATGCTGCTAATAAAGAAGTTAGTGTGTTAGATATTCAAACTGAGTTTAAAAGAGTAACCAATGGAATGGATTTTTTACAAGCTGGTGTATTTGTTAAAGATGGAATAGATTCTGAATTTATTTCAGATTATTTGGAAGAATTAAAGAATGGAATTGATTTTGTAAATAATAATCATGAATTGGCTGCCAAGTATGCGACAGAATTAAATATAGGGTTACCTGCTGAAGCTGTTTTGAAAAAAGCAATACCTGGATGTAATCTTAATTTTAGATTATCAAGCACTGCTAAAACAAGTTTTGAATCTTTAGCCAATCTTGGTATAAAGTATTTTGGTGGAAGCTTACCTGATGAAAGTTTCTATTATTAAGAATAAGTATTTTTTAACAATTCTTTCTTTAACTTCAATTTTTCTTGTTTTATACTTAGTTTATCTAAAAATTGATAATGAAATTATCTTTCCAAATCCGATTACATCGCTGATGACTTTTGCTGATTTATTTAAACAATCAAACACTTATGTGATTATTGGATATACTTTTTTAAGACTCTTGATTTCATTAAGTATCAGTTTTCTTATTGGTGGTATTTTAGGTATTATAGCTGGTAGATTCAAAATTGTTAGAATCTTTTTTAAACCATGGATGATAATATTTAGAAGTACACCTTTGGCTAGTGTTATAGTATTGATAATGATAATTTTAGGAATGGATCGTTCACCATATGTTATTTGTATGTTGATGTTAATTCCGATCATTTATGAAGCTTTTTTGCATGGTATTTTGAGTTTAGATAAAGAACTAATGCAAGTTTGGCGTTTAGATACAAGATTTAACTTTAGAATTTTGAAAAAAGTAATTTTTCCTATGTCATCATCATTTATTAACACAGCATTTAGTCAAAGTGTTGGACTTGGAATTAAAGTCCTTGTAATGGCTGAGTTTGTTTGTTATACACCTAATTCTATTGGAAAAGCTTTAGGACAATCTGCTAATAATTTAGAATATGCTGAAGTATTCGCTTGGAGTTTATTAGCTGTTATTTTAGTTGTTTTAGTAGACTTAACTCCAAAAATATTTAAAAAAATATCAATATATAAATAAGCTTGTGTAAATATGAGTTTAACCTTATAATTAAAGAAAGTAAGTGAGGTTTTTGTTATGATTCAGGTATTAAAAGAAAATCAAATAGATTTATTATTATCTTTAATAAAAGAAATGGCTCGTTATGAAAAGTTAGAAAATGAAGTGACAGCTACATATGATAGTTTATATGATTCAATTTTTATAAAAAAAGGAGTCAAAGCTGCTTTAATTTATCACAATGATAATCTAGCGGGATATATTCTTTATTTTTATAATTTTTCATCATTTACAGGTACATTGAATTTATATATTGAAGATATTTATGTAAAAGAAGAGTATCGACATAATGGTCTAGGTACAACTGCATTTAAATTTTTGGCAAAAGAAGCTAAAGAAAATAAATGTAAAAGAATTGACTGGGTGTGTCTAAATTGGAACAAAACTGGTCTTGATTTTTATCAAGCAATGGGTGCTAAAAAATTAGATTGTTGGGTTTTACATCGTCTTGAGGAAAAAGAAATTAATAATTTAGCAAAAAATTAAAATGGGTTGCGAAATAATCTGATTTGATTGATTATTTCACAACCCAAAATTTATTTTTTAAAATAGATTTTTAAGGCATTACTATAAAAAACTTTTTCTAGTTCGTTAGGTTCGAAAGTATTAGAATTAACAATGTAGTCAATGAATTCTTGATAACTTGCCTTCATTAGCGCAGAAGGTATATCAGAACCAAACATTAATTTATCAGAACCAACAATTTCTTTTGCTAATCGAATATATTCGATAGCATTTGGAAAAGGATAATCTTCTTTAGTATTATTTGGTAAGGCGGCTAAATCAAAATAAACATTCGGAAGATTTAGTGTTTTTAGATTCTTTATAAGTAAGTTATGTTGATTTTTTTGATGAGATGCTAAATGACAAATGACAAATGTAACATCAAAATATTTTTCAATTGCTTTTTTTAATCTCTTTATTTGGTAACAAGGATTTCCTGGACGACCGATATCAATTGTTAAAACACATTTATATTTTCGACAAATATCATAAATATAACGCATTTCTTTACCATATAAATCAATTGTATTATGATTGGCCATCAATCCCGAAGTATTAGAAACTTCCATTTTGATAATTCTAAATCCTAAATCTTTAATTAAATGATTAACAATACTATCTCTTTCTTTACAAAAAGGATCGATTGAACAAGCACCAATAAAGCGATTAGGTTGCTTACTAACAGCCTCGTAGACGTATAAATTTTGAAATCCTAGATAATTTCCTTGTAGCAAAACAGCTCTTTCAACATTATGCTTATCCATAACTTCAATCAGTTTTTCGTAACTAAAGCCTGTATCACCTAATTCTTTTGGAATGATTTGAAATTTCTTTCCATCGGCATATTCAACCATACCATTTCCTAAAGCTCGTAATTCACCTCGAGCCCCCCAACCATTAAAATATTCAACAATATGTGCATGGGCATCAATTATTTTCATAAATACTCCTTTCTCATAATCGTAAAAGCAATATTTTATTACAACTATATTGGACACTAGATTTTTATATTTTGATCTAGTAAACAAGAATAAAAGCTTCCAGTATTTTTAGTAATTTATAATATTTTATTAATTAACTCTGTCTTAATTTTACACAATAAGTAGTAAAAAAGCTAGTAAACTTTTTAATTGTATCATTTATATGGGTTATAGTTGCATAAGTTTAGAAGTGTTTGACTAATTCATAATTAATTTTAAAATTCTTATTTATGATATTAGGCTAAACTGATAGTAAAAATAATAAGTTAGAAAGATGAAGATAATATTATTAGATAATTAAATTTAAAGTATTAATTAAGCAAATTAAAGTTTACAATTTAAGTGTTTTAGGTTATCATACATATGTAGTTCATTAAGATTTGCTACTTATTAAAAATGTCTATCTAGATATTGCTAGAAATAAAGCGAGGTAAGTTTATGAAAATATTAGTTACAGGTGGTGCTGGATATATTGGTTCACATACATGCGTTGAACTATTAAATAATGGATTTGAAGTTGTTGTATATGATAACTTATCAAACTCAAAAGAAGAAGCGTTAACAAGAGTAAAAAAAATCACTGGAAAAGATTTAATATTTGTTAAAGGTGATGTATTAGATGTTAAGGCTTTGGATAAGTTATTTAATGAACATAAATTTGATTGTGTTATTAATTTTGCTGGGCTAAAAGCCGTTGGTGAATCAGTAAAAAAACCATTAGAGTATTATCATAATAATATTACAGGTGCGATTAATTTACTTGAAGTAATGAAAAAGTATGAGTGCTATAATTTTATTTTTTCTTCAAGTGCAACAGTGTATGGTGATCCTGAAGTTGTACCAGTTGATGAGAATTCAAAAATTGGTGGTACAACTAATCCATATGGGACGACAAAATTATTTATAGAACAAATTTTAAAGGACTTACACTATGCTGAACCTAAATTTAATATTGCTATATTAAGATATTTTAATCCAATTGGAGCCCATCCAACTGGTTTAATAGGGGAAGATCCAAATGGAATTCCAAACAATTTAGCACCATATATTACACAGGTCATGATTGGCAAGCGTGAAAAACTAACAATTTTTGGAAACGATTATGAAACTCCAGATGGGACTTGCATAAGAGACTATATTCATGTTTGTGATTTAGCATATGGTCATGTATGTGCTTTAAGAAAGTTATTAGAAAATCCAGGCCTAGTTATTTATAATTTAGGAACTGGAACAGGTTCTAGTGTATTTGATGTTTTACACGCCTTTGAAAAAGCTTATGGGAAGGAAATTCCTTATGTCATCGGAAATAGAAGAGCTGGTGATATTGCAGTCAATTTTACTAAAGTTGATAAGGCTTTAAATGAAATTAATTTTAAAGCTAAATATGATATTAATGATATGGCTCGTGATCAATGGAATTGGCAAGCTAAAAATCAAAATGGATATGAAAACTAGGTTTTACCTAGTTTTTATTTTCAGTGCAAGGAGGTATGCTTTTGATATATATTTTAATTATAACTCTATTTTTAATTGATTTATATCTATTTATATTAGGCCCAATCTTTGAGCGTAAATCTAATGTTAAGGAACTAGAAAAACGTCAAAAATCGCAACAAAAGATAGAATATCAAACAGGATATATTATTATTGAAAATTATCCTCGAAAATGCTTAATTGAAATATCAAATATTTATAACTTAGAATTAGATATTCCCTATGTTAATCTTAAAAATAGAGTAAGTTTGAACAACTTATCTTTAATTAATGTAAAAAAAATATATCAATTTAATGCAATAGTAAATAATCTTGAGTTAATTTCTAAAAGATATAGTGTCAAAAATGGAGCAATTTATGATAAAGGAAAACTGCTATATTTTTATCAAAATAAAAATAAAGCGGATTTAATTCGACATGCCTTAGAAGATGATATAAAACGTAGAGCAATTAAATACTTTAGTAATGCTCCGTATGTGCAGTTTTCAAAAAAAATGGCAGAAATTCGTATTTCTAAACCTTATTATGAAAAAAATGAGCATGCTTACTTAATTACACCATCTAAGATTAATGGTGTTAAAATCAAACAAATAAGTATTAATTTATCAGATATTGATTATTTATATATTTCTCCTACAGTTAGAAGGGTTATTTTAGAGAAAAAATCAAAGTATCTTGAGATTAAGAATGACTCTAAAAATTTTAAAATTAGATATAATGGACTTGTTAAAAGATTTAATAATACATACGTAAATTTTAAGAACGATGTCTTTTCTAAATATGAAGAAAGTTTTAATGGAATTAAATATGAACCAAAATATAGATTAAAAAAGTATCGTGGCAAGATTAAATGTAATGTAAATTTAGAGAAATTTAAACTCTAAATATAATTTAAAGTAATCAGGTAAAAGTGTGTAATGGTTGTTAAACTTTTTAAATAGTAGTATAATTAATAGTGTTATGAGGTGAAATAATTATGACAAAAATAGATATAATTTCTGGTTTTTTAGGTGCCGGAAAAACTACATTAATTAAAAGACTTTTAAGTACTCATTTAAAAGATGAAAAAGTTGTTTTAATTGAAAATGAATTTGGTGAAATCGGGATTGACTCTGGATTTCTAAAAGAAACTAAGATTGATATTACTGAACTAAATCAAGGATGTATTTGTTGTTCTTTACAAGGAGATTTTTCTAAATCACTAAATGAAGTGTATTCTAAATTTAATCCTGACCGAATCATTATTGAGCCATCAGGCGTTGGAAAACTTTCAGATATTGTTAAAGCTGTTTTAGATGCTAATATTCCTAATGCTACAATTAATGCGTTAGTATGTGTTTGTGATGCAAATAAAGCTAAAATGTACTTAAAAAACTTTGGTGAGTTTTACATTGATCAAGTTAAACATGCTAAAACAATTTTCTTATCAAGAGCTGATATAGCATCTGAAAATAAAATGGAAGAATGTTTAAGTATTATAAGAGATATCAATAATAATGCTAATATTGTTACAACACCAATATCTAAATTAGGTGATGATGCTTTAATTGAAGCTTATGAGGCTAAAGATAATAGTTTTGAAAAGAATTTATTAGAAGAAGTAAAACATATGCATCATTCAGATGAATGTTCTTGCGGTTGTGGACACCATCATGAAGAAGAACATGAATGTGGTTGTGGACATCATCATGAAGAAGAACATGAATGTGGTTGTGGACATCATCATGATGCTGATGAAATATTTACAAGTATTGGAATGGAAACTGTTAAAAAATTTTCTCATGATGAATTATTAGAAAAACTTAACATTTTAATCGATGATATGTCTTATGGATTAGTATTACGTGCTAAAGGAATTGTTGATGGTGTTGATGGATGGTTCCATTTTGATATGGTTCCAGGTGAAGTTGACATTCGTCATGGTGAAGCAGGGGCAATAGGTCGTCTATGTGTCATTGGATCACGTTTAGATAAAGAAAAGATTAAAGAATTATTCTTAAAATAGATAGGTGGATGTTTATGGTCGAGGTACCTGTATTTTTAATCAATGGATTTTTAGAAAGTGGTAAAACGACTTTAATAAAATCTATTATCAATAATGATTCAAAGCTTCAAAAATTAGATACTTTATTAATTGTTTGTGAATCTGGTGAAGTAGAATATGATGAAGAATTTATTAAGGAAAATAAGATAAAAATTGTTTATGTTGAAAGTGAAGATGAATTAACAGAAGATTTTTTCTTGAAGTTAGATAATTTATATGAACCAGCAAGAGTTGTGATTGAATATAATAGTTTCTTCAACCCAGATGTGATTCAAGATAATTTGCCAAAAATTTATGTTTTATCACAAATTATCACAATGGTTGATGCAAAAACATTTGGTGTATTTTTTAACAATATGCGTCAAATATTTAATAATATGTGTAAATATGCTGATTTAATTATTTTCAATCGTATTGAAGGTGTTTCTAACCTTGCTCAGTATCGTCGACAACTTAGAGCTTTTAATGAAACATGTCAAATAGCCTTTGAATCTAGTGATGGAAGCATGACTGATATGCTAGATGAAGATTTACCATATGATGTTACCAAAGATAAGATAAATTTAGAAGAGATAGATTATCCAATTTGGTATATGGATTGTTTTGACAATTATCAAAAATATTTTAATAAAGAGATTACATTTTTAGCTAAGTTAGAAGGACTAACTGATTCTAAATCTGGGCGTTTTGTACCAGGTCGTATGGTTATGACTTGTTGCGAGGCAGATACTAGATTTTTAGGTTTTGAATGTATTAACGAAACAAATGTAAAAATTGAAGAAGGTATGTGGGCATTAATTACGGTAACTGTTTCATATGAAGCTAGTGAAGTTGTTGATGAAGATACAGTTATTTTACATGCTAAAAAAATTCAAAAAGTAAGTTCTCAAGAAGATAAAATTTTAACATTATAGCTTTTAAAAAATAGATATTATGTTTTTGAGTTAAAATTATATAAATAGACGTCATATTATAGTATTTATGCTATGAATATGGCGTATTTTTTTTAATAATTTAAAAATTTGTAATATAAATCTTATTTAAGATGTGGATACTCTTTAAACTTAGTAAACACTTTAAAACGATGATGATTTATGGTATTATATTCCTGGAATAAACTATTATATTATAAATTTTGCACCAGAATTAAGTTGATAAGTCTAATATCAATTATTTTTTAGAAAGGATTAGTACATATTTAGACAATTTGTATGTATTAAGTGTGTGTTATGGAAAAAGAAAAAATTTTAGATCCGATTCATGAAGTAGATGTATTGGTCAAAAAAGGCTTGAAGTGTTTAGAGGAATATGCAGATTTTACTCAAGAAAAAATTGATTATATTGTAGCAAAAGCAAGTGTTGCGGCTCTGGATAAACATGGTATTTTAGCACTTGAAGCTGTTAAAGAAACAAAACGCGGAGTCTTTGAGGATAAGGCTACTAAGAATTTGTTTGCATGTGAATATGTTGTAAATAATATGCGTCATTTAAAAACAGTTGGTGTTATCAATGAAGACGATGTAACAGGTCTAACAGAAATTGCTGAACCAGTTGGTGTAGTTGCAGCATTAACACCAGTAACTAATCCAACATCAACAGCCATTTTTAAAGCTTTGATATGCTTAAAAACAAGAAATCCAATTATTTTTTCGTTTCATCCAAGTGCTTATAATTGTTCGGTAATGGCTGCTAAAATTGTTTATGAAGCAGCTATAAGTGCAGGTGCTCCGAAAAATTGCATTCAATGGGTAGAAAATCCGTCGATGGAAAAGACAGCTGCTTTAATGAATAATGATGGAGTATCGTTAATTTTAGCAACTGGTGGAAACGCAATGGTTAAGGCTGCATATTCATGTGGAAAACCTGCTTTAGGTGTTGGTGCTGGTAATGTACCTGCATATATGGAAAAAACTTGTAATGTACGTCAAGCGGTTAATGATATTGTAATGTCAAAATGTTTTGATAATGGTATGGTATGTGCATCTGAGCAAGCTGTGTTTATTGATGAAGCAATTTATGATGAGGCGGTTAAGGAGTTTGAATCTTTTGGTGCATATATTTGTAATCAAAAAGAAAAAGAATCTTTAATTAAGTATATGTTTGGTATTGAAATTAAAAATGATTATCCAAATGCCAAATTAAATTCTATCATTCCTGGTATGAGTGCTGTTAATATTGCAAAAAATTCTGGTTTTAGTGTTCCAGAAAAAACAAATATGCTGTTAGTTAAGTGTACGGAAGTTGGTTTAAATGAACCAATGAGTCGTGAAAAACTCTCTCCAGTTCTAGCTTTGTTTAAAGTAAAAGGATCAGAAGAGGGAATTGAACTATCAAAACAAATGGTTGAATTTAATGGATTGGGTCATAGTGCTGCCATTCATACTTCGAATAAAGAACTTGCTACACTTTTTGGTGATGTTATTCCTGCTATTCGTATTATTTGGAATAGTCCTTCTACATTTGGTGGTATTGGTAATGTTTACAACTCATTCTTACCTTCTATGACATTAGGTTGTGGTTCTTATGGAAGAAATTCAACGAGCGATAATGTCAGTGCAATTAATTTATTAAATGTGAAGAAGCTAGGAAGGAGACGCAACAATATGCAATGGTTTAAGATTCCAGCCAAAATATACTTTGAAAAAGATTCAATTGAATATTTACATCAAATGAAAGAAATGCGACGTGTTATTATTGTAACAGATCGTTCAATGGTCGATTTAGGTTTTGTGAATAAAGTAACTGACCAATTAAAACTTAGAAGAGAGGAAATTCAATATCAATTATTCTGCGATGTAGAATCAGATCCATCAATTCAAACTGTCAAAAAAGGTGTCAGCTTAATGAGAAGTTTTAATCCGGATACTATTATTGCTTTAGGTGGTGGTTCACCAATGGATGCTGCTAAGGGCATGTGGCTGTTCTATGAATATCCTGAAGTTGATTTTAATGACTTAAAACAAAAATTTATGGATATTAGAAAACGTGCCTTCCGTTATCCAGAACTTGGTAAAAAAGCAAAATTAGTGTGTATTCCTACTACTTCTGGTACAGGTAGTGAGGTTACTCCATTTGCTGTAATAACTGATAATGAGGAACAAAAGAAATATCCACTTGCAGATTATTCTTTAACTCCTACTGTTGCTATTATTGACCCTAGTTTTACTATGTCACTTCCAAAAAGTGTTGTTGCAGATACTGGAATGGATGTATTAACACATGCAACAGAAGCATTTGTTTCTACCTTGGCTTCAGATTACACCGATGGACTTGCAATTCAAGCGATAAAAATGGTATTTAAGTATCTAAAACGAAGTTATGATAATGGTGCCAATGATTTTGAAGCACGAGAAAAAATGCATAATGCAAGTTGTTTAGCTGGTATGGCTTTTGCGAATGCATTCTTAGGAATGAATCATTCAATGGCTCATAAAATAGGTGCTGAATTCCACGTTCCACATGGAAGAGCTAATGCGATTTTACTACCATTTACAATACGTTATAATGGAACAAAACCACAAAAATTATCAACATGGCCAAAGTATAATTATTATAAAGCAGATGAAAAATATGCTGAATTAGCACGTATTTTAGGTCTTAAAGCAGATACGGTTGAAGAAGGTGTAGAATCATACGCTAAAGCATGTGGAGAATTGGCTAAATCAGTGGGAATTAAGATGAATTTTAAATCTCAAGGCCTTGATGAAACTGAATATATGAGTGAAGTTGAAATGCTTTCATATTTAGCATACGAAGATCAATGTTCACCTGCTAACCCTCGCGTTCCTGTTGTAAACGATATTAAAGATATTTTAATAAAAGCATTTGATACAGATGAGTTTTTATAAGATAATCAAACACTCCGTTTAGGGGTGTTTTTTTGTTTGAATCTTAATATTTAAATTAGTATTAATAAAAAAAGGAAAATTTTGACACTTTAAAACATTGAAATTTTGAATATAATTTATATCCAAAGTTGATAAAAAAATATTTTAATAAACTAATAAAAATTAACTGGTAATATTTAGTTATGATAAAGAACTAATTTTATTAAAATTAAGACTTGCAAAAATAAAAATATAAATTTATAATATAAGATGATAAGAATTTTAATATAGTCCAGAGAGGCTATGAAATTGTAACCGTTTAAATAAATAAAAAGCTAGATATTGCTGGTATAAGTGTAATATATAGCTGTAACGATTAAAACAATTAAAACTCTTTGGATTTAAATCTAAGGAGTTTTTTTTATGAAAAATTTACTATCTTTAAATGATTTAACAAATGACGAAATTTTTAAAATGTTAGACGATGCCATTAAGTTTAGAAATGGCGAACTAGATTTTAGTCTAAAAGGAAAAGTTATTGCTAATTGTTTTTTTGAATCATCTACACGAACTCAATACTCATTCAATACTGCAGAACTTCGTTTAGATGCTAAAGTAATAACATTCAATCCACAAAGCTCAAGTTTGAACAAAGGCGAAACGTTCTATGATACAATAAAAACTTTTGAATCGTTTGGCGTTGATGGAATTGTAATTAGGGATAAGAAGACTAGATATTATGATGAGTTAAAAAACATTAAAACCGTTATCATAAATGCAGGTGATGGAACTGGAGATCATCCAAGTCAAAATTTACTAGATCTTTTAACCATATATGATGAATTTAAGACATTTGATGGAGTTAAAGTCTTAATAGCAGGAGATATCAAACATTCTCGAGTTGCTCATGGTAATGTAAAAATTATGGAAAGATTAGGCATGAAGTGTTATATTTCTGGGCCTAAAGAATTCATGGATAATACCGCAGAATATATTGACTTTGATGAAGGTGTTAAAAGTTGTGATGTTGTAATGATGTTGCGAATTCAACGAGAAAGGGATGCTCATTTAGAAACGTTAACTGATAGTCAATATCTAGAAAAATATGGTTTAAATCTTGAACGTGTTAATAAAATGAAACCAAATGCAATAATAATGCATCCAGCACCATTTAATAGAAATGTTGAACTGGCTGATGAAGTTATAGAATGTTCTAAATCAAGAATTTTTAAACAAATTGAAAATGGTGTATTTGCAAGAATGGCAATTTTAAAAAGGAGCTTTGAATAATGAAATATACTTTAAAAGAAGGTAATGTTTATCTTAACGGTAAGTTTGTTAAAACAAATATCGTTATATCAGATGGAAAAATTATAAAAATTGGAAATGAAGTAGATGGGAAAATTTATGAATTAAATGGTAAATTAGTATCTCCGAGTTTTATTGATCCACATGTCCACATGAGAGAACCAGGATACGAAGAAAAAGAAACTATTTCAACAGGAAGTAAGGCAGCAGCTCATGGTGGTTATACAACTTGTTTTTTAATGCCTAATTTAAAGCCAACACCATCTTCCAAAAAAGTTTTAATTGATATAAATAATCGAATAGAAAAAGATAGTAATATTGAGTTATTTCAAATTGGTTCAATTACTAAAGATCAATCTGGATTAGGTGATGAACTATCAGATATGGAAGCGATAGCCCCATATGTTATCGGATATTCAGATGATGGGAATGGAGTCTTAAAAGCATCTACAATGTATGAGGCAATGATTAAAGCTAAGAAATTAAATAAACCTATTATTTCACATAGTGAGGATAAAAGTTTAGTTAAAGGTGGAGTGGTTGTTAAAGGAGAATACGGCTTAGCTCATAATTTACCAATGATTGACCCAGTTTCTGAAGCAGTAGAAGTGTCACGAAATGCATTATTAGCTTTTAAAACTGGTTGTCACTTACATTTGTGTCATATATCAAGTCCTGATTCTGTTGAGATTGCTAGATTCTATCGAAATAAGGGGGCAAGTATTACTTTAGAAGTTACTCCTCATCAGTTAACTCTTACTGATTTAGATATTAAAAATGCTAATTTTAAAATGAATCCACCACTTTCAACTAAGGAAACAAGTGAATTTTTATTAGAAGCTCTAAAAAAAGGTGATATTTCATGTATTGCGACAGATCATGCCCCTCACACTAAAGAAGAAAAAGAACGTGGTATTGAAAAAGCTCCATTTGGAATTATCGGGGTAGAAACTAGTTTTGCAGTTTTATATACTGATTTGGTTTTAACGAATAAACTTAGCTTAGAGATGTTACTTGACAATTTAAGTTACAATGTAAGTAAAATATTTGATTTGCCTACAAACGAGATTATTGTTGGTAATAATGCAAATTTAGTTATTATTGATTTAGACAAGGAATATGAAATTACCGAAGAATTCTTTATGTCAAAAGGAAAGAATTCCCCTTATATAGGTAAGAAAGTTAATGGGTTTATTGAAAAAACAATTTATAAAGGAGAATTTATCTATGAAGCCTAGAAAATTAGTATTTAAAGACGGAAGTGTGTTTGAAGGATATGGTCATGCATCTAGTAAAGAAGCAATTGGCGAAGTTGTGTTTAATACTTCAATGGTTGGTTATCAAGAAATTGCAACTGATCCATCTTATAAAGGCCAAATTGTATTAATGACATATCCATTAATTGGTAATTATGGTGTTAATGATGATGATGGTGAATCTAAAAAATGTCATTTAGAAGGTATGATTGTAAAAGAGTTAAACAATCTGCCATCTAATTTTAGATACACAAATACATTAGAAGAAATGCTTGATGACTCAAATATTCCTTTAATAAGTGGACTAGATACACGCTATATAACACAAAAAATTCGTGATGAAGGTAGCCAAATAGCTTTAATTACTGACATTGACACACCACTAGATGAGTGTTTAGCAAAGCTAAATGCTTATGAGATACCACATGACCAAGTAAAAAGTGTTTCTACTAAGAAAAGATATATATCTCGTGGATTATATGCAAAATATCATGTTGTATGCATCGATTTTGGAACAAAAATGAATATCATCCGTAAGTTAAATGATAGAAAATGTAATGTTACCATTCTACCTTATAATGTAACAGCTAAAGAAGTCATGGATTTAAACCCAGATGGATTATTTTTATCAAATGGGCCCGGAAATCCAGAAGATCAAGTTTCAGCTATTGAGCTTGTAAAAGAGCTTAAGGATAAATTGCCAATTTTTGGTATATGTTTAGGCCATCAAATTATATCTTTAGCTTATGGAGCCAAAACATATAAATTAGTTTTTGGACACCGTGGTGGAAATCATCCAGTAAAAAATTTAGCTACTGGTAAAATTGAGATAACAAGTCAAAATCACAGTTATGCTGTATCTAATGAATCACTAGCTAATACTGATTTAATACCGACTCATATCAATTTATTAGATAATACAATTGAGGGAGTTAAAGATAAAAACTATCCGGTTTTCTCAGTTCAATATCATCCAGAAAGTGCTGCAGGACCAGAAGATTCAGAATACTTATTTAGTGAATTTGTTAAAAATATGAGTATTTACAAGGGAGGAAAGAAAAATGCCTAAACGTCTTGATATAAAAAAAATTCTTGTAATTGGTTCAGGACCAATTGTTATTGGTCAGGCAGCAGAATTTGATTACGCTGGTACTCAGGCTTGTCTAGCTTTAAAAGAAGAAGGTTATGAAGTAGTTCTTATTAATTCTAATCCGGCAACTATAATGACAGATAGAATGATTGCCGATAAAATTTACATGGAACCATTAGACTTAGAGTTTGTAAGTAGAATAATTCGGAAGGAACGACCTGATGGATTAGTTTGTACACTTGGAGGGCAAACAGGACTTAATTTAGCTGTTCAATTAGCTAAAAAAGGTATATTAGAAGAATGTCAAGTTGAAGTTTTAGGTACAAGTTTTGAAGCAATTGAAAAGGCAGAGGATAGAGAATTATTCAAAGAGTTATGCCTTCAAATTGGTGAACCAGTCTGTGAATCTGATATTGCAACTAGCATCGAACATGCAACAGAAGTGGCCAACAAAATTGGCTATCCAATTATTGTGCGTCCAGCCTTTACATTGGGTGGTACTGGTGGAGGTTTTGCGGACAATGATGAAGAATTACGAGAACTTGCTAAATATGCGCTTAAGTTATCACCTGTTGGTCAAATTTTAATTGAAAAATCGATTAAAGGTTATAAAGAAATTGAATATGAAGTAATGCGAGACTATAATGATACAGCTATTACGATTTGTAATATGGAAAACATCGATCCGGTTGGCGTTCATACTGGAGATTCAATGGTTGTATGTCCTAGTCAAACTTTGACAAACAAAGAATATCAAATGCTAAGAAATAGTGCATTAAAAATTATACGAGCACTAGATATTAAAGGTGGATGTAATGTTCAATTTGCTTTAGATCCTGATAGTTTTGATTATTATGTAATTGAAGTTAACCCACGTGTCAGTCGTTCAAGCGCTTTAGCTTCTAAAGCTTCAGGATATCCAATTGCTCGCGTAAGTGCAAAAATTGCCGTTGGCTTAAATTTAGATGAAATTGATATAGCTAATACAAAGGCAAGTTTCGAACCAAGTTTAGACTATATAGTAACTAAATTACCACGTTTTCCTTTTGATAAGTTTAAAAATGCAGATAATACCTTATCTACTCAAATGAAAGCTACAGGGGAAGTTATGTCAATTGGTCGTACATTTGAAGAATCTTTTCTAAAGGGTATTAGAAGTCTTGAAACTGGTGTTTGTCATGTAAAGCTTAATAAATATAATGATATAGAAACTGATGTTTTATTACAAAATATTCAAACCCCAACAGATGAAAGAATTTATGAAGTAATTGAGTTAATTCGTCGAAATGTAAGTTTTGACAAAATTTATAATTTAACTAAAATTGATTATTTCTTTTTAACTAAATTTAAAAATATTGTTGATGCTGAAAGAGAACTTGAACAAAATGAATTAACTTATGATTTATTATTAAAGGTAAAAAAATTAGGATTTTCTGATAAATATATAGGTCAAGTTTATGGAATTAATGAACTTGAAATGACTAAGAAACGTCTTGATATGAAAATCCGACCAGTGTATAAGATGATTGATACGTGTGCCTCTGAGTTTAGTGCTTATGTTCCATATTTTTATTCAACGTATGAACCATATAATGAATCAATTGTTTCAAATAAGAAAAAAATTATTGTAATTGGTTCAGGACCAATTCGTATAGGTCAGGGTGTAGAATTTGATTATTCAACTGTTCATGCTATTTGGGCCATTAAAGAGATGGGGTTTGAGGCAATTGTTATCAATAATAACCCTGAAACTGTTTCCACAGACTATCTTATTTCAGACAAATTATATTTTGAACCACTTACAGCAGAAGATGTATACAATATTATTTCGTTAGAAAATCCAGCAGGTGTTATTGTAGAGTTAGGTGGTCAGACAGCTATCAATTTAGCTGATAAATTAGCTTATTTTGATGTGAAAATGCTTGGTAGTGATAATTTAGCAATTGCTAAAGCAGAAGATAGAGAGTTATTTAATGATTTATTGATTAAATTAGGAATACCTAAACCTAATGGTAGTACTATAATGGATAAGGATAAAGCTTTAGAGGTAGCTAATGAACTTGGATATCCAGTATTAGTTCGTCCAAGCTATGTTTTGGGTGGACGTGCGATGCAAGTGGTTTATTCAAATGAGCAATTACTTGCATATCTAGATAATGCATTTGACGCTTCAACGGGGCAACCAGTTTTAATTGATAAATATGTTCATGGACGTGAAGTTGAAGTAGATGCGATTTGTGATGGAAAGCATGTTTTTATTCCGGGAATTATGGAGCTAATTGAAGCAACAGGTGTACATTCTGGAGATTCTATGAGTGTTTATCCTCCAGTTACACTAACAGATAAAGTAAAAGATACAATTACTAAGTATACAATTGATTTAGGAAAGGCCATTGGCATTATCGGATTATTTAATATTCAATTTATTGTAGATGAAAAAGATGATGTTTATATTATTGAAGTTAATCCACGTTCATCACGTACAGTTCCATTCTTATCAAAAGCTAGTAAGTTTAATATTCCTAATATTGCTACTAAAGTAATACTTGGATTAAGTTTAGAGGAACAAGGCTATCAAGAAGGAAGAGCTGATGAACAAAAAATGTATTATGTAAAGACTCCTACATTCTCAAATGCGAAACTTCGTGGATTAGATACCGTTTTATCACCTGAGATGAAATCAACTGGTGAAGCGATTGGATATGATGAGTCTTTAAATCGTGCAATTTATAAATCACTTAAAGCTTCTAATATGCGTGTTGTAAATTATGGAACAGTTTTAGTAACATTATCTGATAAAACAAAGCTTGAGGCTTTACCTTTAATTAGACGATTCTATGAATTAGGATTTAATATTGAAGCTACCAGTGGTACTGCTCAATTCTTAAAAAACCATGGTATTAAGACACGAATTAAGAAAAAGATTTCTGAAGGTTCTGAAGAAATATTAGAGTCTTTACGAAAAGGTCATGTCTCATATGTGGTCAATACTAGTGATGGAGTAGCTACTAATAATGATGGATTCTTAATTCGTCGAGTTGCTGTAGAAAATAATGTTACAGTATTTACAAGTTTAGATACTTGTCGTGCTTTATTGGATGTTTTAGATGAAATTACAATGAAAGTTGGTACAATCTAATGATTACACAAGATTCAATTATTCTAGAAAATATCGAAATAGCTAAAGACATTTATAAAATGACGCTTCAAGGTGACTTTAATGCCCAACCAGGTCAATTTATAAATATTAAATTAAATAATGAACGATTATTACTTCGTCGTCCAATTTCAGTTTATGATGTATATGAAGATAAATTAGTTATAATATATCGAGTTGTTGGATCTGGTACTAAAGAATTAAGCCAAGAAAAAGTTGGCAATACTTTAAACATATTAGGTCCAATTGGTAGTGGTTTTCCTCTAACTAATAATAAAAAAGTAGTGATTGTTGGAGGAGGAATTGGGGTTCCACCTTTACAATTATTAGCAAAAAATTTAAAAAATAAAGATATAACTTTCGTATTAGGATTTAGGAATAAAGAAGCAGTTATTTTGGAAAATGAATTAAAAAAATATGGAGAAGTAATTGTAGCGACTGATGATGGAAGTTATGGATTTAAAGGGAATGTATTACAAGCTATTGATGAATATAAAATTGATTTCGATGTTATTTATGCATGTGGACCTTCGAAAATGCTTGAATTTATTGATAAAAAGTATCAAGGTTATAAGGAAGGTTATATTTCATTTGAAGAAAGAATGGCTTGTGGAATGGGAATTTGTTATGGATGTGTTTGCAAGCCAAAAAAATTAGATAATGGAATGTTAAGAGTTTGTAAAGAAGGACCAGTCTTTGAACTAGGAGTGATTAGTTATGAGTAATTTAAGTATTAGACTACCAGGCTTAAAGCTAAAAAATCCAATAATTCCTGCATCTGGCACTTTTGGATTTGGCCAAGAAATTGCTGAGATTTACGATTTGTCAATTCTAGGTGGAATTGCAATTAAAGCAACAACTAAAGAAGTTCGCTTAGGTAATCCTACCCCTCGAGTATGTGAAGTTGATGGGGGGATGCTTAATGCGATTGGATTAGCAAACCCAGGAGTTGTAGAAGTTATTGAGCATAAGTTACCATTTTTAAAGCAATTTGATACAGAAGTAATCGCAAATGTAGCAGGTAGTACTCTAGAAGATTATGTTTATGTATCAAAACTTCTATCAGAACAAGATGTTGTCAAGGCATTAGAAATAAATATTAGTTGTCCTAATGTTCACAGAGGTGGAATGTCATTTGGAACCACTAAGGAATCGGCTTATGAAATTACAAAGGCTATCAAAGAAGTATCTTCTAAACCAGTATATGTAAAACTAAGCCCAAATGTGACAGATATTGTTGAAATTGCTAAAGCTGTTGAAGCAGCAGGAGCTGATGGAATTACAATGATAAATACTCTAATGGGAATGAGAATTGATTTAAATAATAAACGTCCGATTTTAGCTAACAAAACTGGTGGATTTTCAGGACCAGCTATTAAGCCAGTTGCTATTCGTATGATATGGCAAGTATATGAAGCTGTAAATATTCCAATTATTGGAATGGGTGGAATAATGAATGCTGAAGATGTTCTTGAATTTTTACTAGCTGGTGCGAGTGCAGTAGAAATTGGAACTGCCAATTTAATTGACCCATATGCCTCAAAAAAAATTATTGAAGAATTACCAGTAGTTTTAGAAAAATATGGTTTTAATAGCGTTGAAGAAGCAATTGGATATGCACATAGAAAGGATAAATAGAAAATGGTTATTATAGCATTAGATTTTGAAAATAAAGAAAAAACACTAAATTTTCTAAAGGAATTTAACGAACCTCTATATGTTAAGGTTGGAATGGAGTTATTTTATAGTGAAGGACCTGAAATTATTCAATCGATAAAAGCTTTAGGTCATAAAATATTTTTAGATTTAAAACTGCATGATATTCCTAATACTGTAAAGAGTGCGATGAAGTGTTTAGCAAAATTAGGTGTTGATATGGTAAATGTTCACGCCGCTGGTGGAATTAAGATGATGAGCGAAGCGGTTCATGCTTTTGATGGATTGGAACATCGTCCGCTTGTTATTGCGGTAACACAGCTAACATCTACGTCAAAAGAAATGATGAATAATGAACAAGGTATCCAAGGTGAAATTATTGACAGTGTCTTACGCTATGCTTCAAATGCTTTAGTAGCTGGGTTAGATGGAGTTGTATGTTCACCATTAGAAGTGGCTATGATTAAACAAAAATTAGGGAAAGATTTTTTAACAGTTACACCAGGAATTCGCTTAGCCTCAACTGACGATGATCAAGTACGTGTAACGACTCCAGCAGATGCAAGACGTATTGGTAGTGATTTTATTGTAGTAGGACGTCCAATTACTAGAAGTGAAAATAAAGTGGAAAGTTACCATCAAATTAGAAAGGATTTTATGGGTGAATAAAATGAAAGATTTAGCACAAGATTTATTAAAAATTAAAGCTGTATTCCTATCTCCTTCAAAGCCATTTACTTGGGCTTCAGGGATTAAATCTCCAATTTATTGTGATAACCGTTTAACACTTTCTTATCCGGAAATTAGAGAAAAAATTGCTAAAGGTATGGCACAATTGATTAATGAAAATTATCCGGATGTAGATATTATTATGGGAACGGCTACAGCAGGTATTCCACATGCTACATTGACTAGTTATTTTTTAAAAAAGCCATGTGGCTATGTAAGAGGGAAGGCTAAAGATCATGGTCGTGGTAATCAAATCGAAGGTCGTTATGAAAAAGGACAAAAGGTTGTACTAATTGAAGATTTAATTTCTACCGGAGGTTCTTCATTAGAAGCTGTAGAAGCTCTACGAGATAATGGATTGGAAGTTTTAGCAGTTATTTCAATTTTTACATATGGAATGAAAAAGGCTAGTGATAATTTTAAGGCTCATAACTGTAAAGCTTTAAGCTTAGTTAATTTCGATGAACTGCTAGAAGAAGCTAAAAGTGAAAACTATATTGAAGAAAAAGATGTTGCTAAGATTATAAAGTTTATGTCTAATCCTAGTGATGAATCATGGATTAATAGTTAGCTTTGTAAAGAATCTCTCAATTTGAGAGATTCTTTCTATTTACCAAAAGAGGTAAAAATAAAAGATTAATAGATTTTAACTTGTTATATTATTTTACTAAAGTTATAATATATATTAGGAAAGGAGGGGTAAAATGGATAAGTTTTTTAAAAATTTGAATAAATGTTTTATCTTATTTTCATCATGCGCATTTATGGCATTTGGAGTGTATTTTTTTTCAAATCTAACGAATACGGACATAAGTAGTAATTCGACTCAATCATATGTGTTCTTAGCATCACTAGGTAGCCTAACTGCATCAATTTGTCTATTTATATTTGGGGTGAAAAAATTAACTAGCAAAAAACATGTTGCAATTTCAACTATAATTATGATTGCTAGCCAATTAATTGTAAGTTCTCAACAATTAATTAGTTCAGCTGATAGTCAATATAATGGATATGGTCTGGTTTATTTATTGCCAATAAGCGTACAAATTGCGATTATTGTTTTAGTATCTATGTCACTAAAAAATGATAAGTTTGTATTTCCATTGTTTGTATTAGTGATGATGTATTTTGTTTTTCAATTAATTATTATGTTTAATTTTGCAATTTCAGCTACTTTTGCTTCATTTGCAATTGGAACAATTTTAATGTTAGTTCCATTAATTATAATATTTTTAAAGAAAGAAGAAGTGTAGTATTTAATTATGAAAAGAAAAATTTTTATGGGTTGCGCAGCTGTTTTATCATTAGTTACAGCAATTTTATTCATTATATGTTCTGTAAATTTTCCAGAAAATGATTATACTTTAGGGCAAATGGAAACAGTTAACTACTTTATTCCATCATGTATTATTTTAGCAGTTACAGCTTTTTTAAGTGTAGTTTCGTTTGTCTTAGAATGTTTTAATATTAAAACTGCAATATTAGTACCATTTTTAGTTATGAGTGTTGCTTCAGAAATTTTAATTGTATCATTGATGTCACCATATTCGGATAGTCCAATTTCTAATAATGTAACAATAAATTTCTTTACTTTATTACAAACTGCTGCTTTAGTTGTTGGTATGATTTTTGGAATTAAAGGTAAAAAATGGGGATCAATTTTATCTATTGTATTTCTAAGTTTATTTTTAATTAATTATTTCTATTTATGGTTACCAGTATATTCAGATTATGTGCAAGAATTAGATTCTGCTTTTAAGCCTGAAAATATGACATTTTATAGTTTTAGATTTTATGTTATCACTTCTATAATTATCTTTTTAATTAGCGAAATTTTCTATTTTGGTTCAAAATTATGTGTAGACAATAATGAAGATACTAAAAAAGTAACAATTTTAGGAGATTTAAATAACGAAGAATAGTAACCATTTTGCTTTTTTAGGAAAAAGTATCACAAAAATGGAAAAAATTAGCAAAAGTAATAAGAAAACGCTTGCAAAGTCACTTTTTTATGGTATACTAAAAATGTGATAGCGTTTTCAACGTTATCTGACAGCGAAGAAAGAAAATAAAGGAACAAAAAATAGCTTGGGAGAGACAAGCTCTTTTTTGTTTTAAGATGATTTTAAAAAAATTAATTATGGTTAATAAAATAGTTAATAATTTAGTTTAATAATAATCGAATACATTTAAAAAGTATTATGGTATATAGTTAGCTTTTATTTAATTCCATTAGATGACTTTATCTAAATTATATGCTAATATTTAGCACATAAGGTTTTTAATAAGCATTTTTAAATATTTATATTTTTTTAGATTTTTGTTTATTAGATATGCTTAATATATAATTAGAATTATAATAATTGAATTACTTATTATTTAAGAAATTTTAAATTTAATAGAATAATAATTGAGTTTAAGTTTTGCCTTATATAATACAAATAGGTAATGTTAGATGAGACGATATAATAAAATTTATGGAAGGAAATAATCAATAACGATATTAAGCCTATCTTAATTGGTTATAAGTGCTTAAAATGTATAAATTTAATTACGATATAAAAAAAGATTATCCAACAATTCTTGCATATTTAAAAGAATTTAAACTAGGAAATGAAAAAGTTAAACAATTAACAAAAAAAGATCATTTATATTTAAATGGAAATAAAGTTTTGATTAATAATTCCTTAAAAAAAGGAGATATATTAACATTATGCCTTGATGAAGATGAAAAAATTAAACCATTTAAGTCACATTTAAATATTGAATATGAAGATGATAATCTATTAATAATAAATAAAGGATTAGGACTTGCGATTCATTCAGATGGAGCCAAATATCAAGATAATACATTATCTAATATGGTAGCTTATTATTACCAAAAGAAAAATTTAAATCTACCTGTTTGGTATTTACATAGATTAGATTTTGATACAACAGGTTTAATTATTTTTGTTAAAGATCCACTATCCATGTCAAAACTATCAGATGAATTAGCATCACATAAGATTAAACGGGACTATTTAGCCTTAGTTTCTGGGAATTATCAAGCTGATGAAGTTATTAATAAACCAATTGGACGAGATCGTCATATAAATGGAAAATATCGTGTATCGCCAACTGGCAAAGATGCAATTACAAGTGTAAAAGTTTTAAAATATTTTAAAAGATATACCCTAGTAAGACTTGCTTTGCAAACTGGAAGAACACATCAAATTAGAGTTCACATGGCATATAAGGGACATCCACTTTTAGGTGATATATTATATGGTGAAGGCACGACTTATATTAAACGTTATGCTCTACATTCAGCTTTTCTTACATTGAATCATCCTATTTCGGGAGAAGAAATTAAATTGTTTTCTAAGCTTCCTTTAGACATGAAAAAGCTGGTTGATAAGGGAAATTAGACAGTAAACGCTTACTGTGAAAATTTATGAAAAAATTCTTGTCGATAAAAAAAGTTTGTGATAGAATTAGTTAGGTTTCTAACTAATTTTATTTTTTCGAGAGGGTTTTATGACTGAAACAATGCTTTTAATAAATCGTATAAGTAATCGTGTAAAACGAGCAATAGATCGCGAAGTATCAACGCTAGGAATAACTGCTATTCAAGGAAGAGTTATTGCTTTTATTCATGATGCCCAAACTGATGTATTTCAAAAAGATTTAGAAGAATATTTGGAAATTCGTGGTTCATCAGTTACAGCTATGATTCAATCTATGGAAAAAAATGGTTTGTTACATCGAGAGGCAGTTTTAAAAGATCAAAGACTAAAAAAATTAGTCTTAACAGATAAAGCATTTGAAATACATTCCCGTATTATGATTTTGATTAAAAGAATTGAAAATGAAGTTTTTTTATCGCTTTCAAAAAAAGAATGCGAAATATTAAATACTCTATTAGAAAAAGTAATTAGTTGTACAGAAAAATAATAAAGGAGTATTATGTATGGAACAAAAGAAAAAAGTTGGCTTAATTTCATGCGTTAAAGGATATTGGGGTTCAACCCTATTATCACCTATCTGCGTTGCTATTGAAGTAATTATGGAAATTTTGATTCCATTAGTCATGGCTGATATTGTTAATATCATCGATAAAGATACTGAATCTAAGTTCTATTTGCTTAGTTTCTTAGATGGATACCCTGCTCAAAAGGCTGCAGTTATAGCCGCCTTAATTTTGATGGGATTTGCATTAATCTCTTTATTCTTCGGTATATTATCAGGAATTTTTAGTGCTAAAGCATCATGTGGATATGCAAGAAACATCCGTCATAACATGTATTATAAAATTCAGGATTTTTCATTCTCAAATATCGATAAATTTCAAACATCAAGTTTAATCACAAGATGTACAACTGACGTAACTAATGTTCAAAATTCATTCCAA
This sequence comes from uncultured Anaeroplasmataceae bacterium, assembly GCA_944325035.1. Lineage (GTDB taxonomy): Bacteria > Bacillota_I > Bacilli_A > Acholeplasmatales > Anaeroplasmataceae > CAG-307. The sequence goes on from CALUYM010000007.1 coordinate 33,058, forward strand.
ATGATTATTCGTATCGCTGTTAGAGCGCCATTTATGTTAATTTTCGCATGTATTATGTCATTTACTCTTAATAAGAATTTAGCGATGATTTTTGTGTATATCATACCGGCGTTAGCTATTATTTTATTCTTGATTATGCGTTTTTCTCATCCTAATTTCAAAAAAATGTTTAGAAAATATGATGATTTAAACATGGTTGTTCAAGAAAATATTGGTGGTCAAAGAACAGTTAAAGCCTTTGTGCGTGAAAATGAAGAAACAGCAAAATTCTGCAAAGCATCAGCTGAAATTAAAAAGTATGCCTCACGAGCTGAAAAATTATTAGCTTTAAATAATCCATTAATGCAAATGGCAATTTATGTTTGCATGTGTTTAGCTTCATATCTAGGTGCTAAATACATAGTTTTAGATCAATTTGATGCAGGGGCTTTATCTTCATTTACAACTTATATTATGCAGATTTTAATGAGTCTAATGATGTTATCAATGGTCTTGGTAATGATTACAATGTCAAGAGCATCCGCAGACCGTATTCGTGAGATCTTAAATGAAGAGTCTACAATTAAAAATTGTGATAATCCTGTTTATGAAGTACCTGATGGTTCAATTGAATTTTCTCATGTTGATTTTTCATATAAAAATGATGAAGATAAAACAGTTTTAAAGGATATTAATATTTCAATAAAATCAGGACAAACTGTAGGTATCATTGGTGGTACCGGAAGTGCTAAATCAAGCTTAGTAAATTTAATTCCACGTCTTTATGACATTACAAGTGGAAGCTTAAAAATTGGTGGAATTGAAGTTAAGGATTACGATATTGTAACACTTCGTGATGCGGTATCGGTAGTATTACAAAAAAATGTTTTATTTAGTGGAACAATTAACTCTAATCTACGTTGGGGAAATATGAATGCAACTGATGAAGAATTAGAGCATGCTGCTAAATTAGCACAAGCTGATGAATTTGTATCACGTTTTCCAGATAAATATGAATCACATATTGAACAAGGTGGTTCAAATGTTTCTGGTGGACAACGTCAACGTCTATGTATTGCTAGAGCTTTAGTAAAAAAACCTAAGATTTTAATTTTAGATGATTCTACTAGTGCAGTTGATACTAAGACAGATGCTTTAATAAGAAAAGCTTTTAAAGAAGAAATTCCTGATACAACTAAGATTATAATTGCTCAACGTATTTCTTCAGTAGAAGAGTGTGATCAAATTATTGTATTAGATGATGGAAAAATTTCTGGTATTGGTACGCATCAAGAATTATTAGAAAATAATGATATTTATAGAGAAGTATATACATCTCAAGTGAAAGGAGCTGGAGCACGTGAATAGCAAAAAAAGAGGTGCTAAATCACCATTAAAGACTTTAAAGCGTGTTTTAGGATTCATATTTGAATCTTACTGGCCACACTTAATTGTCGTATTATTATGTTTATTTTTAACAAGTTTTGCATCAGTATATTCTACTAATTTTCAAAGTACAATTATTGATGAAATCATTCCGGTTTTAAGTGATGAATATAAAGAAACAGGAATTGTTAATATATCTTATCTTATCGGAAGAATGATTCCAGTTATCGTTATTTGTGTAATTGGTGTTATTTCATCACTATTATATGCTCAATTAATGGTTGTTATTTCCCAAGGGTCTTTAAAACGTCTTCGTGATAAAATGTTTTCGCACATGCAAAGCTTACCGATTTCTTATTTTGATCGTCATAATCATGGAGATATAATGAGCCGTTATACAAATGATACTGACACATTACGTCAAATGATTAGCCAAGCTATACCTCAAATTACAAATAGTTTAATCATGATGTTAATGGTAGCTGTTTTTATGTTTAATCAAAATTGGATTTTAGCTATTATTGTCATTTTATTTGTTTGTATTATGATTGTTGTCGTTCGTTTCTTAGGAACAAGATCAGGTAAGAGTTTCGTTAAGCAACAAATTGATTTAGGTGCTTTAAATGGATATATTGAAGAAATGCTTGAAGGACAAAAAGTAGTTAAGGTTTTTAACCATGAAGAATATGTGAAAAAAGACTTTGATGAAAAAAATGATGCACTAGCAGCTTCTTCAACTAGAGCAAATGCTTATGCAAATATTTTAATGCCAACATTAGGAAACCTAGGTTACTTCTCATATGGAGTAACGTTGATGGTTGGTAGTGCTTTAGCTTTGAATAGTGTCTTAGGATTTACGATTGGTGGATTGGTTGCTTACTTATCATTTAATCGCATATTCTGTAACCAAGTAACTCAAGTTTCAAATCAATTTAACTTCGTAATTATGGCACTAGCTGGTTCTGAACGTGTTTTTGAGTTGTTCGATGAAAAGAGCGAAGAAGATCATGGATATGTAACATTAGTTAATGCTAAAATAACTAATGGAGAAATTATCGAAGTGGAAGAAAGAACTGGTATTTGGGCTTGGAAACATCCTCATCATGATGGAACACTTACATATACTTTAGTAAAAGGTGATGTTCGATTCTTTGATGTTGATTTTGGTTACTATCCTGATAAGATTGTTCTTCATAATGTTAGTCTTTTTGCAAAACCAGGCCAAAAAATAGCATTTGTTGGTTCAACAGGTGCAGGTAAGACAACTATTACAAATCTAATTAATCGTTTTTATGATATTCAAGATGGAAAAATCCGTTTTGATGGAATTAATATTAATAAAATTAAAAAATCTGATTTAAGACGTGCTTTAGGGATGGTATTACAAGATACAAGTCTATTTACAGGTACGATTATGGATAACATAAGATATGGTAAGTTAGATGCGACTGATGAAGAGTGTATTGCAGCTGCTAAGTTAGCTAATGCCGATCAATTTATTGAACATTTACCTGATGGATATAATACTATGTTAACATCTAATGGTTCTCAGTTATCACAAGGACAACGTCAATTATTGTCAATTGCTCGTGCAGCCATTTCTAATCCACCTGTTTTAATTCTTGATGAAGCAACATCATCAATTGATACTAGAACTGAAGCTTTAGTTACTGATGGTATGGATAAATTAATGGAAGGTAGAACGGTATTTGTGATTGCTCATCGTTTATCTACTATTAAAAACTCAAAGGCAATTATGGTTTTAGATAAAGGTGTTGTGATTGAACGTGGTAGTCACGATGAACTGATTGAACAAAAAGGTCGTTATTATCAGTTATATACTGGTGCCTTTGAATTAGAATAAATTTAGCTTTGAAATTGTTCGAAAATATTTCGAATTAATTTCAAGCTTTTTTATTTATAATAATATGATAAATAATTTTTGTTGTTAAGATTATAGTAAATTAATATTAATATGTTAAATTAATTCAAGATATTTTAAACAAGAAAATAGACAATTAATTATCTTTTCGTTAAAATCAATCTATCTTATACCTTTTTTAAGTATAATGTGTTATAATTATTAAGAAAGATGGAGGAATTAAATATGAATTTAAATAATTTTTCATTACAAGGTAAAATTGCACTTGTAACTGGTGCATCTTATGGTATCGGTTATGCAATTGCAAAAGCATACGCAGAATGCGGTGCTACAATCGTTTTTAACGATGTTAATCAAGAATTAGTAGATAAAGGGTTAGCTCAATATAAGGCTGATGGTATCAACGCTCATGGTTATGTTTGTGACGTAACTGATGAACAAGGTGTTGAAGAATTAATCAAGAAGATTGAAGATGAAGTTGGAACTGTAGATATTCTTGTAAATAATGCAGGTATTATCAAACGTATTCCAATGATTGAAATGTCAGCTGCTGATTTCCGTAAAGTCATTGATATTGATTTAAACGGACCTTTCATTATGGCAAAAGCTGTAATTCCAGGAATGATTAAAAAAGGTCATGGTAAAATTATTAACATTTGTTCAATGATGTCAGAATTAGGCCGTGAAACAGTTTCTGCTTATGCCGCTGCTAAGGGTGGATTAAAGATGTTAACAAAGAACATTGCGTCTGAATATGGTGAATTCAATATCCAATGTAATGGTATTGGACCAGGATATATTGCAACTCCTCAAACTGCACCATTACGTGAAATTCAAGCAGATGGTTCACGTCATCCATTTGACCAATTCATCATCGCTAAGACTCCAGCTGCAAGATGGGGTGAAGCTGAAGACTTACAAGGACCTGCTGTATTCCTTGCATCAGATGCTTCTAACTTCGTAAATGGACATATCTTATATGTTGATGGTGGTATTCTAGCTTACATTGGTAAACAACCTAAGTAAGACTAAAAGCCTGGGGAACCAGGCTTTTTCTTTTTTAGTGAAATTATTTCTATAGGTTTAGGATTAAACTAAAAAGCAAAATGATATAATCTTTAATTATTTGAGTATTACATAAATCGGATTTAATTATAACAATAATAGAAAGGAAATTGGCACTTATCTTAGTTCTAAAGGTATAATTTTGTGCCATGATAACAATATATGAACTTTAAACAAGCGCAATCAAAAATCTCGTCAGGGGAAAATACCTGCCAAGATATTCTAAATTATTATCTTGGAAATTATAAAAATCATAACGATACTTATCGTCTAATCGTGTCATTAAATAAGACTATTGAAAAAGATATTAAGCTCTTAGATTATGAAAAGAAAAATGGTCATGCTAGAAGTTTTGTTCATGGAATTCCAGTTTTAATATCTGACTTAATTGATTTAAAAGATGTTCCAACGACAATTGGTATTAAAGAATTAGAGAATAATGTTGCCATTAGAAGTGCTGGTATTGTTAGAAAATTAAAACAAAACGGTATTTTAATTATTGGAAAAACAAATACATATGAAATAAGTGCCTTATTTTCTCATCAAAATGAGTTATTTTTACCACCTTTAAATATAACTTTGGATGCAAAATCAAATGCAGTTTCAATGTCTGTATTTAAAGATATTTCTCCTTGTGGAATTGATATAGACATTGAAGGAAGTGTATTAAAAAGTGCTAGTTTGTTAGGATTATCATGCTTAAAGATAACCCCGAATCTATTTAATCATGATGGTCTATATATACCTTTAAAATCATCAAGTTTAGCTATAGTAAGTCATGAAGTCTTAGATATAGCTTTTCTTTTAAATTCAATTAAATCTGAAACTAAAGCAATGATTATATATGGTAAGAATCATAACTATGTTGAGGATATTTTAAATGAACCTTATAATTTAAAAATTGGAACATTAAGTAATGATCAAAGTTTATTTAAAAGTTTAGGTCTTAAAACAAGAAAAGTCTCACCTAAATTAAAAATGAAAGAAGAAATATCTTTCTTATCTTCTTTTGTTGAGTCATTGGATTTAAAAGTAAATCGTCCATTGTTTAGTTTAGACTCATATATGAACGCTAATAAACTTGATGTTATTGTGTATGAACAATTAGAACCATACTTAACAAATAGTGTTAATCCTATATTGACAATAACTTTTTCTTATTATACTAAGTCTAAGACATTATTTTTAGTTGGTAAAAGTTATGGTGAGGATAAATTATTAACATTAGCTAATTTTTTAAGTAAACTTGATTTTTAGTATTCAACAATTAAAAATTTAAACATAAAATAAGATAGGTGATGATATGAATAATCTATATTTAGTATCAATATGTCTTATTTTTTTTATTAATTTCATATTTTTAATATGTCAGTATCTAAATAAAACAAATATTCAAGCACGAAAAGATTTAATTAAATATATTAAAAAATTTGAAATAAATCCTAACAATATTAAACGAAGGAAACGAGAATTTTTTAATTTAATCATTTCCTTCGTTTTGCTTCTTGTTATTTCGATTTTGGTAATGTAAAATAGTCTCAGGTGATTTTATGAAGTACTGTGTAAAGGCTAATATGGCCAAGGGGATTCATTATAAGGATATGGTTAATTTTGATAATTTAAAGGATGCTTTAGCGGAAGCTAAACCTTATGATGAAATATATCTTTTAGATGATTATTATTATGGCCAATTTTTTATTAGAACACCTTATTTAAGACTGATTGGAAACGATAATTATCCACAAATAGACTATGATGCATATCATGGTTTAGTTGTTAGAGAAGAAGATGGTGGAGATGGTGTTAGAACTTATGGGACAACTGGCTCTGCAACACTTCGTATTTTGCCAGAAGCTAATAATTTTTATATGGAAAAAGTAAAAGTTTCAAATAGCTATGAGCGAAAATATGGTGATAAGCATACGCAGAATGTAGCATTTAAAACCGAAGCTAGTAATGGTCGTTATTATGATGTAAAATTTATTGGTACTCAAGATACATTATATATAGATGCAAATAATAATACATTTAAAAATTGTTATATTGAAGGAGATGTAGACTTTATTTTTGGTAAAGGTGATGCTTTAATATATGATTCAGTAATTAAGTGTTTAAAAATTCTTGACTCAAGTGCATATATTTTAGCTCCATCCACACTTAGTACGAACCAATATGGGTTAATTATCTATAATTCTAAAGTTTTATCAGCTCCGGGAAATAAAAAATATCTTGGAAGAGCATGGTATCCAGGTGGTGTTAAGGAAGCAGTTGAACCTAAATCTCTATTTAAACAAGTTTCGTTTGCTGATGATATAACTATGGATATGATTACGATGCATGAGGGTGATCCAACTAATTTTAAATGTTATTTAAAAGATTGTGTTAAAAATGATGAAATCGTATCAAATTATGAAGATAAAGACTTAGATGATTTATATCAATCATATATTTATAAAGCTATGTTTTAGAGGTATCTTAGATGCAAAAATTTAATTATAAACAAGAAATTCGTCGCTACACTTTTATGGTTGTAGCGTGTATTTTATATGCATTTTCTTTTCAATGCTTTTTAGTACCATCAGATATTGTAGCAGGTGGTGTATCAGGTCTTTCAATTATTGTAACTCATTTTGTAAATATTGGTAATGGTGTTATAATGCTGATTGTCAATGTACCAATGATTTTATTTTCTTTAAAATCATTAGGTTTAAAATTTACAATTAACTGCCTCATTACTTCAGTTGTTCTAAGTTTTGTGATTGAACTCTTTGGCTTTTTGCCACCAATTATGCAGGATGACCGCCTAATGAATGCTGTATTTGGTGGTGTTGTTCAAGGAATTGCTCTTGGCTTATTTTGTAAATACAAAGTATCAAGTGGCGGGACAGAGTTAATGGGAAGGTTCTTACATAATATATTTAAGGGTGTTTCTATTCCGGTTTTTACAGCTATTTGTGACAGTATTATTGTTATTACAGGTGCAATTGTAATGAATGATGTATCCAATTTATTTTATGCACTGATTGTAATTTTTATTTCATCACGTTTATCAGATATGATATTGGTAGGTATTAATCAATCAAAGCTTTGCTATATAATATCTGATAATGCTGATAGAATAGGTGAATTTTTAATTGAAAACTCACCACGTGGAATTACTAAAATTGAGGGAACTGGAATGTATACCAAAACAGAACGTGGCATATTAATGACAGTGGTTAAAGCAAATCAAGTTCAGGAATTAAAAGACTATGTGATGGTTTTAGATCCAAAAGCATTTGTAATTGTTAGTTCAACCTATGAAGTACTCGGAAATGGTTTTAAGAATATTGATAAAGATGATGAAGAAAAAATAAAAAAATCGTTGGAAACGAAAATTAATAAAAAAAATAATTAAAGGGATAGTAACACCATCCCTTTAATACATTTTCTAAAGTATTTCTAAAGTTAATATTGTCTAAATTATTTCTTTTTTTTGGACCTCTAATATGCTTAGTTATCTTTCTAAGTTTTTGATTTTCAAAACGACTACTTAAATATAACTCAATATTTTGATTGTTTAAAATAAGACCTTTTGAAGTAATTACAATTACTTTTTTCAATAAAGCAAGACTGGCTAAAGCATAATCGTCAGTAATTAAAATATCATTATTGTTGATAACATTAAGAATATAAAAATCAACACTATCTTTACCTTGACTGACAGTTATAACTGTTGCATAAGATGATTCATATTGATGGGAGTCATCGATATAAATAGTTACATCAAATTGATATCTTTTAGCAATTTCAATACACAACTCTTTAATAGGAGAACTGTCTCCATCTATATAAATCATAATATCACCAATTATAGTATATCATATTAATAATAAGCAATTTTATAAAAGTTAGGATAACTTGCAAAAAAATCGCTTAGTGTAGTACGATAATTACTTCCTGGATCATTAATTAAGAAGTTATTTGGACTAATACTTCCACCGGTAAAGCCAGTTACTACGACGAAATGCATCGAAGAACCTGTAGCTCCGATAATTGTAGGTACACCTCTAGTTAAATTATTATAGATTGTTTGTAAATAAGATGAAGCTGTAGAAGTGGTATAAATACTTGGCCAGTATGCATCACCACTTGCTGTATATTTTAAGATACTCATCATATCTTTTGGAGTTAAAGTTTTACCCTGACGATAACTTTCAGTCATTGCAAAGCTTGTGGTAAGACAACCAATTTTTTGCATTGTTTTACCTGGTACTATTTCCAATTTGGCCCAACGACTGTCAAATTGCTTATAACTTGTAACATTTAGTTTCATTGATGAATTTGGCACTAAATAATTGTTGTAAGCATAGCCAGTTATTCCATCTATATAAACTTTTGACCAATTTGTATAACTCTCAATTAAATACATTTCTGTGTTTTTAACTGCTACTTTTAAAATTGTAGCATTAGTAGAAGCACTTTGACGTATATTTAAATTAGCGGTAGTTTTCACTTTTTTATTAGTTAAAATGTTTATATAGTCTTCATGTGCATACCCATATGTCCCCTTATAGTTAACATAGTAAAAATCACCACGATCATCAAGAATTTCTACTATTGTTCCATTTGACAATTTCATTTTTATGTTAGAAGAAGTAGAAGCATTAGTCCTTAAATTTAAATTAGAACCACTTGTGACAACTTGTCCTAAACTTGGGCTAAAAGCCTCTGATTTATGACTAATAAAGACAAACATTAGAATTATACTTAAGAGTAATGCAATTTTTTTCATTTCATCACCTCGTATTCAGTCTAACATAGATACATTTATTCTGAATTAGTAATTATTGTAAATAAAGTTGACTAAAGAACTGTAAAATAGTATCATTGTATTAGGGGTATAGTACAACGAGAGGGTGATAAAATGAAAAGCATTGAAAATAATATTCCCATCTACATAAATATAGGAAAAGAGTTAAAAAACAGAATTGTAACGGGAAAAATTAAACCAAATGAAAAAATGCCGTCAGTTAGAAACTTAGCCTTAGAATACAATATAAACCCCAACACAGCATTAAAAACCTTAGATTTATTAGAACAGGAAGGTTATATTCATACAGATTCAACTAATGGTAAATTCGTCACATCTGATGAACAATTTATAAATCGGATGAGAATTGAAATATTAAATGAGCATGTGACTTATTTTATCAATGAACTCGCAAGTCTAGGGTATTCATTGTCTGAGGTGTTAGATATTTTAAAAGAAAAGGTGAAGGTGAAATGAATTTATTAGAGATTAAAGATGTTACTAAACGCTATGGCACTTTTACAGCTTTAGAGAATATTAATTTGGCGATTGAAAAAGGAAAAATAATAGGACTTTTAGGACCTAATGGTAGTGGTAAATCAACATTAATTAAATTAATTAAGGGCTTATTATCAGCTCAAAGTGGGGAAATTTTATTTAATGGTGAAAAAATTGGAATTGAAACGCATGCCCATATTTCGTATTTGCCAGAAAGAACCTATCTTGATTCTAGTCTTAGAGTTAGAGAAGTTTTAGTTTATTTCAAAGATTTTTATAAAGATTTTGATGAATCTAAAGCACGTGTTTTATTGAATAATTTAAATATAGATATAAATGCAAAACTAGAAAATCTATCTAAAGGTACTAAAGAAAAAGTTCAACTAATTTTAGTTATGTCAAGAAAATCTGATTTATATATTTTAGATGAACCTATTGCAGGTGTTGATCCAGCAGCCCGTGATTATATTTTAGATTTCATAATTAGTAATTATAATCCAGAAGCGACGATAATTATCTCGACACATTTAATCTCAGATATAGAACGAGTATTAGATGATGTTATTTTTATCAATAATGGGCATGTAATTTTACATGATACTGCTGATAATATCAGAGCGCAGTATGGAACTAGCATTGATGGGGCTTTTAGGGAGGTGTTCAAATGTTCAAGAAACTTCTTAAATATGATTTAAAATTTATGTTAAGGCAAGAATCAATTTTAATGGGAGCACTTATAATCTGTGCTTGTTTAGTTCGTCTTTTTGACTTTATTAATCAAAAAATAAACTATTTTGCATTAAATATTTTAAATGTGGGATTGAATTTTACTTTCATAATTTTATTAATTATGGTACTAGTGTACGTTTTTATTTCAGGAATTAGGCGATATTATCGAAATGTTTTATCAGATGAGGGTTATTTAACGCATACTTTACCAGTTAAAAAAAGCACTATTTTGTTATCTAAATTAATTTCTTATCTAATAGTAAGTTTTTTAGCAGTAATCATTTTTATTAGTAGTATTTTTATAGCTTATTTACAAACTAATCCTATCTATTTTTTACAAAGAGTACTCCAAAATTTAATTAATTTTATATATTTATCTAATGGTTGGACAATCACTTATGCGATTATAGTAATGTTAATTTTTGTTACTTCTTTATTGTTATATACTATTTATGTGCCAATGTGTTTAACATTAGCAAGTCTTTCTAATGAAAGAAGAGGAATTTTAACCATAGCTTATATGATAGCTACATGGGGAGTTATGCAATTTATTAATTTTATTGGCCTTATTATTTATGATGTTTTTGACAATTATGTCTTATTTAGTATTAACAATCAAACTAAAGTGTTAATTTTATTAGTAGGAATTTTAATATTTATTGTTTTAGAAATATTAGCAATGTATTTTATTACTTTATATATTCTAAAGAAAAAATTAAATCTAAAATAAAAGAGATTAGGATTTTCCCAATCTCAATTATCCTTCAAAGATATCATTTTCAGTCTCAACTTTAATATATTTTACAAACTCGTAATTAGAGTTTTCACTAGAACGTTTTGTCATTGCTTTAAAAATTTCATCACGAAGTTTTTCTGTGCGTTCGTTTAGTGGTAAACTCATATCAGGGTAAAATGGACCATCAATAAATGTTTTGATTTTCGGTTTTTTACCAATAATACGTTTTTGATAGCAATTTGTAAAAGCAAAAACAGGTTTATTAAATTTAGACGGGTATTTAAAACTTGTTGATTCAAAAGGTCTTATTTTTGTATAATATGGCCAAATATGTGCTTCAGGATAGATTGTTACACTTTTATTATTTTCGACTGCATCTTTAACAAACAGAAAGAATTCCTTTTTGTGAGCTATTTTATCAGAAAGTGGAATACCACCTAGCATACTGACAATTGTTTTTATAAAAGGAATTGCAAATGCATCATTATTGACAATGATATAATTTCTTTTATGAAATTTTAATCCATTGGGAATAAAAGCATCAGCAGTAGATTGAGTATGATTACCATATAAGAAATAACCACCTTTAATGTTTAAAGATTTACGATTTATAAAAGTATGATGCCAAACTAGTTTACGATAAATAAAAATGTATGGTTTCGCAATACAAAAGTAGATAAAGTTAGCTGCTAAATGATAAAATGGATTTTTATGAAAGTACCTGAAATTATCAGGAAGTGGCTTACTATTTATTTGGGCACTTGCAAAATCATCATTTATTAAATCGGAATAATAGTAGATATCTTCATGCTTCAATTTAATCACTCTCCATTTAAGAATTTTTAAACTCAATAATAGTATAATAAACTAAAAAATTTGAAGTTAAAACAAACTTTATGTCAATTAAAGTATATCAAATAATTTGTAATTATCAAAATAAAAAAATGCTGTTTGCATTATGTTTATAAATTATGTAAAATAAGATAAAGCTAGGGGGCTTAATAATGAATAATATACCTAATGGCAAGGAAAAGCCAACCAAAAATAAAATAGTCGGAAAAATTTTATTATTAGTTTTAATAACTGCAATTACTTTAACGGTTTTTTTTAATTTTAACGATTTTGGAGAAACAATGAATCAACTAAAACATGTTGATGGTAAAGAATTATCATTAGCGATTTTATGTTTAGTGTTTTATATTGTTATATGGCCAGTATCACTTTGCATGATTGCAAGGTTAAGTGGACTAAAGAATCATTTCTTAGATACGTATTTAATTGGTTCTACGGAACATTTCTTCAATGGAATTACACCTTTTTCAACTGGTGGACAACCAATTCAAGTTTATCTTTATACCAAATGTGGTGTAAGTGCAGCACAAAGTACTGGTATTATTCTAACCAATTTTGTCGCATATATGTTAGCAACTAATGCAATTGCAATTGCTTCATTAGTTTTTTATGCAAAATTCTCTCAAAATTTTACAAGTTCAACTAGTTGGATGATAGTTTTGGGATTTATTATGAATTTTTTTACTTTAATTTTTATGTTCTTAATGGCAACTTCTAAAAAAATTAGAGATTTATTTAAAAAAATATTAATTGCTTTATGTAAAATCAAATTAATTGGGAAGTATTTAACTAAGTTAGTACCTGTATTTGATCAATATTGTGAAAATGCACAATTAGCTTCAAAGGAAATTCTTAATAATAAAAAAGGATTTGTTCTTGCGATCCTAATAAGAGGAATTTCATTATTATTCTATTATGCTATACCTTTCTTTATTATTAGATCACTTGATGTTAATCTAGCATGGGATACATTACCGTATATTATTTTAGCATCAGCATTTGCTATTACGACAATGGTTTGGGTACCAACTCCAGGAGGAACTGGTGGAATTGAGTTTGCATTTTTAACTATATTTACTAGTTTTGCAGGGGTAACTCAAGTAATCGGAAGTGCGGGTACAGTTGTATGGCGTGCATTAACGTATTATTTATTAATGATTATTAGCTTTATTCAGTATATTATATTTGATATTAAAGTTAAAAAGAAGAATTCACAAGAATTAGCGGAGGTTGACGAGAATGATTCATGTACTACAAACGGGTAATGATTATATTACGAAAGGAATTCTTTTAAATGCATTAACTATGCTAAAACACACTAAAGAACCAATTCATCTTCATATTATGACTATCGAAATCTCATGGGATAATGGAAAAAAAATTGATATTAATTTAATGAATCAACTTCGTGAATTAATGAAAAAATATAATCCTGAGAATGAACTTTCTTATTATGATGTATCTGATGAGTTTGAACGAGTTTTTAAAGATACACCAAATCAAAATCCAAAGTATACACCAGCTAGTTTAGTTCGTCTTTTATGTGATCGCTTTATTGATTGTGATAAACTAATATATTTAGATGCGGATACGATGACATGTGCATCATTAGAAGAATTTAAAAAAATAGATATTGAAGATAAAGAAATGGCAATAACACTTGATTACATGGGACGTTTTTGGATAAATAAAAGTTATTTTAATTCAGGTGTTTTATATATTAATATGAAAAAAGTTAAGGAAACAAGGATGTTTGAAAAAGCGATTGAATTGCTTACTAAAAAGAAATATTTCTTCAGTGACCAAACTGCTTTATATAAAGTATCTACTAAAAGAGTCTATGTACCTTTCCGTTATAATGAACAACGTAAAATAAGAGAAAATACAGTTATTAAACATTTTTGTATGGGTATTAGATATTTTCCATTTTTTAAAGTTTATAATATAAAACAATGGAATGTAAAAAAAGTTCACAGTTTCTTGCATATCCATGATTTTGATGATATTTACGAAGAATATAATCGTCTTTTCTCTGATGCACCAAAACTAGATATGTAAGATAATAGCAAAATAGTGTTAATCTATTCAAAGTTATTTAAAAATTTGGTATAATAAATACAAGGTGTGATTAAAATGGAAAAGTTAAAAGAAATTATACTAAAAGAAGCTAAGATTGATGAAAATGATGGTATTAAATTTAATTCTTTTTTAAATCAAAAAATCAGTACTGATTTATTAAAAGATATGGTTATGATTTGGAAAGAAAGGTTTAAAAATAGTAAGATTACCAAAGTTGTAACAATGGAAACAGCAGGTATTGTTTTCGGGACAGCTGCGGCTTTAGCTTTTGGTGTACCTTTAGTTTATGCGAAAAAAGACTACTCTAATTTAGTACCAGAACAAGCTTACTCATCTAAAATATATTCTTATACTAAAAAGCGATCATACTATGCCTATATTCCTCAAGATTATATCCAAGAAGGAGACAATATATTAATTGTTGATGATGTTATTGCAAATGGTTGGGCTTCAGATGGGTTGTGCGATATATTAAATCAAGCGGGGGCTAGTATTGAAGGAATTGCCGTTGCAATAGAAAAAGCTTTCTATCAAGGTGCGAAAAGAATTCGTAATCGAGGAATAAGAGTAGAATCATTAGTTAAAATCACGAAGGTTTCTTATCAAGATAATTTAATTGAATTTGGAGAATAAAAATGATTGAATTTGATGATGTGTCACATAATTTTGGAGATTTACATGTCTTAAATCATATTAATTTAAGAATCAAAGCGGGAGACTTTGCTTTAGTTGTAGGTGCTCCTAAGAGTGGTAAAACTACTATTTTTCGCATTTTGAAAAAAGAGCTAAAATTAGGAAGTGGACATATTCGTATTAACGGAATGGATTTGAATGAATATGAGAATAATGATTTATATCAAGATGTTGAATTCATGCCGGAATTATTTTTTCTAGATGAAAGTTTAACGGTTAGATCTAACATGGTCTTAATTAACCGTAAACCAAAAATTAGCTATTTAGAATGTCTATCAAAACTAGGAATTCAAAATTTATATCATAGACAAGTTCAGTTATTAAATGGTTTAGAAAAGAGGCAAGTATACTTGGCAAGTATCTTAACATTTAATCCTAAAATATTAATAATTGATGATATATCGAGTAATCTAGATTTAAAAAGAGCAAAGATTTTATATGATCATTTAATTAAATTGAATCAAGAAGGAGTTACAATTTTAGCTCTAACAAAGCATTTATCATATGGTCAATTTGTTAAAAAAAGTTATCATTTAGAAGATGGACATTTGATTTAACAAAAAAGAAAAGTTGACTTTACATTCAATTTAAGTTATAATCTACGAGAACGAAAAGGAGAATAATCATGACAGATTTAGAAATTTTTGAAAAAGTAAAATCAATCATTTGTGAAGAAATCGCGATTGAAGAAGAAAAAGTACAAATGACTAGTTCTTTAAAAGATGATTTAGGAGCTGATAGTCTTGACGCTGTTGAAATTATTATGCAACTAGAAGAAGCGTTTAACATTCAAATTCCTGATTCAGAAGCTGAAGGTATGCAAACAATTAAAGATATTGTTGACTATATTGCTAAGAATTTAAAATAAACTATGAGATTTCATAGTTTTTTTTATTTTATTAAACTATTAGATAAAAAAAATGGTATTATATAAATAATAAAAAATCAGATGTATCAGACCAATACAAAATTTATTATATAAGTAGGTGAGAAAATGTCAGATTTAGTTAAAAGATGGTCTAGAGCTAAAATATTTAATGTTGAAATAAATCGATTTAAAGAAAAACATTTTCTCATGCCGATGTTATCAAACGTTAAATTATATGGTTTAGCTTCTAAAACATTGTATCCATTTGTGTATACAGATATTTACAATCGCTATTATAAAATGCAAGGGAAAAACCTTATGTATGGTATTATGTTTAACGATATAAGCAGCGAAACATATGGTTTTACCCAAGATCATCATATCATCCAGGATGAAATAAAAAAAACTTATTTAAATTCACTTGATAACTTAGGAATTGGCTATGATTCTAACAAGGCTTTTTATTTATCATCCTCAAGTGTAGTTAAATTTTATCAAGAGACTTTTTTAAAAATGCTAAATGATAAGATAAATATCGTTACAAAAACAGCTTATTTTGATTCATTACTTTTACATATGTACAATTTTTATGAAGTTGAAGAAATTGGTGATAGAGCCTTTGTAAATGGTGAAGAAGTTTTCTTAAATGAAGCAACGTATTTATCATTTGATTTAAGACCATATTATAAAACAATTGAAGAGTTTCTAGAAACTGATAAGATATCAAAGGATATGAAAAATACAATTTTTAAATGCCTAGGCTATTATGAATATCTATCTTTAGAACTTGTTAATTATAAAGAAAAAATATATTTAAATATAGATTTAGAATCTCCAGAATATCTAGGAGGCATTAATTTTTTAGTTTTAAATCCTAGTTTAATGGATGTTTTTCCTTTTGTTAGTAAAGATGAAATTAAAACTGTTCAACGTTATCTAGAAAATGGATACCAAGAAGGTGTATTCAGTGGAACAACTGTTAAAAATCCATTAACAGGTGCAGACATTTTTCTTTTCATTAGCTATGATTTTACTGAACCAATTCATATCCCAAATCCGTTAAAAGATGAAAAAGATAAACACTATGCTAACTATTTTGGCATAGATATTCTTCAAATAATTGAGAATGATGTTCTTATCAATAGTGATTTTTTGAATGGATTAAATTTAATTGAAGCTAAACAAACTATAATTATGTCTTTTTTATCAGAAGGAATGGCGGAGATTAAGCATGATTATAAAGTAAAAGAGATAATTATGTCTTCAGTTGATAAATTTGGCATTCCAATTCCACTTAAGGTAAAAGAATGTGAATTAACATATGAAGCAATAGAAAAGCGCCTTATTCCTATAACTTATGACAGGAAAGGTCAAGTTTTTTCTTTGCAAGGCGAACTGGACTTTAGTGGGAATTTATTTGATGGCAGTATAAGCAAAGAATTTGTGTTTGCACTGTCACATCAAGCAGTTTTAAATTTAGATGCAGTTCCGTTATCTCTTAAAAAAACAGGGTTCAACGGGGTTAATACTTATTTTGTTTCAAAAGACAATCTAATGTTGGAATATGTCTTGCCCCGCTTATTTGATAAAATATTAATTAATAATGAGAATGTGAATTATCATTTTATTTGTAGTAAAGAACTAGATTTAGAAACAACTAGTCTATATAACAGTTTGGGAAGAAATTTTTGTGATGATATTTTAAAAATACATTCAGCAGATAGTTATCGATTATTTATTATTATGGATACTGATGAAACTGACTTTGAAGCGACAAATTTGAAAATAATAAAGTATGAACAATTTTTAAATTCTATTAAATCACTATACCAAAGCGGTTTTGCAGAAGAAAATGAAGCATTTGATTATAAAATATATGATTTTGTAACAAAGATTAATCATGCATTGGAAACTTCAAATTTAAAAATCTATGTTGAACAGATGATGCGTTTTTTCTATGAGGTTTTATCAGAAGAAAAAATGACAGCAAATCAAGCATTGATATACTTGAAATTACTGTCATTAATATGTCCATTTATATGTCAAGAAATATTCGAAAATGTTTTTAAGCAAAGTTATTTCTTAGTCTATGAAGATTGGCCTTTTTTTAAATAATCTCCTTGATATAAATTTAAAGCACGTAATTTTTTATCAATTTCATTCATTACAACCATTTTTTTGATTGTCCACGTTGGCACTATTAAATCAACCGGATCAAAATCAGCTGATAACCGGTGGATAATGATATCATCTCGCAAATATCCAATTTGTTCGACGACAATGTCTACATATTCATTAAGTGTTAGAATTGGAAATGGTTTTTTTAAATAGCCATCTCCCATTCTAGTATTTTTTAAGACACATAATGAATGAATCTTTATCCCATCAATAGGCAAGTTGTTTAAAAATTTAATGGTATTTATCATATCTTCTTTTGTGTCATTTGGTAGACCATTCATAATATGAACTACCACTTCAATCCCTAGTTTCTTTAAGTCATAGACAGCTTTGATAAATTCTTCATTTGTTGAATTTCGATTTACTAGTTGAGCAGTTATTTCGTTAGATGTTTGTAGACCTAACTCTACTTGAACATGAGTTTTAGAACATAAATTTTTTAATAAAATTAAAATATCATCTCCAAGACAATCAGCTCGAGTAGAGATTGATATTCCGATTACATTTGGTCCTAACGTTAAAAGTTCATCATAAATTGCTTTTAATTTGTTAATCTCTCCATAGGTATTTGTATTGGCTTGTAAATAAGGCATATATAATGTATCTTTCCATTTTTGGTTCATAATTGCTTTTATATGTTCAAATTGTAAAGTTAGGCTTTCATTAACATCCCCAGCAAAATCACCTGCTCCTTCTTTAGAGCAGTAAGTACAACCACCATAACCTTTTTTTCCATCTTTATTTGGACATGTAAGACCAGCATTAAGACTTACTTTTGCCACTTTTTTTCCATATTTAGCTAAATAATAATTATTTAGTGTATTATAATGTTTTTCTCTATTCATTAAATTCATGAATTATCACCAGAAAGACTATAACATAAGTGATAATTTATTTCTACTATTTAGCGTTAGCTTTTTATTATGTTAGGCGAATGCCTCACATAAAAACCGCCTGCTATGCAGGTGAGAATATAAGAGCGGTAGCGTTGT
>CALUYM010000008.1 GCA_944325035.1 uncultured Anaeroplasmataceae bacterium
GACAATTCACATGCCCCTTAAGGGGCTTGTGAAGTTATAGGCCCTTATAGGGGAGCCAAAATACCACCCGTTGAACGTGTGGATTGTTATTTAAATATAACTTTACCTGTATCCGAATCCATACTTTCAATTATGGCCAAGCTTTCAATTCTATAGCCTTTCTCACGAATGCTTTTTCCACCATTTTGGAAACCTTTTTCAATAGCTATTCCAGCACCTACCACTGTAGCACCAGCTTGATTAACTAAATCAATTAGGCCCATCAGTGCTTCTCCATGAGCTAAGAAATCGTCGATAATTAGGATGTAGTCATCACTAGATAAGTATTTTTTAGATACAACAACCATATTGGTGGTATTGTGTGTATATGATTTTACCTTAGAAGAATAAACATTATCATCTAAATTGGAAGTTTTGGATTTTTTAGCAAAAACAAGTGGTACATTTAAGATAATTGCCATCATTGTAGCTAAAGCTATACCTGATGCTTCTATAGTTAATATTTTAGTAATTTTGGAACCATTATAACGGCGTTGCCATTCAAGTGCCATTTCTCTCACAACTGCAATATCAATTTGATGATTTAAGAAACTATCAACCTTTAGAACATTACCAGGTTTAATTTCCCCACATTCAGAAATTTTTTTTTCTAAGAAGTTCATATCAAAATATTCCTTTCACATAAATTTAGAATAGTTTATCATATTTTAAACATTGTTTCTAGTTTATGATAGATAAAGTTTAAAAACTAAAGTGTTAATATGGTGAAAAGTTTATTTTTTTAAGTTTATTTAAGTATGACTTTTAATAGTCAATTAAAGATTGTAAAAATTTTAAAAACAATTATTTTTTTAATTATCATTTTATCAACAAAGGAATAATTTATACAAATATGAAATTAAAGATAATCAATGGAATTCTTTAGATATGAAAGAATTAGCTAATTCAAAAGAAATTGTAGAACTACATGTTAAAAGACTAAAAGTAGCGCTAAGCCGTACTCTGGATGTAATTAAACGTGCTGTTTATTCATCATCTAGTCGTCCTAAAGATATTCTATTTTTTGCATGTCCTATTGGAACTGATAAAACAGAACTGGCTAAAGTTATTGCTGAATCATTATTTGACAATGAAAATGCTCGTATTCGATTTGATATGTCTAACTATCTACAACCACAAATTGATCAAAAGTATCAGGCGTATCTCTAAAATATGTTGAGCATGAGTCCGGTAAACAACTTACTAACTCTGTGCGTGGAAAATATTTTTCGTTATTATTGTTCGATGAAATTGAGAAAGTTCATCCATCTATTTTAGGTAAGCTTCTACATATATTAGATGATAGTAGATGACCGATGGTCAAGGAAATACAGTATACTTTTCGGAAATATTGATTGTATTTACTCCTAATTTAGGAATTTATAAAACAGTTGTAGAAAATGAAGAAGAGAAAAGTCTAAGTTTTTAATTCACGTGAAAAATATGGATGTAATTTCTAATAAAGTTCAAGCTGAAATTAAAGATTGTTTTAAAACATAATTAAGTCGTCCGACAATTTTAAACCGCAATGGTGATAATATTATTGTTTTTGACTTTATTAGAGAAAGTGCCGTTAAAGCAATTATTGATAAACGAATTCAAAAAATTTGTAAAAAACTATTCGATACAAACCGAATTACACTTAAATGTGATAATGTTTTTAAACTTCTTAATTGAAAAAGCTAAGAATAATCTTGATAATTGTAGTCATGGTATTTGTAATATTGTGGAAGAATTTTTCTTAAATTCTTTAGGATTTTATTGCTTTGAAAATCAGTTAAAAAAAGGACAAACAGTTGTTTTTAATTGGATTTATGTTAATGATACAGTCGAAATATAGTGTGAGGTATTTTAATGGAATATTCATATTCTATGTAATAAAGTAATTAAAGATTATAATGAATATTATATTTAATTGGAAATAAAGTTTTTTGAATAGCGTTGATACTGATAATGATGGTTTAAAAATTTTTGCAGTCGCAGATGGAGTATCAGGAAAAGTTGCCGGAGATGTAGCATCACGAATTATTCTTGATCATTTAACCAAAATTGTTGCTTAATAGGTGTTTAAGTGAAAACCTAAGCATCTATTTTAATTTGAAGTTGTTTTAAAAATAAAGATAAAGAATTATTAAATGATTAAGTACACTTTTATGTGTATTTTTATATGTAGTGTGAATAGTTAGAATAAAATGTATTTTAATTTAACAAAAATATAATTTCTTGAATGTACATATTGAAAAGTTTATAATTATGGTATTGAATTATAAATTTGCGGAGATTCATATGATTAATTTAAGTAAACTGGAAGAAATAAAAAATCTACGAGAAGTATGGCTTCACGAAGCATTAGATTTTACTCCATGGCTTGCAAAAGATGATAATATCTCACTATTATCGGATGCAATTGGGATTGAAATTACTATTGATGAAACTGAGTCTTCAGTTGGAGATTTTAATGTAGATATTTTTGCTTCTGAAACTGGAACAGATAGAAGAATTATTATTGAAAATCAATTGGAAGATACAAATCACGATCATTTGGGTAAACTTATTACGTATGCATCTGGCAAATCTGCAGATGTAATCATCTGGGTTGTAAAACACGCTCGTGAAGAACATAGAGCAGCGATTGAATGGTTAAATAACCATACAGATGAAAAAATTGGCTTTTTCCTTTGTGAGATAAAACTTTATCGTATTGGAAACTCAGGTCCGGCAGTTAAATTTGAAGTAATTGAGCAGCCAAATGACTGGACAAAAGAAGTTAAGAAGAATGATTATGCAAATAAAACACAGCAACAGAGGTATGAATATTGGGCATCATTCCAAGAATATGCGTTTAAAAATAATCAGTTTTCAAAAAATTTCAATCGTCGAAAACCATCTTTTAACCATTGGATGAATTTTAGTATTGGATCATCTGCTTGTCATATTGCGGTATCTCAAATTATAAAAAGAGATGCACTAGATGTAGAGCTTTATATTGATGAAGATAAAGAGCTATTTAATTCATTACTGCAAAACAAAAAATCAATTGAAAATGAGGTAGGATTAGCTTTTGATTGGAGAGAATTACCCGTAAAAAAAGCTAGTCGAATAGTTATTGAAAAAGAAGTAACTTTAAATGATAAGAATCAATGGAGTAGTCAATTCGATTGGCTAATCGATGTAATGTTAAAAATGAAGAAAGTATTTAAAAAATATTTATGAATTTTAAAATAATATCTAACTTTAAAGATATTTATATTCAAACTCGTCCTTAAAATAAATTTGAATTTTGGAGATTAATTGAAAATGAAGTTAGAAACTACCTATATATGTGGTAATTATATTGAAAATATCTGTGATTTTATAAGTCACTTTTACTAAAAGAATCATTCTATTGTAACGACGATATATGGATTTCTTTTGATTGTGATAAATAAATTACAATTTATAATAAAAATATGACGAAAATCATTAAAGTCCTCCAAAATTGTTAATTTTAATCAAGCATATTAATGAATTTTTAAAGATAAGAGTGAACACAAAAATAATATAGTTATCTTTAATTTTGAATTAGAAGATTTAAGAAGTAAAAACATTATTGAACCTAGATGAAGTGTCAAAGATTTTGTGAAGGAAGAAAACAAAATTACGTTTTATATGTTAAGAAATTATATGATAAACTCTCAAGGTCTTTAAAAACAAAAAGCTGAAAACCATTCTAAATAAAGGTTTTCAGCAACTTTTCTTCTGGCATCCCCTGGGGGAATCGAACCCTCAACTAGCCCTTAGGAGGGGCTTGTTATATCCATTTAACTAAGAGGACATTTTAATATTAAACAAAATACAAAACAATAATAGCACAATAAGTATCAAAAATAAAGACCAATGTATTTTAATGTAATTTAGGTATAAAAAAATAAATTTGTAAAATAATAAAAAAGGACGTAAAATGGAACAAAAATATACACACTGAGCCGGGTGTTTGTTAAAAAGTTATTTTTTTTAACTTTTTTTTACTTTTTGGTGTTGACATGAAAAAAAAACCTTGTATAATCTAGTTGCTGTGAAAAAATTGTGACATTTAATTTTCAAAGTTAAATGGAATAAATTTGTAATAAAAAATCATAGATGTGATAGAAAGGAGAAATTACAATGCCAACAATTGCTCAATTAGTACGTAAAGAAAGACAAGATAAAACTACTAAATCTAAGGCTCCAAGTCTAGGTGTAGGTTTTAACACTCTTCAAAAACGTTATACTAAGATTAATTCACCTCAAAAGCGTGGAGTTTGTACACGTGTTACAACAATGACACCTAAGAAACCAAACTCAGCTTTAAGAAAATATGCCAGAGTTCGTTTATCTAATGGACTTGAAGTAACAGCATACATCCCAGGAATCGGACACTCACTACAAGAACACAGTACAGTACTTATTCGTGGTGGACGTGTTAAGGACCTTCCAGGTGTACGTTACCATATTATTCGTGGTGCATTAGATTCAACTGGTGTAGCTAACCGTATGCAATCTCGTTCTAAATACGGTGCTAAGAGACCAAAAGCAAAGAAGTAATATCTTCTTAAAACTCTATTAATAATATAATTAACAATTTGAAAAGGAGGAATCGTCATGCCTCGTAAGGGTCATATCGCTAAAAGAGAAGTGCTTGCAGATCCAATTTATGGTTCTAAGTTAGTTACACGTGTAATGAACACAGTAATGTTAGATGGTAAGAAGGGTACTGCTCAAAGCATTGTTTACGGTGCTTTAAACCGTGTTAAAGAAGCTACAGGTCAAGATGCTTTAGAAGTGTTTAATAACGCTATGAACAACATTATGCCTGTTGTTGAAGTTAAGAGCCGCCGTATTGGTGGACAAAATTACCAAGTTCCAGTAGAAGTTAGACCAGAAAGAAAAGAAACTTTAGGTTTAAGATGGTTAGTTGGTTATGCTCGCAAACGTAATGAAAAAACTATGGAAGAAAAACTTGCTAGAGAAATTATGGATGCAGCAAATGGTACTGGCGCAGCTGTTAAGAAACGCGAAGATACACACAAGATGGCTGAAGCAAACAAAGCATTTGCACACTATCGTTTCTAATCTGAAAAAGGAGTTAATACTATGTCAAGAGAACATAATCTAGATACATATCGTAATATTGGTATCATGGCTCACATTGATGCAGGTAAAACTACAACAACTGAGCGTATTCTTTTCCATACTAAGACTATCCATAATATTGGTGAAACTCACGAAGGTGCTTCACAAATGGACTGGATGGAACAAGAAAAAGAACGTGGTATTACAATTACTTCCGCAGCTACAACAGCTTATTGGAAGGGATATCGTTTAAATATCATCGATACTCCAGGACACGTAGACTTCACAGTTGAAGTATCTCGTTCTTTACGTGTACTTGACGGTGCAGTAACAGTACTTGACGGTCAAGCAGGTGTTGAACCTCAAACTGAAACAGTTTGGCGTCAAGCATCTGAATACAACGTTCCAAGAATCGTGTTCGTAAATAAGATGGATAAGACAGGTGCAGACTTTGCATATTCTGTTGGAACAATCCATGATCGTTTAGGTGCTAAGGCAGCCGCTATTGAATGGCCAATTGGTGCTGAAGATCAATTCCGTGGTGTAGTAGACATTATCAATAGAAAGGCTTACTATTTCGATGGTGGTCATGAAGAAAACTACACTGAAGGTGAAATCCCTGCTGATTTAGTGGATTTAATCGAAGAAAAACGTTTCGAATTACTAGAAACTCTAGCTGAATTCGATGAAGAATTAATGATGGATTTCTTAGATGGAAAAGAAATTTCTGTTGAAAAAATTAAGTCAGTAATTCGTCAAGAAGTTCTAAAAGCAGCATTCTTCCCAGTATTATGTGGTTCTGCTTATAAGAACATGGGTGTTAAGTTAATGCTTGATGCCGTTGTTGATTACCTACCTTCTCCACTTGATATCGGAGCTACTAAAGGCTTTGATGAAGATGGAAATGAAAAGTTAGTTCAACCAAGTGATGATGAGCCATTTACAGCTCTAGCATTCAAGGTTATGACTGACCCATTCGTTGGTAGATTAACATTCTTCCGTGTGTATGCTGGTCATATTTCATCAGGTTCTTACGTTGTGAATACATCTAAGGGTGTTAAAGAACGTTTAGGACGTATTATGCAAATGCATGCAAACCATCGTAAAGAAATCGATGAAGTATTTGCTGGTGATATTGCAGCTGCAATCGGATTTAAAAATACAACAACAGGTAATACTTTAACTGCTGAAAAGAATGATATCATTCTTGAACAAATGGTATTCCCTGAACCAGTTATCTCAGTAGCGGTTGAACCTAAGACTAAGGGTGACCAAGAAAAGATGACTACAGCATTATTAAAACTTGCTGAAGAAGATCCAACTTTCAGAACATATACTGATCAAGAAACTGGTCAAACAATCATCGCTGGTATGGGTGAGTTACACCTTGACATCATCGTAGATCGTATGAGAAGAGAATTCAAGGTTGAAGCTAATGTAGGTAATCCACAAGTTTCTTACCGTGAAACTATTTCTCAAACTGCTGAGGTTGAAGGTAAATTCATTCACCAATCTGGTGGTCGTGGACAATATGGACACGTATGGATCAAATTCGAACCAAATCCAGGTAAAGGATATGAATTCGTTGACGCTATCGTTGGTGGTACAGTTCCACGCGAATATATTCCAGTTGTAGATAAAGGGTTACAAGATGCTTTAAATAACGGTATTATTGCTGGTTATCCAGTAATCGATATTAAAGCTACATTATTCGATGGTTCATACCATGAAGTTGACTCTTCTGAAGCTGCCTTCAAGATTGCTGCATCTATGGCTTTAAAAGCTACTAAAGATAAATGTAAGCCTATTCTTCTAGAACCAGTTATGAGCGTTGACGTTATCGTTCCTGAAGAATATGTTGGTAACGTAATTGGAGATTTAACAAGCCGTCGTGGACGTCTTGAAAGCCAAGAACGTCGTGGTAATGCATTAAATATTCGTGCATATGTACCATTAGCAGAAATGTCAGGTTACGCTACAGCATTACGTTCAAATTCACAAGGACGTGGAACATTCATGATGCAAATGCATACTTATGAACAATGTCCAAGAAACGTACAAGAAGAAATTGTTAAGTCTCGTTCTTAATAATATCACTTCATACTGCTTGATTTTACTTAATAATTAGAGTAAAATAATATTATAGTAATTATGTAAATAATTATAGAAAAAGTATAAAAAAATAGGAGGACCATATAATATGGCAAAACAAAAATTTGATCGTTCAAAACCACATGTTAACATTGGTACAATTGGACACATTGACCATGGTAAAACAACTTTAACAGCTGCTATTACTCATGTTTTAGCTAAGAAAGGTCTAGCTCAAGCTAGAGACTATAACCAAATCGACGCTGCACCAGAAGAAAAAGAACGTGGAATCACAATCAACTCTTCTCACGTTGAATACGAAACTGAAAACCGTCACTATGCACACGTTGACTGCCCAGGACATGCTGACTACGTTAAGAACATGATCACTGGTGCTGCTCAAATGGACGGAGCAATTCTAGTAGTTGCTGCAACAGACGGACCAATGCCTCAAACTCGTGAACACATCCTTCTTTCTAAGCAAGTAGGTGTTCCTAAAATTGTTGTATTCTTAAATAAGTGCGACATGGTTGATGACGCTGAATTCATCGACTTAGTTGAAATGGACGTTCGTGAAATGCTAAACGAATATGACTTCCCAGGTGATGATACTCCATTCGTTCGTGGATCTGCTTTAGGTGCATTAAACGATGATCCTCAATGGGTTGCTAAGATTGAAGAATTAATGTCAATCGTTGACGAATACATTCCTACTCCTGCTCGTGACAACGACAAGCCATTCTTAATGCCAGTAGAAGACGTATTCACAATTACTGGTCGTGGTACAGTTGCTACAGGACGTGTTGAACGTGGTATGATTAAGTTAAACGAAACAATCGAAATCGTTGGTATTAAAGATACTATTTCTTCAGTAGTAACTGGTCTTGAAATGTTCCGTAAACTATTAGACTTCGCTGAAGCTGGAGATAACGTAGGTGTATTACTTCGTGGTGTTGACCGTGATCACATCCAACGTGGTCAAGTATTAGCTAAGCCAGGTACTGTACATCCTCATCAATCTTTCAAGGCTCAAGTATACGTACTAAGCAAAGAAGAAGGTGGACGTCATACAGCATTCTTCTCTAATTATCGTCCTCAATTCTATTTCCGTACTACAGACGTAACTGGTACAATTACTCTTGAAGCTGGTACAGAAATGGTTATGCCAGGAGATAACACAGTTATGAAGGTTGATCTAATTCACCCAATCGCAATTGAACAAGGTACTAAGTTCTCTATCCGTGAAGGTGGACGTACTGTAGGTGCTGGTTCAGTTACTGAAATTATTGAATAATTTAACTTAAACTAAGTTAATATAAAAAAGACTATGGCTATTCATAGTCTTTTTTCACTTTGTTTTCACGCTTATAACTTTATTTTTCTAGATTCTAATGATATACTAAACCAAAGGAGTGATTAAATGCCTATTTTTGATACGCATAGCCATTTATATGAACCTATTTTCGATGAAGATAGAGATGAATGTTTAATGAGAATGGCAAGTTTAAATTTATCAGCAATGTTTGTTGGTTTTGATGTTGAATCAAGCAAAAAAGCATATAATCTTGCAACTAGAAATAAGCGTTATTATTCAAGTGCGGGAATTCACCCTAGTTATGCAAGTTTAAATAATGATAGTAACTTACAAGATTTAGAAAATTTTATTAGTACGCATAAAGTTACAGCTTTAGGAGAATTTGGTCTTGACTATTATTATGATGAAGCTCCAAGTCGTGATTTACAAAAAGAACTATTTATAAAACAAATGGAGTTAGCAGTAAAGTATAATTTGCCAATAATTATCCACACTAGAGAGGCATGGCAAGACACTTATGATATTTTAAAACGATATCAAGGTCGCGTATTTGGAATCATCCACTGTTATACGGGTTCTATTGAAATGGCAAGAGAGTTTATAAAATTAGGATATTATATAGCTATTGGTGGAGCTGTTACATTTAAAAATGCAAGAGTTGTAAAAGAAGTTGCTCGTGAAATTGATTTAAATTATTTAGTTGTTGAAACTGACTGTCCTTATATCACACCTGTTCCATATCGTGGGCATAGAAATGAATCATCCTATATTATTTATACTTTGAATGAAATTGCTCAAATAAGGGGAATGACAGTAGAAGAATTGGAGAAAATTACGTATAATAATGCATTAAAAGCATTTAGAATTGAGGTAAGATAAAAATGAAAAAAATTACTAAAAGAATTTTGTTAAGTGCATTGGGTTGTATTATGATAGCATCTGTTTCAAGCTGTAGTTCTGAAAATGAGTATGTATATGGTGAAAGCATTCCTCATTTTGAAATGAATAACTCGATTTCTGCAGTTGTTGACAAAGTAGAAAATGCCTGTATCGGAGTAACAGCCTCATCAACTTCAAGTCAATACTATTCGTCAGGCTCAGGCGTTGTAGTTAAGCAAGATGGTAATACATATTATGCTATAACTAATTATCACGTTGTAGAAGGATATGATAACTATCGAGCATATATTTCCAAAAACTTTTCGATTAAAGCCCAATTAGTCGCAACATATCCTGGTCATGATTTAGCTTGTATTAAATTTGAAGCTGCTGATAAATATAATATTACATCAATTAATCTTCCGGATGAAGATGATGAAGAAAAACCAGTTTTAAATGTAGGTCAAACAGTTGTGGCAATTGGATGCCCACTAGGTATTGAAAACTTTAATTATACTACAACAGGTACAATTTCTACGCCAGTATATACTTCTGTAATAGAAGCCAATAATACATATACAAATGTTAAAGTTTTTGGTCACGATGCTGCCATTAATTCAGGAAATAGTGGTGGAGCATTATTCGATTTGAATGCTAATTTAATTGGTATTAATTTCCGTAAAACTGTAAGTGATTCAGAAGGAAATATGGTTGAAGGTATGGGAGAGTCAATCTACTATACAGAGGTTATTGATTTTTTACAAGAATATAATGTGCTATAGGTGGTGATTAAAGTGAAAAAAATTATAGCGCTAATCACTATTTTATTATCATTCTCACTTACATCATGTGGAATAACAAAAAATGTTATAACCATAGACAAAATTTATAATGAGAATAATCAAAACTATACGATAGACTGGAGTCAAGCTTATGAAAAAGCTAGAAAATCAACTTGTTTCATCTATGATATGCTAAACTCAAAAGAGCGTTCCGGATTATGTGTTGCTAAAGATGGAAATACATATTATATAGTCACAACAGCTGAGTTTCATAGAAAACTAACTTTATCGGTTTATTATGAAAATGAATTATTAGCTAATGCGAATGAAATAACTATCAACCATGATCAGTCTAATAATCTTTCATTACTATCTTTTACTACGACAAAAGACATTGAATTAATTCCAGTTACCTATAGTAATTTAGAAGTAGAAAAGGGAATTCCAGCGATGGTTCTAACTAATAATGTCATAGCTGTTTCTGATAATGAACAAATATTTGTTCCATATATGAATAAAGGAATCATATCGTATGTAAGCGACAATGCCATTTCAACTGATGCCCCTACAAATTCTTTATCCTTAGGAGCAGGTATTTTTGATCAAAATGGTGATCTTTTGGGAATAATTAATCAAGAAGAAACTAAAACAAGTTCCACTACGACAGATTATTATCAAGGAATTTGTTATGGGATTAGAAGTGAAGAATTACAAATAATTGTTAATCAGCTTAAAGTATCAGATGTTAAACGTGTTAGTTTAGGAGTAACTGTAACAATGGTAGATCAAAATGTTTTAAATGATAGTAATATTAATATAAGTTTACCAGATGATGGAATATATTGCCGAGTTGTTGAAGTAGCATATCCAAGTAATGCATATACAGCTGGGATTAAATCAAATGATATTATTTTTGAAATTAATGGAGATAAGGTTACATCATTGGATACAATTTCAA
This sequence comes from uncultured Anaeroplasmataceae bacterium, assembly GCA_944325035.1. Classification (GTDB taxonomy): domain Bacteria; phylum Bacillota_I; class Bacilli_A; order Acholeplasmatales; family Anaeroplasmataceae; genus CAG-307. Next base: position 11,156 of record CALUYM010000008.1, read on the forward strand.
AGCATTTAATGACATCTATACCTACCACAACTTTAAATTTTAAAGTTGGAAGAATGGAAAATGGAATGTTAAACTATTATGATTTAAGTGTAAAATTAAGTCAATATTAATAATAAGCATAGTCATTTTTCACTTAGTTGCATAGACTAGGTATGAGGTGATGTTATGTCAAATACTTGTTGTTCAAATTGTTCGAATACAAAGGAAACAGGCGGAGGCGGATTCGCTTTTATCTTAGTACTCTTTATTTTAGTGATTTTAGTTGGAGCCGCGTGGCAAGCGTAATTATACATAAAAATAGTAATAAAAAAGAAGAAGACCATTTGAAAGAATTAATTCTAACATAATGGTCTTTTTTGTAATGACTTAAATTTTATTTTAGGTAATAAATAACTCTTTCATAATTTGAAAAACTATTAATTTTAATTATTTTTTTATCAACACCTGCTGGTATACTATGCCATTCATCATTTTTTACTAAATAATTAAAAGCTTCAACGAATAAATCTTTGCTAAAGAAACTATCAAAACTTGATAAATTATTATCGTTACCTGTCCAAATACCAATTAAATATTGTTTATTAAATCCAATCATATAACTGTCTTTATCTGTAGTTCCACTTTTACCAGCAACCTTATATTTAATATCAGAAGATATCGAATTTCCCGTTACTTTTCTGATATGATTTAATTTAGAATCGAACATTAAAGTCATCATTTCATTCATAACATAAGTCGTATTTTCATTCAAAATTCGTTTGTATGATGGATATGAGGTGTAAAAAGTTTTTTTATTGACCACTACTTTTTTTATTGCTTTAAAATTCGTATGTAATCCTAAATTTTGGAAAGTATGATAAATCTCTAAGAGGTTTTTTAAAGACATTGACACATTTCCTAGTGCTTGTTGAATATCACGCTTTGATTTGATTCCAAATCTATTTAAGATAGAACTAATCCCTTTTAACTCTAAAAAAGTATGTAATTTTAAAGCATACATATTATCACTAGTAGCTAGCGCATATGCCATTGGGATAGGTGTGTTTTCATATAAGTTTGCAGAATTAGCAAAAGTATATTTAATTCCATCAATCGTAAAACTAGATTTTTCCCCGTTAATTTTAGTCATCGGATTGTAACCTTGTTCTAATGCATAGTAATAAAGTAATGGTTTAACTGTAGACGCAATTTGTCTAGTTCCATCTAATGCTATGTTTAAACTTGAATCAGTATAAGATTTTCCCCCAATTATGGAAACATAATAGCCTTTTTCATCAGTAATAATGGCTGAAGTGTTCCCTTTTAAATCTCGATTTTTAATAGTATGAGCTAATTTAGAATTTAGTTGGGAATTGAAGGCGGTGTAAATACTTATTGTTTGATTAAAATCTTTTGTAACTTTTATTTTCTTCAACTCAGTTAAAACTAAATCTTTATAGTATAAAACAGCATCATTGTATATAATTGTACGTGTATTTGTAATTATAACTTTTTCGTCAACAGCTTCACTTAATTCATCATTTGAAATTAGTCCCTCCTTATAAATAGCTTTTAAAAGATAATTCCGTTTTACTAAGGCTTTGTCATAATTTAATATTGGTGAAAAGAGTGTCGGATTTTTGATAATATTTGCTAAAATCGCAATCTCACTAATAGTTAATTCATATACATTTTTGTTGAAATAAAAAGCAGCTGCATCTTTCAAACCATAGATTTTATGATTGAAATAAAGAGTATTAAAATAAGCTTCTAAAATTTCCTCTTTCGTGTATATTGCTTCAAGACGCATACTTAAATAAATTTCTTTCCCCTTTCTAATATAAGATCTATTATTTGAAAAATATAGATTTTTAATTAATTGTTGTGTAATTGTTGAAGCCCCTGATGATGAATTACTAACGATACTTTTGGTAATTCGATAAATATCAAATCCATTATGACGATAAAAATTTTTATCTTCAGAAAAAATAAAAATTTCTTTGACCAATTTTGGAACTTCTTCAATCGTTAAATAAGAGCCTTCATGTAAGTTATTTGATTCGTAGAAAACTTGACCATCCTTATCATACATTATAACTCTATTCATTTTTGAAATATCATTTAAGCTTTGAACACTATCAATTTTAAAAAGTCCAAATATTAAGATTAAAAAGATGATAATTATCCAAAATATTTTAGTTTTCAACATATCATCCTCTCTTTTTACTTACCCAATACATTTTTTTGTGCTATAATCACTATGTTAGGAGTGATTTTATGTTAAAAAGGTTTATTGCCTACTATAAGCCCCATTTAGGAATGTTTATTCTAGATATGGTGGCGTCTTTTTTTATTTCAGCAATAGGTATGACTTATCCTATTATTACACGTAGAGTTTTTAACGTGTATGTTCCCAATAAAAATATTCGCTTTATAATTATTTTTGGAGTGGTATTGTTTATTTTATATTTAATAAGAATGCTTTTACGATACTTTGTTCAATTTTATGGACACGTAATTGGCGTAAAAATGCAATCGCAAATGCGTAAAGATATGTTTATGCATTTAGAAGATTTACCATATTCTTACTACGATGAGCATGAAACTGGTAAAATCATGAGTAGAATGACTAATGATTTGATGAATGTTTCTGAACTTGCACACCATGGACCTGAAAATGTATTTATTTGTGGAGTAATGGTATTAGGTTCATTTGTATATTTGATGTATATCAATTGGATTTTAGCCCTAATTGTTTTTGCATGTGTTCCTGTTTTAGTTGTGATTTCTTTAGTACTTAGAAAAAGAATGAATGATGCATTTATGGAAACTAGAAAGGATACAGCTGTTATTAATGCAGCATTAGAATCTAGTATTACAGGAATTCGTGTTACTAAGGCTTTTACTAATAAAAATAAAGAAATTGAAAAATTTGAAGTTGGTAATAATCAATACGTTAAGAGTCGTTCTAAAGCTTATAAAGCTATGGGATTGTTTGGAGCTAGTACAAATTTTGTGATTGACTTATTTAATATAGCTTGTATTTTAGGTGGAGGTATATTAGTAATTTATGATCGCATCTTATTAGGTGATTATTTGGCATTTGTAGTTTCTATTAATTTATTTATTACACCATTAACTACGCTTATAAATTTCGTTGAAACTTATCAAGATGGTATTACGGGATTTAAACGTTTCTTAGAAGTAATTGATGAACCAATTGAAAAAGAAAAGCCAAATGCGATTGACAATGTAGAATTATCGGGTGATATTAGTTTTAAAAATGTATCATTTTCTTATGATGATACAAAATCTATTTTATCTAATATCAGTTTTGATATAAAAAAAGGAGAAACGATTGCCTTAGTAGGTGAATCAGGTGGTGGAAAAACTACTATCTGTCATTTAATTCCTAATTTTTATAAAGTCAATGAAGGAGAAATCATAGTTGACGGAATGAATATTAATGATTTAAGTTTTAGATGTTTGCGTAAATCAATTGGAATTGTTCAACAAGATGTTTACTTATTTAATGGTACTATTTTAGATAATATCATGTATGGAAACTTAGATGCATCTATGGATGAGGTAATAAATGCAGCTAAACAAGCGAACATTTATGATTATATTATGAGTCTTCCAGATGGTTTTGATACACAAATTGGTGAACGCGGTGTACGTTTATCTGGTGGTCAAAAACAAAGAATTTCTATTGCTCGTGTTTTTTTAAAAAATCCGTCAATTTTAATCTTAGATGAAGCGACATCTGCACTAGATAATACTACTGAAATTTTAATACAAGATGCATTAAATAAGTTATCTGAAGGTAGAACCACAATCGTTGTAGCCCATCGATTATCAACAATTAAGAATGCTAATCGAATTTTCGTAATAAATGAAGGAAAAATCATAGAAGATGGTTCACATGAAGAATTAATAGAAAAGAAAGGAATTTATTCAAGTTTATACTTGTCACAGTTTAAACGCAACGAAACAATGGAATTTTAAAAATGATAGAAGAATTGGTCGAGTTATTAATTTCAAAAAAATACAAAGTTAGTATAGCTGAATCATGCACAGGTGGATTAATAGCATCTAGTATTGTTAGCGTAGCTAATGCTAGTAAGGTATTTGATGTCAGTTTTGTCACGTATGCTAATGAAACTAAAATCAAATATTTAGGAGTTTCAGAGGAAACAATTAAAAAATTTGGAGTTGTTTCCGAACAAGTTACTAAAGAAATGGCGAATGGGTTATTTAAAGAAACAGGTGCGAATTTATCTTTGGTAACTTCTGGAATTGCTGGACCGACTGGAGGTACACCAAGTAAACCTGTTGGTATGGTGTGTTTTGGAATTTGTTTAAATGGAAAAATATTTACATATACTAAATATTTTAAACCAGAAGGAAGAAATAAAGTTAGACAAGAATCGGTAGATTTTATTATTAATGAAGCGATTAAACTTTTAAAAGAAGAATAAATATTATAACTTTTTTAAATATATTGATTACAATAATATCCCTATATGTATAACCAAGTTTAATTGGAAAGACTTATAGGGATTTGTTTTAATCAGTAATGAAAATGGCAATTAATTTAAAATAAAGTTTTAGGTTTATATATAGAAAATTTTACTTGTCAAAGCTTGAAGACTGTGGTAAAATACTATAGCATTGAAATAAATGCTCCTGTCTACCAAAAAGTAGACCAATCGACCATAGGAGGTGTACAAGATGAAAAAATACGAAGTTATGTATATTTTAAACCCATCTTTAGATGCAGAAGCTATCGCTAAAGAAGTTTCTTCAATCAATGCTATTTTCACTTCAAATGACTCTAAAGTTTTAGAAGTTAAGGAAATGGGTTTAAAAGATATGGCATACGAAATTCAAAAGAACCGTAAAGGTTATTATGTATGGGCTTTAGTAGAAGCTAATAATATGGCTTTAACTGAGTTCGATCGTATTGCTGGTTATGACGAAAAAGTTTTACGTCATATCGTAGTTAAGTATGAAGCTTAATTGATTTAGAAATGAGGTATCTAGATGATAAATCGAGTTATTTTAGTTGGTAGAATTACCAGAGATCCAGAGATAAGATATCTGCAAAATGGAACGGCTACTGTAGCCTTTAGCATCGCGGTTGACCGTTCTTACACAGGTCAAAATGGAGAAAGACAAGCTGATTTTATTAACTGTGTGGCATGGCGTGCACAAGCTGAATTTATCTCTAGATATATTAAAAAAGGTTATATGATGAGCGTTGAAGGACGTATTCAAACACGTCAATATCAAGACCAACAAGGTCAAACAAGATATGTGACAGAAGTTGTTTGTGACTCTGTTTCTAACTTGCAACCACGTGATCCTAACCAAGCTAACAATGGTTATTCACAAAATGCTTATCAACCAAATAATAGCTATCAACAACCTAGCTATAACAATAATCAAAACTATCAAGGTTATCAGGCTCCTCAAAGAAATCAAAGTATTGAACCATCTAATGATCAAGCATTAGATATCAATATAGCTGATGATGACCTTCCATTCTAATAAGGAGGAATACGTATGCAACAACAAAATCGTGGCGGTTTCCGTCGTCGTAAGGTATGTTACTTTACTCAAAACCATATCGAACACATCGATTTCAAGGATGTTGATTTATTAAGAAAATTCGTTACAGATAGAGGAAAGATTTTACCTCGTCGTGTAACTGGTACTTCTGCTAAATATCAAAGAAAACTTGCAATCGCTATTAAGCGTGCTCGTCATATGGCTTTATTACCATTCGTAAAAGACTAGTTAATTGACTTCTAAAGGCAGTCCGAATTTTTGGGCCTTAAACCTTTAGAAGTTTTTTTTCGCTAAGAGAGTAAAAAATTGTATGCAATTAGCTTTTATGATATAATTGTATAGTGAAAGTGCATAAATTGTATAATCAATTTTGCTATTATGTTGTACTCATAATGAACTTTTAAAAAGGAGTGTATGATTAAAAGTACAATTTAATTATACTGTGATATCATGCTTAGTTTAATTATTGCAATAATGTCGTTCCTAATAAGTATAACAATGTTCATCTTGTATGGGCCGTTAAATCATTTGTTATATTTAATTTTAGGCTTTGTCTTTTTAATTATTAGCCTTGCAATTAGCAGTTTTTTTATCTATCTACGCCTAAGAAGACAACTTCAACAAGCTAATAGTCAATTAGAAGCTTGGTCAAATACAACTTATCATGTTTCTAACGCTGGGGATGAGGCTATTAATAATTTGCCTGTAGGTATTTTAGTTTATGAAGATGGACATATTAAATGGGCTAATGACTATTTAAAGAATATTTTTAAATCAAGACTATTAGATGAGGAACTATTAGAGGTAATTCCTGATTTAAAAGATGTTTTAAATACGAAGGTGAAAAATTATAAACTAGAAATTGATGGAAATTATTATGATGTTTTAATTAGAAGAGAGGAACAAGTTTTATATTTTTTTGATATTACTGAACTTGAAAAATTACGTCATAAATATGATAGTCGAACTAAAGCTTTAGCCATTGTAGTAATCGATAACTTGGAACAAGCTTTAAAGAACTTTGGTTTATCTGAACAAGCTACATATCGAGGTGAACTTTTACAAGAAATTTCAGATTATTTCCGTATACGTGGTGGTTATTTACAAAGTTATGAAGATGATCGAATGTTAGTAGTCTTAGATAAAGAAGATGTTAAGGAAATGATTGAAGATAATTTTTCGATTCTTGATAAAATTAGAGCAATTTCATCTAAGAATCGAACAAGAGTTACTGTATCGATAGGAATTGCTTGCTATGATGCCGATGCGCAAGAGGTTGCTAAAAATGCACAATCAGCGATAGATATGGCTGAAAAACGTGGTGGTGACCAAGTTGTAGTTAATATTCAAGGGGAAAAAGTTCAATTCTTTGGAGGGAAGACTAACGCGGTAGAAGATGCAACACTTCGTGAAGCACGTGTTAAAGCGAACGAATTGAAAGATTTAGTTCAAGCTTCTACAAATGTTTACATTACGGGTCATATTGGTGCTGATGCTGACTGTTTTGGGGCCATGCTTGCTACTTTAAAAATGTGTTTATCGTCAGGGAAGGAAGCCTATATTGTTTTTGAAGAAAATAAGGCTGATCAAAATATTATCCGTCTTGTTCAATCAATTAAAGAAATGGCTCCGCAGACATATAAAAGAATTATTCCATTATCAGAAGTAGATGTTAAGACTAATTCGCTTTTAGTAGTATGCGATACTCAATCTCCAAGAATTATGATGTTTAAAGAACTTTATGATATGTTTAAACCAATTGAAATTGGTAATCAAATGGTTAAAAATATTGCAGTTATTGACCACCATCGTGTTGGTGAAGTTGGATTTGATAACATCGCTTTAAGTTATATAGCGACTTATGCTTCAAGTACAGTTGAACTTGTTACAGAGATGTTGCTATTTTATGGAGATAATATTAAAATGGAACCAATCGAAGCAACTTGTATGTTAGTCGGTTTAATTATTGATACAAATAATTTTACTTTTAGAACAACGAGTCGAACATTTGAAGCAGCTTCTATTATAAGAAGTTTTGACGCTGATATGATTTTAGTTAAGACTATTTCCCGCTCGCCATTTGAAATGGAAAAAGAGATAGCAGAAGCTGTAATTAATGCTGATATTGTTTTAGGTCGTTATGCTATTGCAGTTTTACCAGACAACCAAATTCATTCAGATCGTTCTTTCCTAGCGCAAATTGCCGATAAATTAATGGCAATTGATGGAATTGACGCTTCCTTTGCTATTGGTAGACTTGAAGAAAATTTAGTTGGGGTTTCGGCTAGAAGTTATGAAAAAATTAACGTTCAAGTTTTAATGGAACAAATGAATGGTGGCGGTCATTTAACAAATGCTGCAACACAAGTCAAAGAAAAAACTGTTTCTGATGTTAAGAAACAACTTGTTGAAATTTTAAAGATTAATAATGAAAACGAGGATGATGAAAAAATGAAGGTAATTTTATTAGAAGACATTAAAGGTAGAGGTAAAAAAGATGCAATTATTGATGTAGCTAATGGGTATGGTAACTATTTATTGACAAATAATTTAGCTATTTTAGCTACTGATGAAAATATTGCTAAGGTTAATGAACAAATCGCTAAAGCAAAAGAAGAGGAAGAAAAACATTATAATTTGATGAAACAAATTAAGTCAGATATTGAGAGTAAGGATATTACTGTCTATATTAAAGTCGGAGCTGATGGAAAAGCCTTCGGACATATTACAACTAAACTTATTTGTGAAGAATTTGAAGCTCAAACAGGTATTAAGATCGATAAACGCAAAGTAACATTACCGCTTGAAATTAATTCGGTTGGTATTTTTACAGCTACCGTTGATTTATATAAGGATATTAAAGCGTCAATTACGATTAAAGTTGAAGAACAATAAGAGAGGTTTCTATGAATAAAGAGATGGCAATCGTTCCCCATAATATTGAAGCAGAAATTGCAGTTTTGGGTTCAATTGTTTTAAATGAGTCATTAATGGTTGAATTACAAGATGAAATAATTCCTGATGATTTTTATGATGAACGTAATAAAACGATTTATAAAGCAATGCTTAGTCTTTATAATGAAAATAAGAATATAGATATTACTTCCGTCGTCTCTCATCTCGAAGCTTCCAATCGTTTAGCTTCAATTGGTGGTTATGACTATGTTGCAAGTATTTTTAATTATAATTATACTTCAATGAATATTCAAACCTATTTAGCATTAGTCAAAGAAGCTTCGTTAAAAAGAACAGCTATTCAAAAACTAGGTCAATTAACACAACAAGGATATGACCCAACCTTAGATGCAAATCAATATTTGACACGAATTGAAGAAACTATTTTTGATTTATCAAAACGTAGGAAAACCAGCGAATTTACATATATTCAAACTGTAGCTGAACGTGTTCAAAAGAGAATTCAAGAAGAAAGTATTCGAATCCAAGAAGACATAACAGGAATTTCTACAGGTTATGGTAATTTAAATAAGGCGACACTTGGTTTTCAGCCTGAACAATTGATAATTTTAGCAGCTCGTCCGGCAATGGGAAAATCTGCTTTAGCTATGAATATTGCGGTTAATGTTGCTCAGTACAATAAAAATGGTAAGGCAGTTGTGGCTGTATTCAGCTTAGAAATGGGAATGGATCAATTGGTTGAGCGTATGATTGCATCAGAAAGTAATATCCATTTATCAAATATTAGAACAGCTAACATGGATGGTACGGAAATTAGAAAATTTACAATGGCTTGTAATAAATTAAGCAGTCTTAACATATATTTTGATGATTCATCGACTACTACTATTGAAGATATACGTGCTAAATGCCGTAAACAAAAAGCTTCAACTGGTCTTGATTTTGTAGTAATTGATTATTTACAATTAATTGATGGTTCTAGTTCTGGGGCTAAAAGCCGACAAGAAGAAGTATCTAAAATTTCTCGTGGTTTAAAAATGATGGCTCGTGAATTGCAAATTCCTGTCTTAGCTCTGGCTCAGTTATCACGTGAAGTGGAAAAACGTGATGATAAAAAACCAATTATGGCTGATTTAAGAGATTCTGGTTCAATTGAACAGGACGCAGATATAGTAACTTTCTTATATCGAGAAGATTACTACCGAAAAGATAAAGATAAAGATGCGGAACAACCAATTTCTGAAGAAGCAATTCTAAATATAGCTAAAAACCGTTCAGGTAGTGCAGGTATAGATTTAGATTTTGTTTTCCAAGGAAGATATTCAAAATTTAAAGAGATAGATAAAGGAGAATAATAATGGTACGCGATAGATTAGATCTGATGGATAAGCGTTATAATGAATTAAATGAATTATTAGCTGATCCAACTGTTGTATGTGATGTAAAAAAATTATTAGAATATTCAAAGGAACAACGACAACTTGAAAAAGTAGTTGTTTTATATCGAGAATATAATAAATTAGAAGATTCAATTCCTGAATTAAAAGAAATGTCAAAAGAAAATGATCCAGAAATTTCTGAAATGGCTAAAATGGAATTAGAATCTGCTCACGAGAGAATGAAGGAAATAGAAGAAGAAATAAAAGTCTTATTATTACCAAAAGATCCTAATGATGAAAAAGATGTTATTGTCGAAATTCGTGGTGCTGTTGGTGGTGATGAAGCCAATATTTTCGCAGGTGATTTATTTAGAATGTATACTAAATATGCAGAATCAAAAGGATGGAAAATTACAGTTTATGACTCAATGCCTTCAGACATGGGTGGATATTCTCAAATTTCATTCAAAGTATCTGGTGAAAATGTATATTCACAATTAAAGTATGAATCAGGTGGACACCGCGTTCAAAGAATCCCTGTAACTGAAGCCAATGGTCGTATTCAAACATCAATTGCGACAGTTCTAGTTATGCCAGAAGCACAAGAAATTGACTTCAAATTAGAAGAAAAAGATATTCGAATTGATACATTCTGTTCATCTGGACCTGGTGGACAAGGTGTAAACACAACATATTCAGCTGTTCGTGTTACATATATTCCAACTGGAGAATATGTAGCTTGTCAAATTCATCGTTCTCAACATGAAAACAAAGCCACTGCTTTAGAGCTATTAAGAACAAGAATCTATGAAAGAATGTTAGAAGCTGAAAATGAAAAAACTGGTGCGACAAGACAAGCTTTGATTGGACATGGTGAGAGAAGTGAGAAGATTCGTACTTATAACTATCCACAAAATCGTGTTACCGATCATCGAATTGGTTTTACTATTAACCGATTAGATGCAATTATCGATGGAAAGTTAGATTTAGTTATCCAAGAGTTAATTAATGAAAACCAAAAGAGATTATTATCGCTAGAATCTGAACAAGAATAAATAGAAAGGTTAAATCTAAAGATTTAGAAGGAAATTGAAATGTTTAAGCTAGAAGATGTTAGTAAGTATTACAATACAAACGGAGTTATTTCTATAGGCTTACGACATATTAATGTAGAATTCAATAAAGGTGAAATCATTGCAATAACTGGCGAATCGGGTGGAGGTAAATCCACCCTTTTAAATGTTATAACTAAAATGGATACATTTGATGATGGAGAAATTTATTACTATGGAAATGAAACATCATATTTTAATGTTGATGATATGGATGAATTTAGAAAAAATAAAGTAGGTTTTATTTTTCAAAATTATAATATTATCGATTCATATACAGTTTTAGAAAATGTGATTGTTCCTTTAATTTTAAATGGAGTTAGTCGTAAAGAAGCTGAAATTAAAGCTAGGGATTTAATCGAAAAAGTAGGTTTATCGAAAAGAATTAATCATCGTGGGACCAAATTATCAGGTGGTGAAAAACAACGCTGCGTAATTGCGCGTGCTCTTGCTTCGGATTGTGAAATCTTAGCTTGTGATGAGCCAACTGGAAATTTAGATAGCAAAACCGGAGCAGAAATAATAAAGTTAATTCAAGAAGTTGCAAAAGATAAATTAGTATTAATTGTTACTCATAATTTTGAACAAGTAAAAAATATTGTTAGTCGCCAAATTGTAATTAAAGATGGTGAAGTGGTTGAAGATATAAAAATTAAAGATATTGGAAATCAGGATATGAATAAAGTTATGGATTTAGAATATGTTCCAATCCCTAAAAAAACGCTGTTTAAAATTGCCAAAAATAATCTTTTATTTACTCCTAAACGCAGTATTTTAACTATGATAGTATTTTTTCTTATCTCATTTTTTGCTCTTTTTTTATATCAATCAATTTATTATAACAATAATAATTTAGGCGCAGATAACAATTTACATTATATAGGTGATAATAAAGTGATAGCTTATGACAGGTATCATAAAGAACTTGATTATGAGAAATTATCTAGCATAAGTGATGATATTGTCATTAATAATTTTTTTGAGAACTCAGGTATTGATTTTAGAATTGGAAATGATTTAATTTCTTTATATCAATTTATTGGATATGAAAAAAATTTGAAAAATTATGAATTATTTGCAGGTGAATTACCTAAAACGAATAATGAAGTTTTTTTGGTATTTCCTAAAGGTTGGTCTACGTGGTATGCTTTAGACAAGTTAGTCGGAGGAAATATGATTAATGACAATTTGGCTTTTGAACTAACAGTTTCTGGAGTTGGATATAGTGAAGATGTACAAAAACCAGTTATAACAAAGAATGATATGCTATTAAAAATTTATCAATATTACAATTATGTAAAAACTTATGACATTGAGACATACCAGCAATATCATAAGTTTAAAACTATCTTAACTAAAGAGGAAAAAAGCTACGTTACTATAACGGGCGAGATAAAAGAAGATAGTTATAACTTTAATCCAAGTTGTATATATCCATTGCCAACCTTGAATATTGAAACCATCTATGAAAATCAAACAAATGATATTTTATATCTATCTATCTTAAATGATTTAAAAATGCCAGTATACGAAGTGGCTTTATATGGTGATATCGATGACATTACCAAAAAATTAGATGAATTGGGGTATGATTATATTATTCCTAGTGATTTTAAAACAGTAGATAAGTCAGTTTTTTTTATCAATAACATTAACAATTATTTATCTATGATTATTTCTAGTATTTCAATTATTATTGTCTATTTTATAACATATGTTATTCTAGCTCGAATTTATGAATCCAAAAAGAAAGATTACACTATTTTAAGAACGTTAGGTGTTACCAAAAACGATATGAAGAGTATCGTTAATTATGAAATAATGTGCCAAACAATTTTAACAACAATAATAACGTACTCAATATTATTTGTTTTAGGAAAGGTAATTAATAATTCATTCTTTATTATGTTTAAAGATGTTACTTTCATTACTAGTATAATTTACTTTGTAGTGATGCTGATATTTGGATTTTTTATGGGTCGTAGATTTAATTACCGATTATTCAAATTCAGTGTTAACAAAACCTTTAAACAGGGGGTAGATTCAAATGATTAAAATAACTAATTTAAATAAAAAATATAATAAAGGAAAAAGTAATGAAATTATAGTTTGTAATAATATCAATTTGGAATTGCCTGATAAAGGTCTGGTTGTTTTTTTAGGGCCATCAGGTAGTGGGAAAACAACGCTTTTAAATATAATTGGTGGTCTGGATAAACAAGATAGTGGAGAAATTAATTACCAAGAATTCCTATCTAGTAAATATAATATGAAAAAAGTGGATAAATATAGAGTTGAAAATATCGGTTATATTTTTCAAAACTATAATTTATTAAATAATCAAACGGTTGAAGAAAACTTAAAGACAGCCTTAAGTTTAATTGGTATTACAGATAATGATGAAGTTAATAAACGTATTGAATATACATTAAAAGCAGTAAAATTATATAGATTTAGAAAAAAATTAGCCAGTGCTTTAAGCGGTGGACAACAACAGCGTGTTTCAATAGCAAGAGCTTTGATTAAAAATTCTAAAATTATAATTGCTGATGAGCCAACAGGAAATTTAGATAGTGAAAATTCTGTTGAAATTATGAATATTTTAAAAAAAATTAGTGAAAAAACGCTAGTATTACTTGTAACACATGATAAGAATTTGGCCTATGCCTATGCACAGCAAATTATAAATATCAAAGATGGACAAGTGATTAGTAATGAACTTATTGTTAAGAATAATGAATTAAGAAATGAAAATTCTAATAAGATATATTTAAAAGACCTTGAAAAAGTCGAAAATGAAGGGTATGTAAATACAGTTTTATATAAAGAAAGTCAACAGCAACTTAATTTAACAATTGTAGAACGAAATGGTGTATTTTATCTTCAATCAGATAGTCCTTTAAAATTGTTAAAAGATACCGATTTGAAACTAATTGATGCACATTATGAACATAGTACAAAGATTGATTTACAGGCATTTAATTATGATACATCGTGGTATTGCAATGAAGAAAAATATAACGCCAAATTTGTGAAAAAAACGTTTATAAATGAGATTAAAACTTTTTTTCGCACTCGAAAAAGGACAAAATTTTTTCATTTAGTATTTGCATTACTAGGTGTAATAATAGGAATAATTAATATGATGTATATTACGAATACTACAATTAATTATGATAATATAAATACTGAATTTCAATCTTATCCATTTTACCAATACCAATTATCAGAAAATGAATTATCTACATACGTAGATGCATTAAAAGAAGCTATAGATAATAACTTAATTTATGATATTGAAGAAAACAACTATTATGAAATTAGTTATGAAGAAAATAGTATTATAACTAAACGAATTAATATATCATTTAGCATTTATAATGGAATATTAATAAAAGATTGTGGAATCCTTGCAGGTAATAAAGCAAACTCTGATGAAGATATTGTAATTGGTAAAGGATTAGCCGATAAATTGTTAAAAGAAATAAATTTATCGACATATGAAGAACTATTAGGAATAAATGTAAATGAAAGATATAAAATTGTAGGTATTAGTAGTAAAAATACATCTGAAGCGTATAAACGTGAATCATATAAAACAGCTGAAACTTTAAAAAAAGATATTGATAATCTTATATCAAATTCTAGTCCTGTTTTATCCATTATAGTAAAAGATAAAGATCAGTTCGATGATTTTTTTAATAGTAAGGATTTAGAATTACTCAATAATTATGATTATCAAATGGAAATGAGAAAAGAAGATGTGAAACAAAATAGGTTTATCTACATTCCAATTATCATAGTACTAACATTAATTGTTATTGTTTATACATATCTTACTATGAGATCAAAAATGATTTCAGAGATATATACTATTGGTGTATATAGAGCGTTAGGTACCTCTAAAATGAAATTAATTTTAAATTATATTATATCTATATTTGTTATTTCTACATTTACTACTCTGATGGGATATTTAGCATATATATTTATTTTTGGTTTTATCGCTATTCAGCTAAATAATTTAGGCGCTAATATGGTCAATATCTTGGTAAATCCAATAACTTATTTAATGATAATAATTTTGTATAGTATCAGTTTCTTATTTGGAATTCTACCTATTTATAAATTACTTAAAAACACTCCAGCTGAAATTCTTTCTAAATATGATATTTAAAAAATATAAATAAGTGATAAATAAAAAACTTCAAATCTTTATAATCATGCCTAAAGATAATGACTTAGCAATTATTGTATCAGTTTTGAAGTTTTTTTGCATAGATAAACTACTCATAAATTTTAGACATTTTTTTTAACATAGTTTAAAATAAAAAATTATTGTCAAAAATAAAACTAGTTATTATTTGACTTATGAATATGTTAATCTTAATATTTACAATAATAACTTAATAATCAACAAGAACGATAAACATTAGCAGTGAAATTTCTTGCATAAACTTACATTTAGTTTATAATTGAATTGGTGATTTTAATGACAAATAAACAATTATTAGATAAGTACTATCAAATAGCTATAAACAAGAATAAAGAAGAAAGTGCTATTTTATTATTATTTTTATCAGTTTCAAAAACGACGTCATCAGATTTATATATAAAAATGAACGAAAATGTTAGAGAAGAAGTAGTTAACGAATTTGAAAAAAAGGTTGTTCTTTACTTAGAACATAATGAGCCAGTTCAATATATTATTGGTGAAGCTTGTTTTTATGGATATGATTTTAATGTTAATAAAGATGTTTTAATACCTCGTCCAGAAACAGAAGAATTAGTAGAAAATGTTTTATATTTATATGATGATTACTTCAAAGATAAAAAAGTAGAAGTTGCTGATGTTGGAACAGGATCTGGATGCATCGCTATTACTTTAGCTTTAGAAGAAAAAAATATGCATGTTATGGCATCTGATATTTCGTTAGAAGCATTAACTGTCGCACGAGGAAATGCAAAAAAACTGGGTGCTAATGTTGACTTTTACCAAGGCGATATGCTAGCTCCATTGATGGATAAGAAATTAGATATTTTAGTATCCAATCCTCCATATATACCAACAGAGGAAACTGTTGATTCTTTAGTTAAAGATAATGAACCAAACTTAGCTTTATTTGGTGGAAACGACGGGCTAAAATTTTATCGTGTAATCTTAGAAAATGCTCCTAAAATTATGAATGAAAAATGTATTTTAGCATTTGAACATGGTTATGATAAATCGTCTGAAATTGAAGATATTGCTAGAAAAAATTTTCCAGGTGCTTTAGTATATACTAAGAAAGATTTACAAGGCTTAGATAGAATGACATTTGTAATTAGAGGATTTAATAATGAAAAATAAAGTAATTATTTTCCCTACGGATACAGTCTATGGAATAGGAGCTAGTATTTTTGACAATGAAGGTCAAATGCGTATTTATCAAATCAAGCATCGTCCATTAGATAAACCACTTGCAGTTTTATGTGCGAATATAACGCAAATTGAAGAAATTGCTAATTTGAACGAAGCAGGAGTAAAACTTGTTAAAGCTTTTTTACCAGGACCATTAACTATTATTTTAGAATCAAAACCTAAGGTGTTTGAAATTACAGGACTTAAAACAATTGGTGTTAGAATACCTAATTACGATGTGGCTTTACAAATTTTAGAAAAATATGGACCATTTTCAACTACTTCAGTTAATGAATCTGGGACACCTTCATTAAATGATTATTATATAATAGAAAAAGAATATGGAAAATTAGTTGATAAAATTTATAGACCATCTGAAAATAAAACATCTTCACTACCTTCGACAGTAGTTGATCTAACAGGTGAAAATCCTAAAGTATTACGACAAGGTGCCATTACAATTGAACAAATTAATAAAGTTTTAAAATAAATGTATAAAATTACCTCTTTTTACCAAGCTAATGGTAAAGGAGGTTTTTTTATGCGAAAAAAAATATTTATATTGTTAGTTATAATTATTATTGCAATATGTTTAATTAAAGATAAAGATGAGCTTCGTGTAAGAATCATTCCAAATGATAATAGTAAAATCTCCTTAGAAATAAAAGAAAAGGTTAAGGATGAAGTTATACTATTTTTAAGTATGACATATGATGAAACGTATAATGTATATATTGAAAATATTGAGAATGATTTAATCGAGTTCAATAAAACTATAAAAAAATACAATGCTCAAGCAGAATTAGTAATGCATAAATTTATAAATAAAACTAGTGAAGGAAAATATATTAAAGATGAAAAAGTGTTAACCTTTTTAGTTAAAATTGATTCAGCTTCTGGTGATAACTGGTGGGGAATAGTTTATCCAAAGTTTTTAGACATTGAATCTAGTGACACAATTGTTTATGAGAGTTATATTATAAAAAAAATAAAGGAATGGTTTAGTTAAATGGGAATGATTATAAAAGTAACCGATGAAGATTTAGAATTAGTAAGAAAGTTTTTATTAAATGTTCCATCAATTTCGGATTTAGATGACGACATTTTAAAAAATGGGTTATATGTTTTAGATGGAAATGATATCTCTGGTTTTATTTCTTATGAATCGTTTGATGCAAAAGGAGTTATTCGTTATTTTGTGTTTAAAAAAATGTTAGAAGATGATATTTTGGAAGAATTATTTTTAAGTCTTAAAGAAGAAGCTTCAAATAATGGAATAAAGTCATTGTATTGTGTAGTAAATAATGAACTTATTCAAAACTTATTCGAATCCTTAGATTTCCATGTGTTAGAAAACAAGACATTATATTTAGATGAAAAGCCATTTAAATTGCCTGCCTTAAATGATGCTTTAGTAATGGAACATAAAATTATGGTAGCGATTTAACATATAATTATATTTTCTTTATATAACATTTTAGACATATATTTAGTTTTGTAAAAAGCATGTTTTTATCAGATATGAAAAGACATGTATTTTTATTTTATTTATTAACTATATATTCCACATTATCAATATTGACTTACAGTATAATATGTTGATATAATTTCAATGAAGTATTAATGAAAGGAGTAAATAGATTACAACTTAAAATTCAAATTAAAAGAAAGTAATTTGAATGATGTTTGTAGTATAGTTGAGAGTAAATAGTCAGTAACCTTATTATCACTAATAATATTAAATAAAGATGACGTTGTTAATGGTAATAAACAAGCACGAAATACTCTGACTTCGTAAAATTTACGAATACGTTAAATAACGTCTAGCCGATGATTAAAATGTTGTGCGGCCTTACTTATCATTATTTGGCAAAAGCATTCATAATAAATAATCGATTCATCTAGATTAGTTATGGATTTGTACTCTATGGAAATAAACTATCTTAATAGTATATAAATATTTAGTACAGTTTCAAAAGTGTTCATCTAAATTGTAAGGATGTATCAACCATTCTATAATGTAACGCCATATTTGGTTTGATTCCGAATTGGTAAAACTAGAAAGTTTAAGAGAATCAATTAGCAGTTACAATCCCAACCTGTTAATGGATGGGTAGTTGATAAAGAATAATATGTTCATAATGTTTGAGAAGGAGAAGAGAATATGTACGAATTAATAGATAAATATATTGAAAAGTTAATTACTAAGTCAACACCAGAGTGCCCACTATGGAATATTGAATTAATTAGAGGTGGAAAAAAACCACACTGGAATTACATAGATGGATGTATGATGGCTTCACTTTTAGAATTATATAAACAAACAGGGGGAAAGAAATATTTAGATTTTGTTATATCTTATACTGACTATTTTGTAAAAGAGGATGGAACAATTGAAGGTTATGATATTACTAAATATTCGACTGATGATATGTGTGAAAGTCGTATTTTATTTGATTTGTATCATTTTACTGGAAATGAAAAGTATAAAAAAGCAATTGAATATACTTACGAACAAATTAAAGGGCATCCAAGAACTCCTGAAGGTAATTTTTGGCATAAGAAAATTTATCCAAATCAAATTTGGTTAGATGGTTTATTCATGGCACAAGTTTTCTATATGCGTTATGAAACTGAATTTGATGATATGAAAAACTATAATGATATTGTTAATCAATACAAAAATGTACGCAAGATTATGTTTAATGAGAAAAAACATTTGTACTATCATGGATATTGTGCTACAAAAGATATCTTCTGGGCTGATCCCCAAACAGGTCTTTCTAAAAACTTCTGGTTAAGAGCATGTGGATGGTATACAGTTGCATTAGCAGATATTTGCGGATATATTAATGAACAAATGTATGATGAATACCGCTTCTTCACTTCATTATTAAAAGAAACAATTGATGGATTGTTAGAGTACCAAGATAAAAATAGTAAGATGTTCTGGCAAGTTATAGATCAACCAGGACGTGAAGGTAACTATTTAGAAACTTCAGGTTCAGCTATGATTGCCTATGCAATTTTAAAAGCTGTTCGTTTAGAAATTTTACCAGAAAGATACCGTCAAATCGGTTTAGATATCTTTAATGGAATTTGTAATCGTTATTTAACTGAAAAAAATGGTGATTTAAATGTAGGTGGTATTTGTTTAGTTGCTGGATTAGGTCCAGTTGATAATTTAAGACGAGATGGGTCTTATGAATATTATATTTCTGAACCAGTAGTTGAAAACGATGCAAAAGGTGTAGGACCATTAATTATGGCTTATACTGAAGTAATTAAAGTATTAAAAAAATAAAATTTAGGATGGCTTTTTGCCATTCTTTTTTTCTAAAAATATATGTATTTATTAATAGAATGCAATAATAAATCTTAAATTTTTATTGACAAATTAATATTAAATAGTGTATTATAAAAGAGAGTTAAAGAAAGCGCAAACAACAGCGAAAATTTTAAATTATAATTTGAAATCTAAAAAAAGTTGTTGACAAAGCATATAAGAATGTGCTAAAATACAAAAGCTTGCTAAAAGCAAGTAAGGAAAAAATGGT
>CALUYM010000009.1 GCA_944325035.1 uncultured Anaeroplasmataceae bacterium
CACAGAAGTTAAGCACTATTACGCCGATGGTAGTACACCGTGGTGTGCAAGAGTAGGAAGTTGCCAAGCTTATCTTTTTTTTATGTCTCATAAGTATTTAAATTAATTAAAAAAATAATGTCTTGCATTAAAAAGACATTATTTTTTGTAAAAGCCAAATTTTGCATAAATAACTTTTTTCGAGCAATTTTCTAAATATTTTTTTATAAAGTTTTTTTTTTTTTTTTGATTGCGTAGGTATTGACTAAATTAATTTAAAGTGATATTTTTGAAACGAAATAAAAAAGTATTATAAAGAGGTTGTAATATATGAAAAAGTTAGTCGTATTTTTTATTTTAATTATATCATCCATATTTATTTCTTTTTCATCCTCTGCTTTTTCATCTTCTTACAACGTTACTTATATTGATGTAGGAGTTGTTCTTCAATCTGGACTTGTTGAAAAAGATGAAACTGGCAATTTATATGGATATACAATTGATTATTTAAAAGAAATTGAAAAATATTCTTATATTGAATTTAATTTTATTGAAGCACAAGGTGCTACTGTAAATGAACAAATAATTAATTCATATAAAATGCTTGATAATGGTGAAATAGATATGCTAGGTGCAACAGTTTATGTTGAATCTTACGCGGAAAAGTACTTATATGCAGAAAATCCTTATGGATATACATCAACTGTTCTGACCTGTCTAAAGACAAGTAATAAATTTGCTTTCAATGGACCAACAAGTCTAAATGGAATAAGAATAGGATACTATAATGGATTACAAGGACGTTATGAACAATTTGTTCATTATGCTAGTACGTATGGAATTGATTATACGGCTATTGAATATAATTCATTAGCTGAAGTAAGACAAGCATGCGTAAATGGTGAAATAGATGCTACTTTTTCAACCGATTTAGCTGTTGGGGATGATTATAAAGTTTTAACAAAATTCAATTCAAATGGTTTCTATTTTATTTCACAAAAAAATAACACTGAAGTTATGGTTCCATTTAATCTAGCGATGGATGCACTTACATCAATTGATTCTAATTTTATAAATAATCTTTATAGCAAATACTTTGAAGATAATTCTTCATTTTACTTATCAGAAAATGAAACTGAATATATTAAAACCATCCCTACAATACGTATAGGTATTTTTGCTGATTTAAGACCATTATCATATTATGAAGATGGTCAGTGGAAAGGATTACTTATCGATTGTTTGGAACAACTTTTAAGTGAAGTAGGGTTGGAATGTGAGATTGTTCCAATAGATAATGAATCTGATTTGATTGATAAAATAAAAAAAGATGTTATCGATTTAGTTTTTGGACTACCATCATACATTTCACTTGAAGATTCCATTATATACAGAATGACTAGGCCAATTTATTCAGAATATGCTACTTTGGTGTATACTGAATCTAGTAATAAGAATAACTCTCTTAATTCAGTTTCGATTTCAAGGGACATTAAAAATAAAAAATATAATAATCAATCTTTAATTATGCCTTCTTCATGTGCAAATCTATTTTTTAGACAACATAGAGTGTATTCTACTTATAATATAGATTTTGAATATTTTTCAGAACTTGATTTTAACGTTGTTGATTTCACAAATCGAAATAAATTAGTACAAATTTTAGACAGATATATTAGTCAACTAGATCATCAATTAGATGCAAATACATATTATACTGATTTCAATTATACATTTACAGAATTTTTAATTATACACTGGTTAAAAATTTGTCTTGTTGGCGTTGCATTTTTAGTTGTATCTGCAATTGCTAGTATTTTCTTTTTTAGATATAAGTTTAAAGAAATGAGTGAAAAAAATCAAATTAGTGAAAGATATAACTTTATACTGAATAAAATTAGGCAATTTATATTTGAATATAGCTATCTAAATGGTTCTCTTCGTTATAGAGACAATAATGAAAATCAGGGTAAATCAATAGTAATTGATGATTATTTAAACTCCAATAAGTTGACGGCATTAAAATCATTTATAAAAGTAAAGAGTAATTTGGATGAAAAACTTTGCTTAGATTTAGGTGATGGTGAGAAATGGTATAATGTAACTACAAATTGCATTTATGACAAAAAAGGTAATTTGATTACGATATTAGGTGCTTTAGAAGATGTTGATAATCTTGTTAAAAATCAAGAAACTTTAAGCTACCAAGCTAATTATGATAGTCTTTCAAATCTTTTGAATAGACGTGGCTTTATTGATGCAATCTCAAAACAATTTAAAGATAAAAAAGATGGTTACTGTCTATTGATGGATTTAGATAACTTTAAAAAAGTTAATGATACATTTGGTCATCATGTAGGTGATGAATTATTAAAGAAATTTTCAGAATTATTAAAAACATTCTTTTCGACTAAAATTACTAGTCGTTTTGCTGGTGATGAGTTTATTGTCGTTTCTAGGGAAACAATAAGTTTAAATGACTTAGCAGAATTATTAGAAAATTTTTGTAATAAAGCTAAAACTATTGTTTTTGATGAATATTCAGAAGTTAATGTTGCTGTAAGTATTGGTGGATATGTTTTTAAAAATATAGATGACTTTGATAGAATATACAAAAAAGCAGATTCACTATTATATGATGCTAAGCAAAACAAAACCCAATATTCTATTTTAAAAGAATAATATTAACTTTTAAAAAGTATAAAATATGCTAC
The DNA here is from genome assembly GCA_944325035.1 of uncultured Anaeroplasmataceae bacterium. GTDB lineage: Bacteria > Bacillota_I > Bacilli_A > Acholeplasmatales > Anaeroplasmataceae > CAG-307. The sequence continues at coordinate 2,694 of CALUYM010000009.1, forward strand.
TAAACGGGGTAGCATATTTTTTATTTGATTAAATTTAATTTATATAATTTAGTTAATGGAGAAAATATAGCCTGTATCTGAATATATAAATATATTGAATTATTAAATTTGTATAGTTATATAATTATTGCAGTAAAGAAATGTATTTAAAAATATATTTAATTATAAAAATATAATTTTATAAGCAATATTTATAGATGTTAATAGGAAATAGAATAAGAACTAATATACTAGAGAATTACAAAAAGTAGTTCTCTAATTTTTATAAAAAAAGAAATAAATTAAGTATTTTAAAGAATAG
>CALUYM010000010.1 GCA_944325035.1 uncultured Anaeroplasmataceae bacterium
TAACCATAAAGTTACGAAAAATATCCCAATTAACCTACTGATTTACAACTAATTATAAATAAATTTAAACAGCTTCTAAGAGGTCTGAGGACTTAACCCAGACAGACTGTTTGAAACACTACCTTTGCAGGTGCTCCGGTGCTTACGGATACCAGAGCTGTAAGGTCAGTGCATGAAAAAAGCCCCGATGATTTTCGGGGCTTTCTGCGGTGCGGACGGAAGATGAACCTTACAGTCAATCAATTCGTCCTCAATATCTTGTAACTACAAATTCTTTAAGTCCTCCTAATAGTCCTCCTGATGGATTTCACTGTTTCGCGCCAACTTGCTACAAAAACATTTGGACAATGCAAATGTGACAAAAATTCGCTATATCAACTCAAAAAAGTCACCAAAGTTTATACAATATTTAAATACCATCTTTTGGGGTGGGTACAACAGTGAAAAATTGAAGTTTGCTTTTCACAGCACATTTATATCTACTCATTCACCAAGGTTTACATCAATATCTTTTTTATCAATAAATAACTTTAATTTATCAGCAAATGGCGTTACTATATCAAATGGCTTATTTTCTTCTAAAGATTTTAATGCTTGCGAAAATAATGTTGTTACAAATTCATTGTTTTCTTCTGATGATAGAAAATCTTTTAAATCTGTTTTAGAACATGGTATATCAGGTAACGAATTTATAATATCCAAAAAAAATTCTTCCAAAGGTAACTGCTTATCACTAGACGAATATGTAGTATTATCTATCTCAATAAATTCTTTTTGTAAACTCAACATCTGCGTTATTAAAGTACTATTAGTGTTGCGTGAGGCCATAAATAAAGGAAAAATAACATCATCAAATAAACTTCGAATTTTTGATGTAATATCATAATTTTTATCAGCGTATACAAAAAGTTCATCTGTGATGCACTCACTATTTATTTTAAAACACTTTAATTCCAAAGCATTAACTAAAAAATTGGGCTTATAAACAGCATAACTTCTATATATCGTGTTTAACTCTTTTATGAAATCACGAAGATGTCTAATAGAACTATCCCATGACACTAAATAATATTCATCATTCTCGGATAAACTTCTTTCAGTCAAATATAATGCTTGCCTTACATCTGCCTCAATAGCTCGAGCTGATTTATTGTGCTTATAGTTATTCTTTAAATACGATATATAATCAGTCTTTACTCTATCAAACAGGCTAAAAGACTCTTTTAATGGAGGTATTATTTCAAAATTTGCTATTTTAGCATAATATTGTAAAATTGAATATGTCTTTTGTTTAAAATCTTGTGATTCAGGATCAATTTCTCTAAATCCTAATTCTTTTGCAAATTCTATAAAACTGAATTTACTACCGTCATCACCATTTAGCTCTTTTTGTTTTTTTACATACAGATAATAATTATAAAAGGTATTTGCAGTTTGTATCTGGATTGGGAAAGATGTCTGCTCGAACCATGCAATTTTTAATGCTTTTTGAAATTCTCCAACAGTTTCTATAATATAATCATATGGAATACTGAACTTGATTTTCGACCTGTTCTTATCTTGACACTTAACTAGATTATACACGGCACGAAAGTTACTATCGTCCCAAATATCTATCTCTTCATTATATTTCGATTTTACGCATATAAAATTAATAAAAACAGTCGTGTCAAAGAATACATAGTTTATTTTATTATTAATATATTTTTCTAAATTGTCAGACTTATACAAACTAAGAAATGAAGAACTTATACTAATACGATTAAGATATGAATTAGTTTTACATAATTTTTTTATCTCTTCTACCATTTCTTCAACATCGCCATAGATAATTATATCACTAGCGAGAGTTTTGAACTCAGCAAAAATTTTATGGGAAGTCTTACTGAAAGAATCTAAATCCGAACTTTTATCTAAATCATATTGATAGAATATCCTATATAATGTAACAAGTTTATCAAATAATCCTTCATTATTCTTTATTCCGTATTTTTGAGTTATTTCATTAAAATTTTTATGGAATTCTTTTTCAATAGCATTAGATTCTTTCAGGACATCGCTTATTCGTTGTCTCTCATCTAATGTTAAAGTCAGTTTTTCCCCTTTTTTGCTTTGGGCTATTTTCTTTTTGCGTTTTAAGGTATTTATTGCAACATTTATATCACCTATCTTATTCCCCAACTTTTTATAAGTTAACTCAGTTAGACGCTCTGCCGATATTTCCTTCCAAGCATAGATTTCAAATAGTATTACCGTATTAAAAATACTTGTTTTGATTTCTGAGGAATTAGTACCGGATGCGAGGTAATCATATATTGCCTTTTGGGCATACTCAGATATATTGGAATACTCATCTTCAAACAAATAAGAAAATGCTTTCAATCCATCCAGTCTTGATCGATCATAAATATTAAGATGAATTTCAAGATTATCATAACATATATTATTCATTTTTTCTTCGATAGATTTTGCAATATTTTGCATCGAGAAATAATCTACCACATCTGATAAGTTATTATTTTCATTATATATTTTAGTTAGTTTTTTTATTACAATACTTCGGTAAATTTTTACCGAAAAATTTAAAATTTAACAATCGAGTCGGATAAGGCCGGCTCAAACCCTT